>NZ_CP010976.1:1442560-2885121 GCF_000949425.1 Paenibacillus sp. IHBB 10380
ATTCCGGACAGGATGAAATTATCGTCGGTACGCCTCGATTTGGCCGTAAAAATAAGTATGTTAAGGTTTGTGGTTACTTTGTTAATATGTTACCGATCCGAATTGGTTTTACGGATGATATTTCTTTCGTACATCTGCTATCTATTATTCGTGCAGAGTATGACACTTGCGTTTCACATCAGCATTATCCATTCTCCCTCATGGCAGAACATGTGATGGAAAGCCGAGATCCCAGCTATTCGCCAGTATTCCAAACCGCTTTTGTCTTACAAAAGGCTTGGCGACAAGATGCAGCGATTCACCTCGGTAATGCTGGAAATATATTCGATTTACACGGTATAAAATTGGAACCCTATGTTATCGAAAAAAATAATGCTAAGTTCGACTTAACACTTATCGTTGAAGAAGAGAATAATGGAAATATATGCTTTAATTTGGAATATAACAGCGACATATTTGAATTACATACGATTAGTAGGTTAACGAGGTACTTCCAAGAATTCATCCAATCTGTTTTACATAATCCACGAGAAAGCATTTCAAAAGTTTCTCTTTTGCCTGAGGCAGAGCACAAACAACTGGTTGATGAATGGAACGATACAACAATAGAGTATCCGAGTGATGCTGTCATCCACAAACTTTTTGAGGATCAAGTATCTCGCAAGCCAGAGGCGATAGCCGTTGTTCATGAAGGTCGACATCTGACCTATCGAGAACTAAATGAACGTGCCAATCAACTTGCACACTACCTCCAAAAACGAGGAGTAGGACCAGAATCAATTGTAGGCATATGTATGGAACGCTCCATTGAGATGATCATCGGAATGATGGGGATTTTGAAAGCGGACGCAGCGTACCTCCCACTTGATCCGGCGTATCCAGAAGCCCTCCTCCGCTATATTGTACAGGATGCAGGTATACAGCTACTTATAACACAGGAAGCATTGAAAGATTGGTTACCAGAGGGAATAACAACGGTTTTTCTAGATCTGGAACAAGAAGAGATTGCCCAAGAAAGCACTTCAACACCAAATTGTAGGGCAACGCCGCAAAATTTGGCCTATGTCATTTACACTTCAGGTTCTACAGGAAATGCGAAAGGGGTTTTGTTGGAACACAAAGGCTTATGCAACCTTGTCCATGCCCAAATAGATTTGTTCCTGCTTAATTCCACTCACTCGGTTATTCAGTTTGCTTCTCTGGCTTTTGACGCCGCAGTATCTGAGATTTTTACTACCTTTCTTGCAGGGGCAACGCTGTGCATACCAACGCAAGACGATGTTATTCCAGGTCCGCAGTTACTAAGATTTTTACAAGATAATCGTGTGACACATGCTACCTTTCCCCCGGCTGTATTAATTGTTCTGGATGAGCCTGTGCTCAACGATTTAAAAGTGGTAATCTCTGCTGGTTCGGCGTGCACCAAAGAAATTGCACAAAGATGGTCAAATGGACGTAGATTTATCAATGGATATGGACCGACCGAAACAACAGTCGCAGCAACTATGAGTGTATATGAAGGAAATCAATCTCCGACAATTGGTCAACCACTTGCCAACGTTCAGGTGTTCGTTTTAGATCGCAACCAACAGCTGGTACCAATAGGTGTAATAGGAGAGCTTTATATTGGAGGAGCCGGTCTGGCCCGTGGTTACCTAAATCGTCCTGATCTGACGCAAGAGCGTTTCATTCTTCATCCATTTAATAGTTATGCAGGCGCTCGTTTGTATCGTACAGGGGACCTGGTAAGGTATCTTCCCAACGGAACCTTGGATTTCGTAGGACAGATGGACAATCAGGTATACGTAAGAGGTTTCCGTATTGAATTGGGAGAGGTTGAAAGCGCACTACAAGGGAATCCTGCGATCACTCAGGCAGCCGTTCTAGTTCGAGAAGATGTACCGGGAGATAAAAGATTAGTAGCTTATGTGGTGGGAGAGGGGAGTATCAAAGGGTGGAGAGAGTATTTAAAGGCTCAATTGCCTAATTATATGTTACCTTCATACTTTGTCCAAATGGAAGTCATGCCGTTAACCACAAACGGAAAAATCGACTACAAAAACTTGCCGGCTCCAGAGCGACAAGGAAAGGAAGACGCCTATGTAGCCCCACGCAATCAACGGGAGCAGATTCTTTCATCTGTCTGGGAAAAGGTACTAGGTGTGAAACGGATTGGTATTCATGACAACTTCTTTGAGAGTGGTGGTGATTCGATTCTGAGCATTCAGATTGTTTCTCAAGCCAATCAGACCGGTCTCAAACTTACTCCAAAACAACTGTTTGAGTACCCGACGATTGCAGAATTAGCTCACTTTGTAGGCGAAGTTGCATTTATCGAGGCAGAGCAAGGAGCGGTCACAGGCGAGGTTGCTTTCACACCTGTTCAACATTGGTTCTTTGAGCAGTCGCATCCATACGCTCACCATTGGAACCAGTCTATGCTGTTACATTTGTGTGAAAAACTAGATATCGAGTTGTTGCGGGAAGCTTTGCAAGCCATCCTCTTCCATCATGACGCTCTTCGCATGCGTTATGATTGCTCAACGAACGGTGTTTGGACGCAGCGTAATGAAGGATTAGGGGAACAAGCATCACTTACAGTGGTCAATCTTGGCGATCTTCCGCAAAAAGAGTGGGATCAGACGATTCAAAACGTAATTGAATCTACTCAGGCTAGCTTAAACTTACATGAGGGTCCATTGATGAGAGTGGTTTATTTTAACGAAGGCATACACGGTTACGGACAGTTATTTTGGGCGATTCACCATCTGGCAGTAGATGGTGTTTCTTGGCGCATACTTCAAGAAGATCTGCAAACGATTTATCGACAAGCACAGGCGGGTCAGTTTATCCGGCTTCCGGACAAGACGACTTCATTCAAAACCTGGTCAGAAAAATTGCAAACCTATGGTGAATCGGGATGCGATCAAAAGGTACGAGACTATTGGAAACAACATGCCCAGATGGAAGTTAACACGTTGCCAACTGATTATCTTGCAGAAGACACCACAGAGAGTTCTACAGAGCGTATCACTGTCACTCTTTGTGAAGAGGAGACGCAAGCTCTGCTTCAAGATGTCCCTGCTGCTTATCGAACTCGCATTCAGGAAGTGCTGATGACGGCGTTGGCACAGACTATACATCAATGGACGGGTGAAACCTCCATGTCCGTTCAATTAGAAGGGCATGGCCGGGAAGAAATCATGGATGGCGTTGATTTGTCCAGAACTGTTGGTTGGTTCACCAGTATTTATCCTGTACAAATTAGTATCAAGGGAGCAAACACCTCGGCAGATGCCTTGAAAGCTGTGAAAGAACAGATGCGCAAGATTCCAAACCATGGTGTGGATTATGGAATTCTACGCTATTTGAATCAGGAGATAGGGTCGTTGCTTAAAACTCAGCAGAAATCCTCAATCAGCTTTAACTATCTGGGGCAATTTGGTCAAGCTAGTTCCACCGATTCTATTTTTACTAATGAACTTGAGTTGACTGCAAACTTTGACCCAAATTCCAAGCGTACCCAAATGATTGATGTTGTTGCGATAGTTATTAATGGAAAATTGCAAATCAATTGGATGTACAGCCATAAGCAAATGAAAAATTCTACGATTGAGCACCTTGCTTCAGTTTTTGTGGAGAGATTGCATGAGTTGATTGCCCATTGCACAGGAGAAGGATCGTTCGGATATACATCGTCCGGGTATACACCGTCCGACTTCCCATTGGCAGAATTGAATCAAAGACAATTAGATTGCATTATCCAGAATACTCCAGATATTGAGATGATCTATCCATTAGCCCCGCTTCAACATGGGATGCTCTTCCATTCCTGGTATGAGGCTGATGGTGGAGATTATATCAGCCAGTGTGTCATCACCTTTGAAGGAGATTTGAGGACAGATTTATTTAAACTCGCGTGGCAGTTGATTGTTGATCGTCATGACGTATTGCGTACGAGCTTTGATTGGAAAGAGGGGAGTATCACGCACCAGATTGTTCATCGTAGCGTATCTGTAGCTATGGAAGAGCAGGATTGGAGAGGGTTTTCTCGTGATGAACAAGATACTCGCATAGTAGCCTTGTTGCGTTCGGAGCGTGTTAAGGGATTTGATCTTGAACAGCTTCCATTAAGCCGTATGTTCTTGATTCATACTGGTGACCACGCCTACCGTTTCGTATGGAGCCACCATCATGCTTTACTGGATGGTTGGAGTCTGCAACATGTTCTTAATGAAGTGTTGGTTGTCTATGATGCGTTAGCTACGAATAAAAAAATCGAATTGGAGTCGGTACCTGCTTACCAGAACTATATTCGCTGGATCAAGAGTCAGGACATGGTGCAGGCAGAGAAATTCTGGCGTGAAGAATTGAAAGGATTTACTGCTCCTACGCCACTTGGAATCGACATAACAGATTGCGATAATCAATCCGGTTACGGTGAATCTCTCCATCCTCTTTCCGTAGCTCTTACCAGGACTTACAATCGTGGGCACGGAACAACCAGATTACATTAAACACGCTGGTTCAAGGTGCTTGGGCTTTCTTATTAAGCCGATACAGCGGTGAGGATGAAATCGTGTTTGGTGTAACTAGTTCAGGAAGACCGTCTGAATTGTCTGGTGTCGAACGAATGGTTGGTCTCTTCATCAATACACTGCCAGCACGTGTTCACGTTGCAGAACAGACTAAGGCTATCGATTGGCTACGTGAGCTGCAAATGAAAGAAATGAAACGCAGACAATTTGAGCACACGTCCTTGACTGAAGTTCAGGGATGGAGCGATGTACCTAGAGGCATATCTCTGTTCAATACACTATATGTTTTTGAGAACTATCCCACAAAGGATTTGCAATTGGATACAGAGGTGATTATCCGCCAAATGCAGGTATTTGAGCAGACCAACTATCCGTTGAGTTTGGCTGTTATTCCAGGTATTTGCTTGTCTCTAAGATTCATGTATGATCGCAGTCGATTTGATGAAGTAACGATTCAAAGGATTCAAGGTCATCTAATACAAACTTTGGTTCAGATAATAGAAAACGGAGAACGTAAATTGGCTGACATCGTGTATACAATGAGAGATGAGCACAAGCAACTGCTCGAAGAGTGGAATGAGACAACAAATGCATATTCACATGACAGAATCATTCACAAATGGTTTGAAGAACAGACTATGAATTACCCAGAAGCTGTAGCAGTGGTGTACGAAGATCAACAGTTGACATACCATGAACTAAATAAAAGAGCAAACCAATTGGCTCATTATCTGCAAAAAAAAGGGATCAAACCAGATTCTTTGGTAGGACTGTGCTTGGACCGATCCCCAGAGATCATTATTGCGATTGTGGCAATTCTAAAAGCTGGTGGAGCATACGTGCCGCTTGATCCGACCTATCCAGAAAGCCGTCTACGCTATATCTTGCAAGATGCTAATATTCGGGTACTAGTGACTAATGAGACTTTGCAGGGCTGGCAGCCGGAAGGTATAGATGTTATTTGTCTTGACCGGGATGAAGCAAAGATTTTGGAAGAGAGCATCATCACACCTACAAGTGACGTAACAGGAAATCATCTGGCATATGTCATTTATACTTCGGGTTCTACGGGAAACCCGAAAGGTGTTATGGTTGAACATCAGAACGTGATTCGTCTGTTTACGGCGACCCAGCATTGGTATCAGTTTGATGGGAAGGATACATGGACGCTTTTCCATTCCTATGCCTTTGACTTCTCTGTGTGGGAGTTGTGGGGAGCGTTACTCTACGGTGGCAGATTGGTTGTCGTTCCATATTGGATTAGCCGTTCTCCCGAAGAGTTCTATCGTTTGCTGGTAAAGGAAAAGGTGACCGTTCTGAATCAGACACCTTCTGCGTTTCGTCAACTAATTCAAACTTGCGAGCAGGTAGATAACAAGCAAGAAAGATTAAACCTTCGTTACGTAATCTTTGGCGGTGAAGTATTAGAGCCGTCCAGCCTGTTACCATGGTTCAAGATTTATGGCGATCAGCAACCTCAACTTATCAATATGTATGGGATTACCGAAACAACAGTCCATGTTACCTATTATCCGTTGACCATGAAGGACGCTGTCAGCGCTTCAGGTAGTTTAATCGGTGAACGAATTCCAGATTTGCAGATTTACCTACTAGATCGGAATCAGAGGCCAGTTCCGATTGGTGTTGCTGGTGAAATTTATATTGGTGGAGGCGGGGTAACTCGTGGGTATTTGAATCGTCCTGACTTAAACGAGGAACGATTTATTCCACATTTATTTAGCCAAGAACAAGGCGCAAAATTATATCGTTCAGGCGATCTTGCCCGTTACCGTCCAGATGGAAGTATGCACTATCTTGGACGAATGGATCAACAGGTTAAAGTCCGTGGTTTTCGAATCGAGCTGGGCGAAATTGAAGCAGTGATCAATGACGACTCCTCTGTTCGAGAGGTAACAGTGATGGTACGCGAGGACGAACCAGGTGATCAGCGATTGGTAGCCTATGTCGTTGGTGATGGGAATGAGCAGATATGGAAAGAGCATGCAAAAGGATCGTTACCTATTTACATGGTTCCTTCACATTTTATTCATATGAAATTTCTTCCATTGACATCAAACGGAAAAATTGATCGTAAAGCTTTACCAGCACCAAGTTCACTTCGAGTGTTCGAAAGTTATATCGCACCTAGAACCCCGAGTGAGCAACTGGTAGCAATGGTATGGGGTCAAGTCTTGGGAATAGAAAACATAGGGATTTACGACTCGTTCTTCGAGTTGGGTGGACACTCTTTGCTAGCTATGCAAGTGGTGACTCGTCTGCAAGAGGCATTCCAAGTGACGATTCCAATCCGTGAGTTATTTGAGCATTCAATGGTTGAAGCGTTGGCTGAACGCTTGGAGCAATTACGGCACGGGAAAAGAGTATCACAGTTACCGCCACTCACTCTGACGGATCGCACAGAAGCTATTCCGGTGTCCTATGCGCAGCAAAGACTCTGGTTCCTTGACCGCTTAATGCCAAACAGTCCTCTCTACAATATTCCTGCCGTATGGCGAATGAAAGGGTCATGGGACATAAAGGCATTAGAAAATGGGTTGAATTATCTGATTGAACGGCATGAGGTATTACGAACAGTGATCCATGAAGTGGATGGTCAACCCATGCAAGTGATTCAACCCTACTGTCCACAAACATGGTCTGTAATTGACTTGACTGCTCTCGCATCGGATGAAAAAGAAGCGCTGATGAAACAAATGGCTCTCCAAGAGGCAGAAACGGCGTTTGATTTGGCAGAAGGTCCATTAATGCGAATTCAAATGATCCACATGCACCAAGATGAATGGGTAGTTATGTGCACGATGCACCACATCATCTCAGATGGCTGGTCAATAGGAGTACTACTTAATGAATGGTTAGCTTTACACGAGGAAGCGGCTTACAATAAGCCATCTCAGCTTATACCTCTAGCTATGCAATATGCTGACTTTTCACAATGGCAACGAACATGGTTGAAAGAGGACGTTCTGGCACAACAACTTCATTATTGGAGGGAACAACTATCCGGCGAACTTCCTGTCCTACAATTGCCAACCGACCGCCCTCGACCGCCAGTCCAAACTCATCGAGGTGCTGTGCATCAAATCATTCTTCAGCGTTCACTGCTTGTTAAACTGAAAGAGTTAAGCCGTCAAGAAGGCTCGACCTTATTCATGACATTGTTGGCCGCTTACCAGGCATTTATTTCTCGCTATACTGGGCAGGAAGACATTCTCATAGGTAGCCCGATTGCCAACCGAAACCACCAAGAAATAGAGGGTATGATCGGATTCTTCGTCAATACGCTGGTCTTCAGAGCCGATCTTACAGGAAATCCAACATTTAGAGAACTACTGGCTCAGGTGCGAAGAAAGGTCTTAGAAGCGCATGACTATCAGGATGTACCCTTTGAAAAAGTTGTGGAAGAGATTCAGCCAGAGCGGAATATGAGTCATACACCGATATTCCAGACCATGTTTACTCTGCAAACTAGTTCACGGGAGCTTTCACCTGCACCGGGACGAATCTTAGAATGGGTAGATAGTTATGTCTCAATTGCCAAATTTGATTTGACGGTGTTCATGGAGGAGCGCCAAACGGAGTTGTTGACCACATTTGAATACAACACAGATCTGTTTGATTCGGAAACTGTAGAGCGCATGGTCAGTCATTTTGAAATCTGGTTGAACGAAGTGGTAGAGCATCCTGAGAAACCGCTGGAACTTTTGACAATGATGTCGAAATCTGAAAGCAAGCAATTGTTAGAGGATTGGAATGAGACTTTGGTACAGTATCCGACAGAAGTAACCGTCCAAAAACTCATTGAGGAGCAAGCTGAACGAAATCCAGAATCCCTAGCAGTGATATATGAAACGGAGCAGTTATCTTACCGTTATCTGAACGAACGGGCCAATCAACTGGCTCACTACCTGAAAAAACGTGGAATCCAAGAGGAGTCATTGGTAGGGATTTGTGTAGAGCGATCGCCAGAGATGATAATCGGTCTCCTTGCGATCCTCAAAACTGGTGCAGCCTACATTCCACTTGATCCGAACTATCCCGATAACCGATTGTGCTACATTGTAAAAGATTCTGGTATATCTGTGTTGATCACTCAGGAGTATTTACGAGGTTGGGTACCAGAGAGCATCGAAACCATTTGTTTAGATCGGGATCAAGAGTTAATCACTCAAGAAAGTATTATAGCACCAGTCGATTCATCTACGATGCAGAATCTTGCTTATGTAATTTATACGTCAGGCTCTACAGGAATGCCAAAGGGCGTTATGGTCGAACATCATTCTTTATTGAATCTAGTATACTGGCATCGAGATGCTTATCAGGTGACCCAAGAAGATAGAGGAACACAAATTGCCGGTATCGCGTTTGATGCAACTGTATGGGAGATATGGCCGTACCTGACGGCAGGAGCCAGCTTGTACCTGCCAACGGAAAGTATTCGCACCGATTTGCTAGTTTTACGAGAATGGCTTATCAATAACCAAATTACGATCAGTTTTATGCCGACCCAATTGGCTGAAAATTTATTGAAACTACACTGGTCAGAACAAACTACCCTGCGGTACCTGTTAACTGGTGGTGATCAATTGAGACAATATCCATCTGAACAGATACCGTTCTCCCTGGTTAACCATTATGGTCCAACGGAAAATACGGTCGTCTCCACTGTGAGCAATGTGTTTCACGACTCGAGGGGAAGCACCCCCCCAATTGGGCGTCCAATTGCCAATATGGAAGCATATGTGCTCGATCAGAACCGTCAACCCGTTCCGATTGGAGTCGTAGGTGAATTGTACGTGGGCGGAGCAGGTCTAGCGCGTGGTTACTTGAACCGTCCTGATTTGACACAAGAACGATTCGTTGCCCACCAATTCAAGAAAAAAAATGGAGAGAAGCTGTATCGTACAGGAGATTTGGTTCGATATCTCCCGGATGGACAAATGGAGTTCTTAGGCCGAATTGACCACCAAGTCAATATTAGAGGATTTCGTATTGAATTGGGTGAAATTGAAGCAGCGTTGAATGATCATGCTACCGTGCATGAAGTTGTGGTAATCGTGAGAGAAGATGAACCGGGTGATAAGAGACTCATTGCCTATATCGTGGGTGATGGAACCGTCAAAGAGTGGAGAGAACACCTGAAGGCTCGATTACCAGCTTACATGGTACCTGCTCACTTTGTAGAGCTGGAAACCCTCCCGATGACTCCGAACGGGAAGATTGATCGTAAAGCGTTGCCTGCTCTAGATAAATACGCAATCCAATCGGAGCATGTGTCTCCACGAAATCAAGAGGAAGAAATTCTTGCTGCGATCTGGCAGAAAATATTGGGTCTGCAGCATGTGGGTATTTATGACAATTTCTTCGAGCTTGGCGGAGACTCTATTCTAAGTATTCAGATTGTCTTCCGTGCTAATCAGGCAGGACTTCGGCTAACACCTAAGCAATTATTTGAATATCAGACGATTGCCGAGTTAGTCCAAGTGGTTGGACAAAACGAACAAACACATGCCGAGCAAGGGATTGTGACAGGAGAAGTCCCGCTTACTCCAATTCAAAGCTGGTTTTTTGAGCAAGGTCATCCTAAGCAGGATCACTGGAATCAGTCCGTTCTCTTGAGAACAAAAGAGAGACTAAATGTAGATTTCTTACAAGAAGCACTCCAATCCATCATGTTGCATCATGATGCTTTGCGTCTTCGATACGATCTCCAACCAAATGGCACTTGGCAGCAACGCAATGAAGGACATGTCGAGAGAGACTTCCTTACCGTTGTCAAACTGGATGAGCATTTGCGAGATTCTTGGGATCGAATGATCCATGAGGTGATCGAATGTACTCAGTCCAGCTTAAATTTACAAGCGGGACCACTGATGAAAGTTGTGTATTTTGAGGAAGAGAAGAATCAGTCTGGACGTCTTTTTTGGACGATTCATCACTTGGCTGTTGACGGTGTGTCTTGGAGAATACTCCTAGAGGACTTGCAGACTATCTATAATCAAATGAAGAACGGTCAACCTATTCTACTTCCGGCCAAAAGTACTTCTTTCAAAAGTTGGGCTAATCAGCTACAGACTTTCGGAGAATCAGGAGTCGCCAAAGAGGTGCAGGAGTACTGGAAGAAATCTGTGACGCAAGTAGTTAATACAGTTCCAGTGGATTACTCGGTAGTAGGGACAACAGAAGAATATGTAGAACAAATTACCGTTGTCATGGATGAGCATGAGACTCAGTCTATTTTACAATATAACCCAACTATCTATAAGGCTAGAATCAATGAGATATTGCTGTCTGCATTAGTTCAATCCTTCAGACAATGGACAGGCCAATCAGTACTCTCTATCCACATGGAAGGACATGGACGCGAAGAAAATATCAAAGGTGTGGATATTTCACGCACCGTTGGATGGTTTACCAGCATGTATCCCGTTAACTTGGATGTCACTGGAATTGTTGGGTCGGTCGAAGTTCTGAAATCGGTCAAAGAACAATTACGCCAGATTCCAAACAAAGGTATTGATTACGGGCTCCTACGTTACTTCAACCAAGAATGTAAATCTTTATTTGCAGTCCAAGACAGCCCTTCCATTAGTTTTAACTATCTGGGCCAGTTTGATCAGGTTGTCTCATCAGAGTCGATGTTTATCGAGGAACTTAGATTTACGGAAGCAAACCATAATAGGGATTCCAAACGTGCTCATTTCATTGATGTAGTTGGCATGGTGGTTGGCGGGAAATTACACATTACGTGGATGTTTAGCAGTAAACAGTATAAATCTTCGACGATCCAAAAGGTAGCAGATAGTCTAACAAATCAACTTAAAATGTTCGTGAATTCATCCTTTACAGAAACTGCCTTCACGATATCTGATTTTCCTGATATAGATTTATCGGAGAAGTCTTTGAATAAAGTACTATCTAAGCTAACGAATAAGAAAAGAGGGAAATGATGAGTGAAATTGTAGATATGTATGCATTGTCTCCTCTTCAAGAAGGAATGTTATTTCATACCTTGTATGATAAGGGAGATGATCATTCTTTTGCTTACATCAATCAAATGAATTTTTTGTTGCGTGGTAGACTGGACTCGTTACACTTTGAGAAGGCTTGGAAATATATTGTCAACCGACATGAGGTTTTGCGTTCCGTATTTGTATGGGAAGAGGTTGAGAATCCATTACAAGCGGTATATCAGCAGATTCCGTTCCAGTTGAATCAACAGGACTGGAGCCATTATTCCAAGGAAGAGCAGCAAGAGGAACTGGAAGCCTTTTTGCAAGATGATTACAAACAAGGCTTCCAGTTAGATGAAGTTCCGCTAATGAGGGTTGCACTCGTCAAAGAAAGCGAATACGAACACCGCGTAGTATGGACTCTTCATCACATCTTACTTGATGGATGGAGCGCATCTCAGGTGTTGAATGAATTATTTGCGGTGTATCAAAAAATGCTAAATGGAGAGAATTGGGAATTGCCCAAGTCTCCTCCTTACCGAAACTATATTCACTGGATTAGAAAGCAGGATAAAGAATCAGCTGAACTATACTGGCGAGAAGTATTACAAGGTTTTACAGATCCAACACCATTGCCGATAGAAGGGAAAATTGACGGAGCTGCACGTGGGTACGATGAATCCATCTGCTACTTGTCAATCGAGCAAACCCGCGACTTGCAAACATGGGTACGTAAAAACCAACTCACCCTGAATACGTTGGTTCAAGGTGCTTGGGCGTACTTATTGAGCCGATACAGCGGTGAACGCGATATCGTTTTTGGTGTCACTAGCTCTGGACGATCTACCGAATTGCCGGGTGTAGAAAAAATGGTTGGCCTTTTTATCAATACTTTACCTGCTCGAGTTCACGTTCCGGATGACAAGAAAGTAGTTGAGTGGCTTAGGGAGTTACAGTTTAAAGAACTGCAACGTCGACAATTTGAATATACATCATTGACGGAGATTCAAGGGTGGAGTGGTGTTCAGCGAGGAGTTCCATTGTTTGACACCTTGTATGTCTTTGAAAATTATCCTGCCCAAGAATCGGAATTAGATGAGGGCTTAGAGATTTGTCATGTTCAAGGAATTGAACAAACGAACTATCCGTTGAATTTGGCCGTTCTCCCGGGTAAGCAATTGGCTTTGAAACTAATGTATGACCGAAGTCAATTCGCTGAGGAGACGATTCAGCAGATTCACAGGCATTTAGTGAAAATCTTAACCTATATCCTGGAGAATCTAAACTGTAAACTGTCAGAGATTGTTTACATATCTGAAGCAGAACGTAGTCAATTGTTGGATGAATGGAATAATACAGCTATGGAGTACCCGCGCAATGCAACTGTACATGAACTGGTTGAAGCCCAAACTCTTCAAAATCCGAATGCAATAGCTATTGTCTATGAAGGACGGCAGCTAACCTATCATGAACTTAATGTGCAAGCGAACCAACTTGCGCATTATTTGAAGAAACAAGGAGTCGGTCCAGAATCGCTAGTAGGAATATGTGTAGAACGTTCACCAGAGCTGATTGTGGGTCTTCTTGGTATCTTGAAAGCAGGTGGAGCATATGTCCCTCTCGATCCGAGCTATCCGGAAAATCGGCTTCGCTATATTTTGAAAGATGCTGGCATTCAGCTTTTAATGACTCAGCAATCGCAACTGAACTGGGTACCAGCAGATGTTGAAGTGATTTGTCTTGATAGAGATAGCAAGATGATTGCCCAAGAGAGCACGAGTAAGCCAGCAAGCGAGTTATCCCTGAAGAATGCTGTTTATGTGATTTATACATCAGGTTCTACAGGCAATCCCAAAGGAGTCGTAGTTGAGCATCAATCCCTTCTTAATCTGATTTTCTGGGGCCGAAGTCATTTCTACCCGATCACGGAACATGACCGGGGAACTCATCTATCTGGAATAGCCTTTGATGCTTCTGTTTGGGAAATTTGGACAATTATAACATCTGGTGCAAGTCTTTTCTTGCCGACCGAGTCAATTCGCGCAGATTCTGACGCATTACAGGAATGGATGGTCAAGCATGAGATTACGGTCACGTTTATGCCAACACCTTTAGCAGAGAGAATGATAGGTAACGAGTGGCCTGAGAATACAGCTCTGAGAATCATGGCAACGGGTGGTGATCAACTCACACAGTATCCGTCTGATCATCTACCTTTCCGGTTGATCAATCTCTATGGGCCAACCGAATGTACAGTACTTGCCACATCAGACGAAGTGACTGCTAGACAACACAGAGGTAGCACTCCACCGATTGGTCGACCCATTAGCAATACCCAGGTGTATGTGCTTGATGAGAATTTTCAAATGGTTGCGGCAGGCATCTCGGGTGAACTTTTCATCGGAGGAGATGGAGTAGCACGCGGTTATGTAAATCGTCCCGAATTGACCAAAGAACGATTCATTACCAATCCGTTCAACAATCAATCGGGGTTACGTTTATACCGCACAGGCGACTTAGTAAGATATCTCCCTGATGGAAAATTGAAGTTTATGGGGAGGATCGACAATCAGGTTAAAATCAGAGGGTTTCGTATTGAACTGGGTGAAATTGAAGCAATTCTGCTAGACTATTCTTCCATAAGAGAAGCAGTACTGCTGATCCAAGAAGACCAGCTGGGAAGCAAGCGATTGGTTGCCTATGTCATAGGTGAGGGAAATAAACATGAGTGGCAAGAGCATTTACGTGCTCAATTACCTGTGTACATGATTCCTGACCACTTTGTCAAAATGGAATCCATGCCCGTTACTCCGAACGGGAAAATCGATCGCAAAGCATTGCTAGATATGACAGAGCATCTAAATAAAGAAATTATTATTGCACCACGTACCCCTATAGAGGAACTGATCGCTTCAATATGGAGTCAGATTTTAGAAGTTGAAACCATTGGAGTTCACGAATCGTTCTTCGCTTTGGGGGGACATTCACTTGTAGCTACACAGGTGCTTTCCCGTTTGCAAGAAACATTTGAAATTGAGATGCCGTTGCGTGATCTGTTCGAACATGTGAGTGTCGAATCGTTGGCGCAACGAGTGGAGGAGTTGCGTCAAGGTGGTACAGCTTGCAAATTACCGCCAATTACGCCAGTAGACCGCGGTAACTTACTACAGCTATCATATGCCCAACAACGTCTCTGGTATTTTGATCGCCTTATACCTAACAGCGCTCTTTATAACATTCCGGTAATCTGGCGTCTTAAAGGCGAATGGTCCAAGGAAGCTTTGGCAAGAGGGATAAACTCATTAATTGAACGTCACGAATCATTGCGGACAGTCATTATCGAAGAGAATGAACAACCTATGCAACAGATCTTGCCGTTTGAGTCGCAGATTTGGCCAACCACCTGCTTGACAGAGCTTAGAGTGGAAGAAAGAGAACTAGAAATGAAGCGCCTCGCCCAAATCGAAGCACGAACTCCGTTTCATTTGGCTCAAGGGCCTTTAATCAGGATCCAATTTATCAAGTTAGATCAAGCAGAGTGGGTGATCCTCTGCACCATGCACCACATTATTTCAGATGGTTGGTCGATGAATGTGTTCATTCATGAATGGCTAGCGTTGTATGAAGAAATTGCAGGAGGGAAATCTACTGAACTTGCTACATTGCCTGTGCAGTATGCTGATTTTTCCTCATGGCAACGGAACTGGCTAAGTAATGACGTAATGAATCAGCAACTGGGATACTGGAAAGCGGAACTGATGGGACAACTTCCAGTTTTACAATTACCAATAGACCGTCCTCGTCCTGCTGTACAAACTTATAAAGGAGCTATTTATTCCAAGACGATCCCATCTTCAATATTGAAGAAGCTTAAGGAGCTAAGTCGTCAGGAAGGAACAAGCTTATTCATAACCCTGCTGGCTGCATATCAGAGTTTCCTCTCTCGCTATAGTGGTCAAGAAGATATCATTGTAGGAAGTCCAGTCGCTAACCGCAATCACAAGGGTATTGAGGGAATGATCGGTTTCTTTGTCAATACACTGACGTACCGGGCAGATTTGAGCGGAAATCCAACGTTCCAAGAGTTCTTAGGACAAGTACGTCAGAAGGCACTAAAAGCCTATGAATTTCAGGATATACCTTTTGAAAAAGTGGTGGAAGAAGTGCAACCGCAGCGTTGCACAAGCCATTCGCCTATCTTTCAGACCATGTTCACCCTGCAAAACAATACAAGTAACCTACCGAGCATGCCAGGACGTTCTTTTGAATGGGTGGAAAGTCATACTGGAGTTGCTAAATTCGATATGACATTATTGACACAAGAAACAAAAGACGGTTTAATAGCCGTATTTGAATATAATACGGATTTGTTCTACCCATCCACTGTAGAGCGTATGGCTACACATTTTTCTAAATGGCTACATGAATTAGCCGAGTATCCGGAGGTACCACTGGGAGGTCTGAGCTTGGTGCCTGATGCAGAGCGCAAGCTGTTGCTCGAAGAATGGAATAATACTATAACCAATTACCCGCGAGAAGCTGTAATTTTGGATTTGTTCGATAAGCAAATACTACGTAACCCGGATGCCGTGGCTGTGGTATTTAAAGATCAACAACTCACTTACCTTGAGCTTAATGAAAGAGCTAACCAATTGGCACACTATTTGCAAAAACGTGGAGTCGGACCAGAAAAGCTAGTAGGTGTTTGCATTGAACGTTCTCCTGAGATGATTATCGCACTCTTAGGTATCCTCAAAGCAGGGGGCGCTTATATTCCATTTGACCCCACACATCCAAAGAAGCGTCTGCGTTATATTTTGCAAGACGCCGACATCCACATCATGGTGACACAGAAATCGTTACAAGACTGGCTCCCCGAAAAAATGGAAGTGATTTGTCTTGACGGTGACAAAGAGAAGATTGATCAAGAAAGCGTTGTTGTACCAGAAAGCAAATTAACACCAATGGATACAGCCTATGTAATGTATACCTCGGGATCTACAGGTAATCCCAAAGGAAACTTGACAACACACCAAAATATCGTCAAAACGATTTGCAATAACGGACATTTAAAAGTGGATGAAAATGATCGGATAATCCAAATCTCTAACTATGCCTTCGATGGTTCCACATTCGATATTTTTACAGCTCTATTCAATGGAGCGACCTTGATTTTGGTTCCCAATGAGGTAGTACACAACGTCAAAAAATTGGTACAGATGATCCGAAATGAGCGAATTACGATTTCCTTTATGACAACTGCTTTGTTTAATACTCTAGTCGATTTGGATATCTCTTGCTTCCAAGGAGTGAGAAGAGTTTTGTTCGGTGGGGAGCGCGTATCGGTGAAGCATGTGGAAAAGGCGCTTGATTATTTGGGGAATCACCGGATCAGCCATGTATATGGTCCAACAGAAACAACCGTATTTGCGACCCAGTATAGTGTTGATCACGGTATCAAAGAAATGGGCACTGTACCCATTGGTAAACCACTAAACAATACGCAATTGTACGTGTTAAATCAGGAACTTCAGTTACAGCCAATCGGCGTAAGCGGGGAACTGTATATTGGTGGAGATGGTTTAGCCAGCGGATATCTAAATCGTTCAACTTTGACCGAAGAACGCTTTATCTCTAATCCATTTACCAACCAACCGGGATCACGTCTATACCGCACAGGAGATTTGGTCAGATATCTCCCAGATGGTAACATTGAATTCCTTGACCGGATTGACCATCAAGTGAAGATTAGGGGCTACCGTGTAGAATTAGCCGAAATTGAAACGATATTATATGAGCTCCATTCTGTTAAAGAGGCAGTCATAATGGCTCGCGAAGATACACCTGGAGATAAACGCTTAGTGGCCTATATTGTAGGGGGAAATGACGAGATAAGCTGGCGTAAGCACGTAAAAGGGGAATTACCTTCCTACATGATGCCATCTCATTTTGTACATATGGAATCCTTGCCACTTACGCCTAATGGCAAAATAGATCTCGAGGCTCTGCCGGTTCCAGATGGACAGCGTGCTACAGATAGCTACGTTGCTCCTCGTAACTCTTCAGAGGACCTCGTTGCTGCAGTATGGAGCCAAGTTTTAAAAGTGAA
The DNA here is from genome assembly GCF_000949425.1 of Paenibacillus sp. IHBB 10380. Taxonomy (NCBI): domain Bacteria; kingdom Bacillati; phylum Bacillota; class Bacilli; order Caryophanales; family Paenibacillaceae; genus Paenibacillus; species Paenibacillus sp. IHBB 10380. The sequence continues at coordinate 1,460,179 of NZ_CP010976.1, forward strand.
CAATATTGGTATTTACGATTCATTTTTTGAGTTGGGCGGCCACTCTCTGTTAGCTATCCAAGTTATCTCCCGCTTGCAGGATGCTCTCCACATTGAGTTGCCATTAGTGGAACTGTTTCAACATTCTACGGTTGAATCATTGGCTCTGAGGATCAACCAATTACAGCCAAGAGAAACAGCTTGTAAATTACCACCACTTCTGCCCGTAGAGCGTAGGGAAAATATGCCTGTATCCTATGCCCAACAGCGGCTTTGGTTCATGGAGCGATTAATTCCAAACAGTCCGCTTTACAATATTCCAGTTGCTTTGCGTTTAAAAGGGAAATGGGTACCAGAAGCGCTTCAACAGGCATTAAATTCACTAATCAAGCGTCATGAGGCTTTGCGTACCATCATACAAGAAGTAGATGGACAACCTGTGCAAGTCGTACGATCCTTCAGTCCCAAAGTTTACCCAGTTATTGACCTGATGAATCTCTTGTATGAAGAGAGAGAAGTAGAGATGACGCGTTTGATCCAAGATGAGGCGGAAGCTCCGTTTGATTTAGCGCAAGGGCCGCTGATCCGTGCACAGTTCATTCAGATGGATATAACCGAATGGGTTTTTGTTTGTACATTGCATCACATCATCTCAGATGGTTGGTCCATGGCGATTTTCTTGGAAGAATGGCTGGCCTTATATGAAGAAGCTGCTCAAGAAAAATCAACATGTCTCAGTCCATTACCAGTCCAATATGCGGACTTCGCCCAATGGCAGCGTGAATGGTTGACGGAAGATGTCATGAAACAACAAATACATTATTGGAAAGAGCAATTATTAGGAGAACTTCCTGTCCTACAATTACCGTTCGACCGACCACGACCTGCTGTCCAGAGCTATCATGGAGCCATGTACCAAGTTACGCTTCCTCACTCTTTGTTGAGCAAGCTTAAAGAGATGAGCATGAGCGAAGGAAGTACCTTGTTCATGACATGCCTGAGCGCGTACCAGGGATTTCTTTCTCGCTACACGGGACAAACAGACATTCTGGTTGGGAGTCCGATCGCTAACCGTAATCATCAGGGCATCGAAGGATTGATCGGATTTTTTGTGAACACGTTGATGTATCGAGCGGATCTGAGTAAAAATCTAACGTTCCAACAACTGTTAGCTCAAATGCGTAAAAAAGCTCTTCAAGCTCACGAGAACCAAGACGTACCCTTTGACAGAATCGTACAGGAAGTTCAACCGGAACGAAGCACCAGTCATTCACCATTATTTCAGACGGTCTTTACCCTGCAAAGTTCCTTGAGCAAGCTCCCGGAATTATCGGATCGGAGTCTGGAATATATAGATAATCAGATGTCTGTCGCCAAATTTGATCTAACCGTCTCTTTGGAAGAGTCTCCAACGGGACTTCTGGTAGCTTTTGAGTACAACACGGATTTGTTTGACGTATCATCGGTGGAACAGATGGCGGAACACTTTGCGAATTGGCTGCATGAGGTAGTCGAACATCCGAATGTGCCTATGGTTAATTTACAGCTGCTGACTGCATCGGAATACAAGCAAATGGTGGTCAACTGGAATGAAACCTGTGTTGATTATCCACTCGATTCCAATATTCTAGCCTTATTCGTAGAGCAGGTAGAGTTAACCCCAGAAGCTGTTGCTGTGTTATATGAGGGGCAACCACTTACTTACCAAGAACTTAATAAGCGTGCTAACCAATTGGCACAATACTTGCAAAAACGCGGCGTGGTTTCGGAAATACTAGTAGGCCTTTGTATGGAACGCTCACCCGAGATGATTATAGGGCTCTTGGGTATCCTCAAAGCCGGAGGAGCCTACGTTCCGCTGGATCCAGCTTATCCTGAAAATCGGTTGCGGTATATCCTGCAAGATGCTGATCTGAAGTACGTAGTAACTCAAGGCTCATTGATGAGTTGGCTTCCAGAGGGCGTAGAGGTGATTTGTCTGGATCGTCTTCAATCAGAGCTCGAACAGGAAGAACTAGATTTACCGATCAGCACTGTCATACCGAATGCGTTGGCCTATGTCATCTATACCTCAGGTTCTACAGGCAAACCTAAAGGGACGATGCTGGAGCACAGAGGGTTATGTAATCTTGTTCATGCTCAAATCGATCTGTTCCAAATAGATGCCAATAGCACAGTGGCGCAGTTTGCTTCTATAGCCTTTGATGCAGCGGTATCAGAAATCTTTACGGCCCTGATTGCAGGAGCAACCTTATGCTTGATGAATCAAGAGGATATTATCCCTGGATCACAGATGGTTCGATTGTTCCAAGATAACCGCATCACACATGCCACACTTCCGCCTGCTGTCTTAGCTGTTCTGGATGAGTCGATGTTCAATGATCTGCAAGTCGTGATCTCTGCAGGATCTGCATGTACCGAAGATATTGCCTTGCGATGGTGCAAAAACCGCCGATTTATCAATGCTTATGGTCCAACAGAAATCACGGTTTGCGCAACAGCAAGTGTATACGAAGAAGGAAAACCATTAACCATCGGACGTCCAATTGCAAATGTAAAGGTGTATGTGTTGGATCAGAATTTACAGCCTGTACCTGTTGGTGTTGCTGGGGAGCTGTATATTGGAGGGGCTGGATTAGCTCGCGGGTATCTGAATCTTCCAACCCTGACCTCAGAGCGATTCATATCTAATCCGTTCAGTAAACAATCCGGTGATCGTCTATACCGGACTGGAGATTTGGTCAGATATCTCCCAGATGGAAACATTGATTATCTGGGCCGTCTTGACCATCAAGTGAAGATTAGGGGCTACCGTGTGGAATTAGGCGAAATTGAAACGGTATTATATGAGCTCCATTCTGTTCGAGAGGTCGTCATAATGGCTCGCGAAGATACACCTGGAGATAAACGCTTAGTGGCTTATGTGGTAGGTGAAAATGAAGAGATAAGCTGGCACAAGCAAGTAAAAGAACAGTTACCTTCCTACATGATGCCATCTCATTTTGTGCATATGGAATCCTTGCCACTTACGTTGAATGGTAAAATAGATCTCCAAGCTCTGCCAGTTCCAGATAGCCAGCGTGCTACAGATAGCTACGTTGCTCCTCGTAACTCTTCGGAGGACCTCGTGGCTGAAGTATGGAGTCAAGTTTTAAAAGTGAACAATATTGGTGTTTACGATTCATTTTTTGAGTTGGGTGGGCATTCTCTGTTAGCTATTCAGGTTATCTCTCGTTTACAGGATACCCTTCACATAGAATTGCCGTTAGTGGAACTGTTTCAACATCCTACGGTTGAGTCATTGGCTCTGCGGATCAATCAGTTACAGTCAAGAGAAACAGCTTATGAATTACCACCACTTCTCCCCGTTGAGCGTAGGGAGAATATGCCTGTATCCTATGCCCAACAGCGACTTTGGTTCTTAGAGCGATTAATTCCAAATAGCCCAGTTTACAATATTCCGGTTGCTTGGCGTTTAAAAGGAGAGTGGATACCGGCCGCGCTTCAACAGGCGTTAAATGCACTAATCGAGCGGCATGAAGTACTTCGCACCGTCATACAAGAAGTAGATGGACAACCTGTGCAAGTGGTGCGATCCTTCAGCCCCAAAGCTTACCCAGTAACTGATCTAACGATCTTCTTGTATGAAGAGAGAGAAGAAGAGATGAAGCGTTTGATCCAAGATGAAGCGGAAGCTCCGTTTGACTTAGCTCAAGGACCACTGATCCGTGCCCAGTTCATTCAGATGGATCAAACCGAATGGATTTTTGTTTGTACATTGCATCACATCATCTCAGATGGTTGGTCCATGGGGATTTTCTTGAAAGAATGGCTGGCCTTATATGAAGAAGCAGTTCAAGAAAAGCCAACATGTCTCAGTCCATTACCAGTCCAATATGCGGACTTCGCCCAATGGCAGCGTGAATGGTTGACGGAAAATGTCATGAAACAACAACTACATTATTGGAAAGAGCAATTATCAGGAGAACTTCCTGTCCTACAATTACCGTTCGACCGACCACGACCTGCTGTCCAAAGCTATCATGGAGCCATGTACCAATTTACGCTTCCTTACGCTTTGTTGAACAAACTTAAAGAGTTGAGTAGGAGCGAAGGAAGTACCTTGTTCATGACATGCCTGAGCGCGTACCAGGGATTTCTTTCTCGCTACACGGGACAAACAGACATTCTAGTTGGGAGTCCGATCGCTAACCGTAATCATCAGGGCATCGAAGGATTGATCGGATTTTTTGTGAACACGTTGATGTATCGAGCGGATCTGAGTAAAAATCTAACGTTCCAACAACTGTTAGCTCAAATGCGTAAAAAAGCTCTTCAAGCTCACGAGAACCAAGACGTACCCTTTGACAGAATCGTACAGGAAGTTCAACCGGAACGAAGCACCAGTCATTCACCATTATTTCAGACGGTCTTTACCCTGCAAAGTTCCTTGAGCAAGCTCCCTGAATTATCGGATCGGAGTCTGGAATATATAGATAATCAGATGTCTGTCGCCAAGTTTGATCTAACCGTCTCTTTGGAAGAGTCTCCAACGGGACTTCTGGTAGCTTTTGAGTACAACACGGATTTGTTTGACGTATCATGGGTGGAACAATTGGCGGAACATTTTGCGAATTGGCTGCATGAAGTAGTCGGACATCCGAATGTGCCTATGGGTAATCTACAACTGTTGACTGAATCGGAATACAAGCAAATGGTGGTCAACTGGAATGAAACCCGTGTTGATTATCCACTCGATTCCAATATTTTAGCCTTATTCGTAGAGCAGGTAGAGTTAACCCCAGAAGCTGTTGCTGTGTTATATGAGGGGCAACCACTTACTTATCAAGAACTTAATAAGCGTGCTAACCAATTGGCACACTACTTGCAAAAACGCGGCGTGGTTTCGGAAACACTTGTTGGCCTTTGTATGGAACGCTCACCCGAGATGATTATAGGGCTCTTGGGTATCCTCAAAGCCGGAGGAGCCTATGTTCCGCTGGATCCAGCTTATCCTGAAAATCGGTTGCGGTATATTCTACAAGATGCTGATCTGAAGTACGTGGTAACTCAAGTATCATTGATTCATTGGCTTCCAGAGGGCGTAGAGACGATATGTTTGGATCGTGTTCAATCAGAGCTTGAACGGGAGGACATTAATTCACCGTACAGCATAGTCACACCGAATGCGTTGGCCTATGTCATTTATACCTCAGGTTCTACAGGGAAACCTAAAGGGACGATGCTGGAGCACAGAGGGTTATGTAATCTTGTTCATGCTCAAATCGATCTGTTCCAAATAGATGCCAATAGCACAGTGGCGCAGTTTGCTTCCATAGCCTTTGATGCAGCGGTATCAGAAATCTTTACGGCCCTGATTGTAGGAGCAACCTTATGCTTGATGAATCAAGATGAAATCATTCCTGGATCACAGATGGTTCGATTGTTCCAAGATAACCGCATCACACATGCCACACTTCCGCCTGCTGTCTTAGCTGTTCTGGATGAGTCGATGTTCAATGATCTGCAAGTCGTGATCTCTGCAGGATCTGCATGTACCGAAGATATTGCCTTGCGATGGTGCAAAAACCGTAGATTCATCAATGCTTATGGTCCAACAGAAATCACGGTTTGCGCAACAGCAAGTGTATACGAAGAAGGAAAACCATTAACCATCGGACGTCCAATTGCAAATGTAAAGGTGTATGTGTTGGATCAGAATTTACAGCCTGTACCTGTTGATGTTGCTGGGGAGTTGTATATTGGAGGGGCTGGATTAGCTCGCGGGTATCTGAATCTTCCAGCTCTGACCTCAGAGCGATTCATATCTAATCCATTCAGTAAACAATCCGGAGATCGTCTATACCGGACTGGAGATCGAGTGAAATATTTTCCAGATGGAAACATTGATTTTCTGGGCCGTCTTGACGATCAAGTGAAGATCAGAGGATACCGCATTGAGATCGGTGAAATCGAATCTACTTTAATGCGGCTTGCTTCTGTAGAAAAAGCTGTAGTATTCATTCATGAAGATAGATCTGGGGATAAACGATTGGTTGCCTTCGTTACTGGTAAAGGAGATGCAAAAGGGTGGAGAGAACAGCTCGTAGCTCAATTACCGGGCTATATGGTACCAGCACTCTTTGTTGAGAGGCAATCTTTACCACTTACTCTGAACGGAAAGATCGACCGAAAAGAGCTGATTAATGATCTGAATACTACAAATGAAGAAAAATCCGAACAAGTTATTGCTAGAGATTACATTGAATTTCAACTTGTACAAATATGGGAAGACGTCTTAGATGCTGAAAATATCGGAATTACAGATAATTTCTTCGAACTGGGCGGGCATTCATTATTAGCGGTTAAATTACTCGCTCAAATCAAGAGCAAACTACTCAAAGATATTCAGGTCTCAGCGTTGTTTCAGAATCCAACGATTGAGATGCTTGCGTGCCTCATTCGCAAGCACAGCGATAAGATCAACCAACCATATACAGTTGTGGTCAAAATGCAAGACTCTGACCAAGAACCGTTTTTCTGTATTCATCCCGCAGGAGGAAATATCTTCTGCTACACTCGCATGGCTCGGAAGTTGAAAAAGTACTGCACATTCTATGGTCTACAATCGCCACAATTAGAACAAGAAGTTGTGATGGAGAAGACCTTGTCAGAAATTTCTAGTGGCTACATTGAGGAAATAAAGCTAGTTCAGCCAAGAGGTCCGTATCGACTTGGTGGATGGTCATTAGGAGGAGCAATTGCGTATGAGATGGCCATTCAATTATTAGCACAAGGCGATGAAGTAAGTCTACTCGTCTTGATGGACACGGCCATCCCTGGAGATAGATACGAAATTACAGAAAACGAAGGCTTCGTACAGAGGGGGCAGCTTATTGCAGAAAATCAGATTGATCTCAACGAAGAGTTTCAAGACAAGTACAGAGAAGAAAAATATCAGTATTTGTATCAGCAGGTGGTGCAAGAAGGGCTTTTACCAGAGGATGCTGATAGCACTAGTATTAAAAGAATAGTGAATACGTGCCTATTTAATACCCAAATTGTAGCTACTCATTCCGTCACAGCTTATACACAAGAATTGATTTATTTCAATGCAGAAGAAGGAGAGAATCTATCTGATGACTGGCGATATTTGTTGAATGACAAGATAAAGATTTACAGTATGCCAGGCAAACATTCGGACATGATGGATGAGCCTGCAGTTGACCTGATTGTAAAAAACCTGGTAATTGAGATGAAGCTTGCGTTACATCAAGCGACACCATTATAAAAAATAACCTACGCAGCGATGGATGGACTCTAACTAAAATTTGATTGTGAATTCATTAAAAGACACTAATATATCATTAGTGTCTTTCTTCTAACCAAGCTCTAATTTCAGCCTGAGAAGGCTATCTTGATAAAAATGACATAGAAATGAGGATTGTTCCCCCAATACCGAGGATGATCAGAAATAGAGGAGGGCTCGTCATTATAATTCCGGCTATAGCCATACCTCTTCCGCTTGTGGAGCGTTTTGCTCTTATGCCTAATATGAATCCGATTAGACTAAACATAAAAATCAGAAAGGCTAGTACAATAAATCCAGCCGTTGCGGAGGTTTGATTTGTATATGGGTTTAAAGCATCGTTAACTAATTTCAATAGTGCTATGATTGAGAGTATAATGCTAAATATTCCGAAAATAAGTGATACAATCGCTTGTCCTAATCTGTTTTTGGGCTGCCGCTTCTTGGAATTCTTGGTTGCAGCCGGAGTTTTACTCTGAGTACCTGATGAGCTTCTTGCTGCTCCTGCGACTTGAGCTGGGACTGTCCTGTTCGCTTGAGGTTTAACTATTGGTCTTTGAGCGCTAGCGGGTTTGTTGGTTGAAGCTTGCGAAGATTTGTAGGTCTGATTGCCTATTTTTCTAGGTGGTGTTTGCAATGATTCGGCTCCTGTCTAATGGTGTTATAGTCTTTTTGAACTAAATCTAATATTCGGCAAAATTAACCATAATCCTCTTTTAAATTAATTTTTATTCAAATTTAGGGTCGAAGACAACTATCCTTTACATTGGCATAAGCAAAAGGGATTTTCCTTTTGTTTTTTTCATGTTTGATAATGTCTATATTAATGCTCCATTTCCAGAATGTGACCCACTAAACGGGTATATGTTCACAAAAATCTATTCGTTGAAATGTGAGTATATTCATGAAATAAATGAGTATTTTCTATTCTAAGATGGGAAACCAAATGATATTATCATGTATGAATTAACGGAAGTAATCAAAAAAGGGGAGAGTTTTCTAAATGAAAAAGGCTCTAAAAGCTATTCCATTCTTGCTCGTTTATAATGATGCTAGCAGTAGTAGTCTCAGCATGCGGTAAGAGTAGTAAAGTTGATGTCGGGATCGTATTGCCTACTAAAGATGAACCTAGATGGGTTCAAGATGAGCAAAGATTTACAGATGCTTTAAAGGACACAAAATACTCGGCAGAAATATTGTTTAGCCAAGGTTCTTCCGCCAAAGAGAAAGAAAACGTCGGTATATCGTAGTAATATTTTGAAGCAGTGAGGTCACAATCCAGTCTTCCTTAAAAAAAAGAAACAGTAGCATAGCCTGAACCTCCTCGAATTTTTGTTTGATTCTACGAATCGATGCGTAATAGTTCGCCTTAACGGTAGAGTCGGGCAGGGTTATGATCTCGGCAATTTCCGCAAATGTACGATCAGCAAACAGCTTGAGCCTGAAAATTTGCTGAGCCTTCGCCTCGAACGACTCCACGATGACCATGATCCTTTCAACATCCTGCTGATACTCCAGAGTAAGTGTGAAGTCTACCTCCTCGGGGAAGTCGCGGTCCTCCATGTGATCGATTAGCTGCGTATTTTTGTATGTTTTGGAACGGTAGTAATCCACAATATGGTTGGAAGCGATTCTGTACAGCCAAGTACAGAAAGAAGCCTTTTCTCCATTGAAGGATTGGATACTTTGCAGTACACCCGTGAAAATTTCCTGAGTGAGGTCCATTGCAGTTTCCTTGTGTAGTAGCTGTTTGTAGACAAAAGCGTAAATTTCCTTGTAATACTTGGCGATTAATTCGCCGGCGGCCGTTCGGTCCGCCTTTTTCTTGATTCGTCTAATCCGTTTTTTTTCATTATCCATAACGGCCGCTGCGTTCACCTCCTGACTAAATTGTGTTCCTACTTATGTATTCGTAATTGCAAAGAAAAAAGTCGAATGATTGGCTAATTTATTCTTAAAATAAAACTATGAAACTATGGAGTCATCCCATATTGAAGGTTCCAGTCCGCTATGTTGCAGTTTCTATAACCTTACACGTATTTTAAAAGAAGAGCACCCCTAGGTTTGGGTATAATCAATTAGACAAAAATCAGAAGGAATTAATATTATGTTGGACAATAGGCAAAGACATGGGTGGGTTTGGGACGGCAGTGGGGGTACCGTTTTATTTGAAAGGGATATATCTAAATCACTGATCTTTCTGAAAAGGCAAGCGCCAACGCTAGTGATTCCTTATGGTACTTATCACGAGGTGCATGTCGAAATGAGAGCGTTCGGCAAGATTCTCGGTAAGGAGAAAGAAGCTGAGGAATGGCTGGCTGTATTTGACGATAAGGTAAAGAAGGCTAACGCTTCAATACAAGGGCTGGTTAAGGAAGGATCGACTTATTCGATTATGGGGCCCTTCGGAAAAGAGTTTTATATTTACGGAGATGGCGTTAACCGCGGCGGACAAGCCATCTACCAACAGCTTGGTCTGACCCCGCCTGACAAGGTGAGGAAGGATCTGATTGAAGCTAAGATAGACGCGCTTAGCATATCTGAGGAGAAGATGGCTGATTATGCGGGCGATTATATCTTTCTCGATATATCTGGCGGTGCCGAGTTCGACGAGAATTCACCGGATAACCAGAGACAGGGGCTTCGGGAACCATGGTGATTTATTAATATAATAAATGCACATAACGATCTACCTTGCATATGCTTGGTGGATCTTTTGCGTTCTGTCAGGCTCATCATTTTCATAGTGTATTCTCGTATTTCACTCCAAACGCGATACATAGAAAGTACTCCCGTCATTCATTTTCTGAGAGAAACATTTATTCAGTTCATTTTCAGTTCATATAGAACGGGTAGTATTCAGTTATCAGGTGCAGATAAAAACGATTCAACAATGAACCTGTTAGACAGAGAAACTAGGAGTTGGAGGGATAGATATGACGTTATTAGAGATCAAGCATCTGAATAAATCATATATGCTTGCTGGCAAAGAAAAGGTGCCCGTTCTAAGTAATGTGAATGTGAAATTTGAAAGTGGTGAATTTGTTTCCATCTTAGGGGAATCTGGTTCGGGGAAATCGACCTTGATGAATATTATCGGTGGTATGGACTCTGATTACGAGGGAGACGTAATGGTTCAGGGGAAGACGCTGAGAGAAATGAAAGAAATAGAAATTGATGCATACAGAAAAGATAAGATAGGATTTATTTTTCAAAGCTTCAACCTAATTCCTCATTTATCTGTACTTGAAAATGTAATGATTGCGATGCAAATGACGGATAATAGTAAAAAAGAACGAACTCAGCGCGCGAAGGAGATACTAACAGAAGTTGGCTTGAAGGATCACATGATGAAACGGCCAAATCAGCTGTCAGGGGGTCAAAAACAGCGTGTAGCCATTGCAAGGGCATTATCTAATGATCCTAAAATTATTTTGGCAGATGAACCTACGGGTGCTCTCGATCAGGAAACAAGTGAACAAATACTTGGCATTCTGGATTCCATTGCGAAAAAAGGTGTTCTTATTATTACCGTGACGCATTCGCAAAGGGTAGCGAATTTCGGGAGCCGGATTGTATTGGTGGAAGATGGTTGTATTAAAGAAGATCAATTTCTAAAAGAGCGCAACATGTCTGTTAAAGAGACTACTGAGAAGAAAGGGAAGAATTTAAGTTTTGCTTCTTCTTTTAAAATGGCAATGAATAACATGACCTTAAATGCAAAGCGAAATATACTCGTTGCTACGGGTGGGGCTATCGGGATTTTAAGTGTAATCTTAATGCTTTCGTTAGGTAGCGGTGTGACAGGCTATATCAATGATCAAATTAATTCGAGTCTGAATCCGCTTCTCGTCGATGTGGTAAAGACGGCTGATAAAGGTGAAGTGAAACGCCAAGAAGGACCCCCAATGCCGGAACTAGCGAGTGAACCTTTTACAGAACAAGATATCAGCATGATCAGTGGCATTAAAAATGTGGATAGAATCGAAAAGGTTACAACGATCACAGGAAAAAGCAAGGTTGTGTTCAATGGTAAGAACAAAGAGCTCTCTGCACTTGGAACGGTAACAGATTCAATCAAAGCAGATAATGTTGAAGCAGGTACACTGCCTAATGAGAATCAAGTGCTACTGACGGCATCTTTTGCAAAAAGTTTGAGTAGCGAAGAAACGTATAAGTCGCTCGTAGGTAAGACCGTCAACTTATATATTAATGAAATGGATGAACGGAATCAGCCGGTCACTATTGAAACGCAGTGGGTTGTGTCGGGTATATATGACCAGGAAGATATGGGGCCGATGAGTGGAGCGGGCGTCTACGTTTCGTATTCAACCCTTGAAAATGCATATAGTCAACAAAATTTAGTCTTACAGCCTAAACAGATTAATGCTTACGCGACAAGTCAGGATGATGTAGAGGGCATTAAAGAAGCGGTGGATAAATCGGGATTCAAAAGTTCGCCAATAGCAAGTATCATGGAACAGGTTACAACGTATGTGAAAATGGCATCATGGCTGTTATCTGGTATAGCTGGTATTTCATTGCTTGTATCGGGCATTATGATCTTAGTGGTTCTTAATATTAGCGTTGTGGAACGGACAAGAGAAATTGGTATTCTGCGGGCGATTGGTGCGAGAAAGAAAGATATCCGTCGTATTTTCTTTTCAGAGTCTGCACTGTTGGGCTTGTTAAGCGGTACGATTGCTGTTGCAGTTGCTTGGGTAATCAGCTTGGTACTGAACAATATTCTATTCAATACATTTGGTGTTGAACTAATTCAGCTGACTCCTGTATACATGCTATTTGGAATAGGAGTCAGTACATTGATCAGTGTAGTTGCAGGTGTGATACCTTCATCCAAAGCAGCAAAACTCGACCCGATGGAATCTCTTCGTTACGAATAATGATGAGGTGATAGGATGAATACGATTTTAGTAGTAGATGATGATCCGCATATCCGTAAATTGATCAAGCTGTATCTTGAAAATAGTCAATTCTCCGTTCTGGAGGCGGAGGATGGACAGAAAGCGCTTGATTTAGTTGAGCATTCGAAAGTGGATTTAATGATTGTTGATGTGATGATGCCGCGTATGGACGGTATTGAATTAACAGAAGATATTCGTAGGTATTTGGATATCCCCATTCTAATGGTGACAGCCAAGGGTGAATCGATAGATAAAGTAAAAGGGTTCCAGGCGGGAACCGATGATTATTTGGTAAAACCCTTTGATCCAGTGGAACTTGTGCTACGGGTGAAATCCCTTTTAAAGCGATATAATGTTTCTCTAACAAAAGTTATTCAATTGGGTGATGTTACGATTGATCTTGCCACATTAACGGTTTCTTCTTATGAAGAAACCGTACAATTAAAAAAGAAAGAATGTGAACTGTTGTTTATGCTTGCCAATTCACCCGGTCGTAGTTATACCCGAACACAGTTGATTGAAAGTTTATGGGGAATTGACTATGAAGGAGATGAGCGGACGGTGGATGTTCATATTAAACGTCTGCGTCAGCGGATCGAACCTTTCTCTTCCGTAACAATCATAACCATTCGTGGTCTTGGATACCGGTTGGAGTATAAATAACATGATCAAAAAAAGCCTCCGTGTTCGAATTGTTTCTACTTTTATTATCATTGTACTGGCCAGCCTCTTCCTTTCTTTTGGGATTACCTCTTTATTCTCAGAAAGAAAAGTGACATTAGAACAGCAGTTTTTGACCATTACAGGCGATATTGCTACTCTTCTGGATCTAACAGACCCTGATCAGCGTGATAAGGTCATGGACATACTATCTGACTATCATATTTATGGAGCGGTTATCAAGGAAGGGAGCGAGTTGCCTTTTTCATTAACAGAAACAAAGGTATCACCGCTATTTCAATCTACAACATCAGAACCCTTGTTTTTAGATATTGAGAAGGGTCCTAATCCTGTACGTCTCATCGGAGTACCAAACATCGATAATAGTGGAAGCTCATTGATTCTGAAGATGGATTTTACTGGATTTTTGGAAATCATGCAGCGTATTTTGCTCGTAGGTCTTTTTATCGTATTGCTTATTGGAAGTTTTCTTATTTTGCTGGCAGCACACTACATTGTTGAACCCGTAAAAAGACTGACAAGTGCGGCGAAAGAAATGGCTACAGGAAATTTAACCGTTCGTCTTAAACATAAAAAGAAAGATGAATTCGGGGAATTGATGGACAGCTTTAATCATATGGCAAGTGAACTTCAGAAAATTGATAAAATGCGAGAAGATTTTGTTAGTAATGTTTCTCATGAAATCCAGAGTCCGATCACCTCGATTCGTGGTTTTACAGTGGCCATTAGAGATGGGATTATCCCAGCAGATCGTCAAAAAGAGCATCTTGAAATTATTTATCAAGAAACGTTAAGACTTTCAAAGCTGAGTGATCATTTGCTTCGACTTGCATCGCTTGATTCAGAGCATCATCCTTATCATCCGGTAAAGTATCGGTTAGATGAACAGCTACGCAGAGTGATTCTCGTGGCTGAACCATTATGGACCGAAAAAAATCTTGATATTGAACTCGATCTGCAAGCTTGCCCTGTTAAGGCGGATCATGATTTATTTGAACAGGTATGGCAAAACTTAATTAACAATGCGATTAAATACTCAGATGAAGACGGTGTGATCGAAGTGATCATGGAAGTAAATGACCTAGCTGTTCGTGTTCATATAACAGATACGGGAAAAGGGATTCCAGAAATAGACCTTCCTCATATTTTTGACCGATTTTACATGGTGGACAAAGCGAGAAGCCAATCGGATGGAGGTAATGGACTTGGGTTGTCGATTGCGAGGAAAATTGTCGAACTTCATGACTGCAAAATAGAAGTGAAAAGCACCGAAGGGAAAGGGACCTGCTTTACAGTGTCTATTCCTCTTTAGACCATAAACCACGAAGTACATTTAGGGAGAAGTCGGAGTATCATACATGCAGAAAAACCTGAGAAATCCAGTTCTTCATGGATATTCTCAGGTTTTTCTGCGTTTCATCCCAGTTTTATGGGATTGTTCTTTAAATCTCTTCACTTATAATTGAGAATGATTCTTAGAAAAAGATAAAGTGGGGATCATCATGATTGTATCTGAAATACCGGAGAACATGGTCACGAAGAGACAACGTTTGGGGATGATGACCGCTGTATGTATGGGAGCGTTTATGTCTCATTTTACAGCAGGTATCGTTAATGTATCGCTTCCTCAATTTATGAATTATTTTCAAACGGATTATGGAAAGATTGGGTGGATTACGATTGGGTATTTGCTGGTCATTACGGCATTACTCCCTGTAATGGGAAAGCTCGGGGATCGCTATGGTTTTCGTCTTATTCATAATCTTGGATATGTTATTTTCACTATCGGTTCTATTTTAGTCGCATTCTCACCCAATTTGCCCATCCTGCTAATTCTTAGAATGGTGCAAGCAATGGGCGCCGCCATGTTTCAATCTACTAATATTGCGCTGATCACTATTCATTTACAGAAGGAACAAAGAGGACGGGCACTTGGTATTGTGAGTACCGCGGTCGCCCTTGGTGGGATGATCGGACCGATTGCAGGAGGTTTAATCGCGGAGTGGTTCAGCTGGCGGTGGCTGTTTTTGATTCATGTTCCCGTTGCCTTGGTTGCTACTTTATTGGCTTATCGATACATCCCGGTTCGCCTACATGAAAGAAAATCAGAGACATTTGATAATGCTGGAGCAGTTTTGTTCATTGTATTTATCAGTTTAGTCATTGTTGGAATATCGAATGGAAGTAAATGGGGATGGCTATCTGCTGAGATGATTAGTATTTTCACAGGTAGCTTCATTGTTTTGTCGGTGCTTCTATTATGGGAATTGCGTCAGAGCATTCCCTTCTTACCGCTCAAGGCGCTTCGTATTCCAGCTGTATCCTATGGATTACTCATTAGTTGTGCTTCTTTTATGTTTTCCAATACAATCTTGGTCATTATACCGTTTTATTTAACCGGTACGGCTACCTTGCCTCCGTCAACCATTGGATATGTCATGGCAGCTTATCCGCTTACATTAGCGTTTATGGGACCGATCGCAGGTTATTTATCAGATCGTTACGGTTCCAATCGATTGATGTTTTTGGGGTTATGTAGCATGGGAAGCGGATTTGTTATATTTTCTTGTTATCTTGGTCAGCTATCGATTGGCTGGATCGCTGCTGTATTGGCAATAATCGGACTAGGAATGGGGCTCATTGCGTCGCCGAATAACAGCTTCATCATGCAGCGTACTCCTAGAGAACAAGTTGGTTCAATAGGTGGAATGATTGCATTGACTCGTAACGCAGGCATGGTTTTCGGGTCGGCGTTAGGGCTTGGCGTTATGAATGGAGGGATTGAACAGGACAGCCAAGTTGATACTTTTAGATCTGCTTTCGAAATCAATATTTTAGTTTGCATAGGCGTCATGGTCTTATTAGGGTATGGCGTTTACTTAGAAAACCGTCAAAAAAAGAATAACAAAAAAGTATGAAAGTACACAAAATATATGGGCTCTAATTCATAATCATTGCTTGCCGAAAACAGAATTCTATGCTGAATCGTAGCGGAGAGGATGGAATTGTCTTGTAGAAGCGAAGCGTTCGCCTTTGCCCCTGAATTTTTACCGCAAACAGCGGTATATTCAAAAAAAAAATTTGGGGGCAACAGCGATCGGAAGGACAATCCATCCGCGTAGCGGTTAGTTATCAATACGATACATTTTTCAAGCACTGGTTTTGGTGTTGAGCCAATATATGGAATAGGAACAGAGGAGATAGACTGACAAATCAGGGCACGAATGTTCCGCGGCCTAAGCCCATTCCCTGTCTGTTTACGTATATTCATTAGCAAAAAACTCAGCATTTGAAGTGCTGAGTTTTTGCTGATTTCAGAAGATAGTGACAAATATATTTTCGTCTGTTGCTATTCTTATGGGGGGATGCATCAGATGGCTTCGTTCTTTCGTAAATGTTCTATTGATTCAATGACTCTACGACGAGTACCTGAATCGACCGGATGACCCCAAGCCAGTTCGAGTGCCCATAGAACCGCACCGGTCGCGGGTGGAACATATAGGATGATGTAATGGCAGTCGTGATGGGTCAATCTTGCAACATATTCTTTGTATCGTTGAAATAGTAGGGGACTTTCTGCTTTGACCCATACAGAACCAGCAAGAACAATATCGACTTCATGACCAAAATCCAGATTGTGCATACAGCCTACAGTAGAGCACGCCAGTTGCTTGGCAGTGTGATCTACAATATCTAAAGCTACAGGATCACCTTTATCTGCCGCGGTAAACATGATTTGCATGAGCTTGGTATTAGGGAGAGTCCGTTTAAGGATGGCGTCCACTGCATATTCAATGAAAAATTGTTTGCCGGGTATTTGCAATAGCTCCATGACTGGCTCAGTCATCTTGGTTTCTTGACCCATGCGGTAGAAAGAGTCATACACCGCCCGAACAATTTTTCTGGCTAGAAAAAATCCCCCAGCTTCATCACCAGAAAGTTCACTGCCCACACCTCCTACTTGAAGGCGATCTCCGCTTGGAGATATACCGCCCGTTGAGGTGCCAGATCCATTAATGGAGCAAATTCCGAAGCCTTTTTCGCTACCCGCTTTTACCCCCAGAAAGGAGTCGTTGTCCAGTGCATAATGCGTAAATCCGATACGTTCAATGACCTGGCATAATTGCTCCTTTTGAGATGGAACGTCCGCACCAGCTAATCCGAAGGCTCCAGCTGTAATATCATCCATGGATAAGTAATTACGTGTAAGCAGTTGCTGAATATTCTCATCCATGATGCGATATGCACTTATATAAGAATCAGGAAATCGCTCATGACTGCATGTACCTGTATTTATGTGATCGATAAAGTTCCCTTGAACATCATACAGAAAATAATCGGTTTTGCTATTTCCGCCATCAACGCCAATGATGTATTTTTTGTTCATAACTTCTCCTTTTCTCACACGTAAGAAATAGGTTCTACACAATTCTTATTAGTGCTAGATCATGGTGTTTGTTATTTGGATGAATTCTCCTCTTTGAAAAACTGTGGAAGATATGCTTTGTGGGCTTCCTTCATCTCATGGAAACAAGCATGTGCTGCGTCGTAGTCACCTACCAACGGATTCATTAATAACGCGCGCATGGCAGCATCTTCATTGCCGGATACGGCAGAAGCCACAGTCTCACGCTCATATGCTTTGACCATACGCATGTAATCGATAATATGCTGATTGTTGAAATTATTAATCTTGATTGGTTTAGCACCATCCTTACCTACAACAGCGCACACTTCAATGGCGTCGGAGTCCTCCATGAAATCTAGGGCACCCTTATTAAGGAGGTTAACAACATGTACCTCTTGCTTATCATTATAAATAGCGTCAACTAAGCTGATAGCCACTTCAGAATAGTTGGCGCCTCCACGTGAAAAGAGCAGGTCCGGCTTGGTATGGAGCTTGGAATCCAAGTAGATCTTTAACAGGTCTTCCTCAATTTGAACACATTTTTCTCCTCGGGTGATGTCACTTTCTTTGACGAGTTTAAGCTTTTTCTCTTTAAAGTAATAGTATTCCATATAGGAAGAAGGGATGGCACCTACCATCTGGATTAGCTCCTTGCTAAACCCACTGGAAGGGATGTTTTGCATAGCCTCGCTATTGAGACCCATATCTAAAGCGGTTTTTAGATAATCGATGCCGTCCTCCTCAATGGCCGTAATCCAGCTTAGATGATTGAGCCCAATATAGGTAATGTCAGGTTGGTTTAAGTTGAGGGTTTCACGGATGCTATTGAACATATTGTAAGGAACATTGCATAGACCAAGCATCTTCACATTGGTGTGGTTAAGTATAGCTTCTGTAATAATACCAGCAGGATTAGAGAAATTAATGAGCCAAGCATCAGGACAAAGCACTTTCATACGTTCCGCGATATGAAGCATGACTGGAATGGTACGCATCGCTTTAAAAAAACCACCGATTCCACAGGTTTCCTGCCCTATTAAATCGTATTTCAGAGGAATTTTCTCGTCCAATACCCTTGCAGGTAGTTTACCAACACGAATTTGTCCGAGTACAAAGTTAGCATTCAATAACGCTTCATCCAGATCTTGAGTCATAATCACTCGACAAGGTATTTCTGCCGCTTGTATCATGCGTACGCAAAGTTTACCTACAATGTCTAGTTTTATATCATCGATATCCATAAGTACTAGCTCAGTGATGGGTAAAGCATCTTTACGCTTAATCATACCTTCTATTAATTCAGGAGTGTAGGTACTACCGGAGCCAATAATAGCGATTTTCAAGGATTTTTTAGTCATATAATCCACCTTTGTATGAATTTGACTTGGTAATGACTTGATTTTGACGATATTATAGCATGGGTTAAAGAGGTCTTACAATATAAATTTGAATTAAAATTTTATATTGATAATTATATTTCAAAATAAAATTTCAGTAATAGCTTAAATTTTTACAATATTTTCTTGCTTTTATTCTTGTGTTTTGAGATGGAAGCATTTATGATAAGATAGAATTTCTAGGTGGAACACTATATCTTAACCAGTCGTTCTATTTGTTTCGGGATGTGTAGAATAGCTAGAAGAATTTTATTGTGAGTAGGTAATTGGATGATAACTAATGATAATATTTTAATTAAGATTCGGGATATGAAGGATAGTTTGACGCCGGTAGAGAGAATGGTAGCTGAATACATTCTAGGGAATATGGATGACATTCCTCATCTTTCAATTAAGAATTTAGCACAATTGAGTAAAACCAGCGATGCTTCTGTTCTGCGCTTCTGTAAGACGATGGGCTATAGTGGTTACCGCAATTTTATTGTGAGTATTTCTGCTTCACTTGGCTCTATGGATGAGGAACAAAAGGATCAGTACACGGATATTCAACCAGGAGATGATCTATCCATTATCATCTCTAATATTTCTCGAAACAACATTAAATCTATTGATGATACCCACAGCATCATTGACCGAAATGAAGTAGCCCGTGCTGTAAAAGCGCTTCGTCGTAGCCATCGTATCGTTTTTTTTGGAATCGGGGCTTCCGGTCTGGTAGGTATGGATGCGGAACAGAAGTTTACCCGAATCAATAAGATGTGCCACACCTACACGGATGGACACAGTCAACTGACTGCAGCGTCATTATTAGAGAAGAATGATGTGGCGATCTTTATTTCGAATTCAGGAGATACAGTCGAGATTCTAGATGCATTGGAGATTGCCAATAAGAATGGAGCATGCAGTATTGCAATCACCAAATATAATAAAAGTGAGTTAGCAGATAAGGCTAAAATCGTGCTAAGCATCTCTACACCAGAACTTACCATTAGGAGTGGTGCCATGGGATCGCGGATTGCCATGCTCACGGTTATTGATATTCTTTTTGCAGGGGTAGCCAGTGCGGAATATCAAAATGTAAAAAAATATTTGAGGAAAACGCATAATATTTTGGCGAGCAAACATAGATAATTAACAGAATATTTAAGGGGATCGGCCGATTGTTGAGCTGATGCCTTTTTTTGTGTTCTAAAAGAAATAAAAAAACAATAAAATAATTTTATATTGAAATAATATTTCAAAAACCATTGACGGAATCTTAGGTTCAATTTAAAATGATCTTAATAAATGGAATGTTAGATATCATCACAACATCTGTTTATTTAAATATCACGCGATACCTATCGAAGGAGGATGGTTATGGATCAATATCTTGCGGGACTGACTACAGAGGAGATTAACCCAGATACGCTGATGTTCGATGAATGTTCAACAGAGGAAATGTTGCAACTCATGAATCAGCAAGATTCGAAGGTTCCGGGTGCGGTTGCAGCAGTAATTCCGGAAATCGCTAAGGCAGTTGATATTTTACATGATGTGTTCAAAAATGGTGGCAGAATGTTTTACATAGGAGCGGGTACTTCAGGGAGACTTGGTGTCCTTGACGCGTCCGAATGTCCACCGACATTTGGCACTGATCCACTGTGGGTGCAAGGGCATATTGCAGGTGGTGATACGGCATTGAGAGTAGCTATTGAAGGGTTCGAAGACAACGCAGAGGAGGGAAGTGCGTTAATCGAGCGTTGCGGTGTGACTTCGAAGGATGCGGTTATTGGAATTTCATCCAGCGGGAGTGCCCAATTCGTCATTGCTAGTTTAACGAGGGCTAATGCCATTGGTGCAGCAACGATTGGTTTAGTGAATAACAACAATTCTAAACTTGAAAGCGTTTGCAATGTGTGTATCGCTCCTGTGGTTGGACCAGAAGTGATTATGGGCTCTACAAGATTGAAAGCGGGTACTGCACAGAAGCTAGTTCTTAATATGCTATCAACCTGTACGATGGTGAAGCTTGGAAAGACGTATAACAATCTCATGGTAGATTTAAAGGCAAGTAATATCAAATTGGTTGATCGGTCCATTCGTATTATTAAGGCAGCAACGGGCAAGGACACGGATACGGCAACCAAATACTTAGAAAAGGCATCCCTGAATTGTAAACTCGCGATTATGATGATCAAAACGGGTTTGGAAGCAGAGAGGGCAGAGCAAGTGCTAGAGCAATGCGAAGGTAGTTTAAAGAAAGCCATTCGTACATTCAGTAACGTTGTTTAGTCTAGCAATGATTCGTTGTGTAATCATTTCGATAACCTTGAGGAGGCTTATTATGAGTAAAAAAGGACATGTTTTTGCATCAATATTGGCTGTAACTATGGCTTTGACGACGATGACAGCATGTGGAAACTCATCAAATACCGGAGGTTCCAACCAAGCTAATCCTGCAGACTCAGGCAGCACGACGACAGTGGCAAAAGACACGATTACGGCTCTACTTCCTCCGGTATCAGGTAATTTTCAAGATAATTTCGCGCAAATGGAGAAAGATTTTACTGAATTATATCCTAATTTAACATTGAAGATAGAACCTGCGAGTTGGGAAGATATGACGCAGAAGCTGGATACACAGGTTAATGCCGGTAGCCCTCCGGATATTGCCTTCATCGGTTCGGATGGGATTTCAAAATATATGGAGCAGGAAATGCTCATGGACATCACGGATACAGCTACACCAGAGATGATCGCTGATTATGATGAGAAACCATTAGAATACATGAAAAGAGGCGAGGGTCTTTACGGCTTCCCGGGATATATGGAAGTTCATGCATTGGGCGGAAATAGAGTGTTTCTAGAAGAAGCGGGTATAGATTGGAAAAGTATTCAGAAAAGTGGTTGGACATATGAGGAATTCCGTGAAGCCATCAAAAATGGCGTAGTTAAAGAGGGGGGCAAAACTTCTCGTTACGGATTTGTATTCGCTACCGCTGGCGTTGCTTCTAAAGATTACTTGAATATCTTGATCAAGAACGCGGGTATGCCAGCTGCATTTAATAAGGACTTGAAATTCGCTTACACTAGCAAGAACTATTTGGAAGTCTTAAAAGCGGTTCGTGAACTTATTGATGATGGTTCAATGCCTAAAGAGCTCAGTTCGGTGGATGCAGGTAAACGTTGGAATATGTTCCTTACGGGTCAAACCATGATCACAGGTAAAGGTCTTGCTACTTTTGAGAATTCTGCTAATAAAAATAATGAGAAGATTAAAGCCAATGATGGTAGTGCCGTACAAGGAAGTATTGAGGCTGAATATATAGTCTTGCCTGTTCCTTCATTCTTGGGTGAGGAACCCATGTCAAGTACTGTTGTTGATGGATATGTTACTTTCCGTGGTAAAAAGGAACCAACAGCGGAGCATAAAGAAAATGTAGTGAAAGCAGCGTACTTCTTAGCAAGCGGTAAAGTATCAGCAACGACAAATAATGATCTCTTCGCAGCACATATCACGAAAAGCGGTAGAAAAGCTGCTGAAAGCATGACAATTAACAGAAACCCTGACAATGTTGAAGCGGTTGAAGTTCTCCTGTCTCACGCTACACCTGCACGTCCAGATATCCCAGCAGAATTAGGTGCAAAAGCGATCAAAATTGAAGATGAAGTCATTATTCCAAAATTACAAGCGTTACTGGCTGGTGAAATAACTCCTGAAGATATGTATGAAGAGGTCCATTCGGCAGCGATTAAAGCATTCGGTGAAGACGGAGTTGTAAAGGATTAGTTACTTTCATCGGATAGTCGTGTGAATTTACAATGCGACTATCCGAACAGATATGTATGAGACTGATTATTGAAAAGGGGTCTTGCGATATGATTCAGTCAGCTAAACCGATAAAAAAACTTAGCCTGCTAAAAAGGCGTAGAAAAGGAATAAAAGGAGATGAAGCTTGGGGATATGCATTTATCGCCGTGGCTTTGGTGGTATTTGCGATGTTTACGGCTTACCCCGTTGTTAGCGCTTTCATTATCAGTTTTCAGCAATACAAACCGCTGGGTGCCACCTTTATAGGTTTTGAAAATTATATTAATGCTTTAACGGACTCCCTATTTTGGAAATCCATAAAAAATACTATTGTGTATACCGTATTAACGGTACCCGTTGCCTTACTTATTTCATTTTCAGTCGCAATTTTGATTCTGCCGTTGAAGAAATGGTTACAGACGACCTTCAAAGCAGTCTATTATCTCCCAGCTGTTGCTTCTGGCGTATCCTTATCCGTTGTCTGGCTCTGGATGTATGATCCGATGTCAACTGGAATTTTCAATAAGCTTATTGGACTATTCGGTATTCAGAACCAGAACTGGTTGGGGTCTAGTAGTACCTCCATGCTCTCATTGGTGATTATGGCTTGGCTATCTAGCCATGGTACAAGTATTATCATCTATATCGCTGGGTTATTAGGCATTGACGATAGCTACTACGAAGCGGCAGAGCTGGATGGTGCATCTTTCTTGCAAAAGTTATGGTACATCGTCATTCCTTGTCTAAAGCCAACGACGTTATTCCTATTGGTAACCGGTGTCATTGGTTCTTTCCAGGTGTTTCAAAATGCCTACTTGATGACAGGCGGGGGGCCAGACAATTCAACAACGATGGTAGGATTGCTCATTTTTAATAATGCATTTAAGTATTTCGAATTCGGAAAGGCGGCAGCTCAATCTCTGATATTGGCGCTAATTATTGCTGGAATCTCATTGTTTCAATTTAAATTCCTTGGAAATGACGTGGAATATTAAGGGGAGGAGAAGCGGATATGTCATTATATAACAAGTATACTGGGAACAAAAAAATAAAATATACCCGAAATGCTGCTTTGATAATTGTACTCATCATGTTTGCATTGGCAACGTTATTCCCCATCTACTTTATGGTCATTTCCTCCTTTGGAGATCCTGTCGAAGCAGGCGCGATGAGTTATTCATTATTCCCTACAAAGATATCTCTGGACTCCTATAAGTTTTTCTTTAATTACAGTGTATATTCCTACAGATGGCTCTTAAACTCTCTTATTGTGGCGGGTAGCGTCATGATATCCAACGTGTTTTTTGCCAGTCTGGCAGGGTATGCATTTTCCAAAATTAAATTCAAAGGCAGGAAGGTGCTGTTCGCTTTACTCCTTTGTGCGATGATGATCCCTTACCAGGTAACACAGGTACCTTTGTACATTCTGATTGTAAATATTTTTCATATTCAAAATACCTACAGTGCGCTAATTCTGCCTGGTCTCGTCACTGTATATAATATTTTTCTCGCAAAACAGTTTATGACCACGATTCCGACAGAGATTCTAGAATGTGCCAAAATTGAAGGCTGCAATCAGTTTCAAACATTTTTTAGAATCATCTTGCCTTTATCCAAAACGATATTAGCTGTCATGGCGATCCTTACCTTTATGGACAGCTGGAACACTTTCTTCTGGCCGTTCCTTGTCACTAATACTATGGATATGCAGACCATTCAAGTGGGCTTGAAGAACTTTCGGTTTGCCAACACTACTTATTTCGCACCGATGATGGCAGGCGCCGCCATATCT
Source organism: Paenibacillus sp. IHBB 10380 (assembly GCF_000949425.1). NCBI lineage: Bacteria > Bacillati > Bacillota > Bacilli > Caryophanales > Paenibacillaceae > Paenibacillus > Paenibacillus sp. IHBB 10380. The sequence continues at coordinate 1,484,463 of NZ_CP010976.1, forward strand.
GCTCTTCCGATGTTTATTCTCTTTTTCAGCCTGCAAAAGTATTTCCTAGAGGGTGTTACCGTGGGAGCGGTGAAAGGATAAGATGACTAGCATATATAATTCTGTGGACAACCGTCGCTATGTTGTGGGGTTGATGTCTGGTACTTCTGTGGATGGCATGGATGCAGCTGTGGTTGAAATCATCGGCATTCCTAGTAATCAACTGCAAGTCAGACTCCTTGCGTTCGAGAATACCCCTTATCCCGTAGAAGTTAGAGAAGGAATTTTTGAATTATTTGACCCTGAGAAAGCAACAGTAGACAAAATTGGATGCATGAACATGTTACTTGGTGAACTATATGCAGAGGCTGCACTATCTGTGATCGCGAAAGCAGAGCTTGCTCCTGGAGATATTGAAGTCATTGGTTCCCACGGGCAGACGATTTATCATGCTCCAGAAATTCAGCAAATACAGGGTTATCCTGTGCATTATACAGTACAGATCGGTGAAGGCGCCGTGATATCTGCCAGAACAGGGATTCCCTGCGTAACTGACTTTCGTATGGCTGATATGGCTATGGGCGGACAGGGTGCGCCACTCGTTCCATTTACGGAGTATCTGTTGTACCGCGAGGATCAACGAACCATGCTCTTGCAGAATATTGGGGGTATCGGCAATATTACTGTCATTCCTGCGGGCTGCACATCCGAGCAGGTATTTGCTTTTGACACGGGGCCAGGTAACATGCTGATCGACGGTGTCGTGGCGAAACTATCATTAGGAGAACAGACGATGGATGTAGGGGGAGCTATTGCTCAAAAGGGGCGTGTAGATTCCGATCTTCTTCATCTATTACAGCAAGAATCGTACTACACGCTACCTTTACCAAAATCTACGGGTAGAGAACGGTTTGGCTCTTTTTATGTAGATAAGTTACTTAGCTATCAACAAGAACATCGACTTTCTTCGGAAGATCTTATAGCAACAATCACGATGCTCACGGCATGGTCGATTGCAGAGGCTTATCGCCTCTTTATCCGTAATGATTATCCATCAGATGTTATGGTAGTGGGCGGTGGAGGAAGCTATAATCCCGTGCTGATGAAGTTTCTTCAACAAGAGATGGAACCCATGGGCGTGCAGGTGCTTACTCAGGAGGATGTTGGTCAGAGTAGTGATGCCAAAGAGGCGATTGCTTTCGCTGTGCTTGCTGACTATACATTAGCTAGACTACCCAATAATCTTCCTAACGTTACAGGAGCTCAAAGATCTGTGATTATGGGGAAAATATCATACTAGACTCTCACTAGGGTGGAGGTATCCTATCATGATTAAGTCTTGGGATAACCAGTATTTCGACGGTGTTATTGCATTGTGGAACAAGGAAGCCGTGGAAGATGGCTATAAAGAGCTTACTGAAACTAGCTTCGCAGATATCTTCTTGTCTAATTCTTATTTTGATAGAGAAACAGCATTTGTTTTACTGGAATCGGATATCGTAAAAGGCTTTGCCTGTGGATGTACAGGAGATGATTTACCTTGGGGTGACGTGGCAGGCTATGTCACCTGTATCGTCTTATCTAGTGACTGTCAATCCGATGACTATTACAAGTTATTGTTAGAATCATTAGAGAAACGATTTCAACATTTGGGTAAAAGGCAGGCGGATATCCTGTTCTTTAATCCTATGTTATTACCTTGGTATATACCAGGTACACCGAAGTATGAACACAACAATGCACCCGGTGTGCCGTTGGATAGCAAGCTTTATCCGTTCCTATTAAGTCAAGGATATGTAGATCGTTCAAGAGAATGTGCTATGTATCTGAATTTAGCTGATTTCTTCATTTCAGAAGATATGAAAGCGAAAGAAGAAAAAGCAGTAACAGAAGGTTACAAGGTAGAACGATTTGATCTGGAAAAGCACAGTGGAGTCGTTGAGATGCTAGCCCGATTGAATAATCCCTTATGGGATACACAGATTCCTAAATATATAGCAGACGGTGTACCCATGGTGATTGTAGCTTATGAAGGAAGAGTTGTTGGATTCGCAGGCCCAGTGATCTGTCAGGATAATGGTAGAGCTTTCTTTGCCGGAATTGGGGTGCATCCAAGTCATGAGGGGCATGGCCTCGGCAGCATTCTTTTCTTTAAACTATGTGAAGCATTCCAGAACATCAATACAACATATATGTCCCTATTTACCGGAAGAAACAATCCTGCAATGCGTATTTACGAAAAGGCTGGTTTTCAGCATGCAAGAGAATTTTCTGTCATGAGAAGGGAGTAGTTACAGGATACAGATGAAATGCGTCTGCGGGTATGTGATGTGATTCGTAAGGTGCGTCCTAATATTATCATCACTCATTTTAAAAATAGCATGCATAAGGATCATATGACGACCCATCGTATTGTCAATGATGCCCGCTTTTACGCTGGATTAGCTGCAATGGAACGCGAGAATCCATCATTCTTCGCCTCAAGATTATATTATGCTGAGAACTGGGAGGATGCCGTTGACTATAAGCCTTATGTGTATGTGGATTTTTCTGAAGAAGCTCATGATCTGTGGATTAAGGCAGTATCCCAGCATGGGTTCGTAACGGGAAGTAAATCTTTCCCTTACTTAGAATATTACAAGCATTTATCTAGAGTTCGTGGTATAGAGGCTCGGAAAGATTATGCAGAGACCTTCATGGTTCCAGAAGAAACGATGCGTGTACTTAAAACTGAATTATAATTGGACAAAGGAAATGACTGTAGCGAGTCATAGTGGTTACAGTCATTTCCGAATCATACTATGATTTTCCGGAGGTAGCTATGATCCGAAACGGAATTGACTGTATTGCGCAATACGCCCACTTATTCAAGGGGAAGCGCTTGGGACTGATTACGTCACCAACGGGATTAAGCCATGACTTTGTATCCACGATTCAAATTCTGCATGAGAATTTCAACCTTGTCGCACTGTTTTCACCAGAACATGGTGTGCGTGGCGATCAAGATGCAGGCGCTCTAGTAGATACCTATCTGGACCCTGTTACAGGTGTACCTGTACATAGTTTGTATCGTAAGGATTCCAAGCGACTGACTCAGCAAATGTTGGATGCGGTAGATCTGGTCGTATACGATATTCAGGATGTGGGAGTGCGCTACTATACCTTTATCTACACGATGCTCTATGCTGTGGAAGACTGTGCTAAAGCAGGCAAAGAGTTTGTCGTTCTCGACCGAATCAATCCGCTCGACGGTGTTACAGTGGAAGGAAATATTATGAAGCAAGGATATCAATCTTTTGTCGGGAATTATCCACTTAGTGTGCGCTATGGGTTGACTGCTGGCGAGGTAGCTATGATGGCCAACGACCAGATGCAGTGGAGTTGTGAACTAAATGTGGTTCGATGTGACGGCTGGGATCGGAGATTGCAATTCCCTGAAATCGGCCGAATCTGGGTACAGCCATCCATGGGCATACCACGATTTGAATCAGCGCTACTGTATAGCGGTACTTGTATATTTGAGGGTACCAACATCTCTGAGGGGAGAGGTACTACATTTCCTTTTGAAATTATAGGAGCACCATTTATCCAACCAGAGCAACTAGCGGATGAAATGAATGGGATGAAGCTACCTGGAGTGTTATTCCGACCGGTATTTTTCAAGCCTACATTTTCTAAACACCAGGGAGAGCTATGCGGCGGCGTGCAGCTGCATGTAACGGATGCTCGTGCCATACACGCTGTGGAGACGGGTGTTACGCTGATGTATACCATCAGGCAACGCTATGAGGAATTTTCCTTCTTGCCACCGCTGAAGGAAAATGCGAGACCTTTTATTGATTTGTTGTGTGGGGATAAGCTGTACCGTGAGAATTCAGTAGATGTTTCGGCTTTATTAGAGCAATTTCGTGAGGAAAGTCGGGGATTCGCACAGATCAAGCAGGTGTATCATCTGTATTAACGCAGGGGATGGCATGAATCATCTGCCATGTGCGCGGCAAGTTAATAACCGTTAAGAAGAATGACAAAGATGCGTGCCATTGCATCTTCCCGTATTTTGAGCATCGCAGTGATCATAAGGAGATGATTCATAGATGAGATACGTTGCAGGATTGGATGGCGGTGGTACAAAAACTGCGGTGACAGTAGCCGATGAGACTGGACTCGTAGTGCATACTTTTATATCCGGTGCTATTAACTATAATGGACAGGACGAAGCTAGTATTCGTCGTAGTTTCCAAGAGATTTGTGTAACCCTTGCAAAGGTGTGCGGTAGTTTGGATCATTGCGTAATGATCTGCATCGGTGCGGCTGGAGTCAGTAATCCTACGGTCATCTCTCGGATAGAGTCTAATGTCAGAGATTGCGGGTATGAGGGAGGACTGATCATCACTGGAGATCACGAAACGGCTCTTTACGGTGCACAAGATCATTTGCATGGCATGATTCTCATTGCTGGTACCGGGTCGATCTGTTATGGGAAAAATGAATGCGGTCTTTCTCATCGCACGGGTGGTTATGGTCACCTCATTGATGATGAGGGCAGTGGTTACAGTATCGGTCGGGATATCCTCAAGACTGTGGTTCAGGCGAATGATGGTCGTTTACCTCCAACAGAAATGACGAGGATGGTGTATAAGCAGCTTCGTGTGGAGACGGTTCAGCAGATCGTTGGTTTTGTGTATGATAAAAGCACCAATAAAAAGGACATCGCTGCTTTGGCTCCTATTTTGACAGATGCCTGTGCGTTGGGAGACGAAGCAGCTCTGACCATTGCCAGAAAAAGCGCAAGCTCCTTGTTCGAACTGGTGGTTCCTATCGTGGAAAAACTGTCTCTGCAGGAAGGAACCCTTGCTATGGCGGGCAGCGTTCTACTCAAGGTTACCTTTGTTCAGGACGTTTTTATAAAAATGATGAAACAGCATTATCCCGGGATACAATGTATCATTGCCAAAAAGGATGCAGCTAGTGGTGCAGTGCTTATGGCGTTGAACCATTTAAATGAAGTTCATTAGATTCTCTTTGGATATTCATTGAAATCATCAAGGTTGCATGACATCTATGAGATAGTAACCTTGATGATTTCTTTCATGATTAGCGCATCAATATCTCCTTTTACCGTAATAGTACATGCTGAGAGGCCACCAAAGGATGGCGAAGATAGGATAGACTGCCCAGATGGTGTTCTCGGTAGAAATAACATTGGTTGTAATGAAAAACAAGCTTGTGAGAACACATGCTACAATGGAGAATTTGAAATATTGCTTGTTTTTTTCGAAATAGATTGCTAAAGGCCACCATAATACTAGAAAGGATGGATATATTACCCAAGGATAGTGAGGTGCATAGAATGAATTGAGCACTGCGTAATAAACAATCGTACACAGACTTCCTATGATGGCTGTTGTAACCGTTGAAGCATATTTCCCTAAATACATAAGAATGGGCCACCAAAGAAGGGGATAGATAGCAAAAACAAACCATATATGATCCGGACTATTTAACATATTCTCGATGATTAGAAATGAAATGAGGATTAATGAGGTTACGGCTGAGTAGTGTTTAAGTTTTCCTTTTGTCAAAAAGTAGATTGAGATCGGCCACTGTAGAATAGCAAAGGAAGGATAAATAAACCATATCTGATGAGGTGTAGTATTGTAATTAATAATGGAAAAAAACAGGATGCTCATCACACTTGCAACGGTAGCAAAACTAGCTTGATGCTTATTCATTATTTGTATCCCCCTTATTTCATTCCTAACCATTTATAGAACATCGCTAGTGGCCACCATGCTACAGCGAACACAGGATACACGAACCAGATCACATCGGGTGAATAATAAAGATTAATGAATACAAACAATGCCGTAATAAGTCCGCTTCCCCAAAGTGAGAATCCTAAATGCAAAGAAAAGCGTTTTTGGTTTCTAAGGGGCAGTGGGTTCGTACCAAGCTCTTTTTTAATATCCTCAATATCACCAAACTCAACGATGGTCTTATTAATGGCATCTTCCTCGTCTTTACCACTGAACATCAAATCACTTACTTTCTCTTCCAGGTTCTGAATAATGTCTTGCATCATCAGTTCCTTTTGTTCACTTGCAGGGATATCATTAAATAATTCCTTAACATGATCTTTAATTTTACGCATTACATACCCTCCATAAAAATATTTATTATTTCCTTGATTTCTTGCCATTCTTCAACAGTTTCTTTGAAATAGGCCTTTCCAAGCTTCGTAATTTTGTAATACCTACGTTTGCCTCCATGCGAAATGTCTCCGAAATAAGATTCGATTAATTCTCTTCTTTCTAACCTCTGGAATACCGCATATAATGTGGCCTCTTTAATCTGAAAGCGGTCATTTGTCCGCAAACTGATCTCTTTGGATATTTCATAACCGTATTGATCCTTCTCATATATGAGCCGCAAAATAATAGCATCTAAATGCCCACGAATTATGTCACTACGAACCATTTGCGTCCTCCTTGTTGAAAAAGTATTCTATCTGGTAGAGTAAAATTATCACATATTGCTCTATCTGTCAAAGTAATTTTTGACGGTTATTTTTTTGTTTATATTTTAAAAATAGGGGTACTATGGATATGCTGTTAAAATGGACATTTATATGCTATTATAAATATAGTATCAGGTACTAATACCAGATAATAAATTAGGGGGCGTGAGTAAATGGAGCAATCAAAAGCACGTATCACTGCCATCGGTTCCTATGTACCCGTTAAAAAAATGACGAATTTCGATTTGGAAAAGTTGGTGGATACCAATGATGAATGGATTGTGCAACGAACGGGGATTAAAGAGCGCCGTATAAGTGAACCTGATCAATATACGAGTGACATGTGCGTATCTGCCGCTCAGGATCTCATGCAGAGATATGATAAATCTTTATTTGATGTAGATTTAATCCTTGTGGCGACGACTACGCCAGATTTCATTTTTCCAAGCGTTGCAGCAATACTTCAAGACAAACTCGGCATTTCTAGTTCGGTAGGAGCCATTGATCTAAGCGCTGCTTGTTCTGGATTTGCTTATGCACTCCACGTGGCTGAAGGAATGGTGGCTTCTGGATTACATCGAAAAGTCCTCGTGTTTGGCGCGGATACGATGTCTAAAATTACGGATTATACAGATCGTACAACCTGTATATTGTTCGGGGATGGCGCTGGGGTCGTTTTGGTAGAAGCAGACCCAGAGCAAACAAGTTTTCTAGCGTACCATCAAGGAACAGAGGGTATCGGAGGAGCTCACGTATATTTGAAAGGCATGGCTGAGAAGTTGAAAGGTGCAGAAATGAGTAACACTGGAACACTTGTTCAAAATGGAAGAGAGGTATTTCGCTGGGCTGTTCGAAATGTTCCTGAAGGTGTAAAAGCGATTCTAGAAAAAAGTTCGTATACAACGAATGATGTGGATTGGTTTATTCCTCATAGTGCTAATTTACGTATCATTGAGCCGATCTGTGAACGCACGGGAATTCCACTTGAACGAACGTTATACAGTTTAGTGAATTTCGGTAATACTTCCGCAGCGACAATACCACTTGCTTTGGATCAAGGTATTCGTGATGGGAAGGTAAAGGATGGTGAGTGTATCCTGATTTATGGGTTTGGTGCAGGGCTCACACATGCAGGTCTGTTACTTAACTGGAATCCACATCCACAGGTTCATTTACCAGAGTCCGATTTATAATAGAAGTTAGTTACTTATTGGAATAAGTATTGCTCAGATTGCTTATATGATATACACGCTGAACTAATTCTTAATTTCTATATGTTCGAAATCAGATCCAGAACAGATAAAACGGATATGGAACTTTTCTATAGAAGGAAAGTTTCATATCCGCTTTAGGTATATTGTAAATTGTTCTATGTGTTACATGATTGTGTCTCATTATCATAGTTAAACTGCCATTCAATTCCGAACTTATCGGTTACACTGCCGTAGCATTTGCTCCAGAATGTTTCTTGAAGCTCCATGCCAACCTTACCGCCATCTTTTAGTTTATCAAACAAAGATTTAACATCATCAATGTTTTTACTAACGATTGCAAGACTTATGTTGTTTCCTGCAACAAAAGGCATACCAGGGAAAACATCGGAAAACATAACATTACTTCCTTGGATGTTAAGGCGTGAGTGCATGACTAAATCTTTCGCTTCCTCCGGAAGAGGGAATTCTGGATTAGGTGGTGTTTCTCCAAAGGACATGATTTGGGGTTGACCTGCTCCAAATACTTGTGCGTAAAACTCTACGGCATCACGACAGTTTCCATTAAAATTAAGGTATACATCGACAGACATTTACTTCACTCCTTCGTTATAAGTTGTTAATCAATGATAGTATAAAGGGATTTAGGAGCATAAGCAAAATTTCTACCGTTTGCTGCTGGATGCGAGGTAAAAAAGCATATAAGTCTATTCGGCAATTGCATAATGACAAAAAATACGTTCCGATAAATAAAAAAACCGCATTCTACGCAGATATTAATCGGACTATATTCTTGTCATCTTACATTGTCCTGCTAATTCTTTAATTGCGTGCCAACGGCAAAAACCACGAAGTACAGTTGAGCTGTACTTCGTGGTTTTTAAATGTAACATTTTGCTTAAAGAAGTCGCATTCTTACGGAAGTTTCATCTTATGAGACTACTTTAACAACCATAGAGCAGGTACATTCGTAGGCTCCCAACCATTAATCGATGTGTGGGGTTGACGACACTCGTATACAGAACCATTGTAAGTTACCAACGTACCAGCTGTGTAAGCTGTATTAGCTGTCCAAGCTGGAGTTGCTGACGCTACAGCAGTTGTACCATTGACGGTGCTGACTGTTGATTGATTGCCAGCAGCATCGATGGCATACACATTGAACGTATAAGCTGTGGCGGCGCTAAGTCCTGTTACGGTATAATCCGTAGTGGAACTGGATACAGTTGTAACCAACGTCGTACCGAGATAAACTTTGTAGCCAGTAACGCCAACATTGTCAGTTGAGGCATTCCACATCAACTGAATAGAAGAGGATGTAGGTGTTCCCATAACATGTAAGCCACCAGGTGCTGTCGGTGCTTGTGTATCAACGCCGACAGGAGCATCTGTGGTAACGCTTACAGAATTACTGGCATTGGATACGTTACCCGCAGCGTCAACCGCCTTAACACTAAAGGTATAGGCAGTATTCGCAGTTAGACCAGATACGGAGTAATTTAATGTTGAACTAGATACAGTTGCAACCAAGGAAGATCCGTTAAATACTTTGTAGCCTGTAACGGCAACATTATCCGTGGATGCGCTCCAAGCCAAGGAAACGCTAGTGGATGTTTGTCCAGTTGAAGTTAGAGCTGCTGGAGCGGAAGGAGCTTGGGTATCGACAGGGTTGCTGCCGCTAAAGTTGACATCAATAACATTATAGAAAGCATTTGGAGTATCAGCGATTTCCCAAACAGCTAGAATGACATGGTATCCAGTGCGCACCGGAACGTTGCACGTGTCCGAGTAGGAGAATGGCGGCTGTGTACCTCCATGGTTCACCGAGCAGAAGGGAGTTAGGTCGAATGAATCCCGAGTCAGAGCCGCGTTAGGGTTCCAGTTAGCCTTAGTAATATAGTACTTCCAACTTGTTGTCGCATGATTGGCAGTCAGTTTCCAAGTGAATGTATTTTGTCCAGAAGAGAGGTTGACTTTAGACCAACGAGTAGCGGATTGTTCATCAAGCTCAGGAAAAGCTCCGTTTGCACTTGCAATCTTTCCGTCTGCTGGTCCTGCAGCAGGGAATCCCTTAGGCGCTTCTAGACTCTGTGGTTCATACATAATCGCACCACAATTCTTGTTTTGTCCAGTTTTACAGAGTGCTGCTCGGCTAGCAGGTCCTTCAACATAGCCGTGAGAAAAGGATTTTCCCGGGAATAACAACATACAGATCGAAACCAACAACAGGACACTACCATAAACTAGGAACTTTGACACACTTGGATTAGAAGTACGAATAGATGACATTTATTATTCCTCCTTTAATTTTGAAAAATGCCTTGCGAACAAATGATTACATTTAAACCTGAACGTTCCGTATCAGAATACAACCCCTTTCTGTTGTGTAAAGTATTTATATAAACTCTTGAAGAGTCCATATATAGACATGGATGAAAGATTGAGTAGAAAGCTAGAATGACAAAATGAAGTAGTTTATCATTTATATGTAAGTGCTTTCAAAAAGAGGGATTAAGTGGGGGAAGATTGTAATGTAGTAGAGGCTTTCTGTTGGTTATGATATCTAATAGATGATTATAAGTATTTAACTAAATTTCTTCTGTAATAATAATTCATATAACATAAGAATAATTATATACATAAAAAGGTAATTTGGAAACTTTTTTTTGGAAAAATTTTAAATTTATTTAACTAGAATGATAGGGAAAGTAGGGGACGATTATGATATCAATATGGAGGAAAAGGTAGTCTCTGAATACGAGTTACCGAATGTGAACTAGAGATATTTTATGAACTATACAAGAAATTTTATAAATATAAATGGAAATCATATTTTGAAAAATGGTGGAAAATAATTACTGGGGTGTCCCCGTTTTACTACCCGTGAATCACTGAGTAGAAACAGTAACACAACCATGAGGTCCAGTTGCATTGTACCTCATGGTTGTGTGCGTACATTTAACATCTCAGATAAAGAAGAAGCACGGTTACGGAATGGTGTTTACATGATTACTTCAACAGCCATAGCGCAGGTACATTAGCAGGCTCCCAACCCGTTAATGATGTGTGGGGTTGACGACATTCGTACACAGAACCATTGTAGGTTACCAGCGTACCGGTTGTGTAAGCTGTATTAGCTGCCCAAGCCGGATTTGCTGGCGCTACAGCGGTTGTACCATTTACAGTGCTGGCAACGGATTGATTACCTGCAGCATCGATGGCATATACATTGAATGTGTATGCTGTGGCTGCGCTAAGGCCCGTTACGATATAATCCGTAGTGGACCCGGATACGGTTGTCACTAACGCCGTTCCGCGATAAACTTTGTAGCCTGTAACGCCAACATTGTCAGTTGAGGCGTTCCACACTAACTGAATAGTAGAGGAAGTAGGGGGTCCCATAAGCTGTAAGCCGCCAGGTGCTGTTGGTGCTTGCGTATCGACGGGAACAGGAGGATTTGTGGTAACGCTAATAGAATTACTAGCATTGGAGACGTTGCCCGCAGCGTCAATCGCCTTGACACTAAAGGTATAGGCAGTACTTGCAGTTAGTCCAGATACAGAGTAATTTAATGTGGAGCTGGATACGGTAGAGACCAAGGAAGATCCGTTAAATACTTGGTACCCTGTTACACCAACATTATCCGTGGATGCGTTCCAAGCTAAGGAAACGCTGGTGGATGTTTGTCCAGTTGAAGTTAGAGCTGCTGGCACGGAAGGTGCTTGGGTATCGACAGGGTTGCTGCCGCTAAAGTTGACATCAATGACATTATAGAAGGCGTTTGCAGTATCTGCGATTTCCCACACAGCCAAGATGACGTGGTATCCACTGCGTGCGGGCACGTTACATGTGTCCGAGTAGGTGAATGGTGGCCGTAAACCGCCGTAGTTCACTGAACAGAAAGGAGTCAGATCAAATGAACTCCGAGTCAGAGCAGCGTTAGGATTCCAATTGGCCTTAGTGATATAGTATTTCCAGCTTGTTGTAGCATGAGATGCTGTCAGTTTCCAATTGAATGTATTCTGTCCGGCAGAGATGTTGACTTTAGTCCAACGTGTAGCCGATTGTTCATCAAGCTTAGGAAAAGCTCCGTTTGCACTCGCAATCTTCCCGTCTGCTGGTCCCGCTGCAGGGAACCCCTTAGGCGCTTCTAGACTTTGCGGTTCATAAATAATCGCTCCACAGTCCGTGTTTTGTCCAGATTTACAAAGTGCTGCTCGGCTAGCAGGTCCTTCAATGTAACCGTGAGAGAAGGATTTCGCAGGGAATAACATCATGAACAGTGAAAGTAACAACATAACAGCTAGAAACTTTGCAACAGGTGAATGAGAAATACGAATAGATGACATTTTAACCTTCCTCCTTCAATTTGAAAAGTGTTTTGCAAACGAAGTATTTCATTGTATACCCGAACATTTCGTCTCCAAATACAACCCCTCTCTTTTTTGACATATTTATATAAACTCAAATAGAGTTCATATATAAACATAGATGAAAGGTAAGAGTAAAAAACGAGATGAAAAAATGAAGTAGTTCATCAAAACATGGATTAAAATATTTTCAGGTAGGTGTTTGTAGAAAACAATTACAGGTAGGTGTTTCAAAAAAAAGGGGAGTAAGAGTAAGCACGGAAAGGATTGCAATAGCGGAAGAGTTTACTGTTCGTTAATGAGTAGTAGTTGATAATAAATATTTGACTAAATTTATTATATATTAATAACTAATATAAGATTAGAGTAATTATATACATAAAAAGGTAATTTGTAAACTGATTTTTGCGGAAATCTCAAATTTGTTAAATAGAATCATAGGAATGGTAGGGTGTACACTTCAGAGTATGAAGGAAAATAAAAACCACGAAGTACAGTTGTGCTATACCTCGTGGTCTTGTGCTTATTTCATGATTACTTCAACAACCATAGAGCAGGTGCATTGGTTGGTTCCCAACCTGCTAAGGAAGTATGAACTTGACGACATTCATATACAGACCCGTTATAGGTTACAAGTGTACCGACTGCATAAGCTGTATTTAATGCCCAATCCGGGGTAGAGGATGCCGTAGCAGTTGTACCACTTACAGTGCTGGCAACGGATTGATTAGCTGCTGCATCGATAGCATACACATTGAACGTATATGCTGTGCCAGCACTAAGTCCTGTTATGGTATAATCCGTTGTAGAACCGGATACAGTTGTAACTAACGTTGTTCCGTTATAAATGTGGTATCCTGTAACACCAACATTGTCAGTAGAGGCATTCCACATCAACTGAAGGCTAGAGGATGTAGGTTTTCCCATAACGTGTAAGCCACTAGGTGCTGTCGGTGCTTGTGTATCAACGCCGACAAGAGCATCTGTGGTAGCGCTTACAGAATTACTGGCATTGGAGACGTTACCCGCAGCGTCAACCGCCTTAACACTAAAGGTATAGGCAGTATTCGCAGTTAGACCAGATACGGAGTAATTTAATGTTGAACTAGATACAGTAGCGACCAAGGAAGATCCGTTAAATACTTTGTAGCCTGTTACAGCAACATCATCCGTGGATGCGTTCCAAGCCAAGGAAACGCTAGTGGATGTTTGTCCAGTTGAAGTTAGAGCTGCTGGAGCGGAAGGAGCTTGGGTATCGACAGGGTTGCTGCCGCTAAAGTTGACATCAATAACATTATAGAAAGCATTTGGAGTATCAGCGATTTCCCAAACAGCTAGAATGACATGGTATCCAGTGCGCACCGGAACGTTGCACGTATCCGAGTAGGAGAATGGTGGCTGTGTACCTCCATGGTTCACCGAGCAGAAGGGAGTTAGGTCGAATGAATCCCGAGTCAGAGCCGCGTTAGGGTTCCAGTTAGCCTTAGTAATATAGTACTTCCAACTTGTTGTCGCATGATTGGCAGTCAGTTTCCAAGTGAATGTATTTTGTCCAGAAGAGAGGTTGACTTTAGACCAACGAGTAGCGGATTGTTCATCAAGCTCAGGAAAAGCTCCGTTTGCACTTGCAATCTTTCCGTCTGCTGGTCCTGCAGCAGGGAATCCCTTAGGCGCTTCCAGACTTTGCGGTTCATATTCTATGGGTCCACAATCCGTGTTTAGTCCAGTTTTACAGAGTGCTGCTCGGCTAGCAGGTCCTTCAACATAGCCGTGAGAAAAAGATTTTGCCGGGAATAACAACATACAGATCGAAACCAACAACAGGACACTACCATAAACTAGGAACCTTGGCACACTTGGATTAGAAGTACGAATAGATGACATTGATTAATCCTCCTTTAATTTAAAAAAACTTTGCGAAAGAACTATTTCAGCTAAATCCGAACGTTTTATTTCAAATTACAACTCCCTTCTGTGGTTAAACGTATTTATATAAACTCACGAAGAGCCATATATAGACATGTATGAAACGTAGGAATAAAAAGAGAGTATGAATAAACATGGTGTAGTGGTAGTTTGTCAGAAGATTCGTGAAGTAATTGATTTTATGGTAGCGCTTTCAATAAGAGGGGGTAAAGATAGGAAAGAATTAAATAGTGGTAGATTTTTTAGTAAATTCATTAAATGTTAACAATTTGTACAACTTGAAATTTATTATATACAATATAAGGTAGTCTGTAAACTACCAATTTTATTACGCTAGAATCATAGAAAATGTATTAATATTATCCAATCAAGCAGTAACTGAAAGTCATTTATCAAGGATATAGTTGGGAAAATGAAGGGAGTTACAATAGTCGAACGTATGATTATCATCTATATTTCATGTTCTAGTCTTGAAAAAGTTTTAAATATGTGTATAATGGATTGAAATTGTATAAATTAAATGTTTTCTAGGGTTCCGCAACAAGTCTGTTGGTCTGGTCCGAGAGAAAACTCACAGCTTTTTGCTGTGTCACGGAAGGATAAAAGCCTGGGAGAAACTGTTTAACAGTTTTCTTTTGGGCTTTTTTTTCTTTTTTGAAAATAAAATTGGAGGTGTCTTTGAGTGAACACAAACTGGATTAAAGTATTTGTTGCCGCCTTTTTTGAAGTTTTTTGGGTGATTGGCTTAAAACACGCAAATGACTTTTGGACTTGGACAGGGACAGTGATCTGTATTATCATCAGCTTCTATTTAATGATTATGGCTGGAAGGAAGCTTCCGGTGGGGACTGTATATGCAGTCTTTGTAGGAATGGGTACAGCAGGAACTGTCCTTTCCGAAGTCCTATTCTTTGGAGAATCATTCGTAGTAAGTAAAATACTTTTGATTTTACTTTTATTAGCAGGTGTAATAGGTTTGAAATTAGTTACAAAAGACAAAGCTCAGGAAGGAGCTGAGTCCTAATGGCATGGGTTTCTTTAATCTTAGCAGGGATATTTGAAATGTTGGGTGTTTCGTTGATAAATAAATTCCATAAGGATCGTAATTGGCAATCCTTAGTTCTGTTAATTCTCGGATTTGGGGCAAGCTTTCTATTCCTTGCATATTCAATGAAAACACTTCCTATGGGGACAACTTATGCCATTTGGACAGGAATAGGTGCGTCTGGTGGAGCAATATTAGGAATGCTCTTATATGGTGAATCAAAAGACTGGAGAAGAATTGTTTTTATAGCCATGGTTTTAGGTGCAGCAGTAGGGTTGAAACTCGTCTCGTAAAAGCTGGTATTTAAGAATATTTTGAGGGTACCGAAGACTTTGGATTTGTTGATGTTAAAATTTTTGCAGCACGTATGCTTCGGGAACACAAGGCATCATACATGAAGAAAAACCTGAGAAATCCAGTTCTTCCTGGATATTCTCAGGTTTTTCTTCATTTCATTCTAGTACTACTCACGAAATTAGTTGATATATAATGACGCATACGAAGAGTATACTCCGTTCAAGATCGTATTAAGGGTATACATGTATCGTTTACTCGAATCCAGAGATCCGTAATTGTAGGTTGTTGTTCCCGCAGACACAATTGTACTGTGCACTTGTTTATTAGTGGTTCTGTTAACTAAGATAATCCGAATGCTAGTATAAGGAGTCGTGGGATTCGTCCATTCAATGCCGCCGTTCGCCTTCAAATGAAGGTTTGTGACAGGGTCCGGCATCACAGTGGCTGAGGCGATGGGCACAAGCGTAAACAACATAAGGAAACATAAAACCAGAATACGGAAAGCCGAGCGTTTGGGCTTGCTTTTCAATGAAATCATCATCATTATTCCTCCTTATTATTAGTTAATCTACGTCCCCTACCTATATTATCATATTATTGTTAATTTTGGTATAATATTGTTGGAATATGTACTTGTTATTAGAACAGATGCATATACAAAAAGGGAGAGGTTGAAGTAGCCCCAGCTTGGTATTCACTTTGGTGAGGGTCATTAACTTGCATTTTTTCATGAGACTTATAATGAAATGATTGAAAAAGGGAGACCTAGAGCTAGCAATCTTACTTGCTGGTTTAGCATCTTATACTTAATTCCCCCCCCCTTTAAAGTTTTTTTTAAAGAAGCCCAGTATCCACTGCCTTCTGCACCGCTTCTTCTCGATTGCGCACGTCCAATTTAAGATATACAGATGAGGCATAATTCCTCACAGTTCCGTCAGACAAGTATAATTTTGAAGCGATCGTTTTATAACGTAGTCCTTGGGCTACCAATTGTAAAATTTCTAATTCACGCGGAGTTAGCCCGTAAGTGTCCAATGTCTCCGTCTCCACAAATGGTACTTCCGTTTCCTTCTGGGGAATTTCAAGGTCTTCAAACAATTTTGATGACATATCTTGAGCGATTATCGCTCCCCCCCGATGGATGAGGCGAATCGTTTCCGCCAATTCGCGCGGCTCCATAGACTTCAACAAATAGCCGTCCGCTCCACTTCGCAGTACTTCAATGGCTTTTTCTTTTTCTTGAAATGTAGTTAGAATTAGCACGTGAATGTCTGGCCATTTTTGTTTGATTATTTTTGTTGCTGAAACACCATCCATATTAGGCATGTCCAAATCCATAAGTACCACTTGCGGCTGCACCTGCTCGCACATAGTCACAGCTTGCTGGCCATCCTCAGCCATTCCAACCACTTGTAGATCTCGTTGTCCTTCTAAAAGGGTGCGGAGGCTTTCCCGAATGAACGGTTGATCGTCAACAAGGAGTAACCGAATGACTTCGTCAGGTAGCTCCACTTGCCTTGGCAATGTGCAGGTGACGACTGTTCCTTCGCCTAGTTCGGAGTAGACAGATATTTGCCCTTGGAGATTAAAAGCTCGTTCTTTCATGGCCGTCAATCCGAAGCCTTCCTGCAAATACTCGGCCCCGAGACCATTATCCTGCACTTCTAGTCGCGTTTGCTGCTGTTCAAATTGCAAGGACACTACAATTTCTGTAGCTTGCCCATGACGCACCGCATTGGTTAACGATTCTTGCAAGCAGCGATAAAAGGTTATCTGGGCCTGTCTTGGTATTGGACATTCTTCCCCCATGGATCTAAAGCGAACGTTGACGTTGGAGTTTGTCTGAAACTCGTCTATGAGTTGCTTTAATGCCTCGATTAATGGCAGTCTGTCTTGCGGTGAATCCATTTGATGTACATAACCTCTGACTTCATCTATGCTCTTACGCGCCAAGTGTAGCAAAGAATCGAGCTTATCTTGGCCTACGCTTGTAAATAATTCAAGTCGTAATGTTTCCATACCCATGATGATAGACGTATATGAATGTCCTATCGTATCGTGAAGGTCTTTGGAGAGGCGGTTTCGCTCTTCGAGGATCGTTACGCGTTCAATTTGGGATACATACTGTTCTAATACGGTATTCTGGTCGCGAATAATTTCATTTTGCCGATGATTGACGACGAGTAGATGAAAGGCAAAACCTAACGCATAAGCCAATCCTGTGTGCACAATTATTAACCAAGGCGTACTCTGGCGTGAGACCACACTGATCAATATTGGAATAATAAGGATGGTAATAGGACCCGACCAACGATATGATTTTTGGGCACTATTCGCTGCGATCATGAATGCAGGCATCAAAAAGGAAAGATAAGCTTCAGGAAATAAAAAACTCAGATACAAACTTATTCCACCGGTAAGGATCATTTCCGTAACGAGATAATATTTATAGTTGAGTAGCAAACAAAACCAAGGCACAGAAAAAGCGATGATTTCCCAAGAAATTGCTCCCCACAAAGGTAGCGTCAGTCCTCCTTGAAATTCCACCATAGCTAGAATGAGGGAAACAGAGAATATAAGTCTAAATAATAGCAAAATCCAGTCATACCAGAACCACTGCTTGACCATATCAAACAAGTCAGTCACCTCTTTCAAACTTCAACCTAATGAACCCTAACTATTATAGAACAAACTCTCCCCACATGCACTTAACATTATTGTGCCTATGCATGGAGGGATTTAAGCAGGTTATCCTTTAATCGCTTTGATCATAAGACGAGTATAACTTCCACTCATTCGTACGACCCAATTTCCGAGCCAAGATCCAATGACCCCAAGAATAAGACCGAAAACAACCATAAGTAACGACTTTGGTAATGTATCTATTGGTATATTCATGAAGTGAACCCCTCCGAATGGAATCAGAAAAGGACTCAAAATGAGTGTCAAAGGCACGATGTACAAGACAACTGTACCGATGAGACACGCAACCCCAATAACAAATTTCTGCATCAACCAAAGAATCGCTCTCCAGTTACGAGGATCAAGAAGTTCTTCTTTAGCTTGCATCCAAAGCGGACCTTCAATTGGTTCTTTCCCTTCGTATGGCTCTATGGAGATATCTGTATAAATCTTCGTTTGAATACGTTCATACCGTACGAATGTTTGCGTAGTACGCATTACATAGGTTAGCAACGGAATCCCTATTAATGTAAAAGACATGCTTACACCAAACGTTAGGCTAACTAAGTAAAAACAAAAGTAAAACAATCCCGTAGTGAAAGTAAGTAACAAGAAGATCACATTTTGTATGTTGCGTACGAGCCGGTTTTTCAAATTTATTACACCTCCTATGATTGTTGTGCCTCTTTAATCGTCTGTAGTTTAATCCACCTACCCTTATGATTGCTAGTGTCAAAATGTCATATGACAGGTATTCAAGACAATTTGAAGACAGAATACAAAGAGGTGACAGAAGGTAACTTGTTAGGATGACAACCATTTTGTGATACTGAGAAAGTGTTATCCATTCAATACACAAGCTGGAAGGGGGAACCGTAAACAGTCTTTAACCCGTATCAGAATGAGATCAACAAAAAATACTAATAACCATTTAAAGGAGAATAAAGCTATGAAAAAAAGGACTCTTAATCTCTCTCTCGCGGCTCTACTATTATCTTCAACAGTATTTACAACTTTTACAGCGCTGGAAGCCAGTGCAGCACCTAACAAAACCGTATCTAAGCAAACAACTAAGGTAAGCTCGAAAGGCCCTATAAATTCAAAAGAAATTCAGGCGTTCATAGATCCTGTGTTTGCGGAAAAAATGAAGAAATACAATGTGAACGGGTCTAATTTTGTAGTCGTCAAAGACGGCAAAGTGCTCGTAAATAAAGGGTATGGCTATGCCGATAAGGAAAAGAAAACACTTGTAGATAAAGATACCGTTTTCCAAATCGCTTCCGTTTCGAAGACATTTACCGCCTTAGCGGCCTTGCAGCTTGCAGAAAAAGGAAAGATCGATCTCAATCATGATATTAATGAGTATCTTGGTGGCATGAAAGTACCTAATAAAACGAATAAATCGTTAACCATGTACGATATGCTAACCTACACAACTGGATTTGATTATCCGGATAAAGCACTCTATGTTGCACCTGAGTATGTGAATCAGGACATTCCAATGAAAGAGTTTATGACAGAGCATATGCCAACAGTCGTTCGAACGCCTGGAGAAGCTTATACCTACGACAATTTTGCTTTTCTACTTGCTGGTTATGCCATACAGACCGTAAGTGGTATGCCGTTCCCACAGTATATGGAAAAGAATGTGTTCAAGCCTTTAGGGATGAACTCCACTAGCTCTCGTTTCACTCCTAAGCTTCTATCCAAAATGGCCACACACTATGATCCAGATGGCAAACCTCATCCGGCATTTGGACATGCGCCAACAGATGGGGGCCAGGGTAGTATCCTTTCAACAGGAGATGACATGGCCAAGTATTTGATCATGTTTCAACAGCAGGGGACAGTTGGAGGGAAGAAAATCATTAGCAAGAAAACAGCAAAGCAGATGCAAACCTACTCGGTGTTTGCCGACAAATCGATTCCTATGACGACCGTTGGTGGATTTGAAGGCTATCGTAATGATCTCATGAATGGTCATCATGTCGTCCTCAAGGGAGGCAACATGCCTGGTCATCAATCTTTGGTCGTATTATTACCAGAGAAAAATACCGCTTTTTACATGTCCTACAACAATGATACGATGATGAGTTTAGAAGTTTATGAAGCCTTTATGGATCACTATTTCCCTGACGAGAGAGTCCCAGAGAAACAGACTTACATCCCACTGAGTGAGTCAGACGCGACTAAATACGTTGGATCTTATCAGAACACCCGATTTTTTTTCTTGAAAGCTAACTTTACATATGCAGATGGGAAGCTGCTTATGGAGACAGGAGCTAGCGGCAAACATACGTTGAAAATGATTAATCCGCTATTGTTTGAAGATGAATCTGGTAACAAACTGGCTTTTAAGAAAGATCATAAAGGTCAGGTAGAATACTTCTATTACACGAACCCCAATTCCTTAGATTTTGGTTCTGATGCCCGTAAGGTTCATCCGAAGCCAGCGTTCGCAGATGTACCTAATGACAGCGTCTATAAAACCTACATCAACAATCTGCATTCTCTTGATGTTATAAGCGCTAAATCTGGCAACCTCTTCGAGCCACGCGGCACAATGACCCAAGGCGAGTTTATGGATGTCGCTATTCTTGCCCACGGATGGGCTTTTCTTGAGGATAACAAAGAGAAGATAGTGTCCGGTGTACCTGGATTTGATCGTAATGCCCCAATTACAAGACAAATCGCAGCGGTTATGATTCAAAATCTAAAACAAGCCGAACCCGCAACCGATATCAAGCTGACGGGTGACACGGATCCTTGGGCGGTTAAAGCGATCACCGCACTAGTTTCTCAAGGTATTGTAGATCCAGATACAAAAGTAAAAGCGGATGGTTCCGTCGATTTCCGCTCTAAACAACCTTTACTTCGTCAAGAAGCTAGTGCTTTACTTGATCTTGCATTTGGATACTATACGTTGCCGATCAAGACCAAATAATCCTATTTAACAAAACACCTCGTAGTTTCATGAACACAGAGGACTCCTCTATGTTATGACTTCTACGGGGTGTTTTTTTAATGTAAAGCGTTGTTGGAGTTAGGGGGAGATATATGAAAAGTCATTGTGTATATATGAAGACTCTTATAACATAGTAGATGGTATGAAAATACACATGGAACCTTAACTGGAAAATAAAAACTAACATTCATGACAATGATTTATCATTATATTTTTTTGAAGAGGGCCCTGATAATGTCTTTGAAAATCCTCAATGGGAGGTTAATATGCAAATTATCAATTTGCTAATTAGTGCAATTTTACAAGTAATACTATTCTCAATTATCCCCTTTGTTTGGTGGTTAACTTGTGGTAGAAAAGAACTTGGATTTTTTAAATGGTTAGGCTTAAAAAAACCTATTGTTAAAAACAAAATTAAATATACAATAACTTTTGTATGTTCAATTATTCTTTTGTCGATCCCATCATTTTTAATTTTTCCACTTTTCATAGATAAATCTACGATGGCTACATCCCAATTTTCCGGACAAGGATTGTCTGCATTAATTCCAGTTTTGATATATGCTTTTTTTCAAACAGGCTTTTCTGAAGAATTGTTGTTCAGAGGTTTGTTGACCAAAAGGCTGGTACATAAGTTTGGCTTTCAAGTAGGTAATATGGTACAAGGTTTACTGTTTGGGCTTATGCATGGAATGATATTTATATCAACAGCAGGATTACTGGGTGCAATCATTATTATTTTACTTACAGGTACAGTAGGTTGGTTAATGGGCTGGATTAATGAAAAACAATCAGAGGGCTCTATCATCTCAAGTTGGTTACTTCATGGTTGTGCCAATACTTTAGCATCCATTATAGTGATGTTTAACATTCTTTAGATATATGAACCGTATATACGTTTAAAAACGCAATTTAGGCGTTTCTGCGGACAGATCAAAAACGGAGCGACTAGATGCTCCGTTTTTTTGCTTTGCGAATCTCTTGCGGACTTAAGAAGGGCAGAATTTTTCTTTGAATATGTCATTTATCGCATTATACACAAAATAATACGGTATCGTTAGCCATAGCCTGAACACTCTTTTTTTAAGTGTCTAATCTATGAGTACCCGTTTAGACTTTTGGAAGGCAACTGGTGCTTTATTTTTTTGTGCGCTAATAAATTATTCATTTAAGGTTGAAGTAAAGGCTTAAGTACAAGCGATAGTAGTGGGAAATCCATTTACTAGTAATAGAGATGGCATATGGAGGTATTGAGTAAAATCAATGTCTGTAAGAGTGTAGTGCAAATGTTAGCCTTTATATAGTTTTTGTTGATAGAAAGATTGGGGAAAGGAAGGGCTAATATATGAGTTATAGCAGCTCGAAATCTAACAGGGAAATCTTAGAATGCTCATTTAGTGATTGTTCATGTTCCGGCACTTTAAGCTGTAACGGAATTCCGCATAAGAAAGGTCCAACCGGTCCAACAGGAGCAACAGGAGCAACAGGAGTAGCAGGAGCAACGGGAGTAGCAGGGGCAACAGGAGCAACAGGAGCAACAGGAGCAACAGGAGCAACGGGAGTAACAGGAGTAGCAGGAGCAACGGGAGTAGCCGGGGCAACGGGAGCAACAGGAGTAGCAGGAGCAACGGGAGTAGCCGGGGCAACGGGAGCAACAGGAGCAACGGGAGTAACAGGAGCAACGGGAGCAACAGGAGCAACAGGAGTAGCAGGAGTAGCAGGAGCAACGGGAGTAGCAGGGGCAACAGGAGCAACAGGAGCAACAGGAGTAGCAGGAGCAACGGGAGTAACAGGAGTAGCAGGAGCAACGGGAGTAGCCGGGGCAACGGGAGCAACAGGAGTAGCAGGAGCAACGGGAGTAGCCGGGGCAACAGGAGTAACGGGAGCAACGGGAATAACGGGAGTAACAGGAATAACGGGAGCAACAGGAATAACGGGAGCAACGGGAGTAGCAGGAGCAACAGGAGCAACAGGAGCAACAGGAGCAACGGGAGTAACAGGAGTAGCAGGAGCAACAGGAGTAGCAGGAGCAACGGGAGTAGCCGGGGCAACGGGAGTAACAGGAGCAACGGGAGCAACAGGAGTAGCAGGAGCAACGGGAGTAGCAGGAGCAACGGGAGCAACGGGAGTAACAGGAGCAACAGGAGCAACGGGAGCAACGGGAGTAGCAGGAGTAGCCGGGGCAACGGGAGCAACAGGGCCCAATTTTGCTGCAGAAGGATTTTCGGCGTTCTTGTCTACTCTTACCATATCCGCTAGTACCCAACTTACTAATTGGTCTATAGCGAATCCTAATTATGGAAGTGCCAATTTTAATCAAGTGACTGGAAATTTCACAGTTCCTGTTACTGGAAGGTACTCCATTTTAGCAACAATAAATTATTCCACGACGGCTGCTCTTGGCGTAAGTCTGGGTGCCGGAATAAATCCTTATTTTATTGCCCAAAGAACATCGCCTACAATCACTGGTCTGGTGAGTGGTCTTTTCCCTATATTAAATGTTAATATTGCATTGCTTTTGACATTAAGAGCTGTTCTCGGAAATGGAGTTGTAACTTTGGCAGGAGAGTTTACACTCTCAGCAGGTGATGTTATTGGGCTGTTCTATAATGCGAACGGACTGACAGTCTCAATTAACATAGGTAGCAGTACTGTGAATGGAGTAGTTTGGTCCATGCATGAAATAACTTAAACTTCATTAATAAGACTTATTGTTGAATTTTCTCTTATAGGCACCCTAACCTCTTTTGAAATAAATCTTGATAATGTATAACCATGTGCTGGATAGATTCATTTAATAGCAAGTAAGTATTTGAATAAGCGTTTTTGAAAGAGGGGGGAGAATGCTGAAAAGGAGAAGTTGTTCAAGGAAAGAAGCCTTATTAACATTGATGATAGTTCTCGTGTTGCATTCCTCCTATATTCAGAAAAAAAAACGAAAAATCAAATGTATGATAAAGAAAAAGCGTTCTGGAAATCGAGAGCGAACGAGGAGATTCTCTCCCGTATTTCCGTGTCCTCCAAAGCCTTGTCACAGACAAAGATCAGAGCCAAGGCGATGCACCATTCCACATTGTATACATCCTGCAGATCCTGCAAAGCATCCTTCCAAATTCGTTGTAGAAAAAGATTGCTGTGGAAATATATTAATCCAAGGAAAGCAGCTTGGATTTCAAATATGGGAGATTGATGTAGAATCAAATATCAATGTGGCACAGATTAGCATTTATTCTAATTCAATGAGCACAGATGCTTTAGAGGTAGAAATTGATGGTGCAGAAAGGAAGTATATGTATGTACCTCCGGGCAGTACAACCAATTTTATAGGGCAGGGCATCAAGTCAATAAAAATTTCTTCACAAGGTAATGAGTTGACGTATGTGGAAGGGAGATATGTCATTTCAACTACCTTTCAATTACAAGCTAATTCCGCTTTAGTTAATGAACAATAAGAAAGGTGGTTCTTCAGAAAGGAAGAACCACCTAATTATTAGACTAATCGTTTTAAAGGCTGTAACGCACTGTGATACAGAATTCGCCTTGTGCTGCTGCTGTCGCTGTTAATGAAATGGTATCAAATCGTGCTACAGTGAATGATGAGCTTCCTCCTGCTGGAATAACAATTGTTTGAATGGCAGCAACGATTCCCGTCTTGAAAAAGTTTACCGTCAAAGACCCAGTGCCGGTTTCAAACTTAACATACCCTGTACCACTGATAATTTGTGATATGTTGTCAGAATAAATGGTTTGAGTACCTGCTGCAGCTAATTGCCAATTCGTGCATACTTTATCTTGCACAATGATTTTATCCGAGCAACAACTAAGTGCTGAATTACACATATACGTGTAGCCCTCCTTTAAATCTTCTTATTGGACAGGGTAACGAGTCGTTATACAGAACTCGCCTTGATAAGTACCTGGTGTCGCTGCTGGTAGCGTTATTTGTATAACGCTGAAGCGTCGGTACGTAAAAGCTAGACTTGTTCCAGGTGTAAGTGTAATTGGAGCAGGATTAATAGCAGCTCCTGTACTGTCAATAGCTGCTGGTCCGATGTCATATTGCAAATATCCCGTACCCACTATATTTTGATTAATGTTATTCGTAAAGGTAACAACTAGAACATCAGCCGCGACAACAGTGCCACTCCATGGTGTACATACTTTATCCTGAACAAAGTTCTTATCATTACAACAAGTTAAAGCGGATACAGCGGTATTACATGCCATAGCTAAATAGCTCCTATTGGAATTTCTAAACTATTAAATGCAGGCAGGAACCTGCTCGCTTGGACATCTGCCTGATCATCAAATATTTATTAAATTTTTGTATATAGCGAAATCCTATTAATAAAGTTAGAATTGACGAATAGGTTGTAGGAGCTACGGCATGATGAGAGACAAAAGTCTAATCGTTTGATAGATGAAAATCACCGTATCTACTTCAACGAAAATAATGCTTGGATTCATCAAAAATTTCTCGTTAAAAAAATTAATGAAATGACTCCATACTTGTCCCGAATATTGGATGAGGGAACTAAAGAAGGATTTTTTAAAGTTGAACATGCACAAGAAACTGCTGAATTTTTACTAACCGCAGTTAATTTCATGTTAGATCCAGGTATCTTCGAGTTGGAGGATAGTAAGCTGGAAGAAAAAAAGAATGTGGTGAAAAATATAGTTAAAAATGTAGTGATAAAAGACTGATTACATCAAAGTCGGGTAAATAAGCAATACAATCCCGTCAAGGGATTAATACTACGTTAGTGTTTGGAGGTTCTACAGAGGAATGAATATAACTACACAATTAATTAGACCTTTCCCTTCTTATGAAGAAGTATTTTATGATGATCTTGAAAATCACCGAAAGCATCTTTTACTAAAGAAGATATGGTAGGTTTTAATGTTATTGATGGAAAATACAAATTTGAGGCAGACTGGAATTACTTTATCCTCAATCAAAAACAGCAGTTAGAAAAGACCCGTGAGAATTTGAAAGCCGACGGAGACAAAAAACATTTGAGAATGCTTAGGGATTTAGCAGAGTTGAATGACTTGGAGAAAGCATATTTATTGAATGAAAAGGATTATCAAATCCGAAAGGAATTCTTTCATCAAAATAACATGATCTACTCTTATTCCAGTTTTGGTGATGATTTATTATCAACAGAAGCATTATTACGTGATTTTGAAGAAAAACAGTCTAGTGGTTGGGGACTTGAGTTTCCTGAAGTAAATGGTATTTTAGATGATGTAGCTTTCATGTCTGATAAGGCTCAGGAGTTTATGAAGGAAGAGGATGAGTCCTTAGAAGACATGCTCAAGTTCGAACAGACCAATCTCAGCAATGTTCCCAAAAATATGAATGGCGAAGTGTTTACATATGTTGGCTCATTGACTGGTTATTATTTTCAAGCGTATGGAGCCGATTGTGCGTATTTATTTTATGACAAGGATTTAGGAAAAGCTGTAATGTGTTTTGAATATACTTGATGCGAGATTTAGTAAAAAACAGATATTCATGGGGGACTTTATAATGTGGGATAATGTCTTTGAAGATGCGTTCGAAAAAAATCAAGGAGCAGGTCATGACGAAGTAACGGATTTTCTAAAGACGTGGAATGTTCAATTGTCTGAGCTAGAGATTCAGGAAATGAAGAGCAGACAGGTGCAATATAATCAATACATAACATTCGATCCATCTCTCTGGGATTTTCCGCAGAGGCAGCTTCCTTGTAGTTATATTGAATTCATACAATACTCAAATGGTGGAGAATTTCAAACCGGAGATCGATATTTTCAATATTTTAGTATAAAAGAGTTTAGAGAGTATAATCTAGCATATGAATTTCCTGAGTACATGAAGTTTGCTGTTTCTTTTGGTATGGATGGTTGTGGTAATCATTATATTTTTGATATGAGAGAAGATATGAAAAACAACGAATATCCAATCCTTGTAGCTCATTCAGGATATTTAGACTACGAAGGCAGTGTACAAGTAGCTGATTCGTTTTTGGAACTCTGTAAGGGTAGAACGTCAATGGATGATGAAATGGATAAATGTTGAACCATATCTCCTAAGCCTCAGGCCGGGGATTGGGAACTGTCGCAAGGGTGGTTTATAACTTCATTTTAATTAAGTTTTTGAGCCTGGACCACCAATGCTAGATTGCTGATTACGAGTCTCTTCTAGGATTTTTCAAAATCATCAGATGCTATGAATATACCGCCTGATAATTGACAATGATTATCGTTATCGAATATCATCATAGTGAATTGCAAAGGGATTTACTGCTGAATAATAGGTTCAGCATGTTGTCAAACGGGGGAGAAGAAATAGTGAACTGGGAAGAGTATATCCAAATGTGGGACAATGCATCGATTCAGCTGGTGGATATTCGCCAACTTGTGATAAGTAGCCGGGGGAAGCAGCAATATCTTCTCCCGGCCAGTGGTTTTATATATGTAGTGCAAGGACAAGGCACCATTTGGCTGGATGGTGATATGCATATATTTGAACGGTTTTATCTACTGCATGCAGGAAAAGGAAGCAGTATAAGCATCGAGGTTGGACAAGATGAAGTCACGTACTATTACATTTTATATAGAGGTAGCATGTCCGCCAAAGCTAGTAAGGAAATCCTGAAGATCTATCACATGAACAACCCTTTTCAGCTTCAGTATGCTTGCCGGCCTCTTGCTCCGGTCATTTTATATCGTCACGTGGATTCAATGTATGAGGAATGGAATCAGAGACAGATTCTGGAACGTTTTCATGTGAAAATCCGGTTTTATCAGTTCGTACATACACTTGTCCAGCAGCTTCAGCATCAGGGAGTTGCTTCAAAGGAAACCGATATGGTAGAACAGATCATTCAGTACATTCACGAACATTTCAATGAGTCTATTTCTCTTGAGTCATTGGCAGAGCTATGGAATTACAGCATTCAATATTTATCGAGGCAGTTCAAACGCCGTACGGGGAGAAGCCCTATCGAATATGTGATTCAGGCGCGGATGGCTAGAGCGAAGGAATTAATGATTCGGACGGATGCCACTGCACAGGAGATTGCTGCAAGCGTAGGTTATAGTGATGTTTTTTATTTTACACGTCTATTCAAGAAGCAGGTCGGGATGACGCCAGGTCAATACAAAAAGAAAGTGAAGGAGAGCCCAGGCGGTTCAGATAGTCCATGGGAAGGGTTCGTATCCTCCATGGGCAAGAATGCTTCTTCTTGTTATATTATTGATGATAATCATTATCAATTGAAAGCAGAAGGAGACAGGCAGATGTTGAAAGGAACAAGATCGAAGATAGCGTTAACGCTGATGTTATGTTTTACACTGATACTTGCAGGTTGCACGAATGGGAACTCCAGTCGAAATAATAACCAGGGCTCAGCAGGTGGAAATTTAAAGCAAGGGGCGGAATCTACTCAAAATACGTCTTCTAATCAGGCGAAAGATGATACGAGCATGCGGAAATTATCAACAGTCATAGGGGAAATTAATGTTCCAGCACATCCCAAACGTGTTGTTGTTGACTGGGATCTAGGACCTGTTTTAGCTGTAGGGGTAACTCCGGTTGGGGCGTCCAGTACACAAATGAACTTTGCTGAATTTCTAAAGCCGTATTTATCTGACACGGTTCAAGATATTGGTTTAGAAGGGAGTATTTCCTTGGAGAAGGTATTGGATTTGTCTCCGGATGTGATTATTACTTGGAATAAGGATGATTATGAAAATTACTCCAAAATTGCGCCGACCGTCGTGTTTGACACAAGTCAGTACTCAACAATTCAGGAAGAAATTACGGCCATGGGCGATATTCTAGGTCGACAAGAAGAAGCTGAAAAATGGATTGAAGATTTTGAAATACGTACGGAAGCTGCCCGCAATAAAATCAAAAATGCAATTCCAAAAGATGCAACTATCTCTATTGTGGATTATGTTACTGTAGATAAATTTTTGATGGTGATTGGCAATTCAGGTGAACGAGGAGGTAGAGCGGCTTACGATATTCTGGGTCTGAACCCTACCCCAAAAGTAAAAAGTGAAATCATTGACAAAAAGGCGGGCCGTGTTGAAGTATCTTGGGAGACTGTAAACGATTATGTAGGCGATTACGTCATTGTGCTTAAAGTTGATGGTAAAGAGCCACCCAAGCTGCCAGTAACATGGACATCCTTGGATGCTGTTAAAAATCACCATGTGATTGAGATTGAAATGAAGAAATATTTTGCGGCAGATTCATTCTCATCTCTTTTACAAGCGGAAGATATTGCCGACAAGATCACGAAACTGGCTGCGACTGCTAAATGATCAATTTTTGTGCGATTTTTGCAATGGATATGTGTTGGAGGAATTCGCTTCTTTAGTTATCAATAATTTGGACACAAAGGTCTATTAAGCTTCTGATATAACAATAGTATAATGAAATAGACTATTCATTTCAGAGAATGCAGGTGGACGAGTGATGAAGTATTGTTATGCTTGTGGAACGGAATTACATTCCAAGGAATGTGAAGGAGAGGGCCTGATCCCGTATTGTGATTCATGTCAGGTGTTTCGCTTTCCTATCTTTAGTACGGCGATTAGTACAGCAGTGCTGAACAAAGAACGGAATAAGGTACTGTTGATAAGGCAATATAATATGAAGGATTACATCTTGTTGGCTGGTTACGTTAATCGCGGGGAATCAGCGGAAGAGACGCTGATCCGTGAGGTGAAGGAAGAGGTAGGACTGCATGTGGATGAATACAAGTACATGCGAAGCCTGTATTTCGAACGTTCCAATACGCTGATGTTAAATTACGTCTCTGTGGTATATGATGAGACACTTATGCAAATTAATCAGGAAGTTGAGCATGCTGAGTGGTTTACTTTTGATGAAGCCAGAAATGTTATTATGAAAGAAAGCTTGGCGGAGTCTTTTTTACTGACTATTCTTGAACAGGCTGAAGCAGATGACTTTGGGCGGCTAGACGGATTGATTAAAGAAAACATAAATTAAAGAAATTCTTTTTCAAACTAACCGGGTGCTTTAATTGAATAATATAGGACGATTTTATTGTGGTAAAGCTTAAATGTTGTTGTAGTAAATGAGGTTATATGTAATTTAAAAAGGGATAGATAAGGCAGGTTTATCTGCTTTATCTATCCTTTTCTTTTACTTTACATAATGCTCAACATAACCTAGTAGATTGGTATCCATGGGGAGAGGAGACCTTTGCGAAGGCAGTAGCAGAGAATAAGTCCGTGTTCTTATCTTGGACATGCTGTATAGTATCACGAGAAAGATTAGGTGCTGCTGGACTTTGAGCAGGGTACCTACATTGATAGGATGTCGTGTGAATCACTTTATAATGGTGGCTTCTGCTGTATGTATTGGCGGGAGTCTTTTTGTTCGCAAGAATGAGTTCAGCAACCATCACATTCACATGGAAATTGCGATGAGAAAAATTGTGAGCTAAAATGTTTTTAGCTAGTACGAGGGCGGTGAGATTGCTTGGTTGATATAGAAAAGAACTTTAAACATAAAGAATATGCATCACTCGAAGGTATGTGCTTCAAGCTTCGAGAAATTGAGCATATCAAGAACCAAGCAAATGATTGGGAATTAAGGCTTCAGTTTATCGAATCCCACATGATTCTTGTTGCGGCAAGCGGTCAAGGCTGGCTAACGATTGATGGGCAATTCACCGAACTTCGACAAGGCAGCGTTTACGTGTGTACGCCCGGTCAACTCGTCGAAGCAGCCGTGCACACCTTTGATGAACGGGGATTTTACCATATGCGATTCGATGTTATGGATGATGAGGGATCTTCAGTCCATTCGATGCAGATTATTAAGAGGAACAGCCCGTTTCCGGCAAAAGGGGAAGTTATCGTTACGTCTCCGGTTTCTGTTAATGCTTTGTGCGACACCATTTGCCAATACTTGCAGGACGAGGATCGTTTAAAACGGTTTCGCGGTCAAATTCTCTTTCAAGAACTGCTGCATACCATCCTGCAAGATGCCCATCTTGTACAAGAGAATGATTCGGAAACGGCCCTAGAATACGTTAAAGGCTATATCGAGCAGCATTTTCAACAAGAGCTGACGATCGATCATTTGGCCAAGGTGGCGGGAATCAGTACCCGTCATTTTATGCGATTATTTAAAAAAAGGTATGGCTGCAGCGCGATCGATTATTTGGCAGTTTTCCGAATTGAGCAGGCACAACAGCTGATGAGGTCGGGTGGGCAAAATCGTCTTCGGGATATTGCACGACATGTAGGTTACCATGATGATATTTATTTTCGGCGCAAATTTAAACAGGTATCGGGTGTGCCTCCAGCGGCATTTATGAAGAACAGCAGGAAAAAAATAGTCGCTTACGATTTCTCCAACATTGGACAACTTATTGCGCTTCAAATTAATCCTTGCGCCGCACCAGCCGATCACCCATGGACTGATTATTACAAGCGAAAGTATCAAATGGATTCCGTGCTGCCGCTAAGTTCAAATCAATGGATAAAGAGAGAAGAAATTCGACTTGCTGAACCCGATTTCATTATTGGTATCGACAATCTGGTACCTCCCGAGGAACAGGACATGCTGAGGGAAATCGCACCTACATTTTTTGTGCCCTGGGTGAAGAACGATTGGCGTATGCATTTGCGCTTAATTGGGCAATTTCTGGACAAGACAGTAGAAGCGGAGACTTGGCTTGGAAAATATGATCGAAAAGCCCTTTTTGTAAGAGAGCAGGTGAAACACGTATTCAAGGATGACAGTCTCCTCATTCTGAGAATCACCGGTGATCGTTACAATGTTTTGGGTAATAGAAGTCTGGGCACGGTGTTTTACGATGATCTGCATGTTGTGCCCGTGCGAGGCGTCGATCTTTTGAGGCCGGATCAGCAGGTAACGCCGGATCAGCTAGCGGATTTTGATCCGGATCGTTTATTGCTCATCGTAGATGAGGGCATTCTATCACAATTAAGCTGGCGAACACTCATGAACTCTAAGCTATGGAGTGATCTGAAAGCCGTCAGGAACAGCCGGGTGGACTTCCTCCCCTCATATCCTTGGGTAGAATATACGGCTTTCACCCATGAGCTTATGCTGGATGAAGTGTTAAAGATTTGGCGGGATCGTGCATAAAAAAATGTCGCTATCGTCAATATTTCCAAATTAAAAATTCATCTATACTCCTAATATATGATAATGATAATCAATTTTAATTAGAGGTTGTCATAAATAAATCAAATTATCGGGAGGATCATCAAAGAATGAAGCAGCAACGAAGTTTGATCACAGGGTTAATTATCGTATTGTTAGTCATGTTAAGTACTGCTTGTGGAACCGATAATGCCGGAAATACAGCTGGGAACTCTGGAAAAACGAGTGAAGGAGCAACTGCTGAACAGCGTGTTATTACAACTTTAAAGGGAGACATTAGTACTCCAACAGAGCCGAAGAGGGTCATTGGACTTTCGGTTGTCTACCCGGAGTTGTTATATGCACTTGGCGTTACACCTATTGCGGTGCAAAACTATCATCCGGATTTCCCATCCTATTTAAAGGAACCGTTTAAAGATACACTGAAGATGGGAGTTGCCCAAGTACCTAATTTTGAAGAAATTCTGGCTTCTGAGCCGGATTTAATTATTGCCCCTACGTGGTGGTCCGATAAAGATTATGCTCAGCTTTCCAAAATCGCACCAACTGTGCTTTTGCCGCAGCGGGATGATTGGCGTGATGAGTTACGGGATATTGGCGAGGTTCTAGGCAAAGTTGAACAGGCTAAAAAGGTCATTCAAGATTTGCAAACGAAAGAAGCTGAAGCCAAGGAGAAACTCCAATCTTTAGTTGGTGACGAGTCAGTCATGTACATGATGATTATGGCGAAGGAGATCGTTATTTACGGAGAAAATAGTGATCGGGGAAACTTCATCCATAAGAAGCTAGGTCTAAAGCCGATTAAAGATTATCCACAAGGTGAGTTAAGCCGTTCAATTTCATTGGAAAAAATACCGGAATATAATCCTGACCATATTATTTTGCAGTTAGATGATGAGTCCAGCGAAGAAGTTCGGAATAGATCTGAGGAAATGATGAATAGCTCTTTGTGGAAAAACATGACAGCCGTGAAGAAAAATCAGGTTCACATCATGGGAGGAAAGGAATGGTTTAGTCTTGGCATGTCTCCACTGGCAGACCTTAATGCTATTGACGACATTGTTCATGCTTTTGAAAAATAGACAATAATAATGGGAGGGTATGCAGTGGGCACAGTTGATTTTCAACAATTGGAAGAGAAATTTTTCCTTACTTTGAATAAGCTCGAAAACATCGTGCTTACCATCCCTGCATTGGATCTATTAAAAGTTGAAAATATGAAGCACTTAATCGACACATACGGCACGCTCATTAAAGCTAGAGAACGTTCTACAGCGGCAGCTTTTTTTATTAGCTGGTATGCTGGGGTATGCGGTGCGATGCAGTACATGCTGTATCGGGGCGACGAGTTGCTTTTGGATTTGTCATTATCTAATTTATCCGTACAATTATATGCAGGTGACCACTATCCGCTTTTTTCATTTAAAATCAACGAAGCGCGATTTAGCCAAGTTCCGATAATGGACCGTGATGATGGGTACAAGAAATCGCTTGATTCCTTTTACAGGGAACAGGTAACGCCTGTAATCCAAATTTTGTCCCAACTGGCCCAAATAAACGTTATTCCATTATGGGGACAGATCGTTAATGCGTTATATGCTCAAATGGAAGAAGAGTTGATCGAAGCATCTGATGAAAAAAGTAGAACCAGGATCATTTATTATTTCAAATTGCTCACACACGATGTCGATGCTAGTGCGTTCGCACTCCGGAAAAACCCGTTTGATATTAAACCAAACTTCATTCAACACCCCAATATCCCTGACCAAAAAATGCTAATGAAAACTGCTTGTTGCTTGGCTTATTGCTTGGATAGCGAATTTGGCTACTGCTACGCATGTCCACGATTAAAAGAAAAGGATCGGGCATTAATGAGAGCGAATGAACGTTAATTTATAGATTGAAGTTTGTAAGCTAACTCAGGGATTGAGGCGTGCCTGTTAGAAAAGGTGATTCACGCTAGTGGGATACACATAGAGTGTATGAGTCGGATACCCAGTACATTGAAGGTTTCTCCCCATACAAGATCCGGAAAGGATCTCTGCACCTTTTAGCAGAGGTCTATTTGTGTAGCAGCATGTGAAAATATCATTTATTAGAATCTATACAATTTTGCTTCTACTGGCTGCCTCCCCTAGGTAGGATTTTTTATTTTTAATTGATTAGTAGTTACTTAAATACTTCCATTTTATAGTATGATAAGACTATAGCTCATAGGGGTCTATCTGAAAAACATGAAAAAAGAATATAACCTATGGCATGAAATAGGAATTTATTTTTTTTGAGGAGGTTTAAAAATGAAGTTTTGTCTTAATCATAGTGACACTAATTTTATTGCGCTAGTCAATGCAGATAAATATAACACATTTGTAGATGAAGATTGGGAATTAGGATTGAATTGAAGAATGGGTTGTATAAGGTAGAAATTGTTCAATTTTATAATGCCGATAATGACGAACATATTGGTGGCGATAAAATAAATATGTTAATGAATTTTAATGAGATATCAAATTTTGGAGCTAATGCAGATAAAGTAATTTGGTGTAGCTATATTTAAATTAAGAGGGTACTGTGATATCACTGGTCTTTCGCCCCTCGGCCATCCAGAAACATTACGAATACATATTTTTAGATGATGATAAGGAGATGAGAGCATGACAACAAATACTACAGCGGAACAAATCCTCATTATCGAGTACGACCCTTCCTACGCTGGGGCGCTCGCTGATATGTGGAACCGCAGCAACGAAAGTTGGGGAGGCGGCACGAACCAGAGAACGGAGGACACTGTGCGCCGGGAGATGGAAATTTCGTCCAATCTCTATGCGTTTCTCGCCGTCGATGGCAAGGAGGTTGTCGGCTTTTGTAGTTTCGCGCACTACCGCCAAGACGAAGGGGCCTTGTATGTACCGCTGTTGAATGTGCGACCCGATTATCACGGCTACAAGGTCGGCCGCAATCTGATTTTGAACGCGGTTCGCAAAACAGTCGAAGCGGGTTGGCCGCGGCTCGATCTGTTCACATGGGCGGGCAACACCAAAGCTGTGCCGATGTACAAGAAATGCGGGTTCTTCTGGGAAAAAAATGATGATTCCGTCCACCTGATGAACTTCATTCCGACCATCTTGCAAACCGAAGCGCTCGCCCCTTATTTCGAGGAGCTGGATTGGTACGCAGACAGCACCCGCGAGCTCGTCATTGAGCCGGATGGTCGCCGGGAGCGCGGCTTCGATTTCTTTGATTACACCTGGGGTAAGGGAGATCTCTCCGTGCGAGCAGAATTCGAAAAGACCGGTCGTGGGCTAACCGCTCTCGACACGCCAGACTATGCAATCTCCACCGAGATCGACGATCATGATCTTGTGTTCGGTTCCGCCTACAAAGTTCGCTATCGCATCAAGAACTGCTCGGCTTCCGAACTGGCGATTGAGATCAAGGGCCAGGACGACAAGAGTATCCGTTTTGCTCTGGCTGCTGCACAAAAGATCGCTCCGGGAGAAACAGTCATTGTGGAGGGGGAATTCGAGCTTGACCCGGTCCGGGAGGAGCAGAATGACAAGAAGACCCATCCCGTTGTCATGAGCCAATGGGTTATTGGTGGCAAGCGGGCCGAATTCCGCATGGGCATCGCTCCGAAATTCCCGGTCAAGATGAAGATGGCGCTGCCAGCCAAGGCACTTTATCCGGGCATTCCGGCTGAGCTGTATCTGAACGTGGAGAACAATTTTGCCTCGGAAGCGGAGTTCGCTTTTGAATGGCCGGAGGATGAATGCGTGGAATGGGCCGAGCGTGCAGTACGCTTCACAGTTCCGGCTAAGGGCAAAGCATCTGTCCCGGTACCCTTCACCTTGCGGTCCTACGGACTTTACTCGCGTGAGGTTGAGGTGACGGCTGTTCCAGCCGAGAAGAAGGCAATTTCCTTCACAAGCAAGTTGTCTTTTCTGATGAAGGGAACTCAAGGTCGTTACGGAGGGGAAGACGGGGAACAGTGGGTCGCCGTGAACGGCGCATTCTCCCTCCATCTGGGCAAGCTCGATAATAACATGTGGATCGATTATCCTGGCTCCCACCACAGTTTCTGGTGGAACTATCCGAAGCTGGGTAAGCCGTTTGCGGAAGAATTCTCCAAGAAGCAGGCCAAAGAAGTGACGATCTACCCGGAAGGGGAGAGCCAGGTTCTCGAAGCCCTCTACGAATCGGAGGACTTTCCCGGCCTGCAGATGAAGTCGGTGGCTAAGCTGTTCGCAAGCGGCATCGTCGAATTTCATCACGAAATCTGTAACACCAGTAGCAAAGGGCTGGAAGAGAATGTGTATCTGCTGACGAATTTCGGTTTCTTCGGTAACCGGCTCATCCTGCCGTACCAGGGCCATTATGTGGATATGGGCGACGCTTACTCTGGCGATCCGGATCATTGGGACAGCGCCCAAATCACGGAGAACTGGCTGTTCTGCAAGGAAGAAAACGTCGCTTGCGGTATCTGCTGGGATCCTTCCTTGAAGCTGCTTCGCCCGGAATACCCGCTTGGGCTGGAGCATGATCTTGGCCGAATTTCCGCCGGAGCCGTCGTGCGGACGAAGCCGACCGTGTTTGCTCTGAACACCTTCGCCAAGTGGTGGGATTTCCGCTCCTTCGCCCGGAAACTGCGGAACCCGGTTGTACCGGTGCTGGACAATCATCTCGAACTGGCGCTTGGCGGCGGCAATCCGTTCGTGGCGGGGTCGCTGAATGCGGAGCTAATCGAACGAAAGATGGTTCCGCTCGCCGGGAGCCTCGAACTGTATGTGCAAAATGGTGGGGAACCGGAGCGGAAGGCCGCCGACATCGAGTTGCGCCGAGAGCAGGACCTGCACTCCGCGCACGTTGAGTTCTCTCCTGAGGAAAAGAAAGACCCGGATAACGGCGAATCCGGTTGGAAGATCCGGGCCGTCTATCGCGGTGAGGATCGGGTTCAGGAGCGGTCGGCTCTTTGGTTCCCTCGTACAGAAGCAAGTGTCATTTGTGAGATAGAGGAAGGTGCGGCAGGTCCCGTGTACACGGTGAGCAACGGAGTTCTCTCGATAGCGGCTGCCCCCGGCTTCGGCAGCGTCGTGCATTCCCTGAAGCACCAAGGCGAAGAATGGCTAGACAGCTCCTATCCGGAAGCGGTCCCGCGTTCCTGGTGGAATCCCTGGTATGGAGGACTCGGTGTGGACATCTCCGGCATGAGTGGCTTTAGCCGACAGCAGGAGCAGAGAAGTGCGACTTGGGCGGAGCGGAGTGATATGCACGGCAACATCTGGAAGGGACTCCGAATGACGACTGTCATCGAAAAGCAGGAAGCGAATCGGGGGATCACGATACACCAGCATTACCTTATGCTGCCCGGTGTCCCTGTTCTCTGTGTGCTGCATTCGGTGACCAACGAAAGTGGCATGGTTCTGCCGCATTATTCACTCACTGACGATAATTTCTTCAAGCCTTCACCTGTCTTCTCCGAAGGATGGATGGAAATCCCCGGAGAAGGAAAATTCCTTCTCGGAAAGCTGGAAGCCCATCTTCATTCCAAGGGACTCTTGCGAATCGGTGCGGTTTCTCGTCAGAACATGCTGCATGTAGTGAATAGTTGTCACAATCAGAGCGCTTCGGCGTATGTGAACAACAAAGTGTTCAGTCAAGATGTGCATCACCATCTTTCACTTCTGAATGGGGAAACCGTCTGGACACAGCAGACCTTTCTGATCTTGGGTCGAATGGCTCTGAATCCGGAGGATGTTCGTGACCTTCTGAAGCTTACCTTTGCCAGCCCTACCGACAAAAAGGAGACCTTATATGCCGATCATTGACATTCATATTCATCTGTCGGACATCGACAGCTTTCATCAAACAGCGATTGATCATTCCAAAGTCGATTACACCGCCGCCGGCCTCAAGGCGGAGTTTGACAAGAACGACGTCATTCTCGGCATTGGAATGGGCGTCACGGAGCAGACGAAGGGAGCTTTTCCCGATTCCAGTTCACCCAATCCGATGGGCCTTGACTTGGAAGACAGCGTTCCGCCGTTCTTAATGGAATGCGTCGGCATCAATCCGAACATGCTCACCGGCAAACATGCTCTGGAGGAGCTGGACCGGATCGAAGCGCGGCTGCAAGCTCCCGAGGTGGCGGGAATCAAGCTGTATGCCGGGTACTATCATCATTACGTCCATGACAAAATCTACACACCGATATATGAGTTGGCTGCCAAGTACGGCATGCCCGTGGTGATTCATACCGGCGATACTTACTCGATGAACGGATTGCTTAAGTATTCGCATCCGCTTACCGTAGATGAATTGGCTTACCAGCAGCGCGGCGTGAACTTCATGATCTGCCATCTGGGCGATCCCTGGGTGATGGACGCCGCCGAAGTGGTGGCCAAGAACCCTAACGTCTACGCTGATTTGTCCGGCCTTGTCGTCGGTGATCGGCCCCATTTTGAACGGTTCATGAACGAACCGCTGTTCATGGACCATTTTCGCCGGGCGCTGGTGTACAGTGATCATTACGAGAAAATGTTGTTCGGAACCGACTGGCCGCTCGCGCCGATCGACCTGTATGCGGAATTCGTCCGCCGTCTCGTGCCGGAGCAGCATCATGAGAAGGTGTTCTACCAGAATGCCTTTGGGCTGTTTCCGCGCATCCGGCAGCGGATCGCGGCGCTTTGAGACCATCGGCGACAGCACAGCTAGCGCAATAAAGCGCAAGAGAATGAATCATAAGAAAACAAGCCATCCCCGTAGATAAAGCGAAGGGGATGGCTTGTTTTTTGGTCAAAGTATAACAGCTTATAAGG
Source organism: Paenibacillus sp. IHBB 10380 (assembly GCF_000949425.1). NCBI lineage: Bacteria > Bacillati > Bacillota > Bacilli > Caryophanales > Paenibacillaceae > Paenibacillus > Paenibacillus sp. IHBB 10380. The sequence continues at coordinate 1,523,435 of NZ_CP010976.1, forward strand.
CTTGCAAAGTCGATATAATTGCAACACTTGCCCATTTGTAGTAATAGCAATAAGCTTTATTTCCGTTGGATTTCGCTCCGAGCCGACTTGATGGGAGTTACACGACAAGCCGCTAATGTATGTGTTGGAAGATTGTTGGAAATTACGATGGAAGATGGTTCATAGCTTATAGAACGTAGTTGGAAAGGACACGGATCCAGCAAGCGCTCTATCTATTGTGTCCACAAGGCTTGTGGTGTGTTTATGGGGAAAGAATTGGTGATGCGACGTGGACTAATGTCAAATCTACTATACAACGATGGCATCGGGTTTGAATTCTTTCATATCAATATCTATGTTATAATTTTCCTGTTGATTTTCATATTAAACTAACAATAGGTCCCATGAAGCTGGTATTTAGGATGGTCGATAACAATTTAAGGAGTTGTTTATTTTGAATAGAAGATTTAAGGGGATTTATTTGGCTATGGTATTGATATTATCTTTGTCCTTAGTGTCTTGTTCCAATAACGATGGGTCGAAAGTTGCTAGTGTGCAAGAAATAGAAGGTTTAGGAACATCTATACTTCCAACAGACTCGCAAGTTGATGCCCAAGAAATAAAAGATGATAAGACTATTTCCTCTAACAATGGTTCATTCATAAACAGTCAACAATTGGGAACTACTGCATTTGAGAATTCATTCGGATGTTCTCCAGGTAATGGTAAAACCTTAAATGTATATGTTAAAAATAACAATAAGTCTGGAACCGTAATATTCAAAGTACTTAAGGATAACCAAGACTTTGAATATGTTGATGTTAGCGCTAGTAAAGGCGTATCAAGAACATTTACAATGACTGATGGCAGTGGTATGTCTGGGGATTGGAAAGTCTATGTAACTACTAGGGATGGACACTCTATCGACATAAATGTAAAAGCTGGACAATACTAGATAAATAAATAACTGTTAGTAAGGGGCTATATCAAAATGAGGCATCCCCTGCGGTTGAGCTAATTGTGGTTCTGTCGAAATAAGCCTATTTTCTTATCTATCGGCTATTCAACCTGTCATTGGTGGGATGTTCGCGTGAATCAATTATTAAAGAAGCTTCCCCCGTACTTGAGCCGGGGGAGCTTCTGTGTTTAACTTTTTTTTAGTTTTCGTACCACTGTTGTTAAAAAAAGTTTAATGTTAGACTGAGGAGTGTTATTAAGCCAACGGGAAAATTAGTGGCAAAGGGTAATTCCCTTTGCGTGAAGAATAGCTAATTAATAACACTATTAAAGTTTAAAAAATTAGCTGGTATAAGTAAGCCATCAATAAAACATATAGGGAGTAAACGATGTCTACATTATAAAGACTGTTTTGCCCGAATAACTAGTGATAAGTCATTTGAGACTATATGATATAAATGGTTATATGCATAGTGATAGATTTATAAGAAAGGCTCAATAAATATCTACTTTAACTGGATTAATGGCTGGTGGTGTAAAGAATGTTTCATATCATTATGGTTATTCAAATATTTAGCTTCTTTTGTATTTTTCAATCCATTTCACGTTATCCATTTACAATCAGAGAAATAACAATTTGGTTAGTGGTATTTCTAATGATTGGATGGGTTTCCACTTATTTTATCGGCGTATGGGGGGCCGTTACGCTATTTGGTTGTTTTATTGGCATATCCTACTATAAAAATCATAAGACTTTGACCGCTTTAGGTGTGTTTTACGGTGCCTATGCTTTGGTCATGAATTCATTTTTAGGTTATCTCGCAGCAGATCCGATGACATGGTTCGTTGAATTCATCTTTAGACAATCATCAGCCAATATTGAATATCTTCCGTATCTTTTTACGGCTATGGCACCGCCTATCATCAATGAAATCGGGCTTAGAGGTGTACGTCACTATTTTCCGCAGCTCAACAAGGATCTCATACAGGAATCCAGTAAAGTCATTCTTTTTCCGGTGATTGTTCTATTCATAATCATTATAGTTTCGGTCTATCCGATTCTATCTATTGGCAATCGAACGGGGGATTATAGTTCCTTCCATAGAACAATACTTTTAGGCATGTGGTTGCTATTTATTATTGCTTTGTTATATATGCAGTTTCAATACAATCATATTCGAAAAAGGGAAATTGAAAAGGCCAAAAGTGAGCAATTGGAGCAATTAAAGGATTACGCAGCACAGCTCGAAAAAATCTATGATGAATTCAGGGGTTTTCGTCATGACTATGCGAATATCCTATTGACGCTGGAGGATGGGATCTATAGGGAAGATTGGGATCAAGTCAAACACGTCTATGAAAACACGGTTAAGCCGACGGGGCAATTGATGCGGAAGAATGAATACAGCTTTGTGAAACTAAGGAACCTTCATGTCTCAGAGGTTAAAAGTATCTTGGCAGCCAAAATCATTATGGCTCAACAAATGAAAATAGATGTTACGTTAGAAATCGAAGAACCGATTCATGCGATTCAGATGGAATTGATTTCTTTTACCCGGATTCTTTCTATTTTATTAGATAATGCGATTGAAGCAGCGGCGAAGACGGAAGAACCCAAGCTTTGGATTGTGTTATTGGAAGATGCTATGGTTCAACGAATTATAATAGAAAACAGTAACGAAGAGAAAGTCAATTTACGGAGGCTGGAAGAACGCGGATACTCCTCCAAAGGTAAGGGACGTGGCCTTGGTTTATATAATGTACAGCAAATCTTAAAAGAAAATAAATATGCTTCACTAGAAACAGAAGCCCACTCTCATCTATTCTCACAAACGCTAATCTTAAGAAAGACTGGAGAACGGGAATGAATATTTTTATATTAGAGGATCATTTGATCCAGCAGCAACGTTTAGAACGAATCATTAAAACATTGTCGTTAAAGCATCAGATTCGTTACCGAAATCTAATTTCGACCGCCAAACCTGACCATTTATTATCGCAAATTGAACAAGTGGCCAATCATCAATTGTACTTTCTGGACTTGGAGATCAAAAACGAGAAGCATACGGGGCTCGCTGTGGCGAAGGAGATCAGAAAAAAAGATCCCTATGGCACGATTGTTTTTGTCACCACACATTCCGAGTTAGCACCCAAAACCTTTGCCTATCGGGTGGCTGCTTTAGATTTTATTGAAAAGGATTTACCAGAAGAAGAATTTATTCAAAAAGTTGAAGCGTGTCTATTAATTGCCGATGAGCGCAGAACCATTCCGGTAAGTCCCGATCTTTTTTCTTTTGAGAATAAATACACCAGCTTTCAAATTCCCTTTTCAGATATTCTGTATTTCGAGACCATTGAAATCGCACATAAAATAAGATTAATTACGAAATCTAAAGTACTTGATTTTTATGCCGAATTGCATGAAATTGCGGAATCTGATGAACGCCTCTTCCGTTGCCATCGCGCATTTGTTGTGAATTTAGCCAATATTAGATCCATAGATAAAAAGAACAAGCTTGTCTTGTTCGACCATGATGAAAGTTGTTCCGTGTCAAGAAGACTGCAAAAGGAAACCATTGAAAAGATGGAAGCATTAAGATGAAAAGAGTTTCCTAATGATCGTTCCTGAGAATTTAGGGTATACATGTTACATATGAAGTGCTAGTAGCTATGTCTTCCATGGCTGCTGGCGCTTCTTTTTTTTGGCTCAAAAGAGTACCGTTTATGAAGGTTAAAGGACTGTTGGTGATATTGCTATCTGGAATCTAACTCAAAAGCCTTATGCTAGGAATGCAGCAGGAGGCAAGGCCACACTTAATAGGTTAAGTGGTCTGCAATTGCCAAAACTAGAGCGGAAATAAGGAGCGAACAGTCATGGAAACAATGATCCAAATCAATCAATTATCCAAAGCCTATAAAGGTACCGAAATCGTGTCGAATGTCACCATGCATATTGAAAAAGGGGAGATTTACGGGTTCTTAGGACCGAATGGTGCAGGGAAGACCACAATCATGAAGATGATTCTGAATTTGGTGAAGCCCACATCAGGTGAGATCCGGATCAGCAATCAACTTGTATCCCATACGTCTTATCAATATTTAGAAAATATCGGCAGTATCATTGAATACCCCGTTTTTTATGAGCGCCTAACCGCTGTTGAAAACTTAAAGCTTCATTGTAAATACGTTGGGTATGCTGGTGAGAATCGAATTCAAGAAGTGTTAGAAACCGTGGGCTTAAAAGGCGTGGAACATAAAAAAGTGCATGAATTTTCATTAGGCATGAAACAACGTTTGGGAATTGCCAGAGCCATTATGACCAAGCCGCCCCTTTTGATTTTGGATGAGCCGATTAATGGGCTGGACCCGGTAGGAATTAAAGATATTCGAATGCTGTTACTGAAGCTAAAGAATGAGTACGGTGTAACGATTTTAGTATCCAGCCATATTGTTTCGGAGATTGAATCGATTGCGGATACGATCGGCATTATCCATCATGGAACCTTATTGAAGGAAGTGAAGATGGCTGAAATCCGAAAAGAAAGTAATTTAGAAGAGTACTTCCTAAATATTATTCAAGGAGGCAGACAACATGTTTAAACTAATAAAAATAGAATGGAATAAAAATAACCTAGCAGGATATGGGATAAAGGCTCTGATTTGTATGGTTTTTATTTTTGGAATGGTGGGAGGAATGGCTTTAATGTCAAATGCTCAAAATGAACCTATGTTTTTAGATTTTACAGCCTTTATGTCACTGGCCAATATCTTTATTCGTATTACCTTTGTCGTTTTTTCAGCCATCATTATTTCTAGGTTAGTGATTGATGAATATAAGAATAAAACCATTCAATTGCTATTTACTTATCCCATACAACGCAAAAAAGTGATTCAAGCAAAGTTAATGATTGTTCTTGGTTTCTGTTTCTTCAGTGTCGTGATTTCCACCTTAATCATTGAAGTATTGACAATCTTATTAAATCCGTCAGTTCATTTTTTCGAAACGCCAGCGTCGATGGGAGAATTGTTGGTTACTATTCCATCCATCTTAATCGCTTCAGCTATGACAGCTGGCTTAAGTCTTATTCCTTTGTCTTTCGGCATGCGTAAAAAGTCTACTGCCACAACAATTACGAGTTCAGTGATCATAGGAACACTGCTAAATGCTACGGTTTCTGATGGAAGCAGTTCAGTAACTATGTTTCAATTTATAGTCGTACCTACAGTTTTCTGTTTGTTTGGTCTAGCTGTAGCTTATCTATCGTATCGAAAAATTGACAGAATAGATGTTGCATAATCAATTAAACTTCTACAAATTTTTAACTAGAAAAGAGAGGTAATCATGAAAACAAATAAGTGGATTTGGCTAGTTATGATAGTTGGTTTGGTGGGAGTACTTTTTATGACTTCGCAATTTGGATCTAAAAAGTTGGAGATAACAGAACACATCTCATCGGAAGAAGTTCAAAGCATTGAAATCATGAATGATTCATGGGATATTGAAGTGAAAGAATCAATAGACAATCAGGTTTATGTAGACATTACGGGCAAGCAGAAGGATAAGAAGAAAGCTCCTGTTGTAGTGACTCATAAAGATAATCAATTAATCATTCAACAACATAAACAAATTGGTGGGGCCTTCTCGGCCTTTACTTTTGAGAAAGAGGGAACCATCACGATTTTAATTCCAAAAAATACAGTAGAACAAGTTACATTGATAAATAATGAAGGAGATCTCAATATTCAAACGTTAGCAACCCAAAAGCTAACGCTTCAAAATCAAGCGGGTAATGTAAAATTCAATCAAGTTGAAGCATCAGTTTTGAATGTTTTTTCTAAAAATGGCGAAATAGTTATAAAGAGGGTAGATGAAAAAGGTGAAATGAACGTTGAAACAGAAACGGGTGATATTCAAGTTGCTTATCAAAATGCGCCATCCAGCTTGAAAGTAGCAGTGGAAAATGCTAAAGGAGATACAACGGTTAACTTGGCGAATCTCTCAACTACGAAAAATACAGACGCGGAAGTACATGGAACCATTGGCGCTGGGGAGAATTCATTACATGTCAAAAGTTATTCTGGAAGCATTGGTATTAAATAAAAGAGAGACTGCTCAGAAGTCACCAAAAGCGACATAAGGCAGTCCCCAAACTCTAGAAACTAGTCTATAATTTTTTGTAAGCTTTCTGCTCTTTGTTTAACATCATTAATGGCTGTTTTGATATTACTAGTAAGATTCTCTATTTCTGCACTTAAATCATTAAGTTCACTTACAGCAAAAATATTTGCTTCCAATACAAGAGAATTTGAAGATACAATCAAGGATTTTTGACTATCTATATACGATTTTTTTGTATCCAGTGCTTCCTTATATTTTTTCAAAGATTCAGTATAGGCGTTGTGTTGATTTGAATATTGAGCTGGTGGTTCTAATCCCTCCAAATCAATAATGTCCGTATTTGCACTAGCACTTAGGTCTTCTAATTCTTTAGTGGTTTCATTCACATCCTCAAAAGTATTCATCAATACTACAAATTTATTAGACTTGCTCATTAAGTTTTCATTAACTTTCACATGATAATTCAGAATGTTTAGTGTAGAATCATCTAATTTATTTAAATAATCTATCTGCTTGCTAAACAATTTTAATTTTTCGTCAGAATATTCTTTTAAAAGTAGCACATCTTTTGACAATTTAGACAATGTCTCTGTTCCTTCATTCAATTCTGAAAGTTTTGAATGAGCTTCAATTTTATAAATGTTATTTTCTTTGATTTTAGAAATATAGCTCTCATATTCCTTACTATTTCCATCTTTTAGCTTCTCAATATCTGTACTAAATTTAGAAAAGTTTTTAGCCTCAAAGGCTTTATCTGCATCTGATGTTACCTCTTGAATATTGATAGAACTACAGGCTGTTAATAAAACAAAAACAAGCCCTAATAATATGCTCTTCGATGATTTCATGATTATCCCCCATCTGTAATATATTCGATCATTTTACCAATAGATGAAATATATAACAATGAAGATAATGGGAAATATTAAACCTCCTGATTAAAAATAGATTAATGTCGAATGCATAGTTTTCCTGCGATTACCCAAGAAATTAAAAATAACTGGACAAGCTATTGGTGCAGATGCAGGCTGTTATGACTCTACTAATACAAATTTGATAAATATTTTAGAGGTGAACAACCGAAATATTACTGTGATGGAGTACTTTAAATTACTAGCTACAATCGCTGGTAATGATGCAACGATAACCGGCAATCTTCGATCAACCTTTAGTGATGTAACCTTGGATGGAGTAGCTAAAACTCCAGTGAAAGACGCGGTGGATTACGCTACAATATCGATAAGTGGAAATAGTGCGACTATCATTGTAAAAAAGTAAATAGAGTGTTTGCCGCCTTCAAAGCCGCACTTGCTTAATATGCAAAGTGTGGTCTTTATTTTTTGCTGAATTTATTGATTTTTATAACTTTTTGTAAATAATAATCGTTTAATATGTGAAGATAAATTTTATTGGATATGAAGGAGGAGGATGTAAATGAATAGAAAGAAAAATATCTTATGTTTAATGGCGTTCACTTTATTGCTGCTTCAATTCCCTTTTAAAACTGACGCAGCAAGCTCATCCGTTAAGGCGATAGTCGAGTTGGGGGAATCTAAACGACTATCTGAATTAAAAGATCCACTAATTATCACTGATGGAAGAGTATTGGTTCCGATTCGTGAAGTTGGAGATTTATTAAGTTTAAAGGTATTCTGGGATCAGAAAACAAAAACTGCAGAACTGTATGGTGTAAAAAAGGAAATTAGTTTGAAATTAGGTAGCAAAACCGCTTATGTTAATAAGAAAAATGTTACACTTGATGTTCCAGCAAAAGTGGTCAATGGTAAGACATACATTCCGCTAAGATTTGTGGCTGAATCTTTAAATGAGAAAGTACAGTGGGATTCAAAGGGAAAAGTGCTATCTATCCCTAACACCTATGCCATGGGAATGGATGGAAATATTACATTTTGGTTGAATAGAAAGAGTGGAGAGCTTTATCAGGGCATAGGAAAAGAAGCCGCTTCTAAAATTGGGGAATTAGAAATAAGAGTAGAGGAATTAAGAAAACTAAAAGTAGAGCGTTTATCTGATACAACATTTTATATCAAATTATACGAAGCAGTGGGAACATCAGCGGTTGTTAAAAGATCTGGACAAGTATTTGTAGTAAATGGAAAGGTATCTAAAGAAGCACAATATTCTTTTTTGGGATATTACCCTGACACGAATATAGAACAGTCTCAAGGCAATGTATTGCTGACGGACGGTAAGAAAGCGGAATTTTGGAATAGCAAGGGCAATGTTGTATTTTCTTATGATTTGACAGAACTTGTTGGAAAAGATGAGATTTATATGATTGAACATCACGCAAAAGAGTATATGGTATTGAGGGAATACACGACACAGCATCTTATTCTTTATGATTTTATAAAGAAGAAGGCTATTTATGTTCATGAGGTAATTTCATTAACACCATATGAACAACAATATTTAAAGGAAATTGCACTGGACAGAATGGGTGATCAAGATCCGGAACACATTATTCATTTTGTTAAAGAGGATAAAGGTGTTTTGATGTTTGAATATAAAAGCAAAGAAACAGAAAAAATCAATACTTACAAATACAAATTATAGATGAAAAATGGTCGTAGAATCTGTTAATAACCTACTGTCTTATCTTATGAAATACGTCTGTTGCAATATAGGAAGTTATGATACTAAAAGGTAACGGAAGCACCGTCCACTAATCGCGTAATTGTGGTTTTTGAACGGTGCTTTTTTTGTTTTATTTTGGAAAGGGGGAAAGGCATGGTTCCTGTTAAAATAAATTGTAAAACAATGTGGTATCCACCTTCTATTCCTTATTTTGTACTTACCTATGGGACATGGGATTAAATGTTTTAATTGTCACGATTCCGTGACAATGGTATTATTTTCATATTAAGATACCATTACTTGGAACATGGATGGAGGAATTTATGGGGCATCTATTGTGTTTTCAGGTCATTTTATCGAATGGGGAAAGACTGTGGCCCGCATCTATTTTTCCTGCCCGGGACGAGATCATGCCGTTAAAGGATTTACAAATGGTTCGTAAACTGCTGGAACGAGATGGAAAAGTAATCATTTCTGTTATTGCTTACGATGTTCAAGGGGAAAGGTTGCAAGGGCATAGACAGGTATTTGCGAAAGATGAGCTCTCTATGATTCAAGGTCCCATTTCATCTTTTCCTCCGTATGGCATCAGCGTCAATGAAGTATTCGGTTTATCTGAAGCGGCTCGACTGTGGGGAATTGAAGGCGGGGGAGCGACAATTCGTAAAGCTCTAGAGCGCGGTGAGTTTAGTCCAAGTGAGATTCGTAAATCGGATGGGATATTGCTTGTTACTTTTTCTGGAATGCAACGTAGATACAATGCAGTGATGAAAAACCAGTGGATGGAGATACATACTTATTTCGTTCAAGAAGGAGTAATCCTAGATGTACCTGAGAACCTTCATAGATCATATAACAACTCATTATCGACCATTTCACGACGCCATCGCAAGGCATCAGAAATCTAATACACCCGCGTTCATTTTAACTTGTCCTGTAATATTTGCAGAGGAGGATTGAATGTTGTCTAGCACAAATATGATCAAATTATTAGGTCTTATGCTTATCGTAGCTGTAGTTAACATCCTCGTACTCTCACCTGGGTTCATAGGCGTACAAATCGGAACAAGCGCCCTCTCAACAGCAACGGGTGTTACATTACTATTTGCCAGCGTATGGGCTCTTGTAACCGGAATCTATCAGCTATTGTTCAAGAAACCCGTTATTATTCCTGTGAAAGAAATCAAAACGTACGAAGAATATGTCGAAAATCTATCTCGATATCGATATGTAAAAGGAATTGAAAGCGATATAAGTTTGGCCTTAGAACAAATGGAACGAATGCAAAAGAGGAAGAGTACCTTGATCCAAGTTCTGAAGCAGCGATTTGAAGAGACAGAGATGAGTTTTAAGAAGTTCGCATCCGTATCCCAAGAAGTTGAGAATCTATTCTACCAGAACATCAGGAGTATATTGAACATCCTTTGTGTCTTTGACGGAACCGAGTTCGATCGTGTTATCCATCGCAAGTCATCCGGTTTTTCCACAGAACTTCTCCAGAAAAAAGCAAAAGTATATAACGACTACCTCTCATCCGTGAAAAGCTCACTTTCGAATAATGAGGAAATTTTATTAAAGCTCGATAGACTTCTATTAGAGATATCCAGCTTAGACAATATTGAACCCGGTGATATTGAACAACTATCTTGCATGCAGGAATTGGACGCATTAATCAAGCAAACCAAATACTATAAATCGTGAGAGGTGCAGCGAATGACTGGAAAGAGTAAGTTTCTATTATCTGTCTTTATTTTGGTTGTCGTATTTATCCTTATCTATCTAGGGGTGAACTTTACCTCGAACTTGGGGAAAACAAAATCGCAGGTTACTACAGAAGACGCAGGGAAGCAGCTTAACAAGCTTTACTCTAACATATCCGTGACGACCGAAACGCCTGTAAAAGGTCAGATCGATATTAATCCAGCGGATGTTGGCGAGACATTGCCGGATATATCGAAGTTTCCCATCACAGTGAATAACACGACCAATCAATTTGTGGAGATATTCTCTTCAACGGAGAAGTCTGGAACAGGAATGGATAGTTGGCTAGCGGATGTTGCAACAGAATTTAATAATGCGAATATCCAAGTGAATGGGAAGTCTGCTTCCGTTAAAATTCGTAATATTGCCTCCGGTACGGCTGCTGATTATATTAAATCCGGTAAATATATACCTGATGCCTATACACCTTCGAACGAGTTATGGGGCGAAATGGTAAAGGCGAGCGGGGTTAAAACACAGCTTGTATCCAAGCGACTTGTAGGAAACGTTCCTGGTATTGTTATTTCGAAATCCAAACACGATGCATTAGTAGCTTCTTACGGATCTGTAAATGTCAAAACCGTGACGGAAGCGATCGCAAATAATGAGTTCAGCATGGGCTATACGGATCCTTTTGCAAGCTCAACAGGCTTAAACTTCCTAGTGACGGCGCTCAGTACGTTTGACAGTTCGAATATTCTTAGTGATAAAGCCGTTCAAGGATTTGAGAAATTCCAAGCGAATGTCCCTTTTCTTGCTTCGACAACGATTCAAATGCGCGATGCAGCTAAATCGGGTATGTTAGATGGATTTGTGTTGGAATATCAAACCTATCTCAACACGGCTGACTTAAAAAGCGGGTACATATTTAGCCCCTTTGGTATGAGACACGACAGTCCACTGTATGCACTAGGTGATCTCCCGAAGGACAAATTAGATGTGATTAAGAAATTTACTGAATTTGTGACGCAAGATAAATATCAAAAAATGGCTCAAGAAAAAGGATTTAATGAGCTAAACGACTATAAATCTGAACTCGCTGTCGTGGACGGTGGCCTTCTTTCATCCGCACAGAGAATATGGAAAGAAAAGAAAAACGGAAGTAAACCGATTGCAGCTGTTTTTGTAACAGATGTTTCAGGCAGTATGGCGGGTGAACCCATAAATCGTTTAAAAGAATCGTTGCTTAAAGGACAAAAATATTTGGGGAAAGACAATAGCATCGGTCTTGTGTCTTACTCCAATGATGTAACCATTAATTTACCGATTCAAAAGTACGACACGACACAGCAATCCATGTTCGTTGGTGCTGTAAATAGCCTACAAGCGGATGGAGGTACGGCCACATTTGACGGCATTATTGTTGCATTAAAAATGCTTCAAGATGAGAAAGCCGTCAATCCATCGATGAAGCCAATGATTTTCGTTCTGAGTGATGGCGAGACCAATCTTGGTTACTCCCTCAAAGATATCAAAGATCTCGTCGCAACCTACAAAGTTCCGATTTACACCATCGGCTATAATGCAGATATTGAAGCGTTGCAGAGCATCTCGAGTATTAATGAAGCAGCAAGTATTAATGCAGATACAGATGATGTTGTCTATAAAATAGCGAACTTGTTTAACGTCCAAATGTAACTCTAATCTAAAGGAGGATCTCTATGTCATTTTCGATGGAAGTCGTAAGTCCGGAAGAAATTCAAGCTGCAATTGAGCAAGAGGTTAAACCCGTTCCCGAAGAAGTTGCCAAACTTCAAGCGTTGGCTGATTCCAATGTCGCATCCATCATGTCTTTAGATCTTGATTCGCTTGAGAAGAGGAAAGAAATTTTGCAATCGATGGACACGTTCGGTATGAATACGATGAGAACATCCTCAGGTAAAAATAATTTACTGCAGGTTTCGGTCGGGAACCTTTCCAAAACGGGAGACGAGGGTGGTCAAGTAGCGAAGGGATTAACGGAATTGCATATGCAATTAAAGGATCTGGACCCGAGCGTCATCGACTTTACGAAAACAGGATTCTTAGGCAAGCTATTTAATCCGTTACGCGCGTATTTCCTGAAGTATCAAAAAGCTGACACGGTGATTGCGGATATCGTCGTCTCCCTAGATAAAGGGAAAACAACCCTGAAGAATGACAATACGACACTCGAGATTGAACAACAAGCGCTGCGCGACTTGACCAAAAAGCTTCAAAAAGAAATCGAGCTCGGTACATTGATGGACACATCCATTGAATCGCAGATCGAAGCGGCTAAGGCACGAAATGAAGATCCAGACAAAATTCGCTTCATTACCGAAGAGGTCTTGTTCCCACTTCGTCAACGGGTGATGGATATGCAACAAATGATGGTCGTCAATCAACAAGGGATTATGGCGATTGAAGTGGTCACCCGCAACAACAAAGAATTGATTCGAGGCGTGGACAGAGCTAAAAACGTGACAATTTCAGCCTTGAAAATTTCTGTAACGGTAGCTAGTGCACTCTACAATCAAAAGATCGTTCTTAAGAAAATTGAGCTTTTAAATCAAACGACGAATGAGCTGATCGCTGGAACTTCCAGGATGCTGAAAGACCAAGGGGCTCAAATTCATAAGCAATCGCTAGAAGCCAATATCTCTGTAGAGACCTTGAAACAAGCGTTCACCGATGTATTATCCGCGCTGGATTCCATCAGTACCTACAAACAGGAAGCACTTCCTAAGATGCGCGAAACGATCGACCAGTTCAGGGAATTAGCGGATAATGGTGAACAGCAAATCCAGCGTTTAGAAAAGGGACACAAACTGGGGTTGTGATTATCTATTTACAACACCAATATTGGTCAACACTTACGCTAAACAGATAGTTTCCCCTTTCGGGGAAACCCGTAAACGAGGGTTTATACAAAAATGACCAACCTAAGAATGAATCCTTGGGTTGGTCATTTTTGTATTTTTATGCAATATTTATCATGATTCTTTAACGAAAAAATCAATATTTAGCCCTTTTTGTTTATAGGAATTTCTTCATTTCATTAAATGCTAACTCCCTATGACCTGCCTGACAGTGTTGTTCACCACCAGTTTCTTTCGTAAATACTTTAGTTGTAATTGAAGCAGCATTACTTAATTCTTGTTGAATTTGTGGCAGTCGGCTAATGGGTACGTATTGATCATCTTGTCCAGCTAATAAAAGAACATCTTGATTAATGAATGGTCCAATTCCGTGCATCGTGTATTTTTCAAAATTTTTAAATAGATCAAATGGCGTTGATTCACCTGTGTTTTCCATCCCTTTGGTAAGTTTCCAGCTTAAATCCATATTATTAGCCATCATCTTTTCAAGTAAAGAATTAGTTTTATCTACTTCATTATTGTCAACCAGCTGCATAATACCAATATAAGTTTCTTCTGGCATACGATTTTTTAATGCATCTAAACCACTATAGAAAATGTCAAAGGCAATTACTTTATCTATTCTCTTTTCGAAAGCTGCAGCACGCATAGCTAGATATCCTCCCCAAGAAGCACCTAAAATGCTTACACGATCCAATTTGAAATAATCAATCACAGTTGATATTGGTTTTTCCCAGTTGTGAATGAGTTTAAGACCGTTTTTTAAGGCAGTTCCTTGGCCTGGACCATCAAATACTATAATATTATAATCAATACCTTTGATAAATTTCATCATTTTAAGCATCTCTTCCATGTAAGAATCATAACCACCAAAGACTAGTAATGTTTTTTTAGCGTCAGGTGTCAATAATTTTACAGCAGGAAGATAGGAGTCTTCATAGGGAATTTGGAAGGATTCATAATCAAATTCATTGAATCCTTTATAGAAAGTTTCTCTATATTTTTGATACATTTTTTCTTTATTTGGGTCTGTAGGTGCAACATAAAATTCTGCAGCTTGATAGTAGACGGAAGCCAAGTCATAGTCCTTGCTATCTTCACGTTTCTTTGCAAAATCAAGCCAAGTTTCATACCAGCTATTTGCATCCTCTAGTCTCGGAATCATTAGTTCCAAGTCAGCCTGTGCTCGATTATCTTCTTGATAATAATCATTTATAAAACGATTAATCTGAAGATTAAATTGTTCATCATTAACATATTGTTTAAACATATTTATTCCTCCTTTTAGTTGTGTCTGTGCTTACTATAAAGCATCGTTATTAACTAAAAAATAAGTAATATTGTACAAAGTGTACGATATCTTACATGTTATATATGAAGTGTTCGAAAACTTACAAATAAGGAGGAATTGGTTAATGAATGAAGATATCAGAATTTATAAAACCAAAATAGCTATTGAACGAGGATTCATTGAATTACTCAAACATAATGATTTTAAAGATATTACGATCAAAAAAATTTGTGATCAATCTCTTATAGGACGTTCTACTTTTTATAGTCACTATTTGGATAAGTACGACTTGTTAGAAAAAATTGTTAAACAGTATGCTTCTGATTTTAAATATGAGATTGAACAGCGTTTTGATTCAATGGATGATGGTAAGGTGGCCAATGCCATAGAACTTGTAACAGATAATATGATTGAACATAAGTTCGAGATTTCAACATTGTTAGCAGTTCATGTAGTATCAGCTGATTTACGTAAAGAATTTGAAGGAATTTTGTTTAGTACTTGCTTAGAGTATTTAAATCAGCAGATTTCTTCAAGTTCTATCGCATTGGAATATTTAGCAGAATTATATGCCGCTAACTCAATGGTGTTTCTTCATTGGGTTTTGAAAAATGGTAAAGATACTAATATAATTTTTCTTTCAAATCAAATACAAGAATATATTTTTAACCAGTTAAAGTCTAACTTGTATAAGGATTAATTTATAGTAAAGGCGAAACGGAAAAAGCAAGAAAACGGTGGTCAGCAAGTACGGAGAACAGGAAATCATGGTGTCAACGCTAACGCTAAGTAGGCGCTTTTCCCATCGGGGAAACCCGTATGCGAGAGTTTACACAAAATCTTGACAGTCCCGTTACTAGCCTGGCGGAGACAGAGAATATACCGACTGCAGCGGCTGTCAAAAAGAGTCCTTTGATAATGTTCTAAAATAGATATTTATAGTAAGCTGGACTAATGATAAGATCCATATTTTATCGGGAACTTTTGCGGCTTTTATTTACGCTAACTTTTGATCATCGATGCCTAAATGAATGCTAATATTAGCCGAATTCTAACCAATGGGGTACCGTAGTATGAGTAAGATTATATTGACCAAAGGAGAAATAAAAGCCTTATGAATCTATTCGTCGTCGGGGATGTACATGGCTGCTTTCATACGTTTAAAGGGCTTCTTGACCAGCATTGGAATCCTGATAAGGAGCGCCTTGTCCAACTAGGGGATTTAATCGATCGTGGAAACGATACGCCGGGAACGCTCCTTTTGGCTAAGGAACTAAAAAAGCGGTATGGTGCGAACGCTGTTTTTCTCATGGGTAACCATGAATACGAGTTTTCACAGCATATAGAGAATGGTCCTAACGAATATTGGCTTCCGCAATGTGGCTTTGCAACGCTAGATCAGCTTAGGTCCGCTAACATGGGACTGCAGGAGGTAGCAGAATGGATCAGTGAGCTTCCTCTCGTCTGGGAGAATGAGCATGTAATGATAAGCCATGCTGGTATTGCAGATCAGGTAGAGTTCCCATTCGAAGAAGGAAATGAGATAGGAGTGCTTTGGAATCGCACACCGTTGAAAAATATTGGTAGACTTCAAATTATCGGCCACACCCCTTGCAAGTCTGGCCGGCCTGAGTATGAGGAGACGTCCCATTCGTGGAATATTGATACCGGAGCTTACCGGAAAGTCGCAATGAGTGCTATTCGAGTCACCACACTAGGTGAAGTGCTCGAGATTGTTCAGTTTAATGTCGATCCAAGAGATGTGAGTGAAAACGATTAAGATCGCGTAATGACTATGTCTACTGCAGTAACGCTTCAAAGTCGACACGAAGAGATACCAAAGTTGGTTCAACCGGGTGAACAGAAACGTAAATCATATTGCTTATGTACGTCCTCTTTAGGCGGTAACCCTGAAGACAGCGATCAATTATAAAGTATTTCCAGATTATAGTATGAAGCTGAAACTGCTGCGTACTTTATACATTTATACCTTTGGGAAATCTGCTGAAATACTTAAAGAAGTCAGAGCTTGTACTCGTACAAAGTAATATAAAAAAACAAGTCGGAGCGCATGTTGGGCAGCGCTCTGGCTTGTTTTTATTTGTGAAGTTTCATCCTACTCATGAGTAAGATGAATTCACTCTTGCTATAATTAGTAATTAGAGATATATTATTAATTAAATAACTGATCATTTAATTAATAATAATTAAATCTACAGAGAGTGGGAATGAACTTGGCAAGACCAATCAATGAAGAAAAAAGACAGGAGCGGCGTAGTTGTATCCTAAAAGAAGCCGTTGTCCTGTTCGCAGAAAATGGATATTCTAATACCACAACGGCTCTCATTGCGCAGAGTGTGGGAGTGACTGCTGGAACCATTTTTCAATATTTCCCTAACAAAGAAGCTTTATTCTACGCCGCTGTCCTCGAGCCGCTTGCTGATATTCAGGTGAAATGGCTTGCTTGTCTAAAAGAAGAGGGAACGCCGGGCGTATTAATTAAGAACATGGTAGAAGAACAATTCAATCATATCTACTTCTATACAAGTGAATTGCGTCTTGTTCAATATGTCCTAGGACAA
The DNA here is from genome assembly GCF_000949425.1 of Paenibacillus sp. IHBB 10380. Lineage (NCBI taxonomy): Bacteria > Bacillati > Bacillota > Bacilli > Caryophanales > Paenibacillaceae > Paenibacillus > Paenibacillus sp. IHBB 10380. The sequence continues at coordinate 1,540,562 of NZ_CP010976.1, forward strand.
CGGATAAGATTTCCTGAACTTACACAGATGGTCCTTGAAAGTACAAAAGTAATGACAGATACTATCGAATGCGTCTATGCCAAGGGACAGTTAATGGGAGAATTCAACAAAAACTTTTCACCAGCTATGATCTCTCGTGCCTATATCTCTTTCTTAAATGGGGTAGGCTTAACTCTTGGAGAAAGTATTATTCATCACCCCGAGTGGGGAAATTTGAAGGAGCATGCCTTATATTTGTTCGCACCCATACAACCTAAAGAAAAACTGGAGGAGTCTGAATGAGTCAAACATCATTACAACCCGATCTGACATTTAACGTTCGTGTGAAAAAACGGAAGAAAATTTTATGGAGCCTAGGGATCGTACTTTTGCTTGTGATCGCTCTTGTATTTTTTATATCTCATAAAGTAGTAGACACCTTGTTACACCACCCTAGAGACACTGATGTCAGCTACGGATTGAATATCGATAAAACTCCCTACGAAGAGGTCGAGTTCAAGAGTTTGAAAAATGATAATACGATTAGAGGTACCTTCTTTCCTGTAAGTGGCCTTTCTGATAAAGAAAGTAATAAAACGATTATTGTCGTCCATGGATATACGAGCAATCGTTTAGTCAAAGGGCGGACCCAAAAGTTAGTAGAGCATTTCGTTCCGAAAGGCTATAATGTATTGGCATTTGACCTCAGCTCGCAAGGTAATTCCGATGGTGATTTGATTACACTGGGCCTCAATGAAAAATACGATTTGCTAGGAGCTGTAAGCTATTTAAAATCCAGAGACCATACGGGTGATAACATTGGAGTTATCGGCTTTTCAATGGGTGCTGCTACTTCTTTGCTAGCCACAAGTGAAAGTGATGACATCAAAGCCGTAATTGCGGATAGTCCTTTTCGTAATGCTGGTCTATTTCTGAGAGAGGGTTTGCCCTTCTTTTCAGGTTTACCTGCGTTTCCATTCAGTTATACATCGACATGGATGGCAAATTGGGTCTTTAAGGTTGATCTTGATTCCATATCTCCTATGGATGCGGTAAAAAAGATGCAAGACAAGCCAGTTATGCTCATTCATGGTACTGGAGATCAGCAAATTAGTTATAAAAATACAGAAGCAATTTTTGAGTCATTAAAAGATGACCCATATGCAGAAGTATGGTACCCGCATAATACGGAGCATATCGATGCCATCAATCATTACCCCACTGAATATTTCCAAAGAGTAGATCGCTTTATGGATAAGTATATAGGAAAAGAGTAGAAACGACATGAAAGCCGGTGTTCCTTATAGTAGGGGAAAACCGGCTTTTCTGCTGCCACTTAATTTTGAGAGCAATAAACAATAAATGTATAACCTCCGAGTAGCTTATTTCTTAGGTGTTTTTTTAGTGTCTATAAAATGGGGGCTTGAACCAAAAGGACTAAACAACGTTGCTCTTTTTATTTTTATCAGGTTGCAAAAACTACTACTGAATTGCAGATTGGTTGCAATGAAATAATGACTTTATGTGAACGGTAAGTTTCTCGCATTAAAGTAAAAAAGCCATAACAAACTGCCAGAGTAAAAAGGGAACTGGAGACCAAGCTAATCTTGCCAAATCAACTATCTGTTTCTGATCAACGCTTACTCCGAGATCGAAATGAGTCAACATGGGGAACTCGTCTTGTACACTAGGTTGGTCCAATCCATATTTCTCAGTCAACCTGTTCGTAGTTTCGCTGTTAATTGAGGAGATTCCGATAGCATCTACATGGACGTTTGCGCCTACTGTTGTAATAAGCAATAAGAGTACTACAAGAATAACAGTCTTTTTGTTGAGCATTATGTATCTCCTTCTTATACAGATTAAACTTTATCTAGTTTATTCTAACCCAAGAACCCCGTGTAGTCATTAACAGGAGCGTGAGAAGTCATGCGCTCCTGCTTGTTTTTTTGGTAAGTGTCCTTCCTATCTTGTGTAGAATGATGGACTTTGAGGAGAGGTGTGTCCATTTTAGCCTCGATTCGGGTGGTTCAGCTCATGATCTCGGCAACATGTTCATGATATTGCCTTAACGCTTTGCTTGATGGTTGATTGAAATCATATACTCACATTTCTTCATAGCAAACAATACTAAATATTTACAGTTGATCATTACAAAAAGGAGAGAAGGTGATTGAGAGAAATGGATGGAATAGCATAGCTTATGGAGTGCTTTCGACATTACTTTTGTGATGTCGATTCAATGACTGGACAGAATCCAGGATTCGTTAAACATAACAATTGGGTGAATTTCGGTTGGAGTTTGGAGAGCTCTGTGAAATAGCTTCCGATAATGTGATTGAGGTTAACTGATCCATTTTGAAAAGACAGCGACGAGAGGGTTTGGACATGACTGTAATAGTACTTTTTTTCCCGCTTGGGCAGCTTGTAGATAGATGGTGGAGCATGTGTTACGACGTCAAAGGGATTAGCAATACGGTAGCTGTTCCGAACATACTTTGTAAAAGTTTTCGTGAAGGTCGGATCGCCTACACGTGGGGACCCATATGTAAACAAGTTGGGTGAGATGTAACTAGTATTGGCTGCAATATCAATAGCACATAATGTCGCGAGTGCTGCACCAAGGCTATGACCTGTAATGTATAATGTCTTGTCGGGAGACAATCTAGAGAGTGCGAAGGTAATCTTACTACGAGCTGAGGAATAGATGTCTGTGAAGCCGCGATGTGTAAGACAGTCTTCCTTAATATATTTGAATCTCTTTTGTGAGGCGATGATGTTAGATATCCAATTGGTCGTCGAGCTAGTTCCCCGAAAGGCAATAATAATTTCTTGCGGAGACTCCAGAATAAACCCGAAGCGTTCCCATACGTTGCTGATGGATTTCGCTTGAATAGTATCACTGACCGAATAATTCAATGGAACGACGAACGAACCGTCCGTATTTGTAAATTGTGCATAGGTCTGTCCGCAGATTGCAGCTAGAAAGATAGCCCATTGCTCTTGTTCATTATTGTTACCCACGTTCACCCCGCCCTTCTCTCCTACACTATATTAGTGGGATGAAGGAGAGATTCCTATATTGTGCGAGACCGTGTGTTAATGAATTACGGAACATGGTACTGTGCGAAGGATTGAGGTAAAGATTGTTCTGAATAAATCAAAAAATCATTTATAGGGAAATGTCATCATGAGGTTAGGGACATCTCTAGTTGCGCAGTAATTATCTATATTGAGACTATATACTTTTGAATTGAAAAAAAGTAATTATCATCAATTTAGAAGATAATAGTGGAGATAAATAAACAGATTAGTTTCATCTAACTGTGAAAGCGAGCGGTTTCTTTCTTTAAGGGAAGATTTCGTTCGCTTTTTTATATCAGTTTTTTTCATAATTTGATTGAGAACGCTAATCGGAGTCGCTGTCTGGATTTATGCAAAATGCTCATATAAACGTCAAAGAGATAAGCATCAACATACTTAAAGCTTTTTTGGAGATTCCAACGTAAATATCATCGGATTATTTTTCTGGAACATTATCCTTTTATTGACAATATGTAACTAGTTGGTTACAATATAAATGTAACTAACTGATTACATATAGAAAGGAGCCTGTTACATTGATTAAAAATCGTATTAAAGTTTTGAGAGCTGAACGTGACTGGACACAAGCTGATTTGGCAGAACATGTTGGGATTTCACGACAAGCAGTCATATCCATTGAGAAATATAAATATACACCTTCGTTAGAGTTAGCTTTCAAAATTGCGAAGGCATTTAATGTATCCATTAATGAAGTATTTGTACCTGAGGAGGATGAAGAAAAATGAGTTATCAATTTGTAATGTTAGCGGTGTCGATTGTATTAGGTATATGTGCTATTTCCCTTCGATGCTTCAAAGCTATAAAAACAACGAAATACAAAAATGATGAACGTTGGCAACTGGTTCAGAATAAGGCGAACCATGTGGTAATGCTATACAATAGTACACTTGGTATCATAATTTGCATTGGATTTGTTATTACAATATTCGTTGATAGTCAATTTACAATGCCTCTTAATAGAGTGCTACAGTATTTGCTACTTGCAATTCTTTTACGAGACACAATTGAACTATTTGCTTTACATTATTTTGATAAAGTTTTATAGGGTTGTACTTACTCTAAACCAGGTTAATGATGTATCTCCAAATCAAAGACATTTTCTATACTTCATTGTAGAACTAATAGAAAAACCTGTAGTTTCTGTTTCTTAGTAATGGAACTAAATCTCCCCAAAAGACTGCCCTTTAGGGCAGTCTCAGGCTGTCGAGAAAGTCTCGACAGCCTTCTTTATATTTCATAAATTTAAGACGACACCGCGTTAATGTTATATATTATAGGTACCTATTTATAGAACGGATGGTAGGGAACATGGTACTGTGCGAAGGATTGAGGTAAAGATTGTTCTGAATAAATTCAAAGAGAGTAGCCATGAGGGCTGCTTTATTTGTTTTATGATGCGTAGACCAGATTTTATCTCTAGTATATAATTTCCAAGTGAGGATGGTGAGCACAATAAAACATCTCTTTAAGATCCAAGCTATCGTTCAACTCTACAACGAGAAGTTATACAATGACTACCTCAGAAGAGGATGTACACCTTTTTCAACGGAACATAAGATTAAAGGTGCTGAATTCGATAAATTGTTGTCGTATTGGAACCTTAGAATCTAGTTTGAGATAATGAATAGATAGGGAGTTTCTAAACACGCCAAACAAATAAATATTTGGATAGCTGGTGAAGCGTGAGAAGTGATTAATGAATGAAGGAGTTCATAAAATGAGTGATCTAGAGGTTAAGAAAAATGAAATTCTATCGTCATTTCGATTTCGACATGCAACTAAAGAATTTGATCCTACTAAGAAAATAAGTGATGCTGACTTTCATTATATATTGGAGACAGGTCGTTTATCACCAAGCTCGTATGGCTTTGAACCATGGAAATTTGTTATTGTGCAAAATCAGGACATTCGTGCCAAGCTTGCTGAACATGCATCAGGCGCCAAAAAGCAGTTACCAACAGCGAGTCATTTTATGATTATTCTGTCGAGATTACCTAAAGATATGGTTGCAAGCTCTGATTATATTAAAGGAATGATGGAGAATGTCCAGAAGCTGTCACCCGAAACTGCACAGGGGAAGCAGACAACCTATGATCATTTTTTGAAAATAGGTTTTGCAATTGAAGATGAGCCCAGAGTTATGTTCGAATGGGCCTGCCGTCAAACTTATATTGCATTAGGTAACATGATGAATGCTGCCGCTTTGATTGGCATTGATTCTTGCCCAATTGAAGGTTTTAACAGAGAGAAAATCAGCGAAGTATTAGTTGCAGAAGGGATTATGGACCTCGAACATTTTGGTATTTCTGTTATGGCTGCTTTTGGCTATAGGTTACATGACCCATCTGAAAAGACACGTCAATCTGCGCAGCAAGTCATTGAGTGGGTGGAATAACGGTGAAGGGGAGAACTCCCAAATAAATATCACAAGCATATGTGCTCTGAAAATAGCTATTGCAATCAACCCAAAGGAAAAGCGTCAGTAGTGATTTAATATAAACACTAACGCTTTCTTTGTCTTGAGAAAGATATTAAATTACTTTGGCCTTCAGAATGAACTACAGCTCTGTCCGATTGACCAAACATCAATAGATGCTTAAAGGCGGAGGAGAACCTCCGTACTGACAGTACTCGGGAAGAAAAGCGGTTCAAAGAGTTGATTGCAAATATCTCACATGATCTACGAACGCCGTTTACGGCGATTAAGGGGTATCGGCAGCTTATAGCTAAGAAGGAGTTGTCGGACGATCAGCGGCACAAGCTGCAAATCGCCTAAAAGCAGCCGATGAACTGGGTGTTTTGATCGAGCACTTCTTCGAGTATTCCTATCATGTGCACGCGGAGCCGGAGCCTAATCTGGAGCGAATCAATCTGACGAACCTTGTCACGGAGTGCCTTGCAGAATCCATTGCGGATTTTGAAGAAAAGAATTTAGCGGTGCATATTGAAGAAACTGTGCCGGTGTTTGCTTGTGCCGATAAAGAAATGGTCATACGAATTATTCAAAACCTGATCCGCAACTGTGTCGCGCATTCCGATGGAGATATAGAGGTACAAATATGGACTACGCAAAATGCGGTCATATCGTTTAGAAATCACGTGAAAAATGCTTCTGAACTGGATGTTAACTGGATTTTTGAGCGTTTTTATACTGCCAATAAAGCAAAGAGCAGAACCACAGGTCTAGGGTTGTCCATTGTCAGGTTTCTAGCCGAGCAGTTAGGCGGCAGCACAAGTGCGTCCATAGAAGACGGATTCCTAAAGATAAAAGTTGAACTTCCGGATGCTAATGCCGATTGTAATCCAGCAGCCTTTGAAGACTAATATGTATGGTCAATATAGTATGAGAATTGGGAACATTTAAAAGCCAAAATATCCGAGCCCCTTAACAAATATCATAACGGACTAGAAGTGCCTGGATTATGGCATCTATTTTGCCGAGGCTTGTTACTTAACATATGAACAAAAGAATAAAGCTCCTGTGACTAATCACGGAGCTTTATTCTTTTGTGAAGGTTATTCTTTTTTACCTGTGGAACGCTTAGGGTTGTCCGTTTGACCAAGAATATAGTCAACGCTTACCTTGTGGAAACCGGCTAATTTAATTAACACAACACTTGGTACATCCAAATTCCCATTTTCATAGCGGGAGTAGGTTGTTTGTGAGATATTTAAAAACTCAGCCATCTTTTGTTGTGTTAAATCCTTGTCTTCGCGTAGATCGCGAATTCTCTTATACACTGCTCATCACCCATGCTAAGTTTACTTTATGCGAAAACTGCATATTGATTTTTATGCGGTTTTCGCATAGAATTTATGCATGCAGAAAAAAACACTATGTATGGGGAGGTAGTATGAAGAGTATCTTGGAGGAAATATATTACGGGAACTGGCGCCCAGATGAATCAATAAAGTCTACCGATCACAGATCCCAGCAGATTAATCAGAAAGTCAGCGACTCCATGACAGACTATAATAAGAATTTATCAAAACATGATTTTGAACAACTTGAAAAGTTATTAGACTGGATAGGCGAGTTGAATTCCATGCACGCGGCAGCAGCGTTCACCCACGGCTATCGAACGGGAGCTTTAATGATGATTGAAGTATTTAGTGGAGAGAAGGAATCTACTCATGAGTAGGTAGTAAAACTTGTGATGTTAAAATTGGTAAATGCAGAAGATACTCTGGCATTTCGAAGTCAAGCTGTATATTGGTCGTCATGGACATTGACCGAGAAATGCGGATGGCAGCAAGTGTGAACAGAAGGGCAAGGTACTGGACGAAGACTTTTTCAATGTTTAATTTGACTAGATCATCTAAATAGACCCGAACATTATGTGGGTTATTGAATTGCACAGTCATGGTTACAACTATACAAAGGTCATAAATAAATTGAAGGAACAGGAATTACAAAAGAAGAAGCGGGCATTGGATAAGCTGCATGAATCATATGAAGAAGATATTATTACGAAGCAGGTGTTTATGGAACGGAAGGTGTGGTTCGGGCGAAGCAAATAAAGAAGTTGGAAGAAGAGCTGAATGATTTGCGGAAAGTGATAGTAGACGAAGTGGATTATCCGACGACGGAGCAGATAGTTGAGCGGGTTGGGTAGCTTAGGGAGCTTTGGAGCACCGCGTTAACTTGCGAAGAAAAGGAATGGGCGTTGAAGACGTTGGTGGAGTTGACGGTTTGTTATAGGTGAAAATTAAGAGCAGTATAGTAAGGGGCTGAGTTGATACTCAGCCCTTTTTTATGGTTTTTCTAACATGAGATTTTTTTGAAAATTTTTTATACCCCTATCTTAGTGCAAGCGACGTAGTATTTTGTGAAGCAAGCTTCAGTAAATTGTTTGGGAAAAAGGGATAACCAGGAAATTGTCGAAATTAGTATTAAAGTCTCACAAATTTAGTATGAAAGTTACAGGTGGTAGAGGAATCAACTTCTTGAGGGGCCTATGGTCTGTACAGGTACAATTCTTTCTAATTTCTTACGCATCAGAAATTATTAAAGCACTTTAGGGGGATTAATTAAATGCAAATATCAAAGTTATGTCTAAAGAACTTCAGAAGCTTTGGTGACAGCGGAACAACAATAAGCTTGAATAAACTTTCTGGTTTCGTAGGAGAAAACTCTTCAGGTAAAACTGCATTAATACATGGTTTAGTTAAGCTTTTTGGAGTATCCTCACATGATCGTGCGTTAGAAAAATCAGACTTTCATATTCCCGTTCAAACTACAATAGAGTCGATAAAGGAACATTGGTTATCAATTGAAGCTCGAATAGATTTCCCTGAATTAGTAGATAGCTCTGGAGATAGTCAAAGTAAAAATAGTTTACCACCATTTTTTAATCAACTCGTGGTTCGTTCAACTGCCGAGGCACCTTATCTACGTGTGAGATTAATTGCTAAATGGACTGCTGGTAATACTCCTGAAGGAGAAATTGAACAAAAGTTGTACTTCGTAACTGTAGCCGAAGGAATTGATGAATCAGATGAGGATTTGGTACCTGTTACTCCACATCAACGTTCAGCAATACAAGTCATTTACGTACCAGCAGTAAGAGAGCCATCCATACAACTTAAAAATGCTTCGGGTACAATTCTTTGGAGAATTTTAAATAACATCTCATGGCCAGATGATATTGACGACACCATAAAAATAAAAATGGAGCCTGTGAACGAATTATTCGATGGGATAGATGGGGTTGCTCAGATAAGAAGTGTTATTGGTGAAGAATGGAAGAAATATCATAAGGATGTTCGATATCAAGATGCTAAATTACAGTTTAACAGTTCAACATTAGCTTCAATATTAAAAAAGATTGAGGTGTCATTTTCTCCAACTCATGATTTGGGTGAATATAGTGTCGATAAACTTGGGGATGGACTTAGGTCTTTGTTCTATCTATCGTTGGTGTCATCGTTACTGGAAGCCGAGATAAAAATTACTGGCAAGTCAAATGCCTCTCTGACTCTCCTTGCTGTAGAAGAACCAGAAAATCATATATCGCCACACTTACTTGGTAGAGTTATGGAAAATTTAAAGGATATTTCAAAAAAGGAAAATGCACAAGTTGTATTAACATCACATAGTGCTTCAATAATCAAGCGAGTTGACCCAGAAAATTTAGCCCATCTGAGAATTGATCAAACTAGTTTCACGACAATTGTGAAGAAGATTGTTCTGCCTAGTAAGACATCAGATGCATACACATATATTAAAGAAGCCGTGAGAGCCTATCCCGAAATATATTTTTCGAGATTGGTCATTTTGGGCGAAGGTGATTCAGAAGAGATTGTTATTCCGAGAATATTGGAGATAAACGAATTATATCCTGATGATTATGGAATATCGATCGTACCACTTGGAGGAAGACATGTTAATCACATGTGGAAACTTCTTAATGAGTTAGATATTCCACATATTACTTTATTAGACCTTGATCGTGAACGAGGTGGCGGTGGGTGGGGCAGGATTAAATATGCAATCAATCAGTTATTGTTAAACGGCCGAGTGCGTGATGAATTATTAACAGTATGGTATCCAGAAGGTGATGGTTTTAGAGAAGATATCCTTACTGAAAATCAACTTGAAATTTTTGAAAAAAATCCGATGACTCCTGAGTGGATAAAATCGATGAATGATTTTTGGCTGCCAAGATTAATGGAGGACAAATATAATGTTTTCTATTCAGCACCACTGGATTTAGACTTTCTTATGTTGGAAACATTCCCTGATGCCTATAAAAAAACAGTGCCTAGAGGCCCTAGTATCCCGAGTCGTGCTGATGACCTTCAGAATTACAACAAAAAAATAAAAGGTGGCATTATTGCTGCATTAAAAAATGAAAAATCAACTGGCTATACTTATACAGAAAAACAACATGAACTTATGGTTTGGTATAACACGTTGTTTCTCGGTAGAAGCAAGCCAAGTACCCATATTGAAGCTTTATTAAAAATAGATGATGATGACTTACTTATTTTTATGCCCGAAGTTTTTACCAAGCTTGTTGAGAGAGTAAAGGAATTACTTGAAAGGAATGTATAGAACTTATGTCATATATTAGTCCGGAAAACTGGAGTCCAGCAGATAGATTCACATTAGAACCGGCTGCAGAAATAGCGGTTAAAGCTGAGATGAATAATCTTATTTTGGCTGGTCCAGGTGCGGGGAAAACGGAGCTACTTGCACAACGCGCTTGTTATCTGCTGCAAACAAATTTATGTCCATCACCTCAGAAAATATTGGCGATTAGTTTTAAAACAGACGCTGCAGAAAACTTGAAAAAAAGGGTAGAGTTAAGGTGTGGTAAGGAACTTGCGTCGAGATTTGAATCAAGAACATTTGATTCATTTGCTAAGCAACTTCTAGACCGCTTTAGATTAGGAATCCCAGAAGCCTATCGACCAGAGAAAGATTACAACATAGTATTTTCTCAAAGAGAAGTACAAGATATTGTCACCAGCTATATACAAGAGCGACATCCTAATCGTCCTAATTGGCAACAGGAAATTAATTTTAGTATTTTATTTAGACGCTTGTCTGAGGATAGATTGCCTATTTATGAAGATGGGGAAGACATCTATACTTGGATTTTAGTAAGGCTCTGGGATATTCTGGTTCATGGAAGAGAAGGGCTTTCAAGCACATTAACGTTTCCCATGATATCAAAACTTGGAGATTATTTACTACAACATAATCTTTTAATTAAAAAGGCGCTTCAGATGACTTATAGTCATGTTTTTCTAGATGAATTCCAAGATACGACCTATCTCCAATATGAGTTAGTTAAGACGACCTTTTTAGGAACTTCTTCAATACTGACAAGTGTAGGGGACGATAAACAGCGAATCATGGGATGGGCTGGGGCACTCTCGGATTCTTTTGAACAGTTCAAACGTGACTTCAATGCAGGTCAAATTGAGCTGACTCAAAACCACAGGTCTGCACCCAGACTTATTGAAATTCAGAACGTTTTGGCAAAAATAATAAATGAAAATTCGACTGACGCTAGCGTTTCAAGTTCACACAGTGAGCAAGAAGGGAAATGTGAAGTTTGGAATTTCCAGACTCATATTGATGAAGCTATTTTTGTAGCTTCAAATATCGTAAAAAGAATTCAGCATGAGGATATAACTCCCCGAGACATTTGTATAATTGTAAAGCAACAAGAACAAGTATATGCAAGAGCAGTAATTGAAGAACTTGGACGACAAGGAGTTCACGCTAGAATTGAAAAGGAATACCAAGATTTGCTTGCGGAAGAGTGTGTGCAACTAATCGTTGATTTTTTTAAACTGGCAACAATGGAAAAAACTCATGAGTCATGGGTACGGGTATCAGAATTGTTAGTTTATGTGCATGGGTATGATCTGGAACTGGACCATCAAAAAATACTAAGGATGGAATTAGATCTTAATGAACACATTTTACAAATGAGAAGTGTTTTAAATCAAGTATCTAACGATGCGGAACTTTGTAAGCAACGAATTGATGAAATTGTTGAGGGGATTTTATCTTTTATAGGAAATGAAAAGCTATTTCGACTATATCCCAAATACTCGAAAGGATCATATTTCAATAAGTTAACCAAAGATACTGCTGAAAAATTAAGCGAGGCATACTTAAAACATTTAAATTGGATTAATAGCATAGCTGATTTTTTAGGGCTATTTAGTGTGCCTATTATGACAATTCATAAGAGTAAAGGGTTGGAGTATGATACAGTCATATTCTTAGGGCTAGAAGATGATGCATTCTGGACTTTTAGAACACAGAGACTCGCTGACATGTGTGCTTTCTTTGTTGCACTATCAAGGGCTAAGAAACAATGTTTCTTTACTTTTAGCAATTCAAGAGAAACATTACGTTTTGGGGACATCCAAGTAAGATCCCAGTCCAGTAATAATATTTCATCTCTATATCAGTTATTGCAAGAGGCTAATGTTGATGTTAGAGAATTTAATAATGTTTAATTCCAACTCAAAATTTTGTTAATAATATGGAGGATGAAAAGTTGTATGAAAGTCATTGGAATTGATCTATCTGTTCTTATCATTGCAGTGATAACAGCCTACATAGGCTATCAGTTTAATCATCGCTCTAAAAAACGAGATGCTTTTTTGAAAGAATTGATTAATAGCTATAATGAAGTATATTTTCCGATGTTTGAGCGGCTATCTATCATTATTGAAATAGAAGAGAAACCTCGAAAACTGGAATTAATTGATTCATTTATGCAAGAGCATTTAGGGACTGCTTCAAAGATTCGTTTTATAGGCTCTTCATTTATATTGGACTACTTTTATAAATTAAGAGAAGCATACTCAAAGTATAAGAAAGAAAGTAATAGGGGAAATGAACGCAAACTGTTGGAAAAGGTACAGGGATTCTATATTATGATTGAAGATGAATATCGGAATGCTCATGATATTATCTATGAAGATTATAAGCAGTTTGTGAGTGATACGTTTAATAATCCGTTTTTTGTCGTTTTGTCGAGTATATTTAGAATCTTATATCATCTATCTGTATTTTTATTCTGGATTAGTGCACTAATTCTTTATTATACAATTTCTCATCTGATTATACCTATTGATTGGGTTCCTGAATGGTGGAATATTGGTACCGCATTATTGTTATTAGGATTAGCAACCATGCTGTTTGGTATCATGATGATGTTTAAAGAAATGGTTATGAAGAAAAATAGAAGAGAAAGTAAAGTTGTGAAAAATTTGAAGGGGAGAATAAAAAGAATATTCTGCAAATGATTTTTTTAACTGTTTTTGATTAAATCAACTTGTTTTTCTCATATTGAGACAGTTTAAAGCTAAGGCGAAGTATTGAATCTTATTCCTCCTTTAAGATGTAGAGTTGGTATCTATTAGAACGATTTCAAGTTCGAATTTTGTGTTTCAGTCAATTGGTTTACCAAGAAGGGAGGGGAGCTGTTTGAAAAAGACAGCACCATTAACAGATGCAATTATCATTGCAGTGTCTAAACTAATTGATGATGCCCAAGCAGACGTTAAACGTGAGCCGAGCCATTATGATCTTGATATGCTTTTAAAAAAAGTAGGTCTTGCTCATGCAGACCCAAGGACACAAGGCCAGCAAGTAGGGAAATCTAAACGTATCCGAATTGCACTCAATTGGGCAATTGAAAAAGATTTTAACTCCGGGGAACGGTTAGTTGGATTTTTAATAAGCAATATAAGGGGCTATGGTGGATTCAGGTCCGAATCAAAAAATTATTGTGGAAAAGAGCCAATAGACAATCTGATTGATGTATTCAAAAATGAGGGCTACTTGTTAACGCTGGATGGTGAGCTTAAACCGATACTACTGGATAACATAAACGAAAAAGATATGACGGAAGCTCTATTTGCATACGCTCAACGCGCACGGAAGGGAGCAGAGGATGCTGCACTATTACTAGGGACAGGAAAGGATTTATTGGAGGCTGTTTCTAAACATGTATTAACAGTAAAATCAATAAATTATCAAACCAATAGCTTTCCCTTCATTTTAGCTCAGGCATTTATTGCATTAGGAATGGTCACTTCTCAGCATACCGCCCAGCCCAATGAAGCTATAACAGCTAAATATGAACGTGCTCTATATGATCTTGGCTGTGCAATTAACAATATGAGAAATAAAGAAGGTACTGGACACGGTCGACCATTTATGCCCACGATAACACAAGCAGAAGCATATAGTGCTATTCAGTCAATTGGAATTATCTCAGATTACATGATAAGAAAATTGAAACAGGAAGTATAAGCTCTAAAGCTATAACAATTGTGTATGAGCTTGCAAGATTTAATGGTAAAAAAGCTTGCAAGAAGTATTTTAGAAGAATGTGCAAATATAAGATATGTATGAACTCAATCAAATCGGGGCGGACCGTACAGTGAAAAAGTTTTAGATAAGCTGCTTGAAGATATTACACCTCCGAAGAAGGATCGTATTTAAAGCAAATAACTGGGGTATCCACAACAGGGGCGCATACATCAAAATTCTAAACAAAAGGATAACGGCAATCTTGCCCCATCTCGCTTGATCAAAATACGAAGAGGAACTCATGCTTGGGATAGCACAAATAACTGTTAATCTACTTGAAACGGAAGAGGGTAACATTCAATGAAAGTATATGAAAGAGATTACACTGTTTTAACAAGTACTGAGAGAAGCGAGTATGATCTAATTCTAGAGAAAGAAAAAGTCGATAGACTAGGTGAGTTAGATATTAGAGTGAACCTTTTTAGGAAATATCCTAAAGCAGCCAGACATTTTTTGAGCCTTTTTCCGAACAATTATTTAGATACTGTAGATTTAGAAAATAGTGAAGAAATTAAATCTGTAGTGAACCAGTTCTTAACAATGTTGAACGATGGTTCAATTACTAATGAGCGTGAAATTGCAAGATTTATTCAAGAAATCAAAGCGTATTATATACTAGGTTCAATTTTTAATTATTATGATTTTGGACATCACGAAGCTTTCATATTTCCTGAATTTCAACTAAGTTCTACTTACAAAGTTGATTATCTATTAATTGGTCGTAACTCTGATGGTTACTCTTTTATTTTTGTAGAACTTGAACATCCTGAAAAGCAAATCACTTTGGCAGATGGTGAACTTGGAAATGCTTTTAGGAAAGGAATAAAGCAAGTAAAGGATTGGAGAAGTTGGATCTTTGGAAATTTCTCAACTTTAACTAGCACTATTATAAAATATAAACATCCAGATAAGCAATTACCTGATGAATTTTATACATTTGACCCTACTCGATGTAACTACGTTGTAGTTGCTGGAAGAAGGGAAGATTTAAATGATACTACTCGTAGAATTAGACGAGAGCACCTTGAGGAACAAAAAATCAGGCTTCTTCATTATGATAATATTTGCGATATACGTTAGCTTTAATTGAGAAACGTAATTACTAAATCGGCATAAGGACCCTGCTCTGGAAGAAATTCCAACGAAAAAGAGAAAGGAGATAGTATGTTTAATAATAATATTGAGTTACTAAATAGTTGCTCTGATGATCTCATATTTATTCAAAATATGAGAAGGGTATACCTTACACATCCTTTCACAAAAGCAAAATCTGTTAAAATGTGGCTGGATTCTTTTAATACCAGAATATTAAGCATAAATCTCGTAGGAAGTATAGAGTTTTTAATTCGTGTATGGCGAGATAAAGTAAGTGATATTGATACCTTTTCAAATCAGGGCTGTTCAAGAGATAATATAAAACCTAGGATGATAAACGAGGAATTTAGTAATGCGTAGGCCAGAAGTTTTTCCGTATATAACCAACACCATTTGCCACTTTTCCTTTTGTTCGCGGGCGATAGGGCTGCAACGACGAAGAATGGATCCATGATGGTTGGCGAACTTTGCAAATCTCTCGTTCCATATGACTTCACCTTGTTCGTCTTGTCCGACGGCAACGGTCTTCATATTGTCATACAAGCAGGTTCTTGTTATCCATCCAAAGTACGCCATAGCTCGTTCATGGCAGCCGATAAGCGTCTGTACTTTCTCATCTTCTGTATATCCCACATACAACGTGCGCGAATAACCAAGTACCATAACAAACGCATATAACCGCTTTTGGGATTGATTCCAATCTACTCGAAAGTGACCCCAGTCAACCGATGCTTGCTCGCCTGGTTCGGTCTCAAAGCGCTCGATAGCCTTGGAAGAAATGATGGGCTTCAGTGGCCTCATAAATTAGCGAAGGGTGGTAAATGCCCCCAATGTATCCATTTAGTTTTATCTCGTCGTATATGACCACTGCGTTTAGACAACCATCTTCCATACGCTGACGTATATAGTTCTTATATGCATCCAGTTTGCCAATTCTTTTGTTAGTACGTTGATAACGGTTGGGTTCATCTTGCTCTAACCATTTTCGTATCGTCTTCGGATCTCTTCCTAATTCGTTAGCAATATGTGTGACATACATACCCTTCGCATTTTCCTTGATCACAAAAAACTCCCCATTCTTGACCATATATTTCTCTTCTCTCGGAGAGTATGTTGGATAATTATGGGAATTTTCAACTGCTGGTATTAGGTATTTTACAATTGATGTTCACAACATATTGGAGAACAGAGAAGGAAAAAATTCTAATCGATTACTACAAGAAAAATCACCATACTTACTTCAACATGCCCATAACCCAGTAGATTGGTATTCAGGGGGCGAAGAAGCCTTTGCGAAGGCAGTAGCAGAGAATAAGCCTGTGTTCTTATCTATCGGCTATAGCACCTGCCACTGGTGTCATCTACATTAAATACAGTATTTGTATTAAACAGCTCTGCTAATTATATAAATCCAAAGACACACCGACCTTACAATAAGGTGGGTGTGTCAGTAGGAGCCGAGAATTTCGTCTAAATACGATATTCACGCATCGACGAGAGAAAGACGCAGATATTCAATGGATCAAAGATAATGATTAATTGTATTCAAATTTAGGTTGAGTACTGTTTTTTTTTATAAATTTAACAAGTACCCATCTTGCTAATGGACCCACGACTAACAGTTGAACTGGATACGCAACTACAAAGTTTTGAATGAACAACATAAAATAATTTTTTAGTAGTGGACCTTCAAGACTGTTACTTAATAAAGCAGTGATTAGACCAAAAACGGACATACAAATGACCATACCAGTTACCATACAAGTTGAAACAGCAAGAATAACGTATACTTTTTTAGATTTATCATAAGGTAGCTTAAATGCAATTCCTCTCGCAATAGGTCCAACGATAAACGACTCTAATAGAAAGGCAACGATGAAAGTTAGAGCAAAATGCAATAAAGCACTCGACACTGTGAGCGTGCTCAATAATCCTTCCCTATACATGTTGTAGAAAAACATAACAAATACCATACTGAAAACCATCATTAAACCAAAATAAATACCTTCTCTTTTATTGCTCGGCAAATTCAATCTTCCTCTCTTTTTTGGGTAAGTTGTTATTATACCTAGATAAAATTTTCTTCATAAGTGAACTCTTTGTGATATTTCATCTTACACGTGCAAATATTTTTTGACCTTGTTTGATAGGGATCATAAAAATGAAGTCTTCCAAAAGGACGATGCGTTGGGAATTCGTCGATACGTTTCCAGATAGGGTTGTGGAATTAGATTTAAATTATGAAAATACTTACAAATACATTGGTCTTTGTAGTTTATGTCTTTTTTTATTCTCGTTGGGTAATATTAACTTAGAAGTATTGCCGAAAGAGAGGGTTTCATAATGGAACTCAAAGAAGGCCAACAGCCTAATCGCGCCTTATCCAGCACAAAAAGAACTATATATCCCTAGAATACATCAACAAGGCACAGGTGTTAATAGTCCTAAATTGGCTTGTGGACCATCAACAGGTGCAATGATAGCAAATTATTACAAGTCCAAAGGCTATAATATTCGAGGAAGTTCTTATTATGGCTCAGATGCGAAATTAGTTAATCATTTATATTCGGAGATGAATAGCGGAATGTGGGGAACTACTCTAACAAATTTTGCTTCTGGTCTCTTTACGCACTTAAGACACAATGATAGTCCTACTATTTGGAGAGGGTTAGCATATTCAGACTCTACTGCACATTTCGTTGAATATAAGGATGCTATTTATACAGATAGACCTGTTACAATTAGGTATGATTATTTCACAAATAACCCAGAAGATATAAATTATCATTTTGTGGTAGGAATGGCTTATAAGGCAGTAAATGGTTCAGATTATTTTGGAATAAAAGATCCAGACGGTGGACCAAACAATACTAGCACAAATTACTATAGCTGGTCTTCTCACTCTGGAGATTTCGCAATGCACTTAACAATACCACAATATTAGTTGGAATTTAAGCATAAGATGTTCGTTGTTTGGGGGCGTCTTATGCTTATTATAAATGGTTTATAGCACATTGATTGAGGTGGTGAAGTTCTTGAAAAAAGGTTATATTTATTCATTGGCAATTGTTTTTCTAGTTAATCTTATTCTTATTTTTCTAGTTGATTTATTTACTATTAAAATGAGTCCAAGTGGGCATATATCTGGTAATGGTAATCTTGGAATAATTTTATGGTTTTTTGAAATACCTTTATTCCTAGTGTTTCTTTTATTGTTTATTTTTTGGAAAAATATAAAATTTATCAATTTCATATCGTCAGGATATACCTTAGGAGTTGATGTCATTTTATTAATAGTTACCATTCGCCTTCAGTATGTTTTTGCTAATGGTATATATACGAAAATAGCAGGTAAAATTGATACCTATGGAACTGTTAACCAGTACACGAATACAATATTTATTAACTACTACACTTTCTTTATTGGGGTGATTTCAACATTATTTATTATGGGTGTGTTCTGGAAGATAAATAAAAGACAAGACAGACTCTCCAATTTAACCAGTTAGGTTGAAGAGTCTTTCATATTAATAACGTTCAAATTTGTGAAATACTATGTATTCAAGAAGTATAAGCAAAAACGTTATGTGTTCACCATAGATGAAATTTGGCAGGATTTCAAAAGATATTTTCAACCAAGTGGCTAAAATGATCCTACCAAATCAGAAAAGATGTTTCGCTACTATTTAGATAAGGCTTCAAATAAAAATACTTTTGACTTTGGTCAACATGATTGCAGAGAGGTTTGTTACTTTTCAATGACTCCAAAGTACACATTATCAACAGAGGGGTGAAATAAACGGATTGTATAACATGAAAATACATAATTCATTCTATCTATATAGTGTTGATGAAATAGATAGAATGAGAGATATAAATGATGAAATTAAAATGTTAGGATTTAGTAACTTTGGATATGGTGCGCCAACACTTTTTTCAGGCGGTATAGGATACTTCTACATTTCACCGATTGGTGAAGGGATGCCAAGCAAGAATGGAGCTAAACTAACTGATCAAGATAAATGGATCGGCGCTAAGTTGCCAGTAGAGGTACAAACGCTTTTATAAGAGTATGTAGCGATTATGCGTAAATGATCCTTATGAAATGCTTATTTCAGAAAAAGAGATATATTTATATGAAGTTAGAAATCCACTTTAAAGAATTAAGCTTAAAAGGTGGATTTAGATCAGAGCCTAAATTTCCGACGCCGCACAATCTGTTATTTCTCTTGTCTTATGCCAAGGCTTATGATGAGCCTCATGCTATTCATATGGTATCGAGAACGATAGAGAGTATGTATCGTGGTGGGCTGTATGACCATATTGGCTTTGGGTTCTCAAGGTATTCTACCGATGAGAAGTGATTGGTGCCTCATTTTGAGAAAATGCTATACGACAATGCACTACTCGCGATGTTTTTTAGAAGGCTATCAGGTGACGGAGGAGAGATTGTTCGCAGAGGTAGCGGAGACAATCCCAACAGACATATGATTAATTATGTGTTGTTTTTATTAATAAGAGCACTGGATACATATTTCTCAAGAAAAAAAGGTGGGATAACCCACCTTAATTAGACCATGACTTTAGAATTCCATCGTAAAAATATATATAAGAATTATCATATACCCACTGCTCCATATGCAAATTCGAGCTAGTGTAACTATTAATATCATTGGGACCTCCCCAAGACATTAAAACTTGATCTTTATTCATCCCAATAGATATCTTTTGTTTGACAATGTTATTCCATACATTTTGTGACCAATCTGGGTGTGTTTTTTTTGGGTCTGTAGTATAGAACCCATCATGTATTGGAGCGGAAGGATATCCACTCACAGGTAGTTTAAAGGTAACCATTTTTCCACTAGTCCTTTTTGCTTGAATTACAATATTCTCATCTCTGACATCAACAGACATAAAATAGACTTTTTCAATATTATTTAGTGGGTTTGAATATGGCAGTGAAAGATTTGCCCAATAATACTTATTTTTAAAACCAGTTTTTACTGTTTTATACTGAAAATATAAACAAAAACCAGAAGGGTCAGAATCGTATATTGTTTCATTAAGAGTCTTTCCGTCATTAAGTAGAATAGTTACATCTATTAAATCATAACCGGAATATTCCATGTCAATAATCCAGCCAACCTTATTTCCTTTGTACACAAAAACCTTTTCACCCATGTACCAAACCACATCATCAGGAACCTTGTTGAGTTTATTTATCATAACATTGGATTTATCAAATCCTTCTGTGTTACTCCAGATAAATATAGTAGAGGCTTTTTCTATGTACTTAGCTTTATATCCAGTTATTGTAAGAAATTGTTTTGTGTTTATGTAAGACACATTCTCATATATCTGATATTTAGTTTTATTAAGTTTGAAGTTTCCTTTGGGCGAGTCAATTAACAATGTACCATTTTTATACGAAACGTTAACTTTCTCAAGGTTTGACAACAATTTAACAGGAATATACACTTGATCATTGTTTGCTAGATAAGCTTTATGTTTTAGTATTTTAATCTTTCCGTCAAAGAAGACCGCTGTCTTTTCTGGTGCATATGAATGAGACAATTCGTATCCTGTATCAGCGTGAATAGCTTTTGGTAAAATAAAAGATCCTAGAATTAGAAAGCAAATCAAAATCAAGATAATTTTAGTGATTACTTTAGACATTATTATTAACCTCCAGTTTAGTAGTTCCTATGGAATAGTACCACGAACCTAATGTCTAAGCTAGAAGAATATGGGTAGCACGTACTATCAAATGAACATTTCTTAGAGAAAAGGAGAAAATAATAATGGACTTTGAAAAAGAAATTAAATCAATTTATAACAGTGGGCTTGGAGGATTCATTAATCCTTGGAATGCTATGAGTCAAATTGGAAATGTTTTAAAACGTCAAACAAATACAGTTAGTTTTGGAAATGGAACTGTATTTACAAATGATGGAATTATCGGGGAATTAGTTAATGGAAGTATGATAATTACCAATGAATAACCTCATGAAAATATCGTTTTACAACAAGAAAAAAGGGTGAAGATAGCATACCCTTAATACTCTATCTTTTCATATGTTACTTTTCCCGTGACTTTATGTACTTTGTACCACTTATATATATGTACTCTTTCTGGAAAGTCCTCATACGCCCCTACGTAATAGTAATTATCATCTTGGCTATCAACCATATAAATTACTTTAAGTTTTACTTTTTCAGTTTTCCTGAAATAATCTCCAACAAGAAACATTGCTTTAGTTTCGGTAATTTGTGTTACCGTTGGTTGTTTTCCGATATATAAATTATTTTCTTGTAATCCAACCTTCTCCCCAATAGATTCTCCAATAGAATGTAACAAGCTGTAAAAGATGAATCCAATCAAATGGATTTTTCCCTACGGATAAGGAAGGAAATATGATTTTCAAGAAAGACATTACACAAGATGAGACTCTTCAAGCGTATGCAGATCGGCAACTACACGTATTTGCAGGTGCGGTAACGCATTACCCTACTGGACATGCTATGTTCTTGATGGCAGCCATGCAGCCATTCCAGGGGGGCAAAGAGATCGTCCTAAGTGGGAAGGTGAGTGATCCGGTCCTACAGTCCATGATTGCAGCTGTACAGCAAGTCCATATCCCGGGAGCTAGCATTATCGTTCATTGGGAGGGTGAGGAAGGAGAATCTTTAAGAAGTCTTCTTCCTCATGTGGCAGATAAAAAGGCTATTCAGGGACGTGCAACGGCCTATCTATGCCAGCATTTTGCTTGCAGGAAGCCCATCATAACACTCGAAGCACTTCGTGAATCGTTATCGAACTTAAAGTTTCTAAGTCAGTAGAGTCATGTAAAAAGGGTTGTCCAATAAGTCTGTGAAGACTTATTGGACAACCCCTTATTTAATATTTATTCGATTGTTACGATGGCTGTGATCTCTTCATCTAGATCAAGTGTCACTTGCTCACGATAAGCGCGAACTTGGTATTCACTCTGTAGATAACGAAGGATTGCTTCGATCATGTTGGATTCTACTAAGAATTGGCTTCGACCTTCAGCCCATACCTCAGCGGAATACCCGCTGTCTTCATCCCAGCTAAGCTCGACCTTTACATCTGTTGGTCGAATTCTTTTGCGTTCAGCGATGTGAAGACAGATGGCGTTAATGATTTCATCCATACTTAGAACCATATTAATCAGTACCTTCCGTCACGATCATCAGCAGGTTTGCGACGATTCTTGTATGCTCTGAATCCTGCACGTGCGATCATGAAGAGAACATAAATAGCTAGCATATTAATGACCAATCCCATAAAGTCACCCATGAAGCCCATGTTACCGAACATGCCGCCGAATAACATTCCTGCTAAACCACCGATCATTAATCCCTTCATCAAGCCACCGCCGCTAAAAAATCCACGTTTAGCAGTCGTTCCAGAATTGGTATTAGACTTCGATTTCGACACATTGTTGTTCGTTGTTGATTTCTTAGGTGTGTTCGTAAAAGATTTAGTACCTGACTTGAAACCACCACCACCGCCACGTCTTGCGTCTACACTAGATGGTGCAATTGTTGCGAATATTAGTGTGAAAGCCATAACAATCATAATCCATTTCTTCATTGAGTAGAGTACCCTCCTAAGGTATAATGTGTATTTTTACTTTACGCATAAGATGTAATACGTAAGAGATGATTCAAAGTTTCAAAATTAATATAATTAGAGTTGTTGCTGTTTCGTGCGTTGATTTTTTAAAGTTTCTAACATCATACGGGTCCACTCAAGTCCTGCTGACACGCTGTAGACACCCTTTTGTACGAGTAAATAATCATAAAATTCATGATTTCCGAACTCCCGTTTCTCCTCAGGCATATCTTCTAATAGAAGATTGAAAATATTTAAGCGTTTAAGGTAATAGGCTTCTCTCCTCTCAATAATATCAATAGCATTGTCAATGTTAGTCATCCACATACAATATGTTTTCATAGACAATTCATCACGTGTGATGGGATCCGCTAGAGGAAGATACATCCACTCTTTTAGCATACGAATTCCATCCTCTGTGATATTATAAATTTTCTTGTCGGGTTTCTCACATTGTTTGATCCAAGTAGAGGTCAGAAGATGATCAGACTCCATTTGAGATAGGATGGGATAGATCTGACTATGCTTAGCAGGCCAATACGGTTGAAGCTTCAGCATAAGATCGTAACCAGAGTAAGGGGCCCGCGAAAGAAAGGCCAGCAAACCGTAAGAGAGTGTATTCATGAGTCTATAGCTCCTAAAATGAATAAATTTTGCAATACGAAAAGTGTACACTTAAACTGTATGCTTAGCAACCAATGGATCATCTTGACATAAAAAAGACACGAAAGGAAATCTTTCGTGTCGGATGAATGAAATACTAACCCAAATGATCATATCCATCTATCACAAGTTCCAAAGACCCCGTCTCTGGGTCAATGATCATGCCGTGTACAGGTGTGTTAGTGGGTAGTAATGGATGTTTATTAATGACACCTACAGTATGAATTATACCTTCTTTTATGTCGCTAAATCCTCGCAACCATTTCGTTAATTTAATCCCAGAATTCTCAAGTGTGGACAATACAGTCTCGGGAATGCCACGTTCTTTCATTTTATTTATCATGTGGTCCGCATTCAAGGCCGCCATACCACAATCTAAATGACCCACAACAAATACTTCATCTGCGTTTAGTTCATATATAGCGACAAGCACACTCCGCATAACACTTCCAAATGGTTGTGAAATGATTGCTCCAGCGTTTTTGATGACTTTTACATCACCATTCTTAAAGTTCATTGCTTTGGGTAGCAGTTCTACTAGGCGAGTGTCCATACATGTTATGACAACAATTCTTTTATCTGGGAATTTGCCAGTTAGATAGGGCTCATATTCTTTGTTCTCTACAAATTGACGATTGAAATCCAAAATTTCGTTAATGTGACTCATAAGGCATCTCGCCCTTCCTTTGGAATGGTTTATAAATGATTGAATAGGGTTAATTATCTGAAAAAGGCATTCGTAAAAGGTGCTTGCACAACGATCGAATGATGTACTCCTTCAAATTAAGGATATGTGTTAAAGTTGATTATACTTTTTGCAAAAAGTATCATCAAGAGGTAGAAGAAAAATAATTTGTGAGGTGAACCAAAAATATGGCAAATGATGTAAAATTAAAATTGGAACAATTTAAAGAACTGGTTCGAAAAATACGAAGTTATTACGAGGCAGTAGCTTTGCTTCATTGGGATCTTCGGACAGGTGCTCCACGTAAAGGGGCAGAAGTTCGCTCAGAAACCATAGGGATGTTGGATACAGAAATGTTCAAACTTCAAATTTCAGA
The DNA here is from genome assembly GCF_000949425.1 of Paenibacillus sp. IHBB 10380. Lineage (NCBI taxonomy): Bacteria > Bacillati > Bacillota > Bacilli > Caryophanales > Paenibacillaceae > Paenibacillus > Paenibacillus sp. IHBB 10380. The sequence continues at coordinate 1,564,959 of NZ_CP010976.1, forward strand.
TGAAATGGGAGAGTTCTTGAAATATTTCTCCAACCCTAGTGTCGCTGAACAACTAGATGATATCGACCGGAGAATCGTTCTTGATTGTCAAAAAGAGTACGACCGCAGTAAATTAATTCCAGCTAAAAAGTTTCAGGAATACTCAGTGCTAACCGCACACGCCCAGACTCTTTGGGAGGAAGCTAAAGAGAATAGTGACTTTGAAGGCTTTGAACCTCATCTAAGTAAAATTGTAGAGATCAAGCAGGAGTTTATCAATTACTGGGGAGTCAAAGGAACGCGTTATGACACACTCATCGATATGTATGAGCCTGATATGACTGTGGAGAAGCTGGATCAGGTGTTCAGCAGACTTCGTGGTAGATTGGTTCCTCTTCTTGAAGCTATTAAGGCATCGGGAAATAAGCCGGAGAGCGAGTTCTTAAATCAAATATTTGAGAAGGAACAACAAGAGAAATTTGGATTGTTTATATTAGAACAGATGGGCTATGATTTCGAGGCAGGCCGTCAAGATGAAAGTGTACATCCATTCGCGACAGGATTGAACCCAGGCGATGTACGGATCACAACTCATTATCTGCAAGATGATGTGACGAGTGCATTGTTCAGTTCCTTACATGAGGGTGGACACGCTCTATATGAACAAAACATTGATGCAAGCTTGGCAGGAACTCCACTGGCCGAAGGTACGTCTATGGGGATTCATGAGTCTCAATCTCGCCTTTGGGAGAATATGATTGGTCGTAGTCGTTCATTCTGGGATCGGTATTATAGCGATTTACAGCAACATTTCGGACCCCAACTGCAAGATGTGGAGATGGAAGACTTCTATCGTGCAGTGAACCGTGTTGAGAATTCTCTAATTCGCATTGAAGCGGATGAGTTGACTTACAATCTACATATTATTATTCGTTATGAGATTGAGAAGATGTTATTTAACGAAGGATTGTCTGTCAAAGATCTACCTAAAGTGTGGAATGAGAAATACGAGGAGTATCTTGGAGTTACACCTCCAAATGACGGATTAGGTGTCTTGCAGGATGTTCACTGGTCAGGTGGGGACTTCGGTTACTTCGCATCCTATTCTCTTGGTAATATGTATGCAGCACAAATTGTGAATACGATGCGTAAGGAATTACCACAATTCGAACAATTTATCGCGAGTGGTGAATTGTTGCCGATCAAAGAATGGCTTACAGATAAAATCTATCGTTATGGAAAGAGCCGTACACCGTCTGAACTTATACTTGCCATTACAGGCGAGGACTTGAATCCAGATTATCTAGCTGATTATTTGGAGGAGAAGTATAAAGAAATCTATAAGCTGTAATTCATCACATCACTATAAAATAATATAATATAACAGCTTCTAAACAACCCTTTGCGATCATTGCAAAGGGTTGTTTATTGATCTATATAAGTTAGATTAAAGAAATGAGAGGAAGAAAGGGGACATAGCGATTCATTTATGCGGGATATTTTAACCTTTTTTAGGCTGATGCATATGTTGGTTTATATCAATAAAGAAGAATGGAGGGATGACGATGCGGAAAGGAACGAAAAGCTTAGCGGCTGCGATATCTGTGCTTCTCTTGTGCAGTATTGTGGCTACGGGATGTGGTGATAAGATTTCTGTAACCAAGGTGAAGATTGGTGAAGTGACTCGATCGGTATTTTATGCTCCTGAGTATGTCGCTTTGGAGAAGGGATTTTTTAAGGAAGAAGGGTTAGACGTTGAACTCCAAACGACTTTTGGTGGAGATAAGACGATGACCGCGTTGTTATCAAATGCTGTAGATGTGGCACTTGTAGGTTCGGAGACGTCGATTTATGTGTATCAGCAAGGATCGGAGGACCCTGTTATCAACTTCGCTCAATTGACACAGACGGACGGAACCTTCCTTGTTGCTAGGCAAAAGAGTGGAACATTTGCTTGGGATCAGTTGAAGGATAGCACTTTTCTTGGACAGCGTAAGGGTGGAATGCCTCAAATGGCAGGAGAGTTTGCACTGAAGAAGCAGGGGATTGATCCTCATCAAGATCTGGAATTAATTCAGAATATTGAGTTTGCCAACATTGCAGCTGCCTTTGCGTCGGGTACAGGTGAATATGTACAGCTATTCGAACCCCAAGCCTCTATTTTTGAAAAAGAAGGAAAAGGGCATGTGGTAGCTTCCTTTGGGGTGGAGAGCGGACATCTTCCTTACACGGTGTTTATGGCGAAACAAAGCTTTATCAAGAAAAATCCGGAAACGGTACAGAAATTTACGAATGCTGTGCAGAAAGCTCAGACTTGGGTAGCGGGACATAGCCCCGAAGAGATTACAGATGTTATTCTGCCTTATTTTAAAGATACAGATCGTGATATTGTCATCTCTGCGGTCAAGAGGTATCAAGAACAAGGGACATATGCGACGGATCCGATACTTGACGATAAGGAATGGAACAATCTTCTAGATGTTATGGATAGCGCAGGAGAACTGAAGAATCAGGTAGCACACGAAGCCATTGTAGACAATAGTTTTGCTGACAAAGCTAAATCTTCCTCGAAGTAACTTGGCTTTTCAATGGAAAGGAGAGTGCTCATGCTTCCCGTTGTTGAATTGAATCATGTCGCACACGTCTACGTTACGGACCGAGAGGCCTCTCTAGCTGTAAATGATCTTCAAATCTCCGTAGCTGAGGGCGAATTCGTCAGTCTTGTAGGTCCTAGTGGCTGTGGGAAGACGACTATTCTATCTATTATTGCGGGGCTCGTTATTCCGACTCTTGGTGAGGCTCTTATATATGGACACAAACTGGAGGGACCTTCTCCTGAAGTAGGGTATATGCTCCAACAAGATTACTTATTTCCTTGGCGAACTATTATGGATAATGCGCTGCTAGGGCTGGAATTAACCAATAGATTAACATCTGAAAGTAAAGAGATGACCTCAAAGTTATTAGAAGAAATGGGACTCGCAGGTAAAGAAAGGTTCTATCCATCACAGCTCTCAGGGGGGATGCGGCAACGGGTAGCACTCGTGCGCACGTTAGCAACAGAACCCGGTCTATTATTGCTTGATGAACCGTTCTCTGCGCTCGATTATCAGACGAAGCTCCAGCTGGAGGATCTGATCGTAAAGACTTTACGAGCTCGAGACAAGACGGCTGTGCTCGTCACTCATGATTTATCTGAAGCGATTGCGATGAGTGATCGTGTAATTCTTCTAGATCGAAACCCGGGAACGGTTCGTCGGATGTTCGAAGTACCGGATAATATACGTGATGCACTTCCTTTTGATGCGCGTGATCAAGTGGGATTTCAAGAGCTTTTCCATGAAATATGGAGCGAAATGGAAAGTACAAGTGCATAGAGGGGGTGTTGGCCAACATGAGCACGAGGAGTGATAAGGGCCTGCCTGTAGAGCAAAGTTGGCTTGATGAAATATACCAAGAACAACTAAAGCACCAAAAGAAACAGCGCCGCAGCGTGTTCTCTGTACAAATGGGAATATTGCTGCTCTTTTTCACCTTGTGGGAGACGGCTGGGCGTTTTAAATGGATTGATATACTTTTATTTAGCTATCCAACCCGAATATTCGAACAAATCTGGAAAGATATCGTGAGCGGAGAGTTATGGGGGCATCTAGCAATCACTGTAGGAGAGACGGTTGTTGGGTTCATTCTAGGGACATTGTTAGGAACCCTGCTTGCCGTGCTGATCTGGTGGTCGCCGTTCTTATCCAAGGTGTTAGATCCTTATATGGTTGTGTTCAATAGTATGCCGAAGGTTGCTCTAGGGCCTCTATTTATTGTCATATTCGGCGCTGGGTTTGCAGCTATTGTTATTACAACGTTATCGGTCATTGTGATTATCACGACGCTTGTCGTCTACAATAGCTTCTCAGAAGTGGATGCTAATTTAGTTAAGGTGGTACGAACGTTCGGAGGCTCTAGATCCCAAGTATTTCGTAAAGTGATCTTTCCAGCCTCTTTTCCGGCCATTATTTCTACTTTGAAAGTTAACGTAGGTTTGTCTTGGGTAGGCGTTATTGTCGGAGAATTTCTAGTCGCGCAGATGGGTCTTGGATATCTGATTATTTATGGATTTCAAGTGTTCAATTTCACGCTTGTATTGGCTAGTTTATTTGTAATCGCTGTTGTCGCTACATTGATGTATCAGCTTGTTGTGTATTTGGAGCATAAGTTAGTGTCGCACAGGTAAATATTAATGGGGTGACATGTCACATTGTACAGAACAATAAAATTTAGTACCATGAGAAGACATTTGATAATGAACAGAAGAGGGGCGTTCTCATGGGGTTTCGAGTGATCAAAACAGCGATTGCCACGCTAATGTCCATTTTGATTGCTAACGCAGTGGGGATTCCTAGTCCTCAATCAGCGGGTTTACTGGCAATACTTGGTGTGGAGGTGACGCGCAAAAGAAGTCTTAGGACGGTTACGGCTCGTTTTTTTGCCTCACTAGTGGGGCTTCTTTTTGCGTGTGGCTTGTTCGCACTATTTGGATTCCATTTCTGGGTACTTGCTCTATATGTTTTGTTCGGATTTCCTCTGATTGTGAAGTCCAGCTTCAAAGAAGGTATTGTAACGAGTTCAGTCGTAGTATTCCGTGTGTTTGGTAGTGGGAATGTGTCATTGGATACGTTGCTCACACAAATAGAATTACTTGTCATTGGACTAGGGTCTGCGATGATTGTGAATATGATCTATATGCCAACAGGTGGAGAACAGATGATGGATATTCGCAAAAAAGTGGACGGACTGTTCGCCGTTATTTTCAGTCATGTAGGTCGTACGCTACGCGATCCGAATTACATATGGAATGGAAATGAAATTATTGAAGCGGGTAAAGCCATCCAGAGTGGGGCTCAAGCATCCAATCGTGCGATGGAGAACCAGTTGGTTCATCCAGATGAGGCGTGGAATATTTACTTTTATATGCGAAGAGAACAACTAGATTTGATAATGCTGATGATGCAGATCATTGCAGAAGTGTACCAGAAGCTTCCACAAGCCGATTTAGTAGCCGAGCTGTTCGAACAATTAAGTGGTGATGTGACTGTAGAACAATACACAGGGCGTACAGAACAATTACTAAGTCAATTGGAACAGGATTTTAAGAAGATGGATCTTCCGACAACGAGAGAGGAATTTGAAGTTCGATCCTCTATTCTACAACTGTGCCGTGAACTATCTTTGTATCTAAAAATAGCTAAGAAAAACAAAACCTCTGTGCCAGAGCCAGAGAAAACAAGAGCGTTCTTCTTGTAGATATGTGGAAGTCATGAAGAAAGGCCCAGAGCTCAAAAGAGTCTGGGTCATATTTTAAAATATAAGGAAGGTTAAGTTTTCACTATACTTTGCTTATATTTCTAAGAGAACCGTCTTCGCCGTCCTTTTACGGACGGCGAAGCTGTTTCTTTTTGTTTTAATTAGTAACTTTCATATGCTTGTCTGAGTTTGAGTCTTTGTTCTTTAGCAGCTCAGATACGGTAACGAAGGAATATCCCCTTCGCTTAAGTTCAGGTAAAATTTTGGCTAGAGCTTCAACGGTTTGAGAGCTCTTATAAACATAATCGTGCATAAGTATAATATCTCCATTATGTACGTTTTTGAGTACTTTGTTTACAATTTTGCCTACACCTGGGCTGGTCCAATCCTTGGTATCCTGATCCCATGACCAGAGGATCATTAATAATTCATTTTCTTTACATATATTCACAGCCAATTCATTATAGCTTCCACCAGGTGGACGATATAGCGTTGGTTTGTGACCCGTGGCCTTATAGATAATCTCTTGTGTTCGATCTAATTCCGATCGCAATCCTTGGATGGAGGCTTGTCTGAAAGTAGGATGAGAGTAGGAATGGTTTCCAATTTCATGTCCCTCTTGTTGTGCCCTCTTAACGATATCAGGTAACTTTTCTGCGCGATTACCGACAACAAAGAAAGTGGCCTTTGCTTCATATTGTTTCAGTAATTCAAGAATTTTCGGAGTTCTTATAGGATCAGGTCCATCATCAAAGGTTAGTGCAATTAGCTTCTTATTGGCTGTCGGTACTTCCCATACGATGTCTCCGCGTTTCTCATAATACTCTCTCCCTTTACTGAAAGTAGAATTGGGCTCAGCAAAGGTAATGTTTACACATAATAAATTTATAGTTATAAACATGAATATTACGCGAGCTTGTTGTACTCTATTCATTGTACCCCCACCTTTAATATGTTCTAAATAACAGAACGCTATAGCGTCTTTCGGTGTTATTGTTTACGGTAATGAAATCTAATATTCAGAATAGATAATGAAAAGACATTTTCTGATTAATCATAAGAGAATCCTTTGCAATTACGTTATATTTGATCCGAAAAATTTATTTATACTAATATATTCAACATTCGCCCATGTCCTGCATACACTTAATAGTGAATGATTGTATGGAGGAGGTTCAAAGATGTCATTAAGCCGTAAACATCAATGTAGAGAGATTATAACGAAAGCGATCTGCGGCAAAGGTCGTAAGTTCTCTACCGTAACACATACCGTAACTCCGCCTCATAACCCGACTAGTATACTAGGTGCTTGGATTATAAATCACCAGTACGAAGCGGTTGCAGCTGGAGACGGAATTGAAGTTATTGGTACTTACGATATCAACATTTGGTATTCCTATGACAGAAACTCTCAAACCGACGTTGCGAAGGAATCAGTACCCTATGTAGATTTTGTTCCGCTATCGTATCTAGATCCCAAACACCGGACTTCAACGGTAGAGGTCTCTGCGGAGGCATCACAGGAACCAAGTTGTGTTGAAGCCAGTGTATCTTCAGGCGGAGGAAGTGTCCTCATCCGCGTTGAGAGAGAGTTCTCAGTAGAACTAGTAGCTGAGACGAAAGTATGCGTACAGATCTGCACGAATGGCTGTGGAGATTATGAAGACAAAGAATTTGATTATTCGGATGATGGAATTGTAGATTACGATGAGCTAGACCCCGATTCACTGGATGACGACCTGTAGAATCGGGAGTAGTATCGAGGAGTATACAGTAGTATATGTAACGAGGGCGGCGGCGTAAGGGCGTATGCCCTCCTTTTTTGTTTTTATTATTGGATATAAGTGCGAGTTCAAAAAGTCGACTATTCAGCACCGAGAAGGTGAGTTCAGACCGAAAAAGGAGTAGCGGAGTGTAGTCAAACCTACATGAGCAACGGACTTCGAGGGTTGAACTCAGATTCGATGCCGAATATTCTTCTAGCGCTACTTCGTGATCAATAGTTGACTTTTTGAACAACCTCTATAAGGTGGGGATGAAATTGAATCAAGGCGTTCGTCGCTATGAGTCCATGCCCCTAGCTGTTCGGCATGCTTGGCTCATTCGATCGGGTATAGAATCACATCTACTGCCGCTCACGTCGGTACACGATCAGACCACATTTCGTAGTAGATATGTTGTTCAGGTATATCATTTACGCGGTTTCCACATTAGTATGGTTGAGAGTGGGAGATCGAAAGGGATAAGAAGGACATTATTTCCGATGTCTGAAGGTACACATGAGCTGAACCCATTATTGAGGCGTCTTGAAAAGACTGCGATTCGATGCTTATACACTTTGGGATTATCAGATGGTGAGGTTATCCTCTCGGCTTCCGGGGAACGATGGTATGCCCTTGAACAGATTACCCCTGCCTCGAAACTGACAGATCCCCAATGGGTTAGATTGTATAAGCAACAGGCAAGAGGCGTGCGTCTTGCACTTCAGGCTGAAGAAGTACAAGGGTTCCAGCTGATGATGGGGATGGACCCTGAATTTCTGTTGGTAGATCAGACGGAAGGGAAGATGATTCCTGCTTCTCAATTCCTTGATCGTGAAGGTGAGGTAGGATGTGACGCTGTACATATGGAGGGAATGACAACCTACCCTGTAGCTGAGCTACGCCCGAATCCAAGCATGCAGCCGCGAGGATTGTTGGTGGAACTAATGCATGCTATGGCCACGGCCAGCTATTTGATTCATGACCGTTCGCTCATTTGGCAGGCTGGGGGAATGCCCATCCCTGGACTTCCCTTGGGAGGACATTTACATTTCAGTGGGATTCTGCTGACCCCGTCACTTCTACATGTCTTAGATAACTACTTAGCTCTTCCTATAGTGTTACTAGAGGATACATCATGTCTAACTAGAAGACCCAAGTATGGCTTTTTAGGTGACTTTCGAAGACAACCCCATGGAGGGTTTGAATATCGTACACTGCCTAGCTTCCTAATCTCTCCACTTGTGGCAAAGGGTATTGTATATATGGCTTATTTACTTGTAGGAAATTACAAACAGCTCGTCCGTCGTCCTCTCAATCGTGAATCAATTCATAAAGCTTACTATGAGGGCAATAGACAAATCTTACAGGATTGTCTTCATCCCCTATTTCAAGATATGATATCTCTTACGGACTATCCACAGTACGCTAAATATATTGATCCCCTTATAGACCATATGTTACGGGGTAATACATGGGATGAATCAAGGGATATCCGTCCGCTGTGGAATGTTCCTGTGCTATAATAAATAACAACTTAAGCATAAATACGGGGGTAAGTCATGGCCAACTATACGCCAATGATTGAGCAATATTTGAAAGTAAAACAACAGGCTCAGGACGCATTTTTATTTTTTCGTCTTGGCGATTTCTATGAAATGTTTTTTGAAGATGCGGTGTTAGCTTCTAAGGAATTGGAAATTACCTTAACGGCTCGTGCAGGTGGGGAGGAGAAGATCCCGATGTGCGGTGTTCCTTACCATGCAGCCGAAGGCTATATCCAGCGCTTAATTGAAAAAGGATACAAAGTCGCAGTTTGCGAACAATTGGAGGAAGCCTCTGCCACGAAAGGGATGGTGGAACGTGGAATTGTCCGCATAATAACGCCAGGTACTGTGATGGAAGGCAAAAATATAGCGGACAAATCTAACAACTACATCGTATGTACGGTTGAAACAGGCGGTATGATGAGTCTGACTGCCTGTGACTTATCTACGGGGGAACTCTATGTGACCTCTGTGCCTTCCTCATTAGAGTGGCTACGTGACGAGATTAATATCTATGAACCATCCGAGATTATCGGTGATGAGAGCGTCTTGGAAAGTATTCGTTCATTACAGCTTCAGGGGAATCGTCCAGTAGTCTACACGCCATGGAGCAGACGTGATGAGAAGTTAGTACGAAGTCAATTCGGGGAAGCCGTATGGGCGCGGTTAGATCAAGAGCGACAGGTTTGTATTTCTGTACTTATCTCTTATCTAAGTGAGACTCAGAAACGTTCACTCGGACAGCTCACACAGATTTCGCCATATGAACCAGGTCACTACATGATTCTCGATCCATTTACGCGGCGTAATTTAGAGCTTGTAGAGACGGTTAGAGAAAGATCGAAGAAGGGTTCACTGCTATGGTTATTAGACCGTACAGAGACGTCTATGGGGGCTAGGCTGCTTAGACGTAGAATTGATAAGCCACTTTTGCATGTTAGCCGGATTGAGGAACGACTTGAAGCGGTGGAATTATTATATAATCAGCTTATTCTAAGAGAAGATTTACGTGGTTCTTTAGGGAAAATTTATGATCTAGAGCGTTTGGTGGGTAGAATAGCTTTTGGGAATGCAAATGGACGTGATCTTACGGCTCTTAAAGTATCTTTAAGACAAATTCCTTCGCTTAAAGAATTATGTGCTTCTTCTTCATCTCGTACACTTGGCAAGATCGCAAGTGAGATGGATGCCTGTGTAGATTTGTGTGATGACATTGACCGAGCGATCGTTGACGAACCGCCAATATCCGTTCGAGACGGAGGACTCATTAAGCCTGGGTACCATGAGCATTTAGACGAATTGCGTGAAGCGAGTATGAATGGAAAGCGATGGATTGCGGAACTTGAAGCTCGAGAGCGAGTAGCTACGGGCATTAAGTCATTAAAGATTGGTTTTAATAAAGTGTTTGGTTATTACATTGAAGTGACTAAATCTCACATTGCTTCGTTGCCAGAAGGTAGATATGAGCGCAAGCAGACACTGGCGAACGCTGAGCGTTATGTAACACCTGAACTGAAAGAGAAAGAAGGACTTATTCTCGAAGCTCAGGACAAGATGGTAGATCTAGAATATGAACTCTTTACAGAGCTGAGAGATAAGCTCAATGCTCAAATCCCTCGTCTACAGAATCTTGCTGAGAAGGTTGCGGAGCTTGATGTATATCAATCTTTAGCTGCAGTTAGTGCCGAGCAGGGCTTTGTGAAGCCAACGCTTACAGATGATTACAATCTGATCATTGAAGGTGGCCGGCATCCCGTTGTTGAAGCGGTCATGAAAGATTCTTCTTTTATATCAAATGCCACAGAATTGACCCGTGAATCTGCGAATATCCTGCTTATTACTGGACCCAATATGGCTGGTAAGAGTACGTATATGCGTCAAGTAGCGTTGATTTCCATCATAGCTCAGATTGGTTGCTTTGTACCGGCCTCCTTTGCCAATATTCCGATGATTGATCGGATATTTACTCGGATTGGTGCTGCGGATGACTTAATCGGTGGCCAGAGTACTTTTATGGTGGAGATGGCTGATATTCAAGTGATGACTGAAAAAGCGACACCACGAAGCTTGATCATTATCGACGAGCTTGGACGGGGTACATCTACTAGTGAGGGTATGGCTATCGCTCAAGCTGTGATCGAATATGTACATGATCGTATTGGTTGTAAAGCTCTCGTCTCGACTCACTTTCATGAATTGTCACATATGGAGGAAGGGTTGAGCGGTCTACGTAATTATTCCATGTCTGTACAGGAAAGTGGCGATAAAGTACATTTTCTTCGGAAGTTAATTCCAGGTGCTGCGGGCAGTAGCTATGGCATATATTGTGCACGTCTGGCTGGCTTGCCAGGGTCCATTATTGATCGTGCGAACACGTTATTAGATAACTTAGAACAAGCAACATCACAGATTGCGGTTGGATTGGAGCGGAAGGCTGAAATCAGCCATAACCCAGTTCAGAAGGAGAATCAAAACTCTGGCATTCCCGCGATGGAATTAGGAAATTCAGTAAACTCAGGAGATGTTACTAAGCAGCAAGTGCTAGAGCAGACTGATGGGTATCATCTTGAGTCACTTGATATAGCTAGCGATGTTGTACAGCTTTCTATTTTTGGTGAGGAAGATTTGAAGGTGAGCAAGAAAGCTAACCCAGTAATAGCGCCTATGGATCGATCAGTAGCCGACATTATTGCGTCTGTCAAAAATGTAGATCTTATGAACATGACACCTTTACAAGCGATGCAGATTCTACATGAACTCAGTGTGAAGGTGAAGGGCCTATAAACGTTGTAACGTGAGATCAAGATGTGAATATATGGTGAAAGAGGGGAATCGGCATGGCCAAAATTCATATATTGGACGAGCATATTGCCAATCAGATTGCTGCAGGTGAGGTAGTGGAACGGCCGGCTTCGGTTGTGAAAGAATTGGTGGAGAATGCAATCGATGCAGGGAGTACCAAGATTGTGGTCACCGTAGAGGAAGGCGGCCTTCAGAGCATACGTATAACAGATAATGGGTCAGGTATAGACCCCGAAGACTGTGAGACAGCTTTTTACCGTCATGCGACCAGTAAAATTATGTTTGGACGAGATCTTTTTCACATCACTAGTCTTGGGTTCCGTGGAGAAGCGTTGGCGAGTATTGCGGCTGTATCGAAGGTAGAACTGATCACTTCAAGCCGTGACGACGGATTAGGCAGTAGGCTTGTTATAGAAGGTGGTAAGCTAATTGTAAAGGAAGATACAGCATCTTCACGAGGGACTGATTTTGTAGTTAGGGAACTATTCTATAACACGCCTGCAAGGTTGAAATATATGAAGACGATCCAGACGGAATTAGGCCATATTTCGGATTATATGTATCGGATAGCACTCTCGCATCCCGGCATTGGCATTACGTTCAGACATAATGACAATACGTTATTGCAGACGTTAGGGAATGGAGATTTGTTACAGGTCATTGCTGCAATTTACGGGACACAGGCCGCTAAGGCGATGCTTCCTATCCAAACGGAAGATCTAGATTTCAATATCCAAGGTTTCATTAGTCGTCCAGAATGGACACGCTCCAATCGAAACGCGATTTCTATCATTGTGAATGGACGTTACATTCGTAACTATGGGTTAAATCAAGCGATATTGAGAGCATATCATACGCTGTTACCCATTAACCGCTACCCTATGGGCATTCTAGCTTTGAACATGCATCCCTCCTTGGTTGATGTTAACGTTCATCCAGCGAAATTGGAGGTTCGTTTTAGTAAAGAAGCGGAACTATACCCATTTGTTGAACAAGCCGTACACGCTGTTTTACGACAAGAGGTACTTATTCCACAGCCTGTGAAGACAAACATTGGAAGTAGTGACTCCTCTTTTATCCAAGAACAGTTTCGTTTTTCTAAAGCGCCTTCTGTCATTGATCATTCTGACGCTAATCGTGCAGATTCTAATCATACGAACAAGCTGGAGCAGGGTATTGCGAACCCATTGGTAGTATCGAAAGATGGCGTTGCAAATCGCCCAATTGGAAATGATTCGGTGCGTGAGGCGAGCGCTCAAGGCTATTATGCCAAAGGAACTACTAATGGCTTATCAGCTCCGAGTTATCGGAATTCACAAACTGTGAATCCTGTGATGACTCAGGAACTATTTGCTCAAGCGAGTAGCGGGATTAGCGAAATTCCACCTTTTCCTGAATTGACACTCATTGGACAGCATCATGGTACGTACTTGATTGCTCAGAATGAAAAAGGGCTATACTTGATTGATCAACATGCGGCTCATGAGCGGATTAATTATGAGTTCTATTACGAACAATTTGGACAACCCGCAGATGCCTCGCAGGAGCTATTGATACCGATTACGTTAGAATTTACACCTTCTGAAAGTGAACAGTTGAAGCAGAAACTGAATTGGTTCGAACAAGTGGGCGTGTTTCTGGAACATTTCGGAGGTCAGACCTTTCTCGTACGCTCACACCCATATTGGTTCCCAAAAGGGGATGAGCAAGGAATTATAGAGGAAATGGTTGAATGGGTACTCGGTGAACGTACCATCGATCTTGCTAAATTAAGAGAGAAATCGTCTGTGATGTGCTCTTGTAAAGCCTCGATTAAAGCAAATCAGAAGCTTACGAACCTTGAATCAGATGCACTTCTTGAACGTCTTGCGGCATGTAAGCAACCTTATACATGCCCACATGGAAGACCCATCGTGGTATCTTTTACCACCTATGATTTAGAAAAGTTATTCAAGCGTGTCATGTAGAAATATTGAACTAGAATCATCGAGGACCTAGACCATGATCAGTGCGTGCTAAAATAGAATTTTATGCTGATTGTAGCGGTCACTTATCAACACTATAGATTTTTCAAGCACTAAATTTAGTGTCAGAATGATTGTGATTTAAATATGGATTGACGTCAGGAGATTGTAATGATTATTACGACAGGAAGCGCGGATTCAGACGCCTTGGTCACCCGCGCTAAGGCATTATCGGTACTTACAGGATTTACATATGTACCCCGGCGAAATACTTCTCTAAGCAAGCTAGTACAAGCTCATAGTGATTCCATTGTACTTGTTGTGCTTGAGAATGGTGCGCGCTTGGTTAGACCTGGGTTCCCCCCAATGGAATACCACCCGAGCATGGGATTTGTTCGCGCCAAAAGACTACTTAAAGGGGAACCCGATCCCATGGTTGAAGCGGCGGGAATGGTTGCTGGAGATACGGTACTAGACTGTACAGCAGGCCTTGGTAGTGATGCTCTTGTGTTTGCTGTAAAGGGTGGTTCAGAAGGCAAAGTTATCGCGATTGAGAGTTCTGAACATTTATCAACGCTGCTTACAGAAGGACTCTGTCATTATGTGACAGGTGTTGAGGAAGTTAACCAAGCTATGCGCAGAATTGAGGTAAGACTAGGCCATCACCTTGATATTTTACAAGAAATGGCGGACAATAGTGTGGATATTGTATACTTTGATCCGATGTTTCGTGAGCCCATTATGGATTCTGCTGCGATTAATCCATTACGAGAATTTGCCAATAGTGATGCCCTGAGTCTTGCAGTCATTGAAGAAGCAAAGAGGGTAGCCCGCAAATCGATTCTGCTTAAAGAGAAATGGGGCAGTCCTGAATTTGCACGTTTGGGCTTTACGATGCAGGAACGTAGCCATTCAAAAATCACGTATGGAGTGATATTCCTTGACAACAGAGACTAAACCACGATTACTAGTGCTTGTTGGACCGACTGCAGTTGGCAAAACCAAAATGAGCATTGAAATAGCTAAGCATTACGGCTGTGAAATTATCTCAGGAGATTCTATGCAGGTATATCGGCAAATGGATATCGGAACAGCCAAAATTTCTGAACATGAAATGGACGGAATTCCGCATCATTTGATCGATATCCATGATCCGGACGAACCTTACTCAGTGGCTGAATTTCAAGAACAGTGCCGACGATTAATAGGCGAGATTCATGCTAGAGGGAAGCTCCCCTTTATCGTAGGGGGGACTGGATTATATGTTGAGTCTGTGTGCTATGGATTTCAATTTACGGAAGTGGGGGCGGATGAGGATTTCAGGCGTGAACAGTTTGCCTACGCAGATACTCATGGCGCTGAAGCACTCCACGATCGATTGAAGGTAGTGGACCCCGTAAGTGCCGAGAGACTTCATGCAAATGATCAACGACGAGTTGTTCGTGCGTTAGAGATATATCATCTCACAGGTACGACTCATTCGGCTCAAATGGCATCTCAGACTAAGGAGTCTCCCTATCAATTATGTCTCATGGGTTTGACAATGGATAGGCAAATGCTATATAAACGTATTGAAGGCCGCATCGAACAGATGTTGCAGCAGGGTTTGGTTGGGGAGGTATCTTCATTGCTGCACAAAGGCTACGGACCTGGGCTAATCTCTATGCAGGGGTTAGGTTATAAAGAAATAATATCGTATCTACAAGGAGAGATGACTCTTGAAGATACGATAACGCTATTGAAACGGGATACGCGAAGGTTTGCCAAACGACAGCTATCCTGGTTTCGCCACATGAACGAAATTTCGTGGGTAGACGTTACAGAAACTGCAAACTTTTCTGCGAATTTTGATCAGATCCGTGGTATAATAGCAGGAAGGTTTCTTACAGATATTGAATATATATCTAAACAATCTAATTGAATCATTGGGGGTACCAATTCATGAACAAATCCATTAACATCCAAGATACATTCTTGAACCAACTGCGGAAAGAAAACATCCCTGTTACCATATTCCTGGTCAACGGTTTTCAAATCAGGGGGACAATTAAAGCATTCGATAATTTCACGGTTGTTGTGGATAGTGAAGGCCGCCAACAAATGCTGTTTAAGCATGCAATTTCAACCATAACTCCACAGCGTAATGTTTCGCTGATGCAGGAATCCCAGACTGAGGGATAATGAAAAGATAATCTAAGTAATGAAACTTTTTTAGGTATTATTTCGTTTAAGAGAATAGGTAGCAGACCTGAGCAACCTGTAAAGGTTGTTCTTTTCATTAAAACGGAACAAGTATAAAGAGGGAGTTAGGAGGTTTACAATGGATAAGAAAGAAACTCCAAGGGGAAGGGTAACGACAACTACAAAAAGAGAAGTGCCCAAGCCGAAGAAAAAGAAAAGAATTACGAAAAAACGTGTCTTTTGGACAATGTTTTTCACAGTAGCTTTTGCTATCTTTTGTGCATTAGGAGGATATCTATATATCACGCTATCTGGAGAAAAACTGCTAATGGAAAATGCAGATAAATTGACGGTCCATGAAAATTCGAAAGTATATGATCGCAATGGTCAGCTTATGGGTGAACTTTCAATCCAGAAAAGTGATCCTGTAGAGGGAGATGAAATTCCTAAACTGCTGAAAGATGCATTCATTGCTACTGAAGACAAACGATTTATGGAACACGCTGGGGTCGACATTTGGTCAATCGGTCGTGCAGCGGTTAAGGACGTTATCGCAAGATCTGCAGTAGAGGGTGGTAGTACCATTACTCAGCAATTAGCGAAAAATGTTTTCTTAACCAGAGATAAAACCTTTTTCCGTAAAGCAACTGAAGTGTCTATTGCTATGGCGCTTGAGCGCGATAAAACGAAAGATGAAATTATTACGATGTATCTCAATCGAATTAATTTCGGGGGTCAAATTTATGGGATCAAGGCTGCCTCTGAATATTATTTTGGTAAAAGTGATCTGAATAAGCTGAAAGTATGGGAGATGGCTACATTAGCTGCAATGCCGAAAGGACCTTCTAAATATAATCCGCTTCGTAACCCAGATCTCTCTATGCAACGTCGTTCCGTTGTTCTTCAATTGATGGAGGAACAAGGATATATAACGAGCGAAGAAAGAAATGAAGCCAAAGATGTGGTGTATGACTATTCTCCACCACCTAAGAAGCAACAGTATCTTGCGTTTATGGATTATGTTATGAGTGAAGCAGAGCGTGTTAGTGGATTATCGCAAGATGATCTGAATATCGGTGGATACAAAATCTATACGACAATGGATGCTAAGGCACAATTAGTCGTGGAGAAGGAATTCGCCGATGCTAGTAATTTTGAAGAGAGTGTGGATGATCAGCAAGTTCAAGGTTCTATGATCATCATGAATAATGAGAATGGAGCTGTGATTGCATTACTCGGTGGACGTGACTATGAGCGTAAAGGATACAGTCGTGTAACGGGTAGCCGTCGTCAACCTGGATCAGCTCTTAAGCCAATTGTATCTTATGCTCCTGCCTTAGATTCGGGCAGCGTTACAATCGATACACCTTTGAGTAATAGAGAGCAGTGTTTCGCAAATTATTGTCCTCGTAATCTTCATGGTTACTCGAATACCATAAGTATGGCAGAAGCGATCCAGAGATCTGAGAATATCCCTGCCGTGTGGCTACTGAATGAAATTGGTGTAAGCACAGGATTTAAGTTTGCGCAAAAACTCGGCATCAACATGGAGGCTGAGGACAAGAACTTGTCATTAGCGCTTGGTGGTATGAGTACAGGGACGAATACGTTGGAAATGACCCAAGCTTATAGTGCACTTGCTAATGGTGGAGTTCTTAATCCGGCTTACTCGATTAAGAGCATTGTTGATAGTGATGAAAAAGCTGTATATGAGCATAAAAATAAAGGAACACAAGTCATGAGTGAGAATACCTCCTATCAAATGACGCAGATGTTGCAGAATGTTGTCAATAGCGGTACAGGAAAAAAGGCTAAAATTAGTAGACCGGTTGCAGGTAAAACGGGTACAACACAGAGTGGTATCAAAGGTAACAGTTCTAACCGGGATGTGTGGTTCGTAGGTTATACACCTGAGCTTACCGCAGCGGTATGGATGGGCTACGATAAACCGGATAAAGATCATATGCTTCACAGAAGTAGCTCGCTTGCTGCCTCATTCTGGGGCAAGGTGATGGAACAAGCGGTCCAAGAGTTCGATTCTAAGAGCTTCCCTGTTCCTAAGAATGTGGAGCAAGTTGAGCCGGAGCCAGCCCCAGAACAGGAACCGGTTCCTGTGGCCAGTGTAAGTGGCTTAATTGCTTCTTATAATCCAGAGACTCAGATTGTATCCTTGTCATGGAATGCTTCTGCAGAAGCGAATGTGAAGTATCGTGTATATCGTAAAGAATCGTCAGAAGGTAGTTATTCGATGATTACCGACTCTACTTCGACGGAAGCTGAAGATCTTAACGCACTAGAGGGTCTCACTTACGATTATTATGTGAGAGCGATTCAATCTGATAGTGGTGTTGAATCAGAACCATCGAATACAGTTCAGATTATGATTGAATTGGCAGACATTATTGAAGAGCCAATTGAAGAGCCAGATCCGATAGAACCACCTATCGATAATAATAATAATAATAATAATAATAATGGGAATGGTAACGGAAATAGTAACGGCAATGGCAATGGTAACACCGGAATCGATAATGGGATGGGTAACGGTACTGGTAACGGTAATGGTAATGGCGAAGAGGTTACTCCACCGGGTAGCGAAACAGGTAATGATACCGGGATAGAAGAAATACCGTCTGATAATACGCAGACTGATCCTGGAACCTCAACAAATGGCGAACCTGTTGATAGTTATCAACCCGATACGCCCGATGGAGGCGAAGTATCTGGAACGACAACTCCTTAGCTAAGATAGATAAAGCTCCCATGTGGGGGCTTTATCTATTTTTAATAGACGGATTATCAAGTCCAAGTGCGATGGGGTTTTAAAATCCATCTGTAAGGAAGTTTTTTTACATTTTGAGTGTGATTCCTAAATGTGTTAAGCTGTAACTACCATACTGGAGAGGGTATTTCCCATGAAACGTAAATTTGGAGATCGCGCGAACTGGCGTCGAATTTCACGCCGCCGTTTTACTTGTCGTTATGTCGAATCCGAGAGGTTCACGGGTTATATAACGTTGTATACGATTTATAACTTGAAGGAACCCCTATGGAAAACTTATGGAAATCATACGTATCGTATTGCAGACAAAGGGTACTCTTGGTTACAGTACTTCCCTGAGAATTGCCATTATATTGTCACTGCTATGTTTAATGAGCGACAAGAAATTATTCAATGGTATATTGATACTTGCAAAATTCAGGGTGTGACTGATCAGGGCGTACCTTGGTTCGATGATTTATATTTGGATGTGGTGGTATTAAGTAATGGAGAGGTCTTCCTATTGGATGAAGATGAATTGGATGATGCTTTAAGACGAAGCGATATAACGACAGAGGATTATAATCTTGCTACGTTAACTGCTAAACATTTGTTGCATGAGATCGATGCACATCAATTTCCCTACTTCATGATGTCACTCGAACATCGTAAACAATTGTTTGAGAATGGTGAATTTAGGAGGAAAATATGATCCTTGTATCAAATAAGGCCCGATTGACGTTCAAAAAAATAATTTTCATCATTCTATCTATCTGTCTAGTAGTTCTTCTATGGCTAGGCTATGTTATTTGGCAAATAAATCGGACGACTAGTTCGGACATTAACCCACGAGTAGATGTTGGTATTATTCTTGGCGCTGCGATGTGGGGGGATGTACCTAGCCCAGGCCTTCGGGAAAGGCTAGAAGAGGGATTAAGGTTATATCAAGACGGTAAATTTGAGCACTTTATTGTGACTGGAGGGTTGGATCGTCCAGGCATGAGACTTACAGAGGCGCAAGGGATGGCTCAGTATTTACTGGAGCATGGAGTTCCCGAAGAGGACGTTGTTCTAGAGAATGAAGCGACGGATACGTGGGAGAACTTGTTATTCAGTCAGAAGCTCATGGATAAGCAGGGCTGGACGTCTGCCGTGATCATTACACATACATACCATGGGATGCGTTCCCTCAAGATAGCGGAGTATTTGCAATATGATGAACCTAAACTTGGGCTTGTAGAATCGAAGGTGCTACAGATGTCCATTCACAAGACTAGAGAGACTTTAGCCTTCACGAAATGGAAAATAAATGAATTATTAATGGATCTTGGCTTTAAATCGGATGAAACTGTTAATAACGTTTCATGAAGTAGAATACATTGAATAGAGATGTCATCCCAGTAGATAATGAGGTGATGGATGCATGAGCGGGCGTGTCGCGGCCACAAATGGCCAGCCTGAAGGCAGGCCATCCAGGCAAATTAATGTGGTTTTACGTAGTCAAGAGGCCCCCGTATTAAACAATGTAGTGCTGGATCATGAGCCCGTAAAGGTAAATAAGAAGAAGGCTGAGCAGAGTCTATATCAAGAAATTCAACGAGAGCTCGACCAATTGATTGGATTGGATAACATCAAAGAGCTAGTTCACGAAATCTATGCGTTACTTCAGGTAGCACAATTACGTTCGGAAGCAGGACTGGCAAGTGGTGGGCATGTGTATCACATGATTTTCAAAGGTAATCCAGGTACTGGAAAGACGACGGTAGCGCGTATCGTAGCTAAGCTGTTTCAAAAAATGGGTGTACTCAGTAAAGGACATCTTATTGAGGTAGAACGTGCTGATTTGGTCGGTGAGTATATCGGACATACAGCACAGAAGACTAGGGAACTCGTCAAAAAAGCCATGGGTGGCATTCTATTTATTGATGAAGCCTACAGTCTTGCCCGAGGTGGTGAGAAGGATTTCGGTAAAGAGGCTATCGATACTTTAGTAAAGTCTATGGAGGACCATAAGAATCAATTTATCCTTATTCTGGCGGGCTATTCTGAAGAAATGGAGTTCTTCTTACAGACTAACCCAGGTCTTCCTTCTCGATTCCCTATTCAGGTCGATTTCTCGGATTATTCAGTGGATCAACTGATTCAAATTTCAGAAGTAATGGCTAAGGAAAGAGACTACATTCTTATGCCTCAGGCGATACTTAAACTGAAGCAGCACATTTTACAGGAGAAGAATGAAAGCTTACATGCATTCAGTAATGGGAGATATATACGCAACATGATTGAAAAGTCGATACGTAATCATGCGGTTAGGCTCTTGAATCAATATGTGAATAGTCAACCAGGTAAGCTTGAGCTCATGACACTTCGAACGGAAGATTTCAAATTGGATTTGAAACAAGGACTATAGAAAAGATATACCATTTCGAACAACATGTAGATAAAAGGGGCCATTTATTCATGATTAACTCCACGTATGACACAGAGACAGATTTGCAGGACCGTGCGGTTCTAGTAAGCCTAGTAACGGATGAGGTAAAGAGAAAAGGGATTGATCCGGAATATTCCCTCCATGAACTCGTTCAGCTTGCGGAAACGGCAGGTGTCGAGGTGCTCGATTCACTTAGTCAGAATCTTCAAAAACCTGATCCTAAATGGTTTATTGGAAAAGGGAAAGTTGAGGAGCTACGACTAGTGATGGAAGCCACTGATGCCAACACTGCTATTTTTGATCATGAACTTTCAGGTGCTCAGGTTAGACATCTAGAAGAAAGCCTAGATGTTAAAATTATTGACCGAACTCAATTAATTCTGGATATATTTGCTCAAAGAGCTAAAACACGTGAAGGAATCATTCAAGTGGAATTAGCGCAGCTAACATACCTTTTACCACGCCTTTCAGGTCAGAGTCAGAATCTTTCTCGGCTCGGTGGTGGGATAGGGACTCGTGGTCCCGGTGAAAGCAAACTGGAAATGGACCGTCGTCATATCCGGGATAGAGTCAATGATCTGAAACAACAATTGGATGAAATTACAAAGCACCGGAAATTGTATCGTGAACGTAGACAGAAGAGTGGTGTCACACAAGTAGCTCTTGTGGGTTATACGAATGCAGGCAAATCCACTTTATTGAAACAACTAACCGATGCAGATGTATATATTCAAGATCAATTGTTTGCGACGCTTGATCCTACTTCTCGCGTATTAGAATTACCAAGTGGTAAAGAAGTGGTGTTGACGGATACGGTAGGGTTTATTCAGAATTTACCCCATGATTTGATAGCAGCATTCCGCGCAACTTTAGAAGAAGTGAATGAAGCGGATCTGATTCTGCATGTCGTTGATTCTTCTTCTGAAATGAGAGAAGACCAAATGAAGGTGGTACAGTCGATTCTGCAGGATCTTGGAGCGGCGGATAAACCTCAGATTACTCTATACAACAAAAAAGATATGTGTAACCCTGAACAGTTACAGATGCTGGGTTCGGGTGAAGGTTATTTGAAAATAAGTGCCTTTGATGAAGCAGATTTGTTAGTGATACGTGAAGCTGTTCAGACAACTTTGACCGGAGATACGCTCACTTTCCGTATTCCTGCTAACCGCGGAGATTTAACCTCTTTATTGTATCGTGTCGGAGATGTCTTGGAGCAGGAGTTTGATGAAAGTGATTTACTTTATAAGGTTCTACTACACAAAGCAGATTACGTAAAGCATGAATATATGCTTAAAGAGTACATTGAATTGTAATTTGAATGTTATCTTCATGGTAAGTTTGATTATTATATGGGACAATTAACGTTTGATTGACGACAGCAGGGGAGAGAATTAAAAAGCGATGGCACGGTTTAGTGAAGAATTGGAACAATGTATGAATGAAGTAGAGCAACAAATTGAAGGCCAGCTAAGAGTGATAGACAAGGTAGTAGATCGCAATCAATGGAAAGTCATCGATGCTTTTCAACAACATCAGGTAAGTGATTATCATTTTGCCGGTTCTACAGGATATGGATATAATGATCGAGGACGTGAAGTGTTAGATTTAGTCTATGCAGATGTGTTCGGTGCTGAAGCTGCTTTGGTACGGCCTCATTTTGCCTCGGGTACTCACACGATATCTACGGCGTTATTTGGAGTTCTGCGTCCAGGTGATGAACTGTTCTATATTACAGGGCGTCCTTATGACACACTTCATAAAGTTATCGGTCAAGCAGGGGACGGGAATGGTTCTCTGCTTGACTTTGGGATAACTTACCGAGAAGCTGCATTGAAAGAGGATGGAGGCGTTGACTGGGATGCTGTTGAACGTGGAATAACATCAGCTACCAAAGTTATTGGTATTCAGAGATCTAGAGGATACGATTGGCGCTCATCTTTCACAGTGGAACAGATTGGAGAAATGGTTAGTCGGATTAGGTTAATCAAACCGGAGATCATTGTATTCGTTGACAATTGCTATGGTGAATTCACAGAAGAAGTTGAACCTACCGAAGTGGGCGTAGATCTAATGGCGGGTTCATTAATTAAAAACCCTGGTGGCGGAATCGCTGAGACAGGTGGCTATATTTGTGGGAAGAAGGAGTATGTAGAGCTCGCTTCTTACCGCTTAACCGCGCCGGGAATTGGTAGAGAAGTAGGAGCAATGCTAGGAACAACACGTGGAATTTATCAGGGGTTGTTCCTAGCTCCTATGATTGTTGGACAAGCTGTCAAAGGGAGCGTATTTGCCGCGGCTATGTTTGCTAAGTTTGGCTTCGATACGAAGCCAGCATGGGATGAGAAACGTACGGATTTGATCCAAGCGATTTCTTTTGCTGGACCAGAACACCTCATCGCTTTTGTGCAAGGCATTCAACGAGCAGCAGCAGTGGATAGTCATGTCGTACCTGAACCTTGGGACATGCCGGGATATGAGCATCCCGTAATCATGGCTGCAGGTACTTTTATTCAAGGTGGTAGCTTAGAATTATCAGCTGACGCACCAATTCGTGAGCCCTATATCGGGTATATGCAAGGTGGCTTAACCTACTCTCATGTGAAATATGGAGTACTTAAGTCGATCCAGATCATGCAAGACAGAAAATTATTGTGAGTTTATCTAACATACCATTGACATGGAAGATCATGAAATGTACAATGATAGATATTAGATCATTGGAAGGTAGATGAGTCATGGGTGACGATATTCGTAGAAATATGGCTTTATTCCCGATTGGCATAGTAATGAAATTAACCGACTTATCTGCGAGACAGATACGTTATTACGAACAACATAGCTTGATTGTCCCAGCTAGAACAGCAGGGAATCAACGCCTATTCTCATTTAATGATGTTGAGAGGTTGCTTGAGATTAAAGCGCTGATCGAGAAGGGTGTTAACATTGCTGGCATCAAACAGGTAATGAATCCTGTCTCGAAGGAATCTGAAGAAGCTACAGTCATTACACCTGACACAGAGGTTAGACGTAGAGAACTATCTGATTCACAACTTCACCGTCTGTTGAAACAGCAACTAGTCATTGGTAAGAGACCGGGTCAAGTGTCATTATTTCAAGGTGAATTGTCCCGGTTTTTTAATAAATAAACTATTCATTTAACAATGAACACGGAAGAGAAAGGGAGAGGGTATAAATGAGTTATACACAAGATGATATTCTTCGTATGGCCAAGGAAGAGAATGTTCGATTTATTCGATTGCAGTTTACTGATCTACTAGGCACGATCAAGAATGTTGAGATCCCTGTCAGTCAATTAAAGAAGGCAGTCGATAATAAGATGATGTTTGACGGTTCTTCTATTGAAGGATACGTACGGATTGAAGAATCGGATATGTATTTATATCCTGATCTTGATACTTGGGTTGTTTTCCCTTGGGTAACGGAAAGTCGTGTTGCTCGTTTGATTTGTGATATTTATATGCCAGACGGTACACCATTTGCTGGTGATCCACGTGGCATTCTGAAACGTTGTCTTAAGGAAGCCGACGAAATGGGTTATACATCCATGAAGGTTGGACCTGAGCCTGAATTCTTCTTGTTCAAAACAGATGAAAAAGGAAACCCAACAACTGAATTGAACGATAATGGTGGTTATTTCGACCTTGCACCTATGGATCTCGGTGAAAACTGTCGTCGTGAAATCGTTCTTACTCTTGAAGAGATGGGCTTTGAAGTCGAAGCATCTCACCATGAGGTTGCTCCTGGGCAACATGAAATTGACTTCAAATACGAAGATGCAATTAAAGCAGCGGATCAGATCCAAACGTTCAAGTTGGTCGTTAAGACGATAGCTCGTGAACATGGATTGCATGCTACATTTATGCCTAAGCCTCTGTATGGTGTGAATGGATCAGGTATGCACTGTCACCAATCTCTATTCAAGGGTGAAGAGAATTCATTCTATGATGAGAGTGATGAGCTAGGTCTAAGCCAGACAGCCCGTCATTATATGGCAGGTCTTCTGAAGCATGCTCGTGCTTATGCAGCTATTACGAATCCAACAGTGAATTCATATAAACGACTTGTACCTGGTTATGAAGCACCTTGCTATGTAGCATGGTCTGGTAGTAACCGTAGTCCAATGATTCGTATTCCTGCTTCACGTGGACTAAGCACACGTGTAGAAGTACGTAATCCAGATCCAGCGGCTAATCCATATCTTGCTCTCGCTGTGATGTTGAAAGCAGGTCTAGACGGAGTTAAGAATGAAATGAAGTTACCTGCTCCAATTGATCGTAACATTTATGTGATGTCGGAAGAAGAACGGATCGAAGCAGGTATTCCTAGCCTACCATCCGATTTGAAAGAAGCATTGAATGAACTTATTCGTAGCCAAGTTATTACTGAAGCATTAGGAGATCATGCACTAGCATACTTCTATGAACTGAAAGAAATTGAGTGGGATATGTTTAGAACTCAAGTTCACCAATGGGAACGCGATCAATATATGACTTTGTACTAGGACTTTGAAACCCTTGACGCTCTAAGCGTTGGGGGTTTTTTCTCTTTTGTGGGCATTTAAACATTTTGGAGCCATCAACTTTGATTGCCCACAAAATGCCCACAAACTTTTAGATTATTCAAGCACGTTTTTTAGATGCTCTTCAAATTTATTCATGTTTGTCTCTTCGATCTTCTTTGAAATGTGGGCATAAACATCTGATGTAATTTGAATACTACCATGTCCTAGGCGCTCCTGAACATATTCCATATTAGCACCGGATTCCAAAAGCATGTCAGCGGATGTGTGACCAAGGGAATGGATAGGTAGGGAGGGAATGCTTGCTCGTTTGAGTATTCGGGAAAAAGCATTGAAAAGAGATGACTTTGGCATGAAATTTCCATCTTTGCGGGATAGAACAAGATTAAGGTCATGGTGATATAACTCCATAAATCCTAACTTATTTTGATTCTGATACTTCACATGATCCTTTAAGTTGTTGATTAGATCTTGGCTGATACGTATAGTACGTGTGGAATCGAATGTTTTAGGATCTCCCATTAATTCTTCTGAATCCTTTGCGGTAAAATCAAGAGTTTTGGAAATTGATAAGGTTTTGTTCTTGAAATCAACATCGCTCCATTGGAGTGCAGCGGCTTCACCTTTTCGCATCCCCGTTTCTATAAGTAATTTAGACATTATCCAATATATATAGTCATACTGGTAAGCAGCCTGAAGAAATTTAGGAATGTCTGAAGATTCTATATACTTGATACCATTCTGTTTCTTTTTTCCTTTGATACTCACACCAACACAAGGTTTTTTTTCAATTTTATAGAGTGTAACGGCTTTTTTTATGGAATTATTCATTGTAGAATGCACTATTTCTATTGTTCTGTGACTATAGCCATTTGTAATAAGTACATTAATAAATTCTTGATACATGATTGGTTTTAATTCTTTTAGTAAGATATTCTTAAAATAAGGGAGTATATGATTATTGATACTATATTGAAGTGATGTAAGGGTGTTTTTACGTACGGTACCCTCCTTGTAATCGGTTAACCAAAGTTCAAGAAATTTAGTGGATTTTATGATGGAACGGCTAATACAAAGGTGAAAGCCTTCGACCCTAATTACATTTCAGATAACATACGAGCAGGAACAAGCATATTCGGTGTTCCTGGAAAGCACACGGTAGTAGACACAGTTGATGCAGTTCTTAATCCGCAGTTTTTGTTGGTCGGAAGTAGCGGCTACGATGACGGAGTACTAAAACAGGGTACCATGCCCGATAGAAGCACAGAAAATCACCATATGCCAGCGATTACCACGAATGTTTTTCTAGGTGACCGCGTTTTTTTACAACCACCACATGGGTTTTATAACGGGGGCACTTGGGTAGCTACCCCAGCGCCTGCATTCACACCTGGAAACATAAAAAAAGGTGTTGATATATTGGGTATAGTCGGTACAATGCCGACCATAGGATCTTTACAGATGAATTTTACTAAAGTTTATGAAATACCAGCAGGCGGTCAAGCAATTAGAGAAAATTTATATATTATACCCCCATGTTCATCTTTCATAAATTTTGAATGTTCAACAATATGGAAAGAAACATCAATTCAAAATACAGGCAATGGGGGAAGTGGGAGACTTCAACTTGTAGACGCAAACGGTGTAGAATGGGAATTGTTTGAAGGGTGGAGAGGTGAAAAAAGGTCATTTTTATCCTCATACATTTCTATACCTACGAGGGAGTTTTTTCATTCGTCAGTATCGGCGACATATGTCACCTCTCAAAACAGAGGAATGCCCTCTATTTTCGATTTCACAAAACCAATGAGGGGGGGTAGTAACTTATGCATGATGAATTTTACGTTATCTATAATGTTGTTGGCGGCAACGTCGGTAGCGTTCACGCAATCCGGTTCTATGATCAAGAATGTTGCTCAAGGCAGTCTTAGGCGTGGTGAACGTGTCATGACAGCCGTTGATAGATTAAGGAAACACTTACCTGATTACTATGATGAAATCGTAGAGATGGACAATGCTGTTAGAAATTAAACTAGGAGTTGCTTAACAAACAAGAGGACGATACTGTGTAGCAATTATTATTGAAGTAACAATAGGTTAGTTAAACACATTCAAAAATTGTTAATATAATAATTCTTTATTTATATCGTTCATTACGATATAATCTTATAAAACGACATAGATAGGGAGATTATATGAATAATAAAATTGCTTTATTAAATCAATATTGGACGGACATCTATTATTACTTGCATTATCCTCACGAAGAAATAGTTACGCATCAAATAATTCGAATACTCCAGCTTGTTGATAAACAAGTTGATGTAGGGATTAATGAGGTTGCTGCATCATTGAAAGTCACTCATAATACTGCTTCAGAGCATGTTAAACGAATAATAGAAAAAAACTATCTTTTTAAAAAGAGAGACACCTTTGATGAAAGAAAGGTTATTCTTTGTTTAACTGATATGGGGAAAGAAGCTCTTCATCGAAACACATGCCTTGATGAGCAAAAATTAGCTAGTATTCTAAATGAACTAAGCGCTAATGAAAAGGAAATAGTGGTAAATGGCTTGAAAATATTAAGTGAGCGTGTAAAACAATGTTTGTAATTGTTAAGATAATTGTTTCAGCTATTGTAATCGGGATAGTTACTGAAGTTTCTAGAAGGTTTCCTTCCTATGGAGGTATAGTAGCCGCTCTGCCTTTAGTCAGTTTGCTTAGTATGATATGGCTATACGTTCAAGGTGAACAGAATAGTACTTTGAGTAAATTTGCCTTAGGGGTATTGTGGGGGTTTCCAGCCACTTTCTTATTGTTATTCATCGTTTATATATCATTAAAAAATGCTATTCCCTTATTCGTATCAATAGGTTTGGGATTAGTCTGTTGGTTTATATTTCTACTTATTCAAGAAAATATTTCTAAATATTTAAAGTCCGCGTTCTTCAACTAATGTGTAACGATAGTTGAAGAAGGAGTTACCGGAGTCAGTCAACATTTTAATTGTTGGCTTTTTTTATGTCGCATACGGACGATTATACGCAACATCAACAGCACCCAGAGAGGTGTATTTTTATGCCCTCATACCTATGGGGGCTTTTTATATTGAATAGGGGGAAATGGAATGGAAAGATTGGATTTGACGTTGAAGTGGGGCATAGCTCTTTTAGGATCGGCAGGGACTTACCTTTTAGGAGGATGGTCTGAATTGATTTCGTTTTTTTTTTACTTGCGATAGTGATCGATTATGCAACGGGTGTTGCTGCGTCTTTAAAAGAGGGCAAAGGGCTTAGTAGTAACGTTGGCTTCTGGGGATTAGCTAAAAAGGGGCTTATGCTACTAGTTGTTATATTGGCACACAGGCTAGATGTCTTGATGGGCACCGATGTGATCATGATTGGTTCCATTTATTTTTATCTTGCGAATGAACATATTTCCGTGACAGAAAATTATGGTCGTTTGGGCCTTCCAATGCCGAATTGGATTAAAGATGTTATTGCTGTATTCAAGCAGAAGGGTGGTAATATATAATGAATCCATTTGAAATTTTTAGACTAACAAGTCCATTTGGTATGCGTATGCATCCCGTTGATCATGTAAAGAGATTCCATAGAGGTGTAGACCTTGTAATTTCCCCAGCGAATGGTGCTCTTAAAGCATTTACAGCTGGTGAAGTGTTACACGCTAAGATGGGTGTCACAGGCTCGGGATTCGGTCACATTTGCTGCTCCGGATCTACCTCCGCCCCTTTTTAATGATGTGTGGTTATGACAGGATATTTTACGTTTCATGAGAATGCATATTAGACTGCTACGTTATTAAACTGACGAGCAGGATAGTTGAAGAAGGACTGTTTAATTTAGAGGGTATTTAACATCTATTGTCGAAACGAATTATAAATGAATTAATAATTTTGATGGGGGAAGAGTGAAGAATGTATATAAAAACAGATAGATTATTGATACGCGAATTTGAAGTTATGGATTGGCAAGCTGTACATGAGTATACATCAGATATTAACGTTATGAAATATTTACCTGATGGGATTTTTTCTGAAAAAAATGCTAAGGAGTTTATACGTAAAAACATTGGTGATAACGCTGGGAATTTTCCTGTTGTATTAATGGAAGAAAACCTTCTCATTGGTCACATTGTTTTTTATAAGTATTTTGGTGATCATACTTATGAGATCGGTTGGGTGTTTAATCCTAAATATCACAAAAAAGGGTATGCTTCTGAAGCAGCACAAGCTATATTGAAATATGGTTTTGAGAAAATGAAATTACATAGGATTATAGCTACATGTCAGCCTCAGAACATTCCATCATATCGAGTAATGGAGAAAATTGGAATGAGGAGAGAAGGCTATTTTAAGAAATGTATACCAGATGGTGTTAAATGGTGGGATGAATACTATTACGCTATTTTGGAAGAAGAGTGGAAATGAGCTATAACTGATATTATTCGTTAGATAAGGAGCGAGAATCATGAGTGAAAATCCTATTTTGCTTACATTTCCAGAAGAGTTTGAAAGTGATCGTCTTATCATTCGTGCTCCGAAGTGGGAAGATGGACATGCTGTAAACGAGGCTATTCGAGAAAGTGTCAATGAGATGCGACCTTGGTTACCATTTGTAAAAAATCTACCTACAGTTGAAGAATCGGAAGCATATGTACGGAAAGCTAGGCTAAATTTTCTAGAGCGTTCTGATTTAGTTTTGCATTTATTTGATAAGCACACGGGTGAGTTTGTAGGTAGTAGTGGGCTCCACCGTTTTGATTGGACCGTTCGTAAGTTTGAAGTAGGATATTGGCTTAGGACCGCTCGTACAGGTCAAGGTCTGATGACAGAAGCTGTAAACGCAATTACCTCGTTTGCAATAAATTATTTAGAAGCAAACCGTATTGAGATATGTTGTAACCGTTTAAACACTTCAAGTATTCGAGTTGCAGAACGAGCTGGGTTCTCATTAGAAGGAACACTGCGAAGCTATAGCTTGAACGATTCAAGTGAATTAGCAGATATAAAGATTTTCTCGAAGGTAAGAGGGTACGAATTTTAAACTAACGGGACACGAGAGTGCAACCAACCCCTATTGGGATGCTAAATACATTTACAACGCTAAATTATATGATGAAAAGCATATAAACTGGGTTGAGATTTTGTCAATCATTTCAGCAAGTTGTTCCGCTTTGCAGTCTAAAGTTTGCTGTTGCATACGGCGAAGTCTGTTTTTTTATATACGGATTTACGATTCAAGGTGTTCATCGTAAGTCTAATAATAAAGGTTTCGATTAATGTATAATGAAGGGGGAATTCCATGTGAATTTTTTTCCATAAAACCTAATCTCTAGTAAATATTTCAACATAAACTATGGTGTAGTCAATTGAAAAGGAGGGATTATTATGGGTGAAGCTTTAGGAGGATACGGTGGCGGTTTTACATCTACTGCTGGGATTTTGGTTCTGTTTATTCTGTTAGTAATCATTACTAAGTCTATCTGGGTTTAATCCTTTTTCATTCCCCTTTCATTTAATATCCGTCAGGTATTATAAACTGACGGATATTTTTTACATTGATTCAGACCGTATGTTTATTGTTGTGAATAGTATCCGTAATGGATTGATTAGAGCATTGCAGCCATACATAGGGTCTGTTTATCTCTAAGATTGTGAACAATTTGGGTTTGAACAATTTGCCGAATAGCCCTCCCTATATCCTAAATATTACATAAGCTATGATGTAGTCTAAAGTAAAGGAGGAATGACTCATGGGTGCTATCGGTGGTTTAGGTGGAGTTACAGGTGCGGTTTTGGTATTGTTTATTCTGTTGGTAATTATATCGAAAACAATTCTTCTGTAAGGATTAGTCTTAGTAAAAAGTACTTTCGAATTAGACCATATAGAGGAGTCATCACGATCGCGACTCCTCTTTTATTTTATATTTACATATTTCAGTTGTTTGTTTTAGGAATCAAGCGATATGGATTGATAATGTCTGAATTTTATCTTGCTGAGGAACAATGACGAGGTTGTGTCGAGCCTTAGAGGGACGCTGAATGAGGAGTTCGAGTTCTGTTAATTGTAGAAAGAATGTATCACAATGGATTCACCCTGTAGTCCCGGAATATTAAGCAGGATGACAGGAATGACTAACCTCATGTATAAATTATGGAGTAATGGTTGTCAAAACGACCAATTTGTGTGTAGAGGTAGAGGTAGAGGTAGAGGTAGAAGTAGAGACGAAATTAACAACTTCAACAACGACACTTACACCTATGGTAAGTGCTGTATTAATAACCAGATTGGTTACAGTGAGCGTACTTTGTCCTCCTAATTGCAAGACGCCGTTTACGAATAGATTATAGTATCCATTTGAGGTAGGTATGGTAAGACCATCAGCGGCTAAAAGGGTACCCGTATCATCTCTAAACGAGATGGCAGGTATTATAGTGGTTCCAGCTACTATGTTGTCTAGGACTACGGTCGAAGCGAATCTTGTTGTAGTGGGAATAACGGATGTAGTTGTATTGGTGGTAATCGTTCCCGTGATGGTGCTTGATGCAGGTAAACATAACACAATAAGCTCTGCAGCCATATGACATGCTCCTTTCAACTCTAAATGGATAGAATAGTATATGCTAGATTGCAGTGCTCGGTTTGGACAAATCTATCAAAAAGAAACGGATACACCCATATAAATGGAATGTATCCGTTTCTTAATTAAATAGTGCGATAGAAATCAATGAATATCGCGGAAAAGTCCAATGACTTTACCCAGAATTGTAACATGATTCAAACGCAAAGGTTCGTAAGTTGGGTTCTCTGGCTGAAGTCTAATGTGGTCTTTCTCTTTATAAAAGGTTTTGACCGTAGCTTCGTCTTCTTCCGTCATAGCAACAACGATATCTCCATTGTCAGCGGTCTGTTGCTGGCGGACGATAACAAAGTCTCCGTTATGTATACCGGCTTCTATCATACTGTCGCCCATGACAGATAACATGAATACTTTGTCTTCACCTACGAAATGTTGAGGTAGAGGAAAGTAATCTTCTATATTCTCTGTTGCTGTAATTGGAACACCGGCAGTAACTTTGCCGACCATGGGAACACGGGATACTGTATGTGTGAAAAGATGACTACTATCTGATTCTTCTTGTCCTAATATTTCAATAGCTCGTGGCTTAGTAGGATCTCTTCTAATCAAGCCTTTCTTCTCTAATCGATCAAGATGACCATGAACCGTTGAACTAGAAGCTAGTCCGACTGCTTCGCCGATCTCCCGCACAGATGGCGGATATCCCTTAGAGCGTACTTCGTTACGTATAAACTCCAATATGGCTAATTGCCGGCTAGATACCTTCGACATAACACTCTCACCCCATTTAGTGATTTTGACAGAATTATAACATAGAACTTCCGTTCGTACAAACGTAGGTTCTAATAATAGGGGAACAATTGTTCTGAAATGTGTTGAATAAAACAAGTGTTCGTGCTATATTGGATTTATCAAGAGAACAAGTGTTTGGGAGATGATCAAGTATGATGAAATATAGTACTTACCGCAGTATTTATGATACCAACAAAGAATTACAAACATATGTATGGAGAGATAAACTAAGAGATATGATATCTCGTCCCTTGCTTCTAAAGTTATTGCTAGTTATGTTACTTCTAATAATAGGGTGTACTGGAGCAGTTAGTGCTTTCTCAGGGAAATCCGGTCAGTCTAGTGAGATGATGAAGAATATTATTATACAACCTGGGGATACGCTTTGGAAGATTGCAGTATCTGAGAAGCCTGATTATCTAGATACTCGAGTGTATATTAAGGAAATGAAAGAGATAAATGGATTGTCTCAAAGTGGAATACGAGCGGGTGAGGTATTGTCTCTACCTCAATATTAATGATAGCTGAAAGAGCTTGGAAAGGAGGAATCCTTGACAAGCTCTTTTGATCATGGCAAAGTTAGAAAAGAATTCATTAATGGAGGAGATTTCATGGATATTGATAGCTTGATACAACGAATTAATGAGCTTGCCAAGAAGTATACATCTACAGGATTAACAGAAGAAGAAACTCAGGAACGTGCGAGTCTCCGTGAAATCTATCTTCAGAATGTTCGCAACAATTTCCGCAATCAATTAGATTCGATTGAATTTACTGATGATTCGCCTGAGTCAGGTCGGAAATAGCTTATAGAAGTGTATAAATTAAGGGGGATAAAGAATGGCTCGTTCTTGGGAAAGAATGGTACAGAAGAATTCGAAGCAATTGAATAAGAAACGTAAAGAGCAAGGTCTTACGAGTATCTCAAGTTCAAAATCAGTGATGAGTGGTGACATCTTTAAGGGACGTAAAATTCTATTACCATTTACGCTTGTTGTATTGGCCGTATTTTATGGATTGCTTGGGACAATAGCTGAACAAGTTACTGCGGTTGAACAGAAAAGCGCGATTCCTCAATGGCTAATAATAGGGCTATACGTTTTACTGGGAGTCATTATTTTTATGCGCCGTCCTTATTTGCGTGTCGACAAAGAGTCTCTGTACACAACAAGGATGAATCGTGAAGCTCGTGTAGGTGCTATAAATATTAAGAAGATTAGTGTGAAATCAGGTTCTGTAGTGATTGAACAATTGAAGGGGCGTAACTGGGTATTTAGCCGTCTTATAAATCGATACAATACAGAAGCAATGGGCGAAAGTTTAGAGAAATTTGCCGCAACTCATAAGATTCCATTCGAAAAGTAAATGACTTAGAAGAGGGGAAAGAGCATGCCGATAAAAGCCGTATTTTTTGATTTGGATGACACGTTGCTATGGGATGAGCGCAGTGTAGAAGAAGCTTTTGCAGCCGCTTGTCAGACTGCAGCTACAGCTACAGGGGTTGATCCTAAGCAGCTAGAGGAGGCTGTCCGAAGCGAAGCCAGATCACTATATGAATCGTATGAAACATTCTCTTTCACTTCTATGATCGGTATTAACCCTTTTGAAGGCTTGTGGGGAAACTTCACAGCTGGTGAACAACCAGAGTTTCGTCAATTAGAGAAGATTGTGCCTACATATCGTAAGGAATCGTGGAGGCTAGGTCTTTTGAAGTTAGGCATTGATGATGAGAACTTAGCTGGTGAAATATCAGAGCAATTTGGATTAGAGAGACGATCTCGCCCCTATATGTATGACGAAACGTTGCAAGTGTTAGAGGAACTTCACGGTAAAGTGAAATTACTTCTACTTACGAATGGCTGCCCAGCATTGCAACAAGAAAAGTTAGATGGAGTTCCAGCATTAACTCCGTTCTTTGACCAGATTGTCATTTCAGGTAACTTCGGTAAAGGCAAACCAGATGTTTCTATTTTTGAACATGCTTTATCCTCCGTAAATATGTCATCTGATGAAGTACTAATGGTAGGAGATAAGTTAACTACGGATATTCGTGGAGGCCTGAGTGCGGGGATTAAGACGGTATGGATTAATCGGACAAACAAACAGTCTGACCCCGAAATTACGCCAGATTATGAGATCACACATCTATCTCAAGTGCACGATATTATTACGGAGTTATCTAATTCTTAACTCTATTTTGTATACAATAAGAAATTAACCTGTTCTCTATTGAGTTTTAGAGGATGGGTTTTTTGTTTGGATATGATAAATGTCACAATATTGTGAATAAAGCCTCTCTATTTAGGATTGAAAACTCGATATAATATAGAGAATGTGCAAGGATGAACGACTTCGTCTACCCTATAGGGTAGCATTGGTTTGTTTATCGATGAAATAGGAATATAGAGAGGCGGTTTAACATGAGAAATAAGTTTAAGTTTGGTATTGTAATGTACATAGTGCTATTGATCATCGTTGTTGGATGTGGAAAAAATGATCAAGCGAATATGGAGATGGGTTTCAACGATGCTATGAAGCCTATTGAAGCAGACCTGAGTATTTTGCCTGAGCAAGCTAAGGTGAATGAGAAGATTTCAATTGAAGTGGTAGTAACACAGGAGAATATGAAAGTAACGAATGCAGATAAAGTCATTATTGAAATTGCTCCACCGAATAAAGATAGTAAGCACATAGAAACACCTGCAACTCACATGGGTGAGGGAAAATATGCGATCGAGACATCATTTGAGCAAGCGGGAACGTATAGGATTACTTCACATGTCACGGTTGGAGCTATGCATACGATGCCATCGAAGGAGATTATCGTAGCTGAATAGCAGGTTGTAGTGTAGAAATAACAATTACCCCGTTATCCTAAATGGAGGATGAACGGGGTAATTGTTAGATTTATAGAGGTTAATGATGATGATGATGATGAATTCAACCTAAGCCTTTTGGAAGTCAGGATCAATTACAGGCTGTGAAATCCAGCCATTCTCTTCAACAAAGAGACGAACTGCAATAATTTGACGATTCTCCATTAAGGTGAAGAAGTGATTTGTATTCTCTGGAACAGAGATAACATCACCTGCAGTTAATTCAACATCGAAATATCCTACATCACCAGCACCTTTGATGACAAAAATACCTTTACCCGCGACAATGGCCCGGATTTCATCTTCGGTATGCGTGTGGACCTCTTCAAATTTGTTCAACAGGTCACTTAAATTCGGAGTGGAATCAGAGAGCGTGATGACATCCCAGATTTTATATCCTCGGCGTGCAGCCAAGTCTTTAATTTCACCATCATAGATATTTAAAATTTCTTGCTTCTGATCATCGTTTAATACAAAATTAGATTGGTATTCCTCAGGTAGCTTCGTGGTCTCCCAGCTTTCATAAATGACCCCTTGTTGCTCTAGAAAATTACGAACATTTTCTTCACCAGCTATGCGTTCGTTCGTATTACGAATTACAATTTCAGCCATGTAAAACCCTTCTTTCCCACTTGGATTAATTAGTATTATAATATAGGTTGTTTTCTTTGTCGATGGTTGTTTTAAGATAAACTCCTAGTACATATGGGGTATCGGCTGAAAAGTTGACTTTTCTAATGATAGCTATTCTGTTAAACTAAGGTCTAACGTTTTCAGGGGGGATACATGTTGAAGAGACCAAGCATTGAAGAAGCACTGAAAGAACGGATATTCATTATGGATGGGGCTATGGGTACTATGATCCAGCAGGAAGACCTCACTGCCCAGGATTTCGGTGGTGAAGAGTTGGATGGTTGTAACGAAATGTTAGTGCTTACTCGTCCAGATATTATTGAACGCATTCATGAGATGTATCTAGAAGCTGGCGCTGATATGATTGAGACCAACACATTTGGAGCAACTGCTGTTGTGCTCTCCGAATATGACATACCTGAAAAATCTCGTGAAATCAATCTTAGAGCTACCGAAATTGCTCGTAGAGCAGCTGATAAATATAGTACGGAAAGTAAACCTCGTTATGTCGTTGGAGCAATGGGACCTACAACGAAGACACTATCTGTAACGGGCGGAGTAACTTTTAAACAATTAATTGATAGTTATGAAGAACAAGCGGTTGCCCTAATCGAGGGTGGAGCTGATCTATTACTGTTAGAGACGAGCCAAGACACACTCAATGTTAAGGCCGGAAGTATTGGGATTGAGAATGCTTTTAAACAATGTGGTGTGAAGCTACCGATTATGATATCTGGAACGATAGAACCTATGGGAACAACCCTAGCTGGACAAGGTATCGATTCATTTTATGTATCACTAGAGCATTTGAAACCTATTTCAGTAGGTCTTAACTGTGCGACTGGACCAGAATTCATGAGAGATCATATTCGTACACTTGCTGAGATATCTAAGTCTGCTGTCAGCTGTTATCCAAACGCTGGACTTCCAGATGAGAACGGTAATTACCATGAGTCACCTGAATCGCTTGCTCGTAAGATGGCTGCTTTTGCTGAACAGGGTTGGCTTAACATAGCAGGTGGATGTTGTGGTAC
The DNA here is from genome assembly GCF_000949425.1 of Paenibacillus sp. IHBB 10380. Taxonomy (NCBI): domain Bacteria; kingdom Bacillati; phylum Bacillota; class Bacilli; order Caryophanales; family Paenibacillaceae; genus Paenibacillus; species Paenibacillus sp. IHBB 10380. The sequence continues at coordinate 1,602,163 of NZ_CP010976.1, forward strand.
AACGCCTGAACATATTCGGGTTATGGCAGAGTTACTTACGAAGTACGAACCTAGACTTATGAATGGGGAGCATTTACCTGCTGTATCAGGCGTGGATGTTTTATTCATAGAACCAGATAATCGACCGATTATGATCGGCGAACGTACGAATATATCAGGATCAAGAAAGTTTAAGCGATTAATTAAAGAAGAGAAGTTTGATGAAGCTTCTGAAATTGCTCGTTCCCAGGTTAAGGGCGGGGCACAAATCATTGATATCAATTTACAGGATACCGATATTGATGAGGCTTTTGCTGTGAATCATTTTCTTCCCTTAGTCGCTAAAAAGGTTAAAGTTCCGCTCATGATTGACTCTACTTATGATCATATTATTGAGCTTGGGTTACAATACTCTCAAGGTAAAGCGATAATTAACTCTATTAACCTTGAAGACGGTGAAGTGAAATTTGAAAAAATAGTACCGCTAATCCATCGTTATGGTGCTGCTGTAGTCTGTATTCTGATTGATGAGAGAGGACAAGCTGTCACTCGTGAAGCCAAATTAGAGGTTGCCACGCGCTCTTATGAACTTTTAGTGCATAAATATGGTCTTCATCCATCAGATATCATTTTTGATCCAAACATGTTCCCAGTCGGTTCAGGAGATCCACAGTACATAGGATCTGCATTAGAAACAATTGAGGGTATTCGATTGATTAAGGATAAGTATCCTGAGACCAAGACTATATTAGGGCTTAGCAATATTTCGTTTGGATTACCTGAAGCGGGGCGAGAAGTTCTGAACTCTGTATATTTGTATGAATGTACGAAGGCAGGACTGGATTATGCTATCGTTAACACGGAGAAGCTAGAACGATATGCGTCCATTTCAGAAGAGGATCGACGCCTTGCTGAGGCGCTCATATATGAGACTAGTGATGAGACACTGGCAGCGTTCGTTGCAGCATTCCGTGAGAAGAAAATTGTGAAAAAAGATAAGATTTCTACACTTACGCTTGAGGAACGCCTTGCCTCGTATGTGGTAGAAGGAACAAAGGAAGGGCTTATTCCAGATTTGAACGAAGCCTTAAAGAAGTACAGTGCGCTTGAGGTGATTAATGGCCCACTGATGGATGGAATGTCGGAAGTGGGTAGACTTTTTAACAACAATGAGCTAATCGTTGCTGAAGTGTTGCAGAGTGCGGAAGTGATGAAGGCATCTGTTATATATTTAGAGGATTTCATGGAAAAGAATGAAAGTAGCTTCAAAGGAAGAATATTGCTTGCAACCGTTAAAGGTGATGTACATGATATCGGTAAAAACCTGGTAGAGATTATACTATCTAATAATGGTTATCATATCGTCAATTTGGGTATAAAAGTACCACCGGAGAAGATTATTGAAGCTTATCGAGAAGAGAAGGCGGATCTAATCGGCTTGTCTGGTCTACTTGTGAAATCTGCTCAACAAATGGTCATTACTGCTCAGGACTTGAAAAGTTCAGGCATTGATATCCCAATCATGGTGGGTGGAGCAGCGCTTACACGTAAATTCACTAAGAATCGCATTAAACCTGAATATGATGGTATGGTCCTATACGCTAAAGATGCTATGGATGGACTAGATATAGCGAATAAGCTAATGAATCCAGAGCAGCGGGAACAGATGCGAGTGGACATGCAAGCAGAGAAAGAAGCTCAAGATGCTGTTCAGAAAGAGATTGTACCGTTGCCTGAATTAACAAGAGCAGTGAAGTCTAATATTGCTACAGACAATCCAGTATATTTACCACCAGATACTGAGCGACATGTATTACGTAATTATCCAATATCTCATATTCTTCCTTATGTAAATATGCAGATGTTGATGGGGCATCATCTCGGTCTACGCGGGTCCGTAGAGCAATTACTCGCTGAAGGTAATCCTAAGGCAGTGGAATTAAAAGCGAACGTTGATGCTATATTAAAAGAAGCAACGCAAGATGGAATTATTCAGGCACACGCTATTTATCGCTTTTTTCCAGCACAGTCCCAAGGAAATGATATTATCATCTATGATCCACAAGATCAGACCCAAATATTGCACACGTTTAGTTTCCCACGGCAAAAGGTAGAGCCATACCTATGCTTAGCAGATTTCTTGAAATCTGTGGATAGTGGCATCATGGATTATGTAGGATTCTTGATCGTTACAGCCGGTCATGGTGTTCAACAGTTATCTACGGAATGGAAGGACAAAGGAGATTATCTACGCTCTCATGTTCTACAGGCTGTTGCTCTTGAGACAGCAGAGGGGTTAGCTGAGCGAATTCACCATATGATGCGTGACACATGGGGATTCTCAGATCCAGCTACGATGACAATGAAACAACGCCACGGCGCTCGTTATCAAGGTATACGTGTATCCTTCGGCTATCCAGCCTGTCCTGATCTTGAGGATCAAGGGCCTTTGTTTAAGCTTCTGAAACCTGAAGATATAGGGATTGAATTAACAGAAGGGTTTATGATGGAACCCGAAGCATCTGTATCGGCAATGGTGTTCAGTCATCCTCAAGCTCAATATTTCAACGTAGAGAAGCTATAACAATAAAATAGAGCAAGAACCTGAAGCGCAAAATCCTCCGACACTTCGGAGGTTTTTTGCTGGATTAGTGAAGGGAGAAAGTGAGTGGTATGGAGATCGTCTTCTTAGGTACGAATGCAGGAGTACCGACTTTGCAGCGTAATGTAACGGCTATTGCGCTCAGATTATTCGAAGAGAGAAGGAGCTTTTGGTTGTTTGACTGTGGAGAAGCAACACAACATCAAATATTACGCTCCTCACTTAAACTTAGTAAACTTGAAAAAGTATTCATTACACATTTACACGGAGATCATTTATTTGGCCTACCAGGATTACTGGCCAGCAGGTCTAATCAAGGGGGGAAATCTCCGTTAACCTTATATGGACCACACGGCTTAAAACAGTTTATTGATACGGTGATGTCATTGAGTCAATCAAGAATGGATTATGAATTAACTGTGGTGGAACATGATGGTGGAGTGATATTTGAAGATGAAGGTTTCATGGTGGAGTCTGAATTATTGGACCATCGGATCGATAGCTATGGTTATCGCGTTACAGAGAAGGATAGACCAGGAAGTCTAAATCTTGCCTTACTCGAATCTCATGGATGTAAGCCTGGCCCTGTATATGGCAAGCTGAAGAGGGGAGAGAGTATTGACTTAGGTGAGGGTAAGATACTAAAACCAGAAGATGTACTGGGTAAACCCAAGAAGGGGAGAATTGTTACTATTCTCGGAGATACGAGACCTTGTTCTTCTGTCATCTCACTTGCTAAAGATGCTGATTTACTTGTACATGAAGCTACTTTCCTACATGATATGGTGGACACTGCACATGATTATCATCATAGTACAGCTTTACAAGCTGCGGAAGCAGCGAAGAATTCAGGTGTTCAAGAGCTGGTCTTAACCCATTTCAGCTCTCGTTACAAAGATTTAGAGCAATTAACATTTCTCTTAGATGAGGCTCGTGAGTTATTTCCTAAGACGAGACTGGCTGAAGAGCTTATAATGATTGAAGTGAGAAGGTCGTAGATAGGGCAGCATTATTCGGGTAATATAGATATATAATTATTTCTCGGGAAAGCGCAGAGAATGACAATATATTCTATGTCAATGATATTTGTTGCACTTAAACTTCGATAATTTATGACGAATCCTGATTCAAATTTCTTTCATATGAGCTATAGATGGTTAGAAATCAGGGAAATACTTCATTCTACGATAAGTTATTGCGTTCTCTTAAGCTTGCTTTTTCAAGGAAATAAATGATCTAGTGGAGAAGCGAAGTGTTCTCCTAAAAGCTTTCCCTTGGGAAGCTACTCCGAAAGCATACACTTTGCCCCTGAATTTTAACCGCAAACAGCGGAATTTCCCAAAAATTTGGCGGTAACAGCGATCCGAAGGACAATCCGTCCGCGTAGCGGTCAGTTATCAACTCGATATATTTTTGAGTGTTGATTTTGGCGTTGAGCCAATTTGTTTATATTTAAATACATTAATAATTGATACTATGAAATAAGTGGTCAATAAGGAAAGGAAGGTTATCGTACATGAAACAGATTAAAGGGTTACTAATCGATTTGGATGGTACACTTTATCATGGGAATCACATGATTCCTGGAGCTGACGTTCTAATTGATACATTGAAGTCTCGTCATATTCCTTATTTATTTGTAACGAATAATTCTTCTCGAACACCACAGAGTGTTGCTGCATTACTTAATGGGATGGGAATCCAAGCAGCACCGGAAGATATATGTACTTCTTCACAGGCAACGGCAAAGTATATTGCTCAGAAGTCTCCAGGAGCAAGAGTGCTAATCCTTGGAGAAGATGGACTACGTGATGCATTACTAGGTGCAGGATTGCAAGAGGTAGACGAATCCCCACAGTATGTAGTGCAAGGAATAGATCGAACATTTACATATGCTTCATTATCAGAAGCAGTTCGATGGATTAATGAAGGTGCGATCTCCATTCTTACCAATCCTGATTTAAGGCTTCCATCTGATCATGGTTTTATTCCTGGAGCTGGAACGATAGGTGCAGCCATTGAAGCGGGATCAGGGGTTAAGCCCATTGTAATTGGTAAACCCTCAAGTCATCTAATGACTTATGCAACTGATTTGTTGAATTTACATCCATCTGAGGTTACTGTTATGGGTGACAATATGCATACAGATATCGCTGCTGGAGCGGCGGCAGCATGTGAAACGGTACTGGTGCTTACAGGTATCACGACAGAAGAAAACCTACAGCAGCATATTGAGGCAACGGGTATTCAACCTGACGCTGTATGCAAAGACTTACAAGAGGCGCTACAGCTCTTATGCCCTTGATATAAAAGGGGAGTAATTATGCCTCTAACCGTAACGAATTCGCTGAAAACAATGGATTTTGCAGATCGTAGCGGAGAGGACGGAACTGTTCTGGAGAAGCGTAGCGTTCGCCTGAAGCTTTCCTTTGGAAAGCAACTACGAAGGCATATGCTTTGCCATCGAATTTTACCGCAAACAGCGGTATATTCAAAAAAATTTGGGGGCAACAGCGATCGGAAGGACAATCCGTCCGCGTAGCGGTCATCAATCAACACTATACTTTTTTTCATGCACTAGTTTTAGTGTTGAGCCTTGATGTTATATAAATAGTACAACAAGAAAGGAAGAAGATAATATGCCAGAATTACCTGAAATGGAACATTACCGAAGAGTGCTTTCTAATCATATACTTGATATACCGATCTCAGACATTAAAGTAACTCGGGATAAATCCATTAATGTACCCGTAGATACCTTTACATCTGCTTTAATAGGGAACAGAGTTATTTTTGTAGAAAGAAGAGGTAAATATCTGAATTTCCATTTGAATAATGGGGGTCGCTTACTTGTCCATCTTATGTTGGGCGGGCTAATGTATTATGGCACAAATGAGGACCTTCCGGACCGTAGTACGCAAGTAGAGATTTCGTTCGGAGAACATACGTTATATTTCATAGGACTAAGACTAGGATATATTCATTTGTTATCGGCCAAAGAGGTAGAACAGGTGTTCAGTGAGCTTGGACCTGAGCCTTTGGATCGTAGAATGAACGCAGAGCGTTTTGTCAAAATTGCAAAAAAACGTCGTGGCGGGCTTAAAACGATGATCGTAAATCAGCATGTTATTGCTGGGATTGGGAATCGTTATGCAGATGAAATTGCTTACCGTGCCAGCTTATTACCTTCCGCTAAGGTTCAGGATCTTGGAGAAGAGGCGTTGCAAAAGCTCTACGATAGCATGATTGAAGTTCTGAATGAAGGTATTGAAGATGGTGGTTATATAGATACGCCGATCCAAAAAGATGACCAACTAACGGGAAATTACAAAGCCAAGTTTAAGGTATATGATCGTGAAGGGGAGACTTGCTACCGCTGTGGTGGTGTAGTGAGTAAAGTAGAGCTAACTGGACGGAAGGCTTTTTTCTGTCCATCATGCCAACATGATCAATGAGATAAAGATTGGAAGCCATATGAGTATCCGAGGCGGCTATGGGAGAGCAGCACGTCGCGCGGTAGATATGGGAGCCAAGTCTTTTCAATATTTCCCGAAAAACCCTCGTAGCTTACACATTAAAACATTGAATAGCAGAGATGCAGCGGATTGTGCAATGTATAGTCAAGAAAATGGGATTTTGAGCATCGCCCATACACCATATCCAGTGAATATGGCGATCGGTCAGAGTCGTGGAATCGAACTTTACAATTTGACTGTATCCTCACTTCAGAATGATTTGGACATTGCGGAGGCGTGTGGTTCACTTGGAATTGTGGTACATTTTGGACATTACAAAGGCACAGATCCATTACAAGGGTACAAAAATATTATAGAATGTCTAAATGACGTACTAAGTTCTTGGGAAGGCAATACCAAGCTGTTGATTGAGAATCAAGCGGGTCATGGGGGAATCATGGGGACCACGTTGGAAGAGATGGTTAACATTCGTGGTTTGTCTCGTTATTCAGATAAGATTGGATTTTGTTTCGATACGTGTCACGCCTTTGCTGCGGGGGTATGGGATCCGTCTAATACTAGGGCTCTGATTGAGAAAGGTCGGCAGTTAGAATATTGGAAGGATGTAGTAGCTATTCACTTGAATGACTCTAAATTCCCTTTTGGCTCAGGTCAGGACCGACATGCGCGAGTTGGAGAGGGGTGTATTGGGGAAGAAGCATTCCGTCAACTATTCTCGTATCCTGAATTCCAATATACCGTTGCGATTATGGAAACAGAGGCGGGTGAGGATGGAACTCACAAAGAAGATATAGCTAAAATTATGAAGTGGTCTTGAATATGATCTTTTAGTCTGTATGAAAGGAAGGTGTACTGTGATTCATTTATATTTAGATGATTGCCGGCGCTGCCCTGCGGGCTTCTCATTGGCACGTAGTGGGGAAGAGTGTTTAATGATGCTACGAGAGTGTAAGGTAGATATTTTATCTCTGGATTATGAATTAGGTTTAGATAGTACCATGTGTGGTAGGGATGTCGTATCTGCGATCATTCGTGAAGAGTTATATCCTAGAGAAATCTATCTGCATACATCAAGCCTTCACGGTAAACAGGAAATGTATCAGCTACTGTACGAACATAAGCCTTCAGAAGTGGTTCTTCATAATGGTCCGATGAGTACTGAGGTGCTGGAACGAATTGCGGCAGAGCATATCTGATGAAAGATCTTAATCAGCAAGAGCTTATTATGGAACTAAGTAACACGGAAACGCCACTAGCTGTTTTCTTCTATACGCCACTATGCGGAACGTGTAAGGTAGCTAGAAGGATGCTTGAGGTTATTGAACACCTACTGCCGCCGGGTATTTTAACAAGTGCCGATGTGAATATGATGCCTCAACTGGTACAGCAATATCAGATCACAAGTGTTCCGGCACTACTCGTTGCAGACGCTAGCAAGGTGAATCCACCTAGTATACGCTATCGAATGGGATCTGTAGAAGAACTGCTGAATGAAATAAGGAGTGTGGTAGAATGATATCGATGCAGCATATTTTTCTTCGAAGAGAAGACAACCTTATTCTGGATGATGTATCTTTGCAAGTAAATAAAGGTGAGAATTGGGTCATACTAGGCCGGAATGGTTCAGGTAAAACGACACTATTAGAAATGATGACAGGTTATCTTTTTCCAAGTAAGGGCCGGATTGAGGTATTAGGAAATGTATACGGACAATGTGATATACGTGAAGTCCGCAAGGAAATAGGTTATATTAGTCCAACGTTGCTTGAGAAAATGTCGCTTACTGATCCAATATGGGAAGTTGTAGCCACTGGAGCCTATGCGTTCTTACGATTTTATCAAGACATTCCTGCAGAGGTAAAAGAGAAATCGATCCAACTGTTGAAAGATATGAATCTTGGTGGGCTGGTAGATCATCCACTCGGGACGCTGTCACAAGGGGAACGTAAAAAGGTGATGTTAGCGCGTTGCTTAATGGGCAATCCGAAGCTGTTAATTATGGACGAGCCTTGTGCAGGTCTGGATCTATTTGAGAGAGAGAAAATGCTAGTAGAAATTGATCAGCTTAGACAACGGGATATTACGGTTGTATATGTAACACATCACGTAGAGGAAATTGTACCCTTATTTACGCACGTAGCACTTATAAAAGATGGCAAGCTTGCTGGAGCAGGTCCGAAAGAACAAGTTCTAACTAAAGAAATGATTAAACGTACCTATGAAATTCCAGTTGAGCTGGAATGGGACAATGGACGTCCCTGGATCAAGGTAACTTCTGGAGGTTAATCCGTTTGGATGATAACATGGCAAGCACAAGTGAAGAGGAACGTGGTCAGTCACGGTTTATAATGACGGCAAATCATGGATTTGCACCTTTTGCACAAGAAGAATTAAGAAGATTATTTGGTAGTGTTAAAAGTACAGTGCTCGTGTCTGGAGAAGTCTTTCTAGTTACAGTATCTTATAGCTGGCAGGAAGCTGTCGAGATGATTACAAATCAAGCTCCCATCTTTGTTAGACATATTCAACCTGTTCAATGTGAGATAGCTATAGATAATCTTGCTACTGGATTAGAACAGTTAAAGTCATTCGTTATGCAGCAGAATGAATTGAATGGAGCAACGGTATCTTTACAAGTACGTAAAACAGAGGATAGTCTAAGTGAACAAAGTGCTGGAGCGCTTCGTGAACAATTATTAAGCGAATTCAGTGAGCTAAATGCTCAATTTATTGTGCAGGATGCCGAATGGATACTGTCTGTGTTAGTTTCTTCGGATCACATTTATGCAGGGGTATCTTATCCTAAGGATAATATCTCGGATTGGAGTGGTGGGGCTGTTCGCTTTCAACGCGAAGATGGACAGATCTCTAGAGCTAAGTTCAAATTGTTAGAGGCAGAAAAAACGTTCGGTATCGATTTCTCTGCATTTCATCATGCGCTGGATATTGGAGCTGCGCCGGGTGGATGGACGTCCTTTCTCCTAGAACGAGGAATGCACGTTACTGCGGTTGATCCTGCGTTGATGCACGAATCACTTAAAGGTCATGCTCAGCTGAAGATTATGCGGAAGAATGCTTCCGAAGTGAAATTCCGTGATAATCAGTTCGATTTATTAGTGTGCGACATGAGTTGGAGCCCGAAGCAGATGGTAAGACTTGTTAAGGATCTGCTCTACGCTCTGTCCCCTGGGGGAACCGCAATCGTGACTGTGAAGCTGATGCACAAAAAACCAATGGCTCTGATTAGAGAGGTTATTGCCTCGTTTGAAGAGGCTAATATGCAGCTACAGTATGCGAAGCAGCTCTTCCACAACCGTGATGAGATAACACTTCATATGATTAAATATTAACAATGTAAATCTATATTTTTCCAACCATTGGGTATGTATTCTAAAATTATCCCTTTACAACTCTTGTCATATTGTTCTATACTAATCCCAAATTTAACTAACAACATAGGGAAAGCATCCCGAAAAGTACGAAGTGATCGATTCTAATCGTAACTTCAACTTTTCAGGGGGCTTTCTCTTTTTTTGTTGTAATGAAATGGAGGTGAAACTATGAATAAGGGATCTTTACATCAAGAGGGACACATCATCGGGGGGAGATATAGGATTCAGCAAGTGATTGGCTCCGGGGGGATGAGCTATGTTTATTTGGTTGAAGATATGAAGCTTCCAGGTAAACATTGGGCAGTTAAACAATGCTATTCACTGCCACAGCAGTACAGCAGTGTTGAAGAAGAGGCAGAGTTACTCATTACACTCAGTCATCCACGTTTGCCACGTATTGTTGATTTTTTTCCACCGGATGGGTCGGGCGTTACCTATTTGGTGATGGACTATATCCAAGGCATGACACTGGAGAAATATTTCAACGATCATAACGGAAAAGTGAAGAGCGCTTTTATTCTACATTTGGCTGATCAGTTGCTTGAAGTCCTTGATTATTTACATCATCATGATCCGCCCGTTGTGTTCCGTGATCTTAAGCCATCTAACATCATGCTGACTCCTCAGCTGGAGTTAAGGTTAATTGACTTCGGTATTGCACGTAATTATAAACAACATCAAGACCAAGATACGATGAAGCTGGGTACCGTTGGTTTCGCTGCACCTGAGCAATACGGAAGTGGTCAAAGTGATGCGAGATCAGATTTATATGGATTAGGTGCACTACTCTTATATTTGTCTACCGGAGGGAAGAGAAGCGAATGGTTAACGGGTGTTGATCAATATATACAGATTGATCTTCCAAGTGACATTATTCCCGTCATACGTAAGTTGCTGGAACATTCGCCAGATGATCGGTTTCAATCCGCAAGTGAAGTAAGACAAGCTCTGCCTCATAACCGAAGAATACCTAAGCTAGCTCCACCATTGATTAGTAAGGCAACAATGGGCACATGTGTTATTGCAGTGATGGGTGCATCTGGAGGGACGGGCACTACGCATACAGCTATTGCAATGGCACATTATTTAGCAAGAAACTCAGAGAAGGTTGCCATTGTAGAGATGGATATGCATGCGAATGCTTTTAGCAGAATTCAAGAGATTGCTGAGGGTAATCACACTATGGGACATCATCATGATCGAAGATTCTCCATAGAGGGAGTGGATTATTGGGTACAGATGGCTAGAACGAATGTAATAGGTCTTCTTGGGGGGAGCTATCGTTATGTCATTATGGATTTGGGGGCCTATCAGGATAACGATCGCTTGGAAGAATTTCTACGGGCTGATATTCCTATTCTGGTCGGTTCAGGCTCAGAGTGGCGGTTGCAAGATGTAACCGATGCGGTAATAAGACTATCAGAGCATCCCCAGAGTAAGTGGATTTATTGTCTAGCATTAGCAGCTTCCGAAGCTGTACAACGGTTGCGAAAGCAGTTAAATACTACAAAGGTATACAGTCTGCCATTGCATCTAGACCCTTTTGACCATTGCGAGGAGATGGAAAGAGTGTGCTCCCAAATATTTCAAGGCTTCGTTCCAACTGCTGTGAAAAAGAAAAAATTTCGTTTCGGTCTACGTTGATGCAAGGATTGTTAATTATCTTCATTGATAAGTCTATAGAAAAGGAGAATATGCATGTCAAAAATTAGGCAGCGGAATAAGCACCTTATCTATGCTGGGCTTGCTGGGGCTGCCATCATGGGAATTATTTTTGCAGGATATGTGATTTATAACATGAAGCTTGAGCATAATCGCCGTGCGAACCTTAAGCAAGAGTATCAACAAGAAATTAAAGTCTTAAAAGATGCACAGATTGAGCAAGAGAGGTCAATGATTAGTGGATTTATGTCTGCGCGGAATATTGAACCTGGACAGACGATAGCTTCGAAAGACCTCATTGCTGTGAAATTACCAGGGCTTGTGGCTCCAGATAATTTGATTAATAATCCACAGGTGATTGTTGGCTCTAGTTCAAAGATTGAGTTGCATAAAGGAACGCCTCTTACGAAAGCGATGTTTAATGAAGGTCAGATGACTCCCCCTGATCTAAGGAACAAGGAATTAAATGAAATTATGGTTCCAACGGATTTGAAGAAAGGGGATGTCATCGATGTACGGATTCAATTTCCGACAGGGCAAGATTTCATCATTCTCTCTAAAAAGAAGATTGAAGATTTATTGAGTCCAACGATGTGGATTACCCTTAGTGAGGCAGAAATTTTATCATTATCGAGCGCAATGGTGGATGCTTTACTTCATGAAGCTTCGTTATATGCATTGACCTATGTTGAACCTGAGATGCAAGACAGAGCCATACCCACTTATCCTGTGAATAAAGAAGTACTTAAATTAATGGCGAGTGATCCCAATATTGTGAACAAAGCTGAGAAGCATTTGACTGAATCCGTACGAACTGCTTTAGAGAGAGACTTAGCAGCTCTGAATCCTTCACAATCTAGAGATACGTCAGTCATTTCGGAGACTGTTCCAACGTACTCCTATCAATCTTCATCACGGCAACCTAACGTAGAAAGTAATCTATATGAGGAGAGCAGCAACATAGACAATGGTACACAACAAAGAGAAGATATTCTATCTCAAAATGCTGCGGATGCGTCTACCTTTACAGATGTCCAGGAGAAATCTTCACCATAATATGAGGAAGGAGCACTATTGTATTGAAAACATGGATTTTTGCTGGAATATGTGAAAAAAGCGATTTACTTTTCTATTTGTGTAAATTGTTATCCTCATTAGACAAGCGAGTGTTATTAGTTGATGCAACACAAACCCATAAATATCCTCTCTATATTGGTCTATTGGATAGACCTTTAGAGGTAACTGAATTTATGAATTTTGATGTAGCGTGTGGTTTTACTTCACAGGTTCATTTGGAAGAACACCTACGAGATGGGGAGGAGAAGTTAGAGCGATATGATTATGTAATTTATGACGTGGAGAGGTTATCATTCTGTTCTATGGAGATATGGAGAGATGCAGATGTACGGGTCTGGACTACGGACTATGGGGTGTGGTCACTAAATGAAGGTAGTCGATGGTTGAATGCTCTTCATCGTCAGCACGCAGAACTTATAAATTTGACGTTTCAACTTGTCTATATACATGTCGTAGATACTCTCTTAGAGAGTTCTTATATTGAAGGACATGTTGAAGGTTGGCCTGTGAGATGGCAGGGAGAACCTATTATTATTCCTTGGGATGAGATGGATATGGCGTTGAAGCTTGAGAACGAGCATCAAAGACAACTTCGCATGAAGCCACTCTCCAGACGTTATAAGAAAGCGTTAAGTACATTAATGAAATTAACTCAATTAGATGATGATCATATTAAACGCGCTTTACGTAGCGCAGGAAGGACAAAGATATGAGTACAGTAGCTTTTTGGAGTCCCCTTCAAGGAGGGAGCGGAAGTACTGCGCATATAACGTCTGTTGCGACCATGATCGGCCTAGAATACAAAGTTCGTATGTTACTTGGACATGGAGGAGTTGCAGGGGAGCGCGTCGAGGGGGCATTTCATACGGGGAAAGTAGCTCTGGATGACGCGTTTATTTCATTTAACGACTGCGGTATGGATGCACTTGAACGATTGTGCTTAAATCGACGTCTTAATAAAGAGAACATCCGTGATTATACAGTACCTTTAATGCTAGATCGGTTAGATTTTGTGGGTGGGAATGCTAAGCGTGAAGGAACATTACCGGGATATCGCGCTCAGTTACTTCAATCTATACTCACACTAGCGAATCAGTATTATGATTTAGTGCTTATGGATGCCGGATGTGGTACTCATGATATTGATGCTAAAGGAGATGGCGCTATATTAGAGGCGGCCGATCTGATTGTAGTAAGTCTGACACAAAATATTCAAGCCCTAGAGAACTTCTTCTCAGGAAATAACTTACCACGAGCGCTACAGAACAAACCTTATATCGTCGTCGTAGGTCGTTATGATCGTCAATCACACTGTACATTACAGAATGTAAAGAGACGGTTCGGATTCAAAGGACATCTACATGGTATCCCTTATTCAACTGACTTCATGGATGCATGGAATATGAAAGCCGTTTTACCTTTTATACAGAGAAGTAGGCATATGAATAGTCAACATCCCTCAGCTTCATTCTTTGACAGTATCAGAGGACTCGCAAAGGATATTATGGAGCAGCTGCATCTTACCGCTTCTGTAAAAATAATGGAGAGGGGCGCCTGATGCTTTTCGGGAATGGTGTCAATTTACTTATCATTGGACTTATTCTATTATTCGCAGGACTGTTTATTTACATTAAATACTTAGAACTTCGAAACCCCGTATTAACGAATGTATCGGCAAGGGATAAATATACGATTGATTCCATGACAGATTTTGTGAAAACAACACTGCATGAGCTCACACATAGTCAATTGTCAGATCTAGGGCTTCATGAGGAAGAGTACAAACGAAGACTGAATAAACGTAGTGAACTTCGTAAAGCACTCAAGGGATGTATCTCAGGTGATTTATATGACAAACAGTATGTGAAACAATTTATGGCTGATTTACTAGTCAAGAGCTATGGATTGGATGCAACTAGTGTCGATGTGGCCATTCCCTTTGAACAAAGTCATCTACTAAATGTTCAGGATCAATTCGAAATCGTTCTTTATTTGTTCTGTCAGCGTTATCATCAGGATGCGTTCAGTCAACTGCTTGAGAAATATAATCTGGATAAGCCACGAATCGTACAGGGTTACGGGGATGACCCTATTTATGCCATTGTAGCAGATGATATTCATACCCTATTTCATAGTGAATATCGTGTTCTGTCTTTTGAAGAAAAGGTGGAAATTGTAGTTCAGCGTATTTATCAGCAATATAAAGGTTTCTCTGTCGTAGATGAGCTTCGTGATCAACGAATTGATGGTGTAAGTGGGGGCGTGAATGGGGTTTCGGGTTATGAAGCTGAACTAGATGGGTACGTTTCACAAAACGTAAATCGAGTTGATCTTCCGGTAAAAGGGATTGAAAGCGTATGGGTCTTTTACAAAGGTAAATCTATTCATTTGGGATTCCTTTCGTTCGGATCAGAGCTTGAATTAAAGCGTGTCTGTCAAAATATTTATAAATATAATTACCCTGGGCAATTATCCGAGGCAGCTAGTTATAAGGTTAATGAAATGAAGGATGGATCACGAGTCGTGGTAGTCAGACCTCCTTTTGCAGAGAGCTGGGCATTTTTCGTTCGTAAATTTGATGTTCCTAATGCATCACTTTCCCAACTTATCAACGGAGTAAATGCGGAACTTCCAATAACCTTAATATCTTATCTTATGAAAGGGAGTCGCATTACAGCCGTAACCGGAGCGCAAGGCTCAGGTAAAACCACATTATTAATGGCTATGATCCAACACATTTATGCTTCATACACACTTCGTGTACAAGAGATGGCATTCGAACTTCATTTAAGAAAAATATATAGTAGGCGTAATATTCTGAGCTTTCGAGAAACGGAACACATCTCCGGCCAAGCTGGATTGGATCTACAGAAGAAAACGGATGGTACTGTTAATATCCTTGGAGAAGTGGCAAGTGATGAAGTGGCATCTTGGATGATTCAAATGTCTCAAGTGGCCAGTCTATTTACCGTATTTACGCATCATGCGAAGACCTTCAAGGATCTCATTCATTCCTTACGGAACTCACTACTTAAAAGTGGCGTATTTCATAATGAAGCTATTGCAGAGCAACAGGTAGTCAGCGTTATTAATTTTGATATTCATATGAAGCGTGACTCTTCTGGAAATAGATTCATTGAACGGATTACAGAATGCATCCCTCGGGAACATACTACTTTTCCAGAATGGAAAGATCATGGTGGATCTACGAAACAAATGTTAAGTCAATTCATGAAATTAAGTAGTCAGTATTATCAGAAAATGGGGGATCAGACCGCATTCACTTCACATAACATTGTGGAGTACAGAGATGGAGAATATGTCGTAGTTAATGACATATCAGATTGGAACCGTGCGGAAATGTTGGAGCACATGAGTTCAGAAGACGCAGCTCACTTTCAGGCATTTACGAGCAATCATTGGGGTGAACGAAATGTCAGTTAAACTCGTGTTACAGATTATTCTTATCACCGCGTTGATTATGTTTATCCTTTTGTATGGCGTGTTGTCATGGGTACGCAGTAGGGAAAGAAATGATGAGCAATCCGTCTTATATGGCAAAGGTTGGAATGAGAAGATCAAATTTAGAGAACGGGGTCATTCCTTCTTACAGTCTTCTTATTCGACGAGTCTTAGAATCCCGTTATTATCGCGCTATATTCGTAGGATGCGTAAACGTCTATCTGGTGTACATGCTTATGATGAATTTCACCTCCGCCACGAGGTCATGAAAATGACCTATGCGGTGCTTGGTACGCTTGGACTTTCGATTGTGGTGCTATTTATCGTCAATCAAAGTATCAGCTTTCTCTTGACCGTTATTTTAGCAGCGATTGTGTTAAACAGCTTCTTGGTTGACTTGTATATCAATTCTTTAGAGAAACGCTTGCTCTCACAGATGGTGGATTTATTCTCCGACGTTCGTCATCGCTATCATCAACATGGCATGGTAGAAGAAGCACTCTATGAAGCGGCAGAAACAGCTGGTTACGAGGTTTCTCTACATACACATAAGATTTATGAATCTCTTACTTCTAAAAATCCGGATGAACAGCTAGAGATGTACTATGAGTCAGCGCCTAATCGCTTTCTTAAGGCATTCGCGGGGATCTCTTATATGATTATGGAGTTTGGTGATAAGACCAAGGAGCAAGGATCAATATATCTGCAAGGTCTGAGTAGTCTAAGTAAAGAGATCCAACTGGAGATATTGCGTAGAGATAAGCTTGACTATTTGCTAAAAGGGTTGAACATCATCGCTCTTGCTCCTATTTTTTTCACGAAGCCCATTGAACAGTGGGCTAGAAATAGCTTTCCTGCAATGGATCAATTCTATATGAGTAAAGTGGGATACATCACCAAAATAAGTATCTTTGTCATTATTATTGTGGCTTATATGTTGCTTCAGAAGCTACAACAGTATGACGAGACCACATACCGGACGGGTAAGGTGTCAAGAACATGGGAGCAGAAGGTATCTTCTATACGTGTTTTGAGTTGGATAACGTCGTTAGTAGCACCTAAGCCTCAAACAAAACCTTATGGGGATATTATAAGACTTCTCAAAGATACGAATGGTGTCCTTCGTTATGAATGGTTCTATATTCGAAGAGTTGTCTTCTTCATTGTTGGATTCGCACTGACTTTGACGACAGTATTATTCCTTCATCATTCAGCTAGAGAACATATTCTATATGATCCGGTAAAGAATGACTCTTTTTTTGGTCGTCTGTCCATCGAAGAGAAACGGCAGGGAGATGAGCTTGCAACCCGTGATCGGAAAGTCATGGAGCAGCTAAATGTATCCCCAAATATTAATTATAATCAGGTGGCAGTCAAGGTAACTCAGATAAACGAAAAACCTGTTCAGCAAGATCAATTCGTATCCACGGTGCAACGTATAATGGATAAACTTCAGCAATATAACGAGGAATATATCAAATGGTGGGAAGTTCTACTAGCATTCATACTGGGGGTAATTGGATATCAATTTCCATTATGGATTCTTTATTTTCAAAAAAAAGTACGAACGATGGATATGAGGCATGAGGTATATCAGTTCCATACGATTATTTCGATGTTGCGGGACATGGATAGGATGTCAGTAGAAACGATATTAGAGTGGATGGATCGATTTGCAGTTATATTCAAAACCCCGATTCATAAATGTCTCCTTCATTATGATCATGGAGCAGAGATGGCACTTCAGGGACTAAAGGATGAAGTTCTATTTCCTGAGTTCCAAAGAATTGTAGATAAGTTATTACTTGCTGTAGAGAAAATTCCAATAACACAGGCTTTTGATGATCTAGAGAGTGAAATGTCATTCTATTTCGAACAACGTAAGCAAGAATATGAGCGGATTATTGATACGAAGGCTGGATGGGGAAGAATGATCGGCTTTGCGCCCATGTATGCACTGATATTTCTCTATTTAGTCATTCCACTCATTAGTATGAGCTTTATGCAAATGAATATGTATTATGAGCAAATTCAACATTTATAAGGAGATGGAACTATGAATAACGCATCATCAGCATTAAAGGTGGCAGCAGGTATTTTTCTAACCATTGCTTTAATTACCATTGTGGTGATTTTATTTATTTCGGCGCAAGAGGCTACTAAAACGGCACAGAATAATTTCTCGGATATTCAAACCGAATTATCACAAGCTTCTTATACAGTATATGATGGCACAACGATTAGTGGGTCTCAGGTTACCAATGCATTACGTAAATTTAAAGATAAAGATCAGTTTGGTATTCAAGTGGAAACTGGTAAAACTCGTAAAGCGGGACATTGGTATGGGAATGCGCTAGATATTACGTCTTCAGCCTCAGAAGATAAGTATGGTTCAGTAATTTCTCCGGGTAATCGGCAGGGGGATCTCAAGCTGACAATGGATGAGGCTAGTGATCAATATGTCAATCCTAGTGGTAAATTCAAAGCCAGTATCGTAAAGGATAGCTCGAATGTAGTCAGAGGACTGTTGTTTGGGCAGTTCTAAGGACATTAATGATTCGAAGAATGGGGGAGGAAGTAGCCGATGTCAGAAAATGCACAAAGTATGATTATTCTAAGTACCTCCCTAGTCGTATTTGTAGGTGCAAGCTGGATATCCTTGAACATGTTAAAACAAATGGATCGAACATTACAGGGCGTTTCAGATAGAAATCAGGGTCAGTCCCAAAGTATACAGGTGACACTTCGTACAAGTAGTTCTGAAATATACAGTGGTTCTCAGGTGTTATATAGTCTTAGTGAAAGCAAGCGTATAGGGACCGTAATTGAAGTGGATGGATACATCTTTTCTGGTATAGAGATATTAGACGCGGATTATACCCGAATTGACGTGGGGAAAATGTACAAGGTTAGTTATATAAGAGATGGAAGTGGAAATATTACTAAACTTATATTCACGGTATTGAAGAGGACAAGCACATGACTCAATCCGTTTCCAAGTTTGTGAGTGTAATTCTAGCATTGCTTCTCTTGTATATTTATCCCACGGCTGAAGGAGCCAAACGGCAAGATGATTTATCTCAAATTGTTGTTTACAACGTGGTTACTCAGTTTGTAGACGCTGTAAGAGTGAAAGGGTATGTTACGCCAACGATGTACAATGATTTCTTACAGAGTCTTCACGTAACGGGAAATGAATATGAGGTTCAGATGGAACACCGACATAAGAAGTATCATCCTGAGTACTCTGACGCTGCAAATGCGACTACATTTCAAGACAAATATAGTGTTGTTTATGATGGTTATTATGAAGAGACTATATTAGCTAGATTATTTCCGGAGAGCAGTTTACCAAAGGATAGTGAGTCCCGAATATACAAAATGGTAGTTGGGGATTTCTTTAAAGTTACGGTTAAGAATATTAATGTTACTCCAGGCACAATCATGTCTGATTTGCTATATGGGGTAAGGGAATTATCCGATGGGCGTACGGTCATTGTATTTCCTTATGGAGGAATGGTATTGAATGAAGATTACTGATTTCTCCATTATCTTCGTATGTATGATGTTCCCACTATTTATGATTATGGGGTTCCATGTACAAGACCAAAGAGAAGTACAGTTATTAGAAATGAAATACAGATCTGCTCTGCGAACGGCTGTCCAGGATGGGGGGCGAGTTCTCAATATGAATGAACAGCAGGAATTAGAAGCGGGATACCATTCTGAGAAGTATTTCAGAGTTGACAAGGAGCTAGCTTTAAGTACATTTCAGCATACGTTATACATGAATATGGATATTGAGGATGATCCTGTTGCTCAGGGGACTCTTCAGACATATATACCTGTAATCGTCATCATGGATTATGATGGGTACTACGTGTATACATCAGGTGAATATCAAGATCACAACGGTAACACTCTCCGAGAGCCACTATGGTTGGCAAAGAAACCATATACCTATAGTGATGCAATGGGGAACAGTATTCACTTTACACTGGATCAGTATATCGAAGCCTATGATGCAGTCTTGGCTAAGTGGGTAAAGGGACAGGTGGAGGAAATAGGTAAAGACACGGCGATTCCATTACTACAAGAACATGACAAGTTCGAGCAAGTGCGGAGAGCTACTATTGTATCCTTGATTCAGGAAGATTTAGCTTATTATATCAACCGTCATAATGAATGGGCTGCACGTAATGGAATTTCGTATTTATTTACATTACCAACGATTTCTCAAGAAGAATGGAATAATTCGGTGGATGATATCGGGATGATGGCCTTTATACAAGGTATACCTGTAGGAGATCGTTACTATAACGATTATGCATTAGGTGGGGGTAGATTAGTGAAGGTACCTGATATTTACGGAGGAGTAGACAAGGTGACGGGTATTAAATATTTCTACAGGGCTTCCTGTTCATTTCCGCAGATGCGGATAGATGAGGTATACCATAGTGCAAAGGATGCGGCGGCAGCAGGTTATTATGAGAAAACATGTGATAATTAAGTTGCACCCTAAACATGAAAATTTAAAATACTTAGTTTCAGCAAGTCTCCTATTTATGTTACAATGAAATCTTGATGATCTTCGTGATGAGATTATAATGATTTTTTACTATAGATAGGAGTTAAAGAGGACAGATGAGCTTATTAACTGTAGAAGATGTCTCCCATAACTTTGGAGGGCGAACGTTATTTAAAGATGTATCTTTTCGTCTTTTGGATGGAGAACATGTTGGCTTTGTTGGTGCTAATGGTGTTGGTAAGTCCACATTAATGAATATTTTGACGGGTACGTTACTTAAAGATACTGGAAAAGTAGAATGGACTCCTAGAGTTCGTTTTGGTTATTTGGATCAGCATACTAAGTTGACACCGGGTAAAACAGTACGCGATGTTCTCAAAGATGCCTTCCTTCCCCTTCTAGTGCTAGAGACGGAAATGCTGGCAATCACAGAGAAGATGGGAGATGCAACTCCTGAGGAATTAGAATTACTGTTAGAGCAAATGGGTGATATTCAAGAGCAGCTAGAAATTGGTGACTTCTATTTGATCGATGTGAAAGTCGAGGAAATGGCGAGCGGATTAGGCCTTAATGTTATTGGACTTGAGCGTGACGTTACTTCATTAAGTGGTGGGCAGCGTACTAAAGTATTGCTTGCGAAGTTGTTGCTTGAGAAGCCAAATGTGCTACTGCTTGATGAGCCTACCAACTATTTAGATGTAGAGCACATTGATTGGTTGACTCAGTATTTGAAGAATTACCCTCATGCCTTCATGTTGATATCCCATGATACAGAGTTTATGAACCAAGTCGTGAATGTGATCTATCATTTAGAATTCTCGAAACTGACAAGGTATACAGCGAACTATGAGAAGTTCCTTGAAATGTCTAGCCTGAATAAGAATCAACACGTTGAGGCTTATGAGAAACAACAGGAGTTCATTAAGAAACAAGAGGATTTCATTTCACGCAACAAAGCGCGCGCCTCTACATCTACCCGGGCTAAGAGCCGTGAGAAACAATTAGATAAAATGGAGCGTATTGATAAACCAGAAGAAGCGGTTAAGCCTTCATTCCATTTCAAGGAATCACGAGCTAGCGCTAAGACTGTATTTGAGGGTGTTGAGTTCGAGATTGGTTATACCCATGCATTACTTCCTAAGATGAGCATGATTATTGAACGTGGGGAGAAAATTGCGATTGTAGGTTGTAACGGTGTGGGTAAATCGACATTGCTTAAATCTATTCTTGGTAAAATACCCGTACTTAGCGGAAGAACATACTTGGGTGATTTTTTACAACCAGCTTATTTTGAGCAGGAGGCCATCGCAGAAAATATTACTCCAATCGATGACGTGTGGAATGAATTTCCGTCCCTGAACCAAAATGAAGTGCGTGGACATCTTGCGCGTTGTGGACTTAAGAACGAGCATATTACACGTCCTCTAAGTAGGCTTAGTGGGGGAGAACAAGCTAAGGTGCGTCTTTGTAAGTTAATGATGCATGAGGCGAACTGGATTCTATTTGATGAGCCGACGAATCACTTGGATATCGTAGCTAAAGCAGAGTTGAAACGGGCTTTGAAAGAGTTTAAAGGAACTGTACTTCTCGTATCCCATGAACCAGAATTCTATGAGGATTGGGTTACGAAAATTTGGGACGTAGAAGAATGGTCTGCTAGTAAGAAGAAGTAGTACGGAGAGGGGATAAGAATGGCGAGCGGAGGAAATGATCGTAAAGGTACATCTGATGTATTTGAACGTTACTCAAGGCAGGAGAGATTTGCTCCGCTAGGTGTCCAAGGTCAGACAAAGCTAGGTGAAAGCCATGTTCTTATAGTTGGTGCAGGTGCGCTCGGAACTTCCATTGCTGAAACTTTAGTTCGTGCAGGCGTAGGACACATCACCCTAGCTGATCGGGATTATGTGGAATGGAGCAATTTACAACGGCAACAATTGTTCACTGAACATGATGCAGCTGAGCGACTCCCCAAGGCGATAGCTGCGAAACGTCGATTGGAACAAATAAATTCATTAGTAATTGTGGACACCTATGTGTTAGATGTACGAGTGGAGGAGATGGAAAGTTTAATCTCTGATGTAGATCTAATCATGGATGGTACGGATAATTTCGATACACGTCTGATGATTAATGATATTTCACAGAAGTACAAGATCCCTTGGATATATGGAGGATGCGTCGGTAGTTATGGGATTACCTATACCATTCTTCCTGGAGATACACCCTGTTTGAATTGTTTACTTGGTGCTGTTCCGCTCGGTGGTGATACTTGTGATACATCTGGCATCATACCGCAGGCTGTTCAGATGGTGACTGCGAATCAGACGGTAGAAGCGTTAAAGCTTCTTAGTGGTCATCCAGAAGCTCTACGGCGTAAGTTGCTTTCCTTTGACTTGTGGCGTAATGAATATGTTACGATTGGTGTGGATAGCGCGAAGAAAGAAGATTGTCTCTCTTGTGGTAGCCAAGCGACGTACCCTTATTTGTCTGCATCCAATTTAGAAAAAAGCGATGTGTTATGTGGACGAGATAGTGTGCAGATTCGCCCAGCTCAGCGCCAGTCATTAAATCTGGAGACGATAGCATTACGCTTATCTAATCTTCGAGAAGGACAAGTACAGAGTAATCCATTTTTAGTGTCGTTTACAGTGGGTTCTTTTAGACTTGTTATATTCCCAGATGGTAGAGCCTTGGTGCATGGGACGAAAGACGTTACTGAAGCCAGAACCCTATATCATCGTTATTTTGGCTAGAAAATGTATAAAACAAACAATTATTAAATTAAATCTACCGCATCCATTCCTTATATTAGGGAATGGATTTTTTGGATTTGAGCAAAATACATAGAAGCTGTTTACTTAGGTTGGATTGTATGACAGGGTTTCGTAATATGGCATCAGAAGTCACATTGTAAAAGAATGGGGGTACCCAGTGAATGAGAAAATTTTGTATGTGGGATACAACGGTGAGCGAACGAATCAGACGGTCGAAGCTTTGAATGCTCAAGAATACGAAGTATATCTTGTACATCATGATTCAGAGGGAATCAAATATGCTGAGGAGTATGAAATAGACATGCTTCTATTAGATAAGACAGAGATGGACTCAGACTATAAGGTGGTAAGTCGGATTAGAACAGGAGGGAGACGATTTCCTGTCATTATCTTATCTGATCTTACTAGGACAGAGGATGTAGTGGATGGCTTTGCCGCGGGTGCTAATGACTATATAACTAAGCCTTTTGAAATTGCAGAATTGATAGCACGTATTCAGAACTTATTGGACATCTTCTCCACAGAAAGGGATAGTTATAAGGCTCCTATTGTTGTTGGGGATTTACGCTTAGAACCAAAAAGTAGAAAGGTAATGCGCGGTGATGATGTTATTTCATTGTCTCCAAAGGAATATGAGCTACTATTATATTTAGTAAGGAATGTGAATCAAGTATGTAGTCGAGAGGATATCCTTACACATGTTTGGAATTACGATTTTATATTCGGAACCAATGCAGCAGATGTGTATATATGGCATTTAAGACTTAAATTAGATAAAAGATATAATCATAAACTGATTCATACCGTTCGTGGTGTGGGTTATATATTAAAAGAGCCTGAATCGTAGACAACTTCGCAGAGTGAATTTGTCTCCCTTGATAGTATAGACGAACCCGGGCTGACCATTATAAGAAAGTAAAAGTATTCCTATACTTTGCTTATATTTCTATGAAAAAAGAGAAGGAAGAGATCTGTAAGTACCATCATTAACACCTCATAAATGCAGCCTACATTTAAACTATTCTTCGGAGTAGTTGTTTTAGTCTGACAAAATTTATCCGTTTAACCAGTATCGTATTCCGCCTACTGGTAGAAGTCTGACTTATAAACATAGTATCGTTTTATTTGATAATGAAAATCATTATCAAATAAACGTAAAACACTCATGAATCTGTGTTGATAAGTGGCTAAAAAGGGAGGAATGGAAGAAGATGCGCGGAATTAGAACGCTTTGGATGATAGTAGCATTTTCAATGATTTTGTTGCTGGTAGTGGGCTGTGCTGAGGGGAATTCGGGTAATGTGGTGAAGGGAGAAGATGCGAAGGAGACTTCAAGTAACAAAGAGAATATCGTTTCTTCACTGTTCCCTAGAACGATCAAGCATATGAAGGGCGAGAGTGTGATTCAATCTAAGCCGATTAAAATTGCGACACCGTACATCGCATTTGTCGATTATCTAGCAGTTTTGGATGAATACCCGATTGCTGCGCAAGGAGTTGAGACAATCCGAGATAATTTCCCGAGTTTGAGCGCACGTGTGGCAGGGAAAGAGATCATAGATCTTGGTATGGAGGTTGATTTGGAGAAGTTGCTGGCTTCACAGCCGGATTTAATAATTGCAGCGGATGATATGACGGATCAATATGATAAGCTAAGCCAGATTGCACCGACTGTTATTCTGCCGCAAGCGGATGATTGGCGGAAGACGCTGCAGCAAATTGCTGAAGTCATTGGTAAAGAGGACAAGGCCAAAAGCGTATTGGCTGAATTTGACCGCAAGTCTGCGGATTATAAAGAGAAGTTAGCTTTTCGAAGTCATGAGTCTGTTCTGTTCATGATGTACACCGGTAAGGAACAGTTTATCACTTGGAATGATGGGAGGTTCGATCCTTTTTACAATGGACTTGGACTCAAGCCAGTGAACGGTGGATCAATAAAGGGGCAACTATCTATGGAAAGCCTAGCCGCGTTGAATCCGGATCATCTCTTTGTTATCAACAATTGGCAAAACCCAATTCAAGGAGGTGTTCTGAAGGCTTTGAAAGACAGTAGGGTCTGGAATAGCATGAATGCGGTGAAAAATAACCATGTGTATGAACTAGATGATCCATCGCTCCCCGGACCGATGGCACTCGCCAAAATCGACGGAATCGAAGAAGTTATGAAAGCACTGGGCAAATAAACCATGTTTTCGAGCAAACTGGGAAAGATATAAGGCAAGTGTTCGAGAACATCTTGCGAAGGAGATAGACGTCGGAAGATGGAACGTCTGCCAATTCTGGCCTAAGTACTGATCGATAGGCAAAGATACATTCAAATTTGACGGTGGACGATGATTTTAATTGTCCACCGTGTTCTATATCCGATCTTGGGCATAAAATAATTGACATTGAGAATGGTTATCATTTATTATACTTGTTAATACGTGCTGCGCGGGAATCTATATGGAAGTAATTGAGCTTCTCATCAATCGGTTGGATTTTTCTCGCCACCGCGTTGTACGAAAGCGCTAAGAAAGCGTTTGAGGAGTTGAAGTGAGAAGATGGAATGGAATGACCAGATCATGTTATGGAACCACGCTTCCATCAAGGTCTTGGATGTACGTCGTGAAATGATGAAGTTTGGTGAGGAATTGCGCTCCTATCGACTGCCAGCCAGCGGATTTCTATACACGACGAGAGGTAGTGCCAAAGTGTGGTTGGACGACATAGAGTATGATATGAAACGATTTAACGTGTTGCATGGGGGCAAGGGGATGTGCCTGGACATTTTTTTGGCAGAAGATGAGTTTGAGTATTATTTAATCTTCTACAAGGCGATCATACCTCTTCCGTGCAGGCAAGAGATTCTGTCTCTTATTGAAAGAACTAGCCCGTTTCACATTCAATATGGCTTTGCGCCGCATTACCCAATTCCTTTATTTAATATAGTCGAAATGATGGATCAGGAGTGGCAAGTGTCGAATACGTTGGAACGGTTTCATGTCAATACGTTATTCTATCAATTTTCTTATGATATATTTCGGCAACTTCAAAAACAAGGAATACATACGATAAAACCAGATCTTGTAGCACAAGCGCTTCGTTACATACATGAGCATTATATGGAGCAAATTACACTCGATCAGTTGGCACAAATATTGAATTATAGCGCCAAAAATTTATCTAAAGTGTTCAAGAAGCAAACGGGTTACAGTCTGATTGATTACGTGATTCAAGTCAGAATCAATAAAGCCAAGGAATTATTGATTCAAACGGATGCGACGATCCAAGAAATTGCCGAAAGTGTCGGTTACCCGGATCGATTATACTTCACCCGAATCTTTAAGAAACATTCCGGAGTTTCGCCTGGGAGTTTTAGAGAGATGACGAAAGAGAGCAGGAGTGGGGCAGATCGTCTATATAGATCGAGCAGATCGTCCATTGTTCCGAGTAGACTCCGGCGTTATATTGGTGATGGTTATGATAATCATTATCAATATAAAGGGGAGAGAAATTTACCTATGTACAGAGATTTGAAATTTTCAATGGCAGCAACATTATTGTTTTGTTTTGCATTATTTATGAGTGCTTGCTCTACGGGGACAATTAGCTCTAATACAACAACCGTGGAATCGAAAGTGCCTTCTAATGGGGAATCAACGCCAGCCAAGATGGCTGAGACTCAAGCTCAGACGAGAGTGATTTCTACAACTAAAGGGGATATTACAATCCCTGATCACGCCGAGCGAATTGTTGTAGATTTATATTTAGGAAGCTTCATTGCGCTAAATGTTAAGCCAGTTGGAACACCAGAATTGAATTTGAGGAATCCATATTTCGCGGAGGCACTTAGAGGTGTGGAGAATATTGGGGAATATGAAAGTGTGTCATTAGAAAAAATATTGGCATTGCAGCCAGACCTGATTGTTACGGGGAATGAAGAGGCATATGATCAATACAGCAAAATTGCACCTACGATTCTTGTTCCGTTTGGTGAACTAAAAAATACGCATGAAGAAATTAATTATTTTGGTAAGGTGTTGGGGAAAGAAGCTGAGGCGGAAGCTTGGTTAACTGAATACGATCAGCGTATTGCAGCCGCCAAAGAGAAGGTTGAGAACGTGATTTCACAAGATGCTACGTTCTCTGTTATGCAAGATTGGGGGAAAAGCACGGGAGTATTCGGTGATAATTTTGGCCGGGGCGGTCAAGCTGCATATCAAGCCCTTGGCCTTAAGCCTCCTGTTAATAAAGGTGAAGAAATAATGAAGGATCAGATTCTAGAAATATCTGGAGAATCATTGCCAGACTATGCAGGCGATTATATTATATTAACATCCGCTACGAAAACTCTTGCAGATTTGAAGATAGATCCAATCTGGAAAACGCTTGATGCCGTTAAAAATGATCATGTATATATTTGGAAGCGTGAGCGCTCATGGTATTTTGACCCGATTGCCACACTATCTCAGTCGGAGGAGCTTGCGGCTTGGTTGGTAGGAGAGAAAAAGGAATAGTTACTTTGTTGTTAGCCATTTTTAAGCTGTGAAGTTTTGAGACAATAATCTGTGAATAATAAAAACCGACAATCATAAAGATTGTCGGAGTATTATTTAAAATTGCCTAAAGAACGCGACGTGCTTTCAAGTAAGTTTTTTTCCAGTTACCTTTGTTTATATCAGAGACAGTAACTCCAGGGGAACCGTAAGTATGCAGCATTTTTCCGCTTCCCATGTATATACCAACGTGAGTAACATTTCTGCCGTTAGCCCGGCTACCGCTAGAGAAGAATACTAAATCTCCAGCTTTAAGATTAGCTTTGGATACAGCGTAACCCATTTTTGATTGTTGGACAGATGAACGAGGTAAAGTCACGCCATATTTGCCGTAGATGCGCTTCATAAGTGAAGAACAGTCAAAGTTACGAGTTGTAGAAGTTGAAGCACCGAACTTGTAGGGTCTACCCATGAATGTTTTACCGTAGTTAATTATATTTTTTGCTTTAGTAGTAGAGACAGAAGCAGCTTGAGTTGTAGCAGCTTGAGTAACCTCTGTACCTACTGCGAGCATAGAAGACATTGCAATAGTAGAACAAATTCCTATAGTAGTGATTTTTTTAATCCATGTGTTATTCATGATGTTGTACCTCCGTAAATATAGTTTCTAGTAATAGTTTCTTTAAGGTGATGGACTGAGTATAACAGTTTTGTAATGACCTAAAATTTGGTTTGTATCACACAAAACCTTACATACCACTACTTTGAGTAGGTTTATTAAAAAATGATTAAAAGTTACAAAATATTAATCATTGATATAAAAATATAACTAAAAAGCCGAAGGATCCTGATGGAATAGGAATCTTCGGCCTTTTAGTTAGAGAAACAATTAGTTACAAAATTGTTGTTCTTTAGTCTTTACTCTGGATGACAAGAAGAAGCCCATCCTGAATAGATACAGTTCCTTTATGTGTCATCAGACGGTTACTAACGCCTAACGAGTGTCCCATTGTCAGTGTTGCATTGCTTAGCGGGTAGGCGAAACCATTCAATGTAACGCCATTTACTTCTAAAGTAAGTGGGAGGAGAGATACATATGTATATTCCTTACGTTGCTGCACTTCAATCGTTGAATTCGTTATAGTGATATAGTTGTTGGTGTCAAGAATAACGCACGAAATGTTATGTTCTAATGAAAGTTTTAACATTTGAATGTTTGCCAAGGTATGATCAAGACGTGTACCGGTTCCTCCGATAAGGAGAATCTGTTCTGGCTGCTCTTTCAAAGCTATTTCAAATGCAAGCTCTGTATCTGAAAGTGCTTTGTCAATAGGATCACAGGAAATGATATTTCCACTGTATGATCTGACCTTTTCTTGTTCTTCTACTGTAATAGAATCGAAGTCACCTACAGATATATCTGGGTGTAGTCCATGTTCTATAAGAAAAAGAGCTCCTCGATCAGCTCCAATGATGAAGTCATTGTGTTGAATTTCGTTCAAAAAATCATCAGATAAGCTTCCACCTGAGAAAATGACAACTCGTTTTTGTTTCATTAGTTTCTCTCCTTAACGTTCTTCGATAGTCTACATATAATTAACTGGTTGAAATTCTAGTATAATTCAGATTTTATAGTTGTACAATTTCGCCAGTCGCGGCTACAATAGTGACAGCGTCATGTTAGGGAAGAGGTAGCTACTGTGGATATGCATGTTTTTGAAGTGTTAAGTATCATCGGTACGGTTGCTTTTGCCATGTCAGGAGCTTTCGTTGCGATGGAAGAAGAGTATGACATTCTAGGGATTGTCGTGTTAGGACTTGTAACCGCCTTTGGCGGCGGAATTATCCGTAACGTTCTAATAGGCGTACCTGTAACTTCCCTATGGAGTGAAGGTCTGCTTATTCGTTTGGCGCTGATATCGATTGGTATCGCTTTTGTACTACCTCTTGCTTGGATTAAACACTGGAAGAAGACGGAGGCATTATTCGATGCCATTGGTCTATCCGCATTTGCAATACAAGGAGCTATTTATGCGACTGAAATGAAACATCCTCTTATCGCAGTCATTGTGGCAGCTGTGATGACGGGAAGTGGTGGTGGGATTATTCGAGACATACTTGCAGGTCGCAAGCCGCTGGTCTTACGAGATGAAATCTATGCTGTATGGGCCATGATAGCTGGAGCAGCGGTTGGTCTCAACTGGATACATAGCACATGGCAGCTCTTAGGTTTATTTGTAGCGGTAGTTGTATTTAGAATGTTCTCGGTATTTTTTAAATGGAGATTGCCCAGACGTTCATTACACAGCAAGAAAAATGTTGATGCTGATAACAATCAATTGCAAGCTTAGAAAGGAAGATAGACATGATTAACGTTGTATTTGTATGTCTTGGCAACATTTGTCGTTCTCCGATGGCGGAGGCAGTACTTGGCAACAAAATCGCTGGCAAAAATTTACAAGATCGAATTAAGGTGGATTCAGCTGGAACAGGGGACTGGCATATTGGTCACCCGCCGCACGAGGGAACTAGAAAGATTTTGGATGAATATCAAATTAGCTATGAAGGTATGGTAGCCCGTCAAGTAACGAGTAAAGATTTCGAACAGTTTGATTATGTGCTGTGTATGGATCAAGCTAATCTTGGGAATCTCCGTAAATTACCAGGTGGAGAGAATGCCGTAATTATTCCTTTTATGGAGCTTTTACCTGATGAAGTATTGCGGGAAGTGCCAGATCCGTACTTCACAGGTAATTTTGAAGAAGTCTATGCCCTGATCAACGCAGGTTGTGATGTGTTACTGGACATGATTGTCAAAGATAAGCTATAATTTAGTCACATTGGCATGTAAATTCATGCCGTTTTTTAGCGAATATAATGTAAACGCATTCAATAGATAAAAGAAACAAAGGTGAACGAATAACCTGAGAAACGATTATCATATGTTCACCTTCTTCAAGATTTATGAGTTTAAAAAATACATCAGCGCATCGGGTAATTCATTCTGCCAAAAACCCCATTGATGCCGGCCTTCTTTTTCTTCATAGTGCACTGTTGCTCCACGTGTCTCAAGTAATTCCTTAGTATCGCGATTAAGTTGTACAAAGTTATAGGTTCCCGTATCTGCTACGAATTCTGTCTCCTGAAGTCCTACTATCATGTAGATACTCAGCCAAGATAAATCTTGCTCTGAGGTAATTATTTCTTGGGAGGCATCATAATAAGCGCCAGACATACTAATGACGCGTGTAAATAAATGTGGATATAGTAGTGCCAAATGAAGAGAGACACTACCTCCGAGAGAGTCACCAGCAATAATTCGTTCTTCGGGCGTTTGACGCGCGTTATATCTCTGTTCTACGTAGGGAATAATCTCTTCAGCAAAGCAAGACACATAAGCATCGAAACGGCTACCGAAAGGAGCATATTCTTGTGTTCGAATGGAGGTGTTTACTTCTACTCCTACTATAATAAATGGTTCTGTACCCTCGTCTAGAATGAGACGATTAGCATGAGTAGCTATTCTACCAAAATTGAAAAATTCTTCTCCATCTTGGCAGTAAACGACGGGATAGCTAATAATTTCGTTATATCCAGGAGGTAAATAGATTCGCAGATTTCGAGTATCATTCAGATACTTACTCTGTATTTGTTCTTTTACTATTGTGCGCTTTAGATAACGAGACTCAGTCATTAATTTCCACCATCCATAGAGGTTATTTTTTTGCAATCAAGAAAACAATAAGTTAAGATAGGTTAGTCATAGGTTGGTAAATTTTCCATTCCACATTGTTGAAACTGTTATACAATTGTTGTTATCCTGTTATACATAACAAAATTTCGATTATTTAAATTAAATGTGGATTATCTTTGACGTATCGAATAGAACAGGTGTATAATAATCCTATAACAGGTGCACATGATAATCAAATTTTTTTGTTGAGGTGAAGAAAATGAGCAAGGTTCCTTATGAAGTGTATACAGAGGAAGTAGAAGCCCTATCGGTTCTTTCTCCAGATGGTGAAATTATTAATAAAGATATGATGCCGAAGCTTACCGATGATCAATTGAAAGAAATTATGTACCGTATGGTTTTTACCCGTACTTGGGATGACCGTGCAGTAAATTTAGGCCGTCAAGGTCGACTAGGTTTCTATGCTCCTGTATCTGGTCAAGAAGCGACTATGGTCGGAAGTGAATTTGCTCTTGAGAAAGAGGATTTCGTATGTCCTGGATATCGTGATATTCCACAGCTAGTATGGCATGGTTTACCACTTTATCAAGCATTTCTTTATTCCCGTGGTCACCAACATGGAGGTCAAATTCCAGAAGGTGTCAACGTATTGATGCCACAAATCATTATCGGTGCACAAATTCTGCACGCTATGGGTATTGCAATGGGCTTCAAATTGAAGAAACAAAAACAAGTAGCAATCGCATACACCGGTGACGGTGGTTCATCTGAAGGTGATTTCTACGAAGGTTTGAACTATGCAGGAGTATATAAATTGCCTGTTATTTTCTTTGTTCAAAACAATGGTTATGCCATTACTACACCTTTTGCTAAGCAAACAGCTGCTCTTTCTATCGCTCACAAAGCTGTAGCAGCAGGTATTAAAGGTATTAAGATTGATGGTATGGACGTATTTGCTGTTATTAGTGCCGTTCAACAAGCAGCAGAACGTGGCCGCAATGGCGAAGGCGCAACATTGATTGAAGCAGTAACGTATCGTTTCCGTCCACATTCTTTGTCTGATGATGCTAGTAAATATCGGACTAAGGAAGAGGAAGTAGAGTGGAGCGAGAAGGATCCGATTGCACGTCTTGCTAAGTATTTGGCGAAAAAAGGTCTTTGGACTGAGGAAGATACAGCACGTGTAAGAGAAGAAGCTAAGGCTGAAGTCAATGAACAAATCAAAAAAGCAGAAAAAACCGAAAAAATGACTGTATCCGGCCTAATTGACAGCATGTTTGAGAACACTCCGGAACATCTGGAAAAACAAAAAGCCGATTTTGAATAGTATTAATTGAGTTTTTGATTTTGTAATGATACGTGAACCGTGAATGTTTAAGGAGGATACGAAGCAATGGCACAAATGAACATGAAAGAAGCAATTCGTGATGCGATGCGCGTTGAATTGGAACGCGATCCTAACGTTATAATCTTCGGTGAAGATGTAGGTAATGTTGGTGGTGTTTTCCGCGTAACAGAAGGTTTGCAAAAGACGTTCGGTGAAGAACGTGTATTTGATACACCACTAGCTGAATCCGCTATTGGTGGTTTGGCAGTAGGATTAGGAATTCAAGGATTCCGTCCAATCGCTGAAATTCAATTCGTTGGATTTATATTTGAAGCACTTGATCAAATGGTGATCCAAGCTGCTCGTATGCGTTACCGTTCAGGTGGACGTTACAACTCACCAATCGTTTTCCGTACACCTTTTGGTGGCGGGGTTAAAGCGGCAGAACTTCACACAGATTCCTTGGAAGGTTTGTTTACTCAAACTCCGGGTATTAAAGTAGTAGTACCATCTAATCCTTATGATGCAAAAGGACTTCTAATCGCAGCAATTCGCGATAATGATCCTGTATTCTTCATGGAGCATTTGAACCTTTATCATGCTTTCCGTGCAGAAGTACCAGAAGGTGAATATACAGTTGAACTTGGTAAAGCTAACATCGTTCGTGAAGGATCCGATGTGACGATTATTTCTTATGGAATGACGGTTCATACAGCTACTAAAGCTGCGGATGAATTGGAGAAATCAGGCATTAAGGCTGAAATTATCGACTTACGTACGTTGAATCCACTTGATATTGATACTATTGTTGCATCTGTTAAGAAAACTAACCGTGCAATTGTTGTACAAGAAGCGCAAAAGAGTGCGGGCATCGCTGCTGAAGTTATTGCACAAATTAATGAAAATGCAATTCTACATTTGGAAGCTCCAGTTCTACGTGTTGCTGGTCCAGATACGGTATATCCATTTGCTCAAATTGAAGATACGTGGCTTCCAACACCGGCTCGTATTATTGCTGCTGTTAACAAAGTGTTGGAATACTAAGCGTTTGCAGTCATTTTAAAGGAGGTAATATCATTGGCTAAATTTGAATATCGTTTTCCTGAGCTAGGCGA
This sequence comes from Paenibacillus sp. IHBB 10380, assembly GCF_000949425.1. Taxonomy (NCBI): domain Bacteria; kingdom Bacillati; phylum Bacillota; class Bacilli; order Caryophanales; family Paenibacillaceae; genus Paenibacillus; species Paenibacillus sp. IHBB 10380. The sequence goes on from NZ_CP010976.1 coordinate 1,635,729, forward strand.
AGGCTTACATGAAGGCGAAATCATCAAAATGCATATTAAAAAAGGCGACAAAGTTACAGATGATGATATCGTTATGGAGGTACAGAATGACAAGGCAGTTGTTGAAGTTCCCTGCCCAGTTAATGGTACTGTACTAGAAGTTCTTACCAAAGACGGACAAGTGTGCCGTGTTGGTGAAGTAGTAGCTATCATTGATGCTGAAGGTGACGTTCCTGAACAAGAAGCGCCTGCTGAAGATCATTCTACACAAGAAGCAGATGCTGCTAAAGGTAGTGCAGATACAACTTCTTCTCCAGCACAAAGTAGCCCAGCTGATGCAAAAGAAGGTGCAGCATCTTCAACTCCAGCAGCACCTAACAAAGATGTTCTAGCTACGCCAAGTGTACGTAAATTCGCACGTGAACAAGGTGTTGATATTGCGAACGTTAATGGTACAGGTAACAATGGCAAAATTACTAAAGAAGATGTAGAAGCATTCAAGAATGGTGGAAGCGTTAAAGCTGAAGCGGCTCCAGAAGCTGTACAATCTACATCATCGACTTCATCAGTTGCTGCTGAGGTTAATGTTAGTGCAGAAGAAGATCGCGTACCTTTCAAAGGTGTTCGTAAAATCATCGCAAATGCAATGGTTAAATCTGCATACACAGCTCCTCATGTAACGATCATGGATGAAGTAGATGTAACTGAATTGGTAGCATTCCGTACGCGTATGAAACCAACAGCTGAGAAAAAAGGAATAAAAGTAACTTATCTTCCATTCATCGTTAAAGCATTGGTTGCCGCTAGTCGTCAATTCCCTGCTCTTAATGCTATGATTGACGAAGAATCAAATGAAATTGTCTACAAGAAATACTATAATATCGGTATTGCTACAGACACAGAAGGCGGATTAATCGTTCCAGTTATTAAAGATGCTGATCGTAAGAGCATTTGGATGATTGCTGATTCCATTCGTGATTTGGCTACTCGTGGTCGTGACGGTAAGTTATCTCCGACTGAGATGAGAGGAAGTACGATTTCAATCTCTAACATTGGTTCTGCTGGCGGTATGTTCTTTACACCAATCATCAACTTCCCTGAAGTTGCGATCTTGGGTACTGGACGTATTTCTGAAAAAGCGGTTGTCAAAAATGGTGAAATTGTAATTGCTCCAGTTATGGCTCTATCCCTAAGCTTTGACCACCGTATTATCGATGGTGCAACAGCACAAAACTTTATGAACTACATTAAATCGCTGCTCAATAACCCTGAGCTGCTAGTTATGGAGGTCTAATCAATCATGGTAGTAGGAGACGCTTCTCTAGATATTGATACGCTAGTCATTGGTGCCGGTCCTGGTGGTTATGTAGCAGCTATACGTGCTGCACAACTGGGTCAAAAAGTATTAATCGTGGATAAATCAACAGTTGGTGGTGTATGTCTTAACCGTGGATGTATTCCATCCAAGGCATTGATTGCAGCAGCTCATCAATATGAGTCTGCTCAACACGGCGCTGCATTCGGTGTTACTGCTGAGAACGTAAAAGTTGATTTCGGAAAAACACAAGAATTCAAAAACAGTGTTGTTAAGAAATTAACGGGCGGCGTTGCTGGTCTACTTAAAGGTAACAAAGTAGAAGTATTCAATGGTGAATGTATGTTCATCAGTGAGAATGAAGCACGTGTCTTTAACGACCATGAATCTCCTCGTTACCGTTTCAAGAACTGTATTATTGCAACAGGATCACGTCCGATCGAACTTAAACCATTTCCATTCGGTGGACGTATCATGTCCTCAACTGAGGCACTAGATCTTCCAGAAATTCCGAAGAGCCTAATCGTTATTGGTGGAGGATACATCGGAGCTGAGCTTGGCCAAATGTTCTCTAAATTTGGTAGTAAAGTTACGATCATCGAAGGTCTTGAGTCTGTACTTAACGGATTCGATCCAGATATGACGAAGCTTGTTGTTAAGAACATGAATAAAACAGGTATCGAAATTATCACGAGTGCAAAAGCAGAAAGTGCTACACAAACAGATAAAGACGTTACTGTGAAATACAGCGTAGGTGGAGAAACCAAAGAAGTAACAGCTGATTATTTACTTGTTACTGTTGGACGTCGTCCAAATACAGATGGTGAACTTGGCTTGGATCTAGTTGGTATCGAAATGGATGAACGTGGATTTGTAAAAGTAGATCATCAAGGACGTACTAACTTCCCTCACATTTTCGCTATTGGTGATATCGTTGCAGGTCTTGCATTGGCTCACAAAGCTTCTTATGAAGCTAAAGTGGCTGCAGAAGCGATTGCTGGTCATCCTTCCGTAGTAGACTACAAATGTATCCCTGCAGTAGCCTTTACAGACCCTGAATGTGCAAGTGTAGGTTACACGGAAAAAGAAGCGAAGGATAAAGGCTATAAGGTTGCTGTATCTAAATTCCCATTCGCAGGTAACGGACGTGCGTTATCTTTGAATAGCCCAGACGGTTTCGTGAAACTGATCTCTGAAGAAGGTACAGATCTTGTACTAGGATGTCATATCGCGGGTCTAGAAGCTTCCAATCTGATTTCTGAGCTGAGCTTGGCAATTGAAATGGGTGCTACCCTTGAAGACATCGCGTTGACTATTCATGCTCACCCAACCTTGGGTGAAATCGTGATGGAAACTGCCGAATTGGCACTAGGAAATCCGATTCATATGATGGCACCGCGTAAATAAGAACTTATATAATATCAAAAGAAGGAGGGGCATCTAATGCTCCTCCTTCTTTTTTATTAAAAAATTCCTAACCTAATCTTGTGAATATCCATGATTTGTTGTTATCAGATTGGCGTGAACATGTTACACTTATAGGTACGTTAGAAGTTAGATGGTTCATTTTTTATGATAAGAAATTATGATTTTTATATGTATTTACTTGTGAATTAGATGAAAGGTGAGTGCTTTAGATTGAAGAATTATTTAGAGCTATTGCAGGATATATTAGATCATGGATCTGTAAAAGAAGATCGAACAGGTACAGGTACAACATCTGTATTTGGGCGTCAACTTCGTTTCGATCTATCGCAGGGCTTTCCACTTTTGACAACGAAGAGAGTTCATATCAAATCTGTGGTGCATGAGTTGCTTTGGTTCCTTAGTGGGGATACAAATACTAGGTACCTAAAGGAGAATGGCGTCTCTATTTGGGACGAGTGGGCAGATGAGAACGGTGAGTTAGGTCCTGTCTATGGTTCGCAGTGGCGAGCTTGGGAAGCGCCGAATGGTCAGAGCATTGATCAAATTGCTAATGTTATTGAGGCCATTAAGAATAATCCCGATTCAAGACGTCACATCGTTAGTGCTTGGAATGTTGCTGAAATAGACAATATGAAATTGCCGCCTTGTCATTTTGTATTTCAATTTTATGTAGCGAATGGGAATTTATCTTGTATGCTAACAATGCGGTCTGTGGATACCTTCTTAGGGCTTCCATTTAACATTGCCTGTTACGCACTCTTGACTCACATGGTGGCTCAGCAGTGTGGACTAGAGCCGGGAGAGTTTATATGGTCTGGTGGAGATGTGCATATTTATTCAAACCACATGGAGCAAGTTCAGACTCAATTAGAGCGTGAGCCATTTGAGTTACCTGTTCTAGAAATAAACCGCAAGCCTGAATCAATATTTGATTATCAGTTTGAAGATTTCGAATTTCACAATTATAAGCATCATCCAGGGATAAAAGCACCAGTAGCTATATAAGAGGAGGACAAGTGCAATGAGGATCACAATGATCTGGGCTATGGGGCATAATGGTATCATGGGTAAAGATAATGATATGCCGTGGCGTCTGCCGCGTGATATGGCATTCTTTAAGCAGCAAACACTCGGGAAATCTATAGTTATGGGAAGACGGACTTGGGAATCCTTTGGAGGTAAGCCGCTGAAGAATCGGACTAACATTATTATGACTCGTGACCTTGAGTATACAGCACAAGGTGCGCATATCATTCATACACTAGAAGATGCAAAGACATTTGCACAAAATGATGAACTTATGATTATTGGTGGAGCTCAGATTTATGAGGAATGGTTGCCTTTAGCGGACCGACTCATTGTAACTAAGATCGATGAAGATTTCGAGGGAGATATTGTATTCCCTGTGATAGATTGGTCAAAATGGACGCTAATCGAACAAATAACAGGTGTACGTGATGATAATAACCCCTATGATTATAGTTTCAATTTCTATGAGTTCATTCAAGAATAGCATCCCAACAACGTGTGAACTATATGTTAAATAGTACAAAAAATTAGGCGGATAATCCATTTAACATTCAAACTTCTAAATGCTAAGATAATTTAAATTAGATTTTTATATTGATGTATATTTATGTGACATTATATATAGTTATGCTGACATTTGAGAAGTGGGGGAATGGGTTCATGTCTACACCAACAGGATTTATGGAATATAACCGTCAACTGCCTATTGACCGGGATCCAGCAGAGCGGATTAAAGACTGGGAAGAATTCCACAAACATATGTCAGACGAAGAGCTTCGGACACAGGGATCACGCTGCATGGATTGTGGTACACCCTACTGTCATTCAGGAATTGATATGGCGGGTGGAACCTCCGGATGCCCAGTAAATAATTTAATTCCAGAGTGGAACAATCTTATTTATCGTGGATTGTGGAGAGAAGCACTCGATCGTCTGCACAAAACGAATAATTTCCCTGAATTCACGGGTCGCGTATGTCCAGCCCCGTGCGAAGGATCTTGTACTGTTGGATTAATCGGCGAGCCAGTGACCATTAAAACCATTGAGCAAGCGATTATTGATAAAGGTTTTGAAGAAGGTTGGGTAACTCCGAACCCTCCTGAGAAACGGACTGGTAAAAAAGTGGCTGTCGTAGGATCGGGTCCAGCGGGTCTTGCAGCTGCAGCTCAGCTTAACAAAGCAGGTCATTCCGTTACGGTATATGAGCGTGCTGATCGGATCGGAGGCCTACTTACTTATGGTATTCCTGCGATGAAGCTGGATAAAGATGTTGTACAACGTCGTGTAGATTTACTTGCAGCAGAAGGGATACAATTCATTACGAATGCTGATATTGGAGTAAATATACCGGCTCAGCAACTAGTGGACGAGTATGATGCTGTAGTGCTATGCGGAGGAGCTACGAAGCCTCGTCAGTTCGAGATTGAAGGAAGTCAGTTGAACGGTGTGCATTATGCTATGACTTACTTGAATGGAACGATTAAGAGCTTTTTGGATTCCAATTTAGAGGATGGACAGTTTATATCTGCTAAGGATAAAGATGTCATCGTGATCGGTGGCGGAGATACAGGTTCAGACTGTGTGGCCACAGCGTTGCGTCATGGATGTAGTAGCATCACTCAATTTGGTACCCATGATAAAGCACCGCTAGAGCGGGATCCTATCAATAATCCGTGGCCACAATTTCCGAATGTGTATACACTTGATTATGCACAGGAAGAGGCTAAAGCGATTCATGGAGAAGATCCACGTGAGTTCTCTATCATGACGACTAAATTCGTTGGCGATGAGCAGGGTAACTTGAAAGAGTTACACACGGTACAAATCCAACGGATCGTAGATGATTCAGGCCGAAAAATTTATCAACCTATTCCGGGAACAGAGCGTATTTTCAAAGCACAATTAGCATTTATCGCTATTGGTTTTGATGGACCTGAGCAAACGTTGATTGAGAAGTTAGGTCTAGATACGGACCGCCGCTCGAACGTAAAAGCTAACAAAGGCAAATACAAGACCAATCTCGATAAAGTATTCGCTGCAGGTGATATGAGACGTGGACAGAGCTTAGTTGTGTGGGCCATCAATGAAGGCCGGGAGGCTGCACGTGAAGTAGATAAATATTTGATGGGTTCGACGGTACTGGTGTAAATAAGGCTTGATATTCCCCCAAGATACACAGACACTTTAAACGAAGTGTTTGTGTATCTTTTTTTGTATTGTCAATCATGGATTAAGGTTGGAAAAGTAATATAAGTAGGATAGTTTAGTAATAATTGTTCTTTACCAAGCTATTATTACATTATTTGGTAACATAAGAATGAATTACCTTATCAAGAAAGGGAGGCTTGTCGAAGTGAGTGCTAACCTGCAGGAATGGATTGTTGAAGAAGATATTACAAGTATGCAGATAGCTATGGAGGAGGGGACTATATCCTCAGAAGAGATCGTCCAAGCATACTTAGATCGTATAGATAAGTACGATTTGATCATCAATTCAATATTAGAAATAAATCCAGAGGCGATACATATAGCGAGAGCTTTAGACAAAGAACGCAAAGAACAAGGGAGTCGGGGAAAACTGCACGGAATTCCTATTTTATTGAAGGATAATATAGATACAGAAGATCAGATGCATACGAGCGCAGGCTCAGTAGCTTTAGCTGAGTCATTCGCGGCGAAGGATTCATTCATAGCTTCAAAGCTTCGCATGGCAGGTGCTATTCTTCTTGGGAAAACGAATATGTCGGAATGGTCCAACTTTATGTCTAGTTCGATGCCTGCGGGTTATAGTTCACGTGGTGGGCTTGTTCTGAATCCATATGGTGCGGGTGAGATATTCATTAGTGGGTCGAGTTCTGGACCTGCGGCTGCTATAGCTGCAAACCTAGGAGCGGCAGCGATCGGAACGGAAACGGCGGGGTCCATAGTTGGGCCTGCATGTAAAAATTTACTTGTGGGGATCAAATCTACGGTGGGTCTCGCTAGCCGAGCGGGTATTATACCTATTTCTAGTAGTCAGGATACCCCTGGCCCTATAGCAAGAACGGTGTCTGATGCAGCCATTATCTTAGGTGCATTAACTGGAGTAGACGACGAGGATAAGGCTACGTTAGCGAGCGCAAAGAGATCCTTTATAGATTACACACCTTTTTTAGATGCCGACTTTTTACGTCATGCAAGAATAGGTATTCCTAGATATTATTATAAGCATTTGGATGAGGAAAGACTTGCTATGATGGAAGCTGCCATTACGACTTTGAGAAACGAAGGCGCCACAATGGTAGACCCGATCACGCTTCACGTCGAACAGAATCATTGGAACAACGATGTCATTTGTTATGAGTTTAAAAACGATTTAAATCATTACTTATCACAATTAGCTGATTCCGCACCGATTCACTCTTTGAAAGAGTTGATTGAATATAATAAGAATCATGCCGAGGTAGCTTTGAAATATGGGCAAGACACGCTAATAAGATCAGAAGGAACCACGCTGACTGAGCACACCTATCTGCAAAAGAAACAAGAATATGATGAATTAGCGCTTAACCAAGGAATAGATTACGTGTTAGAAAAATATAGTCTGGATGCATTAATGTTACCTGGAGATGTGGACGGCATGTATATTGCAGCACGATTGGGTTACCCTTTGATCTCTGTCCCAGCGGGGTATTCATCCCATGGCATTATTGACTCCGATGGCGATTCAACAAAAGGTCCATTTGGAGTGGTCTTCTCAGGTAAAGCATTTAGTGAACCTACGTTGATCAAAATAGCTTACGGATTTGAGCAAGCCACACACCATCGTTTTCCACCACAATTGGATTAGGGAGGAAATGTATATGTCTTATAGTCATTATGGCAAACTGGGTACAGAGGTTTATGATTTAACCAAGAAAATCGGGGGTTCATTAGATGGCGATTTAGAATATTATCGTGATAAGCTAAAAAGTTGCAAGGGGCGTATTCTAGAAGCGATGGTTGGTTCTGGGCGTGTAACCATTCCACTGCTAGAATCCGGATTCGTTGTAGATGGTGTTGATTATTCTCCTGAAATGTTAGCTTCCTGTAGCAAACGTTGTGATGAACGTGGACTGAAAGTTAACTTATATGAAGCAGATTTGCAAGAACTTTCGTTACCTTATAAATATGAGGCCATTATTATACCAGGCGGCTCATTTTTGTTGATAGAACAACGAAAAGAAGCGATACAAGTATTACAACGACTCTATGAACATCTTGAGCCAGGTGGGCGACTTATTCTTGATCTATTCTTACCAGACAACGATTTCAACAGTTCTGAAATAGGCAAGTTTGGTGGAATAGCAACTTATAACCTTCCCGATGGGGATATGATCACAATGGAGAGTAAAATCTTGGAAGCGGACTTGTTTTATAATCAATACCAAGTGTCACTTTTGAAATATGAAAAATGGCGCAATGGGAAGCTGATTCAAACGGAATTACAACGCTTTGCGCTACGTTGGTATGGAGTAGAAGAATTCATATATATTTTAGAAAAAGTTGGCTTTTCAGATGTTGTTGTTTCAGCTGATTTTGTGGATGGAAAAGAACCGACACATGCGAACCAAAAATTTGTTTATGAAGCTGTAAGAAGATAATAACTGCTGTGTATAGTTTACTATACACAGCCTTTTGCTGTTGTGACGTGAGCATCAAACCCAGCCCAGCATGAGATCATAGGCGTATCTTGGATTAAGGAGATTATCAACTTTATCTGATTTTTATATATAAGAAATTAATTTGAGAAAAGAGAGTAAATAGAATGAATAATTATGTGATTCGAAACTTATACCGAAAGACATCTCCAGCATCTATAACGTTCAAGTAGAATACAATAAAGTATTCCCGGAAACATCAGTCATTCCAGGGGAAGCTTACCTTTCCCCCGAGTTTGATAACGGAAACAATGTGCTTTGTGCGATGAACCACCAAGGACTGTTGGATGGATATGCATCTATTTATCCTGTAATGGTAGCAGATAGTAACGATAGTGCAGAAAATGTATTATGGGTGGAAATTAAATTTAATCCATTAACTGCGGACAGTAATGAATTAAGAGAGACGTTATTTCTACATTTAATGAAAAGAGCAAGTGAAATAAAGGAAAATGCACTCCATAAAAGCACTAAAATGTGCTTTACATTCTTCCCATCAGAGCAAAAAAGCTCAGAATATGTACTTGCTAATAGCTTTATTGTCAATGAAGGGATTTATCATATGGCAAGAAATCTTGACCAGCCCATAGAGTTATGTCCATCGCCTGGTAAGATCGAAGTTATCGAGTGGAAAATGAAAGAGGATAAAGAAATAGACGAGTACGTTCAAGCGTACAATGAAGCTTTTCCTGAGAAGCCATGGAATATAGAGGGGTTAAAACATTTCATGTTATCTGATTTGTGGGCAGTGGGCACAACATTGTCTGCTTTTGAAAATGGTCAATTAATAGGTAGTGTTATGCTTTATTGGGATGATGAAAAGAATAAAAATGAAGAGAAAAACAGTGCTTTTACGGAACAAATATTTGTGTTGCCTGAATGGCGTGGAAAGGGAATAGCTACTTATCTAATTAGCAAAGGATTGGATTATTTAGCAGGTAAAGGGATGAACGAGGCCCTTCTTGAACTCCGAGCCAATAATGAGCATGCACTAAATATTTATAAGATGCTTGGGTATAAAGTAACAAAAAGCGAAAAAATTATTGAATGTGTTATTTAACACATGTTTAACTTTTAGAGTAATATTTTATCCGTAGAGCATAAAAAGTGAATATAGAAAACCCTACAAGTGAATCTATATCGTTAGTTATTTACATGTAGGGTTCTTTGTTGCGTGGACAAATATGTTTCTTGAAGTATTCTGATTGAACAGAAGGAGGTATAAACTAGGTGGATTGGGTTTGGCGCTCACGTTGTAACGGTAAAGGGCTGTTTATCGTTTGTTGGATACAAGTGGACTCCAGCATGCAGAAAATCGCTTTATGCTCGATAGATTACTTTATCTATTAACCCGTAATTTTGTGCTTCAATGGCATCCATAAAGCGATCTCGGTCGGTGTCTTTTGGATTTTTTCAAAAGGTTGGCCGTCTGCTCCGCCGAGAGGCTGGTGAATCATGATTTCGCTATTAGGGAGTGCAAGCCGTTTTCCCTTCGTTCCGTTGGTCAGTAGAAAGGCTCCCATGGAAGCCGCCATTCCAACACATAATGTAGTTACATCAGCTTTGATGATCTGCATCGTATCATAGATTCCCATCCCGGCCGTTATTGAACCTCCAGGGGAGTTGATATACATGCTTATGTCCTTTTCCGAGTCAGTTGCATCTAAGAATAGAAGTTGTGCTATCACGCTATTTGCCACTTCGTTCGTTATTTCACCGGAAACAAAAATGATTCGGTCTTGTAGAAGCCTCGAGTAAATGTCGTAAGAACGTTCTCCTCTAGCTGATTGTTCAACAACATAAGGAATTAGATTCATGCTATGTCCTCCATTATTTTTAATAATCGACTCGATATTTTTTTTCTAAGTATGAAGATTCATTACTTCTTATCTCTAAAACTCTGGGTTGAATAACAACGAGATCCGTTTCCTTTTCAACACCAAGACCTGAAAAGTCAGCAACACCTGTCAAACCTATCACTACATCACTGCCAGAACGCTTGAAGACAACCTATGTAGCAGCATCGAACGGACAATTCGTGACCGAGGTCGATGTGAACTTGGAGCGGATGTTGCAGGAAATCGACCAACTACAGAAGGTGAACGGTTCTGACAAGGTCTTGAATTACTCCATTAATGAGGTGGAGGATGTCATCTTAGTTAATCTACCTGTTAGCGGGCTAAAGGGTGCAATCGCGGATTTTCCAGGAGGTAGAATGATAATCAAATCTCCCATAGGCAGCTTCGAAATTCCGTTTGCCGCAGTGCAGTCTGTTCTAACAGAAGGTTTTGCGGAGAAACTGCAGGTAAGAATCGGCAGCCTGCTTGCTGAGCAGGAAGACAAAATAAACCGTCATTTTAAACTTGAGGGAGCAGTAAAGCTCGGACACACTGTTAAGATTGAATTGCTATGGAGATCGGGTGAGATAGAGAAGCAAGTGAAAGGTTTGGGCGGGAGCAAAGCAAGTTTCACCTTCCACTTGGCTGACCCCGCTGATCCAACGACAACAACAGTACTCTCACATGATATAGCTGTAGGGAAGACCTTCTTCGTTCCAGCTGTGGTGGAGCGCATAGAATCAGGGACGTCGGATATTAAGCTGATCTTATCAGAGACAGGTGTGTTCTCTGTGATAAGCTTAGATAAGATATTCGCAGATATGAGTGATCATTGGGCGAAGCAAGAAGTTAGTCTTCTGGCTTCCAAACATCTCATTGAGGGGATGGATGATCTTCATTTTGCTCCGGATAAACCGATCACCCGAGCTCAATTCACTACGTTGCTGGTTCGAGCGCTAGGCTGGAAGGAAGGGCAGGAGCAGATAACGTTCAGCGATGTGAAGCAAGATGCTTGGTATGCTGGTGCAGTAGGGACTGCTAGCGCAAGAGGTCTGACCGAAGGGTTCAAAAATGGAAAATTTCAGCCTAACGACCTAATTCGCGGGAACAGATGAGTGTTCTTGTACTTCGCGCATTGCATATGGCAGGAATGAATCAAGAGGCTGGAAATAAGGAGGAGACGCTGCGTGGTTATCAGGATCATGATACCATTGCTTCATGGTCTGAGGCAGCGGTCGTCGCTGTCGTGGATACAGGAATTATCGCAGGCCGTAGTGCTACCAGTTTCGTGCCGCAGGCCTCAGCAACTCGGGCGGAAGCTGCCGTTGTACTGATGAGAATGCTTCAGCATGTTGGCTATATCAACCCTTAGATAAAGTAATATTATAACTATTATAAGGCACGAAGAATAATTAAAAGAAAGGGGTGTCCCAAAAGTGATATGCTCCCCTTACGGTAGACAGGTGAAATAATATAACCTGCTACCGTAAGGAGAGATTTTTTTGTCTAATAAAAAATACAGTGCCTCAGAGAAATTCATTATTCTAAGTGAGATTAAAAGCGGCGAAACTGGTGTTAGTGCAGCGGTCAAGAAATACGGTATCCCCAAAACGACCTTGGCGAAGTGGCGTCCCAAATATTAGTTCCAACACTCAACCGTCATTGGGTTGTTAAGGTTACATAAATTAGTTAATCAACAGGCCTGTAGTTACTACCGTATTTACTAGCGGGATCGTACCGTATAACCAATAAAGATTTGAGAGAGCTAGTATGACTAACTGTGACAAAAGTCGTGATGTAACCCAAAAAAGAATCAAATTGTGCTGTGAACGCTGACGACGAAAGTTTTATTCGAAATACGCGGACGAAAATTGATTGATAAAAGTGGAGTAAATGTAAAATATAATAAAATATTGACGTATAGAATTATATATGTTAAATTTTACATGGAACAAAATATTGTAAAAATTCTATTTTTATCTAATTTATGTTTAGGCAGGTTAGATGAATTTAGATGTCATACTTGAGAAAATTCCAAGTAGTATCATTCCACGATACATACTAATGGCGAAGCGTATATTTTTTTAGGATTTTATAAATCTCTGTACTATATAGATCTCGTTTATTAGCCTTCCGAGGCCTAATAAATTCGGGATCTTTATTTTTCTTTTATTTTATATCTGAATGAATTTCATAATTCGAAACCCTTGCCACATAAGGACTTTTTGGGAATGAAAATATTGTCACCTCCCCAATAGCTACCTTCAGGTTTCAATAAAGCAAAAGATTTGTCATCAAAAAGATGTTAAAATCATCGATTTTGGTGGATAATTTCATCGGTTGAATTATGAAATTGGTTCATATTGTAAAATTACGTATTTATTAGGAGTGTTAATGATGAAGGGGAGTAAAAATTCGAACAATAAAAAAGATATGGCTAGCATTCTCGAAGAGCAATTATGTAGAGTAGAAGGAATTTCTAAAGTAGCTGTCGTATACAAAAAACGTAAAGCGCCATTGGCTCGCTATCATACAAATGATCTTTTTATTGATATGAATAAAGTAATCACCACCTCGATAAAAAATACATATGAGCATCCGAATGAAAGTCATGATGAAAGTAGCTATGGAAAAATGTCTTTCAGTTCTGGGGAAGCCTTAAATATTAATCCGAACGCCCCCGTGACGCTGCCCGAAATGCTGATGAAGGCCGCCTCCCTTTCACCTGATAGGGGGATCGTTTATGTTCTTGAAAATGGCAAGGAAATATTTCATTCCTACGTTTCACTGTTCGAAGAAGCGCAGCGTATCTGTAAAGGATTACAGCAATTAAATCTTAAATCTGGGGACCCGGTTATTTTCCAATTCAAGCATAACGAAAACTTTATACCAGCTTTTTGGGGATGCGTCTTAGGAGGCTTTTTACCGACTCCGCTGGCTGTTCCTCCGGTATACACAGAGAACAATTCTGCGGTTAAAAAATTGTATAATACATGGACGTTACTAGAAAAACCTCTAGTGATTACGGAAATGCAGAATCAAGATCAGTTAATAGAGTTAACTCAATTATGGAACGAAAATAAGGCGTTTGTAACCAATATTGAGGACCTCAGGGAAAATGACGGAGAGCTTGTGGAAAATCGATTTGTAGCGACTGATTTAGTGCTGAATCTTTTGACCTCTGGAAGCACAGGCATCCCCAAATGCGTTCAGCATAGTCATCAGAGCTTAATTTCCCGAATACAGGCAACAATCCAATTTAATCAATTTCATCGGCAGGATGTTACTTTAAGTTGGATGCCATTAGATCATGTTGGCGGGATCGTAATGTTCCACTTGCTGAGTGTATATTTGGGTTGTTCGCAAGTCGTAGCAACCATTCAAAGCTTTATCGATAGGCCCACGATCTGGTTGGATTGGATCGAACGGTTTCGGGCTTCAATTAGTTGGGCTCCTAACTTTGCGTATACGCTAGTTAATGAAGCATTGGAACAACCTCACCCAAGGCAATGGGATTTAAGCTCAATACGACATATTTTAAATGGTGGAGAGGCTATTGTATCTCAGAACATAAGAAAATTCTTGCAACTTCTTGAACAGCATAAATTGCCTGCCGATTGTATATTTCCGAGCTACGGTATGTCTGAAACGTCTTCAGGCATCGTGTTCTCTTGTAAAATTAATCGGAATAAAGAGCATGACGGAATTCATTATCTGAATAAATCGACTATACGATCTAAACCTTATACGGTATCAGCTGATCATATTAATGCCATTGCCTTCACAGAAGTAGGAAAGCCTATACCAGGAGTTGCGATTCGAATTGTTAACGAGCACAATCAATTGCTCCAAGAGGGCTGGGTAGGGAGGCTTCAAGTAAAGGGACCGACAATTATGTCCGGTTATTACAAAAATCCAGAGGCCAATGCGGAAGTGTTTTGTGGCGATGAATGGTTCAATACGGGGGATTTAGGCTTTATTATTGATGGTAAGCTAACGATTACCGGACGTGAAAAAGATATGATCATCATCAATGGGCAAAATCATTATAATTATGAAATCGAGGCTTTTGTCCAGGAAGTTCCTGGAGTCGAGGTTACTTTTTCAGCAGCTTGCTCTATTGCTCATCCGAGTGGAACTGGCGATCAGTTAGTCATTTTTTTCGTACCTGCAGCACAAACGCTAGATTCGCAAATGAAAATAGCTATGCGAATTCGCGAGCACCTCATTCGTAAAGTTGGCATAGATCCCACATATATTTTGCCCATCTCGAAAAAGGATTTTCCAAAAACGGATTCAGGAAAAGTTCAGCGAGCTGAGCTTGACAAAAAGTTTATAAACGGTGACTTTGATGAGATTATTAAAAAAATAGATTTGCACTTTAGCAATGAGAATACCATTCCAGACTGGATGTATCGGATGCAATGGAACAAAAAGAACTTACTAACGACTGCTGGAAAAAGGAGTGTCAGTGGGACAACGGTCATTTTTTCCGATTCATGCGGTCTTGTCGAAGAATTTTTGTCCCATGAATGGGATCGAAACAACTTTATACAAGTACAAGTAGGCCAACGATTTGAAAAATTGAATGAAAACGTGTTTAGAATGAATCCTAAACTTCTCGAAGATTATTATTGTTTATTTAGTGAACTTACCAATAAAGGCGTAATCATTAATGAAATTATACATTTGTGGAATTATGACGAGGTATGGATGCCAGTTACAAATGTAGATGCCCTTAGAGAAGCTCAATTTCTTGGTAGCTATAGTCTGCTATTCCTTGCCAAAGCTTTATCCAGGTATGCACCTGATCATTCTATAAGATTTACTGTTGTGGCTAGTCGCTTGCATGGTGTACTGAAATCAGATGAAGTGTCGTTTGAAAAATCAACATTAGTTGGTATTTTAAAAACAATGGAGCATGAGTTAACTGACTTTTCATTTAAGTTAGTCGATGTGTATCCTTCTGAGAACGCTGACTATCGTGCGCTTGCGCAAACTGTTCGCAACGAATTTTTCAATTATGATGATAACCATATTGTCGCTTTTAGAAATGGAGAACGTTATGTCCCTGTATTAAAAAAAATAAATCCATTGCACTCGAGTAGAAAACCGTTGCCTTTTGTAAAGGGTGGCTTGTATTTAATTACAGGAGGACTTGGCGGCATCGGCAAACAGGTGGCAGCACATTTGCTCGATAATTATAACGCCAAGTTACTGATTATTGGGCGTACCCCGTTGCCTGAAAGAAGATACTGGAACGAAATAGCGCAGCAAAACAATAAATTAGCCGAACGCATACAACATCTTCTGGAATTGGAGAGTCAAGCTAAAGATGGGGCATTTGTTGCTTATCATGCGACTGACTTGTGTGATGCGAATAAATTAAAGCAAATAATTAATGACGTTGAGCAAAGCGAAAACACTCGGTTTTCAGGCGTGATCCATTTAGCTGGAATTCTTCATGAAGAACGATTGGCAGACGCCTCTGTAGAAAAACTGGAAGAAATGTACGAAGCAAAAGTATACGGTACGTTCGTCCTTACCCAATTATTAAAGGGTCAAAAAGAAGCTTTGTTTGTTTCTAGTTCATCCGTTACGACATTGAGTGCTCCAATGATGCTCGGGGCGTATTGTTCTGCAAACACCTTCTTAGAAACATTTTCTAGTTTCCAAAGGCAAACACTGAATATGGATAGCCGTTGTTTTTCATGGAGTCTTTGGGATGGCATCGGGATGAGCCGAGAGACAGCATTTACAGGGGCAACAACGAGCGGGTATTTACATATAACAAATAAGCTTGGTATGTTTTCCTTATTAAGCGGATTAAAAACCGGACATTCTCAAATTTATGTAGGGCTTGATGGCACTCACCCGAATATCCAGAAGCTATCCGTAACCAAATCTCGAAATCAAACCGTGTTCCACGCCTTTTTTAAAGTGGAGACAGGAGTAAATGAACATTCCGTTCAATTGGAACTAGATGAAGCTGCACGAGAATATTTTGTACAAGAGAATATAAACTCGGAGTCCTTTCATTTTGAATCCGATTTCATGGATGAATTGCCACTCTTAAAGGATGGTTCAATTAATAAAACCCAATTGAAAGCTGTATTATCATCAAACAACGGAAACGTTCTGTATGCGGAACCTAGGACAAGCACCGAGCAAGTTTTAGTGGGGATTTGGAGTAAATTGCTCAAGGTTGGTCGTATCGGCGTGTTAGATAATTTTTTTGTACTTGGCGGCCATTCTTTAAAGGCGATACAGCTTTTTTCTATTGTGAGACAGAGTTTTGGAGTAGATATCTCGTTTAAGGAATTATTTTCGCAACCGACAATTGAAGGCTTGGCGTATCATATTGATCAAGCAATTCGCAGCTTATCAAAAGAAATTGTTCATCATTCACTGATCGGCGAGATACCGCTATCCAATGCGCAAACTAGACAGTGGGTTCTTTATAAGTTAGATCCACTTAATCCTGCGTATAACAACTTGATTTCGTTACGTTTGAAAGGCAATCTCAGAATAGCTGAACTTCGTAAATCTATACAAGCTCTGGTTGATCGACATGAAATACTGCGTACTCGATATGTCGAGAAAGAGGACAGTGTATATCAGATCGTGGAGGAACAACGAGTCGTAGATATGCAGATGGTTGATCTAATATCTTTGCCTTTCGAAATGGTGGCGGAGAAAGTGGAGCATATCGTTGTCGCCGAAGCCCACCAGTTGTTTGATTTATCCAATGGACCCGTAATTCGATTCAAATTGCTGCAAATTGCCGATGATGAGCATGTTCTTTTAATTTCGATTCATCATATCGCGTTCGATGGCTGGTCGGTGGAGGTTTTACTTCAGGACCTTTCAGCGCTTTATCAATCTTTTTCTACTGATGATGCACCAGCTTTACGGAAACTACCTGTTACCTACAGTGACTACGCAATGTGGCAAAATAATTGGCTGACCGAAACACAATTAGAAAGCCAAATTCAGTACTGGAAGGAACAGCTTCAAGAACGGAATGTTCCGATTATTCAACTGCCTGTTGACTTTCCGCGGCCAAGCATTCAAACCTACAATGGGAAAACAAAGGAAATATGGCTTGACCCAGAACTATCACAAGCGTTATATGAATTGAGCCAGAAGCATAATGCGACATTGTATATGACAATGCTGTCTGTCTTCGTAACGTTACTTGGTCGATACACAGGTCAAGAAGAGTTTGTAATAGGTACGATTGCAGCCAATCGTAATCGATCTGAAATAGAAGGATTACTAGGATGTTTTGTAAACACGCTAGCCCTTTATATTCAGGCAGAAGGTGATTTGACCTTCGTCGAACTATTGGATCGGATCAAGCGCATCACAATCGATGCTTATGATCATCAGGATGTGCCGTTCGAGAAGATAGTCGATGCGCTTCAAATTGTCCGTGATCCTAGTCACCATGTGTTGTTCCAAGTTCTATTTCTTCTTCAGAATATGCCTGACAATCCAGTTTTCGCAAATGATCTGCATGCGGAAATGAAGCTTGAGCATTCGAATACTTCTAAATTTGATTTATCCTTCTTTGTTTATGAGTACTCGGGCCGATTAAGTATAGCGGTTGAGTATAATACGGACTTATTCACTGAAGAGACCATAGAACGTATGATGGCTAACTACCAAACTTTGTTGAACAGTACGGTAAAGTGGCCCGACAAAAAGTTGTTGAGTTTGCCCATAATATCGCTCAAGGAGCAAGAGCAACTACAGACCTTCAAATATACAGGCAAAATTACTAAGATGCATAGAACGATCAGTGAGCTTTTTGAAGAACAGGCGAAAAAGACACCTGAACAGATAGCTGTTCGTTTTGAAAATCACTCATTGACCTATGATGAATTGAATATGAAGGTCAATCAATTGGCAGATGTATTACGCAAAAGAGGGGTCCAGCGTAATCAAATCGTAGGGATTTGTATGGAACGATCTGTAGATATGGTAGTGGGAATCCTCGCCATTCTTAAGGCTGGCGGCGCTTATCTTCCGATTGACCCGTCATATCCGATAGATCGAATTGAGTTTATGTTGGAGGATAGCGAGTCAGCTCTACTGATTACACAACAGGGAGTGGTCTCATCCTTATCTCGATTCTCCGGCGAATATGTTTATGTAGATGACCCTCTTCTCTTCTTGAACGGACCGATTGACATTAAGTCGATAAACGATCCACACGATTTAGCGTATGTCATCTACACATCAGGCACTACAGGGAGACCTAAAGGTGTTTTGATTGAACACCATAACGTGATCCAACTACTGTTTAATGTACCGTTTGATTTTAATGAACAGGAT
Organism: Paenibacillus sp. IHBB 10380; assembly: GCF_000949425.1. Lineage (NCBI taxonomy): Bacteria > Bacillati > Bacillota > Bacilli > Caryophanales > Paenibacillaceae > Paenibacillus > Paenibacillus sp. IHBB 10380. The sequence continues at coordinate 1,654,337 of NZ_CP010976.1, forward strand.
ATTTGGACAATGTTCCATTCGTTTTGTTTTGATTTCTCGGTTTGGGAAATGTATGGCGCTTTATTGTTTGGAGGGAGATTGGTCGTTGTCCCAAAACATATTGCTCAAGATCCATCTCAGTTTTTTCAGCTCCTTGGTGAAGAAAAAGTAACGGTTCTTAACCAGACTCCTACCTATTTCACCAGCTTATCTAATGCAATTCTATTCCATGAAAAAACGGGACATTGTTTGCGTTACGTTATTTTTGGAGGAGAGGCGCTGGCGCCAGTTCATTTGAAACCATTTTTTGAGAAGTATCCGGATACCAAATTAATTAATATGTTCGGTATAACGGAGACGACTGTACATGTAACTTTTAAAGAGATCACCGAGCACGAAATTGAAAATAATAGTAGCGATATTGGCTCTCCCATTGCAACTTTGTCCGTATATGTATTGGATAACTGCATGAACATGCTGCCCGTTGGGATTCCTGGTGAGATGTATGTGGGGGGCGAAGGTGTAGCAAGAGGATATCTTAATCGCCCTGATCTGACTCAAGAAAGGTTTGTCCCACACGCGTTCAAACCTGGTGAGCGGTTGTATAGAACGGGCGACTTAGCCCGTTGGCTGCCTAACGGTTCCCTTGAATACTTGGGCCGTATTGACCATCAAGTTAAAATCAGAGGTTACCGTATTGAAATTGGCGAGATTGAAGCTCGAATTATACAAAATCCATCGATTAAAGAAACGGTTGTAGTCGAAAGAGCGAATGAGTCAAATGAAAAATATCTTTGCGCATATATGATTGGGGAGAATTCTCTCGATATTGAGAGCTTGAGAAGCGACCTTAAACATGTATTACCTGATTACATGATACCGGCGTATTTTGTATTCTTAGAAAAATTCCCAATCACATCTAACGGGAAAATAGATAAGAAGGCTTTGCCGGATCCGACTAATCTGTTTCAATTAGATCAGTACGCTCCCCCCCGCAACGAGTGGGATCGCAGGTTGGTTGAAATATGGGAAGAGGTTCTCGGTCTACATCGAATCGGGATTAAGGATAGCTTTTTTAACCTTGGCGGCGACTCCATTAAGGCCATTAGACTCGTTAGTGCGATGAACAATGCGCTTCATTTGTCTCTGCAAATTCGAGATATTTATTCGTTTTCGACAATCGGTACTTTAGTTGATAAAATACAAAGTCAACCGGCACCCCAAAAGCAAAATATAGAGTCGTTTATGACCCATCTTAGTGGTCTGAAAACGAGGTATTTGGTCAATGGTAAAGAGAATGAAATCGCAAGCACGCCAATTGATTTGTATCCAATGAGCGATATATCAAAAGGAATGATCTTCTATACAATCAATCGGCCGGAAGAGGCATTTTACCATGATCAATTTGTGTACAGGCTGAAGGATCGTACTTTTGATAGCAAGATATTGGTCAGGTCCCTATATCAAATGATGGAGAAACACTCCATCTTGCGCTCAGGATTTTGCCTGGATGAGTTTTCTGAACCGTTGCAATTGGTTTATCCTGAAGTAGAGGTTAAAATCGATGAGCATCTACTAACTGGCATTAGCCCAGAAGATCAGGAAAAGTGGATTTCTTCCTATTTGTCTGAAGACCGTAAACAAGCCTTCGAATTCTCAAAGCCTCCTTTATGGAGAATGAGTGTTGCGCATTTGGATTCTGAGCATGTTTGTTTGCTTTGGCGATTCCATCATTCTATCTTGGATGGATGGAGCGTAGCCTCGTTTATAACAGAACTAATCAACCATTATTTTGAATTAAAACAGGACCGTCAAGCTGTACTGCCAAAACTAAAAAGCGACACCAAAGATTTTATTATTGATCAGCACGTCGTTAAAACCAACACTGAAATTATTGACTATTGGAAACATGAGCTTATGGGCTATAAACGACTTTCATTGCTTCCTTTTCAAGAGGCTGAATCAGTCAACTTAGAACATACAGTTATTATTGACACATTGGGAATAGAAGTCATGAATCAAGTGAAAGCTCTATCCAAGTCTTGTCATGTATCAGTGAAAAACTTGTGTTTGACAGCATTCCTTGTTGCAATCAATATGTTCTCGTATGAAGATGAAGTCGTAGTTGGGGTAGTAGAGAATATTCGACCAGTGTGCGATGACGGGGAAAAAATACTGGGGTGCTTTTTAAACACAGTTCCGTTTCGCATGATTCTAAAAGACGAAATAAGCTACTTGGATTTAATAAAGCAAGTAAATGCTAAAGTGGCTGATCTCAAATTTAGCGGACGACTATCGTTAATGGAAGTAAGCAAAGCTGTAGGCGAAACGGCTTCCAGTGAAAATCCTTTCTTTGATGTCATGTTTAACTTTGTAGATTTTCATATTTATAACGAACTAAAGCAAAAGGGTCTGGAATCGATTGTTTCTATTGACATGCATCATCTGTATGAAAAAACGAATACACTTCTAGATTTTACTGTATCAACTACAAATGAAGAATGGTTTATTCGCGTTAATACTACTTTTGACGAGAAGGCTATTCGAAAACTACTGCACTATTATAAAGAAATCTTGGATAAAATGTGCGTGAGTCCCAAGGTAGCATTGAATAAAGCAGAACTTTTATCTGACAAAGAAAGAAATGATATATTGTACACGTTTAATGCCTCCCAAAAGAAATTTACGGAAGGTAGGCCGATACATTCGATTTTTGAAGAGAAAGTTAAGGAAACGCCAAGTCGCGTAGCTTTAATGTTTAAGAATGAAACTCTTACATTCGAAGAGCTTAATAAAAAGGCAAACCAACTTGCGTATGCTCTGGATCAAAAAGGAATTGGGCGTAACGTTATTGTAGGAATTATGGTCGAACGTTCATTTGAAATGGTGATCGGTATTTTAGCTATTTTAAAAGCAGGCGGAACTTATATGCCAATCGATCCAGACTTTCCACAAGATCGGATTTCGTACATGCTGGAGGATAGTTGCGCACATTCCGTACTTACCCAAACGAAGTTTAGCGGTAAATTGACTGGGATTACAGAGGACGTTATCCTACTTGATAACGAGGAACTTTATACAGGGGAAGGAGAAAACTTAGCTGTACCACAAACTATTGGCGACCTAGCGTATGTACTCTATACGTCCGGTTCTACAGGACTTCCCAAGGGAGTCATGATTGAACACGGAAGCCTAGTAAACATTTTATTAGATATGGAAGCACGTTATCCGCTTCAACGGGAAGATGCGTATTTATTGAAAACGTCATTTACGTTCGATGTATCCGCGACTGAAATTTTCGGGTGGATCATAGGCGATGGGAAACTAGTTATTCTTGAACCTAATGCCGAAAAAGAACCGAGCCACTTATTGCTGGCTATTGATCAATTCAACATAAGCCATATTAATTTTGTCCCATCCATGCTACAAACGTTCTTCTATAACGATGGCGATTGGGAACGTTTAAATAAGCTGAAGTATGTGTTTGCTGCCGGAGAGGCGCTTCCCGCAGGATTGGCAATGAAGGTATTGAACACATTGCCGCAGGTTTGCCTCGAAAACATATATGGACCGACGGAAGCTTCGATTTACAGTACATCTTATTCTGTTACACAATGGAAATCCGATTCAAAACGTATGCCTATCGGAAAACCTTTAACCAATTACTCCGCGTATATTCTTAGCAGTAAGGGGCAGATTCAGCCCATTCATGTACCGGGGGAACTGCACATAGCCGGTGTAGGAGTGGCTCGTGGTTACCTTAATCGCGATAGTCTTTCCAATGAAAAATTTATTGAGAATCATATTACACAAGAGGGAAGAATGTTTAAAACGGGAGACCTTGCCAGATGGTTGCCCGATGGCAATATCGAGTATTTGGGAAGGATTGATCATCAAGTAAAAGTCAGAGGCTACCGGATCGAAACCATGGAGATTACTGCTCAAATGGTAAAGCATCCTGTTGTTGAAGGAGCAGTGGTTCTAGCTAAGGAACGCGAAGACGGTACAAATGATCTGGTTTGCTACATTGTTTCGTCAGTTCAGTGGACTTCAGGTGAATTACGTAGTTATCTGAAGCAATTGCTGCCCGAGTACATGATTCCGTCGTATTTTGTTTCAATTCCAGATATTCCGTTAAATAACAATGGCAAAACCGACGTAGTTGCGTTAAAAAATCTCGATATCAAAGCGCATTCGGAGGTCTACGTTGTTCCTCAAGATAAACTTCAAGAAGAGATGGCATCGGTTTGGTGCCAAGTTTTGGGGGTATCGGATATTGGTATCCACGATAACTTTATAGAATTAGGAGGGGATTCGATTAAAGCAATTCAAATCGTTTCCCGATTTAATGCGTTAGGTCATGCTATCCTGGTAAAAGATATTATGGTTCATCGGACGATTGCCGAACTTTGTGAGCATATTCAAACCAATAGATCATGGAAAGTATACGATCAAGGGATCATTCACGGAGATAAGCCAATGCTGCCTATTGATTGTTGGTTTTTCTGGCTCCCTTGGGCCGAACCTGGTTCCTACACGCAAACGGTTTTACTGGAAAGCCGCGAGCAAGAGTTAGACTTGAATTTGTTGGAGCAAGCCTTTGACAAGTTAATTACTCATCATGACGGATTGCGGTTAAACTTATCAGAAGACGGAGATCGGCTTTATTATAATAACAACCATTTACTTAAGCAGTTTAAAATACAAATCATAACAGTGGATAGTATGCAGGATGCTGTATATGACAATAATTTCGATTTACATGGTGATCTGTTACTATCTGCAAAATACTATAAAATACCGGATGGAAATCCATTGTTAGAGATCTCGGGTCATCATCTGGTTGTTGACGGAATATCATGGCGCATTTTGTTGGAAGATCTTCAATACTTATACAAAAAATTATTGGCTGAGGAACCTGAATTGGGTCTGCCAATGAAGACCGCTTCCTTACAAGAATGGGGTTCCTTCCAGAAGGAACAGGCTCAGTCGGCTGAATTAGAAACGAAAGTGGAGCTTTGGAATTCTATATTGAATACACCATTCCTCATAGAATGCGATTACGAAACGAATGACTGGTCTTATCAGCACCAACGCATTAGTAAAGGTTATTTAGAACCGGTTCAGACGACCCAACTCCACAAAGAGGCACTTCGTGTGTTTCATGCAGAGATGGACGATTTGCTTCTTGCAGCATTAGCTAGAACTTTAAAGGATTGGCAAGGCCACGAGTATATAAAAATTGAAGTAGAAAGCCATGGACGTTATTCCGATAGCATTGACGTTTCGCGAACCGTCGGTTGGTTGACTTCTTTTCATCCAGTGCTGATCAACGGTCAGCACAGTACAACAAGTGAGTTAATTAAAGTGGTCAAACGACAGTTAAGAGAGGTGAAAGAAAATAGTAGCGAGTACGGACTTCTAAGCTTCTTGAAAAAAGTTCCGTCGCTAGAATACGAACTCCCCGAAATTCGATTCAATTATCTCGGAGAGTTTGCTGATGCACAGAACGCCCTATTCGACCTCGAGAGTTTTTCGGCGCAATTGAGTAAGCAGAATACGTTTACGGCAAAACTGGATATTACTTGCCAAATTATTCGAGGATCGTTCGAACTCCAGATCGCTTACAGTGATCAAATGTTTCATGAAAATACGATTAACAAAATTAGAGATTTGTATTTGGTTCATTTGAAAGCGATTACTTCTGATGCGGTAAACCATGGCGAGATGGAGCTTTCTCTTTCCGATTTTGATGCGATTGATCTTGATCATGCAGAGTTTGATTCTCTTTTTTCTTAAACAGGGTTGAGCCGTCAATTCAACCATTCAGTTACACCTTTCTTGGTAATCAAGAAAGGTATTTTTCTGTCGTTTGTTCATTATTTAGAACCAATTCAATTTAGAAAAGAGTGATAATGATATGGTTAACTCCAAGATGGATAAGAAAAATGTTGAAGATATAAATTCATTGACTCCAACTCAAAAAGGAATGCTATTCCATTACCTTCGTAGCCCGGAAGAGCGCTTGTATGGTAATCAGCTCAATTTAAGAATAGCTGGAAATATTCAGCCTCATTTAATTAAACAAGCATTTAATCATTTAGTGAGAGAAAATCAAGCTTTGCGAACCGTCTTTCGGTGGAAGAGCATAAAAGAACCAGTTCAGATCATTCTTAAAGAACATGAGCTTGTATACACGGAGAAAAATTTTATTCATTTTTCGAATAATGAACGTACAGCCCTCTTAGAAGAAGAAATAGAACATGCTCAATCTAATGGATTCGATCTCGAAACAGTTCCTTTCCGCGTTACGCTTTGCTTACTGAGTGAAAGCGAATGTGAGGTAATGATTAGTCATCATCATATTTTACTTGACGGATGGAGTCTTGGGATTTTATTAAGAGATTTTTTTACAATATATCATTCGCTTCATCAAGGCACTGAGGTTATCATTTCAGCTAGAAATAGCATTAAAGATTACGTTAAACTGCTTCGGTCAAAAGACCAGGCCGACGTGAAGCTGTTTTGGCAGCGTTATTTGGAAGGATATGAGAACGATACGGTTCTTCCTTACGACTTTATTACATTTGACGGAGCTATGAAACATCGCAAGAAGGTATTTTCATTATCAGAGAAGTTTTATAAGGAAATGCTTCATTTTGTGAAGGAACAGAAAGTTACTTTTGCCGCATTTATTTATAGTGTGTGGGGAATGATTCTACAACGTTACAATAGCGCAGATGATGTGGTGTTCGGTACAACGGTATCCGGACGTTCAGTAAATGTCAAAGACATCGAAAATACTGTTGGTATGTTCATTAATACGATTCCTTTACGTGTAAAGGCAGATGGAAACCAAACGGTTCGAGACGTTCTGCAGACAGTCGATCATGCTCTTTCACAACGTGTTGAACATGAGGTTACATCGTTGGTTGATATTAAATCGTATATTCAGTGCAACCCACAAAATCCATTTTTCGATTCCATTGTTGTTATTGAAAATTATCCGATTGATGGAATTTGGAACAAAGAGAGTGGGATGCATATTACTTCCCATAGTTCATGGGACAATACAAATTTTCCATTGACGTTAGCCGTCTTGCCGAATGACGGATTGAATTTGGAATTTAATTTTAACGAGCGGCAATTTCACGAAGAAACTATTGAAAAAATATCCAATCATTTTGAACGAGTGGCTCGTGAAATGATTAACAATTCAAGCTTACGTGTTTCTGAATTAGAGTTTCTTTCGGAAGTAGAGAAGACTCAAATTCTTTATTCGTTCAATGAAACGGAGGCACCGTACCCGAGGGAGAAGACGATTAGCGAGCTGTTCGAGGAGCAGGTGGAGAAAACTCCGGAGCAAGTAGCAGTGGTGTACGAAGGGCAGGAGTGGACGTACGAAGAGCTGAATGCAAGGTCGAACCAAGTGGCGCGTATGCTGCGTAAGCACGGGGTAGGGGCAGAGACGATCGTAGGCATCATGGTGGAACGTTCGCTGGAGATGATGGCAGGAATCTTGGGCATCCTGAAGGCAGGAGGAGCGTATTTACCGATTGACCCGGACTATCCGACAGAGCGTATTGCGTACATGTTGGAAGATAGCGGGACGAAGGTGTTGCTGACTCAGAAGCGGTTGACAGACCGGGCGGCTTTTGAAGGAAGCATCGTGGTATTGGATGAGGCGGGCGTATATGCAGAGGAAGAACGTGGGAATATCGCGGGCGAGCATACGGCCGCTAGTTTGGCGTACGTGATTTATACGTCCGGGTCCACCGGTAAGCCGAAAGGAACCTTGATATCCCATTTCAATATTGCCAGGGTCGTAAAAGACACCAATTATATTGAAATTACAAGCGATGATACCTTGTTGCAACTATCCAACTATGTGTTTGATGGATCAACATTTGATATATGGGGTGCGCTACTAAATGGTGCAAAACTTCTGCTAATCAATAGAGATAGCGTATTGGACGCAAGTAAACTTTCAACAATCATTCACAAAGAAAACATAACGGTTGTTTTTATGACTACGGCTCTATTCAATGCACTTATTGATGTCAACCCGGAATGCCTCAGTAGGGTAAGAAAAGTGTTGTTCGGGGGCGAAAAAGTATCGGGAAGTCATGTGGAGAAAGCAATCAAATATTTGGGCGAAACTAAAATCATACACGTATATGGTCCTACCGAAAGCACAGTATTTAGCACTTATTATGCGGTGGACGAAGTCTCGTCTTGGACGGACAATATTCCTATCGGTAAGCCTATCAGTAATACGAAGCTGTACGTCATGAATAGTAAAAATCAGCTTCAGCCTATCGGAATTGCGGGCGAGCTATGCATAGCCGGAGATGGGTTGGCACGAGGGTACTTGAACCGTCCGGAGCTGACGAAGGAGAAGTTTGTGGAGAACCCGTTTGTACCTGGAGAGAGGATGTACCGGACGGGGGACTTGGCAAGATGGCTTCCAGATGGGAACTTGGAGTACTTGGGCCGGATCGATGAGCAGGTGAAGATCCGTGGCTTCCGGATTGAGCCGGACGAGGTGCGTCAGCAGCTCATGAAGCATGAAGCGGTGGAAGACGCAATCGTCGTAGCCCGGAAGGAAGAAGAAGGCGAAGCGTACTTGTGCGCGTATGTGGTGACGGAAGAGGAGTTGCCGGTGTCGGTATGGCGCAAGCATGTGGGAGAAAGCTTGCCGGAGTATATGATTCCGTCCTATTTCGTGCGTATGGAGCACTTGCCGCTGACGCCAAACGGGAAGGTGGACCGCAAGGCGCTGCCAGCACCGGAAGGAGCGGTACACACGGGCGTGGAGTACGTCGCACCGCGAAACGACGTAGAGGCAAAGCTGGCGGACATCTGGTCGGAGGTGCTCGGTTTGGAGCGCATAGGGGTCCGGGACAATTTCTTCGAGCTGGGGGGACACTCGCTGAAAGCGATGATACTGGTCTCGCGGATTCACCAGGAGCTGCAGGTGGAGGTGCCACTGCGCGAAGTGTTCGGGCACGTGACGATCGAAGCGATGGCGGGCTACTTGCAGGAAGCGGAAAAGAAAACGTATACCCCGATAGAACGTGTGGAAGTGAGAGCATTTTATCCGGTGTCGCCCGCACAAAAACGGATGTATGTGGTCCAGCAGTTGGAAGGAGCAGGAGTCAGCTACAATATGCCGATGGTGCTGAAGGTGGAAGGAAAGCTGGATCGGGGCCGTCTGGGAGCGGCCTTGCAAACGGTGGTGAACCGGCACGAGGCATTGCGCACGTCCTTTGACATGGCTGACGGGGAACTGGTGCAGCGAGTACACGCGGAAGTGGAACTGGACGTAGCGTACGAGGAAGCGAGCGTTGCGGAAATGGAAGTGGCCGTAGCGTACGAGGAAGCGAGCGTTGCGGAAATGGAAGTGGCTGTAGTGTACGAGGAAGCGAGTGTTGCGGAGATCGAGCGTCTGATCGAAACGTTCATCCGTCCGTTTGATCTAAGTCAAGCACCGTTACTCCGAGCAGGAATCATACAGCTAGGGAAAGAGGAGTATGTGTTGGTGGTGGACATGCACCACATCATCTCCGACGGGGTGTCGATTAACGTCTTCATGCAGGAGTTCATGCAGGCGTATGAAGGACGAGAGCTTGGGGAGCGAGGAATCCAGTACAAGGATTATGCGGTATGGCAGCAGGAGCGAATCCAGAAGGGAGAAATAGAGAAGCAGGAGCAGTACTGGCTGGGAGCGTTCGCAGGAGAAGTGCCCGTGCTGGAACTGCCGACGGATTATCCGCGTCCGGCTGTACAGCAGTTTGAAGGTGCCAGCGTAGAATGCGCACTGGGAGAGAAGTATAGCCAGAAGCTGGCGAAGCTATCGAGGAAGAGAGGAGCGACGCTGTATATGACCCTACTTGCGGCGTATACCGTGCTGCTGTCGAAATATACAGGTCAAGAAGACATCGTGGTGGGAACGCCGATTGCGGGAAGAGGGCACGCCGACCTCGGTGAAGTAATGGGGATGTTCGTAAATACGTTGGCGCTGAGGAACCGCCCGCAAGGGGAGAAAACGTTCGTATCGTACCTGGAGGACGTGAAAGCGCAGGTACTGCAGGCGTATGAGAACCAGGAGTATCCGCTGGAGGAGCTGGTGGAGAAGCTGGGGGTACGGAGAGATTTGAGCCGGAATCCGCTGTTTGATACGTTGTTCGCGCTGCAAAACGTAGAGATGAAGGAGTTCGGTCTGGAAGGACTGAAGGTAAGCCCGTACGGGTACGAAGGAAAGATTGCGAAATTTGATGTAGGCATGCAGGTTGTCGAAGGCGAAGGGAAGCTCTACTTCCATGTGGAGTACGGAAGCCGGCTGTTCCGCCCGGAAACGATGGAGAGATGGAGCAGCCACTGGCTGAGGCTGTTAGAGCAGGTGGCGGACCAGCCGGAGATCAGGCTGTCGGACATCGAGCTGATGACGGAAGAGGAACGGGAGCAGGTGTTGGTGTCGTTCAACAAGACGGAGGCACCATACCCGAGGGAGATGACGATTAGCGAGCTGTTCGAGGAGCAGGTAACAAAGACACCGAAGCAAGTCGCGGTAGTGTACGAAGGGCAGGAGTGGACGTACGAAGAGCTGAATGCCAGATCGAACCAAGTGGCGCGTGTGCTGCGCAAGCACGGGGTAGGGGCCGAGACGATCGTAGGCATCATGGTGGAACGTTCGCTGGAGATGATGGCCGGCATCTTGGGCATCCTGAAGGCAGGAGGAGCGTATTTGCCGATTGACCCGGACTATCCGTCAGAGCGGATTGCGTACATGCTGGAGGATAGCGGGACGAAGGTGCTGCTGACGCAGAAGCGGCTGACGGACCGAGTGGTGTTTGACGGAAGCATCGTGGCGTTGGATGAGGCGGGCGTATATGCAGAGGAAGAGCGCGGGAATATCGCACGCGAGCATACGGCCGCTAGTTTGGCGTACGTGATTTATACGTCAGGGTCCACCGGGAAGCCGAAAGGGGTACTGGTGGAGCATGCGAGTCTAACCAACATGTTGTCAGCGATGCAGCAACGGTATCCATTACAAGCAACCGGAGCTTATCTATTAAAGACTGCCTATACGTTTGATGTATCGATCACGGAGTTGTTCGGATGGATACTAGGGAACGGCCAACTGGTGATAGCCAAGCAAGGTGCGGAAAAGGATTGGGCCAAACTGGAAGAGGTGATCGATCGTCATTCAATCACGCACATCAACTTCGTTCCCGCGATGTTGCAATTGGTGATGAACGACGGTGTAGAACAAGAGAAGGTTAGGAAGCTGGAGTACGTGTTCGTGGCAGGAGAAGCGCTCCCTAGCGATTTGGCGAACAAGCTGAACGAATTATGGCCGGACGTCAGCGTGGAAAATATGTACGGTCCGACGGAAGCGACCATCTATGCAACGCAATATGCCCTGGGAAGGAAGGAGGGAGTCCACGTCCCTATCGGAAAGCCGCTGCCGAATACACAAGTGTATGTGCTGAGTGGAGCGAACCGGTTGCAGCCTATTGGAATCGCGGGAGAGCTGTGCATAGCCGGAGACGGGTTGGCACGAGGGTACTTGAACCGACCGGAGCTGACGGAGGAGAAGTTTGTGGAGAACCCGTTTGTGCCTGGAGAGCGGATGTACCGAACAGGGGACTTGGTCAGATGGTTGCCGGACGGGAACTTGGAGTACTTGGGCCGGATTGATGAGCAGGTGAAGATCCGTGGCTTCCGGATTGAGCTGGGAGAGGTACGCGAGCAGCTCGTGAAGCATGAAGCGGTGGAAGACGCGATCGTCGTAGCCCGGAAGGGAGAAGAAGGCGAAGCGTACTTGTGCGCGTACGTGGTGACGGAAGCGGAGCTGCCGGTGTCGACATGGCGCAAGCATATGGGAGAAAGCTTGCCGGAATATATGATTCCGTCGTACTTCGTGCGTATGGAGCAGCTGCCGCTGACGCCAAACGGGAAGGTGGACCGCAAGGCGCTGCCAGCACCGGAAGGAACAGTACACACGGGTATGGAGTACGTCGCGCCACGAAACGACGTGGAGGCAAAGCTGGCGGACATCTGGTCGGAAGTGCTCGGTCTGGAGCGCATAGGGGTCCGGGACAACTTCTTCGAGCTGGGGGGACACTCGCTGAAAGCGATGATGCTGGTCTCGCGGATTCACCAGGAGCTGCAGGTGGAGATGCCGCTGCGCGAAGTGTTCGGGAACGCGACGATCGAAGCGATGGCAGGCTACTTACAAGAAGCGGAAAAGACAACGTATACTCCGATAGAGAGGGTGGAAGCGAGAGCGTTTTATCCGGTGTCGCCCGCACAAAAACGGGTATATGTGGTCCAGCAGTTGGAAGGAGCAGGAGTCAGCTATAATATGCCAACGGTGCTGAAGCTGGAAGGAAAGCTGGACCGGGGACGTCTGGGTGAGGCCTTGCAAACGGTGGTGAACCGGAACGAGGCATTGCGCACGTCCTTTGACATGGCTGACGGGGGACTGGTGCAGCGGGTACACGCGGAAGTAGAACTGGCCGTAGCGTATGAAGAAACGAGCGTTGAGGAAATCGAGCGTCTGATCGAAACGTTCATCCGTCCGTTTGATTTGAGTCAAGCACCGTTACTCCGGGCAGGAATCATACAGCTAGGGAAAGAAGAGCATGTACTGGTGGTGGACATGCACCATATCATTTCCGACGGGGGATCGATCAACCTCTTCATGCAGGAGTTCATGCAGGCGTATGAAGGAAGAGAGCTTGGGAAGCGAGGAATCCAGTACAAAGATTATGCGGTATGGCAGCAGGAGCGAATCCGCAAGGGAGACATCGAGAAGCAGGAGCAGTACTGGCTGGAATCATTCGCAGGAGAAGTGCCTGTGCTGGAGTTGCCAACGGATTATCCTCGTCTGGGGCTGCAGCAGTTTGAAGGTGCCAGCGTAGGATGCGAGCTGGGAGAGGAGTACAGCCAGAAGCTGGCGAAGCTGTCGCTTGAGAGAGGAGCGACGCTGTATATGACCCTATTGGCGGCGTATACCGTGCTGCTGTCGAAATATACAGGGCAAGAAGACATCGTGGTGGGAACGCCGATTGCGGGAAGAGGGCACGCCGACCTCGGTGAAGTGATGGGGATGTTCGTAAATACGTTGGCGCTGAGGAATCGCCCGCAAGGGGAGAAAACGTTCGTATCGTACCTGGAGGACGTGAAAACGCAGGTGCTGCAGGCGTATGAGAACCAGGAGTATCCGCTGGAGGAGTTGGTGGAGAAGCTGGGTGTACGGAGAGATTTGAGCCGGAATCCGCTGTTTGATACGTTGTTCGCGCTGCAAAATGTGGAGATGAAGGAGTTCGCTCTGGAAGGGCTGAAGGTAAGTCCGTACGGTTATGAAGGAAAGATTGCGAAATTTGATGTGAGCGTGCAGGCCGTCGAAGGGGAAGGAAAGCTCTACTTCCATGTGGAGTACGGAAGCCGGTTGTTCCGCCAAGAAACGATGGAGAGATGGAGCAACCATTGGCTGAGGTTGTTAGAGCAGGTATCGGATCAGCCGGAGATTAAGCTGTCTGACATTGAACTGCTAACAGAAGAGGAACGGGAGCAGGTGTTGGTGTCGTTCAACGAAACGGAGGCGCCGTACCCAAGGGAGAAGACGATTAGCGAACTGTTCGAGGAACAGGCGGAGAAAACTCCTGGGCAAGTGGCAGTGGTGTACGAAGGGCAGGAATGGACGTACGAAGAGCTGAATGCCAGATCGAACCAAGTGGCGCGTGTGCTGCGCAAGCACGGGGTAGGGGCCGAGACGATCGTGGGCATCATGGTGGAACGTTCGCTGGAGATGATGGCAGGGATCTTGGGCATCCTGAAGGCAGGAGGAGCGTATTTGCCGATTGACCCGGACTATCCGGCAGAGCGGATTGCGTACATGTTGGAGGATAGCGGGACGAAGGTGCTGCTGACGCAGAAGCGGCTGACGGATCGAGTGGCGTTTGACGGAAGCATCGTGGCGTTGGATGAGGCGGGCGTATATGCAGAGGAATATCGCGGGAATATCGCGGGCGATCATACGGCTGCTAGTTTGGCGTACGTGATTTATACGTCGGGGTCCACCGGGAAGCCGAAAGGGGTATTGGTGGAGCAACGGAACGTCGTTCGTTTGGTGAAAAACACGAATTACGTGGAGTTTGGCGAGGGAGATCGTATCCTCCAAACGGGAGCGCTGGTGTTCGATGCGTCTACGTTTGAAATTTGGGGTGCGCTGCTCAACGGTTTGCGGCTGTACTTGAGCGCCGAGCACCGTATCTTGGATCCTCTGCATCTGGGTCAGAGCATTGAGCAATATGGAATCACGACGATGTGGCTGACCGCGTCGTTGTTTAATCAAGTGGTGCAAGAGCGGATCGAAACGTTTAGCGGTCTGAAGACGTTGATTGTAGGAGGAGAAGCATTATCTGTCGAGCATGTGAACCGGGTAAGAGAAGCGCACGGGGAACTGAAGATCGTGAACGGATATGGACCGACAGAAAATACAACTTTCTCGGCTTCCTATGTGATCGATGGAGAGCAAGAGGGAACGATTCCGATCGGCAAAGCGATTAACCATTCTAAGGTCTATGTGCTGGGCGGAGTAAACCGGTTGCAGCCTATCGGAGTGGCAGGAGAGCTGTGCGTGGCCGGAGACGGGTTGGCACGAGGATACTTGAACCGTCCGGAGCTGACGAAGGAGAAGTTTGTGGAGAACCCGTTTGTGCCTGGAGAGCGGATGTACCGAACGGGGGACTTGGCAAGATGGCTGCCGGACGGGAACCTGGAGTACTTGGGTCGGATCGATGAGCAGGTGAAGATCCGCGGCTTCCGAATTGAACCAGACGAGGTGCGCCAGCAGCTCATGAAGCATGAAGCAGTGAAAGACGCGGTCGTCGTGGCCCGGAAGGAAGAAGAAGGCCAAGCGTACTTGTGCGCGTACGTGGTAACGGAAGAGGAACTGCCGGTGTCGGCATGGCGCAAGCACATGGGAGAAAGCTTGCCGGAGTATATGATTCCGTCTTACTTCGTACGTGTGGAGCAATTGCCGCTGACGCCAAACGGGAAGGTGGACCGCAAGGCGCTACCAGCACCGGAAGGGGCGGTACACACGGGCTTGGAGTACGTCGCGCCGCGAAACGACATGGAGGCGAAGCTGGCGAACGTCTGGTCGGAGGTGCTCGGTTTAGAGCGCATAGGGGTCCGGGACAACTTCTTTGAGTTGGGAGGAGACTCGATCAAGGCGATTCAAATCAGCGCTCGTTTGCATAAACAACAGTTGAAGCTGGAGATCGCGAACTTGTTCCTGCATCCGACAATTGAAGACGTGAGTCTGTATGTACGGCAGGTGGAAATGAGCATCGATCAAGGTCAAGTGAAGGGGCAGGTAGAGCTCACCCCGATTCAGCGATGGTTTTTCGAACAAGACTTCCAAGCGAAGCATCATTGGAACCAGTCGGTGATGGTATATAGGCAAGAGGGCTTCAACAGCGAGGCACTGAGGGAGGTCTTGCAGGAACTGGTGGCCCACCATGATGCGCTGCGAATGAGGTATGAGGGTGAAGGAGAAAGCGTCCTTCAAGTTAACGAAGGGATCGAAGGGAACAGAATCGAGCTAAGCGTAGTAGAGATCGTCGGGGATGAAGAGGAAGTGGCAAGGCGGATTGAGGCGGAATCGGAGCTCCTTCAAAGCAGCCTGAACCTAGAGTCGGGACCGCTGATGAGAGCTGGATTATTCAAGACCGGCAAAGGGGACCACTTGCTGCTGGCGGTCCATCATCTGGTGATCGACGGAGTCTCATGGAGAATCCTGTTCGAAGATTTGGCGATCGGGTATGAACAGAAGCTGGCGAATGAGGAAGTGAACTTGCCGGAGAAGACGAACTCGTACCAACAGTGGTCAAAGGAACTGAAAGAGTATGCAAACAGCAGGAAGTTGCTAAAGGAGAAGCCGTATTGGAAAGCGGTGGAAGAGGCGGAGATTGCAAGACTGCCGAAGGACATGGAGGCTGAGGCACAAGGGAATACATGGGGAGAGAGCCGGATCGAAATCGTGGAGTTCACGGAAGAAGAGACGGAGAAGCTGCTGAGAAACGTGCACCAAGCGTACCATACGGAGATGAATGACATCCTGCTGACAGGACTGACACTGGCCGTGGAAGAGTGGACGGGAGAAGAACGAGTAGGGCTGACGCTGGAAGGACACGGAAGGGAAGAGGTCATCAAGGGAGTGAACGTGAGCCGGACGGTAGGTTGGTTTACGAGCATGTACCCGGTGGTGTTGGAAATCAAGGGAAGGGAAGAACTCGGCAATCAAATCAAGCAGGCGAAAGAAACGCTGAGAAGGATACCGAATAAGGGGATTGGGTACGGGATTCTGAAATACGTGACGGAGAAGGAAAGAACCCAGGACCTGGAATTCAAACAAAGACCGGAGATTAGCTTCAACTACTTGGGGCAGTTTGACGCAGAGATGGGAAGCGGTGTATTTGAAGGCTCTGGGATGCCGATGGGAAGCGCATTTCATCGAGATTCAGAACGAACATACAAGCTGGACGTGAGCGGCGCCATTGTGGGAGGCAAGCTGCAGATGAGCATCCAGTATCCGGGAAGAGAGTACCGGGAAGAGACGATCAAGGGATTGCTGGAGAGCTATCGAGATCACCTGTGCCGGATCATCGAGCATTGTGTGCAAAAAGAGGATGCTGAGAGAACTCCTAGCGATTTTAGTGCGAAAGCATTAAATCTGGAGAGTCTGGAAGTAATTTTGTCCAAGCTGGAGAAAATACGAGACAGGAACGAGGTAGAAGACGTATATACGCTGTCCTCAATGCAAGAAGGAATGCTGTTTCATGCCCTAGCGGAAAGAGGCAGAAGCGATTATTTTGTCCAATTGAGCTTATCGGTCAAGGGTCGGCTTGAAATAGAAGCTTTGACTACGAGTTTCCAGCGGATGGTTGAGAAATATTCGATCTTAAGAACGAACTTTTTGTATGAAAAAATAGACCAGCCCTACCAAGTCGTATGGAAAACGAGAAAGGCGAATGTGTATTACGAGGACATCAGGGAGCTTGCAGAGGAAGAGAAGGAAGCCCGTTTGCAACAGTATGAGAACGGGGAGAAGGAAAAGGGATTCGATCTTAGCAAGGATCTGCTGATGAAGCTGTCGGTGATCCAGACGGGGGAGGAAACGTACAAAGTCATCTGGAGCTACCATCACATCATCATGGATGGCTGGTGCACGGGGATCGTTCTGGGAGATTTGTTCAAGTATTACGTTCAATTGAAAAGCGGTCAGCGTGTGGAGTTGGAAAAATCGTATCCGTACAGCGATTACATCCAGTGGCTGGAGGAGCAGGATCAAGAAGAGGCGCTGGAGTACTGGGAGAACTACTTGAGAGGGTACGAGCAACAGGCAAGCGTACCGGCGCAGCGGAAAGGCGAAGGAAACGGAGAGTATCGGCAAGAGGAAGTGATCGTCACTGTAGGGGAGAAGGAGAGCGGTCAATTGAACAGGCTCGCCCAAAAATACCAAGTGACGATCAACACGATGGTCCAGGCGATCTGGGGGACTTTGCTGCAAAGGTACAACCAAGCGAGCGACGTGGTGTTCGGTTCGGTGGTCTCGGGAAGACCTGCGGAAATTGAAGGCGTGGAGAAGATGGTGGGGTTATTCGTGAACACGATTCCCATTCGAGTGTACGCAGAGCCGACGGAGCGATTTGCAGACCTGGTGCAAGGGATGCAGCACAGAGCGCTAGCCTCGGAGAAATACGACTACGTATCGTTAGCGGATGTGCAGGCGAGGAGCCAGGTGAAGCAAGGGTTGCTGGATCACATCATGACGTTCCAAAACTTCCCTATAGGTGAAGAGCTGAAGAATCAAACGGACGGGGAAGGGTTAGGCTTTGAGATAGAGGGAGTCGAAGCGTTCGAGCAGACGAACTATGACTTTAACATCACGGTCATTCCGGGGAAACAGCTGACGTTTAAAATGAATTACAATGCAAAGGCGCACGATCAGGAGTTTATCCGGAGAATTGGGCAGCATGTGGAGAGAATTATCCAGCAGGTAGTGAAGCATCCGGAGCTGCGGATTCAAGAGCTTGATATCGTAACAGAAGAGGAACGGGAGCAGGTATTGGTGTCGTTCAACAAGACGGAGGCGCCATACCCGAGGGAGAAGACGATTAGCGAGCTGTTCGAGGAACAGGTGGAGAAGACTCCAGGGCAAGTGGCAGTGGTGTACGAAGGGCAGGAGTGGACGTACGAAGAGCTGAATGCCAGATCGAACCAAGTGGCACGTGTGCTGCGCAAGCACGGAGTAGGGGCCGAGACGATCGTGGGCATCCTGGTGGAACGCTCGCTGGAGATGATGGCCGGTATCTTGGGTATCCTGAAGGCAGGAGGGGCGTATTTGCCGATTGACCCGAGCTATCCGGTGGAGCGGATCGCGTACATGCTGGAGGATAGCGGGACGAAAGTGCTGCTGACTCAGCGTCATTTGACGGAAAGGTCTAGTATTGAGCAGAAAGTTTTATTATTGGATGAATGCGTTGATACAGAAGAGAGAAATAACCTGGATACGATCATTGGCCCACACAACCTAGCTTATATTATGTACACTTCGGGTTCTACCGGAAAGCCGAAAGGCGTTCTCATTGAGCATCAAAGCGTCGTGAATTTATGCATCTGGTTTGGCCATACCTATAACTTGGATGAGCATCAGCGTATTCTGCAAAACACGAGCATCTCTTTCGATGTTTCAGTAGAAGAAATGTTTGCTACCCTTCTGCATGGGGGGAGTCTCTATCTTACATCGGACAAGGAATCGTATCATCGGGAAAAATTCCGGGCTTTTATCCGTGAAAACAACATTCACATCGTACAGTTGGTTCCCTCGACTATACAGGAATTTATCCTGAATGGGGAAAAATTGGAGAGTATACGAGTCTTGATTTGCGGTGGGGAAGCGTTACCACCATCGATAAAACAAGCGGTTGTGGAACTGGGTTATAATTTATACAATTGCTACGGTCCGACAGAAACAACGGTTGACGCCATTACATCCCGTTGCGCGGACACGAAGTCTGTTGTTATTGGTAGTCCGATTGCTAATACACGGGTATATATTACAAATTCCTATGGACAGCTCCAACCGATTGGCGTATCCGGAGAGCTCTGCATAGCTGGGGATGGGGTGGCAAGAGGATATTTTAATCGGCCTGAATTAACTGCCGAAAAATTTGTCGCCAGTTCCTTTATACCTGGAGAAAGAATGTATAAAACAGGGGATTTGGCCAAATGGCTCCCGGATGGTCATATCGAATACGTCGGACGAATCGATCAACAGGTGAAAATCCGCGGTTACCGCATCGAAATCGGTGAAATCGAGGACGTTTTGCTAACCCATCAAGCTGTGAAAGATGCGGTAGTAACTGCTCGTCAAGGTCAGCATGGGGATACTTACTTGTGTGCTTATGTGGTGGCAGTGTCGGAGCTAGATATACAGAAACTAAGAGCGCATCTACGGGATCAACTACCTAGTTACATGGTACCATCCTTTTTTATCCAGATCCCTAGTGTACCGACGACGGAGAACGGAAAAGTTGATAAAATGCGGTTGCCTCATCCTAATGAGGCAAGCTTGGTAAGCAACGAGTACGTCGCTCCAGCCAATGCGATTGAGGATGGGTTATGTGATATTTGGAAAAATCTTCTCGGTTTGGATCAGGTGAGCGTGACCGAATCATTTACTGATATAGGTGGACATTCATTGCATATGATGAGAATGCTCTCTTATATTCATCAGGAGTTCCAAGTAGACATTTCCATTAGGGACCTTTTTGTTTACAACACGATCCGTACTTTGGCTCAGTATATCTCCTCTGCCGAAGTGCGCCTGTATGAAGCTATACCGATAGTGGAATCGCGTGACCTTTACCCTGTTTCGTCGGCGCAGAAAAGGATATATCTTCTGGAGAAACTGAGTGGCGCGAATTACAATATGTCCGGAGTGTTCCTAGTTGAAGGAGCACTGGATGTCAAATGCCTTGAAAACGCATTGAAGCATTTAATCCGGCGGCATGATATTCTTCGCACAGCGTTTGTTTGGGGCGATGGCGAACCTATGCAACGCATTGAGGATGAGGTGTCGTTTGAGCTCCATTATCAAGAGGTAACGGAAGTACAAATACCGGAATTGATGGCTAGATTCGCCCGGCCGTTCGATCTGATGGACCCTCCATTGTTACGAGTCGGTTTGCTAAAACTGGGGGAACAGCGGTATGCGTTGCTGTTTGATATGCATCATATTGTTTTTGACGGGATATCCATGTCAATATTTATTAATGAGCTTGGGAAGCTTTACGCAGGCGAGGAACTTGAGCGTTCTTGGATTCAGTACAAAGATTACGCGGTATGGCAGCAAGCAGGGCTTCGCGGGGATTCGTTAAAACGGCAGGAAGCCTACTGGCTTAATGTTTTTAAGGATGTTCCGCCTGTTCTGATGCTCCCGACAGATAAGCCAAGGTTTGCATCCCAGCGGTTTGAGGGGAGCTCTTTGATCTTTAAGGCTGACAAAGAGATCGCGGAACCGTTGTATCGGCTGGCGGCAGAAACTGAAACGACTTTGTATATGGTTTTACTGGCAGCATATAATGTGTTGTTGTCGAAATATACGGGTCAAGACGATATTGTTGTCGGATCGGCTTTTGCAGGAAGATCCCATGCAGAGCTAGAAGGACTGATCGGCATGTTCGTTAACACTGTTGCGCTGCGGAATCGTCCAGAAGGCCGCAAAGGGTTTCGATTGTTTTTAGGCGAAGTTAAGGAATGTGTACTCATGGCTTACGAAAATCAAGATTATCCTTTCGAGGAATTGATTGAGAGACTGAATGTACACAGGGAGGCAAACCGTAATCCGCTTTTCGATACGATGTTGGTATTACAGAACATGGAACACGCGGAATTGAACTTAGGAGAAGTGACGTTCAGTACGTATCCACATGAGAGCTCCTCGGCGAAATTTGATCTAACTCTAGAAGTACGCGAGGAGAAAGGAGAGCTCGAGTTTCGATTGGAATACCGAAACTTGTTCCACTCGAAAACGATTGAGCGAATGGCTGTACATTTTCTAAATATTTTGAAAGAAATTGGAAAAGATACAGAGCTACTTCTGTCGGACATCGAGTTGATGACAGAAGAGGAACGGGAGCAGGTGTTGGTAGCGTTTAACAAGACCGAGGCACCGTACCCGAGGGAGAAGACGATTAGCGAGCTGTTCGAGGAACAGGCGGAGAAAACTCCTGGGCAAGTAGCAGTGGTGTACGAAGAGCAGGAGTGGACGTACGAAGAGCTGAATGCCAGATCGAACCAAGTGGCGCGAATGCTGCGCAAGCATGGGGTAGGGGCCGAGACGATCGTGGGCATCATGGTGGAACGTTCGCTGGAAATGATGGCAGGAATCTTGGGCATCCTGAAGGCAGGAGGAGCGTATTTGCCGATTGACCCGGACTATCCGTCAGAGCGGATTGCGTACATGCTGGAGGATAGCGGAACGAAAATGCTGCTGACGCAGAAGCGGCTGATGGACCGAGTGGCGTTTGAAGGAAGCATCGTGGCGCTGGATGAGGCAGGCGTATATGCAGAGAAAGAGCGCGGGAATATCGCGGGCGAGCATACGGCTGCTAGTTTGGCGTACGTGATTTATACGTCGGGGTCCACTGGGAAGCCGAAAGGGGTACTGGTGGAGCAGCGGAACGTCGTCCGTCTGGTGAAAAACACGAATTACGTGGAGTTTGGCGAAGGAGCCCGCATCCTCCAAACGGGAGCGCTGGTGTTCGATGCGTCTACGTTTGAAATTTGGGGTGCGCTGCTCAACGGTTTGCGTCTGTACTTGAGCGCTGAGCACCGTATTTTGGACCCTCAGCATCTGGATCAGAGCATTGAGCAATATGGAATCACGACGATGTGGCTGACCGCGTCGTTGTTTAATCAAGTGGTGCAAGAGCGGATCGAAACGTTTAGGGGCCTGAAGACGTTGATCGTAGGAGGAGAAGCATTATCTGTCGAGCATGTGAACCGGGTAAGAGAAGCGCACGGGGAACTGAAGATCGTGAACGGATATGGACCGACAGAAAATACGACCTTCTCGGCTTCCTATGTGATCGATGGGAAGCAAGAGGGAACGATTCCGATCGGCAAAGCGATTAACCATTCTAAGGTCTATGTGTTGGATGTAACAAACCGGTTGCAGCCAATCGGAATTGCGGGAGAGCTGTGCGTGGCCGGAGACGGGTTGGCACGAGGATACTTGAACCGTCCGGAGCTGACGGAGGAGAAGTTTGTAGAGAACCCGTTTGTGCCTGGAGAGAGGATGTACCGGACGGGTGACTTGGCCAGATGGCTACCGGACGGGAACCTGGAGTACTTGGGCCGGATTGATGAGCAGGTGAAGATCCGTGGCTTCCGGATTGAGCCGGACGAGGTGCGCCAGCAATTGATGAAGCATAAAGCGGTGGAAGACGCGGTCGTTGTGGCCCGGAAGAGAGAAGAAGGCGAAGCGTACTTGTGCGCGTACGTGGTGACGGAAGAGGAGTTGCCGGTGTCGGCATGGCGCAAGCATGTGGGAGAAAGCTTGCCGGAGTATATGATTCCGTCGTATTTCGTGCGTGTGGAGCACCTGCCGCTGACGCCAAACGGGAAGGTGGACCGCAAGGCGCTGCCAGCACCAGAAGGGGTGGTACACACAGGCGTGGAATACGTCGCGCCGCGAAACGACGTGGAGTCGAAGCTGGCGGACGTCTGGTCGGAGGTGCTCGGTTTGGAGCGCATAGGAGTCCAGGACAACTTCTTCGAGCTGGGGGGGCACTCGCTGAAAGCGATGATGCTGGTGTCGCGGATTCACCAGGAGCTGCAGGTGGAGGTGCCGCTGCGCGAAGTGTTCGGGCACGCGACGATCGAAGCGATGGCGGGCTACTTGCAGGAAGCAGAGAAGAAATCATATACCCCGATAGAGAGGGTAGAAGCGAGAGCGTTTTATCCGGTGTCACCGGCACAAAAACGGATGTATGTGGTCCAGCAGTTGGAAGGAGCAGGAGTCAGCTACAATATGCCGACGGTGCTGAAGCTGGAAGGAAAGCTGGACCGGGGACGTCTGGGCACGGCCTTGCAAACGGTGGTGAACCGGCACGAGGCCTTGCGCACGTCCTTTGACATGGCGGACGGGGAACTGGTGCAGCGGGTACACGCGGAAGTGGAACTGGCCGTAGCGTACGAAGAAGCGAGCGCTATGGAGATCGAGCATCGGATCGAAACGTTCATCCGTCCGTTTGATCTGAGTCAAGCACCGTTACTCCGGGCAGGAATCATACAGCTAGGGAAAGAGGAGCATGTGCTGGTGGTGGACATGCATCACATTATCTCCGACGGGGTGTCGATCAACCTATTCCTGCAGGAGTTCATGCAGGCGTATGAAGGACGAGAGCTTGGGAAGCCGGGAATCCAGTACAAGGATTATGCCGTATGGCAGCAAGAGCGGATCCGGAAGGGAGACATCGAGAAGCAGGAGCAGTACTGGCTGGAAGCGTTCGCAGGAGAAGTGCCCGTGCTGGAGCTGCCGACGGATTATCCGCGTCCGGCTATGCAGCAGTTTGAAGGTGCCAGCGTAGGCTGCGCGCTGGGAGAGGAATACAGCCAGAAGCTGGCGAAGCTGTCGCGCGCGAGAGGAGCGACGCTGTATATGACCCTACTTGCGGCGTATACCGTGCTGCTGTCGAAATATACAGGACAAGAAGACATCGTGGTGGGAACGCCGATTGCGGGAAGAGGGCACGCCGACCTCGGTGAAGTGATGGGGATGTTCGTAAATACGTTGGCGCTGAGGAACCGCCCGCAAGGGGAGAAAACGTTCGTATCGTACCTGGAGGACGTGAAAACGCAGGTGCTGCAGGCATATGAGAACCAGGAATATCCGCTGGAGGAGTTGGTGGAGAAGCTGGGTGTACGGAGAGATTTGAGCCGGAATCCGCTGTTTGATACGTTGTTCGCGCTGCAAAATGTAGAGATGAAAGAGTTCGGTCTAGAGGGACTGAAAGTAAGTCCGTACGGTTACGAAGGAAAGATTGCGAAATTTGATGTGAGCATGCAGGCCGTCGAAGGGGAAGGGAAGCTTTACTTCCATATGGAGTACGGAATCCGGCTGTTCCGCCCGGAAACGATGGAAAGATGGAGCAGTCATTGGCTGAGGTTGTTAGAGCAGGTGGCGGATCAGCCGGAGATCAAGCTGTCGGACATCGTGCTAATGACGAAAGAGGAACGGGAGCAGGTGTTGGTGTCGTTCAACGAAACGGAGGCACTGTACCCAAGGGAGAAGACGATTAGCGAGCTGTTCGAGGAGCAGGCGGAGAAGACTCCTGGGCAAGTAGCAGTGGTGTATGAAGGGGAGGAGTGGACGTACGAAGAGCTGAATGCAAGGTCGAACCAAGTGGCCCGTGTGCTGCGCAAGCACGGGGTAGGAACCGAGACGATCGTGGGCATCATGGTGGAACGCTCGCTGGAGATGATGGCAGGAATCCTGGGCATCCTGAAGGCAGGAGGCGCGTATTTGCCGATTGATCCGGACTATCCGGCAGAGCGGATTGCGTACATGCTGGAGGATAGCGGGACGAAGGTGCTGTTGACGCAGAAGCGGCTGACGGACCGAGTGGTGTTTGACGGAAGCATTGTGGCGTTGGATGAGGCGGGCGTATATGCAGAGGAATATCGCGGGAATATCGCGGGCGAGCACACGGCTGCTAGTTTGGCGTACGTGATTTATACGTCAGGGTCCACCGGGAAGCCGAAAGGGGTACTGGTAGAGCATCGATCTTTGGTGAATTTGTCACTATGGCACCAGCAACAGTATGCAGTGACAGCGAAGGATCGAAGCACGAAATTCGCAGGATTCGGGTTTGATGCGTCGGTGTGGGAAATTTTCCCGTATTTGATTAGCGGCTCCACGATCTATATCGTCAGCGAATGGATTCGCAGCGATGTGAAGCAATTACAGCAGTATATGGAGAGTAACGGGATTACGATTAGCTTTTTACCGACGTCGATGTGTGAAAAGTTTATGGAAGAAGAAGTCGGCTCCTTACGGTTGTTGTTAACGGGGGGAGATAAGCTACATCACTATAAGAGGCAGAAGTATGAGATCGTCAATCACTATGGACCAACGGAGAATACGGTAGTAGCCACCAGCTATGTGGTGGAAGAAGGGGCAAGCAATATCCCTATCGGAAAGCCGCTGCCGAATATGCAAGTGTATGTGCTGGGTGAAGCGAACCAGTTGCAGCCTATCGGAATCGCGGGAGAGCTGTGCATAGCCGGAGACGGGTTGGCACGAGGGTACTTGAACCGACCGGATCTAACGAAGGAAAAGTTTGTCGAGAACCCGTTTGTGGCTGGAGCGCGGATGTACCGAACAGGGGACTTGGTCAGATGGCTGCCGGACGGGAACCTGGAGTACTTGGGCCGGATCGATGAGCAGGTGAAGATCCGTGGCTTCCGGATTGAGCTGGGAGAGGTGCATGAGCAGCTCATGAAGCATGAAGCGGTGGAAGACGCGGTCGTCGTAGCGCGGAAGGGAGAAGAAGGCCAATCGTACTTGTGCGCGTACGTGGTGACGGAAGAGGAGTTACCGGTGTCGGCATGGCGCAAGCATATGGGCCAAAGCTTGCCGGAGTATATGATTCCGTCGTACTTCGTGCGAATGGAGAAGCTGCCGCTGACGCCAAACGGGAAGGTGGACCGCAAGGCGCTGCCAGCCCCGGAAGGAACGGTACACACGGGCGTGGAGTATGTCGCGCCGCGAAACGACATGGAGTCGAAGCTGGCGGACATCTGGTCGGAGGTGCTCGGTTTGGAGCGCATAGGGGTCCGGGACAACTTCTTTGAGTTGGGAGGAGACTCGATCAAGGCGATTCAAATCAGCGCTCGTTTGCATAAACAACAGTTGAAGCTGGAGATCGCGAACTTGTTCCTGCATCCGACAATTGAAGACGTGAGTCTGTATGTACGGCAGGTGGAAATGAGCATCGATCAAGGTCAAGTGAAGGGGCAGGTAGAGCTCACCCCGATTCAGCGATGGTTTTTCGAACAAAACTTCCAAGCGAAGCATCATTGGAACCAGTCGGTGATGGTATATAGGCAAGAGGGCTTCAACAGCGAGGCACTGAGGGAGGTTTTGCAGGAACTGGTGGCCCACCATGATGCGCTGCGAATGAGGTATGAGGGTGAAGGAGAAAGCGTCCTTCAAGTTAACGAAGGGATCGAAGGGAACAGAATCGAGCTAAGCGTAGTAGAGATCGTCGGGGATGAAGAGGAAGTGGCAAGGCGGATTGAGGCGGAATCGGAGCTCCTTCAAAGCAGCCTGAACCTAGAGTCGGGACCGCTGATGAGAGCTGGATTATTCAAGACCGGCAAAGGGGACCACTTGCTGCTGGCGGTCCATCATCTGGTGATCGACGGAGTCTCATGGAGAATCCTGCTGGAAGATTTGGCGATCGGGTATGAACAGAAGCTGGCGAATGAGGAAGTGAGCTTGCCGGAGAAGACGAACTCGTACCAACAGTGGTCCAAGGAACTGAACGAGTATGCCTACAGCAGGAAGCTGCTAAGAGAGAAGCCGTATTGGAAAGCGGTGGAAGAGGCGGAGATTGCAAGACTGCCGAAGGACATGGAGGCTGAGGCACAAGGGAATACATGGGGAGAGAGCCGGATCGAAATCGTGGAGTTCACGGAAGAAGAGACGGAGAAGCTGCTGAGAAACGTGCACCAAGCGTACCATACGGAGATGAATGACATCCTGCTGACAGGACTGACACAGGCCGTGGAAGAGTGGACGGGAGAAGAACGAGTAGGGCTGACGCTGGAGGGACACGGAAGGGAAGAGGTCATCAAGGGAGTGAACGTGAGCCGGACGGTGGGCTGGTTTACGAGCATGTACCCGGTGGTGTTGGAAATCAAGGGAAGGGAAGAACTGGGGAATCAAATCAAGCAGGTGAAAGAAACGCTGAGAAGGATACCGAATAAGGGGATCGGATACGGGATTCTGAAATACGTGACGGAGAAGGAAAAAACCCAGGAGCTGGAATTCAAACAAAGACCGGAGATTAGCTTCAACTACTTGGGGCAGTTTGACACGGAGATGGGAAGCCGCGTATTTGAAGGGTCTGGGATGCCGACGGGAGGCGAATTTCATCGAGATTCGGAACGAACACACAGGCTGGATGTAGGCGGTGCCATTGTGGGAGGCAAGCTGCAGATGAGCATTCAGTATCCGGGAAGAGAGTACCGGGAAGAGACGATCAAGGGATTGCTGGAGAGCTATCGAGACCACCTGTGCCGGATTATCGAGCATTGTGTACAAAAAGAGGATGCTGAGAGAACACCTAGCGATTTTAGTACGAAAGCGTTGAATCTGGAGAGTTTGGAAGTAGTTTTGTCCAAGCTGGAGGAAATACGAGACGGGAACGAGATAGAAGACGTATATACGCTGTCCCCGATGCAAGAAGGAATGCTGTTTCATGCCCTAGCGGAAAGAGGCAGAAGCGATTATTTTGTCCAATTGAGCTTATCGGTCAAGGGTCGGCTTGAAATAGAAGCTTTGACTACGAGTTTCCAGCGGATGGTTGAGAAATATTCGATCCTAAGAACGAACTTTTTGTATGAAAAAATAGATCAGCCTTATCAAGTCGTCTGGAAAACGAGAAAGGTGAATGTGTATTACGAGGACATCAGGGAGCTTGCAGAGGAAGAAAAGGAAGCCCGTTTGCAAGAGTATGAGAACGGGGAGAAGGAAAGAGGATTCGATCTTAGCAAGGATCTTCTGATGAAGGTGTCGGTGATCCAGACGGGTGAGGACACGTACAGAGTGATCTGGAGTTACCATCACATCATCATGGATGGCTGGTGCACGGGGATCGTTCTGGGAGATTTGTTCAAGTATTACGTTCAATTGAAAAGCGGTCAGCGCGTGGAGTTGGAAAAAGCGTATCCGTACAGCGATTACATCCAATGGCTGGGGGAGCAGGATCAAGAAGAGGCGCTGGAGTACTGGGAGAACTACTTGAGGGGGTACGAGGAACAGGCAAGCGTACCGACGCAGCGGAAAGGTGAAGGAAACGGGGAGTATCGGCAAGAGGAAGTGATCGTGACTGTAGAGGAGAAGGAGAGCAGTCAATTGAACAGGCTCGCTCAAAAATACCAAGTGACGATCAACACGATGGTCCAGTCGATCTGGGGGATTTTGCTGCAAAGGTACAACCAAGCGAGAGACGTGGTGTTCGGTTCGGTGGTCTCAGGAAGACCTGCGGAAATTGAAGGCGTGGAGAAAATGGTGGGGTTATTCGTGAATACGATTCCCATCCGAGTATACGCAGAGCCGACGGAGCGATTTGCAGACCTGGTGCAAGGGATGCAGCACAGAGCGTTAGCCTCGGAGAAATACGATTACGTATCGTTAGCAGATGTGCAGGCGAAGAGCCAGGTGAAGCAAGGGTTGCTGGATCACATTATGGCATTCCAAAATTTCCCTATAGGTGAAGAACTGAAGAGTCAAACGGACGGGGAAGGGTTAGGCTTCGAGATAGAGGGAGTCGAAGAATTCGAGCAGACGAACTATGACTTTAACATCACAGTCATTCCGGGGAAACGGCTGACGTTTAAAATGAATTACAATGCAATGGCGTACGAACAGGAGTTTATCCAGAGAATCGGGCAGCATGTGGAGAGAATTATCCAGCAGGTAGTGGAGCGTCCGGAGCTGCGGATCCAAGAGCTTGACATCGTGATGGAAGAGGAACGGGAGCAGGTGTTGGTGTCGTTCAATGAAACGGAGGCACCGTACCCGAGGGAGAAGACGATTAGCGAGCTGTTCGAGGAACAGGTGGAGAAAACTCCGGAGCAAGTAGCAGTGGTGTACGAAGGGGAGGAGTGGACGTACGAAGAGCTGAATGCAAGGTCGAACCAAGTGGCCCGTGTGCTGCGCAAGCACGGGGTAGGAACCGAGACGATCGTGGGCATCATGGTGGAACGTTCGCTGGAGATGATGGCAGGAATCCTGGGCATCCTGAAGGCAGGAGGAGCGTATTTGCCGATTGACCCGGACTATCCTTCAGAGCGGATTGCGTACATGCTGGAGGATAGCGGGACGAAGGTGCTGTTGACGCAGAAGCGGCTGACGGACCGAGTGGTGTTTGACGGAAGCATTGTGGCGTTGGATGAGGCGGGCGTATATGCAGAGGAAGAGCGCGGGAATATCGCGGGCGAGCACACGGCTGCTAGTTTGGCGTACGTGATTTATACGTCAGGGTCCACCGGGAAGCCGAAAGGGGTACTGGTAGAGCATCGATCTTTGGTGAATTTGTCACTATGGCACCAGCAACAGTATGCAGTGACAGCGAAGGATCGAAGCACGAAATTCGCAGGATCCGGGTTTGATGCGTCGGTGTGGGAAATTTTCCCGTATTTGATTAGCGGCTCCACGATCTATATCGTCAGCGAATGGATTCGCAGCGATGTGAAGCAATTACAGCAGTATATGGAGAGTAACGGGATTACGATTAGCTTTTTACCGACGTCGATGTGTGAAAAGTTTATGGAAGAAGAAGTCGGCTCCTTACGGTTGTTATTAACCGGGGGAGATAAGCTGCATCACTATAAGAGGCAGAAGTATGAGATCGTCAATCACTATGGACCAACGGAGAATACGGTAGTAGCCACCAGCTATGTAGTGGAAGAAGGGGCAAGCAATATCCCGATCGGAAAGCCGCTGCCGAATATGCAAGTGTATGTGCTGGGTGAAGCGAACCAGTTGCAGCCTATCGGAATCGCGGGAGAGCTGTGCATAGCCGGAGACGGGTTGGCACGAGGATATTTGAACCGTCCAGAGCTGACGAAGGAGAAATTTGTCGAGAACCCGTTTGTCCCTGGAGAGCGGATGTACCGGACGGGGGATTTGGCCAGATGGTTGCCGGATGGGAACCTGGAGTACTTGGGCCGGATTGATGAGCAGGTGAAGATCCGTGGCTTCCGGATTGAGCTGGGAGAGGTGCACGAGCAGCTCATGAAGCATGAAGCGGTGGAAGACGCGATCGTCGTAGCCCGGAAGGGAGAAGAAGGCGAAGCGTACTTGTGCGCGTACGTGGTGACGGAAGAGGAGCTGCCGGTGTCGGCATGGCGCAAGCATATGGGCCAAAGCTTGCCGGAGTATATGATTCCGTCGTACTTCGTGCGAATGGAGAAGCTGCCGCTGACGCCAAACGGGAAGGTGGACCGCAAGGCGCTGCCAGCCCCGGAAGGAACGGTACACACGGGCGTGGAGTATGTCGCGCCGCGAAACGACATGGAGTCGAAGCTGGCGGACATCTGGTCGGAGGTGCTCGGTTTGGAGCGTGTGGGCGTCCGGGACAACTTCTTTGAGTTGGGAGGGCACTCGCTGAAAGCGATGATGCTGGTCTCGCAGATTCATCAGGAACTGCAGGTGGAGGTGCCGCTGCGCGAAGTGTTCGGGCACGCAACGATCGAAGCGATGGCAGGCTACTTGCAGGAAGCGGAAAAGACAACGCACACCCCGATAGAGCGTGTGGAAGCGAAAGCGTTTTATCCGGTGTCGCCGGCGCAAAAACGGATGTATGTGGTTCAGCAGCTGGAAGGGGCAGGAGTCAGCTACAATATGCCGACGGTGCTGAAGCTGGAAGGAAAGCTGGACCGGGGCCGTCTGGGCATGGCCTTGCAAACGGTGGTGAACCGGCACGAGGCATTGCGCACGTCCTTTGACATGGCTGACGGGGAACTGGTGCAGCGGGTACTCGCGGAAGTGGAACTGGCTGTGGCATGCGAAGAAGCGAGCGCTATGGAGATCGAGCATTTGATCCAAACGTTCATCCGTCCGTTTGATCTGAGTCAAGCGCCGTTACTGCGGGCAGGCATTTTACAGCTAGGGGAAGAGGAGCATGTGCTGGTGGTGGACATGCACCACATCATCTCCGACGGGGTGTCGATCAACCTATTCCTACAGGAGTTCATGCAGACGTATGAAGGAAGAGAGCTTGGGAAGCGAGGAATCCAGTACAAAGATTATGCGGTATGGCAGCAGGAGCGAATCCGCAAGGGAGACATCGAGAAGCAGGAGCAGTACTGGCTGGAATCATTCGCAGGAGAAGTGCCGGTGCTGGAACTGCCAATGGATTATCCGCGTCCGGCTGTGCAGCAGTTTGAAGGTGCCAGCGTAGGCTGCGAGCTGGGAGAGGAGTACAGCCAGAAGCTGGCGAAGCTGTCGCTTGAGAGAGGAGCGACGCTGTATATGACCCTATTGGCGGCATATACCGTGCTGCTGTCGAAATATACAGGGCAAGAAGACATCGTGGTGGGAACGCCGATTGCGGGAAGAGGACACGCCGACCTCGGTGAAGTGATGGGGATGTTCGTAAATACGTTGGCGCTGAGGAATCGCCCGCAAGGGGAGAAAACGTTCGTTTCGTACCTGGAGGACGTGAAAACGCAGGTGCTGCAGGCGTATGAGAACCAGGAGTATCCGCTGGAGGAGTTGGTGGAGAAGCTGGGTGTACGGAGAGATTTGAGCCGGAATCCGCTGTTTGATACGTTGTTCGCGCTGCAAAACGTAGAGATGAAAGAGTTCGGTCTGGAAGGACTGAAGGTAAGCCCGTACGGATACGAAGGAAAGATTGCGAAATTTGATGTAAGCCTGCAGGCAGTCGAAGGGGAAGGGAAGCTCTACTTCCATGTGGAGTACGGAAGCCGGTTGTTCCGCCCGGAAACGATTGAGAGATGGAGCAGCCACTGGCTGAGGCTGTTAGAGCAGGTGGCGGACCAGCCGGAGATCAGGCTGTCGGACATCGAGCTGATGACGGAAGAGGAACGGGAGCAGGTGTTGGTGTCGTTCAATGAAACGGAGACGCCATACCCGAGGGAGAAGACGATTAGCGAGCTGTTCGAGGAACAGGTAGCAAAGACACCGAAGCAAGTAGCAGTGGTGTACGAAGGACAGGAGTGGACGTACGAAGAGCTGAATGTCAGATCGAACCAAGTGGCGCGTATGCTGCGCAAGCACGGGGTAGGGGCCGAGACGATCGTGGGCATCATGGTGGAACGTTCGCTGGAGATGATGGCCGGGATCTTGGGCATCCTGAAGGCAGGAGGAGCGTATTTGCCGATTGACCCGGATTATCCGGCAGAGCGGATTGCGTACATGCTGGAGGATAGCGGGACGAAGATGCTGCTGACTCAGGAGCCTTTGACGGACCGGGTGGCGTTTGACGGAAGCATTGTGGCGTTGGATGAGGCGGGCGTATATGCAGAGGAATATCGCGGGAATATCGCGGGCGAGCATACGGCTGCTAGTTTGGCGTACGTGATTTATACGTCCGGGTCCACCGGTAAGCCGAAAGGAACCTTGATATCCCATTTCAATATTGCCAGGGTCGTAAAAGACACCAATTATATTGAAATTACAAGCGATGATACCTTGTTGCAACTATCCAACTATGTGTTTGATGGATCGACATTTGATATATGGGGTGCGCTGCTAAATGGTGCAAAACTTTTGCTAATCAACAGAGAGAGCGTATTGGACGCAAGTAAACTTTCAACAATCATTCACAAAGAAAACATAACGGTTGTCTTTATGACTACGGCTCTATTCAATGCACTTATTGATGTCAACCCGGAATGCCTCAGTAGGGTAAGAAAAGTGTTGTTCGGGGGCGAAAAAGTATCGGGAAGTCATGTGGAGAAAGCAATCAAATATTTGGGCGAAACTAAAATCATACACGTATATGGTCCTACTGAAAGCACAGTGTTTAGTACTTATTATGCGGTGAACGAAGTCTCGTCTCGGGCGGACAACATTCCGATCGGTAAGGCTATCAGTAATACGAAGCTGTACGTTATGAATAGTAAAAATCAGCTTCAGCCTATTGGAATAGCGGGAGAGCTGTGCATAGCCGGAGACGGGTTGGCGCGAGGGTACTTGAACCGACCGAAATTGACGGAGGAGAAGTTTGTGGAGAACCCGTTTGTGCCAGGAGAGAAGATGTACCGAACGGGGGACTTGGTAAGATGGCTGCCGGACGGGAACCTGGAGTACTTGGGCCGGATTGATGAGCAGGTGAAGATCCGTGGCTTCCGGATTGAGCCGGACGAGGTGCGCCAGCAATTAATGAAGCATAAAGCGGTGGAAGACGCGGTCGTTGTGGCCCGGAAGAGAGAAGAAGGCGAAGCGTACTTGTGCGCGTACGTGGTGACGGAAGAGGAGTTGCCGGTGTCGGCATGGCGCAAGCATGTGGGAGAAAGCTTGCCGGAGTATATGATTCCGTCGTATTTCGTGCGTGTGGAGCACCTGCCGCTGACGCCAAACGGGAAGGTGGACCGCAAGGCGCTGCCAGCACCAGAAGGGGTGGTACACACAGGCGTGGAATACGTCGCGCCGCGAAACGACGTGGAGTCGAAGCTGGCGGACGTCTGGTCGGAGGTGCTCGGTTTGGAGCGCATCGGGGTCCAGGACAACTTCTTCGAGCTGGGGGGTCACTCGCTGAAAGCGATGATGCTGGTGTCGCGGATTCACCAGGAGCTGCAGGTGGAGGTGCCGCTGCGCGAAGTGTTCGGGCACGCGACGATCGAAGCGATGGCGGGCTACTTGCAGGAAGCAGAGAAGAAATCATATACCCCGATAGAGAGGGTAGAAGCGAGAGCGTTTTATCCGGTGTCACCGGCACAAAAACGGATGTATGTGGTCCAGCAGTTGGAAGGAGCAGGAGTCAGCTACAATATGCCGACGGTGCTGAAGCTGGAAGGAAAGCTGGACCGGGGACGTCTGGGCGCGGCCTTGCAAACGGTGGTGAACCGGCACGAGGCATTGCGCACGTCCTTTGACATGGCGGACGGGGAACTGGTGCAGCAGGTACAAGAGGAAGTGGAACTGGCTGTAGCGTACGAAGAAGCGAGCGCTATGGAGATCGAGCATCGGATCCAAACGTTCATCCGTCCGTTTGATCTGAGTCAAGCACCGTTACTCCGGGCAGGAATCATACAGCTGGGGAAAGAGGAGCATGTGCTGGTGGTGGACATGCATCACATTATCTCTGATGGGGTGTCGATCAACCTATTCCTGCAGGAGTTCATGCAGACGTATGAAGGACGAGAGCTTGGGGAGCCCGGAATCCAGTACAAGGATTATGCCGTATGGCTACAGGAGCGGATCCAGAAGGGAGAAATCGAGAAGCAAGAGCAGTACTGGCTGGGGGCGTTCGCAGGAGAAGTGCCTGTACTGGAGCTACCAACGGATTATCCGCGTCCGGCTGTGCAGCAGTTTGAAGGTGCCAGCGTAGGCTGCGCGCTAGGGGAGGAGTACAGCCAGAAGCTGGTGAAGCTGTCGCGGGATCGAGGAGCGACGCTGTATATGACCCTACTTGCGGCGTATACCGTGCTGCTGTCGAAATATACAGGGCAAGAAGACATCGTGGTGGGAACGCCGATTGCGGGAAGAGGGCACGTCGACCTCGGTGAAGTGATGGGGATGTTCGTAAATACGTTGGCGCTGAGGAATCGCCCGGAAGGGGAGAAAACGTTCGTATCGTACCTGGAGGACGTGAAAACGCAGGTGCTGCAGGCGTATGAGAACCAGGAGTATCCGCTGGAGGAGTTGGTGGAGAAGCTGGGTGTACGGAGAGATTTGAGCCGGAATCCGCTGTTTGATACGTTGTTCGCGTTGCAAAACATGGAGATGAAAGAGTTCGGTCTGGAAGGGCTGAAGGTAAGTCCGTATGGGTACGAAGGAAAAATTGCGAAATTTGATGTGAGCGTGCAGGCCGTCGAAGGGGAAGGGAAGCTCTACTTCCATGTGGAGTACGGAAGCCGGTTGTTCCGCCCGGAAACGATGGAGAGATGGAGCAGCCATTGGTTGAGGTTGTTAGAGCAGGTGGCGGATCAGCCGGAGATTAAGCTGTCGGACATCGAGCTGATGACGGAAGAGGAACGGGAGCAGGTGCTGGTGTCGTTCAACGAGACGGAAGCGCCGTACCCGAGGGAGAAGACGATCAGCGAGCTGTTCGAGGAACAGGTAGCAAAGACACCAAAGCAAGTGGCGGTAGTGTACGAAGGGGAAGAGTGGACGTACGAAGAGCTGAATGCTAGGTCGAACCAAGTGGCGCGAATGCTGCGCAAGCACGGGGTAGGGTCCGAGACGATCGTGGGCATCATGGTGGAACGTTCGCTGGAGATGATGGCCGGCATCTTGGGCATCCTGAAGGCAGGAGGAGCGTATTTGCCGATTGACCCGGACTATCCGTCGGAGCGGATTGCGTACATGCTGGAGGATAGCGGAACGAAGGTGCTGCTGACCCAGAAGCGGCTGACGGACCGAGTGGCGTTTGACGGAAGCATCGTGGCGCTGGATGAGGCGGGCGTATATGCAGAGGAAGAGCGCGGGAATATCGCGGGCGAGCATACGGCTGCTAGCTTGGCGTATGTGATTTATACGTCAGGGTCCACCGGGAAGCCGAAAGGGGTATTGGTGGAGCATGCGAGTCTAACCAATATGTTGTCAGCGATGCAGCAACGATATCCACTACAAGCAACCGGAGCCTATCTATTAAAGACTGCCTACACGTTTGATGTATCGATCACGGAGTTGTTCGGATGGATACTAGGGAACGGTCAACTGGTGATAGCCAAGCAAGGCGCGGAAAAGGATTGGGCCAAACTGGAAGAGGTGATCGATCGCCATCCAATCACGCACATCAACTTCGTTCCCGCGATGTTGCACCTGGTGATGAACGAGGGTGTAGAACAAGAGAAGGTTAGGAAGCTGGAGTATGTGTTCGTGGCAGGAGAAGCGTTCCCTAGCGACTTGGCGAACAAGCTGAACGAACTATGGCCGGACGTCAGCGTAGAAAATATGTACGGTCCGACGGAAGCGACCATCTATGCGACGCAATATGCCCTGGGGAGGAAGGAAGGAATCCACGTCCCTATCGGAAAGCCGCTGCCGAATACCCAAGTGTATGTGCTGGGTGTAGCAAACCGGTTGCAGCCTATTGGAATCGCGGGAGAGCTGTGCATAGCCGGAGACGGGTTGGCACGAGGGTACTTGAACCGACCGGATCTAACGAAGGAAAAGTTTGTGGAGAACCCGTTTGTGGCTGGAGCGCGGATGTACCGAACAGGGGACTTGGTCAGATGGCTGCCGGACGGGAATCTGGAGTACTTGGGCCGGATCGATGAGCAGGTAAAGATCCGTGGCTTCCGGATTGAGTTGGGAGAGGTGCGCGAGCAGCTCATGAAGCATGAAGCGGTGGAAGACGCGGTCGTCGTGGCCCGGAAGGAAGAAGAAGGCCAAGCGTACTTGTGCGCGTACGTGGTAACGGAAGAGGAACTGCCGGTGTCGGCATGGCGCAAGCATATGGGAGAAAGCTTGCCGGAGTATATGATCCCGTCGTACTTCGTGCGTGTGGAGCACTTGCCACTGACGCCAAACGGGAAGGTGGATCGTAAGGCGTTGCCAGCACCGGAAGGGGCGGTACACACGGGTGTGGAGTACATCGCGCCACGAAACGACATGGAGGCGAAGCTGGCGGACGTCTGGTCGGAAGTGCTCGGTTTGGAGCGCATAGGGGTCCGGGACAACTTCTTTGAGTTGGGAGGAGACTCGATCAAGGCGATTCAAATCAGCGCTCGTTTGCATAAACAACAGTTGAAGCTGGAAATCGCGAACTTGTTCCTGCATCCGACGATTGAAGACGTGAGTCTGTATGTACGGCAGGTGGAGATGAGCATCGATCAAGGTCAAGTGAAGGGGCAGGTAGAGCTCACTCCGATTCAGCGATGGTTTTTCGAACAAGACTTCCAAGCGAAGCATCATTGGAACCAGTCGATGATGCTATATAGGCAGGAAGGCTTCAACAGCGAGGCGCTGAGGGAGGTCTTGCAGGAACTGGTGGCCCATCATGATGCGTTGCGAATGAGGTATGAGGGTGAAGGAGACAACGTCCTTCAAGTTAACGAAGGGACCGAAATCGAGCTAAGCATAGTAGAGATTGTCGGGAATGAAGAGGAGGTAGCAAGGCGGATCGAGTCGGAGTCGGAGCGTCTCCAAAGCAGCCTGAACCTGGAGTCGGGACCGCTGATGAGAGCTGGATTATTCAAGACTGGCGAAGGGGACCACTTGCTGCTGGCGGTCCATCATCTGGTGATCGACGGAGTCTCATGGAGAATCCTGCTGGAAGATTTGGCGATCGGGTATGAACAGAAGCTAGCGAATGAGGAAGTGAGCTTGCCGGAGAAGACGAACTCGTACCAACAGTGGTCCAAGGAACTGAAAGAGTATGCAAACAGCAGGAAGCTGCTGAGAGAGAAGCCGTATTGGAAAGCGGTGGAAGAGGCGGAGATTGCAAGACTGCCGAAGGACGAGGAGGTTGAAGCGAAAGGGAATACATGGGCAGAGAGCCGGATCGAGATCGTGGAGTTCACGGAAGAAGAGACGGAGAAGCTGCTGAGAAATGTGCATCAAGCCTACCATACGGAGATGAATGACATCCTGCTGACGGGATTGGCACAGGCCGTGGAAGAGTGGACGGGAGAAGAACGAGTAGGGCTGACGCTGGAGGGACACGGAAGGGAAGAGGTCATCAAGGGAGTGAACGTGAGCCGAACGGTAGGCTGGTTTACGAGCATGTACCCGGTGGTGCTGGAAATCAAGGGAAGGGAAGAGCTGGGGAATCAAATCAAGCAGGTGAAAGAAACGCTGAGAAGGATACCGAATAAAGGGATCGGGTATGGGATTCTAAAATACGTGACGGAGAAGGAAAAGACCCGGGACCTGGAATTCAAACAAAGACCGGAGATTAGCTTCAACTACTTGGGGCAGTTTGACGCAGAGATGGGAAGCGGTGTATTTGAAGGCTCCGGGATGCCGATGGGAAGCGCATTTCATCGAGATTCGGAACGAACATACAAGCTGGACGTGAGCGGCGCCATTGTGGGAGGCAAGCTGCAGATGAGCATCCAGTATCCGGGAAGAGAGTACCGGGAAGAGACGATCAAGGGATTGCTGGAGAGCTACCGAGACCACCTGTGCCGGATTATCGGGCATTGCGTACAAAAAGAGGATGCTGAGAGAACTCCTAGCGATTTTAGTGCGAAAGAGTTGAAATGGAAGGACTTTGAAATTGCAGTTCGACTCTTTGGAAAAAATTAAAAACGGAGGTGAAGCATATGTTGGGTCTTAAGCATATCGAAGACATAGGGTTCCTTTCTGCTATGCAGGAGGGAATTTTATTTCACTCGATAGTAGATCATAATTTTAGGGGATATTTGGTTCAAATAGGATTTAACATTAACAATACTATTTTTCAAATCGAATTATTCGAGCAAGCTTTTAATTTGGTAATCCAAAAATATAATATCCTAAGATCAGTATTTGTATTTGAGGAAGTTAGCAAACCCTTACGAATTACTGCAAAAGAAAAAATAGCCCAGATTCATTATGAAAACATAGCCGATCTTGAAGAGGATGAGAGAAGGCAATATATTAAAGAGTTCCAGAAAAAAGATAGGGAAAAGGGATTCGATCTTAGCAAGGATCTGCTGATGAGGCTGTCGGTGATTCAGACGGGAAAGGAAACGTACAGAGTGATCTGGAGTTACCATCACATCATCATGGATGGCTGGTGCACGGGGATCGTTCTGGGAGATTTGTTCAAGTATTACGTTCAATTGAAAAGCGGTCAGCGCGTGGAGTTGGAAAAAGCGTATCCGTACAGCGATTACATCCAGTGGCTGGGGGAGCAGGATCAAGAAGAGGCGCTGGAGTACTGGGAGAACTACTTGAGGGGTTATGAGCAACAGGCAAGCGTACCGGCGCAGCGGAAAGGCGAAGGAAACGGGGAGTATCGGCAAGAGGAAGTGATCGTCACCGTAGGGGAGAAGGAGAGCGGTCAATTGAACAGGATCGCCCAAACGTACCAAGTGACGATCAATACGATGATTCAGGCGATCTGGGGGATTTTGCTGCAAAGGTACAACCAAGCGAGCGACGTGGTGTTCGGTTCGGTAGTCTCGGGAAGACCTGCGGAAATTGAAGGCGTGGAGAAGATGGTGGGGTTATTCGTGAACACGATTCCCATTCGAGTGTACGCAGAGCCGGAGGAGCGATTTGCAGACCTGGTGCAAGGGATGCAGCACAGAGCGCTAGCCTCGGAGAAATACGACTACGTATCATTAGCGGATGTGCAGGCGAAGAGCCAGGTGAAGCAAGGATTGCTGGATCACATCATGGTGTTTCAAAATTTCCCTATAGGTGAAGAGCTGAAGAATCAAACGGACGGGGAAGGGTTAGGCTTTGAGATAGAGGGAGTCGAAGCGTTCGAGCAGACGAACTATGACTTTAATATCACGGTCATTCCGGGGAAACAGCTGACGTTTAAAATGAATTACAATGCAAAGGCGCACGATCAGGAGTTTATCCGGAGAATTGGGCAGCATCTGGAGAGAATTATCCAGCAGGTAGTGAAGCATCCGGAGCTGCGGATTCAAGAGCTTGATATCGTAACAGAAGAGGAACGGGAGCAGGTATTGGTGTCGTTCAACAAGACGGAGGCACCATACCCGAGGGAGAAGACAATTAGTGAACTGTTCGAGGAACAGGTGGAGAAAACTCCTGGGCAAGTAGCAGTGGTATACGAAGGGCAGGAGTGGACGTACGAAGAGCTGAATGCCAGATCGAACCAAGTGGCGCGAATGCTGCGCAAGCACGGGGTAGGGACCGAAACGATCGTGGGCATTATGGTGGAACGCTCGCTGGAGATGATGGCCAGCATCTTGGGCATCCTGAAGGCAGGAGGAGCGTATTTGCCGATTGACCCGGACTATCCGGTAGAGCGGATTGCGTACATGCTGGAGGATAGCGGGACGAAGGTGCTGCTGACGCAGAAGCGGCTGACGGACCGAGTGGCATTTGACGGAAGCATCGTGGCGTTGGATGAGGCGGGCGTATATGCAGAGGAAGAGCGCGGGAATATCGCGGGCGAGCATACGGCCGCTAGTTTGGCGTACGTGATTTATACGTCGGGGTCCACCGGGAAACCGAAAGGGGTACTGGTGGAGCATGCGAGTCTAACCAACATGTTGTCAGCGATGCAGCAACGGTATCCATTACAAGCAACCGGAGCTTATCTATTAAAGACTGCCTATACGTTTGATGTATCGATCACGGAGTTGTTCGGATGGATACTAGGGAACGGCCAACTGGTGATAGCCAAGCAAGGTGCGGAAAAGGATTGGGCCAAACTGGAAGAGGTGATCGATCGTCATTCAATCACGCACATCAACTTCGTTCCCGCGATGTTGCAATTGGTGATGAACGACGGTGTAGAACAAGAGAAGGTTAGGAAGCTGGAGTACGTGTTCGTGGCAGGAGAAGCGCTCCCTAGCGATTTGGCGAACAAGCTGAACGAATTA
This sequence comes from Paenibacillus sp. IHBB 10380, assembly GCF_000949425.1. Taxonomy (NCBI): domain Bacteria; kingdom Bacillati; phylum Bacillota; class Bacilli; order Caryophanales; family Paenibacillaceae; genus Paenibacillus; species Paenibacillus sp. IHBB 10380. The sequence continues at coordinate 1,694,837 of NZ_CP010976.1, forward strand.
TGGCCGGACGTCAGCGTGGAAAATATGTACGGTCCGACGGAAGCGACCATCTATGCAACGCAATATGCCCTGGGAAAGAAGGAGGGAGTCCACGTCCCGATCGGAAAGCCGCTGCCGAATACACAAGTGTATGTGCTGAGTGGAGCGAACCGGTTGCAGCCTATCGGAATTGCGGGCGAGCTATGCATAGCCGGAGATGGGTTGGCACGAGGGTACTTGAATCGTCCGGAGCTGACGAAGGAGAAGTTTGTGGAGAACCCGTTTGTACCGGGAGAGAGGATGTACCGGACGGGGGACTTGGCAAGATGGCTTCCAGATGGGAACTTGGAGTACTTGGGCCGGATCGATGAGCAGGTGAAGATCCGTGGCTTCCGGATTGAGCCGGACGAGGTGCGTCAGCAGCTCATGAAGCATGAAGCGGTGGAAGACGCAATCGTCGTAGCCCGGAAGGAAGAAGAAGGCGAAGCGTACTTGTGCGCGTATGTGGTGACGGAAGAGGAGTTGCCGGTGTCGGTATGGCGCAAGCATGTGGGAGAAAGCTTGCCGGAGTATATGATTCCGTCCTATTTCGTGCGTATGGAGCACTTGCCGCTGACGCCAAACGGGAAGGTGGACCGCAAGGCGCTGCCAGCACCGGAAGGAGCGGTACACACGGGCGTGGAGTACGTCGCACCGCGAAACGACGTAGAGGCAAAGCTGGCGGACATCTGGTCGGAAGTGCTCGGCATGGAGCGCATAGGCGTCTGGGACAACTTCTTTGAGCTGGGGGGACACTCGCTGAAAGCGATGATGCTGGTGTCGCGGATTCACCAGGAGCTGCAGGTGGAGGTGCCGCTGCGCGAAGTGTTCGGGCACGCGACGATCGCAGCGATAACGGGTTACTTGCAGGAAGCAGAGAAGAAAGTATATACCGCGATAGAGCGAGTGGAAGCGAGAGCGTTTTATCCAGTGTCGCCGGCACAAAAACGGGTGTATGTGGTCCAGCAGTTGGAAGGAGCAGGAGTCAGCTACAATATGCCGACGGTGCTGAAGCTGGAAGGAAAGCTGGACCGGGGACGTCTGGGTGTGGCTTTGCAAACGGTGGTGAACCGGCACGAGGCATTGCGCACGTCCTTTGACATGGCTGACGGGGAACTGGTGCAGCGGGTACACGCGGAAGTGGAACTGGCCGTATCGTACGAAGAAGCGAGTGTTGCGGAAATGGAACTGGCCGTAGCGTACGAAGGAGCGAGCGTTGCGGAAATTGAACCGGCCGTATCGTACGAAGAAGCGAACGTTGCAGAAATGGAACTGGCCGTAGTGTACGAGGAAGCGAGTGTTGCGGAGATCGGGCGTTTGATCGAAACGTTCATCCGTCCGTTTGATCTGAGTCAAGCACCGTTACTCCGGGCAGGAATCATACAGCTAGGGAAAGAGGAGCATGTGCTGGTGGTGGACATGCACCATATCATCTCCGACGGGGTGTCGATCAACCTGTTCCTACAGGAGTTCATGCAGGCGTATGAAGGACGAGAGCTTGGGGAGCCGGGCATCCAGTACAAGGATTATGCGGTATGGCAGCAGGAGCGGATCCGGAAGGGAGAGATCGAGAAGCAGGAGCAGTACTGGCTGGGAGCGTTCGCAGGAGAAGTGCCGGTGCTGGAGCTGCCAACGGATTATCCGCGTCCGGCTGTGCAGCAGTTTGAAGGTTCCAGCGTAGGATGCGAGCTGGGAGAGGAGTACAGCCAGAAGCTGGTGAAGCTGTCGCGGGAGCGAGGAGCGACGCTGTATATGACCTTATTAGCGGCATATACCGTGCTGCTGTCGAAATATACAGGGCAAGAAGACATCGTGGTGGGAACGCTGATTGCGGGAAGAGGACACGCCGACCTCGGTGAAGTAATGGGGATGTTCGTGAATACGCTGGCGCTGCGAAACCGCCCGGAAGGGGAGAAAACGTTCGTATCGTACCTGGAGGACGTGAAAGCGCAGGTGCTGCAGGCGTATGAGAACCAGGAGTATCCGCTGGAGGAGCTGGTGGAGAAGCTGGGTGTACGGAGAGATTTGAGCCGGAATCCGCTGTTTGATACGTTGTTCGCGCTGCAAAACATGGAGATGAAAGAGTTCGGTCTGGAAGGGCTGAAGGTAAGCCCGTACGGATACGAAGGGAAAATTTCGAAATTTGATGTAAGCCTGCAGGCCGCCGAAGGGGAAGGAAAGCTCTACTTCCATGTGGAGTACGGAAGCAGGCTGTTCCGCCAAGAAACGATGGAGAGATGGAGCAGCCATTGGCTGAGGCTGCTAGAGCAAGTGGCGGATCAGCCGGAGATTAAGCTGTCGGACATTGAACTGCTAACAGAAGAGGAACGGGAGCAGGTGCTGGTGTCGTTTAACAAGACCGAGGCGCCGTACCCGAGGGAGAAAACGATTAGCGAGCTGTTCGAGGAACAGGTAGCAAAGACACCGAAGCAAGTAGCAGTGGTGTACGAAGGACAGGAGTGGACGTACGAAGAGCTGAATGCCAGATCGAACCAAGTGGCGCGAATGCTGCGTAAGCACGGGGTAGGGTCCGAGACGATCGTGGGCATCATGGTGGAACGCTCGCTGGAGATGATGGCAGGCATCTTGGGCATCCTGAAGGCAGGAGGAGCGTATTTGCCGATTGATCCGGACTATCCGTCAGAGCGGATTGCGTACATGCTGGAGGATAGCAGGACGAAGGTGCTGCTGACCCAGAAGCGGCTGCAGGAGCAATTGACGGATCGAGTGGCGTTTGACGGAAGCATTGTGGCGTTGGATGAGGCGGGCATATATGCAGAGGAAGAGCGCGGGAATATCGCGCGCGAGCATACGGCCGCTAGTTTGGCGTACGTGATTTATACGTCGGGGTCCACCGGGAAACCGAAAGGGGTACTGGTGGAGCATGCGAGTCTAACCAACATATTGTCAGCGATGCAGCAACGGTATCCATTACAAGCAACCGGAGCTTATCTATTAAAGACTGCCTATACGTTTGATGTATCGATCACGGAGTTGTTCGGATGGATACTAGGGAACGGCCAACTGGTGATAGCCAAGCAAGGTGCGGAAAAGGATTGGGCCAAACTGGAAGAGGTGATCGATCGTCATTCAATCACGCACATCAACTTCGTTCCCGCGATGTTGCAATTGGTGATGAACGACGGTGTAGAACAAGAGAAGGTTAGGAAGCTGGAGTACGTGTTCGTGGCAGGAGAAGCGCTCCCTAGCGATTTGGCGAACAAGCTGAACGAATTATGGCCGGACGTCAGCGTGGAAAATATGTACGGCCCGACGGAAGCGACCATCTATGCAACGCAATATGCCCTGGGAAGGAAGGAGGGAGTCCACGTCCCGATCGGAAAGCCGCTGCCGAATACCCAAGTGTATGTGCTGGATGGAGCGAAGCTGTTGCAGCCAATCGGAATCGCGGGCGAGCTGTGCATAGCCGGAGATGGGTTGGCACGAGGGTACTTGAACCAACCGGAGCTGACGGAGGAGAAGTTTGTAGAGAACCCGTTTGTGCCTGGAGAGCGGATGTACCGAACAGGGGACTTGGTCAGATGGCTGCCGGACGGGAATCTGGAGTATTTGGGGCGGATCGATGAGCAGGTGAAGATCCGTGGTTTCCGGATTGAGCTGGGAGAAGTACGCGAGCAACTGATGAAGCATGAAGCGGTGGAAGACGCGGTCGTCGTAGCCCGGAAGGGAGAAGAAGGCGAAGCGTACTTGTGCGCGTACGTGTTAACGGAAGCGGAGCTGCCGGTGTCGTCCTGGCGCAAGCATATGGGCCAAAGCTTGCCGGAGTATATGATCCCGTCCTACTTCGTACGTATGGAGCAGTTGCCGCTGACGCCAAACGGGAAGGTGGACCGCAAGGCGCTGCCAGCACCAGAAGGTGCGGTACACACGGGCGTGGAGTATGTCGCACCGCGAAACGACACGGAGGCGAAGCTGGCGGACATCTGGTCGGAAGTGCTCGGCATGGAGCGCATAGGCGTCTGGGACAACTTCTTTGAGCTGGGGGGACACTCGCTAAAAGCGATGATGCTGGTGTCGCGGATTCACCAGGAGCTGCAGGTGGAGGTGCCGCTGCGCGAAGTGTTCGGGCACGCGACGATCGAAGCGATGGCGGGCTACTTGCAGGAAGCAGAGAAGAAATCATATACCCCGATAGAGCAGGTGGAAGCGAGAGCGTATTATCCGGTGTCGTCGGCACAAAAACGGGTATATGTGGTCCAGCAGCTGGAAGGAGCAGGAGTCAGCTATAATATGCCAACGGTGCTGAAGCTGGAAGGAAAGCTGGACCGGGGTCGTCTGGGTGCGGCCTTGCAAACGGTGGTGAACCGGCACGAGGCATTGCGCACGTCCTTTGATATGGCTGACGGGGAACTGGTGCAGCGGGTGCACGCGGAAGTAGAACTGGCCGTAGCGTACGAAGAAGCGAGCGTTGAGGAAATCGAGCGTCTGATCGAAACGTTCATCCGTCCGTTTGATTTGAGTCAAGCACCGTTACTCCGGGCAGGAATCATACAGCTAGGGAAAGAAGAGCATGTACTGGTGGTGGACATGCACCATATCATTTCCGACGGGGGATCGATCAACCTCTTCCTACAGGAGTTCATGCAGGCGTATGAAGGAAGAGAGCTTGGGAAGCGAGGAATCCAGTACAAAGATTATGCGGTATGGCAGCAGGAGCGAATCCGCAAGGGAGACATCGAGAAGCAGGAGCAGTACTGGCTGGAATCATTCGCAGGAGAAGTGCCGGTGCTGGAACTGCCAACGGATTATCCGCGTCCGGCTGTGCAGCAGTTTGAAGGTGCCAGCGTAGGATGCGAGCTGGGAGAGGAGTACAGCCAGAAGCTGGCGAAGCTGTCGCTTGAGAGAGGAGCGACACTGTATATGACCCTGCTTGCGGCGTATACCGTGCTGCTGTCGAAATATACAGGGCAAGAAGACATCGTGGTGGGAACGCCGATTGCGGGAAGAGGACACGCCGACCTCGGTGAAATAATGGGGATGTTCGTAAATACGTTGGCGCTGAGGAACCGCCCGAAAGGGGAGAAAACGTTCGTTTCGTACCTGGAGGACGTGAAAACGCAGGTGCTGCAGGCGTATGAGAACCAGGAGTATCCACTGGAGGAGTTGGTGGAGAAACTGGGGGTACGGAGAGATTTGAGCCGGAATCCGCTGTTTGATACGTTGTTCGCGCTGCAAAACGTAGAGATGAAGGAGTTCGGTTTGAAAGGGCTGAAGGTAAGTCCGTACGGTTACGAAGGAAAAATTGCGAAATTTGATGTGAGCGTGCAGGCCGTCGAAGGGGAAGGGAAACTCTACTTCCAGATGGAGTACGGAAGCCGGTTGTTCCGCCAAGAAACGATGGAGAGATGGAGCAGCCATTGGTTGAGGTTGTTAGAGCAGGTGGCGGATCAGCCGGAGATTAAGCTGTCTGACATTGAGCTGCTAACAGAAGAGGAACGGGAGCAGGTGTTGGTGTCGTTCAACGAAACGGAAGCACTGTACCCAAGGGAGAAGACGATTAGCGAGCTGTTCGAGGAGCAGGCGGAGAAGACTCCTGGGCAAGTAGCAGTGGTGTATGAAGGGGAGGAGTGGACGTACGAAGAGCTGAATGCAAGGTCGAACCAAGTGGCACGCGTGCTGCGTAAGCATGGGGTAGGGACCGAGACGATCGTGGGCATCATGGTGGAACGCTCGCTGGAGATGATGGCCGGGATCTTGGGCATCCTGAAGGCAGGAGGAGCGTATTTGCCGATTGACCCGGACTATCCGGCAGAGCGGATTGCGTACATGCTGGAGGATAGCGGGACGAAGGTGCTGCTGACCCAGAAGCGGCTGACGGACCGGGTAGCGGCGTTTGAAGGAAGCATCGTGGTGTTGGATGAGGTGGGCGTATATGCAGAGGAAGAGCGCGGGAATATCACGCGAGAGCATACGGCCGCTAGTTTGGCGTACGTGATTTATACGTCCGGGTCCACCGGGAAGCCGAAAGGAGTCATGGTGGAACAGCGCAATGTTGTCCGGTTACTGTTCAACGACAAAAACTTGTTTGACTTTGGCGATACGGACACCTGGACGTTGTTCCATTCGTTCTGCTTCGATTTTTCCGTGTGGGAAATGTACGGGGCGTTGTTGTACGGAGGGAAGCTGATCGTGGTACCTCAACAGACAGTGAAAAATCCACAACAATTCCTTCAATTACTGAAGGATCAACAAGTAACCATACTGAATCAAACGCCGATGTATTTTTATCAGTTGCTGCATGAAGAAGGAAGAGAGGTTGGAGAGAAGCTAGCCGTAAGGAACGTAATTTTCGGAGGAGAGGCGTTAAGCCCATCCATATTGAAAGAGTGGAAAAGGAAACAGCCAGATATACGATTGATTAATATGTATGGAACAACAGAAACGACAGTGCATGTTACCTACAAAGAAATCACTGAAGTGGAGATTGCTCAAGGGAAGAGCAACATTGGGAAACCGATACCAACCTTGAGGGCTTATATACTGGATAAGCAGCAGCGGATACAACCTATAGGTATACAAGGGGAGTTGTATGTTGCAGGAAAAGGAGTGGCACGAGGGTATTTAAACCGTCCGGAGCTGACGGAGGAGAAGTTTGTAGAGAACCCGTTTGTGCCTGGAGAGCGGATGTACCGGACGGGTGACTTAGCCAGATGGCTGCCGGACGGGAACCTGGAGTACTTGGGTCGGATCGATGAGCAGGTGAAGATCCGTGGCTTCCGGATTGAGCTGGGAGAGGTGCATGAGCAGCTCATAAAGCATGAAGCGGTGGAAGACGCGGTGGTCGTGGCCCGGAAGGGAGAAGAAGGCCAATCGTACTTGTGCGCGTACGTGGTGACGGAAGAGGAGCTGCCGGTGTCGGCATGGCGCAAACATATGGGAGAAAGCTTGCCGGAATATATGATCCCGTCGTACTTCGTACGTGTGGAGAAGCTGCCGCTGACGCCAAACGGGAAGGTGGACCGCAAGGCGCTGCCAGCCCCGGAAGGGGCGGTACACACGGGTGTGGAGTACGTCGCGCCACGAAACGACGTGGAGGCGAAGCTAGCGGACATCTGGTCAGAGGTGCTCGGTCTGGAGCGCATAGGAATCCGGGACAACTTCTTCGAGCTGGGAGGAGACTCGATCAAGGCGATTCAAATCAGCGCTCGTTTGCATAAACAACAGTTGAAGCTGGAAATCGCGAACTTGTTCCTGCATCCGACGATTGAAGACGTGAGTCTGTATGTACGGCAGGTAGAGATGAGCATCGATCAAGGTCAAGTGAAGGGGCAGGTGGAGCTCACCCCGATTCAGCGATGGTTTTTCGAACAAGACTTCCAAGCGAAGCATCATTGGAATCAGTCGATGATGGTATATAGGCAGGAAGGCTTCAACAGCGAGGCGCTGAGGGAGATCTTGCAGGAACTGGTGGCCCACCATGATGCGCTGCGAATGAGGTATGAGGGCGAAGGAGACAGCGTCGTTCAAGTTAACGCAGGGATCGAAGGGAACGAAATTGAGCTGAGCGTCGTGGAGATCGTCGGGGATGCAGAGGAAGCGGCCAGACGGATCGAGTCGGAGTCGGAGCGTCTGCAAAGCAGCTTGAACCTGCAGTCGGGCCCGCTGATGAGAGGCGGCTTATTCAAGACTAGTGAAGGAGACCACTTGCTGCTGGCGGTCCATCATTTGGTGATCGACGGAGTTTCATGGAGAATCCTGTTCGAAGATTTGGCGATCGGGTATGAACAGAAGCTGGCGAATGAGGAAGTGAACTTGCCGGAGAAGACGAACTCGTACCAACAGTGGTCAAAGGAACTGAAAGAGTATGCAAACAGCAGGAAGTTGCTAAAGGAGAAGCCGTATTGGAAAGCGGTGGAAGAGGCGGAGATTGCAAGACTGCCGAAGGACGAGGAGGTTGAAGCGAAAGGGAATACATGGGGAGAGAGCCGGATCGAGATCGTGGAGTTCACGGAAGAAGAGACGGAGAAGCTGCTGAGAAACGTGCATCAAGCCTACCATACGGAGATGAATGACATCCTGCTGACGGGATTGGCACAGGCCGTGGAAGAGTGGACGGGAGAAGGACGAGTAGGGCTGACGCTGGAGGGACACGGAAGGGAAGAGGTCATCAAGGGAGTGAACGTGAGCCGAACGGTGGGCTGGTTTACGAGCATGTATCCGGTGGTGTTGGAAATCAAGGGAAGGGAAGAACTGGGGAATCAAATCAAGCAGGTGAAAGAAACGCTGAGAAGGATACCGAATAAGGGGATCGGGTACGGGATTCTGAAATACGTGACGGAGAAGGAAAAAACCCGGGACCTGGAATTCAAACAAAGACCGGAGATTAGCTTCAACTACTTGGGGCAGTTTGACACGGAGATGAGAAGCGGTGTATTTGAAGGCTCCGGGATGCCGATGGGAAGCACATTTCATCGAGATTCGGAACGAGTACACAGGTTGGACATAGGCGGCGCTATTATGGGAGGCAAGTTGCAGATGAGCATCCAGTATCCAGGAAGAGAGTACCGGGAAGAGACGATCAAGGGATTGCTGGAGAGCTACCGAGATCACCTGCGCCGGATTATCGAGCATTGTGTACAAAAAGAGGATGCCGAAATGACTCCTAGTGATTTAAAAGATAATGAACTTACGTTTGAGGAGTTGGAGTACATACTTGATATGACAAAAAACGTACAAAGATGAAAGGTTATGTGCCAAAAAGTGATGATTCTTGATTGAATGGATAAATTAGCGCCGTTTTTTGAGAAGTAATGTATCAGTTTTTAAGATTTTATTTTCCTCTTCCAGATCAAGAATTCGCTTCTGGAGGTCACGTAACGTGTAAGCGTATTCGCAAGTAGCTCTATTTTCCTGGCTACTTGCGCGCGCTAACATTTTTTTTCTTCTTGAGAGAGTCTTACGGTTTGAGGTTTGAATTTCTTGCCATACTTTTTCGTTATGCTGGACCTCGATTTTTTGTTTCCAATACCAAGTCTAGCATCAGTTGCTACCTAGTTTTATGATTACTTATTCAAGAATACAAAGTGCTATTTAAATATAGAGCATCCCAAGAAAAATTTATGGAGGTAATCTAATACGATGAATAAACAGCAAGTTCTGAAGGCTTACCCGCTATCATCGATGCAAGCCGGCATTCTATTTTCTTCTTTAATGAACAAGAATACAGATGAATATTTTGTACAACTAGAGTTGTCGTTGAACGGAGATTTAAATATACATTTTCTTGAGAAAAGTTTTAGTTTATTAATTCAAAATCATGATGTGCTTAGAAGCTTCTTTGTATTTGAAAAAATAAAGAAACCGAGACAGGTTATTTTAACTGAGCGCTCTGCAAAAATTTATTATGAAGATATATCTAATTATGAAGAAAATGAAAAACTATCGTACATCCAAGAATTCAAGAAAAAAGACAGGGAGATGGGATTCGATCTTAGAAAAGATCTGCTGATGAGGCTGTCAGTGATCCAGACGGGGAAGGAAACGTACAGAGTGATCTGGAGCTACCATCACATCATCATGGATGGCTGGTGCAATGGGATCGTTCTGGGAGATTTGTTCGGGTATTACGTTCAATTGAACAGCGGTCAGCGCGTGGAGCTGGAAAAAGCGTATCCGTACAGCGATTACATCCAATGGCTGGGGGAGCAGGATCAAGAAGAGGCGCTGGAGTACTGGGAGAACTACTTGAGGGGGTACGAGGAACAGGCAAGCGTACCGACGCAGCGGAAAGGTGAAGGAAACGGGAAGTATCGGCAAGAGGAAATGTTCGTTACCGTAGGGGAAAAGGAGAGCAGTCAATTGAACAGGCTCGCCCAAACGTACCAAGTGACGATCAATACGATGATTCAGGCGATCTGGGGGATTTTGCTGCAAAGGTACAACCAAGCGAGCGACGTGGTGTTTGGTTCGGTAGTCTCGGGAAGACCTGCGGAAATTGAAGGCGTGGAGAAAATGGTGGGGTTATTCGTGAATACGATTCCCATTCGAGTGTACGCAGAGCCGACGGAGCGATTTGCAGACCTGGTGCAAGGGATGCAGCACAGAGCGTTAGCCTCGGAGAAATACGATTACGTATCGTTAGCGGATGTGCAGGCGAAGAGCCAGGTGAAGCAAGGATTGCTGGATCACATCATGGTGTTTCAAAATTTCCCTATAGGTGAAGAGCTGAAGAATCAAACGGACGGGGAAGGGTTAGGCTTTGAGATAGAGGGAGTCGAAGCGTTCGAGCAGACGAACTATGACTTTAACATCACGGTCATTCCGGGGAAACAGCTGACGTTTAAAATGAATTACAATGCAAAGGCGCACGATCAGGAGTTTATCCGGAGAATTGGGCAGCATCTGGAGAAAATTATCCAGCAGGTAGTGAAGTATCCGGAGCTGCGGATTCAAGAGCTTGACATCGTAACAGAAGAGGAACGGGAGCAGGTGCTGGTGTCGTTCAACAAGACGGAGGCACCATACCCGAGAGAGAAGACGATTAGCGAGCTGTTCGAGGAACAGGTGGAGAAAACTCCTGGGCAAGTAGCAGTGGTGTACGAAGGGGAGGAGTGGACGTACGAAGAGCTGAATGCAAGGTCGAACCAAGTGGCCCGTGTGCTGCGCAAGCACGGGGTAGGAACCGAGACGATCGTGGGCATCATGGTGGAACGTTCGCTGGAGATGATGGCAGGAATCCTGGGCATCCTGAAGGCAGGAGGAGCGTATTTGCCGATTGACCCGGACTATCCTTCAGAGCGGATTGCGTACATGCTGGAGGATAGCGGGACGAAGGTGTTGCTGACGCAGAAGCGGCTGACGGACCGAGTGGTGTTTGACGGAAGCATTGTGGCGTTGGATGAGGCGGGCGTATATGCAGAGGAAGAGCGCGGGAATATCGCGGGCGAGCACACGGCTGCTAGTTTGGCGTACGTGATTTATACGTCAGGGTCCACCGGGAAGCCGAAAGGGGTACTGGTAGAGCATCGATCTTTGGTGAATTTGTCACTATGGCACCAGCAACAGTATGCAGTTACAGCGAAGGATCGAAGCACGAAATTCGCAGGATTCGGGTTTGATGCGTCGGTGTGGGAAATTTTCCCGTATTTGATTAGCGGCTCCACGATCTATATCGTCAGCGAATGGATTCGCAGCGATGTGAAGCAATTACAGCAGTATATGGAGAGTAACGGGATTACGATTAGCTTTTTACCGACGTCGATGTGTGAAAAGTTTATGGAAGAAGAAGTCGGCTCCTTACGGTTGTTGTTAACGGGGGGAGATAAGCTACATCAATATAAAAGGCAGAAGTATGAGATCGTCAATCACTATGGACCAACGGAGAATACGGTAGTAGCCACCAGCTATGTAGTGGAAGAAGGGGCAAGAAATATCCCGATCGGAAAGCCGCTGCCGAATATGCAAGTGTATGTGCTGGGTGAAGCGAACCAGTTGCAGCCTATCGGAATCGCGGGAGAGCTGTGCATAGCCGGAGACGGGTTGGCACGAGGATATTTGAACCGTCCAGAGCTGACGAAGGAGAAATTTGTCGAGAACCCGTTTGTGCCGGGAGAGCGGATGTACCGGACGGGGGACTTGGCCAGATGGCTGCTGGATGGGAACCTGGAGTACTTGGGCCGGATTGATGAGCAGGTGAAGATCCGTGGCTTCCGGATTGAGCTGGGAGAGGTGCATGAGCAGCTCATGAAGCATGAAGCGGTGGAAGACGCGGTCGTCATAGCCCGGAAGGGAGAAGAAGGCCAATCGTACTTGTGCGCGTACGTGGTGACGGAAGAGGAGTTACCGGTGTCGGCATGGCGCAAGCATATGGGCCAAAGCTTGCCGGAGTATATGATCCCGTCGTACTTTGTACGAATGGAGAAGCTGCCGCTGACGCCAAACGGGAAGGTGGACCGCAAGGCGCTGCCAGCCCCGGAAGGAACGGTACACACGGGCGTGGAGTATGTCGCGCCGCGAAACGACATGGAGTCGAAGCTGGCGGACATCTGGTCGGAAGTGCTCGGCATGGAGCGCATCGGGGTCCGGGACAACTTCTTTGAGCTAGGAGGACACTCGCTGAAAGCGATGATGCTGGTGTCGCGGATTCACCAGGAGCTGCAGGTGGAGGTGCCGCTGCGCGAAGTGTTTGGGAACGCGACGATCGAAGCGATGGCGGGCTACCTGCAGGAAGCAGAGAAGAAAGTATATACCGCGATAGAGCGTGTGGAAGCGAGAGCGTTTTATCCGCTGTCGCCCGCACAAAAGCGGGTATATGTGGTCCAGCAGCTGGAAGGAGCAGGAGTCAGCTATAATATGTCGACGGTGCTGAAGCTGGAAGGAAAGCTGGACCGGGGACGTCTGGGTGAGGCCTTGCAAACGGTGGTGAACCGGCACGAGGCATTGCGCACGTCCTTTGACATGGCTGACGGGGAACTGGTGCAGCGGGTGCACGCGGAAGTGGAACTGGCCGTAGCGTACGAAGAAGCGAGCGCTATGGAGATCGAGCATTTGATCCAAACGTTCATCCGTCCGTTTGATCTGAGTCAAGCACCGTTACTCCGGGCGGGAATCATACAGCTGGGGAAAGAGGAGCATGTACTAATGGTGGACATGCACCACATCATCTCTGACGGGGTGTCGATCAATCTCTTCCTGCAGGAGTTCATGCAGACGTATGAAGGACGAGAGCTTGGGGAGCCCGGAATCCAGTACAAGGATTATGCCGTATGGCTACAGGAGCGGATCCAGAAGGGAGAAATCGAGAAGCAAGAGCAGTACTGGCTGGGGGCGTTCGCAGGAGAAGTGCCTGTACTGGAGCTACCAACGGATTATCCGCGTCCGGCTGTGCAGCAGTTTGAAGGTGCCAGCGTAGGCTGCGCGCTAGGGGAGGAGTACAGCCAGAAGCTGGTGAAGCTGTCGCGGGATCGAGGAGCGACGCTGTATATGACCCTACTTGCGGCATATACCGTGCTGCTGTCGAAATATACAGGGCAAGAAGACATCGTGGTGGGCACGCCGATTGCGGGAAGAGGGCATGCCGACCTCGGTGAAGTGATGGGGATGTTCGTAAATACGTTGGCGCTGAGGAACCGCCCGCAAGGGGAGAAAACGTTTGTTTCGTACCTGGAGGACGTGAAAGCGCAGGTGCTGCAGGCGTATGAGAACCAGGAGTATCCGCTGGAGGAGTTGGTGGAGAAGCTGGGGGTACGGAGAGATTTGAGCCGGAATCCACTGTTTGATACGTTGTTCGCGTTGCAAAACATGGAGATGAAAGAGTTCGGTCTGGAAGGGCTGAAGGTAAGTCCGTATGGGTACGAAGGAAAAATTGCGAAATTTGATGTGAGCGTGCAGGCCGTCGAAGGGGAAGGGAAGCTCTACTTCCATGTGGAATACGGAAGCCGGTTGTTCCGCCCGGAAACGATGGAAAGATGGAGCAGTCATTGGCTGAGGTTGTTAGAGCAGGTGGCGGATCAGCCGGAGATCAAGCTGTCGGACATCGTGCTAATGACGAAAGAGGAACGGGAGCAGGTGTTGGTGTCGTTCAACGAAACGGAGGCACTGTACCCAAGGGAGAAGACGATTAGCGAGCTGTTCGAGGAACAGGCGGAGAAGACTCCTGGGCAAGTAGCAGTGGTGTATGAAGGGGAGGAGTGGACGTACGAAGAGCTGAATGCAAGGTCGAACCAAGTGGCCCGTGTGCTGCGCAAGCACGGGGTAGGAACCGAGACGATCGTGGGCATCATGGTGGAACGCTCGCTGGAGATGATGGCAGGCATCTTGGGCATCCTGAAGGCAGGAGGCGCGTATTTGCCGATTGATCCGGACTATCCGGCAGAGCGGATTGCGTACATGCTGGAGGATAGCGGGACGAAGGTGCTGTTGACGCAGAAGCGGCTGACGGACCGAGTGGTGTTTGACGGAAGCATTGTGGCGTTGGATGAGGCGGGCGTATATGCAGAGGAAGAGCGCGGGAATATCGCGGGCGAGCACACGGCTGCTAGTTTGGCGTACGTGATTTATACGTCAGGGTCCACCGGGAAGCCGAAGGGGGTACTGGTGGAGCATCGATCTTTGGTGAATTTGTCACTATGGCACCAGCAACAGTATGCAGTTACAGCGAAGGATCGAAGCACGAAATTCGCAGGATTCGGGTTTGATGCGTCGGTGTGGGAAATTTTCCCGTATTTGATTAGCGGCTCCACGATCTATATCGTCAGCGAATGGATTCGCAGCGATGTGAAGCAATTACAGCAGTATATGGAGAGTAACGGGATTACGATTAGCTTTTTACCGACGTCGATGTGTGAAAAGTTTATGGAAGAAGAAGTCGGCTCCTTACGGTTGTTGTTAACGGGGGGAGATAAGCTACATCAATATAAAAGGCAGAAGTATGAGATCGTCAATCACTATGGACCAACGGAGAATACGGTAGTAGCCACCAGCTATGTGGTGGAAGAAGGGGCAAGCAATATCCCTATCGGAAAGCCGCTGCCGAATATGCAAGTGTATGTGCTGGGTGAAGCGAACCAGTTGCAGCCTATCGGAATCGCGGGAGAGCTGTGCATAGCCGGAGACGGGTTGGCACGAGGGTACTTGAACCGACCGGATCTAACGAAGGAAAAGTTTGTCGAGAACCCGTTTGTCCCTGGAGAGCGGATGTACCGGACGGGGGATTTGGCCAGATGGTTGCCGGATGGGAACCTAGAGTACTTGGGCCGGATCGATGAGCAGGTGAAGATCCGTGGCTTCCGGATTGAGCTGGGAGAGGTGCATGAGCAGCTCATGAAGCATGAAGCGGTGGAAGACGCGGTCGTCGTAGCGCGGAAGGGAGAAGAAGGCCAATCGTACTTGTGCGCGTACGTGGTGACGGAAGAGGAGTTACCGGTGTCGGCATGGCGCAAGCATATGGGCCAAAGCTTGCCGGAGTATATGATTCCGTCGTACTTCGTGCGAATGGAGAAGCTGCCGCTGACGCCAAACGGGAAGGTGGACCGCAAGGCGCTGCCAGCCCCGGAAGGAACGGTACACACGGGTGTGGAGTACGTTGCACCGCGCAACGACGTGGAGGCGAAGCTGGCGGACGTCTGGTCGGAGGTGCTCGGTTTAGAGCGTGTGGGCGTCCGGGACAACTTCTTTGAGCTGGGGGGACACTCGCTGAAAGCGATGATGCTGGTTTCGCGGATTCATCAGGAATTGCAGGTGGAGGTGCTGCTGCGCGAAGTGTTCAGGCACGCAACGATCGAAGCGATGGCAGGCTACTTGCAGGAAGCGGAAAAGACAACGCACACCCCGATAGAGCGGGTGGAAGCGAGAGCGTTTTATCCGGTGTCGCCCGCGCAAAAACGGGTATATGTGGTCCAGCAACTGGAAGGAGTAGGAGTCAGCTACAATATGCCGATGGTGCTGAAGCTGGAAGGAAAGCTGGACTGGGGGCGTCTGAGCGCGGCTTTGCAAACGGTGGTGAACCGGCACGAGGCATTGCGCACGTCCTTTGATATGGCGGACGGGGGACTGGTACAGCGGGTACAAGAGGAAGTGGAACTGGCTGTAGCGTACGAAGAAGCGAGCGCTGTGAAAGTGGAGATCGAGCGTCGGATCGAATCATTCATCCGTCCGTTTGATCTGAGTCAAGCGCCGTTACTGCGGGCGGGCATTCTACAGCTGGGGGAAGAGGAGCATGTGCTGGTGGTGGACATGCACCATATTATCTCTGATGGGGTGTCGATCAACCTGTTCCTACAGGAGTTTATGCAGGCGTATGAAGGACGAGAGCTTGGGGAGCCGGGCATCCAGTACAAGGATTATGCGGTATGGCAGCAGGAGCGGATCCGGAAGGGAGAGATCGAGAAGCAGGAGCAGTACTGGCTGAGCGCGTTCGCAGGAGAAGTGCCGGTGCTGGAGCTGCCGACGGATTATCCGCGTCCGGCTATGCAGCAGTTTGAAGGTGCCAGCGTAGGCTGCGCACTAGGGGAAGAGTACAGCCAGAAGCTGGTGAAGCTGTCGCGGGAGCGAGGAGCGACGCTGTATATGACCCTACTTGCGGCATATACCGTACTGCTGTCGAAATATACAGGGCAAGAAGACATCGTGGTGGGCACGCCGATTGCGGGAAGAGGGCATGCCGACCTGGGTGAAGTGATGGGGATGTTCGTGAATACGCTGGCGCTGCGAAACCGCCCGGAAGGGGAGAAAACGTTCGTATCGTACCTGGAGGGCGTGAAAGCGCAGGTGCTGCAGGCGTATGAGAACCAGGAGTATCCGCTGGAGGAACTGGTGGAGAAGTTGGGGGTACGGAGAGATTTGAGCCGGAATCCGCTGTTTGATACGTTGTTTACGCTGCAAAACGTAGAGATGAAGGAGTTCGGTCTGGAAGGACTGAAGGTAAGCCCGTACGGATATGAAGGAAAGATTGCGAAATTTGATGTAAGTCTGCAGGCAGTCGAAGGGGAAGGGAAGCTCTACTTCCAGATGGAGTACGGAAGCCGGTTGTTCCGCCCGGAAACGATGGAGAGATGGAGCAACCACTGGCTGAGGTTGTTAGAGCAGGTGGCGGACCAGCCGGAGATCAGGTTGTCGGACATCGAGCTGATGACGGAAGAGGAACGGGAGCAGGTGCTGGTGTCGTTCAACGAGGCGGAAGCGCCGTACCCGAGGGAGATGGCGATTAGCGAGCTGTTCGAGGAACAGGCAGCAAAGACACCGAAGCAAGTAGCAGTGGTGTACGAAGGACAGGAGTGGACGTATGAAGAGTTGAATGCCAGATCGAACCAAGTGGCACGGATGCTGCGCAAGCACGGGGTAGGGTCCGAGACGATCGTGGGCATCATGGTGGAACGTTCGCTGGAGATGATGGCCGGGATCTTGGGCATTCTGAAGGCAGGGGGAGCGTATTTGCCGATTGACCCGGACTATCCGTCAGAGCGGATTGCGTACATGCTGGAGGATAGCGGGACGAAGGTGCTGCTGACGCAGAAACGGCTGACGGGCCGAGTGGCATTTGACGGAAGCATCGTGGCGTTGGATGAGGCGGGCGTATATGCAGAGGAAGAGCGCGGGAATATCGCGCGCGAGCATACGGCCGCTAGTTTGGCGTACGTGATTTATACGTCGGGGTCCACCGGGAAACCGAAAGGGGTACTGGTGGAGCATGCGAGTCTAACCAACATGTTGTCAGCGATGCAGCAACGGTATCCATTACAAGCAACCGGAGCTTATCTATTAAAGACTGCCTATACGTTTGATGTATCGATCACGGAGTTGTTCGGGTGGATACTAGGGAACGGCCAACTGGTAATAGCCAAGCAAGGCGCGGAAAAGGACTGGGCTAAACTGGAAGAGGTGATCGATCGCCATCCAATCACGCACATCAACTTCGTTCCCGCGATGCTGCATCTGGTGATGAACGACGGTGTAGAACAAGAGAAGGTCAAGAAACTGGAATACGTGTTTGTAGCAGGAGAAGCGCTACCTAGCGACTTGGCGAACAAGCTGAACGAGTCATGGCCGGACGTTAAGGTGGAAAATATGTACGGTCCGACGGAAGCGACCATCTATGCAACACAATATGCGCTGGGAAGGAAGGAAGGAGTCCACGTCCCGATCGGAAAGCCGCTGCCGAATACCCAAGTGTATGTGCTGGATGGAGCGAAGCTGTTGCAGCCAATCGGAATCGCGGGCGAGCTGTGCATAGCCGGAGATGGGTTGGCACGAGGGTACTTGAACCAACCGGAGCTGACGGAGGAGAAGTTTGTAGAGAACCCGTTTGTGGCTGGAGCGCGGATGTACCGAACAGGGGACTTGGTCAGATGGCTGCCGGACGGGAACTTAGAGTACTTGGGGCGGATCGACGAACAGGTGAAGATCCGTGGCTTCCGGATTGAGTTGGGAGAGGTGCGCGAGCAGCTTGTGAAGCATGAAGCGGTGGAAGACGCGGTCGTCGTAGCCCGGAAGGGAGAAGAAGGCGAAGCGTACTTATGCGCGTACGTGGTAACGGAAGAGGAGCTGTCAGTGTCGGTCTGGCGCAAGCACATGGGCCAAAGCTTGCCGGAGTATATGATCCCGTCGTACTTCGTGCGACTGGAGCAGTTGCCGCTGACGCCAAACGGGAAGGTGGACCGCAAGGCGCTGCCGGCACCGGAAGGGGCGGTACACACAGGCGTGGAGTACGTCGCGCCGCGAAACGACATGGAGGCGAAGCTGGCGGACATCTGGTCGGAGGTGCTCGGTTTGGAGCGCATCGGGGTGCGGGACAACTTCTTCGAGCTGGGAGGAGACTCGATCAAGGCGATTCAAATCAGCGCCCGTTTGCATAAACAACAGTTGAAGCTGGAAATCGCGAATTTGTTCCTGCATCCGACGATCGAAGACGTGAGTCTGTATGTACGGCAGGTAGAGACGAGCATCGATCAAGGTCAAGTGAAGGGGCAGGTAGAGCTCACCCCGATTCAGCGATGGTTTTTCGAACAAGACTTCCAAGCGAAGCATCATTGGAACCAGTCGATGATGGTATATAGGCAAGAAGGCTTCAACAACGAGGCGCTGAGGGAGGTTTTGCAGGAACTGGTGGCCCATCATGATGCGCTGCGAATGAGGTATGAGGGCGAAGGAGACAGCATCCTTCAAGTTAACGAAGGGATCGAAGGGAACAGAATCGAGCTAAGCGTAGTAGAGATCGTCGGGGATGAAGAAGAAGTGGCAAGGCGGATTGAGTCGGAGTCGGAGTGTCTGCAAAGCAGCCTGAACCTGCAGTCGGGCCCGCTGATGAGAGCCGGCTTATTCAAGACTAGTGAGGGAGACCACTTGCTGCTGGTGGTCCATCATCTGGTGATCGACGGAGTCTCATGGAGAATTCTGCTGGAAGATTTGGCGCTCGGGTATGAACAGCGTCTGGCGAATGAGGAAGTGAGTTTGCCGGAGAAAACGAACTCGTACCAACAGTGGTCCAAGGAACTGAACGAGTATGCCAACAGCAGGAAGCTGCTGAGGGAGAAGCCATATTGGAAAGCGGTGGAAGAGGCGGAAATTGCAAGACTGCCGAAGGACAAGGAGGCTGAGGCACAAGGGAATACATGGGGAGAGAGCCGGATCGAGATCGTGGAGTTCACGGAAGAAGAGACGGAGAAGCTGCTGAGAAACGTGCACCAAGCGTACCATACGGAGATGAATGACATCCTGCTGACAGGACTGACACAGGCCGTGGAAGAGTGGACGGGAGAAGAACGAGTAGGGCTGACGCTGGAGGGACACGGAAGGGAAGAGGTCATCAAGGGAGTGAGCGTGAGCCGGACGGTGGGCTGGTTTACGAGCATGTACCCGGTGGTGTTGGAAATCAAGGGAAGGGAAGAACTGGGGAATCAAATCAAGCAGGTGAAAGAAACGCTGAGAAGGATACCGAATAAGGGGATCAGATACGGGATTCTAAAATACGTGACGGAGAAGGAAAAAACCCAGGAGCTGGAATTCAAACAAAGACCGGAGATTAGCTTCAACTACTTGGGGCAGTTTGACGCAGAGATGGGAAGCGGTGTATTTGAAGGCTCTGGGATGCCGATGGGAAGCGCATTTCATCGAGATTCAGAACGAACATACAAGCTGGACGTGAGCGGCGCCATTGTGGGAGGCAAGCTGCAGATGAGCATCCAGTATCCGGGAAGAGAGTACCGGGAAGAGACGATCAAGGGATTGCTGGAGAGCTATCGAGACCACCTGTGCCGGATTATCGAGCATTGTGTACAAAAAGAGGATGCTGAGAGAACACCTAGCGATTTTAGTACGAAAGCGTTGAATCTGGAGAGTTTGGAAGTAGTTTTGTCCAAGCTGGAGGAAATACGAGACGGGAACGAGATAGAAGACGTATATACGCTGTCCCCGATGCAAGAAGGAATGCTGTTTCATGCCCTAGCGGAAAGAGGCAGAAGCGATTATTTTGTCCAATTGAGCTTATCGGTCAAGGGTCGGCTTGAAATAGAAGCTTTGACTACGAGTTTCCAGCGGATGGTTGAGAAATATTCGATCCTAAGAACGAACTTTTTGTATGAAAAAATAGATCAGCCTTATCAAGTCGTCTGGAAAACGAGAAAGGTGAATGTGTATTACGAGGACATCAGGGAGCTTGCAGAGGAAGAAAAGGAAGCCCGTTTGCAAGAGTATGAGAACGGGGAGAAGGAAAGAGGATTCGATCTTAGCAAGGATCTTCTGATGAAGGTGTCGGTGATCCAGACGGGTGAGGACACGTACAGAGTGATCTGGAGTTACCATCACATCATCATGGATGGCTGGTGCACGGGGATCATTCTGGGAGATTTGTTCAAGTATTACGTTCAATTGAAAAGCGGTCAGCGCGTGGAGTTGGAAAAAGCGTATCCGTACAGCGATTACATCCAGTGGCTGGAGGAGCAGGATCAAGAAGAGGCGCTGGAGTACTGGGAGAACTACTTGAGGGGTTATGAGCAACAGGCAAGCGTACCGGCGCAGCGGAAAGGCGAAGGAAACGGGGAGTATCGGCAAGAGGAAGTGATCGTCACCGTAGGGGAGAAGGAGAGCGGTCAATTGAACAGGATCGCCCAAACGTACCAAGTGACGATCAATACGATGATTCAGGCGATCTGGGGGATTTTGCTGCAAAGGTACAACCAAGCGAGCGACGTGGTGTTTGGTTCGGTAGTCTCGGGAAGACCTGCGGAAATTGAAGGCGTGGAGAAAATGGTGGGGTTATTCGTGAACACGATTCCCATTCGAGTGTACGCAGAGCCGACGGAGCGATTTGCAGACCTGGTGCAAGGGATGCAGCACAGAGCGTTAGCCTCGGAGAAATACGATTACGTATCGTTAGCGGATGTGCAGGCGAAGAGCCAGGTGAAGCAAGGATTGCTGGATCACATCATGGTGTTTCAAAATTTCCCTATAGGTGAAGAGCTGAAGAATCAAACGGACGGGGAAGGGTTAGGCTTTGAGATAGAGGGAGTCGAAGCGTTCGAGCAGACGAACTATGACTTTAACATCACGGTCATTCCGGGGAAACAGCTGACGTTTAAAATGAATTACAATGCAAAGGCGCACGATCAGGAGTTTATCCGGAGAATTGGGCAGCATGTGGAGAGAATTATCCAGCAGGTAGTGAAGCATCCGGAGCTGCGGATTCAAGAGCTTGATATCGTAACAGAAGAGGAACGGGAGCAGGTATTGGTGTCGTTCAACAAGACGGAGGCACCATACCCGAGGGAGAAGACAATTAGTGAACTGTTCGAGGAACAGGTGGAGAAAACTCCTGGGCAAGTAGCAGTGGTATACGAAGGGCAGGAGTGGACGTACGAAGAGCTGAATGCCAGATCGAACCAAGTGGCGCGAATGCTGCGCAAGAACGGGGTAGGAACCGAGACGATCGTGGGCATCATGGTGGAACGTTCGCTGGAGATGATGGCAGGAATCCTGGGTATCCTGAAGGCAGGAGGAGCGTATTTGCCGATTGACCCGGACTATCCGGTAGAGCGGATTGCGTACATGCTGGAGGATAGCGGGACGAAGGTGCTGCTGACGCAGAAGCGGCTGACGGACCGAGTGGCATTTGAAGGAAGCATCGTGGCGTTGGATGAGGCGGGCGTATATGCAGAGGAAGAGCGCGGGAATATCGCGGGCGAGCATACGGCCGCTAGTTTGGCGTACGTGATTTATACGTCGGGGTCCACCGGGAAACCGAAAGGGGTACTGGTGGAGCATGCGAGTCTAACCAACATGTTGTCAGCGATGCAGCAACGGTATCCATTACAAGCAACCGGAGCTTATCTATTAAAGACTGCCTATACGTTTGATGTATCGATCACGGAGTTGTTCGGGTGGATACTAGGGAACGGCCAACTGGTAATAGCCAAGCAAGGCGCGGAAAAGGACTGGGCCAAACTGGAAGAGGTGATCGATCGCCATCCAATCACGCACATCAACTTCGTTCCCGCGATGCTGCATCTGGTGATGAACGACGGTGTAGAACAAGAGAAGGTCAAGAAACTGGAATACGTGTTTGTAGCAGGAGAAGCGCTCCCTAGCGATTTGGCGAACAAGCTGAACGAGTCATGGCCGGACGTTAAGGTGGAAAATATGTACGGTCCGACGGAAGCGACCATCTATGCAACACAATATGCCCTGGGAAGGAAGGAAGGAGTCCACGTCCCGATCGGAAAGCCGCTGCCGAATACGCAAGTGTATGTGCTGGGTGGAGCGAACCGGTTGCAGCCTATTGGAATCGCGGGAGAGCTGTGCATAGCCGGAGACGGGTTGGCACGAGGGTACTTGAACCGACCGGAGCTGACGGAGGAGAAGTTTGTGGAGAACCCGTTTGTGCCGGGAGAGCGGATGTACCGAACAGGGGACTTGGTCAGATGGTTGCCGGACGGGAACCTGGAGTACTTGGGCCGGATTGACGAGCAGGTGAAGATCCGTGGCTTCCGGATTGAGCTGGGAGAGGTACGCGAGCAGCTCGTGAAGCATGAAGCGGTGGAAGACGCGATCGTCGTAGCCCGGAAGGGAGAAGAAGGCGAAGCATACTTGTGCGCGTACGTGTTAACGGAAGCGGAGCTGCCAGTGTCGTCCTGGCGCAAGCATATGGGCCAAAGCTTGCCGGAGTATATGATCCCGTCGTACTTCGTGCGTGTGGAGCACTTGCCACTGACGCCAAACGGGAAGGTGGATCGTAAGGCGCTGCCAGCACCGGAAGGGGCGGTACACACGGGTATGGAGTACGTCGCGCCACGAAACGACGTGGAGGCAAAG
Organism: Paenibacillus sp. IHBB 10380; assembly: GCF_000949425.1. NCBI lineage: Bacteria > Bacillati > Bacillota > Bacilli > Caryophanales > Paenibacillaceae > Paenibacillus > Paenibacillus sp. IHBB 10380. Next base: position 1,717,616 of record NZ_CP010976.1, read on the forward strand.
CTGGCGGACATCTGGTCGGAAGTGCTCGGTCTGGAGCGCATAGGGGTCCGGGACAACTTCTTCGAGCTGGGGGGACACTCGCTGAAAGCGATGATGCTGGTGTCGCGGATTCACCAGGAGCTGCAGGTGGAGATGCCGCTGCGCGAAGTGTTCGGGAACGCGACGATCGAAGCGATGGCAGGCTACTTGCAAGAAGCGGAAAAGACAACGTATACCCCGATAGAGCGTGTGGAAGCGAGAGCGTATTATCCGGTGTCGCCGGCACAAAAACGGGTATATGTGGTCCAGCAGTTGGAAGGAGCAGGAGTCAGCTACAATATGCCGACGGTGCTGAAGCTGGAAGGAAAGTTGGACCGGGGACGTCTGGGTGAGGCCTTGCAAACGGTGGTGAACCGGAACGAGGCATTGCGCACGTCCTTTGACATGGCGGACGGGGGACTGGTGCAGCGGGTACACGCGGAAGTAGAACTGGCCGTAGCGTATGAAGAAGCGAGCGTTGAGGAAATCGAGCGTCTGATCGAAACGTTCATCCGTCCGTTTGATCTGAGTCAAGCGCCGTTACTGCGTGCAGGCATTCTACAGCTAGGGGAAGAGGAGCATGTGCTGGTGGTGGACATGCATCACATTATCTCCGACGGGGTGTCGATCAACCTATTCCTGCAGGAGTTCATGCAGACGTATGAAGGAAGAGAGCTTGGAAAGCGAGGAATCCAGTACAAAGATTATGCGGTATGGCAGCAGGAGCGAATCCGCAAGGGAGACATCGAGAAGCAGGAGCAGTACTGGCTGGAATCATTCGCAGGAGAAGTGCCGGTGCTGGAACTGCCGACGGATTATCCGCGTCCGGCTGTGCAGCAGTTTGAAGGTGCCAGCGTAGGATGCGAGCTGGGAGAGGAGTACAGCCAGAAGCTGGCGAAGCTGTCGCGGGAGAGAGGAGCGACACTGTATATGACCCTGCTTGCGGCGTATACTGTGCTGCTGTCGAAATATACAGGGCAAGAAGACATCGTGGTGGGAACGCCGATTGCGGGAAGAGGACACGCCGACCTCGGTGAAATAATGGGGATGTTCGTAAATACGTTGGCGCTGAGGAACCGCCCGCAAGGGGAGAAAACGTTCGTTTCGTACCTGGAGGATGTGAAAACGCAGGTGCTGCAGGCGTATGAGAACCAGGAGTATCCACTGGAGGAGTTGGTGGAGAAGCTGGGTGTACGGAGGGACTTGAGCCGGAATCCGCTGTTTGATACGTTGTTTACGCTGCAAAACGTAGAGATGAAGGAGTTCGGTTTGAAAGGGCTGAAGGTAAGTCCGTACGGTTACGAAGGAAAAATTGCGAAATTTGATGTGAGCGTGCAGGCCGTCGAAGGGGAAGGGAAACTCTACTTCCAGATGGAGTACGGAAGCCGGTTGTTCCGCCAAGAAACGATGGAGAGATGGAGCAGCCATTGGTTGAGGTTGTTAGAGCAGGTGGCGGATCAGCCGGAGATTAAGCTGTCTGACATTGAGCTGCTAACAGAAGAGGAACGGGAGCAGGTGTTGGTGTCGTTCAACGAAACGGAGGCACTGTACCCAAGGGAGAAGACGATTAGCGAGCTGTTCGAGGAGCAGGCGGAGAAGACTCCTGGGCAAGTAGCAGTGGTGTATGAAGGGGAGGAGTGGACGTACGAAGAGCTGAATGCAAGGTCGAACCAAGTGGCACGCGTGCTGCGTAAGCATGGGGTAGGGACCGAGACGATCGTGGGCATCATGGTGGAACGCTCGCTGGAGATGATGGCCGGGATCTTGGGCATCCTGAAGGCAGGAGGAGCGTATTTGCCGATTGACCCGGACTATCCGACAGAGCGGATTGCGTACATGCTGGAGGATAGCGGGACGAAGGTGCTGCTGACCCAGAAGCGGCTGACGGACCGGGTGGCGTTTGAAGGAAGCATCGTGGCGTTGGATGAGGCGGGCGTGTATGCAGAGGAAGAGCGTGGGAATATCGCGCGCGCGCATACGGCCGCTAGTTTGGCGTACGTGATTTATACGTCGGGGTCCACCGGGAAGCCGAAAGGGGTCATGGTGGAACAGCGCAATGTTGTCCGGTTACTGTTCAACGACAAAAACTTGTTTGACTTTGGCGATACGGACACCTGGACGTTGTTCCATTCGTTCTGCTTTGATTTTTCCGTGTGGGAAATGTACGGGGCGTTGTTGTACGGAGGGAAGCTGATCGTGGTACCTCAAAAGACAGTGAAAAATCCACAACAATTCCTTCAATTACTGAAGGATCAACAAGTAACCATATTGAATCAAACGCCAATGTATTTCTATCAGTTGCTGCATGAAGAAGGAAGAGAGGTTGGAGAGAAGCTAGCCGTAAGGAACGTAATTTTCGGAGGAGAGGCGTTAAGCCCATCCATATTGAAAGAGTGGAAAAGGAAACACCCAGATATACGATTGATTAATATGTATGGAACAACAGAAACGACAGTGCATGTTACCTACAAAGAAATCACTGAAGTGGAGATTGCTCAAGGGAAGAGCAACATTGGGAAACCGATACCAACCTTGAGGGCTTATATACTGGATAAGCAGCAGCGGATACAACCTATAGGTATACAAGGGGAGTTGTATGTTGCAGGAGAAGGAGTGGCACGAGGGTATTTGAACCGTCCGGAGCTGACGGAGGAGAAGTTTGTAGAGAACCCGTTTGTGCATGGAGAACGGATGTACCGGACGGGTGACTTAGCCAGATGGCTGCCGGATGGGAACCTGGAGTACTTGGGTCGGATCGATGAGCAGGTGAAGATCCGTGGCTTCCGGATTGAGCTGGGAGAGGTGCATGAGCAGCTCATGAAGCATGAAGCGGTGGAAGACGCGGTGGTCGTGGCCCGGAAGGGAGAAGAAGGCCAATCGTACTTGTGCGCGTACGTGGTGACGGAAGAGGAGCTGCCGGTGTCGGCATGGCGCAAACATATGGGAGAAAGCTTGCCGGAATATATGATCCCGTCGTACTTCGTACGTGTGAAGAAGCTGCCGCTGACGCCAAACGGGAAGGTGGACCGCAAGGCGCTGCCAGCCCCGGAAGGGGCGGTACACACGGGTGTGGAGTACGTCGCGCCACGAAACGACGTGGAGGCGAAGCTGGCGGACATCTGGTCAGAGGTGCTCGGTTTGGAGCGCATAGGAGTCCGGGACAACTTTTTCGAGCTTGGGGGGCACTCGCTGAAAGCGATGATGCTGGTGTCGCGGATTCACCAGGAGCTGCAGGTGGAGGTGCCGCTGCGCGAAGTGTTCGGGAACGGGACGATCGAAGCGATGGCGGGCTACTTGCAGGAAGCAGAGAAGAAATCATATACCGCGATAGAGCGGGTGGAAGCGAGAGCATTTTATCCGGTGTCGCCGGCACAAAAACGGGTATATGTGGTCCAGCAACTGGAAGGAGCAGGAGTCAGCTACAATATGCCGACGGTGCTGAAGCTGGAAGGAAAGCTGGACCGGGGCCGTCTGGGCGCGGCCTTGCAAACGGTGGTGAACCGGCACGAGGCCTTGCGTACGTTCTTTGATATGGCGGACGGGGAACTGGTGCAGCGGGTACACGCGGAAGTGGAACTGGACTGTAGCGTACGAAGAAGCGAGCGCTATGGAGATCGAGCATCGGATCCAAACGCTCATCCGTCCGTTTGATCTGAGTCAAGCACCGTTACTGCGGGCGGCATCCTACAGCTAGGGGAAGAGGAGCATGTGCTGGTGGTGGACATGCACCATATCATCTCCGACGGGGTGTCGATCAACCTGTTCCTACAGGAGTTCATGCAGGCGTATGAAGGACGAGAGTTTGGGGAGCCGGGCATCCAGTACAAGGATTATGCCGGTATGGCAGCAGGAGCGGATCCGGAAGGGAGAGATCGAGAAGCAGGAGCAGTACTGGCTGGGGGCGTTCGCAGGAGAAGTGCCTGTACTGGAGCTGCCGACGGATTATCCGCGTCCGGTTATGCAGCAGTTTGAAGGTGCCAGCGTAGGCATGCGCACTAGGGAGAGGAGTACAGCCAGAAGCTGGTAAAGCTGTCGCGGGAGTCGAGGAGCGACGCTGTATATGACCCTACTTGCGGCGATATACCGTGCTGCTGTCGAAATATACAGGTCAAGAAGACATCGTCGGTGGGAACGCCGATTGCGGGAAGAGGGCACGCCGACCTCGGTGAAGTGAATGGGGATGTTCGTAAATACGTTGGCGCTGAGGAACCGCCCGCAAGGGGAGAAAACGTTCGTTTCGTACCTGGAGGACGTGAAAACGCAGGTGCTGCAGGCATATGAGAACCAGGAATATCCGCTGGAGGAGTTGGTGGAGAAGCTGGGTGTACGGAGAGATTTGAGCCGGAATCCACTGTTTGATACGTTGTTCGCGTTGCAAAACATGGAGATGAAAGAGTTCGGTCTGGAAGGGCTGAAGGTAAGTCCGTATGGGTACGAAGGAAAAATTGCGAAATTTGATGTGAGCGTGCAGGCCGTCGAAGGGGAAGGGAAGCTCTACTTCCATGTGGAATACGGAAGCCGGTTGTTCCGCCCGGAAACGATGGAGAGATGGAGCAGCCATTGGTTGAGGTTGTTAGAGCAGGTGGCGGATCAGCCGGAGATTAAGCTGTCGGACATCGAGCTGATGACGGAAGAGGAACGGGAGCAGGTGCTGGTGTCGTTCAACGAGACGGAAGCGCCGTACCCGAGGGAGAAGACGATCAGCGAGCTGTTCGAGGAACAGGTAGCAAAGACACCAAAGCAAGTGGCGGTAGTGTACGAAGGGGAGGAGTGGACGTACGAAGAGCTGAATGCAAGGTCGAACCAAGTGGCCCGTGTGCTGCGCAAGCACGGGGTAGGAAACGAGACGATCGTGGGCATCATGGTGGAACGTTCGCTGGAGATGATGGCAGGAATCCTGGGCATCCTGAAGGCAGGAGGAGCGTATTTGCCGATTGACCCGGACTATCCGGCAGAGCGGATTGCGTACATGCTGGAGGATAGCGGGACGAAGGTGCTGTTGACGCAGAAGCGGCTGACGGACCGAGTGGTGTTTGACGGAAGCATTGTGGCGCTGGATGAGGCGGGCGTATATGCAGAGGAAGAGCGCGGGAATATCGCGGGCGAGCACACGGCTGCTAGTTTGGCGTACGTGATTTATACGTCAGGGTCCACCGGGAAGCCGAAAGGGGTATTGGTGGAGCAGCGGAACGTCGTCCGTCTGGTGAAAAACACGAATTACGTGGAGTTTGGCGAGGGAGATCGTATCCTCCAAACGGGAGCGCTGGTGTTCGATGCGTCTACGTTTGAAATTTGGGGTGCGCTGCTCAACGGTTTGCGTCTGTACTTGAGCGCTGAGCACCGTATTTTGGACCCTCAGCATCTGGGTCAGAGTATTGAGCAATATGGAATCACGACGATGTGGCTGACCGCGTCGTTGTTTAATCAAGTGGTGCAAGAGCGGATCGAAACGTTTAGGGGCCTGAAGACGTTGATCGTAGGAGGAGAAGCATTATCTGTCGAGCATGTGAACCGGGTAAGAGAAGCGCACGGGGAACTGAAGATCGTGAACGGATATGGACCGACAGAAAATACGACCTTCTCGGCTTCCTATGTGATCGATGGGAAGCAAGGGGGAACGATTCCGATCGGGAAAGCGATTAACCACTCTAAGGTCTATGTATTGGATGGAGCGAACCGGTTGCAGCCAATCGGAATCGCGGGAGAGCTGTGCGTGGCCGGAGACGGGTTGGCACGAGGATACTTGAACCGTCCGGAGCTGACGGAGGAGAAGTTTGTGGAGAACCCGTTTGTGCCTGGAGAGCGGATGTACCGGACGGGTGACTTAGCCAGATGGCTGCCGGACGGGAACCTGGAGTACTTGGGGCGGATCGACGAGCAGGTGAAGATCCGTGGCTTCCGAATTGAGCCGGACGAGGTGCGCCAGCAGCTCATGAAGCATGAAGCAGTGGAAGACGCGGTCGTCGTGTCCCGGAAGGGAGAAGAGGGCGAAGCGTACTTGTGCGCGTACGTGGTGACGGAAGAGGAGCTGCCGGTATCGGCATGGCGCAAACATATGGGAGAAAGTTTGCCGGAGTATATGATCCCGTCGTACTTCGTGCGACTGGAGAAGCTGCCGCTGACGCCAAACGGGAAGGTGGACCGCAAGGCGCTGCCAGCACCGGAAGGGGCGGTACACACAGGCGTGGAGTACGTCGCGCCGCGAAACGACATGGAGGCGAAGCTGGCGAACGTCTGGTCGGAGGTGCTCGGTTTAGAGCACATAGGGGTCCGGGACAACTTCTTTGAGTTGGGAGGAGACTCGATCAAGGCGATTCAAATCAGCGCTCGTTTGCATAAACAACAGTTGAAGCTGGAGATCGCGAACTTGTTCCTGCATCCGACAATTGAAGACGTGAGTCTGTATGTACGGCAGGTGGAAATGAGCATCGATCAAGGTCAAGTGAAGGGGCAGGTAGAGCTCACCCCGATTCAGCGATGGTTTTTCGAACAAGACTTCCAAGCGAAGCATCATTGGAACCAGTCGGTGATGGTATATAGGCAAGAGGGCTTCAACAGCGAGGCACTGAGGGAGGTCTTGCAGGAACTGGTGGCCCACCATGATGCGCTGCGAATGAGGTATGAGGGCGAAGGAGACAGCATCCTTCAAGTTAACGAAGGGATCGAAGGGAACGGAATCGAGCTAAGCGTAGTAGAGATCGTTGGGGATGAAGAAGAAGTGGCAAGGCGGATCGAGTCGGAGTCGGAGTGTCTGCAAAGCAGGCTGAACCTGCAGTCGGGCCCGCTGATGAGAGCCGGCTTATTCAAGACTAGTGAGGGAGACCACTTGCTGCTGGCGGTCCATCATCTGGTGATCGACGGAGTCTCATGGAGAATTCTGCTGGAAGATTTGGCGCTCGGGTATGAACAGCGTCTGGCGAATGAGGAAGTGAGTTTGCCGGAGAAAACGAACTCGTACCAACAGTGGTCCAAGGAACTGAACGAGTATGCCAACAGCAGAAAGCTGCTGAGGGAGAAGCCATATTGGAAAGCGGTGGAAGAGGCGGAAATTGCAAGACTGCCGAAGGACATGGAGGCTAAGGCACAAGGGAATACATGGGGAGAGAGCCGGATCGAAATCGTGGAGTTCACGGAAGAAGAGACGGAGAAGCTGCTGAGAAACGTGCACCAAGCGTACCATACGGAGATGAATGACATCCTGCTGACAGGACTGACACAGGCCGTGGAAGAGTGGACGGGAGAAGAACGAGTAGGGCTGACGCTGGAGGGACACGGAAGGGAAGAGGTCATCAAGGGAGTGAACGTGAACCGGACGGTGGGCTGGTTTACGAGCATGTACCCGGTGGTGTTGGAAATCAAGGGAAGGGAAGAACTGGGGAATCAAATCAAGCAGGTGAAAGAAACGCTGAGAAGGATACCGAATAAGGGGATCGGATACGGGATTCTGAAATACGTGACGGAGAAGGAAAAAACCCAGGAGCTGGAATTCAAACAAAGACCGGAGATTAGCTTCAACTACTTGGGGCAGTTTGATGCTGAGATGGAGAGCGGCGTATTGGAAGGCTCCGGGATGCCGATGGGAAGCGCGTTTCATCGAGATTCGGAACGAGCACATAAGCTGGATGTAGGTGGAGCCATTATGGGAGGCAAGCTGCAGATGAGCATCCAGTATCCGGGAAGCGAGTACCGGGAAGAGACGATCAAGGGATTGCTGGAGAGCTACCGAGACCACCTGCGACGGATTATCGAGCATTGTGTACAAAAAGAGGATACTGAGAGAACACCTAGCGATTTTAGTGCGAAAGCATTGAGTCTGGGGAGTCTGGAACTCATTTATTCTATGGTTGAGGAAATGGAATAGACAATATAATTGTCTCTAGTTAAGGTTCGTTTTCTACAGCTTTAAATGGCCGGCATTTTTGTTTTGGAAATTCCAACTCTAAAATGCCGGCTTCATTACCGTCACTCTCACTCCATAACTAGATAGCGGCTGAACACGATGGCGGCATTGCTTGTACAGCGGATCGAACAGATGGCTCTAGGTTGTTCTTAATTCCTATGTTCATAGAAGGCTGTCACCTTCAAAACAAAAAAAGATTAAATTGGAGCACGGTTGTTAGAGAATTTGAAAATAACAGATAGGTTAAGTAATTTGCTGGGATCGATCTAGTTCATTTTGATCGTACGATTGGAAAAAGCAAAAATATTCGGGGGTTGTCATAATGTCAAAACTAAAGCGTAGTGATATAAAAGACATATACTTTTTGTCCTCGACGCAACAAGGAATGCTATTTCATGCTCTAAGAGAAAAGGATAGAAGCGATTATTTTGTCCAGACGAGCTTATCGGTCAAGGGTCAGCTTGAACTGGAAGATCTTACCACGAGTTTCCAGTGTATTATTGAGAAATATTCGATCCTAAGAACGAACTTTTTGTATGAAAAAATAGATCAGCCCTATCAAGTCGTATGGAAAACGAGAAAGGCGAATGTGCATTACGAAGACATCAGGGAGCTCGCAGAGAAAGAGAAGGAAGCCCGTGTACAAGAGTATGAGAGCCGGGACAGGGAGATGGGATTCGATCTTAGAAAAGATCTGCTGATGAGGCTGTCGGTGATCCAGACGGGTGAGGACACGTACAGAGTGATCTGGAGCTACCATCACATCATCATGGATGGCTGGTGCAATGGGATCGTTCTGGGAGATTTGTTCAAATATTACGTTCAATTGAAAAGCGGCCAGCGCGTGGAGCTGGAAAAAGCATATCCGTACAGCGATTACATCCAGTGGCTGGGGGAGCAGGATCAAGAAGAGGCGTTGGAGTATTGGGAGAACTACTTGAGGGGGTACGAGCAGCAGGCCAGCGTACCGATGCAACGGAAAGGCGAAGGAAACAGGGAGTACCGGCAAGAGGAAATGTTCGTCACCGTAGGGGAAAAGGAGAGCGGTCAATTGAACAGGCTCGCCCAAACGTACCAGGTGACGATCAACACGATGATCCAGGCGATCTGGGGGATTTTGCTGCAAAGGTACAATCAAGCGAGCGATGTGGTGTTTGGTGCGGTGGTCTCAGGAAGACCTGCGGAAATTGAAGGTGTGGAGAAGATGGTGGGGTTATTCGTGAACACGATTCCCGTCCGAGTTTGCGCAGAGCCGGCGGAGCGATTTGCAGACCTGGTGAAAGGGATGCAGCACAGAGCGTTAGCCTCGGAGAAATACGACTACGTATCGTTGGCGGATGTGCAGGCGAAGAGCCAGGTGAAGCAAGGGCTGCTGGATCACCTCATAACGTTTCAAAATTTCCCTATTGGTGAAGAGCTTAAGAATCAAACGGGCGGTGAAGGATTAGGCTTCGAGATAGAGGGAGTCGAAGCGTTCGAGCAGACGAACTATGACTTTAACATCACGGTCATTCCGGGGAACCAGCTGACGTTTAAAATGAATTACAATGCAAAGGCGTATGATCAGGAGTTTATCCGGAGAATCGGGCAGCATGTGGAGAGAATCATCCAGCAGATCGTGGAGCATCCGGAGCTGCGGATCCAAGAGATTGACATCGTAACGGAAGAGGAACGGGAGCAGGTGCTGGTGTCGTTCAACGAGACCGAGGCGCCGTACCCGAGGGAGAAGACGATCAGCGAGTTGTTCGAGGAACAGGTAGCAAAGACTCCTGGGCAAGTAGCAGTGGTGTATGAAGGGGAGGAGTGGACGTACGAAGAGCTGAATGCAAGGTCGAACCAAGTGGCACGCGTGCTGCGTAAGCATGGGGTAGGGACCGAGACGATCGTGGGCATCATGGTGGAACGCTCGCTGGAGATGATGGCCGGGGTCTTGGGCATCCTGAAGGCAGGAGGAGCGTATTTGCCGATTGACCCGGACTACCCGACAGAGCGGATTGCGTACATGCTGGAGGATAGCGGGACGAAGGTGCTGCTGACCCAGAAGCGGCTGACGGACCGGGTGGCGTTTGAAGGAAGCATCGTGGCGTTGGATGAGGCGGGCGTGTATGCAGAGGAAGAGAGTGGGAATATCGCGCGCGAGCATACGGCCGCTAGTTTGGCGTACGTGATTTATACGTCCGGGTCCACCGGGAAGCCGAAAGGGGTCATGGTGGAACAGCGCAATGTTGTCCGGTTACTGTTCAACGACAAAAACTTGTTTGACTTTGGCGATACGGACACCTGGACGTTGTTCCATTCGTTCTGCTTCGATTTTTCCGTGTGGGAAATGTACGGGGCGTTGTTGTACGGAGGGAAGCTGATCGTGGTACCTCAACAGACAGTGAAAAATCCACAACAATTCCTTCAATTACTGAAGGATCAACAAGTAACCATACTGAATCAAACGCCGATGTATTTTTATCAGTTGCTGCATGAAGAAGGAAGAGAGGTTGGAGAGAAGCTAGCCGTAAGGAACGTAATTTTCGGAGGAGAGGCGTTAAGCCCATCCATATTGAAAGAGTGGAAAAGGAAACAGCCAGATATACGATTGATTAATATGTATGGAACAACAGAAACGACAGTGCATGTTACCTACAAAGAAATCACTGAAGTGGAGATTGCTCAAGGGAAGAGCAACATTGGGAAACCGATACCAACCTTGAGGGCTTATATACTGGATAAGCAGCAGCGGATACAACCTATAGGTATACAAGGGGAGTTGTATGTTGCAGGAGAAGGAGTGGCACGAGGGTATTTGAACCGTCCGGAGCTGACGGAGGAGAAGTTTGTAGAGGACCCGTTTGTGCCTGGAGAGCGGATGTACCGGACGGGTGACTTAGCCAGATGGCTGCCGGACGGGAACCTGGAGTACTTGGGCCGGATCGATGAGCAGGTAAAGATCCGTGGCTTCCGGATTGAGTTGGGAGAGGTGCACGAGCAGCTCATGAAGCATGAAGCGGTGGAAGACGCGGTGGTCGTGGCCCGGAAGGGAGAAGAAGGCCAAACGTACTTGTGCGCGTACGTGGTGACGGAAGAGGAGCTGCCGGTGTCGGCATGGCGCAAACATATGGGAGAAAGTTTGCCGGAATATATGATCCCGTCGTACTTCGTACGTGTGAAGAAGCTGCCGCTGACGCCAAACGGGAAGGTGGACCGCAAGGCGCTGCCAGCCCCGGAAGGGGCGGTACACACGGGTGTGGAGTACGTCGCGCCACGAAACGACGTGGAGGCGAAGCTGGCGGACATCTGGTCAGAGGTGCTCGGTTTGGAGCGCATAGGAGTCCGGGACAACTTTTTCGAGCTTGGGGGGCACTCGCTGAAAGCGATGATGCTGGTGTCGCGGATTCACCAGGAGCTGCAGGTGGAGGTGCCGCTGCGCGAAGTGTTCGGGAACGGGACGATCGAAGCGATGGCGGGCTACTTGCAGGAAGCAGAGAAGAAATCATATACCGCGATAGAGCGGGTGGAAGCGAGAGCATTTTATCCGGTGTCGCCGGCACAAAAACGGGTATATGTGGTCCAGCAACTGGAAGGAGCAGGAGTCAGCTACAATATGCCGACGGTGCTGAAACTGGAAGGAAAGCTGGACCGGGGCCGTCTGGGCGCGGCCTTGCAAACGGTGGTGAACCGGCACGAGGCCTTGCGCACGTTCTTTGATATGGCTGACGGGGAACTGGTGCAGCGGGTACACGCGGAAGTAGAACTGGCTGTAGCGTACGAAGAAGCGAGCGTTGCGGAAATCGAGCGTCTGATCGAAACGTTAATCCGTCCGTTTGATCTGAGTCAAGCACCGTTACTGCGGGCGGGCATCCTACAGCTAGGGGAAGAGGAGCATGTGCTGGTGGTGGACATGCACCATATCATCTCCGACGGGGTGTCGATCAACCTGTTCCTGCAGGAGTTCATGCAGGCGTATGAAGGACGAGAGCTTGGGGAGCCCGGGATCCAGTATAAGGATTATGCGGTATGGTTGCAGGAGCGGATCCAGAAGGGAGAGATCGAGAAGCAGGAGCAGTACTGGCTGGGGGCGTTCGCAGGAGAAGTGCCGGTGCTGGAACTGCCGACGGATTATCCGCGTCCGGCTATGCAGCAGTTTGAAGGTGCCAGCGTAGGATGCGCGCTGGGAGAGGAGTATAGCTGGAAGCTGGCGAAGCTGTCTCGGGAGCGAGGAGCGACACTGTATATGACCCTACTTGCGGCGTATACCGTGCTGCTGTCGAAATATACAGGTCAAGAAGACATCGTCGTGGGAACGCCGATTGCGGGAAGAGGGCACGCCGACCTCGGTGAAGTAATGGGGATGTTCGTAAATACGTTGGCGCTGAGGAACCGCCCGCAAGGGGAGAAAACGTTCGTATCGTACCTGGAGGACGTGAAAACGCAGGTGCTGCAGGCGTATGAGAACCAGGAGTATCCACTGGAGGAGTTGGTGGAGAAGCTGGGGGTACGGAGAGATTTGAGCCGGAATCCGCTGTTTGATACGTTGTTCGCGTTGCAAAACGTGGAGATGAAGGAGTTCGGTCTGGAAGGGCTGAAGGTAAGTGCGTACGGGCACGAAGGAAAGATTGCGAAATTTGATGTGAGCGTGCAGGCCGTCGAAGGGGAAGGGAAACTCTACTTCCAGATGGAGTACGGAAGCCGGTTGTTCCGCCAAGAAACGATGGAGAGATGGAGCAGCCATTGGCTGAAGCTGTTAGAGCAAGTAGCGGATCAGCCGGAGATTAAGCTGTCGGACATTGAACTGCTAACAGAAGAGGAACGGGAGCAGGTATTGGTAGCGTTTAACAAGGCCGAGGCACCGTACCCGAGGGAGAAGACGATTAGCGAGCTGTTCGGGGAGCAGGCGGAGAAAACTCCTGGGCAAGTGGCAGTGGTGTACGAAGAGCAGGAGTGGACGTACGAAGAGCTGAATGCAAGGTCGAACCAAGTGGCGCGCATGCTGCGTAAGCACGGGGTAGGGGCCGAGACGATTGTGGGCATCATGGTGGAACGTTCGCTGGAGATGATGGTAGGAATCCTGGGCATCCTGAAGGCAGGAGGAGCGTATTTGCCGATTGACCCGGACTATCCGGTAGAGCGGATTGCGTACATGCTGGAGGATAGCGGGACGAAGGTGTTGCTGACGCAGAAGCGGCTGACGGACCGAGTGGTGTTTGACGGAAGCATTGTGGCGTTGGATGAGGCGGGCGTATATGCAGAGGAAGAGCGCGGGAATATCGCGGGCGAGCACACGGCTGCTAGTTTGGCGTACGTGATTTATACGTCAGGGTCCACCGGGAAGCCGAAAGGGGTACTGGTAGAGCATCGATCTTTGGTGAATTTGTCACTATGGCACCAGCAACAGTATGCAGTGACAGCGAAGGATCGAAGCACGAAATTCGCAGGATTCGGGTTTGATGCGTCGGCGTGGGAAATTTTCCCGTATTTGATTAGCGGCTCCACGATCCATATCGTCAGCGAATGGATTCGCAGCGATGTGAAGCAATTGCAGCAGTATATGGAGAGTAACGGGATTACGATTAGCTTTTTACCGACGTCGATGTGTGAAAAGTTTATGGAAGAAGAAGTCGGCTCCTTACGGTTGTTGTTAACGGGGGGAGATAAGCTACATCACTATAAGAGGCAGAAGTATGAGATCGTCAATCACTATGGACCAACGGAGAATACGGTAGTAGCCACCAGCTATGTGGTGGAAGAAGGGGCAAGCAATATCCCTATCGGAAAGCCGCTGCCGAATATGCAAGTGTATGTGCTGGGTGAAGCGAACCAGTTGCAGCCTATCGGAATCGCGGGAGAGCTGTGCATAGCCGGAGACGGGCTGGCGCGAGGATATTTGAACCGTCCAGAGCTGACGAAGGAGAAATTTGTCGAGAACCCGTTTGTCCCTGGAGAGCGGATGTACCGGACGGGGGACTTGGCCAGATGGCTGCTGGATGGGAACCTGGAGTACTTGGGCCGGATTGATGAGCAGGTGAAGATCCGTGGCTTCCGGATTGAGCTGGGAGAGGTGCATGAGCAGCTCATGAAGCATGAAGCGGTGGAAGACGCGGTCGTCGTAGCGCGGAAGGGAGAAGAAGGCCAATCGTACTTGTGCGCGTACGTGGTGACGGAAGAGGAGCTGCCGGTGTCGACATGGCGCAAGCATATGGGCCAAAGCTTGCCGGAGTATATGATTCCGTCGTACTTCGTGCGAATGGAGAAGCTGCCGCTGACGCCAAACGGGAAGGTGGACCGCAAGGCGCTGCCGGCACCGGAAGGGGCGGTACACACAGGCGTGGAGTACATCGCGTCACGAAACGACATGGAGGCGAAGCTGACGGACATCTGGTCGGAGGTGCTCGGTTTAGAGCGCATAGGGGTCCGGGACAACTTCTTTGAGTTGGGAGGAGACTCGATCAAGGCGATTCAAATCAGCGCTCGTTTGCATAAACAACAGTTGAAGCTGGAGATCGCGAACTTGTTCCTGCATCCGACAATTGAAGACGTGAGTCTGTATGTACAGCAGGTGGAAATGAGCATCGATCAAGGTCAAGTGAAGGGGCAGGTAGAGCTCACCCCGATTCAGCGATGGTTTTTCGAACAAGACTTTCAAGCGAAGCATCATTGGAACCAGTCGATGATGCTATATAGGCAGGAAGGCTTCAACAACGAGGCGCTGAGGGAGGTTTTGCAGGAACTGGTGGCCCATCATGATGCGCTGCGAATGAGGTATGAGGGCGAAGGAGACAGCATCGTTCAAGTTAACGCAGGGATCGAAGGGAACGAAATCGAGCTGAGCGTCGTGGAGATCGTCGGGGATGCAGAGGAAGCGGCCAGACGGATCGAGACGGAGTCGGAGCGTCTGCAAAGCAGCCTGAACCTGCAGTCGGGCCCGCTGATGAGAGCCGGATTATTCAAGACTAGTGAGGGAGACCACTTGCTGCTGGCGGTCCATCATCTGGTGGTCGACGGAGTCTCATGGAGAATTCTGCTGGAAGATTTGGCGCTCGGGTATGAACAGCGTCTGGCGAATGAGGAAGTGAGTTTGCCGGAGAAAACGAACTCGTACCAACAGTGGTCCAAGGAACTGAACGAGTATGCCAACAGCAGGAAGCTGCTGAGGGAGAAGCCATATTGGAAAGCGGTGGAAGAGGCGGAGATTGCAAGACTGCCGAAGGACGAGGAGGTTGAAGCGAAAGGGAATACATGGGGAGAGAGCCGAATCGAAATCGTGGAGTTCACGGAAGAAGAGACGGAGAAGCTGTTGAGAAACGTGCATCAAGCGTACCATACGGAGATGAATGACATCCTGCTGACGGGATTGGCACTGGCCGTGGAAGAGTGGACGGGAGAAGAACGAGTAGGGCTGACGCTGGAAGGACACGGAAGGGAAGAGATCATCAAGGGAGTGAACGTGAGCCGGACGGTGGGTTGGTTTACGAGCATGTACCCGGTGGTGTTGGAAATCCAGGGAAGGAAAGAACTGGGGAATCAAATCAAGCAGGTGAAAGAAACGCTGAGAAGGATACCGAATAAGGGGATCGGATACGGGATTCTAAAATACGTGACGGAGAAGGAAAGAACCCAGGAGCTGGAATTCAAACAAAGACCGGAGATTAGCTTCAACTACTTGGGGCAGTTTGACGCGGAGATGGGAAGCGGCGTATTTGAAGGCTCCGGGATGCCGACGGGAAGCGCATTTCATCGAGATTCGGAACGAGTACACAGGTTGGACATAGGCGGCGCCATTATGGGAGGCAAGCTGCGGATGAGCATCCAGTATTCGGGAGGAGAGTACCGGGAAGAGACGATCAAGGGATTGCTGGAGAGTTACCGAGACCACCTGTGCCGGATTATCGAGCATTGTGTACAAAAAGAGGATGCCGAAATGACTCCTAGTGATTTGGGAATCAAAGAGTTAACGATTGATGATCTTCAAAAGATTACAGACAAAGTCAACTTGCTCATTTAGTTCAGTACTAAGTTTAGTGCTTAAATATTCAAGTATTTTGCGCATATTGGCATATTCCAATATGGGTCTTCTAATTATCTCCATATGAGGTTGGCCATCTAAAAACTGGCTGACCTCTATTTATTAATGAGATTATAAGACAGAACGTTCAAGAATTAAGGACAAAGATCCCGTTACACAAACTGTTCGCAATGGCGAGCGAAGTTATGAGTGGCAAGAAGGATTGGGATTATCGGTTTGATATAAAAGAAGAGGGTGACGATGAACCCTGTAATTGCTCTGGTCTGGATGTGTCAGAAGGTGCAAACCACGCCCAAGCCTTTCTTGAGAAGAACAAGCCGTACGGCAAAACATTCGGTTTACTCATACAATTGAAGGGTTGCTAACTCTATTAGGACATTTTGAAATCGTTAGAAGTGGAGGTGCTTTGCGTCCTGCTATTATTCTAGAGACCACTGGTCATTATCATTTTCCGATTGTGGAAGTAGCTGACAAACATAATTATAGGCTATATCTTCGTAGCGGGCAGATTGTCTAGGCAGATAATGAGATACCCTGAAATACCGTAGTTTTTGCCTATTTAACGCACTGAACCAGAACTTGTCCGATTCGTTTTGTCGATCCACATGCGGCACGGCCTTTGTTCCCATCCAAATTGATGCCAATGTACCATCAGCCGAAGGTGTGACGTATACAACGCTGCTAGTGGTGAACTAAATGTTATGCTTATGGGTCAAAAAACAGGGTCATTAATTCTTATAGAGGAGCACATTAGATGAAAAAAAACATAAAATTGATTCAAAAGTTAAGCCCCCTTCAGGAAGGAATGTTGTTCCACTACTTGTTAGATGGGAATTCAACTACTTATTTTGAACAAATCGACTTCACTTTTGCAGGTGAAATGAGAATAGATTTATTTGAGGAAAGTTTAAATATTTTATTGAAAAAATATGATGTGTTCAGAACTATATTTATGATTGAAGAATTAAAGAGACCTTTGCAAATCGTTTTAACTGAACGCCCTGCAAAAATTGATTATGAAGATATATCTAACTATGAAGAAAATGAAAAACTATCGTATATCAAAGAATTCAAGAAAAAAGACAGGGAAAAGGGATTCGATCTTAGAAAGGATCTTCTGATGAGGCTGTCGGTGATCCAAACGGGGAAGGAAACGTATAGAGTCATCTGGAGCTATCATCACATCATTATGGATGGCTGGTGCACAGGAATCGTTCTGGGAGATTTGTTCAAGTATTACGTTCAATTGAAAAGCGGTCAGCGTGTGGAGTTGGAAAAAGCGTATCCGTACAGCGATTACATCCAATGGCTGGGGGAGCAGGATCAAGAAGAGGCGTTGGAGTACTGGGAGAACTACTTGAGGGGGTACGAGCAGCAGGCAAGCGTACCGGCGCAGCGGAAAGGCGAAGGAAACAGGGAGTATCGGCAAGAGGAAATGATTGTCACCGTAGGGGAGAAGGAGAGCGGCCAATTGAACAGGCTCGCCCAAAAATACCAAGTGACGATCAACACGATGATCCAGGCGATCTGGGGGATCTTGCTGCAAAGGTACAACCAAGCGAACGACGTGGTGTTTGGTTCGGTGGTCTCAGGAAGACCTGCGGAAATTGAAGGCGTGGAGAAAATGGTCGGGTTATTCGTGAATACGATTCCCATCCGAGTACACGCAGAGCCGACGGAACGATTTGCAGACCTGGTGCAAGGGATGCAGCACAGAGCGCTAGCCTCGGAGAAATACGACTACGTATCATTAGCGGATGTGCAGGCGAGGAGCCAGGTGAAGCAAGGGTTGCTGGATCACATTATGACGTTCCAAAATTTCCCCATTGATGAAGAGCTGAGGAATCAATCGGGAGGGGAAGGGCTAGAGTTAGGCTTCAAGATAGAGGGAGTCGAAGCGTTCGAGCAAACGAACTACGACTTTAACATCACGGTTGTTCCGGGGAAACAGTTGACGTTTAAAATGAATTACAATGCAAAGGCGCACGATCAGGAGTTTATCTGGAGAATCGGGCAGCATGTGGAGAGAATCATCCAGCAGGTAGTGGAGAATCCAGGGTTGCGGATACAAGAGATTGACATCGTAACAGAAGAGGAACGGGAGCAGGTGTTGGTGTCGTTCAACGAAACCAAGGAGCCGTACCCGAGGGAGAAGACGATTAGCGAGCTGTTTGAGGAACAGGTGGAGAAAACTCCTGGGCAAGTAGCAGTGGTGTACGAAGGGCAGGAGTGGACGTACGAAGAGCTGAACGCCAGATCGAACCAAGTGGCGCGTGTGCTGCGCAAGCACGGGGTAGGGGCCGAGACGATCGTGGGCATCATGGTGGAACGTTCGCTGGAGATGATGGCAGGAATCCTGGGCATCCTGAAGGCAGGAGGAGCGTATTTGCCGATTGACCCGGATTATCCGGCAGAGCGGATTGCGTACATGCTGGAGGATAGCGGGACGAAGGTGCTGCTGACTCAGGAGCGTTTGACGGACCGGGTGGTGTTTGACGGAAGCATTGTGGCGTTGGATGAGGCGGGCGTATATGCAGAGGAAGAGCGCGGAAATATCGCGGGCGAGCATACGGCTGCTAGTTTGGCGTACGTGATTTATACGTCAGGGTCCACCGGGAAGCCGAAAGGGGTACTGGTAGAGCATCGATCTTTGGTGAATTTGTCACTATGGCACCAGCAACAGTATGCAGTGACAGCGAAGGATCGAAGCACGAAATTCGCAGGATTCGGGTTTGATGCGTCGGTGTGGGAAATTTTCCCGTATTTGATTAGCGGCTCCACGATCTATATCGTCAGCGAATGGATTCGCAGCGATGTGAAGCAATTGCAGCAGTATATGGAGAGTAACGGGATTACGATTAGCTTTTTACCGACGTCGATGTGTGAAAAGTTTATGGAAGAAGAAGTCGGCTCCTTACGGTTGTTGTTAACGGGGGGAGATAAGCTACATCAATATAAAAGGCAGAAGTATGAGATCGTCAATCACTATGGACCAACGGAGAATACGGTAGTAGCCACCAGCTATGTAGTGGAAGAAGGGGCAAGAAATATCCCTATCGGAAAGCCGCTGCCGAATATGCAAGTGTATGTGCTGGGTGAAGCGAACCAGTTGCAGCCTATCGGAATCGCGGGAGAGCTGTGCATAGCCGGAGACGGGCTGGCACGAGGATATTTGAACCGTCCAGAGCTGACGAAGGAGAAATTTGTCGAGAACCCGTTTGTGCCGGGAGAGCGGATGTACCGGACGGGGGACTTGGCCAGATGGCTGCTGGATGGGAACCTGGAGTACTTGGGCCGGATTGATGAGCAGGTGAAGATCCGTGGCTTCCGGATTGAGCTGGGAGAGGTGCATGAGCAGCTCATGAAGCATGAAGCGGTGGAAGACGCGGTCGTCATAGCCCGGAAGGGAGAAGAAGGCCAATCGTACTTGTGCGCGTACGTGGTGACGGAAGAGGAGTTACCGGTGTCGGCATGGCGCAAGCATATGGGCCAAAGCTTGCCGGAGTATATGATCCCGTCGTACTTTGTACGAATGGAGAAGCTGCCGCTGACGCCAAACGGGAAGGTGGACCGCAAGGCGCTGCCAGCCCCGGAAGGGGCGGTACACACGGGTGTGGAGTACGTCGCGCCACGAAACGACGTGGAGGCGAAGCTGGCGGACATCTGGTCGGAGGTGCTCGGTTTGGAGCGCATAGGAGTCCGGGACAACTTCTTCGAGCTTGGGGGGCACTCGCTGAAAGCGATGATGCTGGTGTCGCGAATTCACCAGGAGCTACAGGTGGAGGTGCCGCTGCGCGAAGTGTTCAGGCACGCAACGATCGAAGCGATGGCAGGCTACTTGCAGGAAGCGGAAAAGACAACGCACACCCCGATAGAGAGGGTGGAAGCGAGAGCGTTTTATCCGGTGTCGCCCGCGCAAAAACGGGTATATGTGGTCCAGCAACTGGAAGGAGCAGGAGTCAGCTACAATATGCCGATGGTGCTGAAGCTGAAAGGAAAGCTGGACCGGGGTCGTCTGGGTGCGGCCTTGCAAACGGTGGTGAACCGGAACGAGGCCTTGCGCACGTTCTTTGATATGGCTGACGGGGAACTGGTGCAGCGGGTACACGCGGAAGTAGAACTGGCCGTAGCGTACGAAGAAGCGAGCGTTGAGGAAATCGAGCGTCTGATCGAAACGTTCATCCGTCCGTTTGATTTGAGTCAAGCACCGTTACTCCGGGCAGGAATCATACAGCTAGGGAAAGAGGAGCATGTGCTGGTGGTGGACATGCATCACATTATCTCCGACGGGGTGTCGATTAACCTCTTCATGCAGGAGTTCATGCAGGCGTATGAAGGAAGAGAGCTTGGGGAGCGAGGAATCCAGTACAAGGATTATGCGGTATGGCAGCAGGAGCGAATCCAGAAGGGAGACATCGAGAAGCAGGAGCAGTACTGGCTGGGAGCGTTCGCAGGAGAAGTGCCCGTGCTGGAACTGCCGACGGATTATCCGCGTCCGGCTGTGCAGCAGTTTGAAGGTGCCAGCGTAGGCTGCGTACTAGGGGAAGAGTACAGCCAGAAGCTGGTGAAGCTGTCGCGGGAGCGAGGAGCGACGCTGTATATGACCTTATTAGCGGCGTACACCGTACTGCTGTCGAAATATACAGGGCAAGAAGACATCGTGGTGGGCACGCCGATTGCGGGAAGAGGGCATGCCGACCTGGGTGAAGTGATGGGGATGTTCGTGAATACGCTGGCGCTGCGAAACCGCCCGGAAGGGGAGAAAACGTTCGTATCGTACCTGGAGGGCGTGAAAGCGCAGGTGCTGCAGGCGTATGAGAACCAGGAGTATCCGCTGGAGGAACTGGTGGAGAAGTTGGGGGTACGGAGAGATTTGAGCCGGAATCCGCTGTTTGATACGTTGTTTACGCTGCAAAACGTAGAGATGAAGGAGTTCGGTCTGGAAGGACTGAAGGTAAGCCCGTACGGATACGAAGGAAAGATTGCGAAATTTGATGTGAGTCTGCAGGCAGTCGAAGGCGAAGGGAAGCTCTACTTCCATGTGGAGTACGGAAGCCGGCTGTTCCGCCCGGAAACGATGGAGAGATGGAGCAGCCACTGGCTGAGGCTGTTAGAGCAGGTGGCGGACCAGCCGGAGATCAGGTTGTCGGACATCGAGCTGATGACGGAAGAGGAACGGGAGCAGGTGCTGGTGTCGTTCAACGAGACGAAAGCGCCGTACCCGAGGGAGATGACGATTAGCGAGCTGTTCGAGGAACAGGTAGCAAAGACACCGAAGCAAGCAGCAGTGGTGTACGAAGGACAGGAGTGGACGTACGAAGATTTGAATGCCAGATCGAACCAAGTGGCGCGTGTGCTGCGCAAGCACGGGGTAGGGGCCGAGACGATCGTGGGCATCATGGTGGAGCGTTCGCTGGAAATGATGGCCGGGATCTTGGGCATTCTGAAGGCAGGGGGAGCGTATTTGCCGATTGACCCGGACTATCCGTCAGAGCGGATTGCGTACATGCTGGAGGATAGCGGGACGAAAATGCTGCTGACGCAGAAGCGGCTGACGGACCGAGTGGCGTTTGAAGGAAGCATCGTGGCGTTGGATGAGGCGGGCGTGTATGCAGAGGAAGAGAGTGGGAATATCGCGCGCGAGCATACGGCCGCTAGTTTGGCGTACGTGATTTATACGTCCGGGTCCACCGGGAAGCCGAAAGGGGTCATGGTGGAACAGCGCAATGTTGTCCGGTTACTGTTCAACGACAAAAACTTGTTTGACTTTGGCGATACGGACACCTGGACGTTGTTCCATTCGTTCTGCTTTGATTTTTCCGTGTGGGAAATGTATGGGGCGTTGTTGTACGGAGGGAAGCTGATCGTGGTACCTCAACAGACAGTGAAAAATCCACAACACTTCCTTCAGTTGCTGAAGGATCAACAAGTAACCATACTGAATCAAACGCCAATGTATTTCTATCAGTTGCTGCATGAAGAAGGAAGTGAGGTTGGGGAGAAGTTAGCCGTAAGGAACGTGATTTTCGGAGGAGAGGCGTTAAGTCCATCCATATTGAAAGAGTGGAAAAGGAAACACCCAGATATACGATTGATTAATATGTATGGAACAACAGAAACGACAGTGCATGTTACCTACAAAGAAATCACTGAAGTGGAGATTGCTCAAGGGAAGAGCAACATTGGGAAACCGATACCAACCTTGAGGGCTTATATACTGGATAAGCAGCAACGAATACAACCTATAGGTATACAAGGGGAGTTGTATGTTGCAGGAGAAGGAGTGGCACGAGGGTACTTGAACCGACCGGAACTGACGGAGGAGAAGTTTGTGGAGAACCCGTTTGCGCCGGGAGAGCGGATGTACCGGACAGGGGACTTGGCCAGATGGCTTCCGGACGGGAACCTGGAGTACTTGGGCCGGATCGACGAGCAGGTGAAGATCCGCGGCTTCCGGATTGAGTTGGGAGAGGTGCACGAGCAGCTCATGAAGCATGAAGCGGTGGAAGACGCGGTCGTCATAGCCCGGAAGGGAGAAGAAGGCCAATCGTACTTGTGCGCGTACGTGGTGACGGAAGAGGAGCTGCCGGTGTCGGCATGGCGCAAACATATGGGAGAAAGCTTGCCGGAATATATGATCCCGTCGTACTTTGTACGAATGGAGAAGCTGCCGCTGACGCCAAACGGGAAGGTGGACCGCAAGGCGCTGCCAGCCCCGGAAGGAGCGGTACACACGGGTGTGGAGTACGTCGCGCCACGAAACGACGTGGAGGCGAAGCTGGCGGACATCTGGTCGGAGGTGCTCGGTTTGGAGCGCATAGGAGTCCGGGACAACTTCTTCGAGCTTGGGGGGCACTCGCTGAAAGCGATGATGCTGGTGTTGCGAATTCACCAGGAGCTGCAGGTGGAGGTGCCGCTGCGCGAAGTGTTTGGGAACGCGACGATCGAAGCGATGGCGGACTACTTGCAGGAAGCAGAGAAGAAATCATATACCCCGATAGAGCAGGTGGAAGCAAGAGCGTTTTATCCGGTGTCGCCGGCACAAAAACGGGTATATGTGGTCCAGCAGCTGGAAGGAGCAGGAGTCAGCTATAATATGCCAACGGTGCTGAAGCTGGAAGGAAAGCTGGACCGGGGTCGTCTGGGTGCGGCCTTGCAAACGGTGGTGAACCGGCACGAAGCCTTGCGCACGTCCTTTGATATGGCTGACGGGGAACTGGTGCAGCGGGTACACGCGGAAGTAGAACTGGCCGTAGCGTACGAAGAAGCGAGCGTTGAGGAAATCGAGCGTCTGATCGAAACGTTCATCCGTCCGTTTGATTTGAGTCAAGCACCGTTACTCCGGGCAGGAATCATACAGCTAGGGAAAGAGGGGCATGTGCTAATGGTGGACATGCACCACATCATCTCCGATGGGGTGTCGATCAACCTCTTCATGCAGGAGTTCATGCAGGCGTATGAAGGACGAGAGCTTGGAGAGCCCGGAATCCAGTATAAGGATTATGCGGTATGGCAGCAGGAGCGGATTCGCAAGGGAGACATCGAGAAGCAGGAGCAGTATTGGCTGGAAGCGTTCGCAGGAGAAGTGCCTGTACTGGAGCTGCCAAAGGATTATCCGCGTCCAGCTGTGCAGCAGTTTGAAGGTGCCAGCGTAGGATGCGTGCTGGGAGAGGAGTATAGCCAGAAGCTGGCGACGCTGTCGCGGGAGCGAGGAGCGACGCTGTATATGACCCTACTTGCGGCGTATACCGTGCTGCTGTCGAAATATACAGGGCAAGAAGACATCGTGGTGGGAACGCCGATTGCGGGAAGAGGACACGCCGACCTCGGTGAAGTAATCGGGATGTTCGTAAATACGTTGGCGCTGAGGAACCGCCCGCAAGGGGAGAAAACGTTCGTATCGTACCTGGAGGACGTGAAAGCGCAGGTGCTGCAGGCGTATGAGAACCAGGAGTATCCGCTGGAGGAGCTGGTGGAGAAGCTGGGGGTACGGAGAGATTTGAGCCGGAATCCGCTGTTTGATACGTTGTTTACGCTGCAAAACGTAGAGATTAAGGAATTCGGTCTGGAAGGGCTGAAGGTAAGTCCATATTGGTACGAAGGAAAGATTGCGAAATTTGATGTGAGCGTGCAGGCCGTCGAAGGGGAAGGAAAGCTCTACTTCCATGTGGAGTACGGAAGCCGGTTGTTCCGCCAAGAAACGATGGAGAGATGGAGCAGCCATTGGTTGAGGTTGTTAGAGCAGGTGGCGGATCAGCCGGAGATTAAGCTGTCGGACATTGAACTGCTAACAGAAGAGGAACGGGAGCAGGTATTGGTGTCGTTCAATGAAACGGAAGCACCGTACCCGAGGGAGAAGACGATTAGCGAGCTGTTCGAGGAGCAGGCGGAGAAAACTCCGGAGCAAGTGGCAGTGGTGTGCGGCGGGGAGCAGATGACCTATAGGGAACTAAATGAACGAGCTAATCAGCTAGCCAGAACACTACAAGCAGAATGCGTGAAGGCAGATGATTTGGTAGGGATTTTGGTCAACCATTCCCTGGAAATGATAGTTGGAATTCTTGGTATCATGAAAGCCGGGGGAGCGTATGTGCCGATTGATCCGGAATATCCTGAAGATCGAATTCGCTATATGTTGGAAGATTCAGGTGCTAAGTTATTGTTATTGCAAAATCAATTACAGCACCGCGTATCGTCGTTTGGCGGAAAGGTATTGGATCTGAACGACGTGAAAGTGTACAGCAAAGATAGCTCAAACTTGAAGTTACCAAGCCAAATCAACAATTTGGCCTATGTGATTTATACTTCGGGTACAACAGGTAACCCTAAGGGAGCTATGATTTCTCACCAAGGGTTGACGAACTATGTATACTGGGCGAAGAACGTGTATGTTAGAGGAGAAAAAAGTGATTTCCCGTTGTACTCGTCAATCTCGTTTGATTTAACTGCAACGTCTATTTTCACTCCATTAATAACGGGGGACGCCATCCGAATCTACGATGGAGAGGACAAAGCAACGTTAATTCAAAACATTATTTCGGATAATGAAGTGGATATTATTAAGTTGACGCCTACCCATCTAAGCTTGGTCAAAAAAATGAAAATTCCTCCTGGCTCAAGAATGCGAAAAATGATAGTAGGTGGAGAGAACCTCGACACAAGTTTAGCTGAAAGCATCTATCGTCATTTTAATGGCTCGATAGAGATTTACAATGAATATGGGCCGACAGAAACGGTAATCGGATGCATGATTTATCGATACGATCCAACAAATAGTATTGGCAAGTCTGTACCTATTGGAGTGCCGGCAGCGAACACGAGCATCTATTTGCTGGATGCACATCGTAAACCTGTACCGTTCGGAGTATCAGGGGAAATCTATATAGCTGGAGACGGGGTGGCACGAGGGTACTTGAACCGTCCGGAGTTAACGAAGGAGAAGTTTGTGGAGAACCCATTTGTGCTGGGAGAGCGAATGTACCGAACCGGAGACTTGGCAAGATGGCTGCTGGATGGAAACTTGGAGTATCTGGGCCGGATCGACGAGCAGGTGAAGATTCGGGGCTTCCGGATTGAACCGGACGAGGTCCGTCAGCAGCTTATGAAACATGAAGCTGTCGAGGATGCGGTCGTGATCGCCGAGAGAAGAGAAGGTGGTGAAGCGTATTTATGCGCGTACTTAGTAACGGAAGCGGAGCTGCCTCCGTCGGTGTGGCGTAAGTATGTAGGGCAAAGCTTGCCGGAGTATATGATCCCGTCCTATTTTGTGCTGATGGAGCAGCTGCCGCTGACGCCAAACGGGAAGCTGGACCGCAAGTCACTTCCGGCACCAGAAGGGTCGGTGCATATAGGCGAGGAGTATGTTGCACCGCGAAACGTGGTAGAGGAAAGATTAGTTGAGTTATGGGCATCCGAACTAGAAGTAGACAAAGCCAAGCTAGGTATTCATGCTAATTTTTTTGACTTAGGTGGAAATTCATTGAAAGTAATGAGGTTGCTGGTGAACAGTATAACGGAGGGTTGGGATTTAACTGTAAGAGATTATTATGTAATACCAACAATTAAGGGACTATCAGAAAAAATTCTAAGCAAAAGAGTGGTACTCAATGAAGATTACGGAAGTAAGATACAGTATAGTATCCCACCTCGGAGAAATAACGTTAGTTTGGAAACATCTTACCGGTTTGAAGATACTGAAATATTAATAACTGGAGCAACAGGTTTCTTGGGTATACATCTAGTAGATCAAATCATTAGCTCCACTTCTTGCAAGATATACTGCCTGGTCCGTGGAGAAAGTATAGAAAGTACAAAGAAACGGATGCTCAAATTATGGGCACATTATTTTTCAAAGAAAGTAACGCGTTATGAAAGTTTGCTAGATAGTAGAATAGTGCTAGTAAATGGAGATGTTGCTCTTGAGAATTTCGGTTTAAAAGAAGAGGAGTATTATCATTTAAAACAAAGAGTTAAAACGGTAATTCATACTGCTGCATTGACTAAGCATTTCGGAAACTATAGTGATTTTGAAAAGGCAAATGTACATGGAACAAAAGAAGTCATCAAATTTGTCGGCACAGATAAAAAGCTGCACTATATTTCCACTACTAGCGTAGGCGGACACTATGCATTGGGAGAAAATAAAGTGCAGTTTGGAGAAAACAATGCATTTATAAATCAAGACTATCAATTTAATGTTTATGTAGAAAGTAAATTTTGGGCGGAACAAGTAATATTCGAAGCAATTACTAGAGGTACGGATGCAATGATTTATAGAGTTGGGAATTTAACCAATCGATATGATGATGGCCAATGGCAAGAGAATCCTGACAGTAACGCATTTCAAAATCATTTGAAATTTATTCTTCAATATGAACAGGTACCGGAAAACGCGAAGAATCATATTGTGGAATTTACTCCAGTTGATGTTTGTAGTGATGCTATTGTAAGAATCATGAATTCTAATATTGATTCTAATGATCAGTATGTTTTTCACATAACTAATCATAATCGTATGAACGTAAGGGAATTCGTAAATATCCTAAATGATAATATGGAAATTCGCACAGTTTCTGATGAAACCTTTGGGCAACTGGTAATCGATATTTCCCAAAATAAGCTCTTGCAGACCGATTTAGTTCCTTTGGTGGCATCTATGTATGAGGTTGAAGAGCAATATAAAGCACTTGTTCAAGTAGATTCAACTTTAACCATAAAATACTTAGATAAACTCGGGTTTCATTGGCCTGCAATAGATGGAACCTACTTGAAGAAATTTGTAAGTGCTATGACTGCATCAGGAATGCTGAAATACGGAGAGAGCAAATCGGCAGTAGACGTCCACGCATGATTGGCAACGCGAACGCGATGATGATCGGGGATGTTCTCTTTTAAGGTTTTCGCAAGCAAAGTTGGTCCAGGCTAGTAAATGAAACGTACAAAGAAACCGCTCCTTTTGTATATGATGGGTCGAACTTCCATTCTACAAAAGAGCGGTTTCTTAATGTAAAAAGTACAAAAAGCTATCCTCTAGCAAAATCATGTGGCGTCTTCACTAGGCTGAAGAGTGCTTGATAAATAATTTCAATTAATATACAATTAATATAATGAATAACACATATTCATTTAAATACAAGAGAGTTAAAGAGACTCTAAATGTCAGATTGGATCAATTGTACTACCGCTCATTTGAGCGTTTTGAGAGGAGAGGAGAAGACAATATGATAGAAGTACAATCGGTAACTAAAAAGTTTGCAAAGTTTTTAGCGTTAGAATCTATTTCTTTTGAGGCGAGGCAAGGAGAAGTACTGGGTTTACTAGGAGAGAACGGGGCTGGGAAAACCACAACGTTAAGATTAATTTCCACAAGCCTAAAACCTACCTCTGGATCAATAAAAGTAGCTGGAATAGATGTAGTGAAAAATCCTTATGAGGCAAGAAAGAAAATAGGAATGTTGTTTGGCGGTGAAACCGGCCTTTATGAACGTTTGACAGCCCGTGAGAACATTGCTTACTTTGGCCAGCTTTATGGATATCAAAAACGAGAAATAAACCATAGAATTGATCAGTTGTCTGAAAAATTTGGGATGGATGGATACATAAACAGGAAGGTTGGAGGCTTTTCAAAAGGGATGAAACAAAAAGTGGCCATTGCACGCTCACTTATTCATGATCCAGAAATTATTTTATTCGACGAGCCTACCTCGGGTTTGGACATCACTTCGGCGAACACGATAAGGCAGGTAATTATGGACTTTAAACAGGAAGGAAAGACCGTTATATTCTCGAGTCATATTATGGGGGAAGTTGATCGGTTATGTGATAGATTGGTCGCTATCCACAAAGGAAAAGTTTGTTTTGAAGGCAGTATCGAGGAGATTTACAATCGATATCAACACCAGGATTTAGATTCTATTTTCACAAGATTGGTAGGTTCTGTATAATGTACCTAAAAGATGTAGGTGTGGTGTTTAAGAAAGAAATGGTTGATTTGCTTAGAGACAAGAAAACATGGTTAGCCGTTTTAATTATTCCCTTGTTGCTTAATCCTTTACTTTTACTATTATTCTCTAAATTACAAGGTAATATAAGCGGAGAAGTTAGCAAAAACATGCCAATAGCAGTTGTCGGTAGCCAATCCTCCATTGTTAATGTGCTGAAAAAGAATCCTGCGATAGCTATTTCCGATGAGAATAATCCGGTAGAACAATTAAAAACTGGGCAAATTCGAGCAATTGTCGAAATTGATGAGTTGTTTGACAAGAAGATAGATTCCAACGAAAGTGCCAGCATCAAAATTATATTTGATTCATCGAATCAGAAATCAATAGTTGCATCAGAACTACTAACAACTCATTTAAAAACGTACAATCAAGAGTTGGTTAACACAAGGCTTGAAAAGTTAAATATATCGTTATCCACCATGCAACCGCTGGTTGTAGAGACCGACAGTATATCCACCATTAGTAGAGAGCTTATGGTTCTAACATTTTTGCTTGCACTGATTCTAGTAATGAATTGTGTGTCTGGGGTTTCTGTAGGCGCCATAGATCTAATTGCGGGGGAAAAAGAACGGGGAACCTTGGAACAACTATTGATAACACCCGTAAATGGAATATCGTTATTAACGGGAAAATTAATAGCCACAGCATTATTTGGGGTAGTTAGTTCTTTAGTAACGACTTTAAGTATGGTTCTATCCGTGAAACTCCTTCCCACAATGGCAGGTAAAGCCGCTGCTAATTTTACAATTTCAGATGAATTTCTTACTATTAGTAATATTTTTATTATTATCTTGTTACTTGTCCTTCTTTCAGTTATGTTTGCTGCGCTGCTGCTAGGAATTAGTTCACTTGCTAGTACATTTAAAGAAGCTCAAACATACTTTACCCCATTTTTACTGGTTGCAGTACTTCCCGTATTTTTAACTCTAAATGTCAATGTGAATGAGATATCGACAGTCCATCTAATGATACCTGTTTATAATGTTGTTCTGGTTTTAAAAGAATTAATGTATGGCACCCAAAATTTTATCCATATCCTTGTGTCTGTTGGTAGTTCGGTATTATTTGTTTTATTATCTATTGTGTTGTTTGCACAAATGTTCCGGAGGGAATCTATCATTGTGAAGTGAAACTCCCTCGGGCATGAATGTTCGGTTTGAGACATGATGGAGCAAAGCTAGAAGCTAAACCAACTTACATCAGGAGGAAGGTAAGGTCAATTATTAGCTCCGTTTAAATGTTTACAGCAGGTACCCTAACCACACAAAAAAACAGAGATTGGGGACTAGTATGAGTTGGTATGCCTTATTTGTAGAATCTGGACAGGAAGACATTGTACAGCAAAGCCTGCGCTCACAATTTAGCCACTGCATTCATAAAGCTGTAGTTCCCAAAAGAATGTTGCCGGAAAAAAGAAACGGGGTATTTTACGATGTTACCAAGAAAATTTTTCCCGGTTATGTTTTTATTGAAACAAGAATGAACCCCAGAATTTTTTATGAATTACAAAGGCTTCCCAAATTTTATAAGCTTGTAAGAAATGCTTCGTATCTTATACAAAGGGCTAACAAAGTTACTCATAATAAAGAGTTTCTCCATGAAATAGATAGTGAAAACGATCAATACGATGATCTTTTTACTTATATAGAAGACGCAGAAATGAACCCTATCATACAATTACTTAGAAAAGATGATACTATTCATTACTCTCAAGTATCTTTTCAAGGAAATTTTTTAAGCGTAAAATCGGGGCCTTTGGTCGGATTGGAAAATAGTATAAGAAGGATTGATAAGAGAAAACGCAGGGCAAAAATTGGTCTCAACATAATGGGGGTAGAGAAAACAATAGATGTGGGCATAGAAATCATGAATTCAGACTAACAGGCCGTATATAGCCAGCATTTTGAAAGCACAACTTCTCTTAGGTAGTCACATAGCTTGCGGCTTCGCAGGACACTATTTTAACTTAAAGAAATGGAGTGCTCTAATGATGAATCAGCGTGACTACATACTTCGTTTAATCGAGAGTTTGACAGAAGGTATTGCATTTATGCTGGGTTTGAAAAAAGAAAAAAAAGAAGAGCAAGCGTTGGAATATCTTAACGAACTGATGATTCAATCTATTCAACTTAATTCTAAGATGGTTAATTCATTAAGTGAAAGAGATCTTTTAGGAATGCTTTCGATTAATGGAGTTCTTCGGATGGATAGTGTGGCGGGTATTGCATTATTGTTAAAAGAAGAAGGGGATATATATGAGCAGCTTGGACAACACGAGACAGCAGGCAAACGCTTGCAACGCGCATTGTCTCTCATGTTGGAAGTTATGATAAGAGAGCCTGACTTGCAATTCATTAATATTCGAGATGAAACGGAACAATTAATTGAACGACTTGGCCCCAGCCTACCAACTAAAATAGAACGAAAGCGATTTAGTTATTACGAAGTCATCGGACGGTATGATCTTGCTGAAAATGTGCTATTTCATCAACTTAGACTATCAGCTAAATCGGATTGGCTACAGGCGGGGAAAGCACTTTATGAAAGATTGCTACGACTGAAAGATGAACAACTTGTAGAAGGAGGATTGCCGCGAGACGAAGTACTGCAATCCTACTCTGAGTTGACTAATATGTAATGTGAAAGTATTACTTGGTAAACTTACAAAGCTTATTCCAACTTGAATGATGAAGAGGAATAAGCTTTTTTTGCATGCAAATACGATGTTGAAGATAAAAAAGCTGAGTTAATCGGTGCGGGATTCTAAGTTCCCCCAACATAATCTAGCCGCGAGCTTCAACCCGTCATGAGGACCAACACTCCTTGAAGTGGAGCATGTTAACCATCGAAATATCAGTAAAAGAAAGAGGGTTAGCAACACAATAAGCTGACGCTATTATAGCGTCAGCTTATTGTATTGTTAAGAAGATTAAATATCCTGTTTACTCCTGCAATGTGGGATCGTTTGTATTCTGAGTTAGCGCCTTTCTTCCAATTAAATAATCAATGGATACTTGGAATAAGTCAGCCAATTGTGTAAGTGTTTTAAAGTCGGGTTTTCTACGACTCTTTTCGTAGTGTGACAATGCCGCTCGACTGATTCCGATGGTTGTAGATAACTCTTCTTGCGTCCATCCCTTCTTTTCTCGTAGCTCTGCAATTCGATTTTCAAAATTCATTCATCTTCCTCCCTATAAGCATCACAACTCTATAAACATAAAGGCATAATAACTACTTAATATGATACAAAATGTATCGTAAGTTAACAATACGAAAAATTGATACAATTTGTATCATTATAACGTCAACAACATATATACACAACTGAGTACTAGTTAAATTCTCTTATTCAACTAACTTTATCCGTTAGTTGAATAAAGTCGGTTGCATTAATTCAACGATTTAAGCAGGCCTTACGCCTGCTAATTTTTTTTATAAATGTTGTAACGAAACTATCCATAAACAAGTCTAATATATGACGGAGGTGAGAATGTGACAGATTTCGAGAATATATACAATCAATATTTCAAAGATGTTTATCGATTTGTATTGTCGTTAAGCAGAGATCCAACAGTCGCTGAAGAAATAACACAAGAAACATTTTTCAAAGCTTAAAACAGTATTCATCAATTTAAAGGTAACTGTAAAATCAGTGTATGCTTTGTCAAATTGCTAAAAATACATACTTTTCTTATCGTGATAAGCAAGAGCGGTTTACAACAAATTGTTCAACTGAAACAGCAAGTGAGAACTGTATCGAAGAATCGCTACTTATTAAGGAAGAAGCTTTCCGTATTCATAAGGCATTACATGGATTAAATGAGCCATATAAAGAAGTGTTTACTTTAAGGGTGTTCGGAGAACTGTCCTTTGCCCAAATAATCCAAATTTTTGAGAGAATAGAAAGTTGGTCTAGGGTTACATTCCACCGAGCGAAAAGAAAAGTACAAGACCTTCTAAGGGAGGAATAGTGTCATGGGACAAATATCATGTGAGATAATTAAAGATTTACTGCCATTGTATTATGACGAGGTGTGCAGCAAAGAAAGTGCCGCAATCGTTGAAGAACATCTTGCAGCATGCCAGAGTTGCCAAATGGATTTAGATTCAATCAAGGCAACTATCAGCTTACCTGAAGAAGTTGTTGAACAAAATTTTAAGGATAGTAATGCTTTAAAAGGTATTGCGATCTCATGGCATCGTGCTAAATTAAAGGCATTTGTCAAAGGACTCATTGGTGCGACGCTAGTGTCAATTGCCGTCATTGGTTGTATGGTGCTATTTCAATGGGATATTATGAAAGTAGCATCTGACGTTGTAGAAATTACCGATGTAAGCAAATTATCCAATGGCAGTATCGTTTATCATGTAAAGTTAACAGATGGTTATGGCGTAGATAGATTGAACTATGATATGGATGAAAACGGGAACTTTTATGTGACGCCGTTACGTCCAATCATCAAAACAAAGACTAAATTTGATATTGGTTTTCAAAATGAGTATTATACGTTAGGTGAAATTGAAAAAAAGATTTTATCGAGAAAAATATGGCGATGACGCAGAAGTAAAAGCGTTATATATCGGAACTTCAGATGATAATATTCTAATCTGGAAAAAAGGAATGGATTTGCCAGCAGCAAGGGATGAAGTTGAAGCAAACTTCCATGAATAATATGAGTAAGCGCATCACAAACACATAAATACCGCCAAATTGGTGGTATTTGTGTGTTTGCTATAAGGTGTAAAAGCGCTTTCACAAAAAAATAAGGGGAATCGATACATGAAGTCTAATGATACAAATTTTATACGACGATTACAGCGACAAGAAGAAGATGCATTAGAATTCATAGTTGATAAATATTTGCCATTAATCAAAGGGGTAACTTATAAAATTCTCGCTCCCCTTAACAACAATGGTGTCATGGAAGAATGTATTAACGATGTTTTCCTTTCAATCTGGAACAATTCGAAAAAGTTCAATGGAGATTCGAATGATTTTAAAAAATGGATTTGTGCCATTGCTAAATTTAAATCCATTGACTATTACAGAAAAGCTAGTAAGAAAGTGGAGTTCACCTCAGATTATATAGATTTGAATACAGGAAAATCAGCAGAAGATGAACTAATGATGTTGGAAGATAGAACTGAACTAATCACGCTAATCAATCAATTAGAGCCTGTTGAACGAGATATTTTTATCATGAAGTTCTTCCTAGGTTTAAATACTGAGGAAATATCAACAAAACTCGGTATGACAAAAGCCGCGATAGATAATCGGATTTATAGAGGAAAAAAGAAACTTAATAAAAATGCTATAAACCTTATGTTGGGAGAGAGAGGAATATGAAGGATATTTATGAATTATTAAATGATATAAACATAGACGAAACTGAATTTGAGGAAATCGAAGTAAATGAACTTGAGAAGGCTAAAGTGAAAAGTGCTCTAAAAAAATCATTAAGTATGAAGAAGAAAATAAAGAGTTGGAAAAAGAATGTTGCTGTAGCTTCCATTATAATCATCTTATCATGTACAACGTTCGGAATAACGTTCCCTGCTTATGCTAGTAGCATTCCTGTAATAGGAGACATTTTCAGCTTTTTGAATAATGGAGGAACTGGTTCAAGTCTTTATAATAATTATAAGGAACATTCCACCGAAATGAATGTGACAAAAGAAAGTAAGGGCATCAAAGTAACGATGAATGATGCGATTTATGATGGGAACACCGTATCATTAACTTATTCTATAGAAAGTGAACAAGATTTAGGCGAAAACCTCATGATCCATGGCAATCCAACGTTTGAAGAGTCCAAAGGGATGGCAGGCAGCTCAAAAATTTCGAAAGTGGATGAACATCATTATGTAGGCATTTATAATGCTACAAACTTAACTAGTAACATGGAAGATACAGTAAAAATAAAATGGGATTTAGACAGCATCTTCATTCAAGATATGCAGGAAGAGATCATAGGGGATTGGGAATTTGATTTTACTCTAAAAGCTACGGATAGCAGAGTGCAATTCATTGCTCAAAGTGCAGAACAAGATGGAGTAAAAGTAAATATAGAGAAAATATCTATCAACCCGATGTCTTTTATTGTATATTACGGCCAACAGGTTTCTGACGAGGTAAGAAACAAATGGCACGAGGTATATGTCGAATTAGAAATTAAAGATGATTTAGGGAATTTCTACTCTGGTGAAGGTAATGGAGGATTAGGCAAAGATTCTTATACGATGAGCTTGAGTAAAACATTCGAAAAGTTGGAACAGCATGCAACGAAGCTTATAGTAACTCCCCATATCACATTAAGGAGTCACAATCCTGATAATTATGGTTCTGTAGAAATAACGGAAAGTGGACCAAAGGAAATTCCAATACCAACAAAATCTGGTGTGGGGAAAGAAGACTTTGTATTACAAGACATCATTATTGAATTAAAGAAATAGCATAATATGCTGAAAGGACTGCCTTACTTACTAGGGCAGTCCTTTGCATTGTTAGAACATAAAGTATTACATTAGCCCAGTTTATCTACTCGAAGTATAGTATGGATAATCCATCTTTTCTTGAACTTGTTGAACCATATGAAATAAAAAGGTATCTGATCTAAGATCAAATACCTTGCCCAGGCGTACAGCGTTATGAATATGTGCTCCCTCGTGGTTATCTACGTTTACGCTAGTTGAACGTACCAGATATTTACAGTATTGTATCTGGAAAATTAATTTAAATCAAGGACAATTTCGCATTATATAGGAATAAGCGAACGTCCAAGAACACACGTTGCTCCGGTAACAAGAACGTTCATAATCATGTCTCCTTTATTTTACTGATTTTATCCGATGTAGTTTTGGGTTGCTGATATAGCAGACAAATAGAAGGCAACTTTTGTGACATTTGGGCTTCTTAAACCAAGGGTGTTATCGGTTGATTTAGCGTGTGGCACAGGCAGAGCAACCATTCCCTTAGCCAGTAAAATACAACAATAAAAAAAATTAAAAATATTGAAGACAAAATAGAGTTCTAATTCATAATCAGTTCTTTTGAAATTGGAATTTTATGCTAATCGTAGCGGAGTGGATGGAATTGTCGTGTAGAAGCGAAGCGTTCGCCTTTGCCCCTGAATTTTAACCGCAAACAGCGGTATATTCAAAAAATTTGGGGGCAACAGCGATCGGAAGGACAATCCATCCGCGTAGCGGTCATTTATCAGTACTATGAATGGATTTGTGATTTTGAATATTTACGAGGATTGGAATGAAACCCCTATAACAAATGATAGCTATGGAATGGTCTACATATGTAAGAAACGTAGGTATAATGGATAGGATCGTACGTTCGTAAAAAAAGAAGGCGTTACTCACAGGAATCGGACAAAATTCGGTATTTTGTGCTATAATGGACAATACAGCAAGGAAGAGAAGAGGACTTTTGCATGTCGCAAAGGTCCTTTTCTTAACGGAGTGGGGCCTTTATTATAAAGTGTTTACCGCAACGGAAAGAGAGGGGATTTTCCGCTTGAAGACGCTTGTTATCGCCGAAAAACCAGATATGGGACGTAATATTTCTGCCGTGATTGAACCACGTGCGAAGAACTCTCGTACTTATTTGGAAGGAGACAATTATATTATAACGTGGGCGATTGGACATCTTGTTGGCTTAGCAGAGCCTGATGCATACGATCCCAAATATAAGAGATGGAATTTTCGTGACCTACCGATCTTACCAGAATCGTTCAAAATTGTGCCGCATCCTAAAACAAAGGATCAGCTTAAGACGATTGGGGAGTTGGCTAAGCGATGTGACCGCATTGTCAATGCCTGTGATGCCGGGAGAGAAGGTCAGTATATATTTGCATTGATACAGCAACAGCTAGGCCTTAAACAGCCTGTGAAGCGGCTCTGGATATCTGATTTAACCTCAGAAAGTATTTCGCGTGGATTCAGAGAGTTAAGGGACGGGGCAGAATTTCATGATTTAACACAAGCTGCACGTGCACGGAGTGAAGCAGATTGGTTAATCGGAATGAATGCATCACGAGCTTTTACAACGCGTCATAACACATTACTGTCAGTTGGACGAGTCCAGACCCCTGTTTTGGCGCTCATTTATGATCGCCAGAAGGAGATTGAAGCTTTTGATTCGTTAACCTATTACGATGTCAAAGCGAATTTTAGGCAGGGGACGTTAGAGTATATGGGTTCGTGGCAAGGGGATCGACTAACTTCAAAGGAAGCAGCTGAGAAGATCTCTACCAAAGTGAAGGGGAAGAAGGGGACGATCGATAAGTATGAGGTGAAGGAGACGAAGGAGTATCCTTTTAAATTATATGATCTGACACTGCTGCAACGGGAAGCGAATGCTAAATACAGCTTCTCCGCTAAGCATACCTTAGATATCGCTCAGGCACTTTATGAGAAACATAAAGTGATCTCGTACCCACGTACTAACTCTAACTATGTGACAGAACAGAATATTGAGGGTATGCATAAAGCTTTACATATGCTGAAATCGACCTCATACAAAGAAATGGTAGAAGGAGCAGATGCAAGCCTTGTTCACAAAAACAACAAGTCAGTCTGTAATCCAACCAAGGTAGAGGATCACCATGCGATTCTACCAACACTGAAGAAGCCCGGCTCACTAAGTAAAGATGAGCAGCAATTATATGATCTAATCGTTATTCGATTCTTATCACAATTCTACCCACCTGCGCTATATAAGCAGCACACTGTCCTTTCCTTAGTCGAAGGAGAAACGTTCAAGACGGGCATCAAGGAACTGCTTTCATTAGGCTGGAAGGTTCTGATTAAGAATGAGAAGACGGCGAGTAAGTCGGGTAAGGGTGGAAAGAACGAGGAAGAAGATGAGAATGTAGAGTGGAACGATCGTGTCTTCACAATCGATAAGGAGCAATCCGTGGATTGCGTCGATAGTGAAGCGAAAGAGAAGGCCACACAGCCGCCGAAGAGCTTCACCGAGGGTACACTTCTGAAAGCTATGGAGAGTGCTGGGAAGAGCATTGAGAATGATGAGTTACGGGATGCTATGAAGGATAGCGGACTTGGAACACCAGCTACACGCGCGGCAACCATTGAGCGTCTTAAAAAAGTAGGTTATATTACGATGCAGGGGAAAAGAATAACGATTACCCAAAAAGGTAGATCAACGATTGAGTTGATTCGTCTAGCAGGGATTGAATTACTTACATCGCCAGAAATGACAGGTCAATGGGAACGTCGGTTGCATCAGATTTCTAAAGGGGAAGCTGCCTCTGAGAAATTTATGGATAATGTTCAGAAATTCACGATATCTATTATTGATAAAGTATCTACACAACGATCTGCCCCACCTTCCTTATTCGGTAATGAAGACAATGGGAAGCAGGAGAAGGGGAGTCGTGCTATTTCTACGGCGACGAGAAAAACATCCACATCTCCATCAACTAAGGCTGCTGCATCCTCAGTTCCAACTCAACCTGGAGAAAGACAGGAGTTAGGTGAATGTCCTAGAGAGGGTTGTGTAGGGCATATTATAGAGGGCCGTAAAGGTTATGGCTGTAATCGTTTTAAAGAAGGTTGTGGGTTCGTGATATGGAAGGAATATGAAGGCAAGGTAATCACGTTATCTATGCTTAAGTCACTACTGTCTTCGGGACGAACACAGCTGCTGAGTTTCAAAGATAGCGATGGGGAATCTTACAAAGCCCGTATTGGGTTAGAGGATCAGGCTACGGGTAAGCTTAGGCTTGAACTGCAGATATAGAATAAAAGTGGCTTATGACAACAACGGACCCTTAATTTAGGGTCCGTTGCTTAGTGTCATTTGTTATTTTATGTTGAATGGCCTCGGGAACTTCTTCAATAGAACCCACTGTATATAGAATGTGATCAGGTGTCTGTTCTAGATCTACAATGTTATACTCCCATTCGTTGGAAATTTTGATGTAGATACTGCATAATCCAGCGGTGAGTGCGGGGATCACATCGGTTCTAAGGGAATTTCCAATCATCCATGTGGATTCACGGTTGAAGTTCCCATTGCTAATAATTTGTTCAAGGCTACTCACGTTTTTATGTTCTCGAATATAGATTCGATCATCGAAATACATACTTAATTTCATTTGATCGATTTTCCGTTGCTGAATAGCCGTTTCCCCACCTGTATATAGGTAGAGATGATGACCCTTACTTTTTAAGGACTCGAGCGTCTCCACCATCCCTGGATAGGGCTCCACTTCTTGGTCATAAATACTTAGGCCGAGTTTATGAAGGTACACTTCTTCGAGACGATCCATTTTGCGGTTATATTTGTTGCTGAAGAAACGATAGGTTTCAATGAGAGAACGTGGAAAGTTTCCACTCTTGAATCCAACGTTATGGACAGAAGCAATGTCAATTTCGATCTGCTTTTTCCTGATGTCTTCGGTTGTTATTTCATGATCAGCGAACCATTCCTGAATAACTTCAACGAATTGCCCGAGTATGAGTCCAAAATACTTATTACAGTGGATGAGTGTATCATCCAGATCAAATAGGATTTGCTGCCTTGTATTCAAATGATTCACTCCTATAGACGAATATAAGATTCTAGAAATATTTGGAGTTCTGCTGCTCCTTCAGCTCGGATGCTAAATCTATCATTATTATGTTCACCTAGATGGATACGGAGTAGGCCAGCTACTCTTAGAATCATTAAGTGATGCATGAGTGTATCCACGGGTTGGTCCAATTCATGCTTCATATCCATCAGTGATTTAGGTTGTTCTCCGACATAGCGCAGTATACGTAGTCGCGTAGAATTAGAGAGTGCATAAGTCATACGTGTAAGGCACATCGGTGGTTCATCATCTATCTTTTCCGGTACATCTACGGGATATTGGATAAGTAGCATGCCAGTATAGAAACAGTATGTGTTTATAGGTCTATTATGAACAGTAGGGAAGAGAACAACCGTATTTAGACCCGGAATATCTTCAATGACCAATCCACCTGAAGCATATTCTATTAAATTCTCTGGGTCCATCTTACTCAAAAGAGTTCTTTTCTCAAGTGCATCTTCTTCAATTAGTGGAATAATTTCATCTTCTATTTCTTTAAAATAATGTTCATACCACAACTTGAGCACAGGTACGTAATCATCTCTGATTCGTCTGGCATCAACTAGCGCTAATGTTGGAAGATAAGGTGAGACCCTATCGAATAGCTCAATATCAGAAGACTTTAGTAACTGTTCTAGAAAAGCTTCAATGGAATTGCCATTATGTCTTTGACCAGCCCATACGTACAAGACATCATAGTCGGAGAAGGGCCAAGCCGATGCGGTAGCCAAAATCGAACGAATCTCTGGGTTGAGACGCTGCTCCACATTATGGACCCATCCAGGTCCCATATCTAAGTTGTCGACCCATTTGTTCGAGACATATACCATAAAGCTTCCCAGTAGTTCATAGATCGGGGATACATCTATTTTAACTTCATAGTTCATGTAATCCATACCTTTCCGTGAAATATTACACTTCTTTCATTATGCTTGTCCTGTTAGGGGTTGTCTACTATAATGTGTATAGTTTAAGGGGGACCGATTCGTGTCTGCAAATAACATCATGAGAAACAACATTGAAGACAATAAAGGAAGGCTACATTTTTTCGTTCTAATTACGGTAATTATCATCGCTGGATTAAGTCAGGGATTCCTGTTACCCGTGTTAGCTATATTTCTAGATCAGATGGGGGTATCGCCGTCCGTCAATGGTTTGAATGCTGCTGCACTCTACATGGGTTCGTTTGCTATGACTCTTGTAGCTGAGAAAGTACTTAGAATCATTGGTTTTAAAAAACTTATTGTGGTTGGTCTAGTTCTTGTTATGCTCCCACTGCTTGTTTTTCCATGGATTCCGAATGTGAATTTATGGTTTGTATTAAGATTCATTGTGGGTGTAGGAGTGAGTGCTTTAAATTATGCAGCCCAGTTGTGGGTGCTCATGGTGACTCCTCAGCGTAATAGAGGGAGAAACCTATCGCTTTATGGAATGTCTTACGGTTTGGGATTCAGTCTAGGCCCACTAGGTATCAAGTTACTTCTATATGGTATGGCTGTTCCATTTATTCTGATGAGCACTATTACATTACTAGTACTTCTGTTAGTTATAATTAAACTTCCAGATCAACGTCTAGAAAGATCACCTGATCAAGAACAGCAAAAGCATCGTTATCGTCGTAGTTACCGTATAGCATGGTATGCACTTATCCCTGCGTTTTTATACGGGTATATGGAAGCTAGCATGAATAGTAATTTTCCGGTATATGGATTAAATATTGGGTACAATGAGCATCAAATTGCAACCCTATTACCCTTTATCGGCGTAGGAGGACTACTGCTGCAATTTCCGCTTGGTTTGCTTAGTGATAAGTTGGGACGCAAAAAGATATTAATGATTTGCGGGATTGCGGGAGGAATTATTTTTCTAATGCTTCCTCTAATAGGTACTCACTATGTTGGAAGTATGATATTGTTGCTGATTGTCGGAGGACTTGTAGGTTCGTTTTTTTCTCTGGGTCTGGCTTATGCCGCTGATATTTTACCACGTGCTTTTCTCCCGGCAGCTAACGTAATCGCATCTGTCCAATTAAGTATAGGTAGCGTGGTTGGTCCTAATGTAAGTGGTGTTCTGATGCAATATGGTTGGAGTGGGGGCATGTTTATTTTGCTTGGAGTTACGTATATACTTTTTGGTCTAGTGGGATTTCGCTTCCGACCTAAGGAATCAGAACAAGAATGAATGTTCGCATAGAATTTAGGTGTCATTTCCAATACACTAGAGGAAAGGCACCCAGAGGAGAGTAAAATCTATGATTAAAGTTCAACATTTAACCAAGTTTATAGGTGTAGATAAAGTAGCTATTCTTCACGATATTAATATGGACATATTCAATGGAGAAATGATTGCACTTGTAGGTCCGAGTGGAAGTGGCAAAACGACGTTACTACGATGTCTAGCTGTTCGCGATAAATGGGACCAAGGGAATCTTATTGTAGATGGTGTGAGTGTAGTTGATACGGGGATAATTGGTAAAAGCAGAATCAAGCGTGAGAGGGCATACTTAGAACAAAATCCTCAGCTTAATCTGAGGAGGACAGCACTTAAGAATGTCCTTATTGGTCAGTCCAGTCAGACTCCATGGTGGAGGATGTTGACAGGCATGGTTCGCTCTGATGATTATATGGGGGCAATGGACGTTATTGAGAGCGTAGGCTTACTGGAGAAAGCCCATTCTAAGAGTGACCAGTTAAGTGGTGGTGAGCGGCAGAGAATCGCCA
This sequence comes from Paenibacillus sp. IHBB 10380, assembly GCF_000949425.1. Classification (NCBI taxonomy): domain Bacteria; kingdom Bacillati; phylum Bacillota; class Bacilli; order Caryophanales; family Paenibacillaceae; genus Paenibacillus; species Paenibacillus sp. IHBB 10380. The sequence goes on from NZ_CP010976.1 coordinate 1,759,375, forward strand.
TCGCACGTGCTTTGGTTCATGGAGCAAAGGTCATATTAGCAGATGAACCTGTGATTGGACTTGATCCTAAATCTGCGGAAAGTGTGCTGAGTCATTTACAGAAGTTATGTGAGGAAGATAAAGTGACGATTATTGCCGTACTTCCTCTAGAATTAGCAGAGCGATATGCGAGCCGAATGATAGGGCTTTCTGGCGGAAAAGTGGTATTTGATGTGCAGGGTAGACGTCTTACCGTGCGAGAGAAGAATATGCTCTAATATGCAAGAGCTATTTATAGAAAAGAGTGATAGTGGGTGAACAAATTTAAGGTAATAAGGATATGTGCCGCCTACTTAGTAGTATTGATACTCGGAGGCTGCACGATCATCAGTGATCCGATTCTAGATATGAAAACACCGCAAATATCAGCAGATAAAGAATCGCTTCGACAATTTATCGAAACTCAATTACCGGAAGGTAATAAAAAAATTCGCGCTCGCGAAACAGATGATACCAGTCTTATCCGTTTCGTAGATCTTAATAATGATGGCGTAGAAGAGACGGTTGTTTTCTATGAAACACCGGATCAAGATGTATTATTGCACGGCATGATATTTGAAAAGCTGAAAGATGGAACGTGGATTAAGAAGGTGACCTTTGATGGTGTGGGTAAGGTGCTGGAATCTTTGAAGTTTGTAGATATAACGAATGACGGCAATATTGACATTATAGCGGGTTACTCTCGAGGCGAGGATCTGGATAAAGCGCTTATTGTATACTCGTATCAAGGAGATAGTGTTGAAAAGGAACTCGAGTTACCATACACTGAGTTTGTAGTTGATGATTTAAATAGTGACACTATGAATGACCTTACTATTGTTGCTTTGACGCCGAGTGAGCTCGCAGTTATGACAACTTATCAGTACAACGAAAGTTTTATAGCTTTGGATAGAATTGAACTGAATCCGAATGTAGAAAGTTATTATAATGTTGTATCTGGAAAAGTGGCCAAAGATAAGAAGGGGATCATTTTGGATTCCTCCATTGGGGTGAATTCTTCATATTCTGAGATCGTAGTGATGGAGAATAACAAGCTGAAATTGGTTATGGATCAAGATCGCACCTACAAAGAATTACGGGTTACAAGTGAAGATGTGAATAATGATGGTATTTATGAGATTGGTATGCTAGAGATTCCTAAGGGTTGGGAGCTCTTTAACTTTGACGAAATCCCGTGGTTCTTCTCTTATTATCAATGGGACGGGGAGGAAGATTTGATCTTCGTCCGACAGCAATATCAAGATTTGAAAAATCATTTTCATTTGAATTTCTTCCCTCCAGAGTGGCATGGCAACATTACAGTAGATACGAAATCTATTAAAGATGAGTATTTGAGGTTTATTATGTTGGATACGGGTAAGACCGTTGCGGAGATCAAATTCTTTACCGTGCGTCAATGGGAGAAAGATCATGGAGATTGGGAATTGTTGATGAAAGATAAGAGCAGAGTCATGGGCTATAAAAGTTATGATGATCATCTTAAATTAAATAAAAGCAAGGAAAGGGACAGTACCGAGGTTCCTCTGATAGAAAGGAAGGGAATAAAAGGTGAGTAAAGTATTGATTATGGAAGACGAAGAGTCCATCCGCAGTTTTATTGTCATCAACTTGAAACGTAATGGATTCGAAGTTATTGAAGCTGCTGATGGATACGAAGCGCTCGAGAAGTTGAAAAGTGTGCCTGATATTGATATTGCATTGTTAGATGTTATGGTACCCGGCATTGATGGATTCGAAGTATGTCGAAGAATTCGAGAAAACAACGAGCGGATCGGCATTATTTTCTTAACCGCGAAAGTACAAGAGCAAGATAAAGTGTATGCATTGTCAGTAGGGGCTGACGACCATGTTAGTAAACCATTTAGTCCAACGGAACTTATTGCCCGAATTCAATCATTACTGCGTCGTGTCAATGTGCATCGTGAGAACTCAGCTAAGGTGAGTTTCCATTCTGGACCATTCGCTTTAGATCTAATATCGAAACAATTTAAGAAGAATGGTACAGCAATTGAGCTTACGCCAACGGAGTTTTCTCTGATTCAATTCTTTCTGGAAAAGGAAAGCACACCACTCAGTCGCGATGTGTTATTGGATCATGTCTGGGGCAAAGAGTATATGGGAGATCCCAAAATTGTTGATGTGAATATCCGCCGCTTGCGTCAGAAGATTGAGAATAACCCGTCAGAGCCTGAATTTCTACAAACGGTATGGGGTCATGGATATAAATGGAGAGGTCTTGTCCAATGATCAAAAAGGGTATACGCAGACAGATTGTTCTGCACTATTTCATTGTAGTGTTTACTGCACTTTTAATAGTGGAGGTCATCTTCTTACTTGCGATACGGACCTATTATTATGATAGTATATATAGCCATATTAAGTCTCATATTGGGGCTGCTGATGAATTCTATCAAGCAACCCGTTCCTTGGCTTCAGAAGACAATCCTAACTTGCTGCCAGACATGCTGCGTAATTATGAATTGACGAATACAGAACTGCAAATTTTGGATACCAATGGAAATATTCTTATTAACTCCACGGGATACCAACCGGATATGACGATTCAGACAAGTGATATTCCTCAGGCTATATCAGGTAATATAGGCAAATGGGTAGGTCGTCAACTGACTACAGATGAAGATATTATTGCGGTCTCTAAAATGACGCAAATTGCAGGTCAAGATTCAGGTTCGTATATTTTGAGATATGTAACGTCATTAGAACGAGTGAACGAGAAATTATTTAATGTAACGTTAATTTCTGTTGGTATTGGTGTATCCGTAATGGCTGTAGTCTTAGCGTTTAGTTTAGGGCTTGCTAATTCTATCGTAAAACCACTCAATAATATCACTGCAGTCTCGGCTCAAATGGCCAAGGGTAAATATAAGGTGAGGGTTAAAGGGAATTACAGATACGAATTGGGTGAACTAGCATCGACCTTGAATCATATGGCCGAAGAGATCATCCGAAGTAATCAGATCAAAGAGGATTTCATTTCGTCCATATCTCATGAGCTAAGGACACCCTTAACGAGCATTAAGGGATGGAGTGAGACACTGGATTCCGGAGGTTTTGATCCAGATGAGACTAGGATTGGTATGGGGATCATTTCTAAGGAGACAGAACGCCTGATTGGGCTGGTAGAGGAGATTCTAGATTTCTCTAAGCTCCAGCAGAATGAAATGAAGCTTGTGATGGGAAAAGTACTTATTAAAGAGCTTCTGCAAGAAATCATGCTGAATTTGTGGACCAAGGCAGAGAAGAAGAATATTAAGCTCATTCTTGAATCTGATGACAATCCTACGGTTATGGGGGATGCGAATCGTTTGAAGCAAGTTTTTCTGAATCTTGTCGATAATGCGATTAAATTCTCACCTGAGCAAAGTAATATTTATCTTCATGTGACAAGTTTTCCTGAATTAGTGGAGATTGAAGTTCAAGATTCAGGAATAGGCATTAGTGAAGAAGATGTTAACAAGGTCAGAGACAGATTCTTCCAAGTTAATCCACTTAACGGTGGAACGGGACTTGGGCTTGCGATTACGCAGCAGTTAGTAGAACAGCATCAAGGAACGATGGAAATACGCAGTGAACTGAATAAAGGAACGACCGTAACAATCGTTCTTTTGTTAGCAGAAGAACAGCTTTCCATGACTGATCATAACGATATATCGTAATCAGAAGTCTGGATGGTTATAAAAAAAGATCCAATTCCATTTGTGGAATTGGATCTTTTTGGCAATATGCGCTATATTTATGAAGACAAACCTTCAGCACGTAAACGCGTTGACTTCTCATAAACTTCTTGAAGTAATCGAGATGGCTGAGTTCGTATCATTGGTTTAGGGAATACGGTTTCATGGGGCGCAATAACTATAACTTCACTTGAGGAGCCCTTTATGATGGTTCCGTCTTTAATGACTGCTCCTTCACCAATGATGGCTCTTTCAATGACAACATTACGACCGATTTTAACATTCGGCATAATTACACTATCTTTAATACTTGAATTTTTTCCGATTTCAGCGCCACAAAAAACAATTGATTTCTCAGCAGTACCATCATGAGAACAGGAATCAGATATTAAGCAGTTCAATACTGCGCCGTTCTTAAGTTTGGTAGCATTAAATCGTGTTATCCAAGAGCGGCTGTACATAGGCCACTCCTTCTTTTCTAGATCAAAACCTCCAGTTTCATCCAATAAGTCCATATGTGCTTCCCAGAGACTATTCACCGTGCCTACATCTTTCCAGTATCCGTTAAAACGATAAGCAAAGAGAGGGTCTGATCCCGTAAGCATATATGGAATGATATCCTTCCCAAAGTCGTGACTAGAATGAGCATTGGCAGCATCTTTGAGTAATACCTCTTTTAAATATGCCCATTTGAAAATATAAATACCCATAGAAGCTAAATTGCTTTCTGGCACAGCCGGTTTCTCAATGAAATCAGAAATTTGTGATTCAGAATCAACGTTTAGCAGACCAAATCGACTCGCTTCTTCCCAAGGAACCTCCATGACTGAAAGCGTTGCTGTTGCATTTTTATTACAATGGTATTCAAGCATTTCACTGTAATCCATATGGTAAATGTGATCACCGGATAGAATGAGTACCTGCTCTGGATTCTGTTGATCTATATAGTCAATATTCTTATAAATGGCGTCAGCGGTACCTAAATAATCACTACCTGTTAAAGTAGATGGAAGAAGTGATACGCCTTGATTGCTGTCTGAATGATTATGTAAACCCCAAGGCTCACCTTTGCCAATATGCTCATGAAGAGATTCTGCCTCATACTGGGTGAGAACGCCAATGGTTTCAATTCCTGAGTTAACACAGTTGCTCAGAGGAAAATCAATGATGCGGTAATGACCACCAAACGGCACAGCAGGTTTGGCCATCACAGAAGTTAAGGGTGCTAATCTTCGGCCTTCGCCTCCAGCTAGCAGCATAGCGATACAATTCTTTTTATTCATTTTTGAATTCCCTCCGATATTTTGAATAGGTTTGAATTTGTTTAGTGTTGAATAGCTTAGTATTTATATAAACGGATTTTACTCACTTGAAAAGATTATATTGAAAAATTATTGAAACATTACAAATTTATTTTATAAATGTCATTTTATTTTCAAATTGGCTAGAATAGGTTAATATCATACAGGTATTATATTTATATAAAGCGGGTGATAATTTTGAATGATCATTACAATACTGAAGAAATAATTACTCAAGAAGATATTTATTTATTTCATGAAGGTACATCTCACCATAGTTATCGCTTCTTAGGTGCTCATCTATCACATGAAGATGGACTAGATGGTGTCCGGTTTACGGTCTGGGCTCCTAACGCGCGTCATGTAGGTTTAGCCACAGATCATAATAACTGGGTTGGTGCAAATGATCCTTTAATTAAGATACCCGAATCCGGATTTTGGACTCGCTTTTTTGCAGGTATTAGCCTTGGAACATTATACAAATATGATATTACCGGTCCAGATGGAGAACACTTCCTAAAGGCAGATCCTTATGCTTTCCAAGCAGAGGTTAGACCAGATACAGCATCAAGAGTAGCCTCTTTAGAAGGGTATAAATGGGAAGATGCAACATGGCGTCGTAAAAAAAAGAATTATTTACAAAAACCTCTCAACATTTACGAAGTTCACTTTGGGACTTGGAGACAGAGATCGGATGGTTCATTGTACTCTTATCAAGAGATGGTGGAGTTGCTTATCCCGTACGTTAAAGAAATGGGCTACACGCATATTGAATTTATGCCACTTAGTGAACACCCATATGATTTGTCTTGGGGATATCAAGTAACGGGATTCTACGCGGTAACCAGTCGATTTGGAGCACCACATGAGTTCATGTTCTTGGTTGATATGTGCCATCAAGCAGGCATTGGTGTTATTCTGGATTGGGTACCTGCTCACTTCGCTAAGGACGCACATGGACTGAGATTGTTTGATGGTACACCCCTTTTTGAATATGGTGATTCTTATAAGGCAGAGAAGCCAGGATGGGGAACGTTATCTTTTGACTATAGTAAAAAAGAGATATCCTCCTTCTTAATATCTAATGCACTCTTTTGGATGGATATGTATCATATTGATGGTTTGCGCGTTGACGCAGTCACTAGTATGATTCGCCTAGATTTTGAGAAGAGAGAGGATCAATATCAACGAAATGAACAGGGTGGACTTGAGAATATTGAAGCCATTGGGTTCTTACAACAGCTGAATACAACGGTGTTTCATTACTATCCTTACGCTTTAATGATGGCCGAGGAATCTAGCGCTTGGCCCGGGGTTACAGCGCCGGTTGAAGACCATGGACTCGGGTTTAATTACAAATGGAGTATGGGCTGGATGAACGACACATTGGATTACATAGAAAGTCACTTTGACAACAGACCTTCGAAACATAACTTACTTACTTTTCCTATTTGTTATGCCTATTCTGATCATGCAACATTGCCCCTTTCGCATGATGAGGTTGTGCATGGTAAAAGGTCACTGCTTAATAAGATGCCCGGTAGTTATGAAGAGAAATTTGCAGGATTGCGTATTTTGCTTGGGTATCAGATGACTCATCCTGGGAAGAAATTGTTATTCATGGGCGGAGAATTTGGTCAGTTCATTGAGTGGAAAGATCAAGATCAATTAGACTGGTTGTTAATGGATTATGATAGTCATCGGCAAATGAAGCGTTATACGCAGGTGCTCAATCATTTCTACTTACAGGAAAAAGCACTATGGGAACTGGATCATCAGGTTGAAGGATATCAATGGATTAGTGCAGATGATCAAACACAAAGTGTCATTTCGTATATCCGGAAGGGTAAGAAACCTGTAGATGATTTGATAATCATTATTAATTTCCAATCTATTCGGAGAGAGAATTATCGGATTGGAATTCACCGAGCTGGCCATTATAAATGCGTTTTTCATACAGATGAAGATTCATTCGGAGGAGAAGTCTCCATCCATGAGTCTCTAATCACAAGTGAGAAGATTCCTTGGCATAATCAGAAGCAGAGTTTAGAGCTAAGTTTGCCTCCACTGTGTATGTTAATTTACAAAAGAGAGCCCCGTCGAAACAAACAATAGGAGGAATGCACAATGAAAGTATTGTTCGCAGCAGCGGAGTCTACCCCTTTTATCAAAACAGGTGGATTGGCTGACGTTATAGGAGCGCTTCCCAAAGCTCTTAAGCAGAGCGGTGAGGATATATGTGTAATTCTGCCTAAGTATCGTGGGATTCCAAGTGAATATAGTGATGCTATGAGTTATGTGGGTGAAGTGAATGTGCAGGTGGGTTGGAGAAGTCAATATTGTGGGATTAAGATTTTAACTCATGAGGACATTCCCATCTACTTTATCGATAATGAATATTACTTTGGGCGTGATGCAGTATACGGATTTATGGACGACGGAGAAAGGTTTGCCTTCTTTAACCGTGCTGTTATAGAGGTTTTACGCGTTATTGACTTCAAAGCAGATGTGGTTCATTGCCACGATTGGCATACAGCTATGATTCCGCTGCTTCTTGAGGCTCAATACCGGCATGATGCTTTTTATCACGATATGAGAACCGTATTAACGATCCATAACTTATTGTATCAAGGTGTCTTTCCTTATGAGGTAATGTGGGACTTATTCGGTTTGAATAATGATTATTACATGGGAGTAGAATATTATGGCAATATGAACTTCATGAAAGCAGGGATTTCCTACTCAGACCATGTAACTACCGTGAGTCCCACGTATGCAAAGGAAATTCAAACGTCGTATTATGGGAATGGTCTGGATGGATTACTGTCATCACTTGGAGACAAGTTAAGCGGGATTGTAAATGGTATTGATACTAAGAGCTATAATCCAAATCAAGATCCTCACATTTATGTGAAATATAGATCTAATTTGGCTAAAAAGAAAAAAAATAAGGTGGAGCTTCAACGTGAATTAAACCTTCCTGTCAAGCCGGATATTCCCATGATTGCAATGGTTACGCGTCTCGTCGAGATGAAGGGATTAGATCTAGTGATCAGAGTTCTTGATGAACTAATCCAGAATGAGGACATACAGGTGATTATATTGGGTACTGGGGATTATGCATATGAAGATTGGTTCCGTGAAGCTGCTTATCGTTATCCAGATCAAGTGTCAGCCCAAATTCAATTTAGTGAAGCTCTGTCACGCAAAATATATGCAGCCAGTGATTTGTTCCTTATGCCTTCAAAATTTGAACCTTGTGGAATTAGTCAGCTATTGGCACTGCGCTATGGTAGTATCCCAATTGTACGCGAAACAGGTGGTTTGAACGACACTGTGCATGCTTATAATGAGTTTACAAGCAAAGGCAATGGCTTCTCGTTCGAAGCCTATAATGCTCATGATATGATACATACTATTAGAAGGGCCGTATCGTTCTATTATCAGCCAGAACATTGGCGTCAAATTACGAAGAATGCCTTCAACGGGGAGTATAGCTGGGATATTTCAGCTAGGGAATATACGGACATATATCATAAAATAACGACGTTCTGAAACCCTTATTTAAGTGATGTAAATAAAGAATAAAATTAGATATTTATGAATAAATATTATTATATGAAATAAATTGAATTTAAAAAAGAGCCTTAAATGGCTCTTTTTGCTTTCGTATAGCGGTTGACATTATACAAAAACCCGATGGAAGGAGGTCCCTATCAGGTAAATGTAAGCATTATGAAATTAGATTGCGATACAAGATCCGGTAACCATAGGGATCAAGATGAATATTCATGATGCCATCTTTAGGCTCCACATGATCTCCAGTCAGAGCGTCCTTCCAATCACGTGTAACCATGGGGTGAGATAAAGTCTGTGATTCTTCTGTGTTATTCATCCATATCGTAAAGTGGATTTTCTCATCAGCTCGTTCATATACAATTCGACCATCATTGGAGTCTGCTTTTAAGAACCTGAAGTGACCTTCACGTAATGCGCCATTCTGCTTACGTAGTGCAATCATAAGCTTGTAGAAATCATATAATTCGCGATCTTGTTTATCATGATCCCACTGCATGCATTGACGACAGTCTGGATCGTCGCCCCCAGTTAATCCAATCTCATCACCATAGAAAATACAAGGGGTTCCCATGAATGTAAATAAGAAAACAACAGATAATTTTAGTTTGCGCTTGTCATTACCAACTCGATTTAACAGTCTGTCTGTATCATGACTACATAACATGTTGAATACAACCTCATTGGTCTGTTGAGGATAACGCATGAGGATGGAACCCACACGATTGGCAAAAGTAATACCGTCCATACCGCCATTGAAGAATTGAAGTACCTTATCTGCGAAGGGGTAATTCATAACGGAGTCGAACATATCTCCAACTAACCAAGTCAGTGAGTCACTCCAGACTTCTCCAACGATATAGGCTTCGGGATTAGCGTTTTTCACTACCTTACGAAAGTCTCGCCAGAAATGATTATCCACTTCGTTAGCTACATCAAGTCGCCATCCATCTAGCTTGATTTCTTTAATCCAATATTCAGCGACATCAAGTAAGTATTGCTTCACTTCAGGGTTGGCTGTGTTAAATTTAGGCATATTCCCATAGAATCCGAACGTATCGTAGCTAGCTATGCCATTGTTTACTCGGGCAGGAAATTGGTTTACATGGAACCAATCCACATATTTAGACTGCTCACCATGTAGCACTACATCCTGGAAGGGTGGGAATTGCTCACTACAATGATTGAATACAGCATCAAGCATGACTCGAATGCCTCGTGAATGACAGTTCTTCACTACTTTTTTTAGGAGAGCATTATCACCGAACTGCGGATCTACTTGTTTATAATCCACAATGTCATATTTATGATTGGAAGGAGAGAGGAAGAGTGGAGTGAAATAGATCGCGTTAATTCCTAGCTTAACCAGATCATCAAGATGATCTAATACCCCTTGAAGATCTCCCCCAAAGAAATTATTTAACTTAGGTCTGCCACCCCAGGGTTCCGTATTCGGAGGATCGTTACTTGGGTCGCCATTGGCGAATCGTTCAGGCATGATTTGGTAGAAAACGGCTTCTTTTGCCCAGTCAGGAACTTTAAAGACATCAATCTCGTGTATGTAAGGAAACTCATAGTAAGATCCAGTGGGCTGAGGACATTCATAATAGATACCATTATCTAACATGTAGATCGTTTCACTTCCAGCACTTACTCTATATACATAACTTAATCTTTTATATTTAGGTCGAACGGATGCCTCCCAATAATCAAACATTTCGTCAGAAGCGGCTTTTTCCATCGTAATTTCGAAATAAGTAGAAGCCCAATCGTATTTATCACCAGTCATGGCAACGACAGAGTCGACATCATCTCTTTTGGAACGTACACGCAGATGGATCGTGGAACAATTATAAGCATATGCCCATTTACCCCGAGGGACGTGATACAAGGCTTCTAACAGCATGAACAACACCCCCATATTTCACATCGGTTTTAGACCTATTTAACCTATTTCATGTACTGATGAACCAAATTGTAAGGTTTCTTAATATTAATCAAGATTAGATAACGTACAGATGTGTAATATATATTATGGAAAAAAAACATCTATGTGCAAACAAGAAGAAACGGCTTCGCCGCCCTTAAAGGGACGGTGAAGCCGTTTCTCGTAGAAAGATAAGCAAAGTATAGTGAATACATATGCTTCTTAAAAAACAGGCATTAGAGAATGCCCACTTATATATAAGATGTAGTTATTTATTCTTGTTCGCGTCCATGAAATTCAGAGCGAATTTGTTCCAATAATTCTGGATCAGTAATGACATCGTAGGCAGTTCCAGCTAGTGCTTTAGCAGCTAGAAGCATGCCATCTAGGGCGAGATCTTGCATGGCTAGATCACGGAATTCATTCGTGTGAAGCGCATGTTTCTGATCGATAACTTTAATGTAAGGATGAATAGCAGGGCAACATAAGGATATATTTCCAATATCCATCGATCCATGGTCATTCCCAATCTGTATTTCATCCGGATGAATACCTAGATCGATTAGGTTAGACGTAAATACATCCGAAAGCTTCTCGTTTGTATTCATTTCATCATAGGAGGTTTCATAGTTGGATATTTCTATACGACAACCTGTTTGTAGTGCAGCTCCTTGGGCGATCTGTTTAACTCGATTCGTAAGAATATCTACTTCTTTACGGGAAGAAGCACGTACATAGAATTGAGCGGAGGCATAATCAGGAATGATGTTAGCCGCTTGCCCTCCGTTATTGATGATTCCATGAATACGAACACTGCTTCTTACTTGCTGACGATAAGCGTTAATACCATTAAAGGTCTGAATGACAGCATCAAGTGCATTTACACCTTCGTGAGGACTTGCAGCCGCATGAGAGGCCTTACCGAAAAATTCGAATTGTATAGCATCTATGGCTAGCGACTTTCCAGATTTCTCATAGGCATAGAAGGGATGGGTCATCAAAGCGATATCACATGAGTCAAAAAGACCCGCAGCCGTCATAGGTACTTTAGCACCGGATGTCTCTTCTGCTGGAGTGCCGAATACCTTAATGGTTCCGCCAATGTCGTCGATGACAGATTTCAGGCCGATGGCGGCTCCGAGGCTCATCATACAGATCAGGTGATGACCACAAGCATGTCCAAGATCAGCAAGTGCATCGTATTCACATAATAAAGCTATAGTGGGGCCAGGTTTGGTAGCAACATAGGTACCAATAAAAGCTGTTTCAAGTCCTAGGATAGGAGCTTCAACACTAAAACCATGGTAAGCAAGTTCTTCCTTGAGTTTAGCCGACGCAAGAAACTCCTCGTTTCCAAGTTCAGGGTTTGCTCCAATATATAATGAAATATCCTTGAAACGGGAAGCATATTGGTCAATTGTTTGTTCGATTTGGGATTTGTCTTTCAAGGTTAGTGCACTCCTCTGTATGTAATATAAATGATAATATAGGGTTCATTATATCACGTGAAGCCGTTTATGCAGTTTTTTCTCATCGTTAGGGCGTAATGGTAAGGTAATACATTGCATAATAATACATTAACACTTATAATAGTCCAGTTGTTAAATTTATCATCAAATATATATACACAGGCAAGGGGAGAACAAAGGTTGAAGAAAATGGTTCGTCTTATCGTATTTCTGGTTACGATCGTCATATTCCTTACTGCTGGTGTTCCTACGACGAACATCGTAAGCGCCACAGCCGGAGAACCGGTTACGAATAAAAAGCTCATTCTTGGAACAAGCGCCGAATTTGCGCCTTATGAATTTCACAAAACAATAAATGGCAAAGACCAAATTGTAGGTTTTGATATTGCTATTGCCAAAGAGATTGCAACGGACATGGGTGCCGAGTTAGTCATTGAGGATATGGGGTTTGATAGTCTGTTATCGGCGCTCCAAAGTGGGCGTGTGGATCTCGTTATTTCGGGATTAACACCTACAGATGAGCGTCGTAAAAGTATAGATTTCTCCAATAACTATTATCAGTCTCATCAAGTAATCGTGGTTAGAGCTAAGGATCAGGATAAGTATCCTACGATGAAAGAGCTTGAAAACGAGAAGATTGGTGCACAAAAAGGATCGATCCAAGAAGAGATTGGTTTATCTATTGTAGGGGCACAGCTAACCTCATTGGACAGAATTCCAGATCTGATGATGCAATTGCAAACGAATCGTGTGAATGCGGTTATTTTGGAGGACACAGTAGCCATAGGTTATCTGGATTCCGACACGGTACTTGCTGGAGCCGTTCCCGAGGATTCTGAAGCACAGGCAGCCATTGGTATTCGCAAAGGAAATGAAGCACTTCTGAATACCGTTAATGATACGCTTGCCAGATTAACTCAAGATGGTGAGATTGACCGGATGGTTAAAGAGGCAAGTCTTCTAGCCGCTGATATAGAAGGGCAATCAGGAGGCAATATATTCTCAACCTTTTGGAAATATCGTAGTTATTATGCTATGGGTATAGGATATACGTTATTACTATCTGCCCTAGGTGTTCTGTTCGGGTTCATTATTGGATTATTCATCGCTCTGATGCGTATGAATGACTTACGTATCGTGAAATGGCTAGGAACGACTTATGTTGAGATTCTGAGAGGTACACCGATGCTCGTGCAACTCATGATCATTCACTATGGTCTGGCATTGACACTTGGCATTAATTTATCACCACTGCAATCAGGTGTTATTACATTATCCATTAACAGTTCAGCTTATCTCGCTGAAATTTTCAGAGCAGGTATTCAAGGGGTGGACCGTGGCCAAATGGAAGCGGCTCGCTCGCTTGGGATGAATCAAGGCGCTGCTATGCGTCATATCATTTTACCGCAAGCTTTTAAATCCATTCTGCCCGCGATCGGAAATGAATTTATTACTATCATTAAAGAATCGTCCATTGTCTCCGTTATAGGTATGGCAGAAATTATGTATCAGGCACAAGTTATCAAGAATATTACGTATCAAGGTCTTAGTCCATTTATTATTGCCGCAGCTATTTATTTCGTCATGACGTTTACCCTGTCTAAGCTGCTAGGTATTGTAGAAAGGAAGTTGAGTGCTAGTGATAAACGTTAAGGATCTTCATAAATCGTTCGGTAAATTAGAAATTCTTAAAGGCATTGATATCGAGATTAGCAAAGGTGAGGTTGTAGTCGTGATTGGACCTTCAGGTTCAGGTAAGAGTACCTTTCTGAGATGTCTGAATCTGCTTGAACAGCCAACGTCAGGTGAAATATTGTTTGAAGGGGCGTCCATAACAGCTCCTAAGCACAACATTAATGCAACACGTGAGAAAATGGGGATGGTGTTCCAGCAATTTAACCTCTTTCCTCATAAGACCGTAGGTCAGAATATCGCACTTGCACCACAAACGGTGAAGAAACAGTCTGCATCTGAAGCGGATAAGGTCGTTCAAGACTTATTACGTACGGTCGGATTAGCAGATAAGAAGGATGTTTATCCAAATCAATTATCTGGCGGACAGAAACAACGGGTGGCGATTGCACGTGCGTTGGCGATGAAGCCACATGTGATGCTATTTGATGAACCGACCTCTGCACTGGATCCGGAAATGGTCGGGGAAGTGTTAGAGGTGATGAAGAAGCTAGCTGACGATGGGATGACGATGGTGATCGTTACTCACGAGATGGGTTTTGCACGTGAGGTAGGGGATCGGATTATATTCATGGATGGCGGCACAATTATAGAGCAGGGTGTTCCAGCCGAACTTTTCGGGAATCCAAAGCATGTACGAACTCAGGATTTCCTAAGCAAAGTACTGTAAGAGCATTAGTTTTTTACTGATTATGTATATGCTACAAAACAAAAATGCACCTATGCGAACAAGAGGGTGATGGGAGTAAGATTGTAACCATCCTACCTAATTTGCAAGGTGTATTTTTTTCATAGATATATGCTTAGAGATGTTGATAGAGGGGCTATTCTGAATGAGAAATAAGTACATAAAATATGGTCCTAACAAAGCATAGATAGACAGGATTTTAATCTCGCGTATATTCAATGATTTATGAAATTATTGAATTGTTTTACAAACAAGTAGGTGCACCAAATATACGTATTACAGTAACAACTGAAAAACTAATAGTAGAGGTTAAAAAGGCTGTTTTATTTGGAGTTTTTCCAACGACGCACAGCATTAGAACCAAATGAAGTTAATACTCCAGTTCTTATATTGGGTGCAGGGAACTGTTATGATTTTGACCTCCCACTATTGGCCCACAACCATAAAGAGCTTTGGTTAGTTGACATTGATAAACAATGTCTCGAAAGCGCAATAAAGCGTCATTCGGGAATTCAAAACATGGGAACATTCGACTGTACAAAAGAGATCTTGTTGGTTTATATAACGAAGATACAGATAAGATAGTAAAAATAACGCTCGATAAGGACGACAAAAATCAAACACCGAAAATATCAAAAATAATAAATAAATGGAATAAGAGGGTCTCTTCTTATTGCCGACCTATCCTCAATCAAAAGTTTGATCTTATTGTATCTGCGAATGTCTCTACACAACTATGTTCATTGGCTTCATATATCGTCTCCCAAGTGAGGGGAAGTCACATTTATCAAGATAATATGCTTCAATTCATTCATGATGTCTCCAAACAACACGTGCAACAAATTAAAAAGATGTTAAGTACTAATGGCCGAGCAGTCATTACATCAGAACAGTATGAATGGGCTGACCCCTATATACATCCACTAGCTCATAAAACTGGTATTTACCAATATGTTAAAGATCCAAGGGATATGCTACAGATTGAAATTCAAAACAATATTGAACTGAAAAAAGATACGGTACCAGGGAGGGTTACTGAAGATATGCTGGATGGTGTTACTATTCTAGAGAGAAGAGAGTGGATTTGGACCTTTAATGATGGTCGTCATTACCTCGTAAAAGGCTGGGTCGTTCAAGGTAATTCATAACATGCGCCATGGTTTTCTTAAGGGGGACCTTTTTTTAAAAGAAACACTCCTTGGAATGTGTGAAGTTCCCCCCGTTAGAATAGACATTGGAAAAACCCCCGAGTTTCCAAGCAGGATTTCCATCCGTTAAACTTCACAACCTAAGCTTGGTTGCACTGAAAGTTAAGAAATAACTGTATAGAGAAGGCTGTTGCGGCTGTTGCATCAGGGTATGTCAATCCATAACCGATGCAACAGCTTTTTTTTGCGTTTTCTTGTTTAAAAAATATTGTAGTATATCCACATTTCATAAAAGTACTTATTTCAATAAAAAGGGATTATATGTTATATTTGTTATTGACCGATGGTATAATTAACTATAATGTTATTAAAAATACAATATTTCTATTTAATGGAGCGATGGAAGGGTGGCTTTGACAATGAAGCAGACGACCATTCGTGCAGAGCTGGAGGACTATCTAAAGAGGAAAGGTACAACGATTAACCAGTTTGCAGTAATGGCCGGAGTTAATTCGGGAACGATCAGTAATATTATCAATGGGAATCGTCCTATTGCGATGCAGCAACTAGACCGTATCACTGATGGCATGGGGCTCCCTCAAGGTAACTTCTATGATTTATATGTAGATGAGTGCTTCATACACTCTAACCCTAATTGGCGGCGTATTCGTCCATTTTTATATCGTTGTACAGAGCTGAACAAGCTGGAATGTATTCGGCGGGTTGCAGGGATGATGATGGAGAATTTATCTTATTCTACCGTATTATTTGATACAGCAGAAGCATTCTTTAAGCAAGGGAAGAACGCAGCCGCTGTGCTACTGTATGAGAGTGTGGCTGAAAGTGAAAAGTACCAGCATTCGGAGCGATTGGCTCTTTGTCAGTATCGCTTGTTTACTCTTGCATTGGGTGATGATCAGGATGCGAATTTACGAGCTTCTGTGCAATTTGAAGGTTATGTTGATCGGCTCGATGAAGTAGACCAGCTCGATGCGCTGAAGGCTTTAGCAAATATATATATTTCTTTGCGCCGATGGGAAAAGGTAGATAGATACGCCAAGGGAATGGGACGTAAAGCTACTATTCAATATACAAACAGATATGGGCAGGTGAAGAAAGACAAATTTCAAAAGGAACCGGCCATGCCATTGTTTTCATATATACTATATTCACATGTACTATGTTCATCCGTTTGTGATGAGCGAGGAGATTATGTCCAAGCGTTACATTACGTTTCTCTCTACTCGGAAATGAGTTGGGTAAAAGAAGATACACAGGAAGCACAAAAGCTAATGAAACAATGTAAAGGTTGGGCGAAGGCAAATACCTATCTCTACAGGCTCCTAATGGGGGATATCGAAGTGCTTCCGGAATATGTGACGTATATTGAACAACAGGAAGAGGAAATCCTTCCAGCGTTATTTAAGATCATTCAAGCTGCCAATCGCTATCAGTTTAATGTCGATGATGTACTGTTGCGTTTTGAAAAAGGTATTTCTTCGTATAGAGATCTAGAGGGGGAAGTAGGGACCTACAACCGGCAAGTCATAGCGGATCGTTACGCTCACTTTATGGCCGAGGTGGCTTCCTATTATTTCAGCAGGAAAAAATATGATATGGGTACAAGTTGTATATTAGAAAGTTTGTTATCCTCTGTTAAAATTTATAGCGAGTCATGTGTTATTAGGTGTGTCGGTTTGTTTGAACAATTCAGACATGCTATATCCCTTGAAGCGCAAAAGGAATATCAAAATTTGATAAGTGAGGTGCGGAAACACTATGAGAAGAAAAATGGTTTTGTTATTGGCAACGTTTAGTTTATTAATAGTAGTCCTTCCTGTGGTCGCTTCTGGCGCAGTTTCGGCAGAAAATGTAGTTGTAGTGCAATTTCTTACTCATGGTTCAGGAGGCTGGTAACTGGAACCCGTAAATAACAAGAGTAAGGCGTTCCCGGAGTGATCCGAGAGCGCCTTTTTTGTGAGCAGTTTATATATAAATTGTTGAGACCCATACCCTATGGGGAGCTCTTCGGTTATGCATTCTGCATAAAAATCTATATTTTGGCATTCACCTCTAAAATATTACATAGGGAGGTAGTGTTAATGAAGAAACCGGAAGTTATCCTAGAGAGAATAGATGTTGCTAGATCAAAACTTTATCAGATGGAAAAGAAGCATGGTGGATTTCTACACCCAAATGTGATTAAACAATCTATGAGATTAGATGAATTAATCAATAAGTACAACAGGTTTTACTTGAAAACCAAAAATTGATCAACATATAATTTGCTATCAGAATGAGACCCTTATCACTCTTATTAGGAGAATCATTCAATATACTCCTTTGTGAAAAAATGATCCCATAGACATGACACTCAACGTGGAGTGTTGTTAATGTATAAATATGACTTCTCTCTTATAGGAGGAGGAGTTGAAGATTAAAACAAAGAGTAATTATCGGGAGAGTACACATGGAAATCGCTAAGCTATTTGATCAGGACATACTGATCGCAAAAGAATGGTTTGAACACAGTGAAAATGGAGTGCCCCAAGAGAATATTGTCTCCCTATTAGAGGAGAAGTACCGTATCCACTCAAAAAAGAAGGCCTTTTCATGTATTTGCTGTAATCAACCGGTGAGTATGGTTCTTCGTATAGATTCGCCTCACTTTAGACATCAAGGAGACTCTTGTCCAAGTGCTCAAAATTTTGAGCGTTACACGAATCGCGTTCAGGCCGTCGAAGAACCGACCAAACATCGCGCCGGTCGCGCTATCCTACGTACGTATTTAGAGGGGCAATTAAAACCCTACTCGGTTGTCGTACAAGATGGGTACCTAATCCGGACGTTGCTTAAGATGGTTCCAGATTTTATTTTAACGTTCCCAGACGGAACGAATTGGTCGATTGACTACGTCACGGGATCGCGGCAGGACGAGTCATATCACAACTACATTCAAAAACTCTCAAAGACATATCGTGCAGCAGGATTCAAACCATTTTTCTTCATTGATTCCTCATGGCTTGCGGAAGTTCCGGATTGCTCGATCGTCTCTTTCTATAAAGCGGAACAGCAGATGACAACAAAAAGCGAAACAGATCTGCAATGGAGTGCTTTTGTTTCAGAGTTTATCAGTGCCATTGGCAAACCATTTGTTTTACGGGAATGGTTTGGTGTGCGGAATTACTTTGGTCATGATGCAATCCAAACGAGCGATGTGTTTAGCCTTGCGTATGTCGATCTTGGAGCGGGTAAGGCCTTCATCCAACGATTGGTGGTTGATGAGATGTAGGGCATGGGCTAGCTCTGGTTTTCTTTATACAACACCATCTGACGTAACTCAATCTATCCAAGATTACAATATCAAAACAAGTTCTACCAGCTCAAATGTGTTTAAATTTTACTCCTCTGCGGGTAAAAAGGCAACAGTAGCAGGATTACCTGTTTACACTTTTGAGACTAATGAAATCACACTAAAGTAGTTACTTCTAATTAGAAGGGATGAATCTATGAAAAACGACTGGAAAATTTTACAGATTTTAATCATCATACTCATTATATTTAATGGGTATGATGATTATATGAAATTTATTACTAGCGATGAATCCATTCGTTTTCCATTATTGATATCCTTTATCCTTGCCATTGTCACATTGATCACAGGTTTGTTTTTCTTTCTAGGAAAACAAAAGGCAGGAAGACTCTTAGGTGTACTATTTTTTATACACGCTGGATTGATGTTAGGTTATGTGATAATCGCAGTACCTTATTTTTCTAGCATTTGGTATTTAGTAATACTAAATCTGATTTTTGTATATTTAGAAATACTAGTGGGGAAGAACTTAGTCAAGAAGACAGATTCTCGTTAATGAGAGTCTGTCTTCTTTATTATTAGATATTTTAAGCTCTAAGTAGGTAACGAAAACCAGTAGGTATAGCCATCATTAGTAAGTATTCTTAGAATCTTAAACAAAAATACCAATTAGAGAAGCGCACTATCACCCAATAAACGGGGATAGTGCGTTTTCTTTAATATATACAAGTAGATTCCCTAAAAGATCATATAAAAAACTCCAATCTCGTACACCAAATCAACCAAGGAAGCGTTGCAGCACACTATATAGATGGAACAGAATATAATAATTACCTAGAGCTACTTAAATCTTCGCCTAGCACAATAATTTCGGGCATACTCGGGATGATGGTTTCAGCAATCATTAATTAATTTAATTAGTCGCGTTAATTCAAGTCATATAATTGTTCCTTTAGGCTATCACTGATACAATATGGTGAAGTATTAAATTTTAAGGAGTACACCTAAATGATCGTTAAGCCATACCGGATCGGTATTATCGATATCGGTTCCAATTCCATTCGATTAGTTATTTATGATACGACCCCCGAAGGGGGCTACAAAGTGGTTAAGGAAATAAAACAGGCTGCTCGATTAAGTGAAAAGATTAGTGCTCAGGGTAGACTGGAAGAAAAGGAACTATGGTCAATCATTCCGATTCTCAAACAGTTTAAACAGGTCTGTACCACATTTGAAGTTGAACAGATTCGTGCGGGTGCGACAGCTGCGATTCGCAATGCACCTAATGCTAATGAAATCATTGAATTTCTCTCTAGAGAGTCAGCGATTGATATTAAGATCATTACGGGCGAAGAAGAGGCATATTTCGGATTTCTAGGGGTTATTAACTCTTTTGACATTCAGGATGGCTTTGTTGTTGATATAGGTGGAGGGAGTACAGAAATCACCCTGTTTCAAAATCGTAGATACCAGAATAGCATTTCTTTACCTTTTGGAGCTGTCAATACGAACGTTAAGTATGGTAATAATGGGAACTGGGACGAGGAACAAATTCATGAGCTACGCACTCATGTACTGGAGAAACTTCAACAAATTAGTTGGATGAAGTCAAGACCAGATTTACCTGTGTTTGGTTTGGGTGGAACGATTCGATCGTTGGGTAAAATCGATCAAAAGAATCGTCATTATACGATGCCTAATTCTCATAACTATGTGATGGATACGGAACAAGTAAATCATATGTATGAGATGCTTCCCAGCATTCCGTTCGAGAAACGTAAGCATGTGGATGGACTTTCTAAGAGTAGAGCGGACATTATCGTCTCGGGGCTAATCATATTTCATACCGTATATCATTATATTCAGGCGAATCGATGTCTCATTAGTGGAGAGGGACTTCGCGAAGGTATGTTGCATGATTTGATAGATCCTGAGGGAGCGGTGAAGCCTAGCGCATTGGAGTACAGTATTAAGACCTTACTGACCTTTGAAGCAGAAGTGTCACGGAAGCATTTGAATCATGTATATGGGCTTGTACAAGTGCTATATGAAGCGCTTCAGGATGGAAGACAGCAGGAGGAACACCAGAAGCTGTTATATGTCTCATCGATGTTATATCGTATTGGAGGACACATTAATTATTATCAATATAATCGGCATACACAGTATTGGCTGATGAATGCTTCAATTAGAGGTCTAACCCATCGAGAGATTATTCTATGTGCGTTAATTGCTTCTTATAATACAAAAAGTCGGAAGCAGAAATTATCCCAAAAACATAAGGATATATTGCTAACTTCCGACGAGGAATGGATTCATAAGTTAGGATCATTGGTGCAACTTGGTATTGCTCTAGATCAGAGTGAGACACAAGCTGTTCAATCCATTCAAGCTAATCTTAACGACAAAACCTTATATCTTACCGTTGTTAGTGATGGGGAGACATGGATTGAACGAGAAGAAATAGAAAGTGCCATGAAAGTGTTCAAGAGTGCATGGGACCTGAAAATGAGAATTGATTACTCTTCCATTTTTTAACATTCAATGCTTCGAACTGGCTCCTAAAGGGAGCCAGTTTTTCATCTGCGAACTCATAATTCCCATTGTTTTGAAGAAATCTAGCCTTCACATTATCCTTAAGCGACAGGTCAAGAATTTGGACGATCAAATTACGAATATGCTCATCATACACAGGACACATCAACTCAATACGTCTAGTCAAATTTCGTGTCATCCAATCTGCGCTAGAAATCCATATTTCGGGATTGCCACCGTTCTCGAAATAATATATTCTCGTATGTTCGAGAAATCGGTCTACAATACTCCGAACTGTAATTCGCTCACTTAAATTAGGAACTCCGGGACGAAGACAGCATACCCCACGTATAATCAGATCAATTTGAACACCAGCTTGCGATGCGCCACACAGTTCGTCAATCATTTCCTGATTAGATAATGAGTTCATCTTCGCAATAATTTTTGCAGGCCTTCCTGCTGCTGCGTGCTTGGATTCTCTCTGCATAAGCATGGAGAGGCTATTACTCATGTTAGACGGTGCTACTGTTATGGCATCCCATTCATGATTGGTTGAGTAGCCTGTAATTTGATTAAATAATTCAGAAGCGTCCAGACCGATAAGATGATTGGATGTAAACAGACTTAAATCCGTGTATACCTTAGCGGTACTGTCATTATAATTTCCTGTACCTACATGCACATATCTACGTAATTCACTGCCTTCCTGACGGACGACGAGTGTGACTTTGGCGTGCGTTTTTAGACCCACTAAACCATATACGACATGACAGCCTGATTTCTCAAGTTTGCGTGCCCATGCGATATTCCGTTCTTCATCGAATCTCGCCCTTAGCTCCACTACGACGGTAACCTGCTTGCCTGATTCAGCAGCGAAGGCTAGAGCTTGAATCAAGGGAGAGTTACCGCTCACACGATACAGGGTCATCTTGATTGCCATGACATGCTCATCCTCAGAAGCTTGAATAATGAAATCGGTCACCGAGTCGAAAGATTCATAAGGATGATACACAAGCACATCACGTTCGTGTAACACTTCGAAAAAGTCTTCATTCTCGTCGAATTCCAGCGGATACACAGGTTCGATCGGTGCATAACTTAATTTGGGATACCCCTTCAAAGATCCCGCGAAATTACGGAGAAAGCTTAGATCTAAAGGACCTTCAATATCAAATATGAAATCAGTGATTTCGAATTCTGTTTGTAATTGACTTAGTGCATAAGGATGTATCCCTTTTTGAACCTCCACCCGGACTGGAGCTCCCCATCTTCGTTTACGGAGTTCTTTTTCGATCTCCTCCAGCAAGTCTTCCGCACCTTCCTCATCTATCGTGAGATCGGAATTACGAGTGATTCGGAACTCGTGAACAGCGACAGGCTCATATCCACTGAACAAGGTATGAATATGCTGTTTAATAACCTCTTCTATAAAAATAAACTGGCGCTTCTTGCTGTTTGTACGATGGGGAAGTGGAATACATCTAGCAAGGTTAGATGGAATTTGTAAGATTGCGAAATAGGGATCCTCTTCCAAGCTATCCTTTCGATTAAGCACAACGGACAAATATACATACTGGCTGTGAACGAGCGGGAAAGGTCGGCTCTGGTCAACTGCCATGGGTGTTAACACAGGGAAAATAATATCTTGATAATAATGTTCCATGGCCTGTTTCTGGGCGATATTCAAATCTTCATAGCTAGAAAAAACAATGCCTTCTTTGTTTAATTGTCTAGAAATATCACGAAAAGTTCGGTATTGCTCGCTAATCATTTTGGATATCCGTTTCATTAGGCGTTTGTATAATCCTGAAGGGGTGTAACCTGTAAAATCCTTCTTGGTATAACCTGCCCTAATCTGATCTTGAATACCTGCGACTCGAACACTCATGAACTCATCTAAGTTAGTGGATACGATAGCTAGAAATTTAGCTCTTTCCAGAAGCGGATGATCAGCATCCTGTGCTTCTTGAAGAACACGCCAGTTAAATTCAACCCAGCTTAAATCACGGTTTAAGTAGACGGACGTTGTTGTGCGGTTTATCGTTTTTAGGTCTTCCATCATAGTGCCTCCAACAGGTTCATTCATATGTTTTTTTTAGTATCTATATTATTCTACTATATTTTGGTATCACAATTGTAAAATCAATGTTAAATATGATTAACGCTGTGTAAAGTACTCCTTTTAGTGTATGAAATAGTCACTTCAAAAATAATAAAAATCATAAAAACATCAAAATGGTAACAATTTCATGTGTAATAGTTACAAAGTTGTGATATATTCATACATGCCAAAACTTTTTGATTACAAAAAAGTGTGGGGGACTTATTGATGGAGCATAGGACGATGATACATCGTTACCTGTATCCTTGGGGTGAATCGCGCATAGTGCGTGTAGGGTAAACTTCCTTACCCAAACCCGACAACTAACTCCGCAGGCATATAAGGAGGAAATATGAAGAAATTTAATACAATCAAAATTATGACAGCCATTATAGGCATTACACTAGCTGTGCAAGCCGCTCCGGTTCATGCGGATAAGATTCATGTTGCAACCGATGGAGATACTTTTTATAGTGTTGCTAGGGAATACGGTGTAGACATGAATAAAGTGATTAAAGCCAATCCTAAGGTGAGTGCCACGAATATTTATGGAGGCATGAATCTCAACATTCCAACATCTACTCAGGCTGTTGCTTCTGCCGCGACTCCAATCACAGCGAAACAAGCTACTACAAATACAACAGGCGTTCTTAACGTCATACCCGAAGATCGTAAGGTTGAAGCATGGGGCAAAGTATTTAACTATTCTAAGACGATCGATGTGAAAGCATCTGCATATTCTGCTGCTGTAAGTGAGAATGGGAAGTGGGGCGCAGTTGATTATTTTGGTAATCCACTAGAACTTGGTACTATAGCTGTAGATCCAAGTATTATTCCTTTAGGTACGAAAGTGCTAGTAACGGGACATAGTCATTCAGGTCTTCCTAAACAAGCGTTTGTGGCTACAGCAAGAGACATTGGCTCTGCTATAAAAGGCCATCGAATTGATATTTTTATTCCCGGAAGCCAAGCTTCTGTACGTGATTTTGGATACCAGGAAATTGAGCTGTATCTCATTAAATAAAAACTTAATTCAGAAGAGCCTTTCTCGATCTTTCGAGAGGGTTCTTTTTACTTGTTCATCGGGATATGAAGCATCTCAGCCACGGTAACAAACGTATAGCCTTTATTTTTTAATGTCTCAATGATCTCAGGAAGAGCTTCAATGCTACCGTTTAGATTAGAACCTACTCCACCACCAGCATGCTGGAGAATAATAGAACCAGGACCTACAGAGGACAGTATGTTTTTCTTGACTTGTTCTTTGTCGAGACCTTTCCAATCTAAGGAATCTACGTTCCAGTTAATCACTTTATACCCGTTTTTTTTTGCCCATTTCAGCTGAGATTCTGTGATATCACCGTAGGGTGGTCTGATAAACCTAGGGCTGTATCCTGTAATATGTTTGATAATGTGTTCTGTTTTTAGAATCTGATCTTGAAAGCTATCGAACGATAGTTTACTGAATTGAGGGTGGTTATAAGAATGGTTACCTATAATATGGCCTTCTCGATTCATTCGAGCCACAATCCCTGGATACCGCTTTGCTCGTTCACCAATGACAAAAAAAGTTGCCTTCACATGGTACTTGGCTAACACATCCAACACTTTCCCTGTAAACCTTGGATCTGGAGCATCGTCAAAAGTAAGTGCGATTTGTTTGGTTCTTGCGCCCTTTGTTTTGATCGTCTCGGGGTATTTATGATATAGCTGTCCTAAGGATGATATTTTTTTATCTCTAGCTGACTTTTTATCACGATCAGAGTTTACAGGTACTGAAGTGGGAGGTCTTTCTTGTGATACAGTTGGCTCGGAAATATGTAAAGTCGGTTTTGCTAAAGTCACTTCGCACATAGAAAGAAGAAGAACTATACAAATAAATAACCTCCTAAGCATAAATGATGATCTCCTTTGTTATGTAAGTTTGGTAAGACAATATCTCTTTTGTTATTTCCTAAGGAGGCGTCAATTATGCTTATACATTTGAATAGGTCTTTATTTATTTCATAAAGTTAGATGATATAATAATAATTAGGGGGAGGTATTCAGTGAAGTTATTCTTGTTAGTGATCATTGCGTTCATTGTTGTACTGATCATGTCCTTCGTTGCGTTAAGAACTAGGAAATCGAGTGGGAATGTAATTAAGTTCCGGAAAAAGAATAGTAAGCAGGATTTGCAGAAATGTACCTATTGCAAAAAAAGAAACAAAATAACTTTCTATGCAAGTGATGATGGAACTGTAGTAGGTGTTTGTAAGGAATGTAGACCAAAGGCAGACTCCCGAGACATGCTTCCTATATAACGAGAACAACTTTATCAATCCCGATTGGCTCTAAGGAGACTAATCGGGATTTTTGTCTATCGAATACTTCATCCAGTAAAACAAAGAGACGAACGTATCTACTGAGGCCGTCTAATGACACCTATAGTGAAATAAGTCACAGACCACTCCTATAAGGATAAGGCATGTTTAAAAGAATGGATTGTTATTATGGGAGGTTCAATGATATGGGAAAGGTAGTATCTAACGTACAAGTAGCTGAACAAGTGTACTTGTTACGAGTAGAAGGCAATTATGAAGGCAGCATGGGACAATTCTATATGCTACGCGCGTGGGGGCACTATCCGCTACTCTCTAGACCCATTAGCATATTTAATAAAGATGATGAAAGTATAGAGTTTCTATATCAGGTTGTTGGTGAAGGAACGACACTCTTAGCTTCGTTGCGTCCTGAAGACACCATTCAATTGGATGGGCCTTATGGCAATGGTTTTCCTATTCCTGAGGGGCGAGTCGCTCTCATTGGTGGGGGGATTGGAATAGCACCCTTATATTACGTTGCACAGCAAATGACTCATACAGATATTTATCTCGGGTTCAGTAAAGAAGCTTATTTGCAGGATGCTTTTCGGGAAGTGACAAGTTCACTTCATATTAATGTCGGCGGATATATTGTCGACGATGTTGATTTCGAGCAGTATGACACGATTATGGCATGTGGGCCACACATGATGATGAGAGCTGTACAGACGAAATATCTTCAGTCCAATCGTCAAGCTAAGGTGTATATTTCGCTTGAGAATCGAATGGCATGTGGGATTGGTGCATGTCTTGTCTGTAGCGTCTCTTGCTTGGATGGTCGTAAAAAAGCATGTACAGATGGTCCAGTATTTGAAGCACAGGAGGTAACATTTCATGATTGATTTAACCTGCAGTGTTGCCGGGATATCGTTTAAGAATCCTATAGTCATGGCATCGGGTACTTTTGGTTTCGGGAGAGAGTACGGGAAGATTTACGACATTTCAAAGTTAGGTGGCATCAGTGGCAAGGGTCTTACCTTACATCCCAAAGCGGGCAACGAAGGATTACGTGTCTATGAGACACCGTCTGGAATGCTGAACAGCGTAGGGCTTGAGAATCCTGGTGTTCCATATTTTCTAGAGCATGAATGTAGTGAATGGGAGACGCTTGATACCGTAAGAATTGCTAATCTAGGCGGAAATACGTTGGATGACTATGTACAGGGGGCTATGTTGATTCAACAGGATCATGATCGAAGACAAACACTTGGTAGACAAGCAGTCGATATGATTGAACTGAATATTTCTTGTCCTAACGTCAAAGAAGGCGGTATAGCTTATGGAGTGAAAACTTCAGCAGCTAGGGAGGTTGTCCGATCCGTTAGAGAAGCAACGAAACTACCTTTAACTGTGAAGTTATCTCCTAGTGCAGAAGATTTAGTTGAGATGGCCGTGATGTGTCAGGAAGAGGGCGGAGATGCTATTTCACTCATCAATACGATATCTGGTATGAAGATTGATGTAAGGCGCCGTGCAAGCGTCTTTAATAATATGTATGCAGGTCTTTCGGGACCAGCGATCAAGCCGATTGCGCTAAGAATGGTGCATCAAGTGGCCAAGCACGTAGATATTCCCATTATAGGCATGGGAGGGATAACTTCGGCTACAGATATTATCGAATTCATTATGGCAGGTGCTTCTGTGGTTCAGGTTGGAACGTATAACTTCATGAATTTACGAGCAGGCGAGCATCTTATTGACGGTTTAATTCAGTTTATGCAAGAAGAGAACATTAACAATTTGGACGAAATCCGCGGAATCTTATAGAATAGAAGGATTACCATTTCTCTTAAGAAAGGCGGAGACAAGTTGCAGCCCTATGATCCCGATGATATCACCTTAGTTGAGGTTCCAGTAGGCCGAGATACCTTATTGATCATTACAGGTGGAGTAGCTCATATTGGTGCTGTTGCCACAGCTTATGTAGGCCCTGAGGGGATCGGAGTACAGACTTCAAGAGTTCCAGCACATGAAGAACATAGTATAGTTGAGAAATGTGCACGTAAAGCAGCTGCTGCATTAGGGAGAACGGTCACTGTAGCAGCGGGAATCCATTATGATGATATTACCAAAGAGCAGATTATCGCTGTTGTATCTACTGTAGATAAATTAATGGATGAGTATTTACAGCGGGTATTAAATGCATGACACTGAAATAAATATAATTAATAAAATGTTGAAACGTTATTGATTATCGTGCGTAAACCATATCAAGAAGTTAACAAACTCTAGGAGGAAACGAATGATGTCTATATTTAAAAGATTACGTGATCTAACCATGTCGAATATTAACAGTATTATTGATAAAGCTGAGGATCCAATTAAAATGACGGATCAATATATTCGTGATATGCATGAAGATTTAGAAGATGCAGAGAAAGCAGTTGCAGCTCAAATTGCGATTGAGAAGAAATTCAAGCAACTTTACGAAGAGCAAGAAGCTCTTGTCAACAAACGTGAGCAACAAGCGCATACGGCTGCAAAGGCTCAAAATATTGATCTTGCACGTCGTGCTTTAGAAGAGAAGAAAGCTGCTGAGCTGAAGATGACAGAGTACAAAACAAGCTATGACCAGAACAAAGCAGCGGCTGACAATCTTCGTGGCAAGTTAGATGAGATGCGTAAGCAACTAACTTTAATGAAGAATAAGCGTGAGACGTTAGTAGCTCGTTATAATGCGGCTAAAGCTCAAACTGAAATTAACAAAGCAATGACAGGCTTCAGTACGGATTCTGCAGCAAGTGGACTTAAACGTATGGAAGATAAGATGCTTCACATGGAAGCTCAAGCTGAAGCAAGCAATGAGTTAGCTTCTAGTGAGAAGTCCTTAGATGCTGAGTTTGAGAACCTAAGCAAAGATCAAGCTGTGGAAGACGAACTTGCAAACCTCTTGAAGCAATATGATAATAAGTAATACATTATAATTACAATTAAATAACTTGTTCTTAGCGAAGGAGACATCTTGTATTTCAGATCTCCTTCGCTTTTATATGACATGATGCTAACGCTAGGATGTAGTTCATGATGGGAGTGGAGGCAGGTAGATGGACTTTAATATTTTAGGTGTATTGGTCTGGACGGGTGTAGGTGCAGTTCTACTATTCATCCTCATGTTTGTAGATTCATTGTTTACGAGATACAAGGACTTTGAAGAAGTGAAAGCAGGCAACATGGCGGTTACCACCCGTATGGTCATGAAGCTGTTTGCTCAGGGATATATTTTATCAGTATCTATCTCCACCTCAAATGTGTTAATGGATGCCATAGTTGTATCTATCGTTTCTTTTATCTTACTTCTTATACTTGAAAGTATTGCACGGCTTATGCTTAGAGCATGGGCAAACTTAGAACTTGATATGGGCACACAACAAGGTAAAGTGGGTTATGGTCTATTTGCAGGCTCACTACATATTGTTGGAGCTCTTATTATCACAGCTTGTTTATAAGATGGATTGTTTAGCCCTATCGCACTTGGTTTGACAATCCGTCAATATCTAAAGTATGGTACGCGAGGAGTCATAGAGTATGAGTATATTCAAAAGAATTGGAAATTTATTCTCCAAACCAGAGCCTCCGATACAGGAGAAAAGCATGCTGAAACTCGCCGCTGGTGATATTTGTGAAGTTTCACTTGTTACTTATGAAGTGGTAGGAAGAGTGCATAACCGGGGCCGTAACGCTGTGGTGTTGACTTTGCAGGACGGACAACATATCGCCTATCTTCATATCGAGGAAAGAGAAAGAATACAGTATGCTCTATACACTCCCATAGACGGTAGATTGGATAATCCCGCGGAGGTTCCATCTATTTTAGATTTAGATGACAAGTCTTATCACTTAGAGGAAGAGTATGAAGGGAACGTCCTTGTGAAAGGAAGAGTACCCTTCTTGCAAGATGGAGAGCAGCATGTATGGCAGTATCAGTCCGATGATAATTTTCTCTTGCGGATCGAATGGCAGAATGGCCGGTTCATGATGTATGAAGGTGAAGATGTGATACCAGCAGATGTCAAAGTCATTCGAGCAACTTAGGAGTGAACCAAGTGAAGAAATCTTCTTTTCTTACAATTAAGCTGTTATTGGTACTGAGCTTGCTGGGCTCACTACTGAGTGGATGTGGGGCACCGAATGTTAAAGATACTTATCCGCTTGAATCCGTAAATCAGGATGGAAGTGCAACATCGTATGTGTATCGTGCAGCAGGTCAGACAGTACCTGAGGTAGCTAAGGCGCTATCTGACGAGAAGACACCGGATCAGGTTTCTAAGGAAGATTCTGAGCGGATGTTCCTAGTGTATAGCGACAAATGGTATCACTTGCAACAAGACCCGGATAACAAAGAAGATACACTGATCGAAGTGGATTCGAAGGAATATGTTCAGCAAAATTATAGTTCTAGCTTCTTACAGGGATATATTACGGCAAGTATATTAGGTAGTTTATTCGATTCTTTTGGAGGCTCGGGTTCTTATCGTGGATATTCTAGTAAAGATGTCTACAAGCCAAAGCAGGGATCATATCGTGCACCTACGGTAAGTGATAAGAAAATAGCACCACCCTTGACGGTTGAGAAGAAAGGATTGATTACACGACGTGGGAAGAGCAATAGCTCCGATAGTGCCGGATCAGGTGGAAGTATATTTAGCAGGAACTCAAATAGTTCCGATTCTAAAGGCGGAAGTATAACAAGAGGTAGTAAGGATGATTCTATATTTAGCTCTCCGAAGAGGTCGATTACGAAGCCTAAGACTCGTTCAGGTTCAGGTAGGATCAGCAGACGAGGTCGACGATAAAGGATCACCATAAACAAGAGCAGTGTGCGAAGGTTCGTAACTTTCGTACACTGCTCTTTATTCTGTACAGTGAATGGGAATGGTCACGGTAGGTTGCCATTGTATACGGTTATTGCTATAAATGAAGTAGAAACTTTATGGAAAATAAGGACGCTTTAACAATCTTAGGAGGTTACGACTTGGAACATTCATTAGATCATTCTAAATTTCAACGTAAAGCGATACAAGTGAATGAGGCACAGAACAGGATTGCTTCTTACATTCATCCTATAGATATTGAAAGTGTAGATTTGCAAGCGAGCCATGGTAGAACATTGGCCCAGACGATTACGGCCCCCCATCCTTATCCATCTTTTCGTCGTTCGAGTATGGATGGTTATGCGATTTGCTCCACGGATACTATTCAATGCAGCTCTGAAGCTGAAATAACTATATGGCTTGAAGTGATTGATGATATTCCTTGTGGATTAGTATCAAGTAAGACGATTATACCTGGAACAACAGCACGCATTATGACAGGAGCGCAAGTGCCCGAAGGAGCGGATGCGGTAGTCATGTTCGAGATGGTTGAACTTCGTGAGGAGAATGGGATAAAGTTGGCTGGACTCAGAAGACATATAGAGCAGGGGAAGAACATTACCCCGATAGGATTGGAACTACAGGCTGAGGAAGAAGTTCTGAAGCAAGGGGTTACAATTGCGGCTGGTGAAATATCTGTCTTGGCAACGTTCGGCATTCATAGCGTACAGGTATATAGACGTCCACGGGTCGCTATTTTCTCAACTGGATCTGAGCTATTGAAGATAGATGAACCGCTCCAATCGGGTAAAATCCGCAATAGTAATACATATATGATTGCTTCTCAGGTGCTAGAGGCAGGAGGGGAACCCGTGATTCTGGATGCTATTATGGATGATCTCTCCTTAGCCCAAAGAAAAGTAGAAGAAGCGCTCGCGCAGTATGATATGGTCGTAACGAGTGGGGGGGTATCGGTTGGTGATTATGATATTATGGGAGATTTAGTGCGTTCGGATCGCGTGACGATGCTGTATAACAAAGTAACCATGCGCCCAGGTAGCGTATCCACTGCAGCAGTTAAAGATAACAAATGTTTATTTGCTCTGTCGGGTAATCCCGGGGCTTGTTTTGTTGGGTTTGAATTGTTTGTCAGACCGAGTATTCGGATGATGATGTTAGATCCTAACCCTTACTTACCGGAATGGACAGCTACTTTAGGGGCAGATTATGATAAGGTTAACAACTTCACAAGATTCGTGCGTGCTAAGATACAAATTAAAGAGGGTGTAGTGTATGCTACTCCAACGGGTGTAGATGAATCTGGTGTTATGATTACCATTAAAGATAGTGACTGTTTAATTATTGTTCCACCAAGTCAAGAAGGTCTCCAAGCAGGTGTGAAGGTAAAGATTATGGTGTTAAAGAACTTTATTCATCCATTCTAAGCGAATCTAGCATCCCATTAAGGCTCATTACGTCGTTCAATGGCTTCAGACATCGTCTTGTCTGTAAGGTGAGCATAGACTTCAGTTGTTTCTGTGGAGGCGTGTCCTAACTGCTCCTTGGTCTTGTAGATATCATTCTGTAAATAATAATCGGTGGCAAAAGAATGACGCAGCTTATGAACGGTAAGAAAAGGCTTGCCGAACCGTTGGGCATATTTAATAATCATCGCTTGGATAGCACGTTTGGTCATACGCTTTCCTTCCTGCTGACCGTTAGGGATCGTTAAGAAGAGAGCTTTTTCTTTCTTTGGAGCTTTATATCTTGTTTGTCTTAGGCTAAGGTATAAGGTTACATCATCCTTCGCTTGTTCACGGAAATAGACAGGTGATTTGTAAGTTTCATCATTATTACCTTTACGGAAGATGTACAATAGCTTGTTGTTATAGTCTAAATCCTCTAGGTTCAAATTAATGATCTCAGAGACGCGCAGACCCGAATTCAATATGAGACTCGCAATACATGCATCACGTTCCTTATTCTGTTCGTAGGAATACAAAGCTTGTTTATTGCTTGCGACGTCAACTCCATAACCTTCGTAGATGTAGGCTATAAATTCAAATATCTCTTCATCCTCTAGTATTTTACCTTTTAGCTTGGCTGCTGTATCCTTAGGCTTATGTGTGCGTTTGACTTCCACTTTGGCCATAATATTGCGCTTAAGAAGAGGGTAGAAGTCTTCATCTTCCGCAATTTGACTCAAATAATGAAATAAGGAACGAAGTGAAGATAACTTGCGAGATAAGGTTACTCTACTGTTGGCCCCTTCACGACGAGTTGTTAAATAGAGCCTATAGCTCACGATATTCTCCATACGTAACATTTCGAGTTCTTGAAGCGTGATTTTGGTATTGTGATCTGCTTCGGACAGTAATTCTCCTCGTAACCAATTGAAGAAGGTTTGATAATCTCTTATATACTCAAGCAAGGTAGATGGAGATAGGTCAGGTAATTTATAATCAATAAATTGTTGTACAAACCAAGGCATGTCAAGTACCTTTTCATCTAGTTTTACGCGATCGCTTTCTTTCTGAATATTCATGGGTATCACCTCTTGATGGTTAGGATTCTACAACCATTCTACCATATTGAGGGAGAGACTGCCCTGTGTAGTACAGTAAAGTGTACGTATACATTAAGGTGAGTAAGATAAAGTTATATAATGAAATCAAGATAAGAAATAAAGAGGTGGTAAATATGGAAATGAGGCTAGATAGAGTTCCACTGGAACACAGAGAGGTCATTGATCATTTGATGCAGTTCTACTTGTATGATTTCACACAGTATCTTCAAATTGAGGTTAATGATAATGGGCTATTCCCAGCCTATCCTGAGCTAGATTCTTACTGGAGTAGCGGGAACGACAAGGTAGCATTTCTAATTAAGGTATCTAATAGACCTGCAGGGTTCGCATTAGTTGATCAATTGCACAACAGCTCGGAAGGCGAATATTATATGACGGAGTTTTTTATTATGAAGAAATATCGGCGTGGTGGAGTTGGAACATGGGCGGCGCATGAGCTTTTTCGTCAGTTCAAGGGGAGCTGGAAGGTGACTCAAGTGAAGAGTAATGCGCCGGCGCAAGTCTTTTGGCAGAAAGTGATTAGAGCTTACACCGACGGGAAATTTAGACAGAAAGTTCATCCAGAGCAGGGTAACTTGAGTCAATATTTCAATTCTTAAGTAGTCTGGATTATAGGCTCCTGTGTGAGAAAGATAACATCGGGCTCGCCACGATCTTGTGGAACAGACAGAATATCGACACTTTGAAAATGACGCTTCAATCTATCCACGAAGTCTGGGGATGAAGTAGCACTCCAAAAAGACAGATATCCACCCGGTTGCAAATGCCGAGCAAGTAGGGCAAGGCCATAATCGCTGTAGAGTGACTCGTTATCAGCATATACATTCCAATCAGGACCATTATCTATGTCTAAGCATATAAGGTCGAACTTATCATCATGCTCTGCTAACCAAACAAGGCAATCGGCATGTACGATGTTGCTTTTAGGATGGAACGAAGCTTCTTCCGATACCGCAGATAAAATAGTTCTATTCCATTCAATAATGACTTCTTCGATTTCAAGGACAGTTACCTGTTCTATACGAGAGTCTTTCAGTGCTTCTTGTAAGCTGAACCCTACACCAAGTCCTCCAATGAGAATATGACTAGGATGATGGTTACGTTTCAATGGCTCGCTAATGAGGAGCCTCTCAGATTCACCATTATATGTTGCCATAAGAAACGTCCCATTACTGATGATCTCATAATATGAACCTCTACGCTGTAATTGAATTACACCACGGGGTGTAGAATGCTTTTCAATGACTTCTGGGGGTAAATGATGATCGTTCAATAATATCCACTCCTTATAAATTGTAATCATAACGCTTTCTAAGTCGCATGTAATACAGCCATGTTCTGACCGAGAACGAACCCAAGGTAAGGATAACAAGCCCAACTGAAATGGTGTTCATCATTTGAATTTTATCTATGTTGTTAGTGAACATCCATTCTGTACTTGATCTTATATTTATAATATTAAGGATGACCAAAGGAAGAAAAAGACATGAGTAGGTAATTGCTAGGCGTCTTGCATGTTTTAAATGATGTGATTTGTCACTGTAGATCTGTGGTCGTTCTTCGCCCTCTGAATATTCCCGGCTCCATAAGGTCCATTTTTGAAAAGATGAATTGGAAATAAAAGCACTCTTCCAGCCGGAATCCCTGTGTATATCATTGTAGCTTTCATCTGCCATATTTTGAAAATCAGCACAATAACTTATCTTGCGTGGGCGACTCTTTAAGAAATAGAAAACGGTTCCCGTTTTACTTATACGATAAAGATGATGACCTTGTTCTTCCATGGTTTCGAGCCACTTTTCAAGCTTATCCGGAGCATACATCCATCCAAACTTTCGTTTAACAACCATTTGACCTGAGTGCTTCAACTTCTTTTCTGCATTCTTACTTAGTCTTTCCTCATCATGATCCACTCTGTGTAGTTTGTTTTGTTGTATGTTTTCATTGATCAATTTCTTGTTCGATTTATTAACTTTGATAACAGAATAGATAGACATAACTAATAGGACTAATAGAGCACTTATATAAATGTAAGTTAAAATCCAATAGGGGCTTTCAATAACTCTAAACGGTTCATCTTGAGAAAACGCAACCAAGCTAATTATGGTGCCAAATAAGATAGACATCGTTGTCAAATATATTAAAATACTACCAAAAATGTACATAATCACTCTATTATGTTTGATAATGCCTTCACGAACGGGGGAGGTTTTTATTTGTTCATGAGGATTCTCATTCGACAGTACATACCAATGCCTGCTTTGCAGAACCTTGGTCCAACCATCATGTAATAAAGCTTTTGACAGTGAATTTTCATGCATTTTATTGAACCCTATACGATACGTTATTCTCTTAGAATCGCCTTTTTCAAAGAAAAAATAACGTGTTCCTCGGTTCAATTTCACTAAATAATAACCCTTTTCCGCCATAGACGAGAGCCATTCTTCTGTTTTGTGCACATCGTAGCTCCAAAATGGCCTAAATACTTTTTTAAGCATAAAAATCCCCCTCGTATTTTAGTGCATTTTGGTGCAGCTCTTTGAGTCTGTGTATCTCAGCAGTAATTAATTTCTTGCCTATTTCAGTAATTTCATAAACTGTTCTTCTCTCTTCATCGGCAAATACAGTGATAATCCCATCTTTCTGCATTTTAGTTAGCGTTCCGTAAACTGTACCCGATCCTAATCGAATTCGTGATCCTGAAATTTCCTCTACATGTTTAACAATGCCATATCCGTGACGCGGTATTGTTAAGGACAGAAGTATATAGAATGCCGTTTCTGTCATGGGTACATACTTTTTCAGCACCTTTTCAATCATGTATAACCACCTCTCATGTAATACTATCATGTTGACTTTTTAAAATGATCGCAATGCAGAGCTATATCGTAATTAGATATGTCATGATATGACTATATCAAGTCGTGACCTATTAGTCAAAAATTACAAAGTGAAAGGAGGGGAAAGAAAATACCTTTTCCATACTTACAGTGTTAAAAACTCATCATATGAAAAATTCACAACAATAAAATAAGTGGAATCTACCCATTTTCATGATAATCATCATACTGAGGAATTTTGTTGTCACAAAGTGAAGTTACTTCCCTTCAAGATATAATAAAGATATGTATTTTAGTTTACATAATTAATGTTATGTAAACTAAAAGTGTGATATACAGGAGTTTCAGAAGTTTGAGTTACAAAAGAGGTAAAGTAAATTGTAGCGAGAGTCGTTGTATACGGGGAGTATCTTGATCCAAGAGTAAAAAAGTGTTCGAGATCGTAAGTAACGTTAATTATGGCGAGGGTAAATTACTTTAAAGTAGAAAAGGAACTACAGTAGACGAGGGGAAGAGGCGTGCTGAGTGACATCAAATCTTTCCGATTTTCGATTGTTAGGGCGGAAACATGCGTGTGGTCGTGGTAAACTAAGGTATAGTTGGTGATCATAAATATAAATAAGGGAGGTTCGTTCATGACCATAGGTTCTCAGAAGGATATCGATAGCCTTAAGGAAATCGGCAATATTGTGGCTTCAACGATTAAAGAAATGAAACGTAATGTACGTGTTGGAATGACAACACAGGAATTGGATGAGTTGGGAGGATTATTTTTGAAGAGCCGTGGTGCTATATCTGCACCCAAAAAAGCATTAAACTTTCCAGGCAACACTTGCATTAGTATTAACCAAGAAGTAGCTCACGGTATACCGAGTGACAGAAAAATTCAAGAGGGTGACTTAATAAACATCGATGTTTGTGCTGAAAAGGATGGCTATATTGCGGATACGGGGCACTCTTTTCAAATACCTCCATACAACATGTCTTTAACTCGTCTCTGCCAATACACTCATGATACGATGATGAAAGTCATATCCTCACTTAAACACGGAGTAAAGTTGAACGAAATTGGTAGGATCATTCAACTTGAAGCTGAAAAAGGAGGCTATAGGGTTGTTAAAAATTTGTGTAGTCATGGTGTAGGAAGATCTATACACGAATCACCAGAAATTCTTCCCTTTTATAACAAACATGATAAACGCATATTGAAAGAAGGTTTAGTCATTACGATTGAGCCATTCCTATCAACCGGTGCTGAGTATGCTGTTGAGCAGAATGATGGATGGACGTTAAGTGTTCCTGACAATAGTTATGTAGCACAGCATGAGCACACCATAATTATTACAAAAAACCAGCCCATCATCGTGACGGTTGCCTAAATAAAACGTTAAATAACCAGTACAGCAGTCTAAACCTTTGTTATAGGTTGTAGGCTGTTTTTGGTTATTTCGAATACAACCGCTGTAGACAATATATCATCATATGAAAAATTCACAATAGAAAAATAAATATGTATCTAGACATTACCAACATTTGCAACATATTATCGTATCAAAATTGAACAATGGAAGCTTCTAACACCTACATGAGAAAAAGGCAATCACTTCCGAAAATTTTCGGAAGTGATTGCCTCTGTTGTTCATTACTTTACTTTCGTTTAATAGGTATCTTGATCTAATAATACACGATACAGAATTATTGCTGCTTCTGCCCGTGTTAAAGTTCCCTTAGGGTTAAAAGAATGATTAGGATTTCCTTTCAAGTAACCTTTACTTACAACGAAGGCTACAGCGACACGAGCATCAGGGGAAATCGTTGCCTGATCATTGAAATCAAGCTGTTTAGTTACTTCCGATACGGTCTGACCAAGTGCTTTGTTTAACAGGACGGCTACTTGCTCACGAGTAAGTTCATCTCTTGCTCCTGACTCAGCCATACGCTGATCCCATGTCATGTTTGAAGAGAGTAGACGGTCAAGAAGAGTATTGAATTCCGCTTGATTTACATTGTCTTTAGGTCTAAATGTTGTGCCAGACGTCTTACCCGTTACTAAGAAGTGAGCTGCCAATACTTCAACCTCATGTTTAGCCCAGTGATTAGAAGTATCTGTGAAGCTCTTTAACGTTTCAATAGCGGTAAACGATCCTGGTGCAGATGTAGAGAATTGAACCGTGTTATTCTTACTGTTGGGACTCGGAATTCCGAAGTAAGACCACTGACTATCCTTGGATTGACTGTATATTCCCACTTTTAGTATATCTGTAACACCTGAAGTGCTCAGATTTAGCTTGATTTGAATAGGTGTCTTGAATTCCTTCGTCTGTCCATGAACGGTAAGGGTTGGTGCTGCAAATTTCGCTGATGCTCCTTCTGGAGCTTGAATCGCTCCGATGCTTTTAGACTCCGTCAATGGAATAAGGAATCCATCTTTTGTTACAAAGTCAACAATGGATTGTGAAGGGATACGTATTTCAAAGTTTAATCCAACAAGGACTAAATCTTTCTTAGATTGTTGCAGTTTCTCTGCTAATGCACTAGATATCGAAATATTCAAGGGATCAAAGGTATCAATGGATATATCCGATAAATCTAGCGTCACTGCCTTCGTATTAGTATTTGTGATTTGTTCTGTTAATAATGAAGGAGTAATAGTCAATATTCCAGTAAGTTTATCGTTGAGTTTAGATTCAATGATGGATCCAGCCTTGAATTTTTTTGAATTATCTTTAGGTGTAGATGTAGGATTACTACTATAAGATCCAGAATAAGATGGACCTGTACTAGGATTTGGCCCAGGTCCTGGATCTAGAGGAGTCGTAACCTTAACCGTTATAGGAGACATCCCATATACAGGAATCGAAGTGCCTTTTTTGTTCAATAATTTTACTTTTGAAATATTAATTGGATAGGAGCCCGCTTCTGTAGCTGTGAAATTAAATGATGCTAATGTACCTTTCAGTCTTCCTTCTGGAAGGGTGAGAGTATAATCCACTTGTTTCAGGCCGTTAGCAAGATCAGTAATAATAAGTTCTGGGTTGATCGTATTTAGACGTAGTTTCGTAGGATACGTTAAGCTGAAGGATGCAGAATAAACATCTTCAGTGACCGAATAGTTAACTCCTACATCGAATGCTTCACCCGCTAATACCTGAGATTTAGAGGAGGAGAGATTAACTTGGCTGCTATCAGGGTTATAATTGTAGTGAATGATTTTAGCAGGTATCTGTTTACCGTTGCCTACAGAATCGTAAGCAAATATATAGTAAGTATTCTCACCTTTATGAATAGGAACGTTTAGAGTAAAATGACCTGTCTTATCAAGGGTTCCATCAAATTGCTGAAGTCCCTGATCCGATTGTACGAGACCACTGATACCTATGAGTTCATTTAGGTTCGTACCATCATCCAAATAATCCAGATGTAAATCACTCGTGATGTCGCCTGTTATAGTACCTACCCCAGGTTGATCTTGGTGAAGAATCAAGCTCTCACTATCTAGAGAAATTTCAGGTGCTTGAAGATCCACCAAGAATGATTTGGCAGATTTCTCTAGAACTTCATTCGTATCAAGAATGACAGGAGCCATCACGTAAATACCATCTGTTAACGTGATCTCACTGTCCTCTGTAATCACAGTCCCATCCCACGTATAGTTATAATAGTTCTTGTCGTGGAGGGGTTTTACAGTTATTGAATCATAAGTGTATCCAATAGGGGCTCCAGTTATACCATCAAAAATGAAGAAGAGAAAGCTTTCTAGGTCTTGATTTACTGCGAAAGATACATCCATGGTATCAGATACTTCATCACCATTCGGAGAGAATACAGTCGATGAGAAATCAAGATCAGTGATTGGAGTCAAGTTGAAGCTCTCACCTACAAAAACACTGAAAGGAACTCTAAGTTCGTGTGAGGTTGTTGCTTCAGTGAGTACAATTTGACCATCATACATCCCATCAGGGGTTCCTTCAGGAATTGTTAAATTGACTGGAAATACAGTGTTTGGTGTTCCTTCATAAACATAAACCGTATCTATATTAGGCTGGATCGTAAGACCACTGTTACTATACCAATCTACAGAAGCGTGATAGATTTGGTTAGAATTACTGATATTATCGATAGTGATTTGTTTAGATACTTTCGTGTTAGCTCTTTGTTGTCCATAAGACAAGCTGCTAGTGTAGTAGTCAGAAGTTGTTTGGTTATTTATCTGAGTCGGGATAGGCTCCTTAACTTTGATAATCGAGTCAGCTTCAATACTTTTGACTAAGTCAACGCGACCGGCTCCTTGTTGGTTAACAGAATAAGGTCTGCCTTGTCGGTCACTGAGAGGAACCGAGTTATTACTTAAGATCGATTTAAGTTGATATGGATCTAAGTCAAGATTAGATTGTTTGGTTTGTTCAAGAATTAAAGCAACTGCCCCTGCAATATGTGGAGCTGCCATACTCGTACCATTTAAATTCTCGTATGCATTACTATAATCTCCATTATATGCAGGAATAGAAGAACGAATTCCCACACCAGGAGCTGAGAAATCAGGTTTAATAGAGTAGTTCGGAAGTGCAGGTCCTCTTGAGCTAAAGTCAGCTAACAGATCCTGCTCCTCAATAAGGGAGAAGGTGATTGTAGAATGACCTTGTTCTATTTTATTTTTTAATGTGAGGCCATCTTCCTGAGTAATAGTATAGGTAGGTACATAATTTCCTGGCTCACCTAAAGTCGCACCAAATTCTCCAGTCGTATTGTTGTGAATAATAAGTGCTTTTGCTCCAGCAGCTGTTGCATTGATGGATTTTTCTCCGAAACTCAGAACACCTCGAGAGACAACAACGATTTTACCGCTTACATCTAGATTGCTATAATCGCTCACTTGTCCAAAGTTAGCATAAACAAGATCAAGCTCTTGATTCGATTCACCCAGCTCAGGTGAGAACGTCGCTAGTTGAGCAAAAATATCACCTATCTCAGAAGATGAGAAGAGGGGGGTATGAGCTGGAGGAGTAGAGGCTCCTACAGAGATGGATAACTGCGATGCAGCAGGACTTCCAACGGTTTGATCATTTGGACCTTCATTTCCATTAGCTAATACAACGGTGACTCCAGCAAGTGTGGCATTATCTGCAGCAATGGAGTCAGGGCTATACTCATTGTTCAGACCTGAACCGAGAGATAGATTGATTACATCAAGTCCATCCGTTACACCAAGCTCAATTGCTGCGATAACATTCTCAGAATTCCCGCGCCCATATGGACCAAGAACACGGTAGACATATAAGTCAGCACCAGGAGCGACCCCTCTAACCCAACCTTTTCCATCGTGTGGATGTTTTGGATCACCTTGCCCAACCACGGTTCCTGAAACATGCGTCCCATGAGAGGTGTCATACGGTTTACCATCCTTTATAGGC
The DNA here is from genome assembly GCF_000949425.1 of Paenibacillus sp. IHBB 10380. Lineage (NCBI taxonomy): Bacteria > Bacillati > Bacillota > Bacilli > Caryophanales > Paenibacillaceae > Paenibacillus > Paenibacillus sp. IHBB 10380. Next base: position 1,800,871 of record NZ_CP010976.1, read on the forward strand.
TTTGTAGGATCGGGTAATGTTTCCATAGGATCAGAGTCGTTATCTACGAAATCGTAGCCGCCTTTATAAGCTCCTTTGAGACTAGGGTGATTATAATCAATACCGGTATCAATGACCCCCACTTTAATGCCAGCACCGGTGTACCCAGATTCCCAGAGCTTGTCAGCTCCAATGAAAGGTGCACTCACATCCATATAAGGTATGAAGCCTTCAGACATGGCATCTATTTCTAAAGCTTTATATTCGATATTAGGATATATTGCTTTAACCCCAGGTAACAACAGAAGTTGATCTACCTCATCAGCAGGTAGTGTAACGGAGTAACCATTAAATACTTCTGAGTACTCACGATTAATCGTTGCCCCAGAGTTAAGGATTGCAGCAGATTTGAATGTTGAATGTTCCTGACGAAGCGTATTACTATAACTGTTAATACTTGATTTCATACTAAATGGAGCAGTAGCCTCAAATACTTTGAGAGGATCGGAGGCCAACTCTACGATAACTGTAATAGGTTCATTACTGTCACTAGGTTCGACGAAGTTCTCAGCTTGCACAGAAGACTTCATACGCTTAGTATCCATTGATTGTTTTCCATGAATTTCAGGAAGTTGGAGCTTGGGAATTGGATGTTGTTGGAGTAAATCAGAATCGCTAAGAGGTTTAAGTTTCGATTGAATCTCAAGGGGTGGATTTGTTGATTCCTCAATAGCAGCATAGGACTGTGGTACGGCAATCCCTATCGCAAGAATAAAGCTTAGCAAAACAATAAAATAACTACGAATTATACGTATACGTTTCTCCAAAATACCGCCTCCTAGACCTAATATTAGATGAAACTAGCAATCCTAAATCTCTAATCTCTCAATCCTCCTTTGATAGTTATGTAAAAATTGAACACTAGTCAAATACACCTTCTATTTTACATTTTTAACATTATTTTGATATGAGACATAGAGACTAGCTATTTCAATTTGTTGTTTAGTGAATTAAGTCGAAAACTTATGTCGGATTGCGGGGAGGGGGAGTACATGCAAGGGGAATCTCGCGTTAAATATCGTTTCATCGTTTAATGGAAGTGCTTGATTAGCTCTTAATCGAAATATCCATAGGTATAACTACATAGTTTGAACGAATTATTAATAGTTTTAGTATAAATAGAAGTGAGGAAAAATTATGAAATAAAGCAGTATGGTTTTTATAATTGTGGGTAATAAAGATTTGATCTAGATACAATTTCCATATGTAGGTTGCCATTAATTTTAAATCTATAATGAAATCGTAAGGAGTGTTGGAGATTTATGTCTCAACGTATTGTGCTAACACCAGAACAACTTGAAGAAATATCTAGGAAATTCGGACATCATCCGAATCGAATTACATGCTATATCAGTTCAGTGGCATCTGTTAAGGACTGGAATCTGAAAGTTGGCGCGAAAGCTTCACTTAACAAATATGAGGGGGGGATCGATATTCCATTACCCTTTACGGATAAAGACCTTAATGTTGGTGGGTCTGCTTCTCTCGGAGTAGTCGGTGCATCTGCTGAAGTGGGTAAAGATGGTTTGAAATTCCATGTTCATTTCGATTATTTTCTCAGTCACAGAATAGCTTATTTCTATGAGATTAGGAATCACTGTCCCTAGCACGCCAATAACTGCTATGATGATCATGATCCTTTTAAACTTACTCAATTGACCCATACCCCTCTCGATTTAACAGATGTAGATCCTCCGACTCCAAATAAGCTTACTCCTGCAGTATAATAGTTCAATTACTGATGAAGGAGCAATAACTGTGTTTCTCGTAAGTTTTGCCTCAACGAGCGCGTTGCGAAACACAACCTATAGTTAAAAATACTAAAATAATTAAGGAGTTTATCTTATGGATATACATTATGTTACAGATTTATCATCAGAAGATTGTATATATGAATTATATGAGAATCTTGATTGGAATAAGTATTTACAACTAAACAAAGATCAGTTAATCACCGCTATGAGACAAAGTTGGTGTGTTATCTATGCGTATCACGAACATCGCTTAGTGGGTACTGGGAGAATAGTGTCTGATGGGATCATGAATGCTTATTTGTGCGGATTGGGGGTTCACTCCGATTTTAGAAGTAAAGGAATAGGATCTGAAATTACCCGTTTACTAGTGGAGCTTAGCCAAAAGCGTAACTTGCATCTGCAGCTATTTTGTGAAGAAGAATTAGTGCCGTACTATGAAGGTTTGAACTTTAATGTATTTGCAGTTGGAATGAGAAGTTAACAAGATCAGTTTTTATGAATCTTATGGGTACAACAGATAAACAATAATAATAGGGCGGCAGCTCAAAATGAAGTAACCCATGACGACTGTTAAAGATGATTGTATCGTGGTAGCAAAACCTACTTCAGGGAGAATAAGTTTCACACGAAGATGGGGCAGTCGATTATGGGTCGCAGCAGACGATAACTCAGCAAGAAGCGGCTGCAGTTGGGTCGCTTCTGATTCAGTTTATGCTGAAGGGAATGTGACAACGTATATAGTGCTGTTTTAGATAGCGGCCGTGTGCGATCTTTTTTTTGTCTAGTATCACAATCTGCCTCCCGTTGCTTGTACGAGATAAGACAAGGCGACAGGGCTAGGAGTTGCTGAAAAACTTGATATGCAAAAGTCAAGATTGCCCTCGGATCAGATGGACGAATCTTTAACTACGGCCTGAAATAAAGTTCTGATTTTTGGCGCCTAGGGGGCATGACCGCCGAGCCGTACATCAGCACTTGACACTGCCTCTCGGGGCAGTGTTTTTTTATATGAATATGAGGGAGAGAGGGAGAGATACATATGAGTTTCAGTCTATTTGAAGCGAGCAATGAAGAAAATCAAGCAGAATGGTTCGGTCTCAATGTACGTGAAGATCAACAAAAGTTCGTAACACCTATTGTATTGGATTTGAATTAAGATTTCTTCTGAAGAAGGGTAACTAAACGTAAAAAAAAGAATGGATGGAGAATCAGATAATATCTGACATCTCTATCCATTCTTTTTAGGCAGTTTATCTCACGGTCGCGGCTTTCATGCGAGGTTCTTTGGCTACTTCTGCTGCAAAATAATTTTGTAATTCTGCTAGTTTTCGAGGATCTGTAAAAGATATTTTGTCTGTAAGATAGTGCTCAAGAAGAAACTCCCAATTAGGCGTTATTTTTTGAGCTATCATGTTTCGGATTGCATTCTTCACCATTCGCCGTTCCTTGGCATTGGAGTACACATCTATATATTGTTGAATACGTTCGAAATCTAACGCCTCGAAGATCGTTCTAAATACTTCTGAGGTCATCTGAGCGTCATCTAATGCTCTATGTGCTGTCCCTGTCGCCGTTATATTGAGATCTATTAAGGCAGCTTCCACACTTACATCATTGGTTACATTTTTATAGCGTACAAAGCCCTTTAATAAATCAAAATAGTTCGCTGCCATCCACAATGAATCATCAAGCTTGTGCATCCGGGTATCGTACACGATACGTTTTAAATCTTCTCCGCCCCAAGTAACAAGTAGGAATTCTTCACTTTGATTGAGCCAACTTTGGAAATCTGTAATGACTTTGCGAAAACCTTCGGCTTGATCAATCCCTTCTTGAGGGATTCCAGTTTTTTTCTTAATAAAGCTATTTAGCTTAGAGAAATATACAGGTTTAATCAGGGATGAGAAGCTATCAATTTGACGCAAAGAAGAATCTAACTTCACAGCTCCGATCTCGATAACTTCCATAGGTAAATCACTGGCAAATTTGCGGCCGTTGAATTCAATATCTAGAATAATATAGTCCATAGTCATGGCCCTCCGTTCTGTAACATGTTCTATTCTAACAGAAAAAGCAAGTTTAGTAGAGTTTTACACTTCGTTAATAATAGCTACATTACTTATACGATGTTGATTTTATGAAGAATAAAAAGATAACTGCTGGGAATATCCTTTGGTTGAATCCTAGAATCTAAATTTTGTGAATGATTTTTACAATTAAGGTCATAATAAACATTGAAGTATATAAACAAAGGAGAGATATTAGTGGGAATATTAGATGGTAATCCAAAAGATGAACCTTTACATTATGGGGAGATCTATGAAGTTTGGTTATTTTCAATGAAAGCAAAAGGCTGCATCTCAGCATACCGGGCTTATCAGTATCATGCTGGAGATAAGGATCTTAGAAAATTATTAGGTGACGTAATTGATCAAGCTGAGCTGGAAGTCAGTGAATGTGATAAAGTTCTTACTCATAATGGAATCGTAACGTCACCTAAACTCCCTGAAAGACCAGAAGTTAAATTAGAGGATATTCCTGTAGGTGTAAGATTTACTGATCAAGAAATTGCTGCAATGGTTGCTGCAGATACCTCATTAGGATTAGTCTCATGTAGTGCGATTATGGGTAATTCAATAAGAGAAGATCTGGGTGCTTTGTTTGCGAAATATCATGTTACAAAAGCTGCTCTAGGGTTAAAGGTTCTTAAAATGACCAAGGAAAAAGGGTGGCTTATACCTCCTCCACTTCAAGTAAAGCGTGCTGATAAAGAAGTATAAAAAGTATATTTATTGATTTAAATAAAAAGCAGAAACTTCGATTTATGGAGATTCTGCTTTTTATTATTTCTTGTTTATTAAATAACCGAACTGCTACTGTTTTTATGAGTTGGTTCTAGGGTACGGCTTTGATTGAATAGAATGATACGAGCGTCCGTATTATTATTTAATTTAGAAAGATGGTGCTAGAACTTGGGCATACTATTCGGTTATATATTTTTGGGAATATCTTTATCAGCACCCATCGGGCCCATTAATGCGGCACAATTAGATGCAGGTATTAAAAAGGGATTCGGACATGCATGGTTAGTGGGATTAGGGGCAATGGTTGCCGATATCCTCTATATGATAATGGTGTATATGGGGCTTGTTCATTTCATATCCGTACCGTTCATACAAACTTTTCTGTGGCTTTTCGGCAGTTTTGTACTTATTTATACCGGGATTGAAAGTTTGATGGGAATTGGACAAGTTGTGGACAATAGGCAAAACAATAGGGACACCCGCTTTAAATCATTTTCCTATGGTTTCTTGATGTCATTAACTAATCCGTTAACTATCCTATTCTGGCTTGGAATTTATGGATCGGTACTAGTAGAGACAGCATCAAAATATGATGCTAAACATTTATTATTATATAGTTTTGCCATTATTTTTGGTATTTTTATTTGGGATCTTATCATGGCGAGCGTGGCCAGTTCTGCTCGAAAGTGGTTTACAGAAAATACCCTTAAAGTTATTTCAGCCATATCAGGTTTGTCATTACTCGGTTTTGGGGTTTATTTTGGATATAAAGCCGTTAAAATTCTATTTTTCCATTGAAGGTTATTCCTTTATGTTTTTCTTCCATTTTCTCCTTATTAGTAGCGTAACAATCGTAATTAGGAGAAGAAAGCCGAGACTTACAAAGAAACCAGGACGACTAGTATGGTGAAACAATGAACCACTAATAGCGGTAAGGAGTATGAGCATACCGAGAAACCGTTTCATTTTGCCCCACTTCGTCAATTGTAATATGCTACCTGATGTGATGAGAATGAAAAACCAGTTGTAAAGCAACATTAAACCAGCAGCAGTCGTGATATACACATACACTTTTCCAGGCAACAGCATAGCACATACAATCGATAGGATTAGCGCAGCGGTTGTTAATCCAATAGCAAAGAGAGGACGATTCTTCGTTTTCTTAGCAAAGAGTGAGGGAGCGTCATCATCTTCCGCTAATGTAACGAGCATGCTGGTTACGGCAAATAGAGAAGCGACCATGGTAGAGAACCCAGCAATGATCAGAATTCCAATAAAAAGATGTGGCACAAAAGGTAGTTCATATTGATGGAGAGCTTGCAGAAATGGGCTTTCTTTCGTGTTTAGGGTTTTCCATGAAATCATAATAATCGTGAGTGTAAGTGAAACTACATAAATAATGGCGATTAAACTTAACATAACTCTTCCTGATTTTGGAGCGTCTTTGGGCTCTTGAAGGCGGATAGCCATGATACCCATAATCTCAATTCCTCCAAAAGCATAAAAAGCAAAGAGCAGGGATGACCATAATCCGATGAACCCTTTTTCAAAAAATGTGTCGAACGGAAATGAAGGGTTAGACTTACCTTGTCCCAGAACACCACATAAAGCGAGCACGCCGAGCACGATAAACATGATGATAGCGGACACTTTGATGATGGCAAATACATTCTCCATACGTTCGAAACCTTTCGTACCTGCGAATATGATCGCTAACCCTAAAATGGCAAATACAGAGGCCAAAACCCACATCGGAATGTTTGGGAACCAAAAGCGAGAAAACAAGGATAAGGCAGTTAATTGACTGCCCGTTATCAATAATTCGGAGGACCAATAAACCCATCCGCTACTAAAGCCAGCCCAACGGCCATAAGCTTGTTTAGCATATGAACGAAAAGATCCCTTAACTGGATGTTCAGCAGTCATTTGTGCAAGAACGTCGAAGACGAGATAAGTGCCAATTGCAGCTATAACGAAAGAAATCAATACGGAAGGCCCACCAATTGTGATTGCTAACCCTGCCCCTAAGAAATAACCTGTTCCAATGGTACAAGCAACACCGAGAAGAGATAATTGCCACCAACGAAGTTTGTTTTCATGATCACTAGATGTTTGATTGTTATGTGGATTGTTATTCCTGGGCATTTACATAGTTCTCCTTTAGGTTAGAAAAACACACCTTCCATCATGCAAGTTACAGCTTATTTTAATTTGCTCTTAATGGTGAGAAATATACAGGATCAACAAAATGACGGTGCTCGGGGATTGGAACCAGAGTATATTCATTCATGATAAGGCAAGCGCTAGCATAGGCACATTGAATTCGTTATATGGGGATAAGGTCACTGAGACTTTCATATTAACGCGAAGCTATCGCTCGGCACGGCAAATAGTCGAGTTTACGCATGCATTAATCGAAGGAGGGGAGACGATTGAACCGTTCAACCGAGAAGGCAAAAAAGCAACCTTAAAGCAATTAGCCGATACAACGGAACTTGTATGCAAAGTTGCAGAAAGCGTTCAAGACTTTCAGGTGGAAGGGTATAGGACGATTGCGGTTATATGCAAAACAGCGAATGAGAGCAAAGAAGCTTACGAAGCATTGAAGGACATGATTAAGGTGAGGCTGATTGGGAAAGAAACGGATTCCTTTCAGGCAGGTATACTGCTATCTAGCCAAAGGAATAGAATTTGATGCTGTTGTTATTTTTAACGCTTCTCAAACGCATCTAATGAATGTTAATTGTAATTTAGTTTACATAAAAATAATTATGTAAACTCATGTTCGCTAGAATCTTTTTTTGAGATAACTCAGAGCAACGTCTAACACTAAAGGGTATCCTCCATTAATGGAAGATACCCTTTAGTGTTGTTATCAAAATTATCCACTTACCTCTTTATCTTTAGGTAGAAATATCGCTAAAATACCGAGTAACGGTAGGTAGGCTGAGAGATTCATAATAAAATCGATACTTGTCTGATCTGCTACCTTACCCATGACGGCGGAACCTAGTCCACCAAGACCGAAGGCTAATCCGAAAAATAGTCCCGAAATTAAACCGATTTTATTAGGTAATAGTTCCTGAGCATAGACTACAATAATCGAAAAAGCTGACGATAATACAAAGCCTGCACAAATACTAAGCAAGGTAACGTAGACTAAGGAAACATGTGGCAGTAAAAGAGAGAAGGGGGCAGTTCCTAAGATAGACAACCAAATAATATTACGTCGCCCGAATCGATCAGATAATGGGCCTCCTATAAAGGTACCTGCTGCTGATGCTGCTAGAAAGGCGAATAAAAACCACTGTGCGTGCTGTACCGTCATCCCGAATTTATCAATTAAGAAGAATGTGTAATAGGAAGAAATACTCGATATGTACACATGCTTGGAGAAAACAAGAAATACAAGGATGACGATAGCCCATATGACTTGTGAGCGACTTAATCCCGTCTTAGAGGTTTCTGTCGTTTTAGTCTTTTTGATGGAGCGTGTGATCACAGGTTGAATACTATACCATTTCGCAACGTAATATTGGATCGCAATGGCAGCAACGGCAGCTATCGTAAACCAAATCACGCCGAACTGTCCTAAATGGACAAAAATGAGTGCCGTCATGATGGGGCCTAACGAAGATCCAATATTTCCCCCAACTTGGAAAATCGACTGTGATAGACCTCTTCTGCCTCCACTAGCTAAATAGGCAACACGAGATGATTCTGGGTGAAAAATAGCTGAGCCAATACCCATCGCAATGACTGCAAGCACAACAATGAGGAAATTAGGAGCTACGGATAAAGCTATGATTCCGAGTAAGGTAAAGCATACGCCAAAAGGTAATATGTAAGGTCGCGGTCGAATGTCTGAATATATCCCTACAACAGGTTGCAACATAGACGCTGTAATATTCATAGCGAATGCAATTAAACCGATTTGACTGAACGTTAAGTTCATGGAATCTTTAATGATGGGAAATAGGGCAGAGACGGTTGATTGCATAGAGTCATTCAATAAATGAACAATACTGATAGCAAACAGAATCGGATATACGGTTGTTGAAGGTGAAGCAATAGGTGCTGTCTGTGTGTCTGATCTGGCCAAAACGAATACCTCCTGAATGATGTTACATTTACCTATTATCCTTAAAATCGTTGTTTTTGTCACTCATTATATTTAGTGATATACGAATTTCATAAGTTAAAAAACAGCGTATAACATAAATTATACGCTGTTTCGATTGTGAGCAATCAGAATGCTCATCGTCGGACAAGAGATAAGCTTATTCGGTGCAAAAATAAGTATATAAATACAAATACTAGATGTATAAATTGATGGCTATTTTCTTTGATTAAAATTGGAGATAAGAAAGTGGGTTAGAGATTCAAAATATCGAAAAGACTTAATAGAGAATTTCAGATTAGGGGGAACGAGAAGAAGGGGTAGCGAAGATGAGAAGTTCTGAATTTTAGGAATAAAAGGAAGTCGTATATTCTCATAAGTCATTCGTAATAATTTTGAGCATATAAGTAAAACGAACAACATAAAGTTTACATAATATATATTATGTAAACTTTATGTTGTTCCGATCTCAATTTATAGGGATGATCAAAGAAATTCGGGAAAAGTCCGCTGTTGTTTTGCTTGTTCCAGATCATGTCCAAAGAAAATAAGTGAAGGTCGTATCTCTTGTGCTTTTTGTTTCATATTACGGATCGACTGTATTGCCAATTCAAAATCAGACGAAGCGAAGGGGACTAGATGTTCATAATTTTCTTGGGTATAGGCGAGATCAATCGTAAGTAATACCGGACCGGACTTCTCTGTAGTGACAAGTACAGACTGGTGTCCTGGCGAATGGCCTGGAGTAAATAATAACTGGATACCTGGCGCAACTTCATAATCTCCTTCAATTGGATGATATTGCAAATCCGGTTGAATACACTCAGGTGGAGCATAGTTTGGATTATTAATAGCTGCTTCCAGCTCTGCTTTTTGCACATAAATAGGTGTATTCGGAAAATAAGGGTTGCCTCCTGCGTGATCCATATGTAGATGAGAATTAATCACGGCTTGAATATCACTAATCTCGTAACCGGCCTTTTTGATGAGGTTTCTTATATGATCTTTTTGCTCCATTTCGGGAAGGAATTGGCCTTCTAAGGGAGTTCCATTAAAATAATCCGGATTCCCAATAAACGAATCTGGCATTCCAGTATCGACTATAATGGGTCCATCCTTAGTCTCAAGCAGAAAGGACCAGATCGGGAGTTTGACCATCCTACCGGGTGAAAGATTCACATTTAGCGCAGAGTGATCTAAAAATAGATATCCTGACGGTAACCAGTGCAATTTTTTTATCATTGGATATTCACTGCCTTTCTTGGAATGATGATTAGGGTACTTCATTTACCTATATTTAGTATGTTAATTAATTACATAATAACATACTTTTATTGTAAATGATCGTTTATTGGATGTCATTGGCTGGAATCAATTTTCTGCATATTACATCGGTTAATTCTAAAATTTGTCACATTATAAAACCGCTGAATTCTCTTGAATGAGTGTAGAAAATCTAACAGTTGCATATGTGAATTAAGAAGTAAGCAAACAACCACAATAGACCTTGTCTTTCAAGGAACTTCGTGCGGTTGGTTGGCGTTTATCTACTTTCCTTGTCATTTGTTCTAGAGTATCAGATAATAGATTCATTGAAAAAATAGAATGATCGGAATCATATCCATACGATAAACCGATGATCTTTCCTAATTAGGAGGTCCATACTCGGTACATAGGTTGTCATAAACTAGGGGAGGGGCGATGGCGTGAACGATCTGAATGAAGACTACGACGAAGAACTGGATGCTTTTCTGATCTGGATGAAGGATGCCGGCTACACCTCCTATACGCAGAAGTCCTATCTGGCTGACGTGAGGCAGTTTCTGGAAAGCCTGAATGGCAAGAAGCTGGAAGCTGTTAAAAAGCTGCATGTGGTATCTTTTCTTTCCTCTGTACGTGAGCGTGGGGTAAGCGACACTACACGTAACCGTAAACATGCTTCAGTTAGCTGTTTCTTCAAAGCGCTGATTGAACTAGAGCTCCATACAGGGAATCCTGCGGAAGGAATTAAGAAGTCGAAGACTGATAAGAACCGTGCCCCTGTGTTTCTCGATGAAAGTGACTTAGCTAACTTTATACATTCTATTGAAGGAAAGTACAAGCTGAGGAATACAGCTATTTTTCTCCTTATGGGTTATATGGGGCTTCGTGTAGGTGAAGTGAATGCCTTGAATGTCAATGATTTCAATCCAGAGAGAAGCACGCTTGCCGTATTTGGTAAAGGGCGTAAGTGGCGAACACTTCCAGTTCCTGAATTTGTGAACAATATATTGCAACAAGCTTTAGCGGAGAGGTTAGAACCATGGCGAGCGAAGGAAGATGGAATGTTCGTATCCCAAAAAGGGCGGAGACTTTCCATACGTAATATTCAGCAGATTGCTGCTGACTCTTTTGACCATTTTCAAAGTGGAACGCCTCAATTTCAAAGAATCCCTTATTCGAGCCATAAGCTACGACATTCTTTTGCCACTATGTTACTACGTAAAGGTGCTGACCTGCGCACGGTGCAGGAGTTACTTGGGCATTCCTCAATTCAAACAACGACTGTGTATACACATATTACGAGTCGTGAGAAGGAAGAGGCCATGGCTAGATTGAGCGTAGAGCTTCCTATATTACAGTCTAATCATTCTAATAAATAGTTTGGTTAGAGTCATGGTTAACATAACTAATATTATGTAATCTTAAAATCGTGCGCTAATTCTTTTCGCTCAATAGAAAGGCGGAATTCCGTGCTAAGGGATTTCTGTGAAATACGGTTTTTCAACGTCGAATTATTCAGAAAAGGGAGGCGTTCATAGTTATGAAGGACACGGATAAAATTTACAATACCGCCGTTGAGGTGACACTAGAGGTCATCGGTGGGAAATGGAAGCGTAGATTGCAATAACCATGGCAAGATTCATTGGATTACCAAGAGAGAAGCCGCATACGACAGAGGGACGGAGCGCAGACCACGTCCAGGTTTTTCCTTTTTGCCGTTTTTCTAGAAAATTTTGCTGATCGACATTAAATTCGGGTGGCATATGGTGAGCATCTGTCTCACGGGCCGGAGTCTTGAATGGACCTAGATGTGCGCCGTACACCTTGTAACCTTGCATCAGACTGATATGTTTCAGACCAGGTGGATCGCTTCGACTACGTTCACTAGCATGGCTAGATTGGGTGGAACAAGTTCTGCCCAAGTGGGTCGGTCCTGGTAGGCGGCATAGAAGATATGTGTAACTTCAGTTAGATTACTTAATTTTTTGATACTATCTTCTTTATCGAGTAGATCGACCACGACATATCGGATACGGTCTTTGGACTCTCCGCTACGACGCGATATGCCGATTACGTCCCAAATCGTTAAGAGTTGCAAGGTGTTCGATGAGGTTGCGACCAATAACGCCATTGGCGCCAACGACCAATGCAACTTTCCTAGTTGCTGTGTTGTCATTATTCATAGTGCTTCAACTCCTTATGTGAGTAGTTGGGAAGTAAGCACTTTGAAGTACTATAGGCACCTTTAGGTAATCCAACACAGTTTAATGAAACATACTATCTACTATATTAATCATTGGAATCGTGGCAAACATATTGTAAAAAAAGTTTGCGGTTTATCAGTGGATGAAATATGCTGTAATACTAAAGTATGATCGAACGCGAGTAAAAGGAGTTTTTGGGATGAAATTTGATGTGCAATATTTATCTTTTTTTGTAATAAAGGTAGAAAGTAAGGAAGGGCAGACTGATAAATCTTATAAGCATTATCAGACCATGGATGGATATGAATATCTAGACAGCGATATTAAGAAGTTTTTGGATGGTGAGTTTACTAGGATTAGTAAGCGTAAGGTAGAGAAGAACCCGAATACGGAACAATCTCCTACCAAAATTGGCCGTTTCATCGTTGAACCTGGTCATGAACTCACCAGTAATCCGAACTTTAATATGTTGGTTCGTCTGCGCACAGTAGATGACAAAGATGATTACAAGAATGCCTGTGATGATCTAGTGAGAATTTATTTGGATACCAGCTCCGTACGAGGTGGCGCTTTAATTATCGTTCAAGCGGCGCTGACAACTCATCCGGAAGATCCTTTTATTTTCGTACTAAAATGTGATTTCGAGAATAAAATCGCTAGGATATCTGAGAAAAATCTAGTTAGAGAAATTGAGATGGCTATTAGTGCACGTAATATGAAATCTATTCAATATCCATATATGCCTGAAGAAGGATTGTTTGAGGAATGGGAATTGAAGATCCATCAGTCATCTCATGCTAGATACTTTGAAGAATTTTTGAAATTTATCACCTACGAGCAATCCATTCCTGAAATTGTGAATGAGCATGTGATGGAATTTGTACAGACGTATGTAGAGAACAAATGGCCTGATGCTAGTCATGAAGAGCGCCATCAAGAAGAGCGAGAGCTAGAACTGTGGGCAGCAAGTGACAAACGGACGTTGCAGGAAAAATGGGAGCCAGATCAAGTCGTAGAGGCTGCTAGCCGAATTGTTGACATTAAACCCGAAATTGAAATCAAATTTAAGCTGGGAGATACTTATATCAAAGGATTTCTAGCGGATTATGGCAATAAAATTCATCTCACGAAATTACGTGATGGGTATGCGGTTGTGATTGAAGGCGATGCCTTCACCTTCGATAAAAGCTATTCACCTGTAGAATTACTTCAACCTGAGAGCTTCCGGTCAGTAGCTGAAAGATTGCTTCAATCTCAGAATGAAGAATTACATGAAGAAGATGATCAATAGACTCAAATGGTATTCTGTAACCAAGGAATAATAATTTAATATCAGCTCATTAATACCTCTTATTTGCTCTGTTTAAGAGGTATTTGGTGATAGCATTGAACAATGACTTTGTTTTGTTATTATTTCAATGTATAATCAACTATATGTAATTATTTATATCATCATTATTAAAAGGAGAAGATGTAGTAGTGGATAGTGACAGGACAGGCTTAGGTACAGGAATGAGTTTATTTTTAATCGCTATTTTGATAGCTTTAACAGCTTTTTTCGTAGCGGTAGAATTTGCAATGGTGAGGCTTCGTTCTAGCCGAGTAGATCAGATGATCAGTGAAGGTCGGAAGAACTCGCTTGCAGTGAAGAAGGTTATAACCAATCTTGATGGTTACTTATCCGCATGTCAGCTTGGGATAACGATAACTTCGCTAGGATTAGGGTGGCTTGGGGAGCCAACGGTAGAACATATTCTCCATCCGTTATTTGTGAAAATGCAAATATCAGAATCTATCAATAGTTTTCTTTCATTCATCATTGCATTTGTAGCTATTACTTACTTACATGTTGTAGTAGGTGAATTGGCACCTAAAACAGTAGCTATTCGTAAAACAGAGGCCATTGCGCTCATGACTGCGCACCCGATTATATGGTTTGACAAGGTAATGAGACCTTTTATATGGACACTTAATGGTTCAGCAAATCAGTTAGTTAAGTTATTCGGTATCAAACCTGCCTCAGAACATGAAGAGGCTCATACGGAAGAAGAAATTCACTTTATCATAAATGAGAGTTATGAAAGTGGCAAAATCAACAAAAATGAATATGGTTATGTAAACCGCATTTTTGCTTTTGATAATTTGCTGGCCAAGGATATCCTTGTCCCTCGTACTGATATGGTGTGCCTATACAGTGATAAATCGCAGCAAGAGAACATGGAGATTATAAAGACAGAACAATATACAAGATTCCCTATTGCGCTTGAAGACAAAGATAACATTATAGGGACAATTAATACGAAGCAATTCTTTTTAGCTTATAATGATAATCCAGATGTAGAAGTTGAATCTTTGATTCAACCTGTGATGTCAGTACCTGAGACGACACCGGTTGATGCTTTATTGAAGAAGATGCAGAAGGAAAGTACACATATAGCAATTCTAGTAGATGAATATGGGGGTACCTCGGGTATGGTGACCATCGAAGATATCTTGGAGCAGATTGTGGGCGAGATCCGAGATGAATTCGATAGTGACGAGGAACAAGAAATTGTTCGTATCGCAAGTAACCATATTGTTGCTGATGGCAAAGCATCATTGATGCATATCAACAATATGCTTCCCTTTGATTTCGAGACAGAGGAATGGGATTCAATCGGTGGTTGGTTATATGGCCATCATTCCGAATTAGAGCAAGGTGAACAATGGCAATACGATAATATAACTTTTACTCTTCTTGAGAAAGATAAGAATCGGTATTGTAAAGTTGAAATCATTGTTAATTAAGTGAAAAGTTAATAGCCTTAAAAAACAAAAACAGTCGAGATTCGACTGTTTTTGTTTTTTACGCTACTATCATTATGATATAATGGTTACTTTATAGGGATCGTATAGATTAGGAGGACTATATTTGACAATAAGACAGGCATATCTATGGATCATATTCTTAGTAAGTATCATTCTAAGTTCTTGCTCTTCCCCTTCCTCGAATATTGGAGCTAACACCACGCCAGAACAAGTGGATGACTTGGGTGAACAAGGACAGGTACTGAATGTAGTTACACCGGATACAATTACTTCTAAAAGCGATAATGTTACTAAAAAATATCAAATTCAGACACGCCTGACTGATTTCCACATGATTAACGGAACTACAGGTCTTGCTTGGGGCTTAACAAAGAACGCTCTGCGGATGTATCAGACAAAGGATAACGGAAAGTCATGGATTAATATCTCACCTGCTGCAAATGTTAAATTTGGTGCGAATATTAAATATGGATCTAATGTTTTTTTCATAGATTCACAGAATGGCTGGATTATTCGTAATGCTCAAGGAAAAACAGAGACGGTGTTATTACGTACAGTAAATGGGGGACGTAATTGGAAAATCTCCTCTATTACAGGTGTGGAGAACATTGTTGATATTTACTTCACCTCTATAGATCGTGGTTGGATTATGACTTCGACTCAAACATCGATGGGGAAGGAAGAAAAGGCATTATTCCATACAGACGATGGTGGAGATAAATGGAAAAAGGTTATGCAAAATGCTGGAACGAAAGCTACTGCTAACAATATGCGTGAATCTATACCTCATAGGGGTTATGTTATGGGTATGGATTTCATAGATTCTACGAATGGGTTTATAACGACGAAAGATCTTGGTATCCCTAAGTTATACAGAACAGAGGATGCGGGTACGACTTGGTCTGATGAATCCAAATTCTTCGATAGAAATAAATTTGGAAATTGCAGCAACTATTTTACAGAGGGACCTCAATTTTTTGCAGGTGATAGCTCAAAAGGTTGGATGTCTATAGGCTGTACTCTAGGTAGCAGTTCTAAATTTAATGGCTATTTCACAATAGATGGTGGACATAGCTGGGAATTCACGCCGTTTAATCTGAAGTGGTCTAAAGGTGTGAATCAATTCCTTCAACCTGTATTTATTAATGAAAACGAAGGTTGGATATTACAAGACGTTTCTTTATTCCATACGTATAACCGAGGAAAGTCATGGAGTAAATTACCTCGAAGCCCTATACTTGAGGAGCAGCTAGCGATCCATCCTGTAGTCGTTAAATTAGAATTTATCAATTCATATATGGGTTGGATTTTATTAGAGAATAGTGATACCAAACGTTCCCTTTTACTACAAACCATTGATGGAGGAAGTAGTTGGAAGGTACTGTGAATACGACAAAGGCAGTGTGTATTTTAGGAACACTGCCTAAACACTAAAATAGAATATTGAAAATAATTAAATAAAAATTAAAACTTTTCATTATAATGTGAAATTAATCACAATCATTGTTTGGAATGTATGGTATCTTTAGAGTGTAAAGAAGAAGTGTACACAAGATTGAAACTAAGAGGGAGTGTTACAGATGACAACTTTCGATAATAACGTAGACTTAACTAGTAAAAAACTACTTCAATTTTGCTATACATGTGAAGATGCTCATGCTTGTGATTCTGAAGAGAAATGCAAAAGTTGTTGGGAAGAACATGGAATGCTAACAGAGCAAGAAGCTAACGTGACTGAGACTCAGAAATTTCTACAAATGATGCATGCTTAATGGATTGTATATAAGAAACTATTTATTAAATAGATCGTATTAAGAAGAGGCAAAGGGAAATATTTCCTAGTCTCTTCTTTTGTTATCTATACATACATAAGAAGTATTCAATTTTCAGTACAAGTGGCATATACATTGAGAAGAGACAAGGACAGAAGCTTATCTAAAGTATGTGTACAAGGGAGAAAGGGGGATATCAACTTGGGGATGGATTCATTTTGGATGTTTGATTTCGTTGGAACGGTGATACCGATCTTTGTCGTTGTTTTTATTGGAATTATCTTATTAAGTATCGGTAAGGGTGTGAGACAGTGGGGTCGGAATAACAAACAGCCAATACTTACCGTAGGCTCTCAAATTGTGAGTAAAAGGAATGAAGTGAGGCACCATCAACGGTCGAATGATCAAATGTCCAGCTATACCCGTACTTCTTATTATATAACGTTCGAGGTAGAAAGCGGTGATCGGATAGAGTTCACCGTAGATGGTGAAGAATACGGGATGTGTGCGGAAGGAGATACGGGACGCTTAACCTTCCAAGGGACGCGATACATGGGGTTTCAGAGGAAACCCAAATTCACACCACAAGAGGATGCTTAATCATTTTCATTCGTCACAGGTACTTATCTCGTTCTAGATGGGGGTATGACGCGTTAAATGATTTATGAGGAATAAAACCCCGATGACCACCGCAATTGCGTGATCATCGGGGTTAAGAATGTAATTTTTCCTTACTATTTGCTAACCGTCTGATTATATTCTTGAATTTTAAGTGTAATCTCCTTGGCAGCGTTATCTAGCGCTTGTTCGGGAGATTTATTATTGTTAAGCACTTCTTCAATGGCCGTCTCTGTTAATTGACGAGCTTCAGGAAAGACCCCCATGACGGCTCCTTGTGTAGCTTGACTTGGGATGGTATTATGCAACTGATCTACAGCTGTTTGAAATTGTGGATACTTCGTAAGATTATCTTTCACAATCTGCTCGTCATAAGCTTTTAATGTGATGGGGAAGTAGCCTGTGTTTACATGCCAGTAAGCTTGAGTTGTAGGATTAGCTAGAAATTTAATGAATTCCCAAGCTCCCTGTTGTTCTGATTCTGAACGATTGTTCAGAATCCATAAGCTTGCTCCTCCGACGATTACTCCGCCTTTCTTACCTGCTTCTGGTCTTGGCAGAGTGGTCGTTCCGACTTCGAATTTACCTTCCGCTGCCGTTACAATTCCACGGAGAGATGCTGTTGAATCAAGCGTCATGGCGATTTGACCTGCTGCAAAAGCCTTCTTCGTATCGTCTGTTTTACGCCCCAGATTAATGAGTGACTTATCATCTAACATTTGCTTCCACCACTTTAGTGTGCTAACTCCTGTCTCGTTATTCAACAAGGAAGAGGTAGCTGGACTTGTTCTGCCGTTCCCATTGTCAAGAAGGTCTTGCCCTTGATTCGCGAATAATTGTTCCATGAACCATCCATAAATGGCGAAGGAGGCTCCTGATTGGCCCTTTTTCGTAAGTTTCTTAGCTGCTACAGCTACTTCTTCATAAGTTGTAGGCGGATTCTCTGGATCAAGTCCTGCATCTTTGAATGCATCCTTGTTGTAGTAAAGAATTGGGTTAGAGGTATTGAATGGCATCGAATACAACTGTTTGTCAAAAGTATAGTAGTTCAGTATATTCTGTTCCAGACCAGATATATCATATTGTTCCTTATCTATGAACGTTTGTATTGGAGTAATAGCTTTCGTATCGATCATGTAACGACTACCAATTTCGTAGACTTGCATTAGCGTTGGACTACTCTCGGAATCCATGGATGCTTTGAGCTTGTTTAAGCTCTCATCATAAGTTCCTTGAAAGACCGCTTCAACCTGTACTTTTTCTTGAGAAGCGTTAAAATCAGAGACGAGCTTTTTGAGTGTAGTTTCCAATTCACCACTCATCGAATGCCACCAGATAATTTTAACAGGTTCTACAGGTACTATCCCTGATTCGGTAGAAGCTAATGCTGCTTCACCCTTAACCTCATTATTACCAGCTGATCCACAGGCAGAGACAATCAGCATTACCCAAATGAATACTAATAGTACTAGTGGTTGCTTACGCATTGATTTCAATTCCATGATTTCACAATCTCTCCCTTTTTGAATCATATTTATCTGAAATCAGAAGCAGTCAGGTTCAAAAGCTTCTAATATCGGAACAAGTTGAAGCATGAGTGGATTCTCGTCTAACTTCCTTCTATTTAACTCATGAACAGAACCAAGTAATGCTATATCTAACCTTTAAGTGCTCCAGCCGTAATTCCTCGTACGAGCGGTTTCAGTCCAAGGACAAGCAGTAGCAGGGACGGGAGAAGAACCATAATGATGCCGGCAAAGACTAGATTCCACGCTGTCATCTCTTCAAATTGAAGCATGCTAATGCCAATTTGGACGGTTCTCATCTCCTCTTTATTCGTAATCAACAGTGGCCATAGATACATATTCCAATGATTTAAGAATGAATATACGCCAAGTGTAGCAAGCATAGGAGTGGATAAAGGAAGAACTAAGGATGCAAAGATACGGATATGTCCGCATCCATCGATTTTGGCTGCTTCAAATAGTTCACTAGGTAATTGTAAGAAGGATTGTCGCAGCAAGAATGTTCCAAATGCAGAAGCAAGGAAAGGTAAAATTAATCCAGTATAACTATCTAGCAGATTCCAATTTTTAATCGTTAGATAGTTAGGGATCATCGTCACTTCCCAAGGAATCATCATCGTAGATAGAAAAATAGAGAATAGGACAGTCTTACCTGGAAACCGTAAAAAGGCGAAAGCGTAAGCGGCAGTACTTGCTGTAAGGAGTTGTCCAAACATAATGAGTGATGAGACAACGAAGCTATTCTGAATGAAACGCATGATGGGTATCGTGTTCAGTACCTGACTATAGTTCTCAAAGCGTAGTACCTCAGGGAATAGCCTTGGAGGATAGGCTGCTGATTCGTTACTTGTCATGAATGAGGATGTTAATGTATATAGCAACGGGAACAGTAATAGGCATGAAGCAATAATGAGGATGAAATATAGGAGACTTTGGTTCATTCTGTTCATCCTCATTGATAATGCACCTTCTTCTCAAGGAATTTAAATTGAAACAGAGTAAGCACAAGAATAATGAAGAATAGAATAAGTGCTTGTGCACTTCCAATGCCAAATCTGTAATTTACAAATGCATCCTGATAAATGTTATAGACCATAACATCGGTGCTATTCATAGGACCACCCTTCGTTAGAATGTTGATCTGTCCGAATGACTGAAATGCTCCAATGATAGATACAACAAAGACAAAGAAGAGGGAAGGTGTAATGAGGGGTAAGGTCAAGCTAATAAAAGTACGAATGGGACGGGCTCCGTCTATTTGAGCACTATCATAAATATCTTGGGGCACACTTTGCATCCCGCTCAGTAATACAATAAATTGGAACCCAATATTCATCCAGATGGTCATAAGAGCGATTGATATAAGGGCCCAATTGGGGTCAGTTAACCACTGAATAGGCTCAATACTCAGTAGTCCTAGAATATAGTTAAGCATCCCTAAAGTCGGATGATATAGGATCATCCAGATAATAGAGCCTGTACCAACAGAGATAGCCATGGGCAATGAGAAGATGAAGCGAAAGATCCTGATCCCACGTAATTTGCTTTGAGCCAGACCTGCAAGGAGCAAGGCAAGGAGGATTCCTGTTGGCACGGTATAAAGAATGAATAGTAAGGTGACTTGAATACTTTTGTAAAATAGTTCAGATGTTAATAGGTTCGTGAAATTATCTAAACCTACATACTGAGCGACCCGGCCTCGCGGATCTGTTAGATACAAACTCAAATATAGAGATTTTACAAGCGGGTAGAAAAGGAAAATTCCGAATAAGAGAAGAGAAGGGGCTAGAAATAAGTATGCAAGTAGACGTTCAAACCACATCAAACGACGTAGAGACTTCTTATTAACTTTGTGCTTAACAGAGGGTGTGAAGGTAGGATTTAGGGTGACCTCTTTATTCATGAATAATGTTACCTCGCTTTCGGCTGTTCATTCTTATGAAGAGTATAAAATTTACATGTTAGAGGGGATTACCCTTTTTGTTAAATGATTGTTTATTTATGAAAAAGTCACCTTACTGGGCGAATGAACATAAGATGGGGTTAAGAATGAGAAATACTTGTTGGTAGGGGAGGCGGAGCGGAAGATGGCTGTTATTAAAACAAACTCAGAAGAGGCTAGGTTATTAGGTAGGTTAATGAGAGCCGAAGCTGAGGGAGAAGGAGAGCAGGGCATGTTAATGGTTGGAAACGTAGGCGTTAATCGTGTATTAGGAGATTGTTTGGACTTTCCAAGTATTCGCACGATTACGCAAATGGTATACCAAAGCCCTGGAGGATTTGAGGCAACGCAAAAAGGATATTTTTATCAAAAGGCACGAGAAAGAGATGTTAGGTTAGCTACACGAGTCATTAATGGTGAACGAATATGGCCTGCTAGTAATGCTCTTTGGTTTTTCAGGCCTGAAGGAGCTTGCCCAAGTACATGGTACAATCAACAAAATACAGGTAGGTTCAAATCGCATTGTTTCTTTAGCCCAACGGCAGGGGATTGCCCTACAGTGTATTAAAGATGAACTGAAATGAACTCTTATAAGTATAGAATTAAATCTGCTTGTATTATAAGGAGGAAATATATAACGTGATTACACAACAACCTTATCAACCCCAACTGGTAAATTATAGAATTGGAAATGGTAATGATCGTGGACTGCATAATAATAATATGCCTTATATGGGAATGGGATCGGGCATGATGCCTCCCCAATCAGGTGGGATGCCACCTCAATCGAGCATGATGCCTCCCCAAGTCCCTAGTGGGAGTCCTATGACACCGTCAGGAACTATAGCGAGTACGACTCCACCGCCGGTCTTTGAGCAATCCTATGTTGAGAACATTTTACGTGCAAACTTAGGGAAAACAGGAACATTCTACATGACATACGAGAACAATTCGGAATGGAATGCCAAGATATTCAAAGGGGTCGTCGAAGCTGCTGGTCGTGACCATATTATTATTAGTGACCGGGCTACGGGTAAGAGGTTTCTACTTTTAACTCTCAACTTAGATTACGTAACATTTGATGAGCCTCTTAATTATTCATATCCTGGAGTGATTGGTACTTCAGGCCAAGGTAGTAGATAACATTTCAATATTTAATATCAAGTAGGGGACGCTCTTTTCTTCGCAAATGACGAAGGCGTCCCTTTAGGCGTGTTAAATCGCTGTTTTTCCATGAAAACTCATTGTTTCTGTATGATATAGTCATACGTCGACGTTTGACTGTGTATTGTAGAACTATATAATTAAATGAATAAGTTAAAATCATACTGAATGGAGATGAGTCGCTTGGGAAGTTGATGCTGTCTAAACAATCCATGGATATGAACAATCAAATTACTCTAAGAATACGAAGGAGGTGTACCTATTCGTCAAAGAAG
Source organism: Paenibacillus sp. IHBB 10380 (assembly GCF_000949425.1). Classification (NCBI taxonomy): domain Bacteria; kingdom Bacillati; phylum Bacillota; class Bacilli; order Caryophanales; family Paenibacillaceae; genus Paenibacillus; species Paenibacillus sp. IHBB 10380. The sequence goes on from NZ_CP010976.1 coordinate 1,823,160, forward strand.
GATATCGACGAATAGGAATAAGATTGGATGACCCTTTACCGAGTTTATTTTATTTATTATGGTTATTTATTTTAGTTGTATTGAATGGATTTTTTGTATCCGCTGAATATGCTATGGTTAACGCAAGAAGTAATCGAATCGAAACATTAGTTGCAGAGGGACGGAGAGGTGCATTATTTGCACAGAAAATTACCAACAACCTGGATGCTTATCTTTCTGCTTGCCAGCTTGGTATTACACTCGCCTCTATAGGATTGGGTTGGATTGGCGAAATTGCAATTTCAGGGTGGATAAGGCCTGTATTGAGTATTTTAGGGTTCAACAATACGATAGTAACGGTGGTTTCTATTGCGCTTGCTTTTCTATTTGTCACGATCGTGCACATCGTTCTAGGTGAATTAGCACCCAAAACATTCGCGATTCGGAAATCAGATACGGTAACTTTATTATCAGCAGCACCGATGACTTTATTCTATACGATCATGTACCCGCTTATATGGTTATCCAACAGACTGGCTAATGGTCTAATGAGAATGCTACACATCGAACCAGTATCAGAGCAGGACTCAGCTCATACGGAGCAAGAAATACGCATTTTGATGAAAGAAAGCAATAAAAGTGGACTTATTAACAATACAGAACTTGCGCTTGTCGATAATATATTTGGCTTTGCGGAGACGACTGCAAGGGAGATCATGATCCCTAGAACGGAAATGATCTGTTTATACAATCATATTCCAAGAGAAGAGAACCTGGAAATCGCATACGATGGAATGCGAACACGCTATCCGATATGTGAGGGAGATAAAGATAATATCATCGGATTTATTCATATCAAAGACTTGCTTAGAGCTAATGACATCGAATATCCTCACATCGTCCGCCCAATTATAACGGTTCCAGAATCGATTCAGATCAGTGAATTACTTAAGCTGATGCAACGTGGTAAGACTCAGATCGCCATATTAATTGATGAATATGGGGGTACTTCAGGACTTGTAACGTTGGAAGATATTATGGAGGAGATCGTTGGGGAGATTCAAGACGAATTCGATGAAGAACGACCCGGTATAGAGAATATAAGAGATGACGAATATTCCATTGATGGATTAATGCTCATTGATGAAATTAATGAACGTTTTGGATTAGATATGGACACCACCGATTACGATACTATAGGTGGCTGGCTCTATTCACGACTTGAAACGATCCCTCCTCAGAAGGGCCAATCAGTGGAATTCGACAACTATATATATATAGTGGAAGAGACGGACAACAAGCGGATCGCAAGAATACAACTGCTTAAGAAACAATTCATGGTGGAAGAAGCAGGAGCATAACTTAAAGGCACGTATAAAAAGACAAGGTGAGATCGAGCACCTTGTCTTTTTGTGTGAACATTATAGCGGCAGGAATCGGATGGTACAGCTGTTTGATTAAATATTGCGCGTGACGTCTCTTATTTCCCAATCTGTACATAATAATTTCTTGATGCGCTCTCTAATGCGAAATAGTCTTTGTTTGATAATTTCTTCACGAGTGTTGAGTAGCACAGACATTTCCTTGTATGACAATCCGTATTTCCATCGATACTCAATGATAGCTTTAGATTCGGGTTTGAGTGTATTGATGTATCTTATAATGGAGTCCTCCATCATTTTCGTTTCAACAATATGTTCAACAGATATTGGGGAAACGGACAGTTCTTCTAAACAGATGGAGTCACTGCTTAGGGTTATTTGATTCTGAAGATGTTTTTTGTTTTTTCGTAAATAATTCATACAGGTATTTCTTGTCACTACTTTTAGCCAAGCTCTTAACTTCACTTCATTCTCAAATTTTGGCTTGTTCTCAATGATTTTAATGAATGATTCTTGAATGATATCTTCTGTAGAAGAACGATCTTTGACAATACAGTAAACTAAACCATAAACATATTCATAGTATTCATAATAAACTTTTTGTTGGATGGATTGACTAAGTATATTGAAATTTGCTGTCACCAACAATTGAAGCGTATTCGACATGGTACTTCCCTCTCAATCTATCATCTTACTATGTCACCATAAAAGAGTACTTATGTATACCCATCTATATTACCATTTAATTCATGAATGAACTTAACTATTTCATATTTGGATATTTAATGTGGAAATGGACATCTAGAAGGTTAAGGCAATCTCTCTGACATCGCCCCTTTGGAATGTATATGGCATGATATGATATGATATAAATGAATGAATTTAAGCGATTTCACAGGAGGAAGTAATGGATAATCCAAATGCAGCATTTGAAACTAATTTTCAAGGAGAAACCGCCATATGGCTTACGCATGGGCGCTATGAGGCAGCCGTGCTGCCTGAAATGGGCGCTAATCTAATTCTATTTAGAGATAAGGAGAAGGGTTACCACTTCTTGCGTGAACCGAAGGCAGAAGAAATGGATGATTTCAAGGCAAGTCCCGGAATCTATGGGATTCCTGTGTTATTCCCACCGAACCGCTATGAAGATGGTAAATTTCCTTGGGATGGGCAAGTCTATCAATTGCCAGTGAATGAGCCTGTTACAGGTAATCATTTACACGGTTATATGCATACGCTACCATGGACTGTAGAACGTTATACATCGGATGTATTGGAAAGTGTGGTCATTCTTTCACAGAGAGTAAGCGAGGGGCATCTGTACAAACAATACTTTCCTTTCGACTTCACCATTAGACTGCGTTATACCTTGAGTGATGCGGGCCTTCAGCAACAGGTTACAGTAATCAATGAAGGTACGCAGCGTATGCCGAATCTAATTGCATTCCATACGGCTATCCATGCTCCGTTTGCACCTGATAGTAAAGCTTCTGATTACCGTGTTAAGATCACCATCGGTGAACGTGTTGAACTGAACGAGCGCAATTTGCCAACAGGTCAATTCCAGCCCTTATCGCCTGATGAAGTACTAATGAAGGGGGATGGGGTGAATCCTTATTTTGCAGGGATGGATAACCATTACACGGCAATGCCTCAAAATGGGCGTAATCATATGGAGTTGACGGATACTCGGACAGGCGACAAGCTCATTTATGATGTAGGTACGTCATATAAGTATTGGATGATTTGGAACAATGGTGCAAATGGCCGATACTTCTGTCCTGAACCGCAAATGAACTTAGTGAATGCGCCTAATATAAGTGGCAAGGACGCTGAGGAGATCGGGTTAATCGGAATAGAACCAGGAGAGATCTGGGAACAAACCAGTCGTTTATACGGCATTAATAATTAATTTCATTAATTAAATGAATTAGGTTGAACTAACAATAAAAAGCACATATCTTTATCGTAGATATGTGCTTTCATATACTTGGTTCCAATAGTCGGGTTAGTTAAGTTGTTGACCACAGTTACGACAGTATTGGTCTGCTGTAGCTGATGCTGTGCCGCAATGTGTACAGTGATTGCTCTTTACTTCGGTATTGTATGGAGAGGCGATAGGGACTGTTTTCACCTTCATGAGATGGAATTGCTGCCCACAGAATGGACAATATGTTGCATCAGTAGGGAGCATTTTGCCACAACCACATTCTTTGAGATTTTGACTATGTTGGAGTTTGCGCTGCATTTGTTCAATTTCATGTTCTAATCGCTGAATAGCTTGTTGATATTTCTGTAAAGATACAGTTGGAATTACACTCTCCTTGCGCTTCACACAGGCATAGATAACCCGTCCAATGTCGGTGTAATTCTTTTCTATTTCTCTTTCTTTCGTAGTTAATTGAATTTTTAATGTTGTAGTTTCAACGGTATTGTGTGCTTTTTTGCTAACGTCAGAGACACCTTGTTTCAGTTTAAAGAAGAACTGGGACATACATTTCCTCCTTCATGGGTTGTACCTTGGAGGGTTACTCCATGATTTTTGCAGTCAATATAAAGATTCTACTTATAGTGTATGGTCTTACACGGTTGTGTATGACCTTGGTTAGATTTATAACAATCCTACAATTAAACCTTTTTAAGGGGTGAACTTATGGCGAATCTAGATCACAAAGAAATCATTATACATACTTATGATGAAGCAGTTAAGCTTATCGAGCAGATAGGTATTTTACCACTCGCTTCCATGATTCCAGGGCATCCTTCGCTTGTTAGTGTGACAGCTCCTAATCAGTGGCATTCAGACACAGACAATGACCCATGGAAATGGCGGACGCGATTTCCTGGAGATGGAGCCGCAGCATATGGAAAAATGATGAAGAAGAAAGCCGTCCTGATCTCGCGCGAATGGTTCCCTTATGTGCTAAAAGTAGTTAGTCACACCGATGATCCAAATACTCGTTATCACAACGGATTAATGTCTAAAGCAGCCGTTGAGGTCTATCGATGCATTCAGGAGCAAGAAGGTATTGATACACGAGCGTTAAGAGGACGTGCTGGGATGAAAGCCAAAGAAATGAAAACTGCTTTTGATAACGCAGTACTTGAGCTTCAAGGAAATCTAGATATTGTGATCTCGGGCGTTAAGGAGAAAGTAAATGAACTTGGAGAACAGAATGGCTGGAACAGCACTTCTTATGAAACGGTAGGCCATTGGATGGAGGGGGCAGGCATGAAGACACTAACACTTAGTCGTGAAGAGGCCAGCTTTGAATTAAGTGATAGACTTGAAAGCGTCTGTAGTGCCGAGGCTGTTCTATTTCTACGTAAACAGTTTCAAATGAAATCCTTCCAATAATATAATAGGGTATGATATGTATTTGAGAAGAGGGGCAAGAGATGGTAGAAATATATGCAATGTCTATTGAAGGTATAGATGATACGTTATATTCACAGCTGATCATGTACGTTGGTGATGAACGAAGAAAGAAGAGCGAACGATATAAGTTCTATAACGATAGACTCCGAAGTGTTGTATCGGAATGTCTGGTGCGTGCTGTCATAGGTCAGAGAATCGATCCAACAACCGTTCCCATTATTTTTAATGTGGGTCCTTACGGAAAGCCTTTCGTGGAGGATGCTCCCGCGTTCCATTTTAATATTAGTCATTCAGGGACGTGGGTCGTGTGTGCGGTAGATAATCAGCCTGTAGGAATAGATATCGAGGAAATCAAACCGATTAATACTGAACTGGCACGTCTCGTATTCTCAGATGAAGAAAAGGCAACATTAGAGGCTCTAACCGGCACTGAGCAACTTCATTATTTCTATCATATATGGACCTTGAAAGAAAGTTATGTAAAGGCAATAGGATTAGGATTATCACATCCGCTTCGGTCATTCTCCTTTCAACTTCATGATGGGGGAGCTGCAAGTATTGAGCCTTTACATTTACAAGAACGGTATTCATTTCATAGGATTGATTTTCAAGAGAAATATAAGTTATCCTTGTGTACTTCTAATTCTGATAATGCTGATAACAAGGAATATTCCGTCATTGTGAAGGAACCGGACTTTTTAATCAAGGCTTTAGGAAGACTGTAAATGGGGTATTACTTTTAGAGAGGTTTGAAAGTAATACCTCGGATACAGGAGGCGGTTTATATGAATCAAGCTAATTTTGACGAGGCCCGCAAGGCTGAAGCGAATTACCATAATGAACTTTATAGTGATCATGAGATTTTAGAACCGGGTACATGGATGGCCCAACCGATTCCCATTGTAATGGAACTATTAGATCGTTTACTACAGCATCAAGATCATGTGACTGTTCTAGATCTTGGCTGTGGAGCAGGGCGTAACACGATTCCACTTGCGGTGCGGCTTAAAGAGACGAATAGTAGGGTTGTTGGCGTTGATCTACTGGATGAAGCTATAGAAAAGCTACGTGATAATGCGAAGAAATACGATGTAGCGAATGTTATCGAAGCTAGAAAGGGGGATGCGGAACAGGTAGATATACTGGAAGACTCTTATGATTATATCGCGGCATGTGGCTGTCTAGAACACGTCTCCTCAGAAGAAGCGTTCATAAAGGTGTTAGAACGAATGAAGCTGGGCACGAGGTTGGGCGGCATCCACTGTATTACGATGAATACAGAGGTTCAGGAGGTCGATCGAGATACGGGGCGTGAGTTAGAAACGCTAATTGAGCTCAATTTGTCCACGGAGAAGGCATTTACAATTCTTGAAAAAGTCTATCACGAATGGAATGTGCTTGATCAGAAAACGACACTTCTATCTATCGATGAGGAAAAGTATGATAAGCCCTCACAATTTCGCGGCCAGTCGATTACGTTTGCTGTTCAGAAGATTTCCTAGAGTACTAAATATGTTTATGTACAGAACGTCAGTTGAAAGAATTCAATTTATGAAATATTCAGCAATTCAAGTAGAATTCGTCGCTAAAGCCCGCTCCTATTTATTGAGGAGCGGGTTTTAGACTTGCTAGGACTATTCTTTTGACGATGACTTTACGTTACTAAATGCAGAAGGTTTGGCAACCCATTCATCGGCTTGTGGCTCAATATCGACGCCATTCTCCATCTTTTTTCTTTCAGCCAAGGAATCGCCACTTTTGTTTTCTTTGTTGCGGACCTGATCTTCCGTTTGATGATCCAAGATTGATTCCTCCATTCACCAGCAGATTGATTTTTGTCATGCTATCTTATATTGCCCGTAAAAGCTCTTTACAAACATCATTTCGGTACGCGTATCGTTTACAATCGCAGAATAAAAATATCTCCTTACTCAAATTATTGATATCCTTATGCTGTTCATTAGGAATACAGGTTCCGATCCCCTATGATGGAAGATAGAGAATGTTGCGGATATAGTAGCTTAGGGGAAAATTAAAATCGAGTGCGTTTTATTTTAAGGAGAATGGGTATAGTATATTACGACACGGCAAGAAGACTAAATGTGGAGGATTGAACATAATGGGTAAAGATTTTTTGAGCGCAATCAAAGATAGACGTTCGTATTATGGGATTAGTAAAGAAAAGGTAGTCCCCAATTCACGTATTCAGGAACTTGTCGAGCATGCAGTGAAATATACACCGACTTCTTTTAACTCTCAGACTTCTCGGGCAGTTCTTTTACTTGATGAACAACATGATAAACTATGGAACTTGACCGAAGACATCCTACGTGTAGTTGTAGGAGATGATAAGGCCTTTGCCTCTACATCAGAGAAGATGGCTAGTTTCCGAAGTGGTTATGGTACGGTATTATTCTTCGAAGATACGAGTGTGGTTGCTGGTATGCAACAAAAGTATCAAGCGTATGCTGACAATTTCCCAATATGGTCTAATCAGTCTAGTGGCATGCTTCAACTTGTGGTGTGGACAGCGCTTGAACAAGAAGGATTAGGAGCTTCCTTACAGCACTACAATCCATTGATCGATGACAAAGTTAGATCGGAGTGGAACATACCAGAACATTGGAAGCTAATTGCTGAAATGCCGTTCGGTAAACCAACTTCCGAGCCAGGTGAGAAACAATTTCAACCCCTTGAAGAACGAGTTAAAGTATACGAATAAATCAAACTCAATACAACGTGGGTAGCCGTCCTCTATTTAACGATGAGGAGGGGCTACTTATTTGTGCTCTTCAATAGCTCTCTGAGCTAACTTTCGAAGAGTCACATCATCCATTGGGGGATTGTGTAAACCGAAACGAACATCACGATACATCCTCTGTAGGGGATGAGACATGGCTAGGCTATGCACACCGACAATGCGCATAGCCTTGTCTACCACGGATATAGCCGTGTTGACTGCAAATGATTTAACAGCTGCAAGATCAGAACTGACAAAAGCGTGATTGTCTGGATGAGTGGCGTCGTCCTGTTCCCAGCGTGCCGCTACTGCGTACATATAGTGCCGGGCTACAGATAATTCTAATTCGATTTGTCCCATACTTTGTTGAATGTTGGGTAGCTGAATAATAGGATGTGTTAGACTATTGGGTTGATATTGAGCAGCAAATGTAATGGCTTCCTGTCTTGCCGCCAAGGCGATACCTAAATAGCAGGCGGGTATACTCAACAGATAAGGATTGATTTTGCCCGGATTCACTTGATCAGGTCTTGTGTATACATGGGATTCTAGCGGAACAAGAACATCATTAAAAACAAGGTCATGACTTGCTGTTCCTCGCATTCCAAGCATGTTCCAAGTGTAATCGATGACAAGTCCTGGGGTTCCTTTCGGTATAAGAAATTCAAAGATGGCATCCGTTGTTTCTTCTCTTGCTGAGACAATGAAATAATCTAGTGCGGGAGAAAGAGAGGTAAAGGTTTTACGTCCGTTCAGTACATATCCTTGGATAGTTTTTGTAGCACGAGATTCTGGCTTTCCTCCTCGTGTTGGACTTCCTGTAGCGGCCTCTGTCTCTGCTCTATTGACGAAAGCGCCTTGTTCAACAATCGATTTACATAAGGCTGTAAAGGTAGTACTATCCCAAGTATTATTTCGCGTTAAATCAAGCACCGTGATCATGTGCCATCCAATAGCTAATGCCGTAGGAGCATCTACTTGAGCTATTCGTTCTTGACAGAGCAGCAGTTCCGTTAGTGAAAGGTCTTGTCCTCCAAGATCACTAGGCACAGCGAAGGATGGATATCCACTTGTTCTCAATTCTGAGACTAGCTCTTCGTTGAATCCGTTAGTTTCATCTGTTTCTTGAACTGCTAATGGTTGTCTGTCCACGATGTCCCCGATGTATTTCAATAGATGCTGCTGCTTCTCAGTTACAGCGAACCAATTCTGAATGTTAGGCATATGTTATTCCTCCTATTATATCTCAGAATATCATTCTTTTTTGATTAAGCGCAAATAAACGAAGCTAATGAAGGATCAGCTTAAATGAATCATGATCATGATCATGGGATTAGCTTACATAGGTTTATCATTGTAGTTCTGGTATGTATAATAAGATGTTGATATACTGATACATAGGATAGTGAAATGGAGTGTTGAGATGAGTAAAGGCAGAGTATGGAACCAAGGCAAACGAAATGGTGGACCCCCAAAAGGTAGTAAGGGCAAACCACTAACTAGAACCAACGAGGGCATTCCCACTGTTCAGCCAATAGAAGCGATTGTAGCTGAAATTAATCGTGAGATCGATATTCCTATTAACAGCGTTAAGCGGATGAACCGCGATAATTGGGTCCAAAGACCAGTTCGTGAAATCCGCAAAGAGGCTAAAGCTATGAATAATGACCCGGGAGAAGAGGGTTCTTCTAGTCTATAGTACAGTACAATCGAAAAAGTCTTTCCGTTTACAGGAGCGACAATTTACGAAAGATTCGAATCGACTGATACAACCAGCGCGTGCCGATATTCAATCGGTGCGCTTGTTAAAAATGTAATCAAAGTATAAGGAATTATAATAAAAGAGAATAAGTCTAAAAGAAAAGGTGTCATATATGAGCATATTAAACGTAGAACGACTAAGCCACGGTTTTGGTGACCGTGCTATCTTTAACAACGTATCATTTCGCCTCCTCAAAGGCGAGCACATCGGACTGATCGGAGCCAATGGCGAAGGTAAGTCCACCTTCATGAATATCATTACAGGTAAACTTCAACCGGATGATGGCAAAATTGAGTGGTCAAAACGCATGCGTGCAGGTTATCTTGATCAGCATGCTGCTCTAAGCAAAGGTTTGACAATTCGTGACGTCCTACGGGGAGCATTTCAGTATCTATTCGATATGGAACAAGAAATGAACGATATGTACGGTAAGATGGGGGAGGTTACCCCAGAAGAACTGGAGCAGCTACTTGAGGATGTAGGTACGATTCAGGATATGCTGACGAATCAGGATTTTTACTTAATCGATGCCAAAATCGATGAAACCGCTCGCGGACTGGGATTAACGGATATTGGACTGGACAAGGATGTCAACGATCTCAGTGGTGGTCAACGTACGAAAGTATTACTAGCCAAGCTTTTGCTCGAAAAACCGGATATTCTGCTTCTCGATGAGCCGACAAACTATTTGGATGAGCAGCATATTGAGTGGTTAAGACGTTACCTGCAAGAGTATGAGAATGCATTCATTCTCATCTCACACGACATTCCGTTCCTTAATAGCGTTATCAATCTGATTTACCACATGGAGAATCAGGATTTAACCCGCTATGTCGGTGATTACGACTACTTCGAGCAGGTTCACGAAATGAAAAAGCAGCAGCTTGAATCAGCGTACAAGCGTCAAAAGCAAGAAATTGCAGAGTTGAAAGATTTCGTTGCCCGGAACAAAGCAAGTGTCGCTACGCGAAATATGGCGATGTCCAGACAAAAGAAACTGGATAAGATGGATGTCATTGAACTGGCCAAGGACAAACCGAAGCCGCAGTTCAATTTCAGGGATGCGAGAACTTCAAGTAAGCTGATTTTTGAAGCTAAAGAACTTGTCATTGGTTATGAAGATCCTCTATCTAGATCACTCGACCTCCGTATGGAACGTGGCCAGAAGATCGCATTAGTCGGTGCGAATGGGATTGGTAAAACGACATTATTACGAAGCATACTAGGTGAAATCCAGGCTTTGTCCGGATCGGTTCACCTTGGAGAGAATCTGGAAATTGGTTATTTCCAACAGGAAATGAAGGACACCAATTACAATACATGTATCGAAGAAATTTGGAAGGAGTTCCCTTCCTATACCCAATTTGAAGTCCGCTCCGCCTTGGCCAAGTGTGGACTCACCAACAAACATATCGAGAGCAAGATAGCTGTTCTAAGCGGTGGTGAGAAGGCAAAAGTACGACTCTGTAAGCTGATTAACAACGAATCGAATTTACTTGTGCTGGATGAGCCTACAAACCATTTGGATGTGGATGCCAAGGAAGAGCTTAAGCGTGCTCTCCAAGCATATAAAGGCAGTATTCTGTTGATCTCTCACGAACCGGAATTTTATCGTGATGTTGTGACGGATACGTGGAACTGTGAGTCATGGACGACTAAGGTCTTTTAAATAGTGATCCAATAAGGTTCACTAAGATACATGATATGAGAGGGTACCCGAAAGATGGACACTTAGACAAAAGTGAACTCTATCGGGTCTTTTCGTTTATAATCGATCTATAAGAGTTTAGAACCTGGTACTAGGAATTCGTGCTATAATAATACGATATAGTATCAATTATTTATCTGATCAACAAAGGAGACGACTCAAATTGGATTATAAACAATGGATCTCACCTGAATATTACAATCTGACTTCAGAAATGGAGCGTTTCGATTCCGCTAAAACTGCGCTTAAGTGGCTGGATGAGAATGGTGATTACGAAGAGATCACATACGGAGAACTCCTTAAGCAAGCTAACCAACTCGCTAATGGGCTAGAAGGTCTTGGACTTCGCAAAGGAGACCGAGTGCTGGTTATGGTACCACGGAGAATCATTGCTTATGTCATATATCTTGCTTGTTTAAAGACAGGACTAGCTATTATTCCTTCTTCGGAGATGCTACGGGCCAAGGATCTAGCTTATCGTCTACGTCATTCTGAGGCTCGAGCTGTTATAGTATGGTCTGACGCTACTCAGGAAGTAGACAAGATTGATGAGGACATCCCTTCTTTGGATTACCGCATCGCAGTTTCAGCGGAGGGAGCTGAAATGAAGGCTGGTTGGTTAGGGTTGGAGGCAACGATGAAAGGTCAATCGGATACCTTTGATGCTGTGCAAACCCACCGAGATGATATGGCGATTCTTGCTTATACGTCTGGAACAACTGGTAACCCTAAAGGTGTGGTTCATAGTCATGGCTGGGGTTATGCTCACTTACGAATCGCTGCATCTCTCTGGTTGGATATTCAGGAATCAGACACGGTATGGGCAACGGCAGCACCAGGATGGCAAAAGTGGATTTGGAGCCCGTTCTTGTCCGTCCTTGGAAGTGGAGCAACTGGATTCGTCTATAACGGTTCGTTTCAGCCGAACCGTTATTTGGAACTCATACAGAGTTATGGTGTTCAGGTATTATGTTGTACGCCAACGGAATATCGGTTAATGGCGAAAACGGATGGATTGGATCAATACGATTTATCTAACCTACGAAGTGCTGTATCAGCGGGAGAACCGCTGAACGAGGAAGTGATTAACGAATTCCAACGGCATTTCGATTTGACTATTCGTGACGGTTATGGGCAAACAGAAAGTACTCTTTTAATCGGAACTTTGAAGGATGCTCCCTCACGTACTGGTTCCATGGGCAGGTCTATTGCTGAAGGACTTGTAGAAGTCATAGACGAAGAGGGTACACCGCTAGCTCCTGGAGAAGTGGGTGATATTGCTGTTCACTCAGATATGCCAGCATTGTTTCAAAGTTATTACCAAGATTCTGAACGCAAAACAGCCTCGATACACGGGAACTATTTCGTGACAGGCGATCGGGCAAAGAAGGATGCAGAAGGATACTTCTGGTTTGAGGGTCGTGGAGATGATATCATCATTAGCTCGGGATATACGATAGGTCCCTTCGAAGTAGAGGAAGCTCTCATAAAGCATCATGCGGTAAAAGAATGTGCCGTTATAGCTAGTCCTGATGAGATCAGAGGCCATGTGGTGAAAGCGTTCATCGTACTAAAAGAGGAAATAGCAGGTTCACCAGAACTTGTCAAAGAGCTTCAGAACCATGTCAAAGAATGGACAGCTCCATACAAGTATCCACGAAAGATAGAATTTATTAAGGATCTCCCTAAGACAAACTCAGGTAAGATCCGAAGAGTAGAACTGCGGCAGCAGGAGCAACGGGCTTCGCAGGAGTAAGGCTCGCTGCAATCATAGAATCAAATAAACCCTGAAGAACCCAAACGATGCATAATGGGACCTTCAGGGTTATTTGATCATGTTACAGTGTAACTTGACCATACCATCCGGCTATTTCGCGTGAGGTTTAACGAATATCTCGTATTTTAACATTCGTACTGTACACCATAGAATTACTTGATAATTTAAAAGAAGGATAATTAGGGTCTGCGTCAAGTCGCATGAATTCTTCGTAATAAATCTCTTGCTGGGGGTTAATTAGTAAAGGGATCAAGCCAGCCTCGACTTTAATATCGCCGCTATCGGGTTCGTTTATGATCAACAGTACTGTTATTCCGTCACACCCACAACCTTCTGTATCATAGAAAAGTTTAACGTAACCTGGTCGAACTCCAAGACTTGTATTTAATCTTTCTTTTGCCAGTGGAGTTAATTGAATGTTCATAGTATATATACGCTCCTTAAATATCTTGGTGTAGGTAGAGAATGCTAGCGTAACAATCGTCATTATGGCTCCTGCTAAATGGATCGTCATCATAAATATACACTAAGTACCAAATGGGGGATAGGAGAATGAAATCCGGTATAGCAAATAGAACCGAGATCCAACGTACTAGCACAATGACTCCAAAGAAAGTAAGGAATAACAAACCAAGGAGATAGCTGATGGTGGACAAGTGTTAATGCCATTATCGGCCACACCTGTGAGTGAGAAGTTTGGGTGGGTCACAGATAAATATGGTGTCTCTTGGCAATTAAATCTTGCAAAAAGCGAATAAAATAAGGAAACAGCTCTGTCGCAACGATGCGATCAGAGCTGTTGTATTCTTGATTGAATCATCAATTATCAAACATCTAAGAGAATTATTGCTCTTTTTACGATTCTGCGATTGGATTAGCTGCTACAATGGCGTTATATACATCATCAGGTGTAACAGGGAAAGGTATATTAACCATTGGATCATTAGCCGCACAAGACAATTCAGCCACTTGACGCCACTCGGATTCTCACAAACTTATCGACACCTAGATCTTTCACACCATCGATAGTGTTATTGCCCAATACGATATAGTAATTGTCTTCTTATGACATGATCATTCTTTTTTTGCCCTTATAGAGATGGTTATTCTTTTGCCTATTCTTTATCTACAGGATGATTCAATTTATCTTGATAATAATCAAATACAAGATTCCCGGTTGTCGTTTTTACGGCATAAAAAATGTCGTGAACTTCTTTGCCTTTATTAAATATTTCTTTCATCAGCCATTCCTCCGATATATTATTTCCTATTAAATTTCTATGCATGATTGTTCCATCCATAACTAATTCAATTGGAAAAATGGAATGATCTGATGCGATATGTAAATCTTGTTTGGTTACGGTTAGATATTGATCTTTTTTCTTTACTGATAGCCTTCCATTCGTCTCCAAAATCGCATAATCTACCTCATCCAGATTAAATACATCCTTTTCTCTCAATGATTGATTAAGGGAGTCCAACGTGTAATGGATTTTTCGCATGTTCCCTTCAAGTAGATTCCCTTTATCAATAACTACAGTTGGTGCTCCTGCAATCCAATGTCTTGTTCTTTGATATTTAAGAGCTACTCCAGATGAAATATAGGAAGTAAGAGTTAATACAACTAAACACATGAGAAAATATAAAACATGAAATTGTCTATTGAAAGCTAAATTCGCTGCAATCGCTCCCATCGTAATTCCTGTTGCAAAATCATGGAAAGTCATATTCGAGATGGTTTGTTTTCCCAAAATTCTTGAAATTAATAGTAAAGCTATAAACGCCAGAACTGTTCTTCCGATTAAATCCAAATATTCAAGCACTTTTCATTGTCACCTCAGTCGGTAGAAATACTAAGCTATCTGCCTATTCATTTCCTAAATGGCTTAGACGCATACTTTTGCTACAGGATACATTTTAGAAAAGGAAGTCGAAGCACAAGAGCCTATAAGACCTAGCATAACAATCTCTTATGCAGAGGCACTAACAAAGCAGGTGAATCTTTAAATTAAATGAATTTTGTTGGATTTATGTTTTCTTTTACTGGAAAAAGGTTACGCTGTTGAGGTGAGGTAACCCCAATCCAATAAAGGAGGCACAAGCGTAATGAAAAAAAATGTTGTGTTTGTCTGTCTTGGTTTGCTTAGTTTACTCCTAGTCGCTGCCTTCGTGATTCCAGCAGCCTTCGCCCGATCGGAAGAGGCGCAGCAGGTTAAAGCGAATATAATAAACACTAAGGGTGAAGAGATAGGTACTGCTGTAATAACCCAAAAAGCCGACGGGGTTCAGCTACATATCGAAGCAAAGAATCTTACACCTGGTGTACATGGCATACATTTCCACGAAATAGGGAAGTGTGATGCGCCTGACTTTAAGACAGCAGGGGCGCATTTGAATCCTAATCATAAGCAACACGGATTTAACAATCCAGAGGGATATCATGCTGGCGACTTATTGAACCTTCAAGTGAAAGAAGATGGAACCGTAAGAGCTGATTTGGAGAGTAATACGGTGACACTAACCCAAGGCTTATCCAATTCTTTACTAAAGCCTGGCGGATCAGCCCTCGTGATCCACGAGAAGGAGGATGATTATGTTACGGACCCATCTGGTAATTCCGGTAATCGGGTTGCCTGTGCAGCCATTCAAAAGTAATAATTTTATGCTTTAGACGATCGATATAGCTAGTCATGTTCATGTAAGCCACATCAATGTACGTATACACAATGGCAGAAGACCCGCAGATGGAAACACGTCTACGGGTCTTCTTTTGAGTTACGTACTATCCTCTATACGATGTATATTAGGGTTAACTCATCTTATCTTTTTGGGACGGGTCAAAATAGAGCTCAAACTTGCCGTCAACTTCGGGTTCACTTTCTGCTGTAATGGTCATTATATTATCTTCCTTTCTCATTAGCTGGTAGTGGGTCTCTAGCTGAATTCTAATATTTCAATAACATTGCCAAATGGATCTTTAAACGCGCTGTAGTATCCCGGAGGGCAGGGCTGTGGCGTATTATAAATCATTTCTATACCTTGGGATGACAGTTCGGCAATCGATTGCACTAGATTATCCGTCTGTAAGCCCAGAACCACTTGGGCCTGCCTCGGATAGTTCGCTTGAGTGGGCTGCTCTACCTGGCACAGAATAATTGGGATTTCTTCATGATTCAAGCCCACAAGTGTCTCGTCGTACTCCTGTGAAACTTCAAATCCTAATCTTTCGCAATAAAATTGTTTTGCTAGTTCCATGTTAGAGACAAAAATCGATATTACGCATATTTTTTGCATGTTTCAATCCCCCCATAGTGTTGTACATAACTTGTATTATATAGGGAGAAAGAGGTGGGAAATTCTTCTACTTTGCTATTTTTTTCCTTTCTGTTCGAATAATAAAAGGGGGAGGTTAACAACAATTGGCGGATCACAAGGTAGTGGCTCTCTTAATTGGATCGTCATATTCATTTCTGTCTTGTCCGTCACATGAATGGGCGATGGGTATTTGCCACGTAAGGAATGATCAAGCACAAAGTAATCTTTGGGGTTCAGACTCCAAGGTATCCCCGCAGCTAGCACAAAATATGTTCCTTCTGGAACTTTGGTCAAGATACACGTTCGATTCTTCCGATTCAATGCCGTACCAGCAATTGGCCTCTGGTCTGGTATAGGTCGAGGAAAGAGACCTACGAAAATTATTCCACGAAACGAATCCGGAGTCTCGATATGACAGCAAATCTTCTGAACTGAGTTCAGCTCACATGTAATTAGCCCCAATTCTTGAAACTCATACTGATTCATATAATTGGATAATGCTTTCGAATGATTGCGAAATTTTTTCGGTGTAACACCCACCGTTTGCTTGAATCGTGTGTTAAATGAACCGGCACTTCGGAACCCAATAGCAAGCAACACCTTTACAAGTAGCGACGGGGCTTTGAGCAGTTCTATTTTCCCAGATTCGATTCGTAAGGCAGAGAGATAATATCGAGGGGATATACCGGTTACATTTTTAAATACTCTAGTAAAATGATAAGCGCTATAACCAACGTGGGCAGCCAACTGTTCAGATGTAATATCTTCATCCAGATGACACTTCATATAATGGATCGCTTGTTCTGCAGCTGCGATATGATTGTCTTTCATATGTATTCACCTGAATCTATATCGTGGTAATGATTCACAGTTTGCGATAACAAGGTACTCGCCTCCCTGAGTTTCTAGCCGTATTTCTATATTACTAAAAAGGAATTAACATCACAATGATTGATGCTAAGACAATATTCACAGTAAAAGGGAAGGTAGAAGGGAGCTGATCCTCCATTTTCATTTCATCAAGAATTTTCTATTGCAGTGGACACCCCTCGTTCTTGAGAACAATGAAATCGCGTTCAATACAGGCCTGTTAGATAAATCTATCGTAATCAATGTTAAAGACTACCTGCAGGTGGTTTAGCCACGTGTCATATTAGATATTTCAAATGGTTAACCAGTAGAGTGCAAAGTGATATGAAAAATCTTATATGCACGATCAACAATAGATGTCTTGGAGTTAATAATAAAATGGAAACAATCATTGCTTCATTTTTTCAAGATAATGTTCAGCATTTAAAAACATTTTATTAAGCAGTTTTAAAGCATAGGCCTGTTCATCCTCAGACGATTTATTAGTAGGTTCGTATTAGCGGTAGCGCTTGATAAGGGAAAGAAGGGACTCAAGACAGCATCGTTAAATTGAGGAGAATAATAAGATAAAAGTTATCATGGGCGAATAAACGTTTTTCCATGGGATGCTGTACTAGCAGAGCTAATGGCAGTCTATTCAACTCTATAGGGTTGAATAGACTGCCATTAATCTTTATTATTTACTTCAAGAGATAATTAAAACGATTATCTTAAAAGGAGAATGTAATTACATATGAAACGAGTATCACGAATGATTGTGAGTTTTGGTGCTATCATAATTATCTTCCTAGGGTTAAATGCTTATATTGGTTGGAACGTCTACTTATTCCTATCCCATTATAACTCCACAATGTCCACTGTATGGTTCTCTCTCGTGTTCTGCATTCTTGTTTTCTCTTATTTATTAGGTCGGTGGGGTAACAATAATGCTGTAGGTCGCTTATTTAAAGTGATGGGTTCATATTATTTAGCAATCATGGAATTTTTGATTATCATATTACCGCTCGCAGATATCTCAGCATGGTTGTTGAAAAGAGTAGGGTACTCTGAATCCTTCTATATTCCAGTTGTCGGATGGACGACGATGGTCTTGTTGGTCATTCTCATTGTCTGGGGATCGTATAATGCTTGGAGTCCTATCCTCCGGACTTACCGCCTACCTATCTCTAAACAAGGTAGTGGTAAACGTAAGCTAACCATTGCCGTAGCATCAGATATTCACTTGGGTAATATTGTGGGAAATCGCCATCTCAAACGTCTCATTAAAGGAATGAATCAAATGGAACCTGACCTGATTCTTCTACCAGGAGATATTATTGATGATTCGATTGAGCCATTTATGCGCAATAAGATGGCAGATAGTCTGAAACAGTTACATGCAACTTTCGGAGTTTATGCGGTATTAGGTAACCATGAGTATTATGGTGGAAATATTGAACAATACATCACTGAAATGAGCGCCATTGGTATCCGTGTTCTACGCGATGAAACGGTTAGTATTGATAATGATCATGTGGTTATCGCGGGCAGGAAAGATCGAACTGCGGAAAGTGTGGATCCAAATGGACGCTTAAGTATAGAGGAGCTACTTGATCATGTAGACAAATCGAAGCCGATCATTGTCATGGACCATCAGCCCTATGGATTCCAACAAGCAGCTGAAGCTGGTGCGGATATTCTACTGTGTGGACACACACATCGTGGACAATTCGCACCTAATCATTGGGTTACAGGTCGACTATTTGAGTTGGACTGGGGTTACATGCTTAAACAACATTTACATGTTGTCGTATCCTCTGGATTCGGCACATGGGGACCCCCAATTCGACTTGCTAGCCGCTCTGAAATCATCCGGTTAGATGTGGAATTAGAAGGGTAACTGAGAACATAGAAAGAACCTGATGATACACATCAGGTTCTTTCTATGTCTAAATCATGTTCTCCATAAAACCATTGTGGAATATAAGTATTGGATTCAGTCTTATTATTTCTTGCATACTTCTTGACGTAGATATAATATATAAGCATATGCTTATATACGAAACGGAAGGAGGAGTAACTGTGGAGGAACTTTCGAATGTGGCAGACAACTTGAAGCTTCTAGGTGATAAAACACGTCTCGCCATGTTATCGCTTCTGAAAGAACGGGAATGGTGTGTATGTGAATTTGTGGCGATTTTTGAAATCTCACAACCTGCTATTAGCCAACATCTGAGGAAGTTGAAAGCACAAGGCATAGTGAAAGAGAATAAACGCGGACAATGGGTATATTATTCATTAAACATTGCAGACAAACCTTATATCCAAGCTGTTCTTGATCAAATGCCTGATTCGAAGACAATACTTTCTAGTCTGAACAAAGAACAGATTAACGCTGTTTGTGAGTAACTAAAGTGATTCGCACAATTGGAGGTTTAGGTCGTGGGTTCAGTCATATTAGCCATTATCATATTTGTAACAACATTAGTTTTTGTAATCTGGCAGCCTAGAAACTTATCCATTGGATGGTCCGCCTGTGGCGGAGCTATACTTGCATTACTCTTAGGGGTAGTGAGCTTCAGCGATGTTGTGGATGTCACCTTAATTGTGTGGAATGCAACTCTAGCTTTTGTCGCTATCATTCTGATTTCTCTAATCCTAGACAAAATCGGATTTTTCGAATGGGCTGCTTTACATATGGCCAGAGCTGCTAGAGGTCATGGGATTCGGATGTTCGTCTATGTTACTATTCTTGGAGCAATCGTTGCCGCATTTTTCGCAAATGATGGGGCAGCCTTAATATTGACACCGATTGTACTAGCTATGGTACGAGCACTGAATTTTGATGAGAAAAAAGTATTCCCGTTCATTATTGCAAGTGGATTTATTGCGGATACAACTTCGCTACCCCTAGTGGTCAGTAACTTAGTGAATATTGTATCTGCGGATTTCTTTGGCATTACATTTATGGAATACGCCGGCCGTATGATTGTACCGACACTCTTTTCATTGGTTGCTAGTATCTTCGTACTGTACTTCTTCTTCCGAAAAAGTATTCCGAGAACGTTCGATGCTACACAGCTTAAAAGTCCGGTGGATGCAATCAAGGACAAGAAAATGTTCAAGTTATCATGGATTGTTCTGACTGTACTCTTAATTGGGTACTTTATTAGCGAGTTCATGCATATTCCAGTATCGGTTGTAGCAGGAATCATTGCGATTCTATTCTTGCTTATGGCGAGAAGAAGTCCGCACATAGTGACCACAGAAGTTATTAAAGGCGCACCGTGGGCGATTGTATTCTTTTCTATCGGGATGTACGTTGTGGTATATGGATTACGAAATGCAGGACTGACCGATCTGTTATCCAATGCGATTCAGGCGGCTGCCGACCAAGGGATATTTGTAGCAACGATGTCCATGGGCTTTATCGCAGCGTTCATTTCATCGATCATGAATAACATGCCTACGGTGATGATTGATGCACTGGCTATAGATGCTACGAATACAACCGGTGTGATGAAGGAAGCTTTAATCTACGCAAACGTCATCGGTTCCGATCTGGGTCCGAAGATTACTCCGATTGGTTCACTAGCCACGCTATTGTGGCTCCATGTCCTATCATCTAAAGGCGTGAAGATTTCCTGGGGAACGTACTTCAAAACTGGAATTATATTAACCATCCCAACGTTGTTTATTACACTTTTAGGTCTTTACCTGTGGTTAATTATTCTTTAAATGAGGTAGGCGTTGATATATCCGGACAGACCTCCGATATCATTGATTCCCAATTGCTCAATCATGCTGATTTGGTAATAACGTTATGTGGGGATGCAGCCGACAAATGTCCAATAACGCCTCCACAAGTGAGACGCGAACACTGGGGATTTGATGACCCTGCGAAAGCACAGGGGACGGTCGAAGAGAAGTGGTCTGTATTCCAACGAGTGCGTGATCAGGTTGGAGAAAGAATTCAATTGTTTGCTGAAACTGGTGAATAATAACTTAACATACAAGAAACCACTTCTCGTCGAAGTGGTTTCTTGTATGTTAAGGAGGTCTACCCCTTTTTTTTCTAGATCTATGAATTAATACAAAAAGGCTGTTTTCTGATAAAGTTAGTATTTAGAATCATTCATTAAAGTCCCTTATATTGTGAATCTTTAATGATTTGTCATAGAAGATGAAAAGAGGAAATAAAAAAATGAGAAGAATCCTTGTTGTAGATGATGAAAAAAAGATAAGGGATGTAATATCTTCTTATCTTCTGAAAGAAGGATATGAGATTGTTGAAGCACAAACAGGTAAGGAAGCCATAGAATTGGTCAATCGTGGAACTATAGATTTTATTATTTTAGATTTAATGTTACCAGACATTTCAGGTGAAGAAGTTTGCCAAGTATTAAGGCAAGAGCATTCCACACCTATATTAATGTTAACTGCAAAAGTTATGGAGAAGGATATGATCTATGGGCTATCCATAGGTGCAGATGATTATATGATCAAACCATTTAGCCCAAGAGAATTGGTAGTGCGTGTGAAGACTATTCTTAGACGAGCAAATGAGGGACAACTCCTAGCAGATTATATTTCATATAATAACGGGGAATTGATCATTGATAATGTTCAACAAGTGGTTAGATTTGAAGATGAAGCGATAAATGTAACTCCAATCGAATTCAAATTACTTGTGGTGTTAGCGAAGCATCCAGGAAGATCATTTACTAGAGAAGAATTGGTTGAGAAAGTTATTGGTTTTGATTTTGAAGGAGATTCAAGGACCATTGACCAACATATTAAGAATTTACGCCAAAAAATCGAAAAAACTCCCAAGGAACCAACTTATATCACCACTGTATATGGGGTAGGTTATAAGTTTGGGGGAGGAAAAAAATGATTAAAGGATTACATGCTCGCCTTGCTACTAGTTTTATTATTATAGCTTCTACTGTTCTTGTTATAGCTAGCATTGTCATCATGTTAGAAATTCATTACCATTTTCAAATGTTCCAAAGTGAGTCTTCAATCACTAATAAGATGAATGTCATTAATTATCATCTAGAAAGAGCTATGCTGGAATCTATATTGTGGACAGCTTTAGGTGCGATAATGTTCGTATTTATCGTTAGTTATTTTGTAGCCAAAAAAATCTCCCAACCCTTAATACAAATGAGACAAGTTGCTGAACGGATGTCAAAAGGAAAATGGGACGCTCGAATACATGTGGATGGCAATGATGAAATAAGTGAACTAGCTACATCATTCAATCATTTAGCTCATCAACTACAGCAACAGGAAGTTGTGCGTAGAAATATGAGCGCTGACATTGCACATGAGCTTCGAACACCTTTGGCAACATTGAAAAGTCATATGGAAGCATTTGAAGATGGTATATGGGAACCCACGCCTTCACGATTAAATTCTTGTACGGAAGAAATCAACAGACTTATTCATTTAATTAGTGATTTAGAGCAGTTAAATAATTTGGAGTCTCCAGATTTCAAAATCAGGTTGAAAAACGGAGATTTTAAAGATGTCGTTACTCAAAGTGTTGATTCCGTTAAAGAAGCATTTATTCAAAAAAATATTAAACTGGAAATAAGTGATATTGAACATACCATCCTCTATATGGATCAGGAAAGAATGGTACAAGTTCTTATTAACCTCTTAACCAATTCGTTGAAATATACGAATAGTGGTGGGAAAGTATCGGTTTCTTTTAAGACAAGAGACCAAGTATTGCTTGTATTAGTTAAAGATAATGGCGTAGGTATGAAAGAAGAAAACTTGTTGAAAGTGTTTGATAGGTTATATCGTGAAGACCCTTCTAGGAGTCGTAGTTCAGGGGGAAGTGGAATTGGTCTAGCCATTGTTAAACGTTTGGTGGAAGCACATAAAGAACAGGTGTGGATAGACAGTAAAGAAAATGAAGGTACAACGGTATTTGTGCAATTGCCAAAGACATGATAGTAAGAAAAGCCTCGCTTATCCTCCTTGTTTAGCTAATTCAACTTATGAAAATGACTTTCTTCACAAGTTCTTCATATTGTTGAGGTAAATTAAGGCTATATGATGAACTTTATTAGTTATGGAGGTAAGAGCATGCAATTTTTTAGAATCAGAACCATCATGAATATGTTAGTTTTGGCTTTTGCTTTATCGGCTTGCAGTAATAATAATAACGAGCCTAAGGAAGAAATGAATCACGAGAATATGGACCACGAGAATATGGAACAAAATACGGATGAAAGTTCAAAGGGGAACGCCAGTCAGGACAAAATGGTAGCCACTCCACCAAGTGAATTTAACGACAATGCCGCATCAAACTTAATGGTCTCCAATACCAAGAATGTAACAAGACTGGATACAGATGACCCAATCGCAATGGCAGTGATGGTGTCACAGACCGTTTGGGCATCAACACATAAGGAAAGCCAACCGGGTGCTGTCATCTTAGCTCCTGTAGACAACTGGGCTATCACTTTAGCTAGTGCTGACTTAATTCATCACCCAAATAATGGACCCATTCTTTTTATGAACAAAGATGGAATTCCTGAAATAAGCATGAATGAAATAAAAAGATTGAATCCGACAGGAAATATGAATGGTGTTCAAATCATGGTGATGGGTGATGTGGATGATACTGTTCTAGCTTCACTAAAAGATTATAAAGTTGAACAAGTGAAGGGCTCAGATGCTGCAACTTTTGCAAAAGATATTGATGAAACATATGCGAAGTTGACTGGCAGTTATCCGATAAGTGTTATCGTTGGTTCACTCGAAGATGATGCAAGACTTTACACAACGCCAGCTATTCATTGGATTGCACATATGCCTGAACCGATTCTTTATGTAAAGAAGGAAGAAATTCCAGAGGCTACAAAACAGGCATTAAAAGAAAGAAAAAACAAAGCAAATATCTATGTATTAGGACCTGAATCTATCGTTTCAAAAGAAACCGAGAAAGCTCTTAGTGAGTACGGGAAAGTAACGAGAATAAGTGGCGAAACACCTGTTTCTAATTCTATAGAGTTTGCTAAATTTAGAGATGAAGAAGCAAAATTCGGATGGGGATTACAAGACTCGGGTCACGGAATATCCATAATTTCTTTATCAACACCTGACCTTGCACTAGCTGGAGCCCCATTTGCTCATTTAGGAAAACACGCTCCGATGATTTGGACGGATGGCGAACTTACGCAGGAACATTATGATTTCTTTGCTACTATTAAACCAATGTTTAAAGATAATCCAACGGTTGGGCCATATAATCATGCGTTCTTATTAGGTAATCTCAACAACATTCCTTTTAAAACACAAGGAATTATTGACGAACAACTAGAAATTGTTTCAGAAGATGGAATGGGACATGGGGGACATTAACTATAAAGGCCGATTCCTTCACAGGATCGGTTTTTTAGGTTGATATCTGCATAGTCATAATAGATGATCAAAGATCGGCCTCACATTCCCGATTGAATAGGATCTTTGTGAAGCCGATCTTTGTTTATTGTTGCTTCTGTGATTGGTTCTTAGCGGAGGTATGTTCTTCAAACACCTCTGCGGCTTCTTCTGCGGAAAATTCAGGTTCGAATTTACCTGGAATAGGCAGTTTGTTTAGCTTTGTTGCTTGTACTTCTGCTTTAGTCGGTTCATTATTATTTGAGCTGCTCATAATAGACACCTCCTTTCGTAAGGAACAACATTTTATAGTTTTCCAGAAAGGTGAATATTTTATCCAGAAGCACCTTGAGATTCTCTTGTAATACGTGTGAACATCGTCTAACATGTAAACTATTCTTATCACGGAAACACCGAGTTCCTGTTCAACAATTATTTTAATACACATATGATTGGGAGGATATTAAATGGTACAAACCATTAAAGTTTTGGCGATATCGGGGAGCCTGCGTCACAATTCCTCCAATACGGCATTAATGAACGCGATGATTGCATTAGCTCCGGCTAACATGGAATTCATTACTTATGGCGGATTAGGCGACCTTCCGCATTTTAACCCCGACATCGATATCGACGTTGGACCAGCTCCGGTAGCAGGGCTGAGAAAACAACTTAAAGAGGCGAATGGTGTTCTTATATGTACACCCGAGTATGGGAACGGTGTGCCTGGCGTTCTGAAAAATGCCCTTGACTGGATTGTGTCCTCAGGTGAGTTTGTGAATAAACCTACAGCGGTAGTTAGCGCTTCACCAACTCCTATGGGGGGTGATAAAGCACATGATTCACTTCTGCTTACGCTTAAAATGATTAGCGCTGAGATTGTAGAAGGGGGGACGATGATGATACCGCACATCACTTTGAAACTGAATAAAGAAGGTATTATTACGGACCCTGAAACAAAGCAGGAGTTATTAACTGTGATCCGGACGCTCGGGCAAGCTTGTACAAATAAGTAAACAAGTGACTTTTGAAAATCATCCATGAACGACTTTACATAATCGTCATTGTACAAGACAACAGTCTGCTGTTGTAATTCTTAAACGGCTTCGCCGTCCCTTCAAGGACGGCGAAGCCGTTTCTTTTTGCTAGATGGTAGTAAGTTAACCGCATTTCTATCCATACGTTAGCCTGATTTATGTTCAATTTTAGGCTTTGTCGCTTTTTATCAATATAACTGATAGATCCTATAAGAACATTCTAATTGACCCCTTCTAGCTGCTGTGTTAGTTTCAAGAGAGAATAAAATTAATTTGATCGTATTACTGAGAATTAATACATTGCATCCTACGTGAGGTGGAAACTGTTGGAACTCCAAGTAATAAATAGTCCTTTTAATCAGGAGCAAGTGGAACTGCTCAATCGTCTTTTGCCAACGCTAACAGATGGACAACAACTCTGGTTGAGCGGGTATTTAACGGCTCTTCAGGGAACGACAGGAGCGGTGGCATCCGACTTAACACCAGTAGCGCCTTCGGCATCAAATATACCAGTAATTTCCAAAGAGGTGACAATCCTCTTCGGATCACAGACTGGCAACTGTAATGGATTGGCACAGAAGGTGTCCAAGAAACTGAAGGATCGTGACTTTCAGGTCACACTTTCCTCGATGGGCGATTTCAAAACGAACGGCTTAAAGAAGGTACAAAACTTACTTATTCTGGTTAGTACTCACGGTGAAGGAGATGCACCGGACAACGCTATTCCTTTCTATGAGTTCCTTCATAGCAAGAGAGCGCCTCAATTAGAGGGCTTATCGTTTTCTGTACTCGCACTGGGGGACACTTCTTATGAGTTTTTTTGCCAAACGGGTAAGGATTTCGATAAGCGCCTAGAAGAGCTAGGCGGGAAGCGGATAATTCCACGTGTCGATTGTGACGTGGATTTTGACGAATCGGCGGCGGAATGGATGAATCAAGTCATCAGTTCCTTAAGTAAGACATCGGTAAACTCATCTAGCGTCAGTGGCGTCAGTGGAACCTCCCCGATGGAGACGGAATCAGAATACTCAAGAACGAATCCCTTTCAGGCTGAAGTTCTAGAGAACTTGAATCTGAATGGCCGTGGGTCAGACCGTGAAACACGTCACCTTGAGATATCACTGGAGGGATCAAATCTTCAGTATGAACCGGGAGATAGCTTGGGCATCTTTCCGGAGAATCATCCTCGTTATGTAGACGAGTTGATCGAAGCCATGGGCTGGAATGCAGAGGAGTTTGTAGCGATTAATAAGAATGGTGAAGAGCGGAAATTACGCGAAGCATTACATCGTCATTATGAGATCACAGTGCTTACGAAACCGCTGCTTACACAAGTGGCTAATCTTACTTCGAGCAATGAACTAGCAGTGTTAATAGGGGCTGGGAACGAAGCAGAGCTTCGACATTATCTAGGTGAGCGGGATCTATTAGATTTGGTGCAGGACTACTCGCTGAAGGGAATCTCTGCCGGAGATTTCGTTTCAATCCTTAGGAAATTGCCTGCACGGTTGTACTCGATTGCTAGCAGTTCCAAATCATTTCCGGATGAGGTACATGTTACGGTTCGAACCATTCGTTATGAGGCACAAGGGCGCGAACGTTATGGCGTCTGTTCCACGCAACTATCAGAACGAATACAGTCAGGTGATACTCTACCGGTTTTTATACAGCACAATCCGAATTTCAAGCTTGCTGAGAGCCCAAATACACCAATCATCATGATTGGACCTGGCACAGGTGTTGCACCGTTTAGAGCTTTCTTAGGAGAGAAGGAGGAGACGGGATCTGAAGGGAAAACTTGGTTGTTCTACGGTGACCAGCATTTCTCAACAGACTTTCTTTATCAGACAGAATGGCAGCGCTGGCTCAAGGATGGCGTGCTGACACGAATGGATGTTGCATTCTCACGAGATACAGACAAGAAAGTATACGTACAACACCGGATGCTTGAGAAGAGTCAAGAGCTCTATCAATGGCTGCAGGACGGTGCATGCATATATGTCTGTGGTGATGAGAAGAAGATGGCACATGATGTGAACGCGGCATTATTAACGATCCTCGAACAAGAGGGCGGTCTCAGTCCAGAGAAAGCAGCGGAGTATTTAACAGATATGCAACAGCAGAAACGTTATCAACGGGATGTTTACTAAATAGATATTCCATAGATTGCGAGAGGAGAAACCTTATATGTCAGATAATAATTTGATGTCGTCGCATAGTGCTCCGCACAGCGATGTAGAAGAAATCAAGCGCAGGAGTCAATACTTGCGGGGAAGTCTTACCGAGACATTACAAGACCCTATCACGGGATCTATACCCGAAGACGATAATCGATTGATGAAACATCATGGTAGTTACATGCAGGACGATCGGGATTTGCGCAATGAGCGGCTGAAGCAGAAGCTCGAACCCGCTTATCAGTTCATGCTCCGAGTGCGTGCGGCTGGTGGCGTTGTCACGCCGGAGCAGTGGCTCATGATGGACAGTGTTGCACAACAATATGCCAATGGAACCATTCGGCTGACGACCCGTCAGTCCTTTCAACTACATGGTGTACTCAAGTGGAACCTGAAGAATACGATCCGTGAAGTTAATGATGCGTTGTTAAGCACATTGGCAGCTTGCGGAGATGTGAACCGTAACGTGATGTGTAACCCGAATCCATACCAATCCGAGGTTCATGCACAAGTGTATGAGTGGGCTGCTAAGGTTAGTGATCATCTTAATCCACGAACTAGAGCCTATCACGAGATCTGGCTTGATGGTGAGAAAGTGGTGGACAGTCAGGCTCATGATGTGGAAATAGAACCGATCTATGGTGCTGTTTATCTACCTCGTAAGTTTAAGATTGGTATCGCTGTCCCTCCATCTAATGATGTTGACGTGTTCTCCCAGGATCTGGGTCTAATTGCTATTGTCGAAGAGGGACGCCTGATCGGATTCAACGTCGCGGTAGGTGGTGGGATGGGGATGGCACACGGTGATCCTAAGACGTATCCCCAAGTAAATAAAATAATTGGGTTCTGCACACCGGAACAGATGATCGACGTAGCAGAGAAGACGGTCACAATCCAACGGGATTACGGTGATCGTGCGGTGCGGAAGCACGCTCGGTTTAAGTACACCATCGATGACCGCGGCTTAGATTGGTTCATCAATGAACTTACGAATCGTCTGGGTTGGAGTCTTGAGGAAGCACGTCCTTACCATTTTGACCATAACGGGGATCGATATGGCTGGGTGAAGGGCAGTAATGGGAAATGGCATTTCACGATGTTTATTCAGAGCGGCCGGATCAAAGACGAGGATGACTATCTTCTGATGACGGGACTTCGGGAAATTGCCAAAGTGCATACAGGAGATTTCCGACTAACTGCGAACCAGAATCTGATTATCGCCAACATAAGTACACAGAAAAAGAAAAAGATCGAGAGAATGATCAAAGAATATGGACTCACGGATGGGATCCACCATTCTGCATTGCGGAGAAACTCGATGGCCTGCGTATCTTTTCCAACCTGTGGACTCGCAATGGCCGAATCGGAGCGCTACCTACCTACGCTGATGGACAAAATCGAGCCTATGCTTGTGGAATCCGGTCTGCGTGAGAAGGAAATCGTCATCCGTATGACCGGTTGCCCAAATGGATGTGCTCGACCGATGTTGGCGGAGATTGCGTTCATTGGTAAGGCTCCCGGAAAATACAACATGTATTTGGGCGGCGGATTTACTGGAAATCGTCTAAATAAGCTGTACAAAGAAAACATCGGTGAGACGGAGATTCTTGCGTCATTGAATCCGATTATTAGTCAATATGCGAAAGAACGTCAGGAAGGCGAACATTTCGGTGATTTTGTTATTCGTGCCGGCTATGTCAAAGAAGTCCTTTCGGGACAGGACTTTCATTCGTAGACCCGTGTCTTCCATACTGGATCAACCAGTCTCAATAGCTTTCTTTAGAAATAGGCTCAAAAAAACCGAAGTGTCACATCCTATGAATCATAGGTGGCACTTCGGTTTTTTTGAACATACTGCTCAAGCACTGATTTTGGTGTTGAGCCTGTAAATAAGTGAATGAGTTAAAGGCTCATCCGTAGACAAAAATGTTGACTTAGAGTAGACTCCAAGTTATATAACTTATCCAGATAAGAAGCACTATCACAGGTTAAAATAATCGAACACTACACCATTTAGAATAATTGGAACTGCATAATCTCAATGACAAAAGAATGGAGCTAAATAATTATGTATCGCAATTTAGAAGAATGTATCATCGATTTAGAAAAGAATGGACATTTAGTCCGCATTAAAGAAGAAGTCGATCCCTACCTTGAAATGGCTGCAATTCACATGAAAGTTTATGAGGCTGGCGGTCCAGCGTTGTTATTTGAGAATGTAAAGGGTTCAAAGTTTCGTGCGGTATCTAACATTTTCGGAAAAATCGAGCGTAGTAAGTTTATCTTCCGAGATACCTGGGCATCGGTACAGAATGTAATGGCTCTGCGGGACGATCCCATGAAAGCGTTAAAACAACCATTTCACAATATTGGAAACGGGTTGGCAGCTTTGAAAGCTCTCCCGTTGAAAAAGTTTGGTAGCCTTCCGGTTACTGCACAGGAAATCCAAATAGCAGACCTTCCGCTGATTCAGCACTGGCCTATGGATGGTGGGGCTTTTATCACCTTGCCCCAAGTGTATACTGAAGACCCAGCAAAACCAGGAATTATGAATTCCAATCTGGGTATGTACCGTGTTCAACTGAGTGGCAATGAATATGAGATGAATAAAGAGATTGGTTTGCACTATCAGATTCACCGTGGTATCGGAGTACATCAGGACAAGGCGAACAAACTAGGAGTCCCTCTAAAAGTGAGTTGTTTTGTAGGGGGGCCACCAGCGCACACGTTGTCAGCTATCATGCCCTTACCAGAAGGTCTGAGCGAGATGACGGTTGCCGGCTTGCTTGCAGGACGTAATTTTCGCTACAGCTATGTCGATGGCTTCTGTATTAGTAATGATGCTGATTTTGTGATAACTGGCGAAATTCACCATGGGGAGACGAAACCAGAGGGACCTTTTGGTGATCATTTGGGCTATTATAGTCTCACTCATCCTTTTCCATTAATGAAAGTACATAAAGTGTATGCCAAGCCAAATGCGATATGGCCGTTTACCGTTGTGGGTCGTCCGCCGCAGGAAGATACCGCATTCGGAGAACTCATTCATGAGTTAACAGGGGATGCGATCAAACATGAAATTCCTGGTGTCAAGGAAGTTCATGCTGTTGATGCTGCGGGTGTACATCCGTTACTTTTTGCGATTGGTAGTGAACGTTACACACCCTATCAGCAAGTCAAACAACCGGCCGAGCTGCTCACGATAGCCAATCGTATTTTAGGAACAGGACAACTGAGCTTGGCGAAGTATTTATTTATAACGGCTGAAGAGAATCAACCCATAGATACGCATCATGAAGTGGATTTTTTGAGATATATATTAGAACGTATTGATCTACATCGCGACATTCATTTTTATACAAATACGACCATCGATACGCTAGATTATTCAGGCACAGGATTAAATAGTGGTAGCAAAGTTGTCTTCGCCGCTTATGGAGATAAGAAGAGGGATTTATGCAAAGAGGTACCTGACGAATTGAAAGACATTCGAGGCTTTGAACATGCACAACTCATAATGCCAGGTATTGTGGTCATCCAAGGACCTGCATTTATTGATTATGCACAAGCACAACAGGAACTACAAGGGTTAAGCAATGCTATTCAATCCAAAGGACCTATCCCATCTTGTCCGATGATCATTCTGAGTGACGATAGCTCATTCATGAGTGCAACAATCCAGAATTTCTTATGGGCTACATTCACGCGCAGCAATCCTTCACATGACATTTATGGAGTGAATGGTAATTACGAGAACAAGCATTGGGCTTGTGATAATGTGATTATTGATGCACGTAGTAAGCCACATCAAGCACCGCCATTAATACCCGATCCAACGGTAGAGAAGAACATCGAACGATTATTTGCCAAAGGGGCTAGCCTGGGTGAAATAAAGTTAGGGTAAATGAACAGATTTGAAAAAAAGCCGACAATCTCAAGGATGAGTTTGATCGGCTTTTTGGTGTTGAGTGTTGTTATTTATATAGATTGAACTAAAGTTTACACTCTCCAAACTCTATAGATTCTAGTAAAGATCATCAATATGAGGGTTCGTCTTTAGTTCATTCTATCTATTTAGCTTTAATATACATCTCGTTAAAATATTGTTCAAGCATACGCTTGGTTGCGAACTCCTCGCGGGTCGTCTCAATACTCTTCTTCATCATGGAGACCCACTTTGGACGGTTTTCATAGTACGTTGGTAGCACTTTGGTAAGTAACGTATTGTACAAAGCTGCCGTATCATGGCGGTCTAATTCCTCGAAATCGGTTGTCTCGTAGCCATCCCCGATCTGCCAACCATTCTCACCATCGAGACAGGCCTCTGGCCACCATCCGTCCAGAATAGAGCAGTTGAGTACGCCGTTCATCGCTGCTTTCATCCCTGAGGTTCCGCTGGCTTCAAGCGGTCTACGTGGATTGTTAAGCCAGATATCTGAGCCTCGGGTAAGCATGGCTCCAATGGTCATATCGTAATTTTCTAAGAACACGACGCTCTTCGGATATTTCTTCATCATAGCTACCAGGTTGCTAACTATTTTCTTACCAACATCGTCTAAAGGATGGGCTTTACCTGAGAAGACGATCTGAACTTTCCCAGATTCCAGATAGGGTTCAATAATTTCAGGAGTTGAGAAAATGAGATCACTTCGTTTATAGGGCGCCGCTCTACGGGAGAAGCCGATGAGTAGATTATCTACGTTTAACTGGATACCAGAGCGTTCTTTAATGAAATCAATCAACTCTTGCTTCATTTCCATATGTGTCATCCACAGATCACCGTCATTCTCGAAGGTACGAGTGATACGCTCATCGACCCAAGTAGGTGTATGGATGGCATTCGTGATGCCGATAATAGGAGACCTACCAGCAACCTCCTTCCACATTTTGTTGGAGGTATCGGCATGCAGTTGAGCTACGCCATTAGAGATACGTGAAAGACGTAACCCAGCTACGGTCATATTGAATGGATTGCCACCTATACGCTCCATCTGGTCACGGGTCAAGCCATTGAAAGCCGTCATATACTCAAGACGTTCGAGTGGATGAGTTTCGTTACCTTCTTTGATTGGTGTATGTGTGGTGAATACGACTTCTTCTTTGGTCGCTCTCCAAGCCTCTTCGAAAGAATGACCAGCACACATCTTTTCGCGGATTAGTTCGGTAGCCGCAAGAGCGGCATGCCCTTCATTGAAATGGTAGACGTCTATCGGGATTTCCATCGCACGCATCGCCTTGACGCCACCAATGCCGATTACGATTTCTTGCGCAATTCGTTCTTCACCAAACCAACCGTATAGCTGACCGGTAATCCAAGCATCGTTGTTCTCAGGTATATCTGTATCAAGCAAATAGAGTGGGGTATTGCCAAAATGCTCTGTTTTCCATACTTTGCACACCACATCGCTATTTCTAACTTTAACCGTTACTTTAACACCAGTATCCTCAAGAAAATCGTAAACGTAGTTATGGTAAGTGTCGTAAGGTTTTCCCTCTGCATCAATTCTTTGATCTGTATAGCCTTGTTTCCATTTCAGCCCGATTGCTACAATAGGCATGTTGATGTCTTTTGCTCCCTTGATATAATCTCCGGCAAGAATGCCTAGACCACCTGCATACATTTTGAAATCCGAATGAAGTCCATACTCCATGCTAAAGTAAGCTACGGTTGGCAATTTTTTCTCACTCAATGGACAAGCCTCCTAATCATTTCATTGTGGGGGTCCGTATACAACTTGAAGTGTCACAATGTAGGTGCAAACGTTTGCTCGAAAAAAATTACTCCAAATTATTCCAAGTGATTCCACCCATAGGTTAGCATATCTCTAAGGAAAAAGTCTATAAAGAATAGCCGAATGGGTTAGTTCTTTTATTAGCTTTTTTATAATGTGAAACAGTTGTGGTTTCCTTCGCTAGCAATCGAAGTTGCATTATTTGTAAAACAAAAGTAATATCTTTCTAGTGGTACCTTGCAAAATATAGTACTAAGCAAAGTGGTGATGTGTACTTATGAACGTACAGTTTAAAAAAGGTGTATTGGAATTGTGTGTATTAAGCTTGACTGCCAAGAAAGATATGTACGGATACGAATTGGTTGAAGAAATTTCAAAAAACTTTGAGATTTCAGAGGGCACGATCTATCCGTTATTAAGAAGGCTTACTAAAGAAGGGTTATTTTCCACCTATCTTATGGAATCAACAGAGGGCCCCCCAAGGAAGTACTACAAATTAACGCCAAAAGGATTGGATCTAAAAAATGAACTCGTTATGGAATGGAAGGAATTTGCTAAAGGCGTAGAAAAAATGACTGAGGAGGAGTAAGGGGTGAACAAAGAGGTCTATTTAGCCGAAATTCGCAAATATTTAACAATACTCCCCAAACAGGAACAGGATGAAATATTAACAGATTATGAGGAGCATTTTGAACAAGCACGATTAAGAGGTCGTACGGAGAGTGACACTATTCAAAGTTTCGGGGAACCTCATGTGATTGCGAAGGAAATATTAGTTCAATATGAAATTACTAAGGCGCAAGTGAATCCATCATTGAATAGCGTGACGAGAGCCGTGTTTGCCGCATTGGGATTAGGAGTTCTGAACTTATTGTTTGTTTTAGCTCCATTTATTTTGGGTTTAGCAGTTCTTGTTGCATTGTTTGCGTGCTCTATCTTTCTGTTAGCCTCTCCCATTCTCTTGTTAATCCAAGACGGCTTCACATTCACGTATGTCAAAGAATTGTTTTCTATTATCGGTCTTGTCGGTATTGGTCTACTCATACTTCTAGGGGCGCTGAAAATCACGACTCTTTATTATAAATGGATGATTAACTATTTGAAGTTCAATCTGAGAATGGTAAGGAGGAATGAGAGTTGAAGTGGAATACGAAAAAGATCATCCAAATCGCTTTCGGTTTGGTTGTAGTAGCCATCATTGGAAACGTCCTGTTGTACATGTTCAATCTATCTCCGTTTAATTTAGCAGTGATTGATCAATCGCGTTCAGTATCTGCTGCTAACGTAACTGATATTCACGTCAATTCTAATACGGCTAATGTTAATATCGTACCGTATGACGGTACAGAAATTCAAGTTCATATGAAAGGCAAGTCAGAAGAGAGATGGGCAGATGACTTCCAATTATCGGTTGAGGAGAATGGAAATCAGGTCACCATAGAAGCAAACGAATTGGAAAAGACACGAATATTTGTACTCTATTCTGGTGATTATGAACTTCTGGTTCAATTGCCGCAGAAAAACTTTGAACGACTTCAGGTACAGACGGAAGCAGCGGATATAGACGTTGAGGGAGTGCAGATTAAGCGATCGTTCTTAGAAGCAGGTGTTGGCAATATAACAAGCAAGCAATTGCAAGGGATCATTAACGGTGTAACGGGAGCTGGGGATATTTACGTACAACTGCAATCCGTCGAGAATGATATAGAAGCAAAAACATCAGTTGGAAATATAACGGTAACAACGGAGATTGCGCCTGAAGCTATCCAAACGGAGTTAAGGAATGGTTTGGGCGAACGAACAATAGATTTTCCAGGCTTACCCAACGCTGAAGACGGTTCAGTAGGGACTGGAGGACCGAATGTTAAACTATCGGCGGAAGTGGGCGACTTGGCACTATTGATGGCAGATCATTAACCATTAGGCATGTGATCTCTATTTAAAATGACAAAAGTAGTCTGCGATCTATACAGTTTGTGAATGGATGATTTTGGACGGCAAGACCACCACGAAATTCGTGCTGGTCTTTTTTGTGGTACATCTGGCATGATGAGGTTGGTCGCCTTTCAGTGAATGTACAGCTAAACGGCTCTCACATGCGCAATTTATGATTGCATAGCGTAAGCACTTTATAATAAATGAATTTAAGTTTACATAGTTACCAAATTTAGTAAGTTACCATGTAATAGCCGCCCCATGTAGAATAGTTCAGGTCACCATAATTACGGTTAGCTGTGTTTGGATCAACAATAAAATTTGAACTAGCATCTCTATAATCAATTGCAGTAAGTCCACGTTTATGTGACCAACCACCATCAGAATCTTGTCTATACCAGTGATAGTCATAGCCTGGCGAAATTACTAAGGCCACTTTATATTGATGATAACCTGGAACTTCAGAGTAAGAAGAATTACTAATAGATTTACCTAAGTAAGGCATATCTGCTAAAGTAGCATTATAGATGTTGGATGTAGTTAGACTCGTAAACTGACTCCCAGCAAGTTCGCCTGGCTGTAATTTATGTCCTGAATAAGTAGATACATTCAACATATAAGCATAACAATTTGCTTTATCTGTTAAGTTTGCCCATGTACTAGGTGAATATGGATGTTCCCACCCTCCTGTTGGCATGGATTGAGCAAATGGCACGATTGGTGGTTCTTTAGATGATTGTTTTAATTCGGCGGGACTATTTGGAGTTTCTTGGAAAGATATTGAACTTTTAGTCAGTGAAGCAAACTCAGCTGGTCTATAATTAATCTGCAATTGTACTTCTTTTGGTAAACTGTTAAACCATTTTAGCCATTCCTGAGTATCAGGAGAAAAATTTGCTAAAGGATCAATGAATTTTTTCGATTCTGCATTGCCTGTTGGAGTTTCTTGGTTAGAAATGAAGTTTTCATTTAATGAAGTAAACTCGGCTGGTCTATAATTGACCTGCAATTGTTCTTCTTCTGTTAAGCTGTTTGACCACTTCATCCATTCCTGAGTATGAGTAGAATAAGTAGTTAAAGTGGAAGCGATTCCAGTATAAATGACCTTATTATTTACATTAGGACTAGCAAAAATGGGATTTGTGAGTAATGCCAGCATTACTACAGACAAAAGAACTGAAAACAATTTCTTCATATTTCTCTCCTCCTTGGAATAATTAAATTGTTGTTAAAATAAAACCTTTACACATCCTGATTTAGTTTCACTAGTAATCACCTCCTTGTTAGTAGTTAAAAAAAAGTAAACAGTCTATCAACTTTAACTATAAATAATATGTCATAATTGTTTTATTTTGTAAATAAAATAATATAATACAAATAAATCATATGTATGGAATAATTAATGTGTGTTATCATTACATTGAAATTTGATGGTTACTTCAAGGAATGAAAAATCATAGAAAGAAGGTACCCAAGAATGAAAAATAAGCATAGTATCATGACTATAATATTTTTTATTGTACTGGTTACATTTTCTGCTTGTGACATTAATTATGATAGTGATAACGATACAATATTGTCATTAGATAAGTTGCGATCTTTAGCAAAAAAAGGTGAAGTGTTATCGTGGAACGATTTTGAAGGTTATCCCTTTGAAGACATTGGTTCAGGATTATACATTCGTAAATATGAAATTGAAGGTAAATACCATTTATTAATTAGTGGCAGAAGTATTAACAATGCTCCTGATAATATCTATCTTGTCAAGACAACCGGAGAGCAGATCGATATTCGATATGATGACATAGATTCTTTTATTCTTAATTGAACTTAACATGTATAAATGCCGCCATTGGGCGGCATTTTGTTTATCAACCTATCCAATATGATACAATAACTGTCATCATGCGTATTCTCAAAGTAAAAATAAGTTAGGGTGATCTTCAAATGAAAATTTTGCTTGTGGAAGATGATAAAACGATCGCATCAGGACTTGAATATTCGCTACAACAAGATCAATTTTCCACGGTTCTTTGCTATGATGTTGCATCTGCTAAAGAAGTGCTAGCTGAACAGTTAGATCAATTCACGTTATGTTTATTTGATATATCGCTGCCAGATGGTAGTGGCTATGAATTGTGTAAAGTAGTGAAAGAGCGGAGCGATATTCCCGTCATCTTTTTAACAGCGATTGATGATGAGGTTAATGTTGTGATGGGGCTTGATATGGGAGCAGACGATTATATAACAAAACCCTTTCGTATTCGTGAGCTTCTCTCTCGGATCAAATCGGTGTTACGGAGATATCATAAACAGACTCAGACCAAATCAATTATTGAGATAGAAAATGTCCGGATTAACACGCTTGAAGGTAAAGTTTATAAGAATGGCGATGAGATTGCATTGACTGCCTTAGAGTATCGCTTATTACTTATCTTCGCTAACCATATTGGACAGGTTCTCTCAAGAAATCAACTTTTAGAGAGGATATGGGATGTGGCAGGAGACTTCGTGAATGATAATACATTAACCGTCTACATAAAAAGGTTACGGGAAAAGTTAGAGGATAATCCGCAGAATCCCACGATTATCAAAACAGTACGCGGTTTGGGTTATAAGGTGGGTGATTAGCATGCTACGTAATAGAGAAATCCTCATGTTATTGCTAACGATGTGCTCGATCAGTATAGTGGCGGTAATTGTATTGGTTATGGTCTCGCTTGCTGCGGCAGTGCTCACTTTAATCACTTCAGCTCTGCTCATTGGATGCAGTTTGGTATTTACGAGATGGAGATATCGCGAACTCGAAAAACTTTCTGGATATTTGCGCCAAATTAGTGGTGGTGATTATTCGCTTGATGTTCGTGATAATCAAGAGGGTGAACTTAGTATTCTGAAGAACGATATTTATAAAGTGACGCTAATGCTATCCGAGCAGAAGTCACTATTGCAACATGATAAAGTCCAGCTAACCAATGCTATCTCCGACATATCTCATCAGCTCAAAACCCCACTTACCTCCATGACGGTAATGGCAGATTTGTTAAGTGAACCCGAGCTACCTATAGAGAAAAGAACGGAATTTACACGCAATATTCGTATTCAGCTCGAACGGATCGGGTGGCTTGTTTCTTCGTTATTAAAGTTCTCGAAAATTGACGCCGGAACGGTACAATTTAAACAAGATCGCATTTCGGTGAAAAAGCTTCTTCAAAAAGCGTTAGAGCCCGTGCTGATTCCGATGGACATTAAGGAACAAACAGTTTCGATTAAGGGTGAAGATACCGTCTCTTTTCTGGGTGATCTGAATTGGACAGCCGAAGCCGTAATCAACATTCTGAAGAATAGTGTCGAGCACACACATGAAGGTGGTGAGATCTTTATTTCTTTTTCAGAAAATACACTGTTTACGGAAGTTATCATTGCAGATAACGGTAAGGGAATCCCGAAGGAAGAGTTACCCTATGTTTTCAAACGATTTTATAAAGGTAAGAATGCAAGCGAAGATAGCATCGGTATTGGGCTTGCTCTGGCTCACAGCATTATTACAAGTCAGAACGGTGATATTGAGGTTAAGAGTGAAAGAGGAACGGGTACACAGTTTCGTATTAAGTTTTACAAATAGGTGATTTAAATGAAATTGGCGGATGGTCAAGCCAAGTGCGACGACGGGGCTCGACATCGCCTAAGTGACTAGACTGTCATTTTCGAGTCACTTTAAAGTCATGTTAGGCAGATATACTGATCTCATCAGCATAAATGGAGGTCTTAT
The DNA here is from genome assembly GCF_000949425.1 of Paenibacillus sp. IHBB 10380. Classification (NCBI taxonomy): domain Bacteria; kingdom Bacillati; phylum Bacillota; class Bacilli; order Caryophanales; family Paenibacillaceae; genus Paenibacillus; species Paenibacillus sp. IHBB 10380. Next base: position 1,862,105 of record NZ_CP010976.1, read on the forward strand.
CATGGATATATTAACAATAGAACATCTGTCTAAAACATATGGGAAGGGCGAAACGGCGGTAAAGGCACTTGATGATGTTTCTTTCTCGGTAAAAAAAGGGGAATTCGTCGCGATTATCGGTCCATCAGGTTCAGGGAAATCGACGATTTTGCACATACTTGGTGGAGTGGATAGACCAACAAGTGGAAAAGTACTCGTTGACAACACGGACATTTATGAGCTTAATGAAACACAGCTAGCGATCTTTAGACGTAGACAAATCGGCTTAATTTATCAGTTTTATAACCTTATTCCCGTTCTAACCGTTGAGGAGAATATTAAACTACCTTTACTGCTTGATGAACATAAGGTAGATAAGAAGCAGTTTGATGATATCGTAAAGACTTTAAATTTGGGCAATCGCTTAAATCATCTACCCAATCAGCTATCTGGCGGACAACAGCAACGTGTCTCAATTGGTAGAGCGTTAATTAGTAATCCTGCGATTATGCTAGCAGACGAGCCAACCGGCAATCTAGACAGTAAGAATGGTAATGAAATCATAGACCTATTAAAAATGTTTAATAAAACCTTTCATCAGACGCTAATCATCATTACCCATGATGAACGGATTGCGCTACAAGCGGATAGAGTCATTACCATTGAAGATGGAAGGATTGCCAAGGATGAGGTGATTCGTCCGTGAACATTGTTAATAAATTAACAGTACGACATTTGAAGCAAAATAAAAGACGTACACTTGTTACAATCATAGGCGTCATTATTTCAGTGGCTATGGTAACGGCTGTTTCAACGCTTGGTGTATCTTTTATGAATTTAATGCAAAAGCAAGAAATCGCAAGTGATGGAGAATGGCATGTCTTTTACAAAGATGTGAACAAAGCTCAGCTTGAAGCGGTTAAAGCCGATGAAGCAACAAAAGCACTTGTGGTTTCAAGAGACCGTGGCTATGCCCCTTTAGAAGGGGGACACAATGAAAACAAGCCATATTTGTTTATCAAGGAATATAATACACAAGGTTTTACACAGTTTCCGATTGAACTAAGTTCGGGGCGACTTCCCCATGCACATAATGAAGTTGTTATTTCGGAGGAAATTGCTTCGAATGCCAAAATTGAATACAAGATTGGTGATACGTTGACACTTGATGTTGGCGAACGATTCATGACTGAAGAAGAGCATGGTGGTCAAGCGCTAACGCAGAATGACGCATTACAATCGGTCAAGGATACGATTACTGAAACGATAAAAAATATAACAGCTGAAAGTTACACTGTTGTAGGCTTCATTAAGCGTCCTACATGGGAACCGACATGGGCGCCGGGGTATACAATCCTAAGTTATGTGGATGAGAGCATGTTGGGTGCGGACGATACAGTGAATGCGACGGTTGTATTAAATAAGGTCAAAAGATCCTTATATACTCATGCAAAGGATTTGGCAAAGACAAACAACATTGAGGACATTGGTTTCAATAAAAATTTATTACGTTATTATGGTGTGACGAATAACGACGGCTTACGCAGCACGATCGTTTCATTGTCAGCGGTCATTATGGCAGTCATTGTTATTGGTTCCGTTTCGTTAATATATAATGCTTTCGCTATTTCCGTCTCGGAACGTTCTCGTCATTTAGGGATGCTCTCGAGTGTGGGGGCTACGAAAAGGCAGAAGAGAAATTCGGTGTTTTTTGAAGGTGCAGTGATTGGCTTGATCAGTATTCCCATTGGAATCATTTGTGGTCTTGTCGGGATCGGTATTACCTTTTGGTTCATTAACTCCATGATCCAAGGAGCATTAGGGGTAACAGAAACATTAACGGTGTCCGTCACACCATTGTCCCTATGGATTACTAGTGCGGTTTCGATCCTAACGATCTTTATTTCAACGTATCTACCAGCAAAAAGAGCATCTAAGATCTCTGCTATTGATGCGATTCGACAAACAACGGATGTTAAGCTTACAGGTAAAGCAGTAAAAACGTCCAAATTTATTCGCAAGCTTTTCGGAATCGAAGCAGAAATAGGTTTGAAAAACTTAAAGAGAAACAAGCGCAGGTACCAAGCAACGGTGTTCTCACTTATCATTAGCATTGTTCTGTTTTTAGCGGTATCATTTTTCACATCCAATTTGGAAAAATCCCTCGAGCTCTCACAAGATGTCTCACAAGAGGGTGTGAATTATGATATTCAGGTCTATATGGGCAATGATATGACTGATAAGGAAGAAGATCGGTTGATACAATCGATAGCAACCCTTGATGGTGTAACAGAATATAGCGATATACAACGTATGTATGTAACCTCTTGGATTGAAGAGGCATCGATTGCAGAAGAATTGAAAAAGAATGTGAAAAATGATCATAGTATCCTTAAGAACGGAAAATACCCTTACTATATTCAGTTAAATGCATTAAATGAACAGAAACTAAAAGCTTATGCAGAAGCAGTCGGTACAGATTATGATCAACTAATTGACCCGAAACGTTTAGCTGCCATTGTGATTGATACGATTTCCTATGAAGATAAGGAAGCAGGGAAATATGTAGAAACGAAGGCTATTCAAACGAAAATTGGACAAGTCATTGATTTAATCTATAAAGATTGGGAAACCGAAGAAGAGACGAATTTAAACAAAGTAGAAATCGCCACATTGACAGATCAATTCCCAATGGGTATTCATTCAGTAGAGGTAGGCGGGTTAAATATCATTGTCTCCGAACAAGTCATGGACAAACTAACGAATGATAAGATGATTAACGACATTGAGACCTATCTTTACCTGAAGAGTAAGAATCCATTAGCAACGCAACAGGACATTGAGGAAATGAAAGAAAGTAATATATATGTTCACAATGTGTATCAAAATAGACAACAGGATGAACAGATGGTCATGTTAATGTCGGTATTTGCTTATGGTTTCATCGTATTAATTACGTTGATATCGATTGCGAATATTTTCAATACGATCTCGACGAGCATATCACTTCGAAAACGAGAATTTGCGATGTTGAAATCTGTTGGGATGACGCCAAAAGGCTTTAACAAGATGATAAATTATGAAAGTATATTTTATGGAATAAAATCGTTACTCTATGGGCTTCCGATCAGTATAGTAGTCATGTATTTGATCTACAGGGCATTGATGAACAGTTTTGACTATGGATTCACTCTGCCTTGGACAAGTATTGTATATGTCGTTGTTGCTGTATTTATCATGGTTAGTTCAGCAATGCTATACGCCAGCTCAAAAGTGAAAAAAGAAAATATTATTGATGCATTAAAACAGGAAAGTATATAACCATTATGATGGAGGCAGCTTGAAACGAAACATGATGCTGAGAGCAAATTGCATACCGATGGGTATCAATCTGCTCTTTTTGTGTGAGATAGGATACAAATGAATAATTTTTTACACTTTGCAAAGAAGTGACTAGATTCATATAGACGTATCAAGAACACTAATGTAGAATATATCCATTGTTAGTATCTAAAGGAAGTGGAGGGAGCCAATGAGCGAATTACTGATCGACTTGAAAATAACGGAGGGAGTTTTGGATGCATCACCTGAGGAGGTAGCGATTGACACCCAACAACTGAATAAATTGGAAAGCCACTTTCAGAATCTAATTTCGCAGGAAAAAATTCAAGCGGCAAGTTATCTTGTTGCACGCCATGGAAGAATCGCAGCGTGGAAATCGATGGGGAGACTTCATGGAGCGACAGAACAGGGGAACTTGCAACCAGATTCCCTTCGTAAGATGTCTTCAATTACGAAGGCGTTTACAAGTGTATCCATCGTGAAATTGATAGAGGACGGTAATCTGTACATCGATCTACCTGTATCTACTATTTTGGAAGAGTTCAATACTCCTGTGCATAAGGATATCACCCTGTTTCACTTGTTAACGCATACGTCCGGTATTTTACCGGTGACGGGGTACTATAATGAACCCTATCCGCGGGAGTGGTGGGGCGCGAATGGTATGGAGAACTGGATCCGCAAAGTGCTGCAGGGCCCGCTCGTTTGCCAACCGGGGGATGCCTATAACTATTCCACAGTGGGCTTTGCTCTACTTGGTGAGATCGTCTCGCGTATATCCGGTAAGAAGTATGAAGACTATGTGATAGAGAACATCATTCAACCGCTCAGGATGAAACGGACCTTTTTTGACGTGCCCGAGCATCTGCATTCGGAGGTGTGTACGGTAGACAAAATGGATATCGAGAGACTGTGCGCGCAAGACGATAGTTCATCTACACCTCCACGTTCGGACAGTGGCCTATATTCTACCCTGTTTGATATGTGGAAATTCGGACAAATGCTCCTTAATGGGGGAACCTTTGAAGGTCAGCGCATCCTTGGAAGAAAATCTGTGGATCTGCTGACCCGACGCCATCTATTCAATGTTCCGGCATACCATTGGGGAGGTCAAATCAAGGACAAAGGTCATGCACTAGGATTTGACCTTGCCATTAATAATCTTACCTTTGAGTCAGAGGGGACCTTCCAACTGGAAGGTGCAGGCAGATCAGGATTTTTCGTCGATCCGGTGGAAAAATTGATTGTCGTCCTGTTCGTACCTTCCATTTATTCTTGGGTGCCCGAGTCAGTGCTCGGCACGAAACAAATTATTTGGTCGAGCTTGATGTAATATATGACAGTGGGAGGCTACCAGATGGTAGCCTCTTTTTTTATGGCTTTGTAACATAACATACAGAAGAGCCCGGCGTATATATCCCGCACCGGGCTCTATAGGAGATGGAAAGGGTCTCTATAACGAGAGCCATCACCACCCCAACTTAGAGAGTATCGGCAAGTGTTTAATACGTCCTTTCTAGTCATTAATGAATTTTCCATTGTAGGGTGACATTGTGTCGTTTATACTCATAACAACATACTACTTTTGTTAGTGTGACAGTTTGTCCGAATATGTAGTCTAAGCAACTCATAGATTCAAAATGTAAGCGTATTAATAAGGGGTGACTCTATGTCCAAAGTACACGATTACCCAGATGTTCGTGTTGTGCGTACCCGCAAGTTACTCAAATCAGCGCTACTTTCACTTCTGGATGTTAAGACCTTCGACGAGATCAAGATTAAAGAAATCGCTGAAAAAGCCGGCGTAAACCGGGTTACATACTATGACCATTATTCAACCAAAGGGGAACTTCTTTCCGAGCTCATCGAGGACGTGCTATCCGAATATGAAGATATTATTGAAGGAATACAAGCGGTTACACACTCTCAATGGCCTTCGGCCGAATATATGAAAACGATCAGGTTGTCCGTAGGACATATCAAGAAATATTGCGATTTCTACAGGATCATGCTATTGACCCATGGAGTGCCTGACTTATCCAATCGACTTCACAACCAAATGAGTCAATCCTTGCATCATGTTATGCGCCGGATGAACCACGTTCATCCAGATATCGAATCGGATTTGCTTGTGAATTGGATTATTGGAGGGGCCATTGGAGTATATAAATACTGGCTTCAGAACGGAATGCGGCAGTCAGAGGAAGAGATTTCGCGTCAGCTACTGAAGATCACACTTGCATCCTACCAGGTGTATAATCCTCGTAAGTAGTTAATTAAAGTATATTTTTGTCTGATTAATGTCACGATCTATATGCTATTTCCGTTAATCCGCTATGATATAATGTACTAAATTGCATTGAAACAGCTCTAATTAACAATGGAAGATGGTGTTATCGCTTTGAAAACAGTCGTCGTGATCGGCGGGGGAATGACCGGATTGTCCACCGCTTACTATTTACAGAAATCCATACAAAATAACAACTTGGACGTTAACATCGTACTGGTTGAAGCCAGTGATAGACTAGGTGGAAAGATCAGAACGCTACATGATGGAGATTTCACGATAGAGTCGGGTGCAGATTCTATTGTGACACGTAAGACTAATGTCGCTCCCCTAATTGAAGAGTTAGGTCTTCAAGATGAGGTCGTATATAACGCAACAGGAATATCTTATATCTACACCGAGGGTAAGCTTACGCAGATTCCGAAGGATGCTGTTTTTGGAATACCGCTAAGTATCGAGTCGCTTGCCAAGACGGAACTCATCTCCGCCGAAGGAAAGGTAGAAGCTCTGAAAGATTTATACACTCCGAATGACAGGTTCACGAAAGATGACTCAGTTGGTGAATTTCTAGAAGCTTTCTTCGGAAAAGAACTTGTTGAGAAGCAAATTTCACCTGTCCTCTCAGGTGTCTATTCTGGTAAATTGGATGATCTTACGATTGCATCAACACTTCCTTATTTAATTGATTATAAGAATGAATATGGCAGTATTATTCAAGGTTTATCCGCGAATAAGGCTAAATTTCAAGGGAATGGCGATAAGAAGTTCATGTCTTTCAAAGACGGGGTATCTGCATTGATTGACTCCATGGAGGAGCATTTGTCTGATACGGAGATCATTAAGGGTGTTCAGGCAGAGAGAGTAGAAAAACAAGGGGATCAGTACCGTGTATCTCTTGCTAATGGTCGTACTGTAGATGCTGATATTGTTGTAATGGGAACGATGCATTCTACAGCACAAGCTCTGCTTCAAGACGAACAACTGGATGAGGATTTCAATCAATTATTTAACAGCTCTCTAATCAGTATATATCTGGGATTTGATATCCCTGACAGTCAACTACCTGCGGATGGAACGGGATTCATAACAGCTAATAGCGATGATGTGAAATGCAATGCTTGCACGTGGACAAGCCGCAAATGGGCGCATACTTCAGAACATCAGCGTCTGCTCGTCAGACTCTTTTACAAGAGCTCAGGACCTTATTATGATACGCTCATCAAGCTCTCGGAAGAGGAGCTGCTGAAGGTAGCTCTGCAAGACATTCAATCCAGTCTTGGCATTACAGGCCAACCTATATCCTACGATGTGACGAAATGGCATGATGTCATGCCGAATTATCACATCCGTCATCATCAGATCGTAGAGTCTCTTGAGAAGAAGATGGCTAATAGTTATCCTAATATAATTCTTGCCGGATGTTCTTACTATGGTGTGGGTATTCCAGATTGCATTGCGAATGGGGAGACGACAGCAAAGCTTATCATGGAGCAAGTTAGTTCGAATTCCTGATATACAGTAGTTTGCACCTGAAGGAGTCTAAAGGTATGGTAGAAACAATAATGGGATATCCGCTCGAGGGACATGAGCATTTCTGAGTTAAACTCAATAAAACGCTGCTAAAATCAACAAAAACCCTTATTTCATAAGGGTTTTTGTTGATTTTAGGGATGGATTTTTTTCAGGGGTAAATGACACAATTATTCATATTCGCTAGAAGTTAGGTACCAATCGAATAAGTTTATCCGGAGTGCCGTCCCCGTTCTTATCGCCATTGTTGCTAGTGACGAAATAAAGCGAACCGTCCGGCGCTTCGACAATGTCGCGGATGCGGCCGTATTTATTCACATACAAATAATTAAGATTACTGCTGTTGATCGTTGGCTTGCCGTTCTGCTCTCCAATTACCATGCGAATAATCTGTTTGCCTTTCAAATTGGTTACTAGCAGATTCCCTGCCCATGGCCCTTGGGTTACAAAAGTCATGCCAGAGGGTGCCCAGGTTGTGCCATTGGCATAAATAAGCGGAGGCGTAATTCCTGATTGATTCTGATTACCGCCCTCATATTTGGGCCAACCGTAATTGTTACCGGGTTGGATGAAGTTGATCTCGTCCTTAGAGGACTCACCATGCTCCGATACAAAGAGACGATTCGTGCCAGGCTGCCAGGCTAATCCTTGAGGATTCCGGTGCCCCCGGCTATAAATCGGAGAGGAAGAACCAAACGGATTGTCGCTTGGAAAGGTACCGTCCAAATTCAGGCGGAACATTTTTCCTCCAAGGTAAGTCAGTGTATCATCTTTATTTCCGTAGTTACCGTCACTGAAATACAGTTTGTTGTCAGGGCCTATTTTCACACGTCCGCCATTATGATAGACCGCACCTGGAAGATTAGTGATAAGAACCTTATCCAATGTTGCTTTGTTGTTATTTTCCTTAAGGCGAACAACCTGATTGGCCACTTTGTTATCGGATGTTTTGTAGGAATGGTAGATATACATGTAATGATTGGTGGCGAAATTGGGATCTAGCGCTATTCCCAATAAGCCACCTTCGCTCTTAGGCATATAATAAAAAGGGGAGCCTAGAGTCATGACTGGTGTTGATTTCAATTCCCCGTTCACAACGACACGAATTCTGCCACTATTACGTTCTGTAAAGAATATCCGTCCATCTGGTGCTAATGCGATAGCCCATGGCGTTTCTAAATTGCTTGCGACTACCTCTGGTGTATAAGGATCGGAAGAGGCAGGGTTGGTTTTGACAGACAACGCTTTGCTTGCTACGGATATATTTCCTGCTAAATCCCTTGCTTTCACGGTGAAATTGTACGTAGTATTTGCCGTAAGTCCTGTCACATTGAAGGATGTCGCAGGTGCGCTGCCGGCTAGTGTGTCATTTCTATAAATATCGTACTCATACACGCTTACGTTGTCTGTCGATGGCGTCCAGGTTAAATTGACTGTCGAGGATGTTTTGCTTGAGCTTACAAGTCCTGTAGGGGCAGTCGGGGCCTGCGTATCAATTTGGTTTGTCGTTTTCACCGTTAGAGGGCTGCTGGCATTGGAAATATTCCCTGCCGCATCTTTGGCCTTGACAGTGAAATTATAAGTGGTATCCGGCGTTAAGCCGGTAAAGGTATAGGTAGTGTTCGTTACATTCGCTTGCGTCAATACATTGTCTTTGTACAAGTCATAGTCCTTGACCCCAACATCATCCAGCGATGCGGTCCACGATATGTTAGCCGTTGTATCCGTTACACTATTTGCCTGTAAGTTTGTCGGTTCGGTAGGTGGGAACACATCACCGGTGGCATTTACTTTCACTTTGTCAAAGGTGGCCGTGCTTAAATTGGATACATTATGGCTGGTGACAGCCAATCCTACATACAACGAGGCATTCATGTTGATGGTCAAGTTGCCCAAATCGCCCCAGTTCAGCCCATTGTTGGATACATATCCTTTGATGATGTTACCTTTGCGTTCCAGCTTTACCCAGGTTGGACTCGTCGAGGCTATTTTCTCACTTTGGGAAGTTCCACCTGTTTCAGTCCGGTACTGGAATGTGAACCCGTTAGTAGGCGTCAATAGCAAATCGACATGCTTGGAATCAGCATTCAGCGTTTCCCTTATCATGATACCCGCCTTCGCGAAATCGTGTGAGCTTGTCTGAGAAGAGACAAGGGCAACAATTGAGCCGTCTCCTGTCCAGGGCTGATACACATAATTGAACTGATCCGATTTACCCCAAATGTCCGTACCTGCGCCGCTTACGGAAAATTGGTCAGCAGCCAGATCGTAAGAAGCGCTACCCGTCATTGCCGGCGAACCGATATTTTGTTGCTTCCACGGATTCGGCACAGCTCCTGCGGAAGTTTCTACCTCAACCTCAACCTCTGCCTCGGCGAAGCCTGATGTAGGCAATAAAGTGAGTAGCATACAAATGCAGAGACTTAAAGCCATAATTTTGCTTCGTGTAATCATCATCGATACACTTCCTTTTTAGTTTTTGGAATGACGATAGGGGATGGCTTTGACAGACAATGAAATCCTCCTTCCTCAAAATTAAACCGCTTATACTTTCAATTTATACTTTAACACATTTGGATAAAAAAGGAATACAATTCCAAAGAAATAGAAATTATTTTGTTTTCCATTATGTTGGATGAAAATGATTGGTTTATAATGTAAATAATTTTAGACGGAGGCTACAATCCATGAGGAAGTAGCGCCCACGCTAGGCTCAGAATATATCATTAAATCCATGGGGGAGATAATGATAACTCGACCTCTTTGCAAAGTACGACCAATTGATGAACGCCATAAAATTGCTGACGATTGCGCTGATGGATGTTCAACAGCGCATTTTCTGTGACTTTTTTTGCTTGTTCAATGCTCTGATGTTCTACAGCCCGAACAATTTCCTTCATATTCTCCAAAAAGTAGACTGTCCGTCGCAATGTGCGAATGAGCAAAATTTGCCGTATATGTATTGGCGTAAAAATTCGGTATCCATTATCAGGATCTCGTTCTGGTGATAGTAGTCCTTCCTTTTCCCAATGTCGAATCGCCGACTCTTGTACATTGGTAAGAGTAGCGACTTCGCCAATGGTCATATCGTTTTTCATCTTTTTACTTGAAATAAGTGGTAGTTCAGTATCTTGAAGTAAATCAAGTGTCTGGTCGGCAACGATTTTGTCTTGTTGTAGATTGGCTTGTTCTTTATTGACAATCCAGAATGCTGTGTCCATATCACCGTTTTGAATGTGACGAAGCACATTACAAGTGATTGCAACACCAAATCCGGGAAACATTGCACGAAGGCAACGAAAATAAGCCAAATGCACCTTTGTATAGAGGCGATAACCATTGGCAGCACGAGTGGGTGTTGGAATGACTCCCCAAGATTCATAATGTCGCAAAGCACTCGTACTAATGTTGAGCTCTCTAGCAATCTCAATTGGCTTATAGTAGTCCATTGTCTGTTCCCCCTTAAGTAGATTTTTACTATACCAAATGAACTTGTGTTAAACAAACATTAAATTAAAAGATTAAAGTATAATGATAAACTTTACGTTTCATATCTACGTGAATTTACAAAAAACCTTATCACTTGCATGAATGTTGTAATATTAATGATACAGGTTGTATATTCCCTATCGTCCCTCTCATTAGCAAAGCCTCCAAATCTTGACTTACATTAGCGAACATAGTAATTTTATCTTAACCGAAACATTAGTAGTCATTTAAGTAAACCCTCCTATATAAAAAATGAAAGGTGATTTTAAAAATGATGATATATAATCGTCTTGCAATAATGATGCCCCCATTTCCCTAGCTAAGCTTATATTGTTGTATTTCTAGGATATAAGCTTGTAGGAGGGCGAAAATAAAATGAAAAAATATGCAGCACCATCTTTGCTTTTAATGATTGTTCTTGTGGCTTTTCCACAAATTAGTGAGACAATCTACACACCATCTTTACCAGATATTTCTGCAGCACTCAGTGTCTCAAATAGTTCCGTACAGTTAACTTTAAGTATATATTTTATCGGATTTGCTTTTGGTGTTTTCTGTTGGGGATGGCTTTCTGATTTTATCGGACGGAGGCCTGCCATGCTAGGTGGCCTCATTGTATACGGTATCGGAAGCTTGATGTGTTTTTACTCTGAATCAATTAGTTTACTTCTTGTCAGCCGTTTCATACAAGCATTTGGAGCAGCAACAGGATCGATAATTACACAAACGATTCTTCGTGAAAGTATATCAGGAAATAAACGACATGTTATGTTTGCCCAAATATCCGCTGTAATTGCTTTTACGCCTGCAGTAGGGCCACTTATTGGCGGATGGGTCGACCAAGCTCTAGGCTTTAGAGCCGTTTTCTTTACGCTTGTGATTATGAGCGCACTGTTGTTTATGTATGCTTTTTTAAAACTGCCAGAAACAACTGATGTTTCCATAAGAAAAAAGGTTTCTATTCTACCTATCATTAAAAGAATGCTTTTATTACCACGTGTACTGGTGTTTGGGTTACTAATCGGCGGCATAAATGGGGTTTTATTCAGTTACTATGCTGAAGCTCCCTTTATATTCATTGAACACTTTCATATATCGCCGGGAGTCTATGGTTTTCTAGGCATTATTGTAGCCTTAGCGTCGATTGTTGGTGCAATGATTTCAAAAAGATTATTGTCCGTCTATGTACCAGAAAAGATCATTCATATCGGTTGTCTAGTTATGACAATCGGGGCTTTACTATTAACATTCGCGAGTAGTCTAGTAACGTTGCCGAATATAATAGTTATCGTATGTATTTTAATAACCATGTTTGTCATGTTAATGGGGGCTGGTATTGCTTTACCTAATTGTCTAAGTCTTGCCCTTGTCAATTTTCATGATGTTGTGGGCACAGCAGGCGCGATATTTAGCTTAGGATATTACTTGCTAGTTAGCTTAACGACATGGGGAATGAGCTCTCTTCATAATGGTTCATTGATGACGATGCCTATATATTTCTTAGTTATAAGTGGCGGAATGTGGTTGCTTGGTAAAAGGTTTATTGTAAAGGAATAACTTATTCTGTAAAAGTAACTTGTTTGAAAAGTGCTTTCTCTATTGTGCCTAAAAGGAGAAGTGAAACGGGGCCCTTACCACCTTTGTGGGATCAACAGTTCAATAAAAATGGCAGTCTAGAACTTTATTTTAATGTTCTGGACTGCCATTTTTTATATTGGTCCTATAGCTTATTTTGAGACCCAATTCCTACTTATATCTATGAACAAGGAGCACTAAATTAAGAAAAGTCCCTTGCTCTGTAAACGGCGGTTGCTTCAACTGAAAAGTTGTCCGAATGATATAGTTAAATAATTCCATTCATTTATTTGCGTCTTTTAAGAGAAACCGCGCGTCTAATCCATGTAAACTTCATGAAGCTACGAAAACATACAAAACAACATAAGGAGATTATAAACATGAAAAAACAAGTCATTGCAATATGTACTACTACAGTATTAGTCGGATCCATATTCGCCGGAATACAGAGCATAGCCCGGGCAGATCATTCCGAGGCGCAGACTCGACAAAGCTCACAGCAGCAAATGTCAAAACCAGCAGCCACAACTGAAACAACCAACAAACAAGCATCCGCAACGTTTCGCAACATTAAAACGGATCGAATCGAACAATTCAAGCTGACAGGTAAAGCCCGTGTATTTGAGGGAACTTATCAATATATCGTGAAGCAAGGTGAGCGTGTTATAGTCAAAGGCTTCGGGACGGCATCGCAAGGTGGACCAGAATGGGGTACGATTTCACAAACCATCTCGATTCCAAAAAGCAAGCTGTACGGCAAGCAACCATTAACGCTGGGATTATTTGAAATAGATGAAGAGAGCGGCGCTGTCGTAAATAAATTGACTGTTCCACTGAACGCAAGTAAAACAAGAAACAATAAGGTGTTTCATAATATTAAGCTTACTCCTGCAACAAAAACAACGATTGAATATACAGTGACAGGCCAAGCCAGCGTATTTGAGGGTACCTATCAATATGCCGTGAAACAAGGTGAGCGCGTGATTGTCAAAGGTTTCGGGACGGCATCGCAAGGTGGACCGGAATGGGGTACGATTTCACAAACGATTTCGATTCCAAAAAGCAAATTGTACGACAAGCAGTCGTTAACTCTGGAATTGTTTGAAATTGATGCAGAGAGCGGCGCTGTAGTAAATAAACAGACTGTTCCACTGAACGCAATTAAAATAGTAAACAACAAGGTATTTCGAGATATTAAGCTTGTTCCTGCAACAAAAACAACGATTGAATACTCGGTGACAGGCCAAGCCAGCGTATTCGAGGGCACCTATCAATATGTCGTGAAACAAGGTGAGCGTGTGATAGTTAAAGGCTTCGGGACGGCATCGCAAGGTGGACCAGAATGGGGTACGATTTCACAAACCATCTCGATTCCAAAAAGAAAACTGAACGGTAACCAACCGTTAACGCTGGGATTATTTGAAATAGATGCAGAGAGTGGCGCTGCCGTAAATAAATTAACTGTTCCATTGAACGCAAGTAAAACAAGAAACAACAAGGTGTTTCGTAATATTAAGCTAACTCCTGCAACAAAAACAACGATTGAATATACAGTGACAGGCGAAGCCAGCGTATTCGAGGGTACCTATCAATATGCCGTGAAGCAAGGTGAGAGAGTGATAGTCAAAGGCTTCGGCACGGCATCGCAAGGTGGACCGGAATGGGGTACGATTTCACAAACGATTTCGATTCCAAAAAGCAAGCTGTACGGCAAGCGACCGTTAACATTAGAATTGTTCGAAATAGATGCAGAGAGCGGCGCTGTTATAAATAAACAGACATTAGCTCTGAAATAATTGTCGTTTGGTCCTCCACGTATAATGAACGGCAATCAAGGAGATTCCATCACTGTTACATTATGCAACAGTGATGGAATCTCCTTTTCCCTAACACAAAGAAGAACATGATTTGAACGGCAGATGGGTCATCATATTTACATGCGTGGTGGTTAAATCTATATAAATGACAAGATGGAAGGAAGTGCAATACGTGAAGCAGACAGAGCTGGCAGCAAAAGCGATTGCTGGTGATGAAGATAGTTTTACCTTACTCATTGACGAAATGCAAGGGCGTTTATACCGGATGGCATTCTCATATGTGAGGAACAAGGATGATGCGCTGGAAATTGTACAAGAGACTGTCTACAAAGCCTTTATCTCCATTCATAAATTAAAGAAGCCGCAATATTTTAGCACGTGGATCATAAAAATATCCGTAAACTGTGCATTGGATTATATTCGTAAATCCAAAAAAATCATTTTTATGGATAAAGATCCTGAAGTCAGTTATGTCCCAGAAGATAGAGGAGAAGCGATTGATTTAAATGAAGCGCTGAGCGTCCTTGATGAAAAATCAAGAATCGTGATTGTAATGAGGTACTTTGAGGATATGCCGCTGAAGGAAATAGCAAATATATTGGATATGCCGCTGAGTTCTGTCAAATCAATGATCTACCGAGGATTAGAGAAATTAAAAATAAATCTGGAGGAGAGTGAGTACTTTGGATGAGAAACTGAAACGATTACAGCAAGCCTATAATGATATTGAAATTTTTGAAGAACTGTCTTTGGCCACTCGTAAAGGAATTGAGAGAGGCAAGTTTCATAAACAGAAAATACGCGCGACAAAACGCCGCGTGAAATGGATAGGCTCAACTGTAGCGGGTGTGTTGATTTCTTTTACGATCAGCGTCAATACGTTGCCTGCCTTCGCAGCTAGTCTAGAACAGGTGCCGGTACTCGGCAAGCTGGTGAGTGTATTGCAATTCTCCAAAGGAAGCGCCGAAGGCGGAATAATTCAGGATGGGACAGACGTTAATTTTATTACGGTGAAGCAACTGGAGAACAGTGATCATATTATTTTGAACTTTGTACAAAACAGTGAAGCACAGCAGATGGCAAGCTCGTTTAACATGAAATTTACGGAGTACCCCAATACGATGACAATTTCGGTTGGCGGGGCAAGGAAATTCTCCGCAGCCAAAGATCTTGAAACGTTGAAGCAAAGTAACTATGTTCAAGATGCTTATGAAATCATTACGTTGGACGATTCAGCAATTCGCTTTAATGTCACGTTTAAAGAGCCGGTTACCTACGAGGTGAAAGAGTACAAGGATCCTGCGCAGGTTATCATAAAGCTGACATCCGATGCGGAGAACTCTGTAAATCTTCCGCCTGTTTACTCTCTACGAACCGCTTCACTACCCTATGGAGAGGGCCTAGGCTCGGCTGAAGAAATGCTGTATGGGTTAGAGGGCTTGCGTGTATTGAAAGATCGGCAAGGCTCATTCTTGGTGGAGGCTGGATATTACAATACGGAAGCTGAGGCGTTGGCTCAGATGAAACGAATTCAGACTGAATATGGTTTTGAGGATTCGTTGTTTATTGAAAAACGATCATCCCTACAGATTCCGGAGTCCATTTCTGCTGAAAATGAATAAAAAAACAGCACTGAGGTGATGGTGTTTCTAATCATTTTTATGGATTTTTATGATGTTGTAGTGAATCAAGGGATAGAGTACAATGCATCGTATACAAAAGGGTAAGAAAGAGAGGTATACGATAACCTTAAATATATTAAATATGGAGATTCATGATCTTTTTGATCAATTTACTAGACTAACAGAGGGGCATGTTCAGCAAAACAGATGGGAACAACGGCTTACCATCCCCTCACATATTGGCAAGGGAAGCGTTACACGGACGCGGATTCGTCCAGGTATGGAGATCATGTATACGGATATTACATTCGAATAAGATATGAAGCTCCACATCCAGGAGGCTTGTCCGTTGTTCGAATTAAGCTATTGCGTAAGCGGCGAAATCTATTGCGAATGGAACGGTAAGGAAAGCCACACGGATAATCAAACAGGCAATGTTCTATTTCTAGAGGATGTTCAGGTATATGAAGAGAAAAAGGCAGGAATCCGAAATCAGTTGCTGGAAATAAGGCTAACTCCTAACGAACTGCTGCATTATGCCGAAGATCTGTCGGAGAAACAGCAAATGGAAACTTGGCTTAGACATCATCACGGAAATATTGATCGTTATCCGGAGACTACGGCAATCCAAAGATGAATGATAATCATTATCATATTGCGTTACAATGTTCAATCCACAAGTATGGTCTTTCTGCCTTTAGGCATCGGTTATTTCTTAACTTCCTTGGTATCGTCTCGCATTGTCAGCAGATGGGGGATGGTTGTGCTGAAAATAGGTGCGCTGGTGATGGGGGGCTGCAGCATGTTACTCATTGGGTCGCTGCATGTTGTGATGCAATGAATATGCTGCATTTCCGAAATATATTGATATTATTAATATATGGTTTCGGTCTCGGTATGATCACTACGCCGCTTGTCAACGTCGTTCTCAGCGTAGTACCAATGAAGGATGCTGGGACGGGTTCGGGCTTGTTTACTACATTTATGTATTTGGCAAATTCCTTAGGGGTGGCGTTGATCAGTATATTGTTCTCTGTCTCGTTGGGGCAATCTCTTATCGAAGCACATCTATCAGATTATGTACGGGCATTTTCCGTTTCTTTAATGGCAAGCGGAGGACTAGCTTTTGCCACGTTTGTTTGTCTTTGCTTCTTGCGAGAGCCAAAAAAATTCAAAAAAATCCATAAGTCAAACTTGGAGGTTCTGTATGAAGACATTATATGAGGTAGAATTACAATTTTACAAACCTGAAAATTTTGAGTCTCTTAAGGCATTTATATTACCGGAAGAACAAGAACAATTTACTGCATTACCCATCGAAATGTTGGAAATAACTCACGAGCGGCACCCTATTGTAATATTGAGTAAAAATGAATTAGTGGGTTTTTTTGTATTGCATTCAAGTGCAATAGTTAAAGAATATACTGAAAATCCACACTCTATGTTGTTAACTGCACTTTCAATAAATTACGCTCAGCAAGGTAAAGGATACGCAAAGAAAGGGATGGAGCTTTTAAAAGGCTTTGTAGATCAAGAATTTCCTGAATGTAATGAGATCGTTTTAGCAGTAAATAAAAGGAATATCCCTGCACAAAAGCTGTATGAAAAGGTCGGATATAAGGACACGAATAGAAGAAAGATGGGGCAACTTGGAGAACAATTGATTTTAAGATTGTCTCTTTGGAATAGACCTTTTATTTAAAGATGAAATATATAATGCATTAATCAGAGAAGAAAGAGGTTCATATAGAGGGTATTGGCCGGTCGTTCAACTATTTGATAAGAGCGTTTATACGTATTCCTAGGGTCGATTACATGTCTATGTAATCGATTTTTTTTGCTTCGCTATTACCAGAATACGTTGCATTTTTATTATTAACATCATAATGAAAATGATATCCTCTCCTCCAGTATAACCGGATGTAGCACAAGCGCACATGATGAAGTGGATCATGGGATTCATAACACAATATAGATATCTAGCCATTTATCTATTGCTTGATATTGGATTATCGGTATAATGGAACCTGTTTTTTTGTATTTTTTGGAGAGTTATGGTAACACTACATTGTACTAATGATGATCTGAGAATTCATCAGATGACACTTGAAAGACTTTATATTCCGTTTGCCCATTCGGTGATAAAGCGCCGATCTCTCATGATGAAGACTCAGACTACGGATTTTGACCGTGAAAAATAAATGGGAGCGCGTCAAGAAGGAGGAGGATTCTGTGTTTGCCCGTACAGATGATAAGATAACAACGGCACAAACAACAGTTATAGTTAGTAGCTATATGCTTGGAACTGGGGTTCTTACTCTTCCAAGAACTTTAACTGAGAGCGTTAAGACCCCAGATGGTTGGATATCTATTATTGTGGGCGGGTTGATTATGATGCTCGCAGGAATATGTATCGTGAAACTGTGTCAGCAATTTCCTGGTAAAACCATTTATCAATTTGGGAAAGAAATTGTAGGAAGTTGGATCGGGAGTTGTTTGATTATGGTGATGATCATTTATTTTGTTACTACGTCTGCGTTGCAGATCAGAGTCATGTCTGAAGTGATCATGTTGTATTTACTTGAAGGTACATCTCAGTGGGCAATCATTATGTCTTTCATGTGGATTGGACTGTATTTAATTACGGGTGGAATCAAACCAATCGCTCGGTTGTTTGAGATTATATTACCGATTACGGTTATTGTTTTTATAATTTGCTTGTCTTTGAGCAGCAAATTATTTGATATTGATAATTTACGTCCTGTGTTAGGAGAGGGAATCTTTCCTGTCATTAGGGGATTGAAATCAACCATACTTGCTTTTACAGGCTATGAGATCATGTTCATTCTCACGGCGGTTATGCAATATCCCAAAAAGGGTGTAAAGGCTGTGATTATAGGTACGGCAATACCCTTAGTTCTGTATGTATTTGCTTTAATTATAGCTGTTGGTGCAATGTCTATTGATGGAGTTGTAAGAAGTACTTGGCCAACACTTGATCTTATGCGAAGTTTTGAAATTACGGGCCTCCTTTTTGAAAGATTTGAGTTCTTCTTACTTGTTATTTGGATCATGCAAATATTCGCGACATTTACGATTACTTATTATGCTGCATCGATGGGTTTGGCTCAATTGTTCAAAAAAAAAATTAAACCTATCATATACGGCTTATTGCCGATCATATTCGTCGTTGCTCTGCTACCCAAAAATATGAATGAAGTATTTGATTTTGATGATTTCGTTGGAAATAGTTCTATCTATTTGTTCGGGTTATTACCCGTACTCCTTCTTCTAATCGCAAAAATATTCAAAAAGGGAGGTGTAAAGTAAGATGAATAGCATGAAACCGTTATCGATAGCATTATCAATAACCGGTAAATCATCCTAGCGGATGAAGTGGAAATCAAACTTCACAATCGCCAAATCCATAGCTATATCTTGGGTGGCGATAATCTCCGTTACGGCTTGAATCGAGGGCTCGGCTTCAGCCCCGGCGACCGTTCGGAATATATCCGGGTTCATCCAAACGTATAGATTTCTGTGAGAAAAGAGTCCGGCACTTAATATGCCGGGCTCTTTTCTTCGATATTCGTATTTTTTCTGATTACGAAATCTTACAGATACTTTGGAATTGATTGTATCGATTCATTTACGACAATATCTCTATGAATAATTTATTTTTCGTGATATATTTTACCAATCGAGGAGGGAGGGTATGTATAATAAGGTATTAAATGTATTTACATATATTAAATATTACGATTAAAGAAAAGAGGAAGATGACGAAACATGAAAAAATTAGGAATACTTATTTTAGCGACAGCGATAGGATTAGGTTTCAGTAACAACGTATTCATCCCGGCTGCGGTAGCAGCCCAATCGACTCCAACCACTGTACTGAAAAACTTGGCTGTAAGCGGGACGGCAACGGCTAGTGGAGAGATTGGATCACACCAAGGGAAGGATAAGGCGTTCGACCAGTCCATTTTTTCGAAATGGTTATCATTAAATTCCCCAGCATGGCTGCAATATGAGTTCACTACTGAGAATATCGTTACTTCGTACTCCATTACATCCGCAGAGGATGAACCTTATAGAGACCCGAAAAGCTGGGTATTAAAAGGCTCCAATGACGGGTCTATCTGGACTGTGCTGGATACACAGCAGAATCAAAGCTTTTCCTCCCGACATCAAACCAAAACCTATTCATTTACGAATACAACTGCTTATAAATTTGTGAAGTTTGATGACTTTACTAATCAGTACGGAAGCGGCATGCTGCAGTTGTCCGAAGTCAAACTATTCGATGGCAGCGTACAGACATGGAACACGATCAAGCCTACGGTTACGGGTAGCGGAGAAAATGCGCCTACCGATATCAAAGCGAACTTGGTGGACGGGACAAGCGTTACCAAATGGCTAACTTATGACAATACCGCTTGGCTTCAGTTCGACTTCGGCGAGCAGGTGACGATCGATGGTTACGCACTTACGGCGGCTAACAATACGCCCCAAGGTGATCCGAAGAGCTGGGTCCTGCAGGGGTCCAATGATAATACTAACTGGACGACTCTAGACACGAAAAGCGATGAGACTTTCAAAGTTCGGCATCAGCGTAATCATTATATTCTGAATAACAATACTACGGCTTTTCAATATTACAGGCTTAACAATTTGAAGAATCATAGCGGCTATGTCTTGCAATTGGGTGAAGTTGAATTTTCACGTACAAATGATATGTGGCATGATGTGAACCCGGTCATCGAAGTACAAAATCTTGATTCAGCAGGCTACGGAAGTTTATTCGATCAAGCTCTTCCCAATGCCGAAGAAGATATATTGGTGATCATACGTAAAGTAAACGAAATGTTATATAATAATTCTACAGAGTCGTCTAGCGTAAAGAAAATCCTGGTGACCATTGATGATGTCCCTGGGGTTGCTTGGATTTCGGGAGACAGTGAGCTGAAGACGCTCGGCATAAGTTCACAGTATCTAGGTAGCTTCGTAGCTAGTCCCACAAAATCAATGCGCGAGGAAATTATCGGCATCCTTTACCATGAATTGGGTCATGCTTATCAATATAGTGGACTTGATGTGGAAGCTATAGCTGATAGCCTACGCTATGTAGTGGGTTACCATGACCGTTACACCGCCACCAAGGGTGGAACTTGGCAGAATAACGGAACAGCGAACTTTATTCGCTGGATTGAGGATACCAAAAAAAGAGGGTTCATTCGTGAACTGAATGCGACTCTGATGCCTTACGGACTCGTGGACCCGAATCAAGTTCAATTGTGGAAAGAAAGTCAATTTCAATTGATTACCGGAACAGACGTGAATACGCTCTGGACTCAATATCAAGCGACACTTCCTAATTAATAAAGCTGAGCCTAAAGTAACCCTGACTCATCAATCTAGAACACCCTATGCTTCGAGATTAGATAATAGAATAATGTTGTAACGAATCTACTACGAGTAAGCAGCGCGTGCCGATACACAATCGGTGCGCGCTGTTTGAGTTTAGCTGAAACCGTTGCGGATTGAGGTATGACTAATTCCGTATAGAACAAGCTCCATTTATGGAATATAGAAAAAGCCCATGGGATCAGCGTCCGTAGAAAAAAAGCAAAGCCTCGATCATTCCGGAGCTTTGCCGACAATTATTCTGCCTCTTTCAAGAGAGGAGGAATATATAATTTTCTTTTACTCACACAGGCAATATTTCCCTAATGCTTTCGCGCCCCTTTTTCAATAAAGCTTACATCGCCGGCAACTTGTAGGGATTGTCGAAGCAGTTCAGAAGGGTAAGTTGAGCGAGGCACAGCTTGATAAAGTCGCTCGCCGTATTCTTGATCTTGTACGTAAAACAATCGAAACAGTTATGCTGTAACTTTAACTACATCTATTTAACTCAGCAGGTTTAAGTTTGCTTCTTCAAGCGAAGGTATAAGAAATTTATGATCAATAGGCGATGACATCACGATTAGAATCGTGTAGGTCCCGTATTTATCACATTGATTTCCGAACTCCTCGAGGGCACGTGTGGATTCGGTTATTACTTTCAATAAGTAGTTGTGTTCTCCACTTATACGGTAGCATTCGACGACATCGGGAGCTGAGCGGCAGAAATCAAGGAATGCGTTACAATCCCTTGAATGAAACAACATGTAGGCAGCAGCATGTTTCCCAATTTTTTCAGGGGAAATTATGGTGCGATACTCGCTGATGATCCCTTTTTCCTCCATGCGCCTAACTCTTTCCGTAACTGCGGGTTGTGATAAACCGACACATTTTCCTAGTTCCGTCATAGAAATTCTCGCTTGGCTTTGAAGGTGGAAAAGGATTTGCTTATCAACGTGGTCCATCGAAATCGACTCCTTTAAATTTAAAGTATTCCTTATAAACTAGCTTGTAATTAATCGTTTCAAGGCTAATTTAACTTAGTTACCTTATGTAATCAAGATAACTTATTTTATATAATAAACTTACAATAGTAAAGTGTTCAAGGCTTTAACTATTTCGAAAGGATGAAGACTGTTGAGTATGTTGTATTCAAACAAAGTTAATTCAGAATGTTTACCAGGTCGCATCGATGAGGTAATCGATCGAACGCTTGCCGACAAGCGGTTGGTCGGGGCTGTCATTAAAGTGGCGATAGATGGGGTACTGGTTTATAGCCGCGCTGCTGGTCTTGCCGACCGCGAGATGAACCGGCTCATGCGAGAAGATGCCTTATTCCGGCTCGCCTCGGTTACCAAACCTATCGTTTCAACGGCTGCGCTAGTACTAGTTGCACAAGGTCGCCTACAGCTGGACGACCGCGTTGATCGTTGGCTTCCAGAGTTTCGGCCACGTTTGCAGAACGGCGAGTTCGCGACATTGACGATTCGTCACTTGATGACGCACACCGCGGGTCTGTCTTACCGATTCTTTCAAGAAGAGAATGGTTCATATCAGCAAGCAGGGGTATCGGATGGTATGGATCAGCCTGGCATCACGTTGGAAGAGAACCTGCGTCGTCTAGCCTCTGTACCGCTCCTTTATACGCCAGGCACCGAGTGGAAATATTCTATCGCGACAGATGTGCTTGGAGCAGTAATTGAAAAGGTCACAGAAACACCGCTCAGCGAGGCCGTACATTCGCTGGTGACAAAGCCGCTTGGCATGAGCGACACCGGTTTTATTGCAGCCGATCCAGAACGACTGGCCACTTCCTATGCCAATGATGTACCAGAGCCACGGCCTATACATGATCCCGACAGTATTGCCTTTTTGGAGGGCACGGCGGGCTTCCAGCTTGCTCCTGGCCGGGCACTTGACGACACTGCCTATCCTTCTGGGGGAGCTGGCATGGTCGGCAGCGCCGGGGACTTTTTACAACTGCTGGAAACATTACGCAAGGGCGGAGCACCCCTGCTGCCCGAGTCTATGGTTCGTGAAATGACTACCAACCAGATCGGTGTTCTGCCAATGGCCTTTTGGCCAGGGCGAGGCTTCGGGCTAGGTATTACTCTGCTCAAGGATCCTGTCGCCGCAGATACTCCGGAATCCCCGGGTACATGGCGCATGGGTGGCACCTATGGTCATTCATGGTTCGTCGATCCTAAGCAGCGGCTCAGCGTCGTGGCGTTCACCAATACCGCACTGGAAGGCATGTCGGGTCAGTTTACTGTTGACCTTTGTGAAGCCATTTATGACAGGATCAAGAAATAGAGAACGAACACAAGAGCCTTGATCCGGCATGAGCCGGCCAAGGCTCTCTGTGTAGTAAGATACTGTGAACATTAGACCTTCAGTACGTCACTTCATTCTATTAGGCGATTAATCGCATTGCAGTGGATCATGTAATCTACAATTTATACAAGAGAGGTGCTTCTGAAATGAGCCAAAACATAACTTCTGTCACACAGAGTGCCTCCAGCACTCCCTCTTCTGAACGCCTCCCATGGGCTGGATTACTCGCCCTTGCTATGACGGGGTTTATCTGTATTCTTACCGAAACGATTCCAGCCGGCTTGTTGCTCCAAATAGGTGATGGGCTTGGAGTCTCTGAGGCCCTTGCGGGTCAACTTGTCACCTTGTACGCCCTTGGTTCACTGTTGGCCGCGATTCCCTTAACCACTGCGACGCGCGGTTGGCGGCGGCGACCATTGCTACTAATGTGCATCCTTGGTTTTCTCGTATTCAACACGGTTACCACTCTTTCTTCCAATTATACACTGACGCTGGTAGCTCGGTTCTTCGCGGGCGTATCCGCTGGTGTCTTATGGGGTATGATAGCAGGCTATGCCCGGCGCATGGTGCCGGAGTCACTCAAGGGACGAGCTATGGCGGTGGCGATGGTTGGTACGCCCCTCGCCCTGGCACTCGGTGTCCCCGCTGGAACACTTATCGGTGCCCTTGTGGGCTGGCGCGCTGTCTTCGGGATCATGTCGCTTCTGGCTCTGATGCTGGTCGCTTGGGTGCTTTGGAAGCTACCGGACTATCCAGGAGAGGCACCCGATAAACGGCTCCCTCTCTACAAGGTCTTTGTTATTCCGGGAGTGCGGCCGGTACTGTTTGTCGTTCTGACTTGGGTGCTAGCACATAACATCCTGTATACCTATATTGCACCGTTTCTTGCTCAGACTGGGCTTACCCAGCGCGTTGACTTGGTACTGCTTAATTTCGGTATTACAGCGCTTGTTGGCATCTGGGTCATCGGTGTTTTGATCGACCGCAAACTGCGTCTATTGGTTCTTATCAGCCTCACTGCTTTCGCCCTGGCATCCGTTGCACTAAGCATAAGTAGCAGCCAGCCCGTCGTGATCTACCTAGTGGTTGCTGTGTGGGGGTTGACGTTCGGGGGCGCGGCGACTTTGCTACAGACAGCAGTTGCTGAAGCTGCTGGCGAGAGTGCAGATGTGGCTCAGTCGATGCTGGTGACGGCATGGAACCTAGCCATCGGGGGGGCGGTGTGATGGGCGGGATTCTTATAGAAACACTTGGTGTCGGCTCCTTCCCGTGGGTATTGTTTATTCTACTGATCTTTGCACTACTAGTAGCGTGGCGAGCTAGAGAATACGGATTTCCTTCAAAGAGGCGTTGAGGCACACAAACTTGCAATGACATAATAATCAGCTGTTAACGGTAGTTGAATAAGAAATTAAAAAAATAAGCCAGTAGTACATATTGGTCATGTATAATATGTACTACTGGCTTATTTATATTAGATTTTTAAAATTAGCTCTTGATAAACCTTTATCGCCTTAATTCATGAATGATTTGTCGAGTACATAAAAGGGCGCCCACGATGTGTAGAGAGGTATAATAAATTTGCAGGAGTTAACCCTAAAAGGGGCACCTAATATACAAAAAGAGCAAAGGAAAAGGGAGATACGATGCCAGAGAAAAAAGAAATAATAGAAACAGGATGGAACTTCGACAATAGTTATGCTCGTCTTCCGAAATCAGTTTTTACTAGACTTAACCCATCCCCTGTACGCTCACCAAAGTTGATCATTAATAATGGTCCGTTGGCAACATCCCTAGGGTTGAACGTCAAAGCGCTGCAAAGCAATGATGGCATAGCGGTGCTTGCTGGTAATCAGATTCCCGAAGGTGCTTTGCCTCTTGCTCAAGCTTATGCAGGGCATCAGTTCGGGCATTTTACCTTATTAGGGGACGGCCGTGCTCTTCTGCTTGGCGAACAGATCACGCCCGTAGGTGAGCGGGTTGATATTCAGCTTAAGGGTTCAGGTAGAACCCCATACTCTCGCCAAGGCGATGGTCGCGCAGGACTAGGACCGATGCTGCGTGAATACATCATCAGTGAAGCCATGCATGCGCTTGGTATTGCTACCACCCGTAGTCTAGCGGTGGTGACAACCGGTGAGTCAGTCATCCGCGAAACCGAGCAACCTGGTGCAATTCTGACTCGCGTGGCTGCTAGTCATCTGCGCGTCGGCACCTTTCAATACGTTTCAAAATGGGGCACTGCCCAGGAACTCCAGGCACTGGCTGATTACACATTGCAAAGACATTTTCCAGAAGTTGAAGCTGATGAGAATCGCTATCTGATCCTACTTCAAGAAGTAATTAAGCGTCAGGCTACGCTGATTGCTAAATGGCAGCTCGTTGGCTTTATTCACGGGGTGATGAACACCGACAACATGGCCCTTAGTGGAGAAACCATTGATTATGGTCCTTGCGCCTTCATGGATGCCTATGACCCAGCAACGGTATTCAGTTCCATTGACATTCATGGCCGCTATGCCTATGGCAATCAGCCGCATATTGCCGCATGGAATCTTGCGAGATTTGCTGAAACCCTATTGCCGCTGCTGCATGTCAATGAGGAGAAGGCTGTCAAACTGGCCGAGGATGCGATTTCAGATTTTACCGAGTTGTATCACCGTAATTGGCTCACGGGGATGAGGGCAAAACTGGGGATTTTTAACGAAGAGCTACAGGATGAGTTCCTTATTGAGAGCCTACTCAGTATGATGCAGAAGTATCGTGCGGACTACACCAATACCTTCCGTGCATTAACTTTTGATAAGCTGGAGGATACGGCCCTGTTTGGCACGACGGAATTTGCTCATTGGCATGAGCTATGGCAGGCGAGACTGGTCAGGCAGCAGGAACCAGAAGCCTCCTCGCATCAGTTGATGAGAAACAGTAATCCCGCGCTAATCCCTCGCAACCACCGGGTAGAAGACGCTCTAGAAGCCGCGGTGAAACAAGGGGACTACAGCGTGATGGAGCGGCTTCTTAATGTTCTTTCGAGCCCCTATGCGCACCTTCCTGAACAGGCTGATTACTCCACACTGCCTGCGCTGTCCTCCCATCCTTACCGGACTTTTTGCGGGACCTGATATTATAGAAGCAATAGACCAACGAATTAATTGTGAAGAAAAACTTCATAATGAATGTTTACAGAAAGGGGCTACTAATTAGCCCTTTTTCTATTACTTATATTTCAAAAGGGTTATCTAAAGCGTGCCAAATGAGGTCCGGGGGAGTGCCAAGATCATCTGCCGGTACTAGTACAATATTTTGCGGTTAAGAAGCCAAGACAAGTTAAGGTGAATAGTATTTAAAGAAAATAAAGTGATGGACCAGGATATTATAGTTTTATTAGCGCTTAGTCCGAGCTTTTTGTTCATTTACTTTTGATAAAGCATTACACTACTTAGGCTAAACTTTATGAGATACGAAATCTCTCCAAGGAATGGGGGAGATTTTTTATTTTGAATTGAACGATTTAGTGATCTTACTCGTACTATAGCTGTTCGATATACAACACGGGGAGGTAACAAAAATGAAAAGAGGTCTAACTGCTGTGCTTGCTCTATCTGTCGTATTTACCATGCTCAGCTCAACTGCAGCAAAAGCGGCAAGCAACAAGGAACATCTATTTGAAAAAACGAAGACGGTGGCTGCGGAGAAGGCGGCACTGCTCACGAGCAGCTACGGCACAAACAGTGTACAGTATGCACTTATTGATCATGGCAGCATGATCGTGTCTGGTCATACTGGCAAGAATGATGCAGAGGGGAAGCAGGCTCTAACCGCAGACACGATCTACGGAATTGGATCAACCAGTAAAATGTTCGTTACTGCTGCCGTCATGAAGCTGGTCGACGAGGGAAAATTGAATTTGGATACGCCCGTTACCGCATACATATCTGATTTCAAAATGAAGGACGAACGCTACAAGAAGATCACGCCACGCATGCTGCTGAACCATTCGTCTGGTCTAAGCGGCGCAACCATGGGTAACACGATGTTGTTTGGTGATAACGACACACTTGCCCATGATACATTATTGCAACAGCTGGCAGCACAAAGTCTGAAAGCAGATCCAGGTGCGTTCTCTGTTTACTGCAACGATGGATTCACTCTCGCTGAGATTCTAGTGGAGAGAGCAAGTGGTGAAAGCTTCACTTCCTATATTCATAAATATTTCACCGAGCCATTAGGCATGGACAACACCAAGACACCGCAGGAACAAGTGGAGCCAAGGAAGATGGCAGGACTATACTATCCGACATACCCGGGCCAGCTTCCAAAGGACACAGTTAACGTCATTGGTTCTGGCGGAATTTACTCAACAGCTGAAGATGTAGCGAAATTTTCGCAAGTATTCACAGGTCAAGTGAAAGGCATTGTGTCGGATTCATCTATTCAAGCGATGGAACAAAAGGAGTATAAGAAGGGCTTATGGACAGACGAAGCTGACTCCTCTATTGCTTATGGACTCGGATGGGATAGTGTGAATTTGTTCCCATTCACAGATTACCGAATTCAAGCTTTAACCAAGGGCGGGGATACGATTCTGTACCATTCGTCTCTCGTCGTTCTGCCTGAGTACAATATGGCTGCTGTCGTGCTGTCCTCGGGAGGTTCAAGCCAGTACAATCAAGTGATGGCTAATGAAATGCTGATCAGTGCCTTGCAGGAAAAAGGAATCATTACCGAGTTGAAGCCACAGAAGTCGTATGGCGAACCTATGAAAGCGAAAATGCCGAAGGAAGTAGCGAAGCACGCTGGCGCATATGGCTCATACAACGCGTTGATGAAGGTAGACATCAGCTCGGAAGGAGAAATGACGATATCGATGCTCAATATGCCGAGCTACCCAGTCGAGAAGTATACGTATACCGCAGATGGTTCCTTTGTCAAAGCCGATGGTAGTGCGAAAATAAGTGTTGTCACAGCGAATAATGGTCGTACGTATCTGTGGAATCGAGCATATATCACAATGCCAGGAATAGGGCAGACGGCTTTGTCCCAATATTCAGCAGAGAAGCTTGAAGTGAACGAATTATCTACTGAAGCTGCAGCGGCTTGGTCAGAACGTGAAGGAAAGAAATATTACGAAGTAAATGAGAAATACACATCACAGCTGTATTTCGTGATGCAGCCGTCTTATCAAGTTGCCACTGCGAAGGAGGCTCCAGGCTACTTGGTGAATCGTAAAATAACAGGGGCGAACACAGCGGTCAGCGAGCTGCATATCCCCCTCTTAGGCGGGAGAGATGCGATGCAATATAACTTCTACACGAAGGACGGCGTGGAATACCTCGATGTGGCGGGCAGCCTGTATGTTCGTGAAGAGGCCGTTCAGCCATTCTATGTAGGCATACAATCCAAGGCTACGATTCCAGAGAACGGGCTGGCTAAATGGTATGCAATTCCTACCGAGGCTGCTGGGAAGACCATGAAAGTCACGATGCCAGAAAAAGGTGCGTTCGCTGTCTATAACGAGCAGGGTGCTTGTGTAAACTACACAGTAGTTAGTAAGCAGCATGAAGTGGCACTCCCTCAAAATGGCATGATTGTATTTGCGGGCGAGTCAGGCGCGGAGTTCCATATTGCGCTACAATAAGTTTTCTTTAGTAATGAAATTAAATGTGGAGAACGTAGCCCAAGCGAAGGTGCGGGAGCGTTCTCTTTCTTTGTGCTCCCACGAACGCATCGACTGCAAAGAAAGTATGGTTCGATAAAATGATTCACTGAGAGAGTAAATATTTTGGATGATAACGGTAAGAGGTTTTATTTATGATTTATACTAGTTTCATAATATGAATCTATTTGACATAATATAGAATTAAAGTATAATATTGATTAAAATAATCATATTATTGCTTTTTAGGAGGAATTGAAATGGAAAATGTGAAAATGCAAGATTATCTTGAGGGCAGTCAGCAGCAGTGGGATGAGGAGTACAGTACGGGAGTGTGGGATTATTTATCCGATATCACAGAGTTTGCTAGATATTCGACCGTATATGGATATGTAAGAAAATTAGTAGCAGAGGAAGGCATCTTGGATATGGGCTGCGGCACCGGAATATTGTACGACTTACTTCTGGACAGCGAGAAAAAAGTGTATACAGGCGTTGACCTTTCTCAAGAAGCGATTAAAATAGCCGCAGGTAAATCACCTGAGAACTCATTTTACTGCGGGGATATTCTGACGTATGTCCCTCAGAAGCAATATGATGTCATGATTTTTAACGAATCGCTGCATTATGTGACCAACACTTCGAGCGTTCTTATCAGATATTCCAATTATTTAACGCAGAATGGTGTTATCATTACTTCCTTGTATTCTCACAAAGATACCACTGATCTTGCATTCTCTATTATCGAAAACAAGATCGAAGAAATTGAACAATGCAGTCTGTTTGAAGTGTTGGATAAGGTCACCGTATTTAACCACAAAGCTGGGCTGAAATGGTACATACACCTCTTGAAGAAAGTTTAGAAGATATAAGAAGAGATATATTCACCTATTCGTGACATGACTGATCCTACCATTAGGCGACAGCGACAATCAAAGTGCTAATAACAATAATGACTTTTAGTCCGAAGGTGAACTAAAAATCTATTATCTCATGCTCCGATTAATATCCGCGTATATCGCGGTTTTTTTATTTTATCGGTATAGATTCTGTCACAAGTCAATGTTAAGAATATCGATTAAAATGTTCTGAAAGTAGTGGGAGGCTTCTATAAGATGGCCCGACATGGGAACAAGGAAATTGTGAATGTTCATTTGCACCTCTACCGAGATCAGTGCATACGGATAACGAAACACGTTGGCTCATTATTGAGATGGAGAAATCTTAGCAAACAATATTTTGTACTTATCACGTTGGAGTTGGAAGAGAGTGTGTAATCTCGAGATCATTACCTGAAGACCTAATAAATCAGTGGCATTCTACTTTAAATGATGATCTCTCAATTAATATAAAGTTAGCTATCTTTCACATCTTAATCGTTTTAAATGGAGGGGAAATATCGCAATGCGAGAAGAGGCAGGGTTAAAAAACTCAGGAATAGAAATCGGTATCTACACGCTTGGAGATATAGGAATTGATCCTTATACCGGCACAGCAATCAGCACTCAACAACGAGTAAGGGAAATAATCCAAGCGGCTCAACTCGCTGACGAGGCTGGACTTGATGTTTTTGGTGTTGGCGAACATCACCGCTTAGACTATGCAGTATCAGCTACCCCGGTCGTTTTGGCGGCTATTGCCCAGGTAACCAAACAAATCAAATTGACTAGTGCAACTACAGTGTTAAGCACCGTTGACCCTGTACGTCTGTTCGAGGATTTTGCTACTTTGGATTTAATTTCAGACGGTCGTGCAGAAATAATCGCCGGTCGAGGAGCGACTTTGGAATCTTTTCCATTATTTGGTTATGATCGGAATGACTATGATGCCCTGTTTTCAGAAAATATGGACTTATTTTTAAAGCTCAGCGAAAAAGAAAATATCTCTTGGACGGGTCGCTTTCGTTCCTCATTAAGCACTGCTGCAATTGCACCCCGACCAGTACAAAGTCAATTACCTATCTGGATTGGTGTTTCGAGTACAGAGGACAGCGCAGCCCGCGCTGGCAGGTTAGGCATTGGGATGGCAATAGCTATCTTAGGTGGAGATCCAGCTCGATTTATGCCACTTGTTGATATATACCGTAAAGCTGGTATTGAAGCTGGTCATGCTCTGGAAGATCTCAAAATAGGTGTAACGGGGCATGCGTACATTTCTAAAACATCCCAACAAGCCAAGAAGGAATTTTACCCTTATTATTCAAATTACTGGTCATACGTTAATCGTCAGCGAGGGATGGAATTTAGGATAGCAAGAAGCGAATTTGAAAGAATGACAGGTCCAGATTCCGCATTATTCGTTGGCAGCCCTCGACAAATTACAGCGAAAATCCTTCGCCAATACGAACTGTTTGGGCATCAGCGTTTTATTGCCCAGATGGACATAGGAGGTTTACCATTTAAGAAAGTAGCTGACAGCATTGAGCTGCTAGCTACGAAGGTAGCCCCGATTGTTCGAAAAGAAACGAGTAAGTGATATTAAAGCACTCCGAATTGATTACAAAAAGATGGGTTGGGATGATGCCTATGAAGAACGCGATCGCCAATTGTCTCTTCCAAACCATGTTAAGCAATAAATGAAATAAACAACAAACAGCCGGGTTTCAGAAACTCAGTTGTTTGTTGTTGGAACAATGGCATAACTATGGAGTAATACTACGGGATAAGGTCTTTGCTCTGTATATTCTGGACGAGTATCTTGTACTTGCTATTTTATCAATTGAGTAGTAAAGTGATATTAAGGTTAGCGATGAGGAGGAAAACGAAATGCGTAATAATACGGTAGGATCGTTAATCTGGTTACGTTTAATGCGTTTTACGAACCAAAGTAACCAGATGTCGAATGACTTTCTGAAACGTTTTGATTTAACAACAGCTCAATTTGATGTACTTATGCAAATTCGCATTTATCAGCCACTCACGCAAATGGTGTTAGCCGAAAAAGTGACTGTTACGCAAGGTGGTATTTCGCGTATGCTCGTACGTCTTGAAAAAGAAGGATATATTGTACGTAAGCAAGATTGGAAGACAAAAACGATTAGTCTCACAGCAAAAGCTGAATCTATTTTAGAGCATGTAATGCCTGAACAGTTAGCATTTCAAACGTCATTTTTTGATGATGTATTAAATGAAGAAGAACAAACAATACTTTACACATTGATGACACGTGTGCACAAACATAGCCAACAAAAAGAATTACCGCCTGAGTAATTTTTTTTTACAACATCATTTGATTAGTCAAGTTATAAAAGGGAGGAATAACAATGTATACAATTCCTGGGCATCATCACATTTCCATGATTACAAAAGATGCTCAAATGAATAATCAATTTTATCAAAAAGTATTAGGACTACGCAGAGTAAAAAAGACTGTTAATCAAGATAACCCAAGTATGTATCACTTATTTTACGGAGATTTAACAGGTAGTGCGGGTACGGAGCTGTCATTCTTTGAAATACCCAATGTGGGAAGTACAGTTCGTGGCACGAATGCAATCACACAAATCGGCTTACTTGTTCCTTCATTTGAAAGTCTGGTGTTTTGGGAAAAACGTTTTGAGTTATTAGATGTAAAACATGGTGAAATTACAAGTTATGCTGGCAGAGATGCTTTACATTTTGAAGATTCAGAAGGCTTACGAATGATATTGTTAAATAATAACGGTGAAGAGGTTCCTGACAACTGGTCAGCATGGGAAGACTCTATTATCGAACAACAACATCGCATTTTAGGAATAGGTACAATAGAAATAACTGTGCGCCACCTGGATCGATTAGCGAAAACATTAACAGACATATTTGGTTATGTAGAAGCATCCCACTCTGATAACGAAGCGATTTATCAGTCTGTTGCAGGGCAGTCATTTGGAGAGATTGTTATTAAACAACAAGAAGGTGCAAGTGAGAAACCCGGAAGAGGAAGTATTCATCATTTAGCAATCCGTGTTAACAACGAAGACGAGCTGCACTATTGGGAAGCGGTCGTTAAAGAACGTGGCTTCCACTCATCAGGAATTGTGGATCGTTATTACTTCCAAAGCTTATATTTCCGTGAATCAAACAATATTTTATTTGAAATAGCAACGGATGGTCCGGGATTCACCACAGATTCAACAGTCGAATCGTTAGGACAACAATTAGATTTACCACCATTTTTAGAAGAACGACGTACAGAAATAGAAGCAAATCTAATACCACTCGATTAAATAAATAGGAGAGAATAAACATGGAGCAATATCGTATTGATACAAATAAAGGACTTGAATTCGGTTTATATTCGATTGGGGATCATATACCTAACCCACATACAGGCACAATGATTAGTGCTGAACAGCGTATTCAAGAATTAATTGAGGCAAGTAAGTTAGCGAATGAGGCAGGACTTGATGTATTTGCTGTCGGTGAAAGTCATCAGACGTATTTCACAACACAAGCGCATACGGTCATTTTAGGGGCAATTGCACAGGCCACAAAGCGCATTAAAATTGCTAGCTCTGCAACGGTGTTAAGTACAAGCTAAGAAATAAGGAGTGCTTAGGATGAAGATTGTAGCCATTGCAGGTTCTATTGTAGGGTCTAAAACAAGAACAGCGAGAAGGAACAGAGGCGCTTTCGTCAATGAAATCACCAAAGCTCATTTTGGCGATAACCTGGATCCAGATGTGTGTCGTCATAATTAATGAGTATTTTTCAATTTTAATGAGAAAATTTTTTAGAAATTAGTGAGAAATGAATGAAACCTTGGTATTGAGCCTTTAAATAGAAACAAAATAGACAAAGATTTATTTATTAATTATATTCTTCGACTGGACCACAACCATAAGGTTGGCACATCTGAATTGTCGAAACAGTATTAATAAATCCAGTATAATCATGATATTGATAATAGTGGAAGTCTTTCCTAATGGTTAAAGTCGCAGAAAAATCACTGTGCCTTTCTTCTTTTATGTATGTTTTTTCTATCCAATAGGCTCTTGGTGCATTCATAGAAAGATAATAACCGCCAACGCTTACAAGTACTCCTAATATTTTTCCAGTTGTAGGTCCGCCTATAAAGGAAGCAAGTATACCTGCTAGTGTAGAGGCAGTGGCATATCGTAACTCAGTCGAATTTTGTACCGCTCCTTTATATACAAAACCTTCTGATAATATCTGTGCAGAGGATTCGAGTTTTTTTTGAATGGGTTCAACTTCTTTAATTGCATAATTCACTTCGCCGGTTTGCAGGTTTTCATACTTTACTTTATTATCATCAACTTTTGTGATTTTGAACTCTTCTTTTCCATTTGAATCTGTTGCAATATAGTAATTGTCGTATTGAACTAATGTAGAACCATCTGTAAAAGTGACAGAATTACTGGTTGTGCTTTTAACTAAGTCTGAGAGACTTACAGCTTGATCCATTTGTGATACTGGCAAAGAAGATGGTAAATTTTCCTGATCCTGAGCGAAGGCTGGAATTGCAATAGATGTAGAGAGCAGAACTCCTGCAATAAATGTGTTAGCAATTTTTAATTTTATCATTTTTATCCTTCATTCATTCTTTCCTTTTTTCTATTTCTTTTTTTTGAAGAAATCGAACTTGATCACATAATCAAAGAGAGAGGTAATTACAACAGCTCCAAGTGGAATCATTGCGTATGCCCATAGCGGATTATTTGGAGCTTCACCAGGGGGTGCATCAATTAAAATCTCAAAAAGGACAATACAATAAATTACGGCCAATACAATACCTGTTACGTTTCTATTTTTCATAGCTGTTTTTCACCTCAAATTCACTTAAGAAATTCAAAGTATTGTATGTCTAAATAAAGTTTAACACTGCGCAACAACAAATGAAAGAATTTCTCTCTTTTTTCAACCCTACTTAAAACTCCGTAATATCTGCAAGAATACCAGATTTTGTGAACCCAGATATTCTCATAAAATGTGGGATATAAGAGTAATCAAAACAAATTGGGAAAATGAATTCTCACTCTAATAAAAGAGCCTTAATAAATCAATATTTTTGGTTGATATTTTATCATTAATTATGACGCCCCACACCAGAGGCGATGATCAAATTGATTCAAACCCTTTAAATAAGAAAATAGACGCAAAGACCACTTCAATTTTGAACTGCACCCCAATTGTTAGACACCATCTAACATAGGAGGTGCAGTTTTTCTATGACGAGGTTTAGTACATATGAAAAATTACAAACCATTATTCGTTTTCAAAATGGATCGGAAAGCTTAAACGCTATTGCAAAATCCATAGGGCTCCATCATTCAGTCTTATCAAATTGGATTCGACAGTATGAGCATCATGGAGAAGAAGCTTTTAAAAATGGCTATACATCATATTCTGTACAAGATAAACTAGACGTACTTAATCATTTGAACGAACATGGGACGTCTGTTAGAGAAACTGCTGCGGTATTTAATGTTGCGAGTCATAGTACCATTTTAAGCTGGAAAAGAGGCTTAGAATTACATGGAGTAGACGCCCTACAACCAAAGAAAAAGGGGCGCTCATCTATGAAGAAAGGTCCAAAAGAACGAAAGAATCAAACGCCAGTAGAAGGTTCTGTAGAGGCTTTACAAGTAGAGGTAGAACGTTTGCGCATGGAGAATGCGTATTTAAAAAAGTTGAATGCCTTAGTTCAAAACAAGGAAAAATCACCAAACAAGACAAAGTACAAGTAGTCTATGAACTAAGGAACGAATTTCCGGTGAAAGCACTCCTACAGCTAGCAGATATCCCCCGTAGCACGTATTATTACGGGGTAAAAACGTTCGGTATGCCAGACAGAGATGAGGAGTTAAAAGGCGTCATTCAAGCGATTTACAAGGAGCATCAGGGACGCTACGGATATCGTCGTATTCGAGATGAGTTAGTGAATCGTGGACACCGTGTGAATCATAAGAAGGTGCAACGTTTGATGAAGGTATTGGGTTTAAAGTCTCTAGTACGCATGAAGAAATATCGTTCGTATAAAGGCATGGTTGGCAAGATAGCACCAAATATTTTAGAACGCAACTTTCAAGCTGAAAAGCCTAATGAGAAGTGGGTTACGGATATAACAGAGTTTAAATTATTTGGAGAAAAACTCTATGTATCTCCTATATTAGATCTATATAATGGCGAAATTATTACGTATACGATCGGTTCAAGACCCGTCTATTCTCTTGTTTCCACGATGTTAGATCAAGCATTCAGTCGATTAACAGCTGAAGATAAGCTCCTGATTCATTCTGACCAAGGCTGGCACTATCAGATGAAACAGCCCTTGTGGAACGTGGTATCAAGCAAAGTATGTCTCGCAAAGGAAATTGCTACGATAACGCTGTTATCGAGAACTTCTTTGGAATCATGAAATCTGAATTTCTGTATTTAAAGGAATTTGAAAGTATCGAGCATTTTAAACAAGAGCTCTCTACATACATCGATTATTACAATCACAAGCGAATTAAAGCAAAACTAAAAGGCATGAGTCCGGTACAGTACCGAACTCATGCCCAACAAATCGCCTAATAAAATAACCTGTCTAACTTTAAGGGGTCACTTCATTTGAAGTGGTCTTTTTTTGCACCAACTCTCCTCATCCGGACTACTCTTCCTTGTCTTTACAAATCTTTTAAGTACTAATTCTGCGTCAGGTTTATGGTTTAATACTATGAATCTTGCCTGTGCAGAAGGTGATTTAGAGAGTCGTATCAAATTGAGAAATGAAAGTCACACGTCTTATTCTGTCTTGGTGAGTAAGACGGAATAAGTTTTTTTGTGGAAATATGAACCATTTAATCTAGTAAAACGTACTATATCCTAGTTTGATAATTAAGGAGGAAATTTTAATGAAAAAAAGATTGATATGGATGCTGAGCGCTTTCATTCGCTTGGTTTGATTGCAGCAAAGGATATCTTTAAAAAAGAACACTGGTTAATTTGGGCTTGCTCAAAGTTAACCGGTGTTCTTTTTTATTTTTTAAATATCACTTTTTAAATAATCTAATTTGTAAGTGGGCTAGCCGAGGGGAAAGGTAAAACTAAAGCAGAAATTTTGGAGAGTGGATTTGTGCTTCAATGAAGATGTAGACTGTCTATAATGAGATCGTCTTGCATTGGACAATTGATGGGAATATCAGAATTGATCATCTCATATAAACCGATTTTTTATTTCACAAGTCCCACATGGCAGACTAATCTCAACTGAGCAGCAGTTTAGACGAATTCTGGCTGGAGTAAATAGTTTCACGATCAATACAATCGTATATCAAGTCAACTCCATTTTGATAGCGTTTACACAGCGAATCTGTTCTAAAACTGCTGCATCCAAATATAGATCGTCATCAAACAACCCAACAGCATACAAAAGTTTACCACCACAAACAGACAGCGAAGCCACATCGGTTGATGAAACTGATATAGTGCTTTAGGTTGTCCCTTTCCTTCAATCAAGAACATGATAAGTAAGGTATGAATGACCGAATGGCCGACAACCTCCGTGAACCCGAATACCGTCGTAGTAAGCAAAAATATTCCAGTAAGTATCAGCGCAGTGAATCTGTTCATGATCCCCAGAATGAGCACCCAGCCTAGAGCTAGTTCAATAAAAGCAGATATTAACACGAATTCTTCTATAATAAAACCAAATGTTGGGATCTTATACTCATAGATCAGCGACTGGGAAAGGCCAGGCATCGTCATTTTCTCCATGGAAAGCCAAGCTAAGGATATACCAGTAAGAGTGTACAGCACCGGCATCGCTGATGATTTCAATCTGCTGTTCACTGCGAATAAATAATATACAATTCCGACGTAGAAAAAGTAATCAAGTGAATGAAACAGACCATATTGAAACACTGCTTTTAGATACAAGAAAGCGATTGCAAATCCACTCAGAGGAAGTAGCCGTCTATGAAATAGTCCTAAGATGGCAACGGTGAGTGTTGCGTATGCCCACCAAGAATCTAGCATAAACGTAGGTGCTATATACGAGCCTGTGCAGAGTTGCAACAGCAAGCCTAATCCAATCCCAATCCGGAAGATCGTCAATTGATAGCAATAAAAGCGATTCAAGAAACTTAAAATTTTGCTAACAAATCTGTTACGTTCAATCTGTTGGTTGATGATCGTTGCTAACAACAGGACTAGTAAGGTTATACCAAGCCAGAACAAAAAAGCAGGGGTGATTATCATTTTTAGCGGCTGGGATTTCCAGTCATCATCATCTATAAACCATTTAACATGTGCATATAAATGCCCTGATATTAGAAACTGTGATATTGTCATGTGAATCTCCTTTTAACTTATAATTTTTATTTATACTCAATGTGGTTAATTAATACCCAACCAAAAAGTCATACAACGATAATCTTCACCTGCCTTTTGAAATCATGATAAAATCCACTTTCAGAATTCAATAATACACCATATTTAGGATTTTTAGGATATATTGTTGATGTTAATACCAATTCCATTACCTTCATAACGATTTCGTAACCAAAATGATTCTTTCCCGTATAAGGAATGAACATGATCCGACGAATTTGTTACGGCATGAATTCAAATCAGTTTCCGTTCATGGAGAATCTCTTTCTTCCCTAACGGATACAGGTATAACGAAAATAGAAGTTGAGGTAATGCATAGTATGAATGAGGAATTTAGAGATCATGCCGATACATGGTATCGGCTAGCTGAGCAGAAGGCAGCTCAGTATTTTGCATCACTTTCTGTGCAGCTCATGGAAAAGACTTATGTGCCTAAACTGACAGAAGATTTCCAATTGTGGAAAAGGAACCATATTCATCATCATTCATGGCTATCTTTTTTTTCGAGGAGAAAGAGAAAACCTGATTCTATGGATTATCATAGATATATCCAATGGCTGAATTATACAGGGAAATTGGATGATTACTTGGATCGAAGCGTTTCCTATATTTACATGAGGGATCTGGGTAAAGCTCTTGATTCTCCTGACACACAGACCAGAATTCAGCGAGTAGTTGCCGATATAAAAAATCACTTGATTCATTCCACTGCAACAAACGGGGGGAACCCACCAGAGGTTATGAGTTTGGCCGGGTTGTATCGGAAGGCCCAGAAGGAAGGCATCGAAACCGACATGATCTGGGTGATTAACAAACTTGGTACCGTATCCTCCCATCTACCGAAGGAAATGAATGCCGAGCATGCCCAGCGCAAGCTGATCAAGATCATTATTGGGGTTATTCTTCATGCGGTTGAAGAGATGGACGATGAAATATCGCCTGCGGAACGTGCACTGAGACTTGGTGAAGCCATTAGGCTTGGTTATTCCTATGGTCTGGCCTATCCTTTCATTGACGATCTTCTCGATTCTGGGGTCTTAACGGCTCAAGAGAAAGAACACTTTTCCCGTATGATACGTACCGCGCTTCTCACTGGATCTGTGCCGGAACTGGGCGAGTGGGCCAGAAATAACATGGATATGATTCAATACGTACATTCGGAACTCCGGGATGCTTTTGAGTATATTAAAGACCATCAGCGACCGGAAACACAGAAAACATTTTTCGAGCAGTCCTATGTGTTTTTTCATTCTCAGGAAATGGACCGTGTAAAGGATCTATCCCATGCTGATTACACCAATGAAGAGCTTTTTATACCAATCATTTTAAAATCGTCTTCTTCAAGGTTGATTGTCCGCTCCGTAATTAGTGCGCCTGTAGATGAGGGCTTTGATAATCGAACATTCTTTTATGGCATCTACAATCAGCTGGCTGATGATTTTGCGGATATGTTTGACGATATGAAAGACGGTGCGGTAACACCCTATACCTATTATTTAAAATACCATAATCTGCGTTCGGATCTAATAAACCCCTTTGAATTATACTGGACGGTCATCTCGTATTTGATCCATAACGTGTATCACTCCGATGCCAAGACCCGTGAGGTGATACTGGGTCGTGCAATCAACGGTCTAAAACGTTGTAAAGAACGTATAGGTACTGAAAAGTATAATGAAATTATGGAGGTATTTGCTTCCGGAAATCCGGAATTCAATCGGCTTGTTCAACATATGGTTCTAAAAGCGGATGATGTGGATTTCTTCGATAAACTGCTTCGGGACCAGATGATTACTAATCTAAAAAACGACCGGAAGGAAAAGAAAGACTTTTTCGAGATGATTAAAACTGTCCGCCATCAGGTCAATAACATATTACAGATTCCCAAAGATAAAGGGATTCCGCCGATGAAAGAGCCGCTTATAGATGCTGCAAATTACAGTCTCGAAGGGGAGGGGAAGCGTATACGTCCTATATTAACTTGGGTTATGGGCGTAAACGAATATGGACTTGAGGCATCGGAAATCGTGCCGGTTCTGAGATCATTGGAATATATGCATACTGCCTCCTTGATCTTCGATGATCTTCCATCCCAGGATAATGCGTCTACCCGTAGAGGGCGTCCAACCTTGCATCAGGTGCATGATAGTGCTACTGCGGAATTAACCGGTCTGTTTCTGATCCAGAAGGCAATTGAGGAACAATCGTCACTAGACCATTTCGATGCTAAAACCGTGCTTACCTTGATGCAATATTCGGCCCAAAAGGCAGAAGATATGTGTATGGGACAGGCGATGGATTTACATTCCAAAGGAAAAGCATTGACTCTGGAACAATTGAATATGATCTGCTTTTACAAAACCGGAATTGCGTTTGAGGCTTCTCTGGTTATGCCTGCCATTCTCGCTGAGGTTAAGGCGCCGGAAATCACGGTTTTGAAGAAATTCGCCTATCATGCAGGCATCGCCTTTCAGATTAAGGATGATTTGCTAGATTTGGAAGGAGATCTGCTCTTACTCGGTAAGCACACTGGAAAGGATGTTGAAAACAACAATTCGACTTTTGTGTCCATCCTTGGTCAGGAAGGTGCTAGGAAAGAAATGTGGGAACACTACTGCCTTGCCATGGAAGCATTGAAAGAGATGCCCCGAAATATCGTTTTTCTGAAACATTTATTGAATTATATTGTTAATCGAGATCGTTAAAAAAGATTACTGTTGAAAATTCACTAAATTATGAATAAGGAGTTGTGTCATAAGTGAAAATGGAACAAGTGCAAACGCTGGAACGTAATGAAACGAAGCTGGTTGGTTACTCTGTAACGGCGTCGTTAATTCAAGATCTTGAAACTAGAATTGTCGTAAGGTTACGCGAAGAACTCTTTGGAAAGCGTCATGAGATTGCAAATCGTTTAGATGATGACGGGATTTACTTAGTCCAAGTTTACCCGGACGGAGAATGGACGCCAGATGTTCCTTTCGTAAGTATTGTTGCGGTAGAAGTCGACGATTTTGCCCATATTCCCGAGGGATTAATTCGGCATACAATACCGGCTGGAAAATATGTGAAGGTTACTCATAAGGGACCTGAATCCCAAATAGGAGAAACGTATGATTCAATTCGTGATGAATGCATAGCCAGTTCTCGGTCTTTTGATTTCGAGTATTGGGCTCACATGGAATCTCTTGAGCAAGAGGATAGCACTATAAATATTTATTTGCCCTTGTAAGCGTAAATAGGTGCCAACAACAAATGTCGGATGACAAGAATATGTACCGATTCAAACCGGGAGAATCGTGGCTTTTTCATCTTATCGAAACAGACTCTTGTCACAAGTCAAGAATCTATTTCGGTTGCCAATTGTGGACAAGAGAACGCGGGAAATGAGGTAGCTCATGTATAACGAACAATGGAAGCAGGCTGAAACAGCCCTGTCATATATGGAAGTTATTAAGCACGGTGAAAACCACCCGGTGACGATTAAAGGTGAATCGGAAGATCTGCAATGCATCGGAATCGGAACCGATGCCGCTGTATTTGTCTATGAACCTATGCCGGCTTACGCATACAAGCTATATGCGACACAGGCGCTTCCTAAGAAGGAAGCAGAGATTGGAGTCTACCGTGCATTAGTGGGGAGCCCCTATTATCCCATGTTTTATGGAGCTGGAGAGCGGTATGTCGTGATTAGCTACGAACGTGGGTTAACGCTGTACGACTGTTTACTCTTGGGTGTGTCAGTCCCCAAGCAAGTTATCGATGACGTTGAGGAAGCACGATCGTTTGTTCGGGAGAAAGGCCTTAACCCGCGAGATATTCACTTAAAAAATGTACTGCTGCAGGACGGTCGTG
This sequence comes from Paenibacillus sp. IHBB 10380, assembly GCF_000949425.1. Lineage (NCBI taxonomy): Bacteria > Bacillati > Bacillota > Bacilli > Caryophanales > Paenibacillaceae > Paenibacillus > Paenibacillus sp. IHBB 10380. The sequence continues at coordinate 1,904,302 of NZ_CP010976.1, forward strand.
GTAAAGTGCTCGACGTGTCTGAATATATTCAGATCGGAAACGACAAGAGATGGGAGCATCTCGTTTGGGCGTACGACAACGTCTATCCACTACTAGAGGGGAGAAAGTTGCCGCTCTGGATGCTGGAGGCGGTGAGAAACGGATATTACCGTCTTGATCCATCTAGCGTAAACTTACAGGAATTTGCGGATCGAATTAGTAGACTGTTTTTTAGAAGATAGATACTTGGTTGATGTGACTTATAGTCAACAGACCTTAGATATGCGTTCGATTATTATTGTTATTAATGCAAGAAAGTCATCAGGCGTTCACTGATGACTTTCTTGCATTAATTTATATATAAGTAAGCATCAAATACTTCCCACCGATGCACCTCTAGCCGCCATATCATCCGATTGGAGCACAGTCGCCACATTTTGGATGCTCTTTCGGCATGGCTAGATAAAGCAGAGACCGCGTGTGCTGCCGAAGAGCGGAATTGACGTAGCGCGTGTCGTAACCGTATCTTGTCGTTAAATTTCTCGTCCGACATTCGTGCCCGTCCTATACATTTTTTCTGCTTCAATAGGACTTTCTTTTGCTGTTACATGGTGCGGAATTACCCGGTAAACTTGAACCGGTCCGCCGAATACAGCCGACCTATACTTTTCCACATGCTGCTTGGGCAAGGAGCGGTTATAATAGCCGGGTACATATTTATTGATCATTTCCTGAAGTACATGGGTGGCTTCATCCAAATCTGTGATCGACGCTGCTTGTCCAAATATCATTACGCTCATATAAGCCGTATCTGTTTTGGCAGGTACCGGATTCGTAATGGTTCCGTATTCCTCACATACCGTAAAACATACCTCAGGATTTTCACTCATGACCTGATTACGTCTTCCATCTCCAGCTCCGTGAAAATAGAGCTTCCCCTCAGTCCATACATAATTAAGCGGTACAACATAGGGCAGGTTCCCATCAACCAATCCAAGATACCCAGTTCTCGCTTGGTGAAGGAAACTTTCGATTTTCTCCTGATCCTGGCATTCCCTGATCTTGTAACGAACCGAATCCATTTCAAAATCTCTCCTTTCACTCATAAGATATTCATCCCACTCCAATTGTCTTAACTCCGATAGTCTTCTAGAGTGCGGCAACGACCCCAGATTGCAAATACCAGCGTTATTACGATAGTATATCAATGAATGGAGTGTGGTTAAATATCCAAACATCACAGTTATGAACAATCCATAATTAATATTAGATGGTTGGAGCTTCTATTTGGAGGTGTGCACGATGATGAAAGTAATTCGTAATGATAAGAAACCGGTTAGTAAATGGAATCAAGTCACTATTGATAATAGTCCCCATGAACCCTATTTGGATGACCAATTTCAAAAGAACTGGCGACAATCGTTTCTACACGCATCGGCTGAAAGGATTTATCAAGCTGGGCTTACGGTAATCCCTATGGTTTTACACCATTACGTGAGCAAATTCAGCGTTATTTATCACTTGAACGAGGTATCCATATCCAAACAAATCAGATTCTGTTGACCTCAGGAGCTCAGCACAGCATTGACTTAATCGCACAATCGCTTTTATCTGATGGGGACACTGTCTCTGTAGAAGATCCCGGTTTTCCAGTTGCCTGGATGGCGATGAAATATCAGCGTATGAATGTGGTGTCCGTTCCCGTTGACAAGTATGGTCTTGTGGTTGAGCGTATTCCCCCACAATCCAAACTGACCTTTGTGACCCCTTCGCACTAGTGCGCAGTCGGGGTCGTTATGTCGGAGCCGCGCAGGCAACAATTGCTACATAAGGCCGTTCAAGAACAATCTTGGATCATTGAGGACGATTATGATAGTGAATTTCGATATCGTGGGGAGCAAACTTCCAACGCTGATTAGCCAGGAACCTAACAATACCTTGTACCTCATGAGTTTTTCTAAAATGATTGCTCCAGGCATTCGTATTTCGGCTATCGTTGGATCTGTCGAGGCAATTGCTCAACTAGCCAGGGTACGGGAGCTAACTTACCGTCATCTTCCGATTATGGACAAGCCAGGGGAGCAATCGGCGCATCCTAACGGAATTGGATTTACGGAATCGAACCGAACAAGCTCCTTGCGAAGCTCGTTTTAGATTGTAGTTATTTTACCTGCTGTCACATTTTGGGTCGAGCTGTTCGTTGTATAGAGTGAAAGGGGGGGAGACGGCTTGAATGATGCGGAGTTAAATCAGATCATTACAGATGTGTTGAATGGGAGGACAGAAAAATTTGAGGAAATCATGGAGGTCTATCAAAAACCGATTTTTCTCTATTGTTATCATATGCTAGGCAATTATGCCGAAGCCGAGGATAACGCACAGGAAGTATTTTTGAAGACATTCCGCAACTTGCAGAAATTTACCCAGCATGAGATGAATTTTGGCGCCTGGTTATACAAGATTGCCTATCATCAATGTATCGACATCATCCGTAAGCGAAAGCTGGTGAAATATATGCCTTTCTTTTACCAGGATGACAAAGAAAATAAAGATGTCGATTTGCATATTGAAGCCAACTATTTTGATGAATCCGTACATCAGGCCATGGCGAAATTATAGGCGGAAGAGCGTAATTTGTTAATCTTACGTTGTGTCGAGGATAAAAGCTACCAGGAGATCGGTTTGATTCTCGGCAAAAACAGCGCCAGCCTTCGTAAAAAATACGAACGTACATCTGCAAAATTTCGAAAGTATTATGCTCAAGTGAAGGGAGTGGGAGTGTATGAATATGGACAAGGATCGGGATTTGAAAAAACTGTTTGATGACCCGCGCATTCCCGACGCCGACTTGACAGGAAAAGTAATGAGAATACTACATGCTAAGCCAAAAGAAAAGGAGAGGTTTTTTGTGAAATATAAAGTTGCTTTGACTGCGTTTGTAGGGATGATGTTAATGGCCTCCACGGGTTATGCGGCAGTTCAATATCATTCTTTGAACAACAAGGATGGCGAAGTCGTATATGAGACTAAATCGACGAAAGATTACGGAAAAACAGAATCGAAAGATGAGGTAGAGCGTTACAAGGCATTTTATGAACTTAAGGATAAGGTGCTAAAGAACGGGGAAGCTGGGCTGTTCTATATGGTTGCCAATAACCCGAATCATGAAACAATTCTTGGAACGAAGGTGACTATCTTCCAAGATCTTTCTCAATTGCGCGATAAGATTACGGATAAATCCATTAAGATCGCAGACAAAGTCAATGGAAATTATACATTCCAAAAGGCGGACGTAATCTTTAAAAATGCTCAGGAAGTGAATCCTCCTTCTTCGGAAGAAAAAAAGAAAATGGCAGAAAAGCTGAGAAAGCAGGCGGAAGAATCCAATCAGGGATATGCCATGATGCCGGTTGAAATGACAGATCAGTTTTTCCTTCTCTTTGCTACGTATCAAAATGGCGAAGATGAAATCGGGGTTGATATCACTAATCTGAGTGGAAAGAGCGATCCTACAATGTATATTGACGAGAACGTTGAATTTAAGCAGGAGAAGGTTCAAGTGAAGGGAGTAGAAATGCTGCATACAGAATATGGTCCTTCGCAGACGCACGAGCTGAAATGGGTATACGAGAGCCCAGACAAAAAGGTAAAATACGCCTATACTTTACGTGGAGACATAAATAAAGTAAGCAAAGAAACTTTGATGAAAATTGCCGAAGGCTATTTGGAATAATAAATATTAAAACAACGGGAATCTTCTCCAAAGCTAATTGGGGTTGATTCCCGTTTTTCCTTTTGGCAGGGACCGGCTACATGCTTTATGATTGGACCGTTTCGGGCGCAAGGCAACGAAATAGATGGCCAATATAAATTTTATTCTAGACACTCATTTAATCGGCCCCGATTATTGAAGATAAAAGTGTTTTTCGTATTAATGAGATTAGTAAATCAGATTACTTATTTGAATAAGTTCATTTTAAAGTTTTCTCTATATAATCCCAATTAAATATTTTTTTCATTTCCTCATTTGCTTCTTGCTCACTAATATTACTTCCTTCATTCACCCACCAATTGAGTACGCCTAATGATGCACCGGAAAAGGCAGCTAAAGCGATCTCTGAAGAGAATGATAGGATTTGATTACTATTTTCATCTTGAATAACATTTTTAACCCCTTTATTCATCTCTTTCATAATGATGTACCTTAAAGAATCCTTTTCTTCTGTTAACAATTGTGAAAATAGTGCTTTATACTTCAATGACATGTTGAATAATTTAATCAGGTTTTCACGAATATTACCCTCAATAAATTGAAATTCCTTGGCTATATTTTGTAATCCATAAGCCATTAAATCATATTTATCATCAAAATGCGTATAAAACGTTGTGCGATGAACCATAGCTTCTTCACAAATTTCCTTTACAGAAATAGTATGAAATGAATGACGTTCTAGTAAAGTAAATAATGATTGAACTAAGAGTTTTCTAGTTCTCATGACGCGTAAGTCTTCTTTCTTTTTGTTATCCATTCAGCAAAATCTCCTTCGTGTCTAGTTAATCGACATTTTCGAAATACTGTTCGTTGCCTACATAAGTTATACACTATATCATATAAACTACAGCAGTACAAAAAATATACACGTGTATAAAATAGGCTGTTAAGTATATTTTAAGGGAGTGTAGCTAATATGAAGGATGATTTAAAGGTAGTTATTATTGGCGGTGGGCTTGGCGGAGCAGCAACAGCAACAGCGTTACACAAACGTGGTATTCAAGCGCATATATATGAGCAAGCACCAGAGTTAACTGAAGTAGGTGCTGGAATTGTTATGCATCCACCAACGCAACATTTATTATATAAATGGGGTTTAGGTGAGTTATGTGAAGAAAAAGGGAAAACTGTTGAAAAACTTGATATGTTAACAGCAAAAGGTGAATTAATAGCAGATGGCCCGAAAAGTGGATTAGATTTATTGACTTTAGATAGTTTAGAAGGGTACAAGCCACGTGTTATCCATCGTGCACATTTATTAAATACCCTATTAACACCGTTATCAAGTGAATATATTCATTTAGATCATAAATGTGAGTCTATGATTGAGCATGAAGATCATGTAGAGATTCGGTTTACAAATGGGAAAGTTGTACAGGCAGATGTAGTGATTGCAGCGGACGGTATTCACTCAAATACGCGTAAAATCTTTAGTAATGATGAACCGATCTTTTGTGGGGCCCATTCAATTCGTACTATTTTCAGTTATGAGGAAACCAAACATCTAGTGGAAGAAAAACGTGTTGTAATGTACCAAGAGGGTGATATAATTGCGTTCCTTATTCCAGTCGCCAATGGTGTTGCATTAGATATGATCTATCCGACGCAAGATGCGTCATGGTCAAAATCTGTAGATAAAGAGCTAATTCTATCACACGTAGGACATTTTGAAGAAGGATTTGTGCGATTATTTGATTCATTAGAATATCCAGTAATGTCGCGCGCGTTATATTTTAGACAACCACTTGAGAAATGGAGTACAAGCCGTATTACATTACTTGGTGATTCAGCACATGCAATGTTGCCAACGCTAGGTCAAGGTGCAAACTCTGCTATTCAAGATGCTGAAGCAATCGCTGATGCATTAGCTTCATGTGAGACGATTACTGAGGCATTTGAACAATATGAACAAGAACGCCGACCAGTTACAACTGCTATTCAAACACAATCTCAAAATCCTGAATTGCTAAAGGCATAGTAATACTGACGTGTCACTAAGATGGGTGACACGTTTTTCTGTTTTATTCTTCTTGTTGCTTATAAGTCATATAACTATCTGCATCTAACCGAATTTACGCATCGGAAGATTGAAATATATGCACTTAATTTTTTACTGAAGCTTTCGGATAGTTTGATTAAGAAATTAAAAATGGCAATAAGATAACTAAAAAACCAGCCACTAATAAGAAGTTCCAAAAATGTGAGATAACAATTCCCCTTGAAATTCCATTACACAAAACAATATTCACTAAGTTGAGGGCTTTTTTTAGGGTACCAAAAAACCTAAAGCATAATAATTTCATATTTATTTTAACATAAATATCCAATTATCATCTATAATTCACAGAGAATATAGGAACTTCCTTTTCCATAATTATTATTTATCAACCTTAAGCTTTTAGTATAGCCTTTAAAATTAGATCAAAGATAAATAATGAAGAACAGGGGAAAGGAGAAAACCGGCACTTGCCGGTTTTTTTATTTTCTGCGGTTTTAAGCCTTTTGCATTCCGCATTGTAACAAGAGTAAAGCGACTAACCTTCCAGGAGGCCGAGCCTCATTAAAAATTAGAGAAGGGGAGAATCGGAAGACAAGATTCTCTATTGTGTTTACTTTTTTAAACCAGATTTATTTAGCTTTAAAAGTAATTCAATAATAGGATAAGGAATAGAGCACAGTTAGGAGCTACCGATTCGATCAATATTACGTAAAATTCTATTTTGACGAATAATTATTGGTTGGTGTCCGTTGTACCAATAGTAGTTGCATTGGAACCCTTATTCTATAAGGATTTTTGGGTTATGCATCTATTTTAGATTCACAAATTATGTGAACTAAAAGTAATTGCATAACATCCAAGTGTACCAAAAGTAGTAGCATAAATAAGGAAACTATTCGTTTGATGAAAGTAAATGCAACTAACATCACCTTCCTTTTTTCTTGATAAAAATACCAAATGAAAAGGAAGAGGAGAAGGCAATAGAGTTTCATTATTGGATGAATAGTAAACAAAATGTTCAATATGAGAATCTGATTTGCCCGGTAAAACCATTAAAATAATTAACCGTCTAAGCCACGATCTTCTGCCGTTGCAGTCTTCCAGCGCGTACGAGTTGAAAACGTAGAGGAGGCACGGGGACTATCAATTCCGGCAGCCTCTATTGCAGACTGTACTGTATTGATATACAATGTACTTGAACGGTAAGTACACTTACGGGAAGTGAGCTTAATTGGAAATTGTTATCAGCAGTAATACGAGTAAGCCAATCTATGAACAAATCTCTTCACAAATCAAAGCGATGGTGATGAAAGGAGAATTAAAAACAGGCGATCCAATTCCATCTATGCGTTCGCTCGCCAAGACGATCCATGTAAGTGTGATCACGGTGCAAAAAGCATATGAAGATTTGCAACGTGATGGGTTTATTGAAACGACGGTTGGACGAGGTAGTTTTATCTCCGCACAAAATCGAAATTTTATCCAAGAAGAACAGCAGAAAATAATTGAAGAATATTTAAGGTTGGCCACGGAAACCGCACGAACTAGCGGGATAAATTTAGAACAACTCATAGAGCTTTTAAAGTTGTATTACAGGGAGGACTAGTCGATGAATTATTGTTTAGAAGTCAAAAGCCTTTCGAAGACCTATCCCGGTTCCAATTTTAGTTTGGATAATGTCTCTTTTTCCATTCCTCAAGGAAGTATCATGGGATTTGTGGGAGAGAATGGGGCGGGCAAAACGACGACCATTAGTTCAATTTTGAATGTGGTCAAGCGAGACAGCGGGATGATCAAAATCTTTGGCGAAGAAATGACGGAGGAACGAACTGACATCCTCAACAATATCGGGGTTGTGTTTGATGCAATTAATTTCCCCGAGGCTCTAACTGCCAACAGGTTAGCTGCGGTGTTTAATGATATTTATCAAAAATGGGACGGCGATCTCTTCCGGAATCTAATCCGCAGACTTCAGGTGCCTGCTCACATAAAAATAAAAGATCTGTCACGTGGCATGACTATGAAGCTAGCCGTGGCAGTGGCTTTGTCGCATGGAGCAAAACTGCTGCTGTTGGACGAGGCTACTTCCGGCCTTGACCCTGTTGTCAGAGAAGAGATGCTAGATTTGTTTTTAGAGTTTGTGGAAAATGAAGAGCATTCCATTCTCATGTCTTCACACATTACCAGTGACTTGGAAAAAATTGCAGATTATATCACGTTTATTCACAATGGCAAAATCATTTTAACAGAGCAAAAAGATTTGCTGTTGTACAAATATGGAATTGCCCGTTGCAAAGTGGAGCAGTTTCAGAATCTTGACAAGTTAGAGTATCTTGCATACAGGAAAAGAGGACTACAAATCGATGTATTGATCTCTAACAAAGGGAGTTTTGCCAAGAAGCATCATGAAATCATCGTCGATGATGTGACCATTGATGAAATTATGCTGTTACTGGTCAAGGGGGATAAATAAATGAGGGGACTAATCCGCAACAATTTTTATTCTATGGCAAGCAATATCCGCTTAGCTTTAGTAATAGCCGGTTTTTTAGCATTGGTTCCTTTGGTACTCAAGGATACGACGATGATTTCGATGATTTTTGGCATACAAATATTCCTGTTTATTGCCAATACTGGCACCTCGCTGCGAGTGGATGAAACCTCCAGATGGAACAAATTTGAACTGACGCTACCGATCCGACGCCGAACTATTATTGGGGCGAAGTACGTGTCATTCTCCATACTGATCCTCTTTGGAGTGATGATGAGTTTGCTTACTCTTGCAGTTGTCTATGTTGTAGGTTTGCAACTCGATTCTCGGGCTGTGATATATAGTTTTGGATTCGGACTTACGTTGTCGATCACATCAGTGGCTTTGATGTATCCAATAATGCTGAGGATCGGTACGGAAAAAAATGAACTCGTCGTATTCTTTTCGGGATTTGGCGCTATAGGGATTATGCTGGTACTTGCCGCATTACTGGCGCCTGTTACAGGAGGCATGGAGCTTCGTCACCCGTTAGTCAGTATGGTGTCATCGTGTACGGCAATAATCCTGTTTATCATATCATTCTTTGTTTCAGTCCACATTCATCGGAATAAAGAGTTTAAGTAGTTTAGAAATTGGATTCGTGTTGCCGATAATAAAACAAAGTTAAGAAATACAAGCGAAATCCATAACCAACTAATTATGGACACGTCGTATCAGCCATTTCAATATAATCACCTTCCCTTTTTCTTGATTAAAGTACCAAATGATGGGGATACCAAGCAACCGAAAGGGAAGACCCATAAGTCAACATGGCAATTGAACGGCTGCCATTGTCTAGACTAATACACAAAACTAGTATTTTGTACATATGTCTATAAATCGATTTAATGATTTTCGTTCTGTTTTTTATAAGTTCCCCTTTCTTGCAGTAAAAAAGCAATTCGGATTTAATCCGAATTGCTTTTTCTTTGAATACTGTGCTCCGGTACCAAACCCTCTTCGATTGCCGGATTTATCATTCATCCTGGATTCCCGGCAACTCATAACGTTGTTACAAATGGCAATCCTAAAACATCAGCTATTGTTCCGCGTTCTGGAAATATTTATTAATTACTCCTTTAATCCTTCTAACTCCAGCAGCAGAAGATTGTTCTTTTTTAATACTGAACTTTCCTAAGTTTGTTGTATCTTCTACATGAGGTCCTCCACATACTTCTCGACTCCAAACTTTCCCTTCGTTATCTTTGATTGTATACACCTTAACGATATCCGGATATTTATCCCAAAAATTCCCTTCAACATTACATTCTTTCGCTTCAATTTTAGGCAGCTCTGAAATATAGGTAACTGCTTTTGATGAAATCGCATCATTCACATACTTTTCCACCTCAGCTATTTGCTCTGGCGTAAGTTTTTCATCATGGTTGAAGTCAAACCGTAATCGTTCTGAAGTAATATTACTTCCTTGTTGATGAACATGATCACCTAAAACTTCCCTTAAACCAGCAAGTAATAAATGAGATACCGTGTGCAGCGCTGTTGTTTCTGTTGAATGTTCAGCTAATCCACCTTTAAATTTACCCGCAGAAGCAGTTCTGCTCTTTTCAGCATGTTTCTTTGCCGCCTCTATATAAGACGCCTTGTCCTCCATGCTATATCCACTTTCAGTTAGAAACTCTTCCGTCAACTCCAAGGGAAACCCATATGTTTCGTAAAAATAAAAGGCATCTGCACCTGTAACTTTACCCTTATTCTTAAGATGTTTTTGTATTTCAAATTCTCCTTGCTGTAAAGTTCTATAGAAAAGATTTTCTTCCTTATTTACTATTTCGATAACTTTCTTTTTATTACCGATCAAATCCTCATAAGCTGTTGCTTCATCTATATAAACTTCAGACAACTCACCCACAAAACTTCCTTGTATACCTATTTTTTTACCTGCACGAATCGCCCTTCTTAATAACCTTCTTGTTATATACCCTGCATCACTATTAGCTGGCTCCGCACCATCATTAATTAGAAAAGTAGCCGCTCTCACATGATCAAGTATGATTCTAAACGACTTTAAATCGTCAGTATATTGTTTACCACTTAACTCCATCAATTTTTTCTTGGGATTAAGGAAGAAAGCCGTATTATAAATATCCTTGTCACCATTAAGGGCTGTTGCAACCCTTTCTAATCCGCCTCCATAATCAATATTGGGATTTTGCATTTTTACAAATCCTGTGTCTTCTTTTTTGTAACACATAAATACGTTGTTCCCAATTTCTAAAAACCTCTCGCTTACAGAAGCAGGATGATCCAGTGAATCACCGCCTGGTTCAAGATCATAGAACATTTCACTATCAGACCCACCCGGTTCACCAACAGGCATATCCAATGGACTTCCGGCTCGACTCCACCAATTTTCTTTTTCATCGTATAAGAATATTTTTCCACCTCTAGATGCCCCATATTGATAGGGATCATCTTCAATGATAGGTTCTATACCAACTGATTTAAATTTTTCTGACCAGATATGAATGGCTTCCGTATCTTTCTGTATATTCAAATCATCACTTCCTATAAAAGCACTGATATACAGCCTGCCAGGATCAATTCCTAATTCGATAATATGCCAATTCCAAATGGCATCGATTTGCTTTTTCTTATAGTTATTTTCATTTGCTTTAAACTCCCATCGACCTATCATTTCAAAAAATGTCAGATGCGACGTATCTCCTACTTCATCAATATCCACTGTCCTTAAACACTTCTGAATATTAGCAATCTCATTACCTATCGGATGCTTTTCCCCCAATAAATATGGAACCATAGGTTGCATTCCACTTCCTGTAAACAACGTTGAGGGATCATTTTCTGGTAACAAGCTAGAAGAGGGCACTTGGCTAGCCCCTATTCCTTTCATAAAATCAATATATGATTTTCTTAACTCATCTGGTGTCATTTTCACCATGCTCAATACCTCCATTTCAATTATTAATTATTCTCGGAAAATTATTTTGCAAATATTCAAACGAGAAGAAATAAAACAAAAAAGCCCTAAGCTGACATATTTCTTGTCAACTTAGGGCGAACTATTATGTCCGTGTTACCACCTAATTTCAGATTTCTCTGCACTCTATCAATACGGGATATCTCCGATATTGTTTCCTGAATAACGGTGGAACTCCGTTGAAGCCTACTAAGATTCCTCTGTTCGGTTCACAGCTCCGAGACTGCTTCACTATTAGATCAATGAAGATTCGCACCAACCATCTTCTCTCTGTGAGATCCCTAATACCTACTATTTCTCATCATAGCCTTTTCGTTTTAAGTTAAACCAATGCTATCACACTCAACTTGCTCCGTCAATTTAATTCCACTATTTTTTATAAGGTATAAGTCTGTCGATTCTACCATCAGCTTTGGTAATTCGGTTGCTTCGCATCCTCTGACTTTAGCCAAATTATAATTCTCCCCAACCTCAATTCCACATTCCTGTTTACCTGTGAAATAATCAGGAGGTACAACAAACTTGGGTGGGGAAGTATCGCCTCCGGAGCGGAGGTGATAACCCTTTGTGGCATGATGGATTTTCCCCAGAAATTCGCCCCACTTTTGAAAAGGGCAGAAATTAGTTAATCTGCCCTTTTCTTTGAAGGTTATTGCTTGTTAAAGAGATAGAGATAGGATTCATTCGTTGATAAACTTCTCAAATTCACTTTTCAGCCAATGCTGATTCTGATATGCAATATACTGTTCCATCCGAATCAGTAGATCAACCAATTCTGGCTTTGTTAACTGCATATAACGCTGTCTGACTCGATCTATGTCGCGATCCTGTTTTATGTGCTTGAAAGCATCCAGATCATTATCTAAGGGCTTAGATGACCTTTTGCGCGGATTATAAACCTTGGTTGTTCTATACTGAAGAAAATGATTATGAAGTTCTTGGTTCTTACGAATTGTGTTTTGGTGGATACCTATTCCTTCTGGATCAATAACCTTTGATTTGTCCGAAACAGTTCGGTAAGAAACCGTTTTACCCTCTTTAATAAGCGTATCAATTGCTTTTACACCAAGTTCAAGTGAACGGTTCTTCTTCTTGTCGTAAGATGCTTGAAGCCATTCCAGTTCAGTTGTTTGAGGTGATACGGATTTCCGGCGCATATGTCTCATCCCTTTGAGATTTCTCTATCAGTTGTATTTCCTTAAGTTCGTTTTTAGCTCTATTTTTTGCGATCTTCATTTTCTTTACTTCAAGGAGTAGACCCAACTGCTCAAATCGTTTTTCACTCTCCTCCGCCCAATTATAAAAGGCGGCTATTTCGTCTTTAAATTCCGGACGCGGAACTTTTGCTCCACATCCGACACAAGCCATTTTAGTCGGGCATACGGAGTCAATAGTACATATACCTCCCACTACCTTTGACATGGTTCCTACCTTTTCGCGGTAATCTTCATAAATCTCTTTAAGCTCTTCCGGTCCCCTAAGAATCCCCTTTTGGATATCGACATATGAAATCCAGTTTTCGTGAAGTGAGTTTATGGATTCGGAAACCTGTTGAGCTGTGGGTGCAGAATAGTATGAAGTCACCTCAATGTCCTTTTGATGGAGCAGCGTTTTCACAATGTCGACCGGTATTTTTTCCGTTTGAACCGCATGTGTCGCAAATGCATGTCTCAACAGATGAGCTTTCAAAACAACTTGATTGCCTTCTGCAGATTGAATCACAATACCATGCAAAAGAAAACGAAGGATCGCATTAAGTCCAGTGAACAAACTCATCCTGATCAAATAGCGATGGATCTGTTTAATGAAGTCGAAGCTGAAGCCGATCCCCTCGTGCCAGAACCAACGGTCGAGATGAAACACTACAAATACAAGTTCCGGTAGCCGATATATTGAATGGATGCTTTAAAAGTCTGAATCAAAAATGTAATGCTATTTGCCGTGTTATACAAGAAAATAAAGGAGTTGGTATAGTTGTTAAATGTAGCTGCACTCAACAGCTTTAATACTGTGAGTTCAAAAATGGTAAACCAGAAGATTTCGAATTTAGGCGTTTCTTTTGAAGATGTTCTATCGACACAGGGATCGAAGTCGGTTTTGTCGGAATTGGAGAATAAATTCGGCATTAAGATCAGCGTAAATGCTATACCAAAGACTAAAGAAGCTGTGAGGAGCGTTTACTCGAATAGTGTTGGTAAAGGTAATGTTACAATCGCTCCAAATATACTAAATAAGATGTCAACAAATCCACAATTGCAAAAAAAAGTAGAAGCGATAATACAGGATCATTTTGATTCTAGTGTTAACGATAAACCCGGTGATGCCAGTGGTGTCATTATTCATCCGGATGGAACAGTTACTTTTTGGGTTATTGGTGATTATTTGACACCTGCTGAAAGGGAAAAGATTCAAAAAGAAGTAGAGGCCGATAAAAAGAAGAAAGCGGAGAAGCTTGAGTCGTTGAGTAAATTAAGCAGCACTCCCCTCTCTCAATTGGGTCTGGCCAGTTTGGATTCAATGCTGCGAAAAAAGAATCTATTTGCGTAAATAATAAATAAATTCTTGAATTACCGCCTGGGTCAATGAGTTATGACCGATTAGGCGGTTTTGTTTTTATCGTATTATCTTCTCATGCATATGTAGAGCTTGCTAGGTGTTCACGGTTTGACGCTTACTATTAAAACTTCAACGTACAAATCACCTTGATCACTATATAGGTCATTTTCTAGACCTCTTGGGTTGCCAATGAGGAGTTTAATAAAAAGAGCAGGATACCGAAGCACCTGCTCATCAATGTGTATTATTTAACTCCCTCCAGTTCCAGAAATCCAGCCTTATGAAGCAAATGCTGTACGGTAAACTACGGGGCAATTCCTGGTTGCTCTGTCGGCTGTTTTGGTCGGATTTTTTGCTTTGAAACCGACCCCGAATCCATATTATCCAATTATCTGATGTAGCTTTCTGTAACGAGCTGCCCACTGGATGGTACCGGATTATCGTAGCGCTCTTAGAAACGTAATTTCCAATCGCTAACTGAAACATTCATCAAAGGGTGGATTCAGTCAGATGAACACTTGATATTCACTTAGTATCTTCCGGATCAGGCCGGTTCCTCCTCTATTAAATCCCTCGCGATCCTTGTGGACTGTCAAAAGAACTACTTACCTTGTGAAACCAAATAACCGGCTATAAAGTCTCTTTAGATACTTTGTAAGTATCAGTAAGTTATAGCACCGCCACAATGTAGGTAACTTTATGTCAAAATTCTATAATGTAGGCAGTTTAGTGCATTTTAGCGTGACATTAATTTACCTACATAAAAATAAAAAAGCCTGATTTATCAGGCTTTTACAGATACTGCTTATGTAGGCACTTTAGTGTCATTGGATACCCCCCATGACTGCGCGGGCTTGGCTTCGAATGCATTCCAAGCGTTCACGTGTTAAAAGGTTTTTGTTGGCTATAACCGTTGATAGATATTGCTCTGCTTGAGAGACAGTCATATCATTCTTAAATAGTCTGCTGATTTCCTCATGCAGGAGTGCTTCTAAGGAATCATTTTTATTCACCGGTATGTTCGTGGTACTGAAACACTTCACTCTCTCTTGTTCTACCTGGTTCTCCCTCAACTGTTGCTGTTCTAAGTCCAGCCGTACACTGTTGGCCTCTCTTACTATTTCTGTTTCATATTGTAATGATAGAATATTCAACCTCTCTTGCATGGAATCAGTCTCTTCGGGTTCCCACCATGTAAAGCTCTGTTTAGAATGATCGAGTGATGTAGCCCTTTCAAGTGAAATGGAAGCTCTATAAACATGGTAGCCAAACTTCTTCTGCTTTGCAGGAATAAATCGTTGGATGAAAGCATTACCTGCTCCCGGATCGACATATGCAAGGCTAAACACATCAGTTGTTTGAAAGGTCTCTTGACCGAAGTGATTTTGTAAACCAAACCATTCTCGTAACACAAATGGTTTACCGAAGGTACTGATAAACTCTGTAACAAAAGAACTCCACTGTAGATCAATTTCACTACTTACTGTCATCTGCTGCTCCGCTTTATAGAAAGAGACCATCGAACGATCCGGTACTTCTGCAAGCCATGATGAATCAATGAAAAAGAACGGTTTGAATCCTGCATCACGATATGTCTCCGAACGTTTTTGTATGTAGTTGTGATAAGACTCGTCCTGCCGTGATCCCGTGACGTAATCAACGGACCAATTCGTATCGTCTGGAAACGTTAATATAATATCAGGAACGATCTTGAGTAATGTCCGGAATAAGTAACCGTCTTGTACAATAACAGAGTGGGGTTTCAACTGACCCTCTAGATATGTACGTATGATAGCGCGTCCCACGCGATGTTTTGTCGGTTCTTCCACTGATTGAATACGATTTGTGTAGCGATCGTAGTTATGAGCACTTGGACAGGATTCTCCTTGATGTCTAAAGTGGGGTGAATTTATTCGAAGAACCATACTCACCGGTTGATTACAACACAGACAAGAAAAGGCCTTTTTTTGGGAGTGGATACGATACTTTCTCTCTAATAGGGATATAATATTTTCTTGTGGCAGCCCCTTCTCACTTTGTTCGAACCACTCTTTTGCGATCAATACATCCTGATCATAAAATTTCGCAACTTCCATATTAGCCTCCATAATTATTCCTTTGTTTAATTCTTCTACTCTTCATTACAAGTGAAGGAATCTCCCATTTAACTGCAAACTAAGTACAAAAAAAATTTTTCACTTGACGGATTGTCAAGCCAAGTGCGACAGGGCATCCATGAATGATTCGTGAGCTGTCTTCCAACCTAAGCATTTCCTTGGTCGGTTATTAATGAGATTAAGTGCGGTTGCTAGTTCATCATCAGTCACCTCAGCGAAGTCTTTGCCCTTAGGAAAGAACTCTCGAAGGAGACCATTTCCATTCTCATTGGAACCACGTTGCCAGGAGGAATAGGGATCAGCAAAATAGACATCGATGTTGTGAGTGAACTCTAAAGAGGCATAACAGGCAAACTCTTTCCCGCGATCCGTGGTTGCGGTTTGGAAAGTGCCCTGAGGATACTGAGATGCAGCAACGCCAAAGGCGATCTCCATAGAAAGTGCTGTTCGGTCAGACATTTTAATGGCCGTATATAGTCGTGTCTTTCGCTCAATCAAGGTTGCAACACATGCCATGCTCTTTCCTCGACTGGAGACAACGGTGTCGAGTTCCCAATGTCCAAATGTCTCGCGGGACCGGATTTCCTTTGGCCGCTGTTTAATCGACTTACCCACCAGAAAGCGTCCTCGTGTTTCTAACGGTTTACGTCGTTTTCCTTTGTGGCGAAGCATGCTTATCTTTGCACATGCTAAACGCCCATCGTATAGCCAACGGTAGATTGTTTTGAAAGAGATCATGGGATTTCCAGTGGTCTTGTACCACTGTGAAATTTGTTCAGGAGACCACGTCTGTCGTAGTTTTTCCTCGACTTGCTTGGCTAGTTCCGTTGTCCATTTCCCCACAGGTGTGAAGGATTCTCGTCACTTCTGATAGGATCGTTGAGAGACTTCCGCCTCATAACTGCCCTCTACTTGGTTGCGTGTAATCTCACTTGCTACGGTGGAGTGATATCGCCCAATCTCTTGGGCAATGGCACGGACGGTCCACCCTTGTCGGTTGAGGATGTCTAGCTGGCTGCGTTCAATTATGCTAAGATGAGTGTAGCTCAGGGTCTGATTCTCCTTGTGAATGGTGTTGTGGTAACTTCATTCTACACGAATCAGCCATGGGCCGTTTTTATTCTCTTAGCAGCTGTCGAACTTCATATTACAATCCGTCTATTGTTATATATCACGTAATATCACTATCTTGTTTTTGAAGTCACTGTTGATATATTCTCTTGAGAAAATTCATACCACGTTACATCCCTTTTAGCATCTTCTTCTTTAACAAAAGCTTTATATGAATCTTTAGTAACTAGTTTATTATTGATGTAGTATGCTATGGCGAATGTGGTAATTGATTCATCAGTAGCACTTGATTCATGATAAGCTAAATTGTCAATTTCACAGGAATTGGTTTGGAATCTTAATTTTCCATATCCGTTGTAAGTTAACCCGCCGCTTAACCATCTAAATGTTCCGTCAGTTTTAAGATCACTTAACTGGTCGTTTCCAAAAAAGTAGCCATAGACTTCACCGTTCATATAATGCAGGACTTCAACAAAATTTGGATTCTCATCTACTGTTAATCCAAGAACAACTTCAGGTATTTTGTCACCATCCATATCAAGCACGGCAAAGTGATTTATTTTTATTTTAGATGTAGTTCCATAAATCTCGTTATTAGTTAAAAAATCATTCAAATATACCTTTTTCTTAGTTTCTATGCTGTAAAATTCAATCTTATTTTGCAATACTATCTTATATGCTTCCATTGCTAAACTCTTATTGTTCTCAGGTTTACTTTCAGAAGGAGTAATATGGGCAGAAGAAGTAATTGTTGGAACACTGGTGTCAGAAATTTTATTACTACTTGAGCTACTGTCATTATTTAGGTTTAAACTGCTTTTATTGGTGGAACACGCAGTTATTGAAATACTTAACAGAAACATAAGAAGCACACACTTAATTTGTGATTTCATTTAATCTCTCCTCAACTATTTGCTTCTGTCGCACTTCATATTACAATCCGTCACTTATATAAATGGGATGATATATAGTAATCATTTTATCACAAAGGAATATTATGGATGTATTATTTTAGCGAATAATATATTGATAGCAAGTTTAAATTCTGATAAATACAAAAACCTCGTAGGTCGCGGTCTTATCTATATCATCTCACTGTCGATTTATGAGAAAATACTCCTCCCAGCTTGTCATTCGTAGAATTTATCGCTGAAGTGATAACAAGCTTGTAATGCCGCCGATAGACCACCTGTGGCTTATATATTTCCTCTACGGTGTCAATTACGGTACGGTCTCCTGTAAGGGGGTGAGACTGACCCTTATGTTTATCGGATTCCCCTCCTCAAACCAGCGAATTGAATTCAGGTTTTTATTTATCGAATTGCAGATAAAACTGTATTACAAATGTATCGGTCTTGTCTTATTGTTTACACTGTAAACAGAGGTGTGGCAATGAAGACAGTTCTAAAAGCAGTCGGTCAACGAGTCAGAGATTTAAGAAAACAGTTGGGTTTATCTCAAGAAGAGCTTGGAGAAAAGGCTGGCTTTCATTTTTCTTATATTGGTGGGGTTGAACGTGCCGAGAAAAACATCACGATCGTAAATCTTCAAAAAATTGCAGATGCTCTTGATGTCCCTTTAAATGACTTATTCGTTTATTCAAAATACTCTAAGACAACAAATAGAAGTAATGATAAAGATATTTTGTTGAATGATATTGTTGGACGATTATCTACTATGAAAAAAAATGAACTAAACAAAGTTCAATTGTTCCTAAATGAGTTTTTTTAGCAAATAATAAAAGAAGCAGCTCTCGTGAGCTGCTTCTTTTATTATTTTTATTTTAACAACAACTGGTGTTCAAAGAAAATAAAGTATTAGACTGAAGTTGTTGATTGGACGCGGTTTATTGGTTACAAAATCGTCAGGTGTAGAAAAATAAGATGTAGACTGAGCTACCGGCAGAGCTCTATAAGAGACTTGATTCGGAAAATAAAGTATTAGACTGCTTGAATCGTACATACTCGAACCGGCCGCCGCTGTCGGCGCGCCGATTTCAAGCCGGGCCGTATTCGGAAGCACCAGGAGCGTGTGAACTGCAGCTGCTCGATCTGGCGTACCAGTCTAGAGCTGGCCACCGCCGGGTGCAACCATCGGGAGCTCAAAGTAATTGAAACTGCAACAGGGCCAAGGACTTACTGGCTATTTCGTCGTCTGTTATTTATCCAAAAGTGTAGTTTCTGGAGGGTAGAAACTAGATTGTGTAGTATTGTGATCTGTCACTGTCCATGGTTTACTTACGAGTGTACCGTCTGAACGCTGTACACTATATTCTGAAACCAATATATATTTAGACCATGCGACATTATAGTTTTTATCATTGATGATTGAATGTTCTTGCGTTGTTTCAGTCATTTGTATGGTTGTATGACTTACAGTTGTTTCTAGTTGCTCTGTGTATTGATAAGATAAACTAGCAGCTACATTAAAACGCCCCTCCTTACCAAATTGAAACCCTGCGTCTACCCCAATCGATAGCGTATCAGAAGAATCGGGTGTTTCGAAAGCGAGTTTATATAACCATTCAGATATCCGCGAGAGGATCGAATCCTTACGCCGTCAACAATCACAAGCACCCACTCCAAAGCAAATAAAGCGTGAGATAAATGATGCGAATAAGGATATACTCATCGAAATGTTAAAACGCAAAATCAAAGCACTGGAGAACGAGAACAAAGAATTACGAGAAGAAATGAAAAAGGCTTATGCTCAGATTCACGAAAAATTTTAGTTACACTTCATTGAGCTAACGAGCAGTTTTGCGACAAAACACTGCATGTACAACATAAAGCAAACACTAGCCCTCAACAGCGCGGTTTCTCTTAGGCCGCGTCTTTTGCATTTAATCCCTCCATAACAAACGACAAAATATATTTTACCCGGGTAATATTGACTTTTTATTTTTACCCGGGTAAAATTAGTGAAGCATTCAGAGGAGGATCTACAGAATGAGAGATGATCAAACGCGCTTTTGCTGCACGGCATTTTTGGGTGTGGGAGTCGTCGCCAGTGGTTCGTTACAGCACGTTGTTTCTACAGTGAAGGATGCTCTGGATGACAGAGACCTCACACAGCTGCTTATATTTGACGATACCACGGGGAAGCAAATAGATGTTGATTTCCGTGGGAAGACAGATGACGTGCTCAAACGATTAGGAGAACAGTTTGGCGACTTGCCCGGTACGGAAATGAATCACCAGCATACACGGCGGGTCGGTCGACCCAAGCTGGGGGTTGTATCCGGTGAGGTTACATTATTGCCCAAAGATTGGGAATGGCTGAAGAGTCAACCTGGAGGGGCGTCGTTAACATTACGAAAACTCGTTGGTGATGCTCGCCGTGCTGGAGGAAAACAGAGCAAGATACGAGAGTCACAAGAAGCAACATATCACTTTATGACAGCTATGGCCGGGAACTTCCATCAATACGAAGAAGCTCTGCGGGCACTGTATGCTGGTGATTTGGATCGTTTTTACCACTGCATCGATGACTGGGCACCTGATATCAGAAACCATATCAAAAGATTAGCCGCTAATGCATTCCCTGAAGGGAACTAATGAACGAAAGAATGTGTAGGCGTAAGGAATTTAGAATAAAAAAAGGAACAACGAAAGGAGCCACACTATGACAGAATTTGAATTTAATCGTTACATCGAACCATCGCAACGTGCTGGCATGAGGTTCATACAGCGAGGCATCGAGGGCAGCATCGTCATGTTGAACCTCATGCGTTTTCGTGATGTTGCCGATTACACAGCCAATCCTGAACTAACACCGGAGGTCCCAATCAGCGGTGCCGAAGCTTTCAACCGCTATATCGAGCACACCCTCCCATTTCTCCGTGAAAGCGGAGGTGAAATCATGTTTCTTGGCGATGGCGGAGAGTTTCTTATCGGACCCGAAGACGAAAGATGGGATCTTGTCATGATGATCCGCCAGAGCAGCGCGCAGTCGTTTCTTGCTTTTTCAAGTCATCAAGACTACATGGCCGGTATCGGGCATCGGACTGCAGCGATCGAAGATTCACGCCTTCTGCCTATGACAGAACTTACAATACCGAATTAATTGGAGGAGAACATAATCATGAACATTCTGAAAGTCAAAAGCGTCGAATTGGCCTATGACAGTTTTGGTAACGAAAATGACGAGGCTATTATCCTAATCGCCGGGCTTGGAACCCAGATGATCCGATGGACGGATTCGTTTTGTCGGATATTAGCAGCGCGGGGCTTTCGCGTAATCCGCTTTGACAATCGCGACGTAGGTTGCTCGACGCATTTTAGCCATTATCCGACGCTGGATTTTGACGCACTGGCGACTGCTCTCATGTCGGGAAAGCGACCGGACATCCCTTACACTCTCGATGACATGTCCAACGACGCTATCGGACTACTCGATGCCCTTTCAATTGACCGGGCACATTTCGTTGGCAGGTCGATGGGCGGAATGATTGCCCAGATTGCTGCCGGTGAGTACCCTGAACGGGTTTTATCACTCACCTCCATTATGTCCAGTTCCGGTAATCCCACACTTCCGCAAACTTCCCCGGATGTCATGGCGATGATGACTAAACCAGCGCCGAACCCATTTGAGGATGAAGCAGGATTCTTGGCGCACAGCGTCTCTTTTGCCAAACGCATCGCCGGCACCGGCTATCTGTTTGAAGAGGACGCATATCGAGCGCTCATTCTGGAGGAAGTCCAGCGAGCCTACGATCCAGGCAGTGTTGGACGACAAATTGCTGCGATCGCTGTCTCCGGTGATCGTCGTCCGCGGCTGGCGACCATAAAAGTACCAACACTTGTCATTCATGGGGTGGACGATCCCCTGTTCGTCCCGGCGTGTGGCGAGGACACGGCTTCTGCCATTCCGGGCGCTGAGCTAATGTTGGTTGACGGCATGGGACACGACTTACCGCACCAACTGTACAAAGTAATCGCTGATGGCATAGAGCGAACGGCTCGTCGCAATTGACACGTGCTTCCTGAATAGCAACCAGCTGGAGTCCCGCGGTGCCCAATAGAGCTGAGTAGGCCCAGGGGCGCAGCGCTTATTCATTGAACTAAACGGGACACGATAGTTAAAAATAAAGGGTTCTACATATTAGTTATGCATAATATGTAGAACCCTTTATTTTCTTTCTACAACTGGAACCACCATTATTCACTAATCCAGTACCATCTTCATCTATCACAATATCCAATGTAATCGGAATTACCTTATCGTTTACTAGTGGATCATTTGCAATCTTCACATTATTTATGACATCCATAATATCGTTTTCTTGCGGTTCATCCAGCGTCAACCGGAAACTTGGACCGCAACATCCACGTTCTTTAGATGCAAATCGAAGAGAATCCCCGTGAGCTTAGTCTAGCAAGTTCTATAGAAATAAAGCCAAAAATATATGCCCTTCCTGAATATTAAGCCTACTCAGAGAGAATCATTAAAAGTCTTATATACAAAATAAAGAGAAGGGACAGTCTTATCACTGTCTCTTCTCTTTATTTAAATGACATTAGCAATAATCATGCTGTCTGTTCTTTTTTTCGTTTTCCCTTTGGTTTTATTGTTTTTTTACTTGTACTATTATTTAAAGCTTCAATACTAGCCTGAAGTGCAGTCATAAGATCTACTACATTATTCTTCTGTTGAATAACCGTATATTGAATCTGCTCACCTTGAATTTTTTTGTTAATTGCATCGTTTAACTGGTTCCTATAATCATCCTGATATTTTGTAGGCTCAAACTCAGCTGATAGAAGTTGTACTATGGATTGCGCCATTGCTAACTCTTTAGGATCAACAACAGGATTAATCAGCACATTAGGTACATCTTGAATCGGCCTGATTTCATCAAAGTAATAAAGGGTTTCTAATACTAGACAGTTATTAACGACCCTAATTGCACCCAAACTGCTTTTCGAACGAATTGACACTTTGCATATACCTATCTTGCTAGTCGTCTTTAGGGCTTCCATCAAAAGAGTGTAACTTCTATCAGCTCGATTATCAGGAGATAGATAATATGTTTTCTGAAAATATATGGGGTCAATTTCATCAATATTTACAAAATCCATAATCTTTATTTCTTTATTTAATTCAGGTAGAAGTTGGTCTAACTCTTCCTTGTCAAAAAGGATATATTGGTTCTTTTGATACTCGTAGCCCTTTACAAGATCTTGAGTAACGATATCCTGATTACACTGAGTGCACGATTTGAGTAAAGATATTGGTGAACCGCATGTTCGATGAATTTGTCTCATCGTGATATCTTTATCCTCAGTTGCAGCGTGCATCTTTATCGGTAGATGTACAAGCCCAAAACTTAATGCACCTTTCCATAATGTATGCATATTTAATCTACCTTTCAAGTTTTTAGAAACATCCTTTCCATTTTTGATGTGAATTAATCAACACTATGAATCAGACATTACGAGGTGCTTTTGGACGGTGTAATTCTCATCGTTTTACAACGATCTGGACGTCCGTTGGGGGATCTTAACGAATACTCATCTCACCTTATTAGTGTTCGATGTGCGTAACTCATTCATATCGAAGGAGCGGCTGCTTTTTTTAGTTCGTTGGCAGAAAAAGTAGCTGCCATTGAGGTGTTACGTACCCCCTATTGTCACACCGCCATCTCGCTGCGCCGAACTGGACGTGAAGCTATAACAACCAAACTTTAATTTACGCCAACAAAAAGAGATCTGTCGGGTGACAGGCCTCTTTCATTTCCCATTAAGTTTGTTTGAACTTATATACTTTCGTAGCAATGGGACCAAGTTCTTGTCCAGAGCAAAGGACAAGAACTTAATCGCGCAACAGACTCCCCCGAACGAACCTGAGTTTGCATACACGCCTTAAAGATCCCATCACCTATTTATTATCCTTTATTCGTCTCAACTATAAACGAATAGACTAACTTGCCTGTTTCTATTAGTTATTCATTAATTGACTTTTCTAAGTTTACTAAGCCCAATAAAACTCTCAAGTGCTATTGGAAATATATCCTCCCCAAAATCAGATTTATTTTGAACTGCTTTCCAAATACCAGCACTATTTTTATCATTAGAATCATAACCTATAACAGTTTCTAATTTTGGAATATTAAAGTGTAATTTTTCAAGAGAAGCAGCATTAATTAATCTCCAGTTTGTAGTGATCATACTTCGTTTTGTTTTGTCACTTAGGAGCTCACCCTTTGAATTAAAAACATTGATACTCGATACTCCATTCGTATATATTTCACTTTCTTGTAGATCTTCAAGTGAGTCGAAAGATAAATCTAATGCAAAGTTATCTTCAAAATCAAAATCATTTATACAAAAAAACTCTATTCCGAGATGTTTGCATAAATTTATTAGAACAGCAGCTGTTATCTTACCATGATGAGGAACAATCGATATATTAAAAAAACTTAAGTATGTTTCTGCATACTTCTCATCACCAGTAAGAGCTAATACTTTTTTCTTTATGATTTCTTTATATGTCATTAAGTCATTCGGACCTTCTACCAGCACAACCTTTTGACTAAAGACAATCTTATTTAAATTCGGCTCTATCAATTTTATATAATTGTTGTAATCATTAATTTCAGACAGGACAAATTCCTTGTCTTGAATCTCTGTTAATGCTCTGTCGGGTTTATGTATATGCTCATCAGGTAAATCTGAGTGGCTTGGCAAACTGGATGAAATAAGGAAGAACCTAAAGTCAGGGATGAGGTATACATATCGGGAATAAAAAATCATAGCAGTTACACAGTGAAAACCATTCACTGGCACCGTACCAGTGTTCTTACCTACGTTTGTTTGAAATAAACTCCAACATACCAGGGCAATAGTATTGTTTTTTCTAAAATTATCTGATTACAGTGGTGTTTTTCCTCTTTATCCATTAGTCCTCCAATCAGGAATAATATTCACATACCATTTATTCCCTGTCGGAGGATAAGAGCATGTACCCATTCCCTCTTAGCACTCTAGGAATGAGTTCTTCAACTTTATTTATTTAGATCATTATTAATTCTGCTATTTCTTTTGATATGGGAACAATGGAAATTTTTTTTGCTTCGTTGGCAGAAAATAGCAGCGCTTGAGGTGTTACGTCCCCCCCCCCTCTCTCATCTAAAATTGCTGTTACCAACCTAAAAAGGTATATTCCAGAGGAAAAATTTCAGATAAAGTTATACGACCTTATAATGGTTGAAACAAAGAATGTATACAGCAGTTTTGTTGACCAAAATGATTTTTCATTGCGAACACCTTTCACAGATGATCAATTGGCCATTCGGTTATTAAAATATGAGACAAGACTTGAAGTCGTGCTTCCACTTATGGCAACCGGAGCTTATTGGGGAAAACTAAACCAACATTATTTTTGAGTGAAAAACCTTGAATATTTGGGTGATATAAAGCAGTATGATGGATTAACCGTTTGGCTAGATCTTCAATTTCACCCAGTCTTATTGCTCTCTTATACTGGTGGGATAGCTTCATTAGCCAATAATCAATATGATTTTCTTAAAACTCTAATGATCAAACCAATATGTCATCGTCAACGTCCTCATATTGCATAATTTCATAAATACCCATATGTTAACTAAAATATCAACATTGGGTATTTTTCAAATAAAGCTTCTCTTTGTTGAATATCCACAATATCGGCTGAGCGGGTCCCTCAATAGAACGAACTGATGCAGGTACTCATTGAATAGCTGAATCAGCGCTGGACCACCAGCAGGACCGATAAGCGTCTTGGCAACCTGAGGAGTCCACAGATGCTGATCACATCGACTTCTCAAAGCCAGGTCATCAAGAGCTGCCTCCCAATAATGATTGAGCGCCCATCCCTGTGATTGGAACTCGCGTGCCCAACGTGTTAAAGTCACTCCGATGCTCTGCACTTGAATGGCTAGCTCGCTTCTCCACTATCCCTAAGAACCAGTGCGCTAAGCAGAAGTATAGCCTCTCTCCCGGCAATTGCCAGACTAGCTTCAAGATTATCGAGCAACAACTCCGAAGCGGTGGACTGACCAAGCTGTACCCTGATCGCTGAAAGCAACACCCCTAATTCGCGGACGACCATCCTTCGCTCGGTAAACACCGTCGGGAAGAGCCCATTCGCCATTGTTCTGTGATTGCTTAATTGACTTATTCGTCTGTTCGCCGATTAGTCCATCAATATCGATGCTCTCTCCCCATTTTATACTATGCCTACCCAACGTTAAACGATATTCTAACATTTTACACCTCTCCTTCTGTTGGTTAGGATAACATCCCTAGATTCTAATTGAACAGAAGGCACTTTATTGTATTATCGCATCAATTCAGTAAGATAAGAACATTATTGAAACTATAAAAAGACCATTTATAGAAGCATGGTTTTTCCACGTTCCAACCTTCCTATTACCTGACTCCGCTCATCATCTAACGAGTTCCCATTCAAAGCGAGCAAAATACCTGACTCTTGGAATGCCTTAGCCATATAGATTACATACTCAATACTAGTCAAAAGACCCCACTTTGTTAAAGTGGAGTCGTACACGATGATCTATTCCAAAAATGCAATTAATTATTATTTAAATACTACTGTTACATTTATCGTTGAGACATCGTCACTGAAATTCATCGCGGCGGTCAAGCAAATTGTCGCCTAGCCTCAAATATGTATAGTTATGTTTTTACTAACGTGTTCAGGGTTAAGCCACACTTCATCCTGTAATGACCATTTTCGCGTAATGTCTGATATTAAAAGAATGCATATCTGTTGTCTAAACTTAATTGATATTCGGAGATGAATATTTAGATTCATGTAGGGAAAATATATTAATGTTCAAAATAGATTATGAGGAGAATTGGTGATGAAGAAAATCTGGTCATTGTTATTTGCTTTAACAATATTTTCATGCGCGCTTTCTTTACCTGCTTTCGCGCAACAAACAAGTCGAGATAATATGATGATAACGAATAACACCCGAATGAACAACAACTTCGATACTAACAGCACAACTAATACTCAAACGAATGGGTATGAAATTGACAGTAATCGTAACAATTCTAATAACTACCGAACAAATGCGGTAACTGATGATAACGATTTTGATTGGGGATGGCTAGGCTTACTTGGTTTAACTGGCTTATTCGGATTAAGGAATCGTGATCACGAACGCAACAAAAAATAAATTTGAAAAATTTCAACAAATGAAAAGAGGTAGAAATGAAATGGGAATTCTAAACGGTAATCCAAAACATGAACCGATGCATTATGGAGAAGTATTTACTGTATGGCAAGGCTCCGCTGTAGCTAAGGGTGCCGTATCTTGCTACCAAACATACTTAAACCACGCAGGTGACAAAGACCTTAAAAAAGTGCTTGAAGCTTTAATTGATCAAGCAAAATTAGAGATTAAAGAGCTCGATACTTTACTCACAGATAACGGAATTATTCCTGCACCAGTTATGCCTGAAAGACCACTTGTAAAACTAGAAGATATTCCTGCAGGCGCAAGATTTAGTGATCCTGAAATAGCAGCTAAAATTGCAGCTGACACTTCTATTGGTTTGGTTGCATGTAGCCAAGCTATGGGCCAATCAGTAAGGGCAGATATTGGAGCTCTATTTGCTAAATATCATCTTTCTAAAGCAGCCTTAGGTTTTCGGATACTTGAGTTAACAAAAGAAAAAGGTTGGCTTGTCCCTCCTCCTCTTCAATTGATACGTCCCGAGGTTTAATTTACACTCGTTTAACTCATTTCGCTTTCAAAAAACTAGGAGGAATACACAATGATCAACAATCTAAACCAACAACAACAGCAACTAGCACAAGCAGAACAGCTTATACAGCAATTGGTGTCACAGACACAACAGGCTTCCATCCAATATCAGCACCTATTAGCTCAAGAGCAACAAAATGCAAGAACACTAGAGCAACTTTCCCAAAGAGAGCAACAAGCGGCTCAAATCATTCAAACCGCATTACAAGGACATCAAAATGCGATTCAACAATTACAACAAGTATCGGGATTATGCAAACAAATAGCTCAATCTACTAACCAATTTACTCCTAATGCGATTTTGTCCAATCAACATTTACATCCAAATACATTTCCCAACCATTCCATTCAATAATAGGAGGATCTCTATTGTATTTCTACAAAGAAGATTTAATTAATATTATTAAAAAGGACAAACCAGACCCAGCAGCAGCTAAGGTTTTGCAAGAAACGCTTGGTGGACAATTCGGAGAAATGCGTACTATGATGCAATACTTCTTCCAAAGTAGTAATTTCCGGGGTAAAGAGACACAATTCCGTGATTTAATACGTGGTGTATTTCTTGAGGAGATCAGCCACGTTGAGCTCGTTCAACAAACCATTAATCAACTGCTTAACGACTCTGGTGAAGACTCTCCAGGAAATGCTGGGGTTGATTCGGCCCCTTTGGATGAAGCCATTAAACATGCCAATCCTCATCATTTCATTGTAGGTGCAAAGAGCTCTTTGCCTGTTGATGCGGCAGGTAATCCATGGCTGGGCAATTATGTATATAGCCATGGCAATCTAATTAGTGACCTTTTGGACAATCTTGTCCTAGAGTCAACCGGGGTTCTGCAGAAATCACGAATCTACGAAATGAGCTCCAACCAAACATTTCGTGAGACCCTTGCATTTCTAATCGTTCGTGACAATGCCCATCAGAACGCTTTCGCTAAAGCGTTGGAAACGCTTGGAGTAGAATGGGGCAAGCTCTTCCCGGTACCCAATTATGATATTAATAAATACCCGGAATGCCGCAAGTATGTAGATTTGGGATACCATAATGCTCAGTTTAATTTCCGTCTGGATCAATCTCGTATTGGTGAAATATTTAATGGTAAGTCTCCTAGCCGTAATGGCGGACAATTAGAGGTTACACCACCACCAGATGGCTTTCCTATCCCCTACTTACCTGAAATGCCAAATGAACATAGCCCAGGTATCTATGATATGAACGCCTAGTAGTAATAAAAGCCTGCTTATTACTATTAAGCAGGCTTTTATTACATTTGAAACAATCAGACTTAAGATGGAGATAAAAGTATTTACAAGGTGGCGATCTGACATGGATAAAGAATTATCTTATGGTGATGACTATCACTACTTACCTATAACTTCGATTAAAAGTGGTGTTGGACAAGAAGTAACTTCAGATTTATTTTGTTTAACGATTCAAATTGTCAATGTCATTTTCATAGGTCAACCTAATTCCGATAATTGGATATTAGTTGATGCAGGAATGCCTAAATCTGCTGACACCATTATAGCGGCTTCTGAAGAACGGTTCGGTCCTAAAAGCAAGCCCAAAGCGATAATTCTAACCCACGGACACTTTGACCATGTTGGTGCTATTGTTGAGCTCATAGACCATTGGGGGGTTCCCGTTTATGCACATGAACTGGAATTACCTTATTTAACAGGCAAGCAAAACTATCCAGATCCTGATCCAACCGTTGAAGGAGGATTGATTGCCAAAATGTCTCCTTTATTTCCTAACGAAGCCATTCATCTTGGTCATCATGTAACAAAGCTTCCTTCTGACTATACGATACCATCAATGTCAGAATGGCGATGGATCCACACGTCTGGACATACGCCTGGTCATATCTCTTTATTCAGAGAACGTGATCGTTTGCTCATCGCTGGAGATGCATTTGTAACGGTCAAGCAAGAATATCTGTATGACGTTATTTCCCAGAAACCAGAAATCAGCGGACCTCCTCGCTATTTAACAACAGATTGGCAAGCCGCATTAGAGTCCGTTAGGTCATTAGAAGCATTGAAACCGTTGATTGCCATTACGGGACATGGCCTCCCCTTTGCCGGAGAAATTTTGACGCATAGTCTGAAACAATTGGCTGATGAATTTGATCGTAAAGCTGTACCGCGATATGGAAAGTATGTAAATTGACTAATTTTGTTTGAATTTAAAGCTGAGACATAGATCGTTACCCCAAGATCTTTGTGTTGGATTTTCATTTCTGTCGGACATGATAGCTAATATTATGGAAATAGCGAAATAAAAATCATCCTAGGGTGATTTTTTTAGTATACAAGTGAAATTAAGTAACAGTTCTCTACTACGCTAGCTCTATCACTAGCTAATCCTGCCTTCGGTGATGGTGTAAGGTGGTTCATGATAGCCTTCCCTGCTGGATAAATTTCCAGGTGCTCACCCAACAGTGATACATGTCTTGTTGATTCCTACCCATTCAGCACTAGTAACATGGGATACATTTTATCTTAAAGACGGCTATAATGTTTAATATTTAATGTTATCACCTTGATCGCTATTACTGGGAGTAACTGCGAATAACGTTAGTAATCCGCCGACCAACCCTACGGATGCCATAGTGCCAAATGTCAACCAATGCCCTTTGTTTATTAGAAGCGATATTACCAATGGCCCCAGTGCCACTCCAATGAACCGCATGCTACTATATAAGGAGGTAATCGTACCCCGGTTATCCTTCTCAATTCCCTCAGTAATTAATGCATCCATACAAGGTAGTGCTACTCCAATGCCAACTCCACTTAAACTTAAGAATCCCACCATCAGATAAATCCCTTTATTAAAACCAGTTAAAACCATAGATATAGTTAACAGTACCATCCCACTAAATCCCAGCCACTTCATCAGTGTTTTATTCTTTCCTATAATCTTTCCACTTCCATATGAAGAGAGGCAAAGAAGTGAGAGTGGGATAGCTAGCACAAAACCCTTTGTGGCCCCACGAAGATTATATTTAGATTCCAGTGTCTCTGATAAATAGAATAACACTCCAAAAGTTACAAACATGCAGATGCCGCCGATTGCAAAAATAGAATAGAGCCAACGCCCTTTTTCATGCAAAATGTCTCTTATTTCTGATGTGAATTGACGTAAACTTGTATTCTCTGGTTTTTCATTTTTCTCTGGTTTTGGATTTTCTACTAAAAGCAAAACCATTAGAAATGAAATCAAACAAAGTATAGGAATCGCTATAAAAGGAGCAAACCAAAGTAGTGTGCCTAAATACGCGCCCAATATCGGACTGAGAACCTTTCCGAAAGTGTTGGAGGTTTCAATAAGTCCTAAATTTTTGCTAACTTCTGTTTCATCTTTAAAAAGGTCACCTATAAAAGGAAGGACGATTGGAAAAGCCCCCGCAGCTCCAATTCCCTGTAGCAAACGTCCAGTCAGTATAATCCAATAGGCGCTTAACCCCTCCATAAACCAAGAAGCTGCTACACATATCGTCCCGCCTACAGCAGTAATAAGCAAGCTTGGTAGTATAATTTTTTTTCGCCCAAAACGATCAGACAAATATCCTGCAATCGGAATCATCGGAATCGCTACGAGCCCGTAAACCGTAATGATCATACTGACTTGAAAAGCAGTAATTCCTAGCTGGCGTGATATTTGTGGCAGAATAGGTAGTAGCATTGAATTACCGAGTGTCATAATTAATGGAATTGAAGCAAGTGCAACTAACTCCCATTTTTTGTTCTTCATGAACGAACCACCTTTATCTTTATTTGTAGCATTGTTTACTGTATGTTCAAATTTCTTAGTAATCAAATGTTATTCCAATTAAAAACTTGTATTAAAAATAGGTTTGTCCGAATAGCCTATTTACGTAGTATGTTATAGAACAAGTTAAAGGGGGAAGAACAAGATCAATACATTTTTTAGTTATATTTTTCTTGGTTTGTCACTTTCCGCACCCATTGGACCCATCAATGCTGCACAGCTAAACAAGGGCATTCAAGGAGGATTTTGGCATGCATATGTTATCGGGCTTGGTGCTATAAGTGCGGATATTATCTATATGTTGCTAGTGTATTTTGGAGTCATACATCTGCTTGACTCTCCATTTATAAAAGCCTTTCTATGGATTTTCGGCTTTTTTGTGTTAGTATATACAGGCATTGAAAGCATCAAAGATGCAGGGAAAATCTCATCTCCTGCTGAGATGCGAAGTAGCGGTTCTTCATTGGGTAAAACATTTATATCTGGATTCCTGTTGTCTTTATTGAATCCATTATCTATCCTTTTCTGGCTCGGTATTTACGGATCTATACTGGCAAAAGCTGCCAACGAATTTCCGATACAGCAACTTTTAATATACAGTGGTGCTATCGTACTCGGCATTCTCCTTTGGGATGTAACCATGGCCGCTGTTTCTAGCATCTTTCGCGAATTTTTGACACTCCGAGTCTTAAAAGGCATTTCTATGCTGTCTGGACTGTCACTTGTAGGGTTTGGCTCATATTTTGGTGTACAAGCCTTTCAGTTACTATTTATCCACTAAAACTTTTTCTTTCGCATTCGTTTGATTCCATTCATTCGAAGCCCTGAGTCTTTTGCTAAAGGATAATGCTCTTTCACTGCTTGTTCTATTTCAAACATTCTTTCCACATGAATTATTTTTCTTTTTGCGAAACCAGTGAACGATTAAGTCACATGCTGCGATCACAGAAACAAGTAGCAGACTGATATAAAATCCTGGACGGCTGAGAGCGTGAAAAAGGGTGCCGACCACTGCCATACCAATCAACAGAAACCCAATCCATCGTTTTACCCCACTCAACTTTTTTGCCTTCAGTAGTTTACCTGAAGAGAGCAAAATAAAAGACCAGTTATACAAAAGCATCAATCCGGCTGCAGTAGTGATATATTCATAAACTTTTCCAGGCATTAGTAGCGACAATACAATCGTTGCTAATAATCCGCCTGATATTAAGAAGAGAGCATAAAGTGGGTATTTATCTTTCCACTTACGCGAGAAAATTCTGGGAGCATCGCCTTCCTGAGCAAGAGTAATCATCATAG
This sequence comes from Paenibacillus sp. IHBB 10380, assembly GCF_000949425.1. NCBI lineage: Bacteria > Bacillati > Bacillota > Bacilli > Caryophanales > Paenibacillaceae > Paenibacillus > Paenibacillus sp. IHBB 10380. The sequence goes on from NZ_CP010976.1 coordinate 1,937,139, forward strand.
AAGTCACTGCGTAAAGTGATGCTATCATTGTGGAGAATCCAGCTATAATCAACACGGCATTAAAAACATGTGGAACAAAGATGAGATGGTCACTGCTCAGCGCAAGTACAAAGGGGCTTTCTTTCGGATTAAAAGCTCCTAAAGGCACCATGCATACAGCCAAACCAATAGAAATCACATACACTGTCGTTAGAAGTAAAAGCATGACCTTGCCTGCCTTTGGTGCTTCCTCCGGCTTTTCAAGACGAAAAGACATAATGCCAAGGACCTCAATGCCACCATATGCATAAAAGGCAAAAATAAAAGAGGACCATAACCCCATACCCCCGTTTGGAAATATAGCAGAATAGTTAAGTGGGAACTTAGGCGAATATTTCCCTCCTCCAATCCATCCAGCTAGGAGAGCGGTTGCAATGATCAGAAACATGAGTATGGCAGCTATCTTGATTACAGCCAACACATTTTCAACCCGGTCAAAACCCTTATTACCAAAAAAAACGATAAGGAGACCTAATATTCCGAACCCTGCCGCAAATACCCACATGGGAACTGATGGAAACCAAAAGCGGGAGAAAATAGACAATGCTGTCAACTGACTTCCCATAATAAGCAGCTCTGAGCACCAATATACCCAACCGCTCCCGAATCCGGCCCAACTCCCGAAAGCTTTTTTAGCATAGGAACGAAAAGATCCCTGCTCTGCATGATCTGCCGTCATGCTTGATAGAGCATCGAATACAACGTAGGTACCAACGCCCGCCAGAATGTATGCAATAAGTACTGCTGGCCCTCCGATCGAAATTGTCAGACTGGACCCGAGGAAATAGCCGGTACCAATCGTTCCCGCAACGCCAAGTAAAGATAATTGCCACCATTTCAAGTTTTGTTCACCTTGGGCTGGAGTTTTGCTCATGATTTCACTCCTTAGAAATTTAGGGGGTAATCTCCTTCAGATTTAACTCTGATGTTTCAGGATAACCCTCTTGCGAGAATCTCATTCACTATTTTTATAAATGATCACCCTTTGTAAATAGGTGAAAATATGACCGCCTAGAAGAGAGTGAAATTGTACAAATTGTATATATTTACAAAATAAAACCCCAAACAACAATCTGGGTTGGCATGAGACTTTAGAGACTCACGAATGGATTTGAAAAGAAATACAGCTAACATTAAGTATAATTTCATTTTTCAAACAATCCCAAGTTATTCCTAATAAGTCAGATGCAAATTGAAATCATATGTTGCAACAATCCTGAACATTACTTCAATGACTTCAATGACTTCAATGAAAAAAGCAGGCTATCGTAGCGCCTGCTCTTCAATGTGTTGTATCATTCAACTAAGTGTTCCGTTAGTTCAATATGAGATCACACCTGTTGATTAACCAAATTATGTAACCTCAATAAACCAAAAGTGGTTATATTTCTGAACAATATGTTGAATCCGCACCAGCCATTCAATCGGTAATCTACAAAGAGCAAACAGGCGAGAGAATCGTGCAAAAGAAAGGGTTGCATGCCGAGGCAATGTTGGATTAGTGGCATCAAACATCCACTTGAGCAGCACGTAAACCATCAAAGCTCCAAACAATTGACCATACACAGCATTTTCGGCGGTACCAAACAATGTGGGGGATGTTTAAATGCTGTTTAATCCAACGGAAAAAGACCTCGATTTGCCAACGAGCTTTATACATAATATGGAGTGAATTTGTTGGGGTTATGATATCAGATGGAACCCGAGTGGAAGAGATAATCGCTATGTCAATAGCTTTGTTGTTCATCTTGTTGCAATCACTTGTCTTATCTCCTCCATTAAAACAATGTTAGAAACAATCTTATTGGCTTTTCCCACTGATTTGAATGCATTGTCTGAAATTATTAAGTTAACAAAGATGTCCCGTTTAGAAGAAGTTAGATAAGTACAATTAAAGTAAGTCTAAATCGTCTTCAGTAATTCTATATAGGAGGAAATCACATTTCAAAAGAATGGAATGTAACTTTATTCTCTCGGATTCCAAGATAAAAGAAATAATTATTATCAGCCAAACGGCAATCGGACTATATTCTTGGCCTCAAACGGCAATCGGAACAGATTCTTGACAATGCTTAATGACAAGAATCTGTTCCGATAAAACAAAAAAACCGCGATCTACGCGGACATTAATCGGACTATATTCTTGTCATCTTACACTTCTTCTGCCAATTGCAAGGCTTTGGTTTTGAGTCTACCAGCTCTGTCAAGATCGCCTTTTAAAACAGCTTGCTTGGATCTCGTCTCCCAAAGACCTGCCCTATTATATAGTTTTCCTGCTTTGCTCACCATGCTTGTTCACACCTTCACCGTATGTGTCTTCCATTCATTACACACTGTTATATTCACTGAGGATCCTCCGGATCTAACAGCCTAATAATATCTTTGGCCAACAAGATCAGGCGGTTTTCCTGCTCACCAACCTGCTTATTCTTCAGTTCTTGTCGTAAATAACGAATTTCATTTTTCAAACTTGTAATTTCAAATAAGTGTTCGAGCATAAGTCTCTTCAAACGCTCGTTCTCTTCCTCGGTTTTACCGCAGCGTTCGCATTTATCATTCATGTTTTAATGCACGCTCCCTATCATTTGCTATACACTAAGCTATTCACTTTGTTTCATACTTACCAGGAAACATGATTTTCTCTAATTCAAGTTCCGCGATGCGCTTGCCTGTGTTAATTCCGTAGAGGAATTGACTAGACGACGAAGCGGTGTATATAGCCTTTCCAGGTATGCAAAGAATGCAACAAGTGAACCTATCGTCAAGTTCCCGTAGATTACCTGATAACCGCCGTAAGCAATAACCAACAATGGAGCAATATCCGTTAATGTGTTAATAATTCCGTTGGTCAATGCGTTCCATCTGGTATGTGCTACTGCTCGGTTAAGAAAATGTTCGTTTTTATGTGCAAACAAGTCTTTCTCGTGCTGTTCAAGAGTGAAGCTCTTAATGATCGGTATGCCGTTAACACGTTCATATAGGTATCCTTGCATCTCCGCTAGCGATTGTGAACGCGATTTCGTTAAGTCTTTCAACCTACGATATAGAATTTTGATGGCTATGGCGTAAAAAGGCAAAATGGCAATTGCTACGACCGTAAGCGAAGTATTCATATAACTCATAATGCCTAAAGCTATTGATAACGTGATAAGATCCAGCCAAATATTCATCATGCCGGTTTCCACGAGACTTTTCGTTTGTCCAACATCGTTCATGATGCGGGAGATGACTTCCCCCACTTTATGATTCTGGTAATAGCGTAAGGATAATTACTGGGCATGATCGTATAGACGATTCCGAATATCAAATAAGATGCGGTTGGTCACCAATTGCGCGAAATATTGGCGGTAGTACTCGATAGGGTAACGTATGACGACGAACAAGATAAAAGCTCCCCCCATGAGCCACATGAGTTGTGAGATCTTCTCATCAACGGACAATGAGCTTAGTAACAAATCATCGACCACATACTTCATGACTAATGGCAATGCTAAAGGGATCCCAAATTTGATAATCCCGATTAGTACGGTAATCAACAAAATAGGCCAATAAGGCTTTACGAATTTAAAATAAGTTTTCAGGTTTATCAACGCTGGATCACCTCTTATCTGGCAATGTTTAACTATCGGTCATTATATCCCCCGTGGGGGGATGTGTCAAAGTGAAAAAAGCAGCTCATAAGAGCTGCCGGATTATACTTCCACATTCTCAATTCTAGATTTCTTAATGATGTAAAAATTCTGGATTTTCTTGTAAATCAACACAAGTACTAAGTAAAGCACGGTGACGACTACGATCGTTCCACCAGAGGCAAGGTCAAATACATAGGCAATAAATAAACCGCTCAATACGGACAGCTCACCGAATAGGATCGCGTAAATTAAGGTCTGACGAAAACTATTGGCTAAGCGAAGGGCGATTGCGACAGGTAGCGTGATCATGGCCGACACGAGCAAGATGCCAACGACCTGCATCGAAACACTAATGACAAGTGCGACTAAGATGCTAAATATAAGATTGATGAATCGGTGCGGAATGCCCGATATGCGAGCACTCTCCTCATCAAACGAGAGATATAGCAATTCTTTATAGAACACCCAAATCACGGATACGATGACAGCACTGGCAATCGTGATCGTAATCAGGTTATTCCGAGTAACAGAGAGCAAGCTTCCGAATAGATACCCGAACAAATCCACATTAAAACCATTGGCTAAGCTAATCAGCACGACGCCCAGACCAATGCCGGTAGACAAGATAATGGGTATCGCGAGTTCTTGGTAAGAACGATAGATTTGGATAAAAAACGGATGATGATCAAAGGCACTTTTTTTACGATCATATTTGTCATCATTGCCCCATTCTTGTTATCCTCCATCTGGACAATCATACTTACCCCAATCCAATTTACTATATCATTTACCCTCATTCTAATCATGATGCTATACCGCTTAATTAAAACAGGTGTCAATATGATACATATTCCGCCGATCGTAAATTATTGGTTATTGTCACTCTTTTATTTCCTAGTTATTCGCAATTTTGTCTACATGATTTTGAGAGTTCATCTATTGGTAAAGCACCTGGTAGAAACGACTCATAACATCAATATATTACTTTTTACGAATCATTTGATATGGCGTGATACCCTTCTCATTGTAATAATCTTGGGATTATTAACACCTTGTATGATTTATAAGAGTTTCAATAGAAAAGTAAGAAAGATGAACTTAGAATAAAATGTAGTTCCGAAATGTACAGGGTCAAAGCTTATTTCTAAAGTAACGTCAGTGATATCTGGTTCCTGAAGGAGTTTATTAATATCATCTGTAACAGCATAAATATCACATTCTTAATTCAGTACCACAAACACCCTTTAAAGGTAATTAGCCGTTATTCAGGTATTGATTTTTTAGTTTCATTGCAATAAAAAGGAAGGTTAAGAGACCGTGAACAGCTAATATCGCGATCAGACATTGTATGAGAAATTCGATGTCTGGAAGGAAAAGACCCACTGTCCTCCATGAGATACCCATACTATATGTGAATAATGGAATCAGTCCGACAGCGAATATGACGGAGATGAGCCCCGTAGATACCCATAACGTTTTATTTATCATGGTTTTGCGTCGTAAACGGATTAAGCTTAGTATGGATATAATAACCATTAATAATGCAACCCCAAGCGTAATCCATTGCGTGCTCACTTTCATTTCTGCCAATTTCGGGCTTTGGCCATTCATAATAGATCGAATTCCCTCCATTATACTTAAGTACGAAACAGCTTCTAATTCATGATACTTATTCATCAAAAGAACGGCGCCCAGATCTTTTTCGGGAATAAAGAATACTTCCGATTTATATTCAGGCGTTGCACCCGTATGATAAGGATACTTATCGCCCGATCTGGGGAAGTGCCAGCCCAAGCCGTATCGTCTATCATTTTCTGGGGGTGTTTGTAAATGTTTTAGACTTTGTTCGGTTAATAAATCCCCGCCGTATAGCATGAATTTTATAAATTTGGCGAGATCACTAGAGCTTGAAGACATATAACCATAAGGTGCTCCCGATTGATCATACAACCCACCGCCTTTAACAGGCTTGCCGAACCATGAATGAAAACCGGGTACAAATCCTTTGTCAATCGCTCTTTCATAATCGGCAGTAGTGTCATTCATGCCAAGAGGAGAGAATATATATTTATCCATAAATACTGAGAATGACTGGTTGGAGACCGACTCAATTATAGCTCCTAAAAGTAAATAGTTAGCTGAATTATTTTCATATACCTCACCCGGAACATGGTTTAACTTTACTCCACTGAGTTCTGTAACGGCTTGAGTAATGCCTTTCTCCTTATCACGATCTTGCTGATCTGTCACTTTCATTCCGTCATATGCGCTAATTCCGCTCGTCTGTTCTAATAGATTACGTACAGTTATTGATTTTGTACTGTCTGTTTGATAGGTAAACCAAGGGATATAAGTCTTCTACCAATGTCATAATAGCAAGTGATGTCAATGGTTTGCTTACCGAACCTATTAGAAAAGTCGTATCTTCCGTTACGGCTGATCCATCACTCATTGTCCCCCAGCTATTTTGAAAGACGGTCTGACCGTTATGTATCACTGCCAGCGAAGCACCCGGAATATGATATTCCTCCAGCGCTTCTTTCATAAATGTTTCGATTTGTTGAGTCGTATCGCGACCTTCAGCAGCTAGAGAAAGAGAAGGAGCAACGAGCAGGAAGATGAATAAACTGGTTAGTAGTATTTTTTTCATCTGATTTCACCTTTCGTATGAGTTTAGTTATGTGTTCAAGTGAAAATGTATTAACTTAAACAGAATGGGATTTACTTATATATAGCTCAAGAAGCTCGATCAATAATCTATACGATTGGTCAATATCAAATTCATCGTCGACAATTTTCTGAAGCGCTAGTCCGTCGAAGCAAGCTAATAGTATACCGGCAAGCGCAGAGGCCTTTTGGGAATCGCCAACAAAGTGCTGCAACGGCATGGAAAGACTATCTCTCCCACTCTTGAGAATAGACGCTACGTGCTGTTCAAGATGCCCGCTTTCGCTTTTTATCCCTAGAGAAAAAATCTCATATCGCCAACGATACCAGTCGGGATTGTCTACCGCTCTGGATTTGATTTCAAGTAGAACTGATTCGAAGTTTACACCGTCATCCGGCTGTCCGTCATATTGACTTTGGTAATGCTTTTGGATTTCATTCTGTACGGAAAGTAACAGTTCTTCTTTATTTTTAAAATAATAATGAACAAGTCCCGAAGTGATATCGGCTTCGCTTGCAATATCTTTAATCGTAGCGTCGTCTTATAGAAGGATTTTATTGCCGCTAAAAAATGTTTTATTGTTTGAGAACTTTTCTTTGTCAATATAACTAATTGAAACTCATCTCGAGGTCTTAACTTGTAGCTCCAGTTATATTGTTTCTCTGTCTAATAAATCACTGAATTATAGACGTTAGGATCATTTTGCGAAAGTACCGCCACAATGTAGGTAACCTTATGTCAAAATCCCACAATGTGGGCAGATTAGTGCATTTTGGCGTGACATCAATTTGCCAACATAAAAATAAAAAAGCCTGATTCGGCAGGCTTTGCTGATACTGCTTATGTAGGCACTTTAGTGTCACTGGACAGTAATGAGTCGGCAAAACCTGCACTAATCTCCAACCGTCTCGCATGCTCATCTATTGTGTCTCTATGTGTTGCGGATGAGAAAAATCCACCTAACGAAGTCTCTACATATTTGTACTCATACATGATTACCCCACCCTTCACTCAGTATGTTTTTTAATTACGAGTTCTGGTCAATTAACGTTTCAATTGCCCTACCAGTTAGTGTAAACGGCGGCAGCTTATCGTTCTGGTCGGCTACCGTTGTTTTATCATTAAGCTATAGTGTCCCGTTAGTTGAATGTTCACCTATTGGAATGAATCAAGGCACTTTTTATGGATGTTTTTAGTTCATCCAACTTTTCTTGAGGAATCTTCTTTCTTATACGCAGGACTATATCTTGGCCTGTTATGAAATGCCTATTGCGACGTTATTGCGCTGAAATCTCGAACTTCGTGCCGGCATCTCCGGCAAAAACAATAGATCCTCCCGCGGGTAGTTCAACCTGTTCCTTGCCTCCGATGATACTAAAGTAGGTGCATGATCCCATTGCATCATAAACGGCGAAGGAAGCGTTCGAGGGCATGTTCACCTTAATGGCCTTACTCCCGTCTTTGTCGCTTATCGTATACCATTGCGCGTATCCGTCGGGCGGAATCGTAACGATTGATTTTTTAGCGAAGTTAAAAGGCTTCACGGCGTCCTCGTTCACTAAGATGATCCCACCAAGATTCAAGTACTCAACGCCTTCCTGTGTAAAGAACGTATAACTTGAGAGATCCCGCCCGTTTATTCCCGGAATTTGCAATTCGGAGATGGCTGAATTCGGGCCGGTTATTCGCTTATCCAACACGTACCCTGGAAATTGTTTCGACACATTCAAGTGGATGGTTATCGACGTCAAATAAGAAATCGACGTGTACTTCTCATTCAGCAGATAATACTTCTTTCCATCGCGCTTAATCCATGCCTCTATTGTCCCTGCCGGAAGATCTTGGGGCTGGAGCTTCTCGGCGCTGTACATTGATATAGCTATCTGCCCAAGACCCGGGAAAGAATGGTATCGACGAAGCCATAAGTAGGTGCGTCCGTTCTCCTCAGTCACGAAGCTGATCATCCTATTCCCATCCGCACTCCGGAACGTGCCGTCTGCCGAATAATAGTAGATCTCGTCTGGATTAACTGGCGATTGCTCCGAAGTGATGGACATGACGCCACCTTCGGTAATATCTATATTTGCCGTTGTACGTGATGAGCCATAGATTCCTGAATACATGCGTGATAGAGAACCGTGTCCCCGCCTTTGGTCAGCGCCTTTATCCCATATTCGCTGAAGGGATACAGATTGACGCTGTCCCAGCCAAGACCGTATTCGAATGAGTTGTCCGCATCGTCAGGCCACAACGGCGTCTTATACTCGTCTTGCGCCATGGCCGCAGCCGATTTACCGGACAAGACTTCTTCCGCTTCCCCCGTGAAAACTTGCGAGAATCGAGTTAAATCTTCCGCCGTGGAATAAATGCCTCCCGATCCGATTGCGTTGAGCGTCTCGTTGGGAAGTTGTCCTGCATAGGTAGGATAATAGAGTCCCGCCATCTTCGCTGTGTCCAGAGAATCAAGTGGCGTCTTTGTATTGGTCATACCCAGAGGTTCCGTAATATATCGATGGATAAAAGAGGTAAAGTTCATGCCACTAACTCGCTCGGCCACAATCTCGGCTAGCGTAAATCCGTCATTGCAGTAAACCGAAAAAGCGCCCGGGTTCGCCTTCAAGGTCTGATCGGCCAGTTCCTTCAGCAGTGTATCGTGGGCGTACGTATCGTTATCTTCAAATAAAAAGGCGTTCGTCTGCGACGATCCATTCAAACCGGAAGAGTGATTCAGCAGCATGCGCGGCGTAATCTGTTTGTAGCGTTCGTCCTTCATCGCAAACTCGGGTATATACTGGACGACCGGCTTATCGAGGTCGATCTTCCCTTGATCAATAAGGGCGTATTGCACGCTGTTCGTATCGTAAGCTTTCGTGAGGAGATCTGCCTTCTCCTTTGCATAATTCCGGGTTACTTCGTAGGTGATTAAAGCCTTGCTCGAAGGCGAGTCCATTGCCGCCGTTGGCTCAGATGTATTCAGCGCCCCTGCTATGTTCTGCGTCTCTGCCGGTGCTTTGTTGTCGTCGCAGGAGGCTAGCAGCAGACACGAAGATAGCACAACTCCCATTATCCATCGACTTTTCATCATTCGAACTCTCCTTCCGGAGTTTTAGTAGATATGAACAAAAATTGGTATATTTAAATATTAATAAAAAAATTAGTATTTATGCAAAACTGCCCGTTACTTCAATGCGAAAGGGAGCAGCTGCCCATAACGGTTTGCTCCCTGGTTATTTGCACTATCGTGTCCCGTTAGCTTAATGAAAAACTGACTTAAATCCTCGAAATGCTATGGGAGAATCCAATGAACAGAAGCGTAAATATGGTGTTATACGAAGTTTAACACTCCTTGAAATACGGTCAAAGCTTCTTGATATGATAATTTCTTGTTAGAATAAAAATAGTAAGTGTTTGTTTTCTTTCATCTTCTTTATAAATTTAACGATTCCTCGAATAATAATTATTGATAAAATGATAATAATGACTGGAGCAATTTCTAAAATAAAAACAGGTGCTAATGCTGATAATGAAACGAAAATCTCGTAAATAAAAAAATAATCAACTATTCCAGCAACTACAAAAGACATTACAATAAATTGAAATTTCTGATAATAATAACTAAGCTTATAATAGGCTCTTCTTAAGTAATCAAAAGCTTTCATACTTCACCTCAATGCAATTTATTTACAATATGCTACGATTATGTTTAGAAATGGTTTCAGGTGTTTGTGTAATTGTGTATATCGATTAATTTGCGAACTTCGCAATTAATTCCATACTTGGAGTTATTCGCGAAGCGTTTAAACTATCCTGCCCGTTAGCTTAACAGCGCCAAGTCAATAGCTCAGAAAAGGAGCCATTAATCGGCTCCGTGTTCATTCAGCGGCGACTCTTGAAACAATCCAAATTGACTTTTAAGCCAAATTTGATTTTGTACTGCAACATGTGGCCTAATTCCCCCTCGTTACCTCATATGCTTCTCCAAAAATCCATATCCCCAATATATTTTGCAGCATCAACAATAGTATTAAATAGCAAAAAGGAGATCTAATTGAGGCTACACTCTCAATTGGTTCTGTAACGGCTATATCTTTTTGGTGTAGCAACTCCTTAACTATATCAAGTGGTAATTTTTCATTCTGAGCAGCATGTGTAGCAAAGGCATGTCTCAGTAAATGCGACTTTACAATCACTTGCCTACCGTCAGAAGCTTGGATGATGATACCGTGAAGCAAAAACCTCAATATGGCATTTAATGTAGCTGCATTGATATGGCGATTTTCATATTGAAAGATATATTTTTTTACTGTCATTAAATGTTTTCTACTCTCAACATCGTATTCAACGCTAGGCAGGCTATCACTGCTATAGGATTCCTTTAATTCTTTGATTATTTCGGTCATAAACTTATATAGGTCTTCGGGAACATAGTAATTTTCAACTTCCTCTCTTCCCTTTGGGATCAATCGATAAATAAAGTTTTTTCGAGGAGGTTGTATGTTTGAATCCGTCGTGATTACACAACAATCTTTGTCATAACTTATTTGCAACAACTCGTTAATACGTGCCCCCGATGAGGTAATTATATCTAGAGAAAATCGGGCAAACATACTGGCTATATAGAACGGTTCCAAGTTAATCAATATACTTTTTGAGAATCGTTGTCTTCTGGTTACTTGAAATCCTTGAGTTAATAAACCAGGATTTCGCGAGAAGAATGGCGTTGCTTTTTTTCCTTCTGAATCAACATCGTATCCCCAATGGGTAAGATAGTCTTGAACTTCCTTTTTTTGATCAGAAGAATAGTGATTTCCTTCCCATTTACCCAGCAAACGATAACGCAATATATCAATGAACCAAGGTCCGTCGCCCTCGGTATGATCATCTAATCTTTCAGCTTTAGTAAACTCCAAAAAGACAAATTCGCTTTCATCATTATATAATTTATGATGCTTCGCCTTTCCCTCATACTCCAGATCAAAACTTTCATAATCCCATATCGTAAAGAACCATCTCTCGTTTGCATATTCTGATTCATCGTATGAAAACTCAACTGGAAAACTTAGATTCTCGCTCTTAATTTGTCTGACGGCTCGTTTAACGGCTTTTCTAAGTCGTTTGATCTGATTCCATCTGAAATGACCTTCAGCTCTTATTTCGGGCAGCAGAGGTGTTATCGCCGAAGTATCTTCTTTCCGCTTCGTTTTTGCATTAGTGATTGCTCTGGTTCTCACATTGAAATCTCGATTGTCAAACGGAATGTCTTTTAAAACATACGTATACAATGACTTCTGTTGTTCGACACTGAACTGTGTACCAATCCATTTTTTTAAGTTGAACTGAAAAGTATTATAGCCTGTCACTATTGACTGACGTTGACGATCGGTATGTTCAGAAAGTATTAAACCAACTACGTAATCTTGGATGTGGCTGGCTTGTAACTGATCTATATGAGTAAGTCTATAATAATCAAAAATATTTCTGAACCTTGCATTTAGCACACTTACAATATTCATTATTGACTGAGGGGTTAAGCTTCGATCTGTCAAACATATAAGTGCGAGGGCAAACTGATTTGTCCAAGGCACATCCAGACATTGTCGATAAAAATACTTCAGATTTTTTTCGTCAACCTTATCCCAGTAGAACAAACCGTTTGGGTCGCTTAGAAATAACAAATCGTCAGGCAAACGATTATAAAGTAATTTGACCCACAGTTTATCTTCAAGCTTATTTACAATGTCCGAATAATTAATCATTAATCTTCCATCCCCTCATAAAAATCAAGCAACCAATCCTCTGGTGTTTGAGGCTCATTAAGATGTAATGAAGTATCTTTCTTCATTTTATTATCGCTATTTAATGATCTCTTGGTGTTGAAAAATTCTTGTTCTCGTTTCAAATAGTTTTCTTGCATTTGCTCATGTAAGTCTCTGAATTTCTGTTCATCATAATAATGCTCATACACAGAAAGCGTATCGGGATCTCGCCATTTCATATACTCAACGAGCTGTTTTTTCTTGTCTTCAATTTGGGGTAGTGATTCCGATTCATCATAGATGCTCCGTAACATTGAAGTTACAAACCAGTGTCGAGCTTTATGGGGATTTAATTTAATTCCAGCATTATTAATGATTTTGTTCCAATTTGAATAAAACGCAGAATATTTATAGGAATCCCCTTTGATCGTAATAAATAATGGAGCTTGATCATCTAGTTCATTAAATGTGGCTGGCGAGGAAGCATGCTCATACCGCTCCGTGTTGACGTATTTAATCAGCAGTTTTAGCGTATCTGAAGATATACGAATGAACTTTACACGCCGCTTATAACTTCCTTTATTTGAGGCAGCCAACTCATGGATATTCGATCGTTTCCGATAATCACCCAGTGTCAACTCAAGAATCTCCGAAATTCTTGCACCTGTTTCGAATAGAAATCTTATGATTACTTCATCTCGCAATGACCAGTGAATATTACTACCAGCTTGATAGATTCGATAAGGTAAGTCCCAATCACCAATAATCTCAGGAACCCATTTCTCGTTAATAATTTTGAAATAAGAATCCGTTTGTCTACGGTATACAACTGGTTCTTCTGTTCCAGCATCCTTCGGCATCTTAGGTCTATTCTGTCTGACACCCTTAATGTCATTTACTTGATAATCAAATGCTGAATCAGCAAGTGGATTAGAATATTCATACATCTTTAAACGAATCATTGAACGATAAAAGCTTTTAATCGATGAAAGGAACAACTTGACCGTTTTAGGACTCTTACCTGTCAAATATATTCCTTCATGCTGCTCTCTACCTCGTACTTTACACATCATCTGTGTAACTAAATATTGCCTTACGACTTCTTTAATAGCATCTGGTTCATCGTTCCATACAACACTTCTTCTTTGATAAGATCCATTGTGTTTAAACCAGTTAAAGAATGGTTCCAACGTATTTAGATAGGAGATTACAGAAGACTCCCCTATTCTTTTCACTTGATCATGATAGTATTCTGTTAACGGAATGAAAGGCTTCTTTTCGTCATCAAAGACTATTAATTTGTATTTGCTATCAAAGTCAGCAGGACAATATGCATGAAAAAATTTGCCCATAAGCAGCATCCTTACCCGTTAAGTTTCACAAAAAATAGAAGCATTCTATTAAGTCCAAAGAGTGCTCCATCTTTAATGTCTAACATCAAATGAAGATACTAATAATTAAACATTTAGTCAATTAAAATATACAATTGTATTTACATAGTATTTTATACATATGTCAGTGTTCTCTTGCTTCTTCATTAATATTATCAAAATACGTCTTTGTTGTTTTCGAGATGTGTCACATTTCGTAAATCGTGATAATTACAAACAAAAGGAGCCTCACTGGCTCCTTTTGTTCTACGAACATTAAAAAATCCCCGTTTGGGGATTATAATAATTTTTTGCGGTCTTCAATACCTTGGTTATAAATGTTCAATATTGTAGCAAGATCAATTGTTGTGCTCTCTATCCTTTCAATTATTTATTCTTCTGCTTTGCAACTTGCATACCGCCGATGATAAGCATGATAATCCCAATTACTGCTAGAATAATCCGAACTAAGAATGGACTCAATGAAAACACAGTTTCACCTTGCCAGTGCAATCCGAACAACCTTTCATTCAGCCCCACAATCGCCAATAATGGCTTAAGAAACAAACTCAGCGCTAATAATACTATCCCCCAAATAATATTGCTATTCATTGATTCAAAACCTCTTTTCCAATTAAGATAAATGAAGATTAGTTCACAATAAAACGATCTATCATTGCCTTTCTAGAATTTTATCCGATATTGTCAATGTTTGCTTGATAATATCCACAACAGGTCCATAATTCTCTGTAATAAAAAAGTGTCCACCATCTACCGTATGAAAAGTCGCTGCCCCACCTGCATAATATCTCCACTCGCACATGTCATACATTATAGCACTGTGGTCGTTGCGACCATTAATGATTGTAATATCACAAGCGATCTTATCTTTTTTCTCTTGGTGACAATATGTTTCTGATATCTTAAAATCAGCGTGCAATATCGGTAAGAATAAATCAAGCAACTCTGCGTTTACATATCGAATGAGCAGCTTCAACGTCTTAATTCTTCGTTTATAGCTGCCTTTATTAGTTGCAGCAAATTCATGTTGGTCGGATCGTGAACGATAATCACCCATCGTTAATTCTAATATTTCAGAGATTCTTGCCCCCGTTTCAAACATGAACCTTGTTATGACTTCGTCTCTCAAACACCAATTCTGGGACTGACCAGCACGGTATATCCGATACGGTAAATCACTATCGCCGATGATTTCAGGTATCCACTCTTCATTTATAATTTTAAAGTAAGAGTCCGTTTGATTGCGATATTCCATCGACTCCTCTGTTCCAGCTGCTTGAAACACTCTTGTTTTGTTTGGTCGGACCCCTTGCCTATCTGATAAGTTATTTTCAAACTCTAAATCGGTTAACGGATTCCCTTGTGCATACATTCCCATTCGATTCATTGTCTTGTAGAAGTTCTTAAGTGCTGATAAGAACAACTGCACTGACTTCGAACTCTTATTCGTTAGATAAATGCCCTCATGATTATCACGCCCACGTACCTTACAATGCATAACTTGAATCAGATATTGCCTTACTGCTTCTTGAACATCATTCAGATTGTCACTCCACGCAACAACTCTTCCTTTGGAACGACTATTATGTTTCATCCAATAGAAGAAAGGTTCTAATGTATGTAAGTAAGCAATAACGGAACTTTCACTAATTCTATTTACATGTTCATGATAAAAATAAATCAATGGAAGGAATGGCTCGTTATCATCATCAAACACTAGCAATTGATATTTGCTCTCGACATCCTTTGGACAAAAAACGTGATAAAACGTAGTAAACTCCTCCATTTAAAAACAATAAAAATAAGGCATACTTTTCTGCTATAAAAATTGTGTCCTCCCAAAATGTGTCACATTTCGTAGAATAGCAGGAAAATAATACCTTAGTCAATAGATTTAGTGATTCTATATTATATAGTATTTTGTACATATGTCGCGTCTCGCTACTTACTCGGGTTGGACTTTCACCAACTAGCAATTAACGGCTTGCTGGGCACGCAAAAAATATAAAAAAGGCTCCAAAAAGTCAGCTTTCACCGACTTTTTGGGCAGCCTCTTGTCTAAGTTATTCGCTTACACAGTTTGAACCAGAAGAATCTCATCTATAATCGGAATCTCTCTTTTTAGCATAGCTAAGAGACTCTCGTCAACGGTATTATCAACTTCGCAAACCGTAATCGCAGGACCATTGATTTTTGAACGTTCATTTCCCATGCGGGCGATGTTGCATCCTTTTTCCTGAATTATCCATGATAGATCTGCAATGACTCCATTTCGATCAGTATGGCGGATCACTAGGGTTGGCCGTTCACCGCTAAATTTTAACGGATAACCATCAAATTCTTGGACTTCCACTTTACCCCCACCTAAAGAGCTTGCTAATACCTTTATCTTATGCGATTCTCCCTCTAATTCAATCAAAACGGTGTTCGGATTGTAGCTTCCAAGAACTCGTTTTGTAAATTCATACTTTAATCCATTTTTTTCGGCTAATTCTTTCGCATTCGGAATGTCATCATCCATCATTGTTAACCCGAGAACACCTGCTAAGAGAGCTAAATCTGTCCCGTGTCCCTGGTAAGTTTCAGCAAAAGAGCCCATCAGGGTGAACTTTGCAAATAGAGGTTTTTCGTTTAAAAGCTGGTAAGCAATATTACCAATCCGAACAGCCCCGGCTGTATGAGAACTCGAAGGTTCCACCATTACAGGACCAATGATCTCATAAGCTCTTTGGTATTTAACCGGCCCACTGGCATTAGATTTGCCCCCTAGAATCTTCTCTTTTATTTGTTGCCCTGCTGGAGTTCCAGCCAAACCTCCCATTCCCGTTTCTCTTAACGATTCGGGCATTTGCTGTCCGACCTCATGCATTATTTGAATGACTTCATCCGGAGGAATCATGCTACTCACCCCAGCTAACACCATATCTGCCGCAGCTAGAGCGGTAATGGCATGTAAACCGTTGCGATAGATGCACGGAATTCCCACCAGCCCGGCAACAGAATCACAAACCAATCCCAATGAATTTTTTAACGCAATCCCAACCGCATTTCCCACCTGCTTTGGTGTTCCGCCAGCAAGTTCTACTAATGTACCTGCAGCCATTGCAGTGGCTGACCCAATTCCAGCCTGGCAGCCGGCTTCAACCTCTAATATCGAAGCTTTATTGGCAATCACTAAGCCAAGTGCAGCAGCAGTAAAAGTCGACTGTACAACTTGGTCACGGGTAAATCTTCCGCTGTCTAGAGCATGAACGAGTACAGCTGGCAAAACCCCAGCCGAACCGGCTGTTGGTGTCGCTACAATTCTCCCCATTGCCGCATTAACCTCTGATACTGCAAGTGCATTGGCTGCGGCCTGTAAGGTTGTAGAATTGACAAAGGAGTTCCCACTTTTAGTATACTCATAAAGACGGTTTCCATCTCCCCCAGTTAAACCAGTACGAGACATTACCGGACTCTCAGTTCCTCTGCGAACAGCCTCCTCCATAACCGTAAATTGTTCTGACATTTTTTCAATAATCGTCTCTCTCGATAAACCTTTCTGTACCTCTTCTGTTTTTATCATTAATTCTGCAATAGTTATATTCTCCCGCTCTGCCATTCCCAATAATTCCTGCAAATTTGTAAAAGACATGTTGTCACTCCTTTAAGCTAATCGATGCTGTTGCAAAAAGATTATTCCACCGCAGATAAATAATCAAGAACTTTTATCACACCATACTTCGTAATATAAGAAGGAATCGACTAATCAATAAAAGAGAGCTTGATCAGATGCCAATGACAAGTCACCTGACAAGCTCAAAAGTTATAGATTTAATTATTTAATTAGAAGAATGATTTCAAACTTGCTAGGACAGTGAGAACGCCCACAACAATGACAAATACATTGCTAGGTTTTCCTCTGTATTTAGCTAATACAGGAACTTTACGGATCGCATACATTGGTAAAACACATAAAATAGCAGCAACTAAAGGTCCGCTGAGAGTATCGATAATTCCAAGAATGCTTGGATTTGCATAAGCAGTATACCAGCATGTTAATACTACAAAAACAAGGATACCTCTCTTAACTGTTTTTTCTTTTAGGTCTTTTCCGCGCGCTTTACCAGACGAGATAACCATGTCACGCATTACCTCGTATACTCCTACATAATGGCCAAGAAAGGACTTTGTTACGGCCACAAACGCAATAATAGGAGCTGCAATAGCGATTACAGGCGAATCAAGCCGATTGGCAAGATATGAAAGTATTGATAAATTCTGTTCTTTTGCCATTGCAAGATCATTTGGAGTCAAACACAAGACACTGCTCCAAACAAAGAACATAACTACACCGAATGTCATTATATAACAAAATTTTTGTATTTGAGCACATTTGGCGTCAGCAGCTATTCCATAAGTTTGTTTCTGTTTCACAACAAATGACGATATCATAGGAGAATGATTAAACGAGAATACTATGATTGGCAAAATCAACCATATCATACTGAAGTATCCTCCTACTCCTGTTGAAGCAGTAGTAATACTTGAAAAACTAAGCATCGACGTATTCCAATTTGGAATTAAAGATATTGAGATAAAAAGCAGCGAAGCTATGAAAGGATAAACTAGCATGCTCATTACCTTTACAGTAATATCTTGACCAAAATTCAGTATAGCTATAAGACCGAGTACTAATACAAGCGATAAAATGGCTCTTGGTGGCTCATTCATGTGCAATTGATTCACGATAAAACTACTTGCAGTATTTGTTAGTGCAACCGAATACATCAGCACGATAGTATAAATTGAGAAGAAATATACTATGTTAAAAATTACACTTGCCTTATTACCGAAATACTTTCTTATCGTACCTGTAATCCCCTCTTCAGCAGAATCGGAAGCGCATATCATTTTAGCCATCGCCCTATGCGAGTAATACATGACAGGAAATGCAAGTATTGTAATTAACAATAATGATAATAAACCTCCTGCTCCCGCATTAATAGGTAAAAAAAGTACGCCTGCTCCAATTGCAGTTCCAAAAAGGCTCAATGCCCAGGTGGTATCTTGTTTATGCCATTTTTTGGGATTTAGATGTTTTTCATTATTTACTGTAGTATTTTCCGCTGTAAATTCTAGTTTTTCCGCTGTATTCCCATTCATATTATAATTCCTCCCTGTATACTGTTTCAAAACCACTTTTATTGACACAAAAATAATTCTAAGACCCTACACCTTACACGGGATAGCTCTGTCTAGTTTTTATCTTTCTTTTCTAGTAACCTTTTCTCCAAAAATTTTGTTTTTAATAGCAATTCCTGTGGGTGTGGCTGCAACTCCGCCTAAACCTGTCTCTCTTAATTCGCGAGGCATCTGTCTTCCTACTATAAACATCGCTTCAATTACTTCGTCAGCATTGATGATGTTGATTACGCCCGCTAATGCAATGTCCGCTGCTACTAAGGCATTAGCCATTCCAATAGCATTTCTCTTTACACAAGGAATTTCTACCAAACCTGCAACCGGATCACAAACTAAACCGAGTAAGTTTTGTAGTGCAGTTGAGAAAGCTTCAGAAGATTGCTGAGGTGTTCCTCCGGCAGCTTCTACTGCTGCTGCTGCAGCCATTGCTGAGGCACTACCTACTTCAGCTTGACATCCTCCGAAGGCTCCGGAAATACAAGCGTTATTTGCAACTATCATTCCAAATAGAGCTGAAGTGAATAGAAAATGGATCTTTTCTTCATGACTTAACTGTAATCTATCTTGAATACTAAACAGTACTCCCGGGATCGTCCCACTTGCGCCTGCTGTTGGAGTTGCACAAATAACCCCCATCGATGCATTTACTTCATTAACTCCCATAGCGTTTTGGACCCCGAACATCATCAAATCTCCAGAAAGGGTTTTCCCACTTTCACGATATTGTTTTATTTTAACAGCGTCCCCTCCGGATAAACCGGTCGGAGAAAATACTCCGTTGCCCTCAGTACTTTTCTTAGCAGAATTTTCCATAGTCACTAAATTTTTTTCCATTTTACTCCAAATTTTTTCATAAGAAGTTTTAGTTTGCTCGATTTCCTGCTCAATTGCTAATTCATAAATTGGCTTTTGTTTTTGATTAGCCGCATCGATAATTTCCTTTATAGTCATGTACATAAAATGTTTCACCCCTAATCTAATTAAAAAATAATGATATTAGCTGTACTGCTAAAAGTCCTCAATTTCTTCTGAACATCACTAGGTAATTGAGAATCCAAATCAAATTCATATAAATATTTTCCTGACTTTTCCAAACTATTAAAATTGTTAATTTTCACATTATATTGTTTAAAGATCCTGCGTAATATAAATTCAAGGTCATCTCTTTCGGAAATCGCTATAATAACCGGCAATGGCCCTTGAAGATTTAAGCTAAACCCGTCAATTTCTATATGTTTGATTTCAATTAATCCGCCACCGACTGAAATACCCATTGTTCTAATACTTCGATTTTCATCCTCCAGATAAATATCTGCAGTATTCGGATGACCGGTAGGACTATCACCTGCTTCTTCTAAAAAGGTAATGTCAATTCCTTTAGATTCTGCTATTTCAATAGCACCGGGCACTCTACTATCATCGGTAGCAAATCCTAATATACCGGAAATAATTGCAAAATCAGTTCCGTGTCCTTTATGGGTTTCAGCAAATGATTCATAATACCTTACCACAACTTTTTTTGGAAGACCTTGAAATAATTTATTGGCAACTGTTCCAATAGCTAAGGCACCTGCAGTATGTGAACTGGAGGGGCCGATCATAACCGGTCCAATCACATCAAAACAACTTTTGTAATTAACAACCTTTTTTTCTTTAATAGGTACTACCTTCATGTTCATATAAGTTTCCTCCCCATAGTTGCCATACTAGTTACTAGAATTACCAATCTAAATAAGAGACCGGACTACGATAATGTCAGCTTGAGTAAGAGGTTCAATAGCAACAGAAACTGTACCTAACAGTTATTACCTAATTTCATTTTCCGGTGTCATTCCAACTAAAGGAATAATAGCGCCTATCATGTAAGGGCTTTCAAGAGTAACAGTAGGAATCGAACCCCTTTCTTAGTACTAATTGTTCTCTTGGATAAATTATCGTTGCAATAATACTCGTTGCAATAATACTCGTTGCAATCAATGCTATCAAAACAACGATCATTTTAATCTGATCCTTCTTAACCAATTTAGAATAATTTATTACAGTAACTATTTTTTATTACTACATATATAGAATACTACATAAGTGATCATGATGTCAAAAAAATAATAATAAATTATTTTTATAGAAGTTTATTATTGCAATATTTGGGTGTTACCAAAGTCTTTTATAATTTCAGTATTATAAATAACCTGAATCCGTGACGATACATTTAATTTTTCTCCCTGTAAAGTTCCAAAAACCTTGTTATAATAGGTTATCTATCTATTTTGAATTGGCTATAGCTAAAAAAAAGAAGAATGCATCCAAGAACGTGAAGGAAAGCGCGTCTTTTATGGATCCGTAATGGTCAAACCGAAGCGAGCAATTTCATAGTGAATGAAAAATTCAGGAATAACTGATTGCTCTTATAAGGAGGAATACTTAATTGGATAATGAACTATTTCGACACTATCAAAATATAATGAATTATTTCGGGGGAGTTTTGGGATCTAATTATGAATTTGTTTTACATGTTTTAAATCCTAATGAAGGTTTTCATATCGGTCACATAGTCAATGGAGACTTAAGTGAAAGATCTTTAAATGCCCCATTAACTAACTATGCAAAAAAATTAATCAACGAAAAAGTATATTTAGATAAGGATTATGTTTTAGATTATGTTGGAGAAGGACCAAGAGGTAAAAAATATCGTTCATCAACTTTATTTATAAAAGATCGTGAAGGTCAATTGCAAGGTCTTTTATGTATAAATTTTGATGCGGATGTCTATAGGAAAGTCGCAAAGGATATATTAAAATTGGCCAATCTAAGCTTAGATATAGAAGTTATCGAAAAGGAAACTGATCAGGAACAACCTGTTGAAAAACTTACCGGTAATATTCGTAATATCATTTATTCAGTAATAGATAAAGATATATTAGAATCCGGTGCTCAATTATCACCTGAACAAAAGAGACTTGCTATTTCTAAATTAAAAGAATACGGGGTATTTGAAATTAAAGGTAAAATAAATGAAGTTGCTGATATAATGGGAATGTCGGAATCAAGTGTTTATCGTTATCATCAAATGATATCGCGCAACGACAAGTATCTCCAATCGAACCAGAACAATTGAGCAATATCAAAAGGATGTTATTTATGAAGAGTTTCTGGCTCAAATACTGCAAAAGGAATAGGATTATCGACAGCTGGAGAGGTCAAGCCTGGTTATTTCAGCAGAGCTCAGAACATAATAAATACAACCGATTAACAGCAAAATTAAAGAGGCATTACGTAATTTCAATTTTATTACGCGATGCCTCTTCTTATATTACTACTCCCCTCCCCCCCCCAACCTCTTCTCTCGATGCCTACCAACTCGTACAATTTTCGCGCGCGATTGAACAATCAATCCGTTACCTCGGACTTTGTTCATATCCTCTTGACGATGTGCACGACAAATCTTTAATTATGTTTCAAAACATTTTTGTTGAATATGCACTATCCTCACCTGATACGTCAATCTCTGGTGTTTTCCTCAATCCAAAATATTACACATTAGCCTTTGCAATCAGCTGCGTCTTATTTACTTTTGCCTTTTTCACAGTAACTGCATATTTATTTTCATGGGAGCTTAATGCCATTACTTCACTATCAACAACAACCTGTCCCATATTATTAATTTGAAATTTTATTCTATCCTTACCTACATCAAGATGAGGACCGACATATGGAATTACCGTAACGACCACATCAATATGTGATAGTATTTGAACTCCAGTGTAGTACCACCAAGGAATGGAGCAAATGTTGGGTGGATAGGATAGCTTGTTTCTATAATCAATAAAATACTCTTATTTCATGATTTAAACCAAAGTAAAAATCACCTCAAAGAATAATTAGAGAGGTGATTTTTATCAAACTTTATTACAAATAATCAATCTTTAATATAAACGATCAATCTTTTTTACAAAGCTAGACTTTCAATCAGATATGTAGAACCCTTTCTAGCATGTCCCATTTGAATTACACGTTATTCAAACGTCCTGTGTAACTATACTGCCCGTTAGCTTAACGCCACTGCTTAGTCTGTATCATTTATTCATGAGATAGTTACCCTGTCTGTTCAGGTATGGCTCAAGAAAAGTGCACGAAATTAAGATCTAATTGATAACCGTTCACATTTACGTAGAACAATATATGTTCTTGTCCTCAATCGGCAAAGGATACATGTTCTTGTCATTGCTTTTTGACAAGAACATATATCGTTAAAACAAAAAAAGCCGCAACTACGCGACTTTTATGTATGTATGTTCTTGTCACCCGACACCTTCGTATAATCTTTTTTTATAGTAACCCCATAGTCAAGAATCAATTGTTTTGTATTTGGTCTAATTCCACAGCTCTTTAGCAACTAGTTTTCCATTATTACGGAGTAATAATCATTCAGGTTGCTTTTTTCCGATACTCTAAGTGGCTTGCTGACTGTCGAGAAGGCTGCCCATCCCGAATACAAGGATAAACCTTTAGTTGTATCAAGAGATCCTGCCCGCGATCGAGAATTATTCTGGCAGCTTGTCCGCTCAAAATTGGTACCTGGGCATTGCTAAAGCCCCGGTTCTGAAACCATGGAGCCTGGAGTATACCGTACATTACTGTTGCGGCGGTTTGGGTTTCGGATTGCAGTTCGTAGCCCCTCCACATTCTGCATGTCCACTTGGATCAATATATTTCAGCGGATTATTCTGCACATACGTATACCGATTCAAACTCAGCGGGTTTGTCAGTTCCCCTTCATACGTATCCTCCGATATAAACCGCTTTTCCTCCGGCGAGTAGAAATTAGTATGTTACGCTTGTTCTGCCCAGTTAGCCGGATATGTTACATAGATAAATCGTGCATATTCTGGCACAGAAAATTGAATCTTACTTCCTTTTGGAATCAGGATCACTTCTCCTGGACCAGCTGACACCTTTGTACCATCAATGATAACATCCAGATGTCCCTCAATCACATAATCAATTTCATCATAGTTAAGTGTCCAGTCAAAGGTTGTTTCTTTCATCTCCATGATACCGCAGCCAAGTCTTGGACTTTCCTTTAGCGAAAAAAGATCTTTACAATAGACGATATCATTAGGGTTGCCTGTATCGAGACGATCCTCTTCTGTTACTTTCATATTTGGCACTTTAACAGAAGTAATCCCTCCAGGACCTCTATGAACGTTCTGTTCAAGAGCATCAGCCCCTACTTTTTCCATGATGATTTTACGAACCATCTCTTCAATCATCTTTTCATCGATACTCATGGGTATCCTCCTCTACTTCTTAGGTGCAGTTTTTTGGAACCATTTTACTTGCAATGAGCATAGCAACCATTACAGCTGTGATACACTTTTGAACATCGATTCTGTTCTCGGCTAAAAGGAGGTGTGAAACAAATTTCACTACGGTATATGACTTCTTTCTCCGTAATCAAAATACGCGGAACGGAAAACGATGACGCCATACTCTGGATTCTTCTGCCATTTCCTCATCTCCCATACCAGAGAATAAACACAAAGAGGCCTAAAGTTATACCGCTTCCTATCAAGTAGGAATTCTATAACCTTAAGCCACTTTGCTTTAGTAAGACTACGCCTTTGTAGTCCTCTATTCATTTTAAACGTGAATGAAACTGTTGTTCCACACGCTGTAGATTCAAATTGCATGCTCCCTTTTAGTTTATCCTCTACATAGCTATTTACAATAGATAAATCTAATCTTTTTTGTGAATATTCTTCAAAGTTGAATCCTTTGCCATCATCTATTACTCCAATCGTGCAAAAGCCGTTGTTGGAACTCATAGAAATAACGATGTGTCCATGCTCACAATCTTGAAAAGCATGTTCAAAACAATTTTGCAACAATTCATTAACCTGAATTTCGAAAGTAATTTTTATATGTGAATCTTTATGCATATTTACAAGGTTTTTGCTAACTGAGAACGACCTCATTTGAGATCGTTCTCAGTTAGCAAAAACGGCTTGAAGGGTTCATCTAAAACCTCAAACTGTTTTTTGTATTCTTCACACTCTTTTTTAAGCTCAGGCGGAGCATCTTTGGAAAGCCTTCCGCCTACGTAATATTTACTTTTCATAAACTCCGGCTTTTTGATATTCAATTTTATTTCCCCTTCCTGTATTTTTCGAGAGCCTGCTCGATTGCTTCTCCTATTCTCCGAGCAACTTCACGCGGCTGCGGATTATGGTTATATTCAGCGAATGCCTCCGCGACAACTTCACGAGAATTAATTGAATGATTATCGTTAGATACTGCATACTCGCTTAGGTTATCGATTACCCATTTTTTAGGCTGCAACAGGACCACTTCCGAGCCGGCCAACCCACATCATATCGACAAGTCCATAAGTCGTGGAGATGAAGTTGGTTGCTATGATCGGAAGGGATAGTTTCATCAAAGCCGGCATAATCTTACCTTTGGTTAAATCAGTTGCGCCTTTCATGCTGTACTCCTTCATGCCCTAAGTAAAAACCGACCACAAGGGTCGGTTCAAAGCGCTGATTATTTTCCTTCTGCTAGGAAATATTCGATTCTGGCTTTGATTGTATCGCGCACCTCACGGAACTGAGCCATGATTTCCTCTTCGGTTCCAACGGCTTTCGCGGTGTCATCAAATCCCCAATGCCATTTCACCACTCGAGGATTCGAGATCACAGGACAGTGCTCATCCGCATGCCCGCAGAGGGTTACGACATAATCTGCACGATTGAGAATCTCAGGATCGATCACATCAGAGGTGTGGTTCGATATATCAATTCCAGCTTCCCTCATCACTTGAACCGCTCTTGGATTCAAACCATGCGCCTCTAACCCTGCACTCTTGACTTCGTATTGATCGTTACCTAACTCTTTCAACCATCCATCTGCTATCTGGCTCCGACAAGAGTTTCCTGGTGCATAGGAAATACATCAATGGTTAACTCATCCTTAATCTCTCCTAGTTCTTACTTATTTAGTGCATCCACACTCCTTATTCACACATCATCGCGTTGATTTTTTCTTGCTCTTCTTCCCCTACCTTCGGCAAATATTCAATTGCTTCTTTTAAATGAGGTTTACCCTCAATCGAAAAAGAATAAAAAATCCACTGTCCTCTTCGCTCCTCTACCACTAAACCTGCGTCCTTTAATTTACGAAGATGCTGGCTAATATTCGGTTGAGTCGATTGCAATAGCTCAACTAAATGACAAACGTACATTTGTTGTTGGGATAAAAGTGAGACAATTTTAAGTCGAGTTTTATCACCTAACAACTTAAATTGCTCCGCCATTTCCTCTATTGAGATCAATATTGTCAATCAACCCTAAAACTAAAGAGAGGGAATAACCCCTCTCTTTTTGACGTACTTTAATCTACAATACTATTTAATAAGACGAGCATTTACCCAATCGGCATGATCGCTATTTATACCATCTCCACCATCTGTTACAATCAGCTTTAGCTCATTCTTTCCAGAAAGATTAACGTTTACCTCTTTTGGCTCTACATCATTATGCATAACACCACTAGAGAATACAACTTGATTGTCTACAACAACTTGGAACTCCACAGAACCTACAGTACCTACCTCATTATCTACCCCAACTAGCGCGGCAAAGGATGTGTACTGCCCATCCAGTTTGTAGACAATTTCACTGTTAGCATGTGTGCCCAAACCTTTTGTATAGGTATTGTTATTTAACTTAAGTGTATTTCCTTCAACACTAAGATCTTTATGGATTGTTCCCCAACCTGTTGTGGCAGAAAACCAATCAATATCGCTGAGATACGTTGTAACAGGTTGTGGTGTTACTGGATCGGTTTCAAAGATTTTAATCTCACTTGCAGATGCATAACCATTTGTTCCACCACCTTGAGGTACTTCAAGTCGAACATATTTAGCAAGAGTAGGTGTGAAAGTTACTGTCTTTTCTGTGTTGTCCTTTACCCAAGTGCCTGTTGCAATCTCAGTGAATGTTACCCCATCAAGACTAGTTAGGATTTTATAATTTGTAATAATACCATTTTCTTCGCTTTGACGTGGTAAATATGTCAGCTTGTTGAAAGTTAGCGGATTTACATACTTTGCTGTAATATGGTAAGGAAACTGATTTGGTTTATTCCATTCACTGTGCCACATACTATTTGTATTTCCGTCAAATGCATATGCTGCGGCATTATTACTACTTGAAGTCTCTTGGCTATTTGTTGTTGCTGCAATGATACCCCCAATACCTTTTACCTTATCCATTCCATCAGTCGGTTTAATGATGTTGTACTCTGACCCAAACCAAATTGGTGCAGTTAGAAGAGGTAAATTCAATGAATTAATCTTGTTTCGTGTTTCATTTGTTGCAGACAAACCCCATTTATCAAAGAATGGCGTCAAGTCATAGTGAGCTACTTTTGAAGTGTTTAGAATAAATGCCTGTTTTTTCTGATCATCTGTAGTTGGCAGATCAGCATTTGCCATCTCACGATATAATCGATGTAACTCTGGGTAGAAGTTATCCCCAAAAGCAAGATTAAGTTGCCACAACATTTCTAATTTTGAATTAGAGTCTGAAAAATTCTTGGTTGGCTGATCAACAAACGTGAAAGCAGCTAAGTACTCGCCTTGTGATCTTGCAGGCTCAGTAGGTTTAAGAACCTTCTTAGCAGCTAGAGAATATAGATTTACATTCACCTCAGTCATCCCATCCCAATTCCAAGGCCCTTGTTGTCTCAAATGACCTGCCTCATGATACTGCCCCCAACCCGTTCTTGTAAGGTTTAAAGCATCGGCACTTGCTCCAGTTTCTTTAGGCATAATTGCCCCATCATACCAAGCATATGCATATGCTCCTGGCATGGTTTTTTCTGATTCAACAAAGCCAATCAAATGCCTATCTAACCGATGCCTAGGATCAGAATCAGAATTAGATAGTCCAGATATTTGATCCTGTGCTGTAATAAACTTATCATAAGTCTGTAAAACAGCAATTGGGTCTTGATTCAAGATATGATCTTTAGCTGTAGCATAATAGAAGACAAAGAGAGCTCTTTCTGATTGAAGAACAACAGAAGGTGCATTAGGATAAGCATTCATCATTGCCTGCCAATCCGCATTTGTATTCTTGCCTAATACAAAGAATGGAACAGGACTCCCCCCACTCACTACATTTACATTAATACTACCTTCATTGTTGCTGTTATCAAATGACAACAAACCGCCATTTGGTGAGGAAATTGTGTTTATGCCTGGTTGTAATGGATAAAAAAGCGCCCATTCTTTATCATGACGATGTACCCCAATAACCGCTGTAATTGGTTTGTCACCTGAAACTTCAATCTTAATTTGTTCATTGGGTTGTGCATATAAACCTGTCGGCTGATATATTTTTCGAGCATTTATGAGTCTACGCTCTCGCTCGCCTTCCGCCCATATATCTCCAAGGGCTTTTACTTCAAAATTTCGCTGAACAACAAGATTACTTTGCTGTGTGATGGCTGCCTCTGAGGTTTGGGCTAGTGCCCCAATTGGCGAGACAGGGACTACAACGGCTGTTACCACCAATAGGGATAAAATCTGAAGTGACTTCTTAAGTTTTCTCATCAAATCCTCCTAAAATAAATTAAATTTATGCATAGCTAGCATTTAAATGCTGGCATATCCATCTTGGTATGTATTAAATAAATTTCAGACTAATATGACACTATTTAATGCCATTCTTTGCCATATAATAAATATCACCATCTATCTCTATTGCTTGAATACCATCTTTATTCTTCTTTTAATAATAAAAAAACTCACAACATAAGCTGTGGGTTTCTTTCAGAAGTATTCAAGAATAAAAATTAAATAATTACTAAACATACTGTGTTTACCTTTACCGGATATATAATCACTTTAGATACTTTGTTAGTATCATTAATTAAAGCACCGCAACAATGTAGGTGAATTTATGTCAAAATCTCATAATGTAGGCAGATTAGTGCATTTTAGCGTGACATCAATTTGCCTACATAAAAATAAAAAAGCCTGATTTATCAGGCTTTACAGATACTGCTTATGTAGGAACTTTAGTGTCATTGGACATCCAAATCGAGTTAGAGCTGTTTGATCCTCATCTAACGGAGTATGGTCGCTCACTTACGCATATTGCTGCAGCACTTTGTGCTTGGGGAGAGCGACACATTGAGAATAATTACCCTGATAAATCAGCTGTATTATTGAGCTCAGATGAATTAGATTATAAGATAAGCCAAATGTACCCGGTTAGGATTTAGCCAAATTAATGATATCCTTGCTCTCCAGAATAGATTTATCATATCCTTTTGTAACAGTATGAATCATTGCAATACCAAGCTCCTTTAAAGACACTGTAACGTTTGGAAATAGTCTTCTTAGAATAGGAAATAGCCACATAAATGCATAATAAGATTTATGCGTATTTTTTAATCCCTTTATTGGATTGATGTAGGCAGGGCGAAACATGTATGCTTTTTTGAAAGGCAGCTGCATGAGGTGATTTTCTGTCTTGCCCTTCACTCTTGCCCACATCCTTTTTCCTAGCTCTGTACTATCCGTCCCCATTCCGGAAACATAGCAGAACACCATATCTGGGTTCAAGCCTGCGAGCATTTCTGCCATATGCACAGTAAGGTCAAACGATAATCGTGAGTACTCCTCCTCCTTCAAACCAACAGAGCTTACACCCAAACAAAAGTAGCATGCATTATAGTTGCTTAATTGAGACTTGATTGCAGATAAATCAAAAAAATCCTTGTGGATGATTTCAGTTAATTTGGGATGTGAAACGCCGCATGGTTTGCGGTTAATTACTAATACATGTTCCACATCAGGATGCTGCAGGCATTCATGTAACACACCCTCGCCAACCATCCCCGTAACACCTGTAATTATCGCTCTTATTTTCACGATGGATCCCTCCTTTTTCTCAATTAAATGTTATTAACTATTCGTCTGTCCATAGTGAAGCTTGGCTCCCGCTGCCATTAGCCTAGACGCGACGAGTATAGCCTGTGCTCTATGTCTAGGTTATAGCGATCAATCTGACGCTTGGATTGTACAAGCGAGGGAATAGCGTCAATGTCATTTATTATTTTATTATTGTTGTTCATATATATAGTATGGCTCCTAATTACTTTTGTGTCAACACATTGTTATAACACATCAATACCCCGCCTTTCTTCGTATCTGGAACTATATTCCTCCTCGGCCACTGCAAAAGGCTCGATCTCTCTTTTATTCCAAATCGAGTTAGAGCTGTTTGATCCTCATCAACCGAAGATTTTACCAAATATAATGGAGTTATATAGTTGTATTTGATTATGTTATCCTGCCCGTTAGCGTAGCGAGGCTGTCGATCCTTAGGATCTCATGAATATTATCATTATTTGTGCCTTCGTCGGCAATCGGATTATGTTCTTGTCACCCGACAATGATGTAGATGTGTTACATTATATACCTCCCACTTTCCCAGTAAAAAAATAAGATATGATGTGACACATCACTTTTCTGATTCTGTAATTAGAAAAGCCACTGTCTTATACAGACAATGGCTTTTCTACCTTATTGCTTTCGAATGGCTTCAAAAGTAATCACTTGACCCGCGTTAGTTGGTTGCTTGTTGTAAACATAATCAGCAGAACATGTAATATCAGTGAAACCGATACTCTCTAAAATAAGTTTGAACTCATCTATTCCATACCAACGCATTGCAAAGCGTTGCAACTCGGATTGACTCAACTTTCCTTGGTGCCATTTTTCATATTTTAAATAGGATACTGTATATTGATTGAGCCAATCTATTTCAAACGATTTGCTTTCCATCGTAATCCCTTCCCCATTAGGTAGAGAAAAAGTTGACGTAGAAATCTCTCCTGTTTTCCAACCATGAGGTAATTCAAGATCAACAATCAAGCGTCCCCCTGGAACAAGGTGCTTATAAAAGCATGTTAATGCGTTTAGAGAATCTTCTCGCTTCTCGATCAAACAAAAGGAACCCGTAGGAATAATAACCGCCTCATACTTAAATGGCAATGAAAATCCCTGTAATTCACCTTCATATAAGTTTGGATTCAGTCCTCTTTCTTTACACCGTTTACGACACGAGTCCAACATTTCAGGAGAGTAATCAATTCCATCGACAGTATATCCAGCCTCAAGCAACGGAATCATAACTCGTCCTGAACCAACTGCTGCTTCAAGAATACGTCCCTGACAAGTTTTTAACCGTTCTTGGTAATACTCAATATCACCGTCTAAAGAATACCCCACAGGTTTGGTGAAATCATAGATTTCGGTACAAAGTGAACTGTAATAACTAAACATGTTTTTTCCTCCGTTTTTATGTACGGAAGATTATTAATAAAAGAATTTTCTAATATTAAAACTTCCGTACCTCGATTTTAATAGATGAATGAACAGATCTGACTATCATAAAAGATCACTCGCTTTCCGTAATATATAAGAATATTGTACGAAGTTTATTCTTTTAAAGCAACAGTGGCTATAGATTTAATAAATACATTTTCGATGTTATTTTTAAAATTACGTGTATTTTTCAAACTCATTCTTTAGCCAAATTTGATTCTGTTCGGCAATATATATCTTAATATCAAATTCAATATCTAATAAAGGATTATTGTGTTTATACATTTCTAGTAAAATCATCGTCTTGTAGAAACTCTTAATAGCTGATAAAAACAATTGAACAGTTTTGGAACTCTTGCTAGTTAAGTAGATCCCTTCATGCCTTTCTCGACCACGTATCTTACAATGCATCTCTTGAATCAGATATTGTCTGATAGTTTGATTGCATTTGATTCATCATTCCAAGATACTTTCAGGCCCTTATAGTGACTTTTATACTTTAACCAGTGAAAGAATCGTTCTAAGGTACTTAAGTAGGCAATTACAGAGCTTTCGCTAATTCTATTAATCTGTTCATGATAAAATTCTGTCAATGGAATAAATGGTTCTTTCTCACGATATATAGATCGATACGGTGCATAATCTCCGCTGCATTCACATAACCATTCAAATTCCGCACAACTTACTCACGAATCATAGAAAACAGATGATTTTGCTAGTGTGTACTGTGTTGTTATACCCTTCGACTATGTTAACTAAACCTCTCCAGAGCGCAAGTATGTCGATGATTAATTTGTATGGTGTTACTTTCTTATTATTTGCACGATTCTTTAGAAATCTTGGCGAGAGCAGATTTCCGGTTCTGGATCATTTCATTTCAGCGTATTTGTAAAAGCAGAAAATCAGACCATACGGTCTGATTTTTCCAATTAGTGCGGTAATCCCAAAACCTCTGTCGCTGGAGTCCAAAAGATGTGTATTCGATTATGGAATATGAAGATTAAACCTTAGCAAAATGACTCATAATCATTTCGGCGGCCCACTTATAACCGCCGGCTTGCCGTAAAGATTCACCGATGAGGTAAGCCTGCTGTTTATAAAACGGATTGCTTAGGACTTCTGCTAATGCCTCTCTCAAATCAGTTGCACTGAGGTTATGTTTATTTAAAGTGATACCCGCTCCCAACTCCTGTACCCGATTGGCGACAAGAGGCTGATCCGACGTTAATGGAATCATCACCAACGGAACGTTGTAATAAAGCGCCTCACTCGTACTGTTCATTCCGGCATGTGTAATAAAAACATCCGTATGCTGCAGCATATCCAACTGTGCAATGTATGGCTTGACGATAAAATTATGAGGAATTCGATCAGCCAGCGGCTCCATATCCGTGTATCTTCCTGAAGATAGAACCACATTCACCAGCAAATCCCCAAATGCTTCAAAGCAAAGCTGATAGAAATCCAAGTTTTTATTTAAAATGGTTCCCATGGCAATGTATACGGTTTGCGGGTAACGTTCACGAAGCAGCTCGAACGAGAAGGTCGGAGCATCTTGACGCGGTATGATTGAAGGACCAGTGAAAATAAAACTATTGTCCAGCTTTTCTGCCTGCGGCTGAAAATAACGGCTTGTATACACGAGCTTTAACCGACCTGCATGTGCCGGAATCTCTTCCATGGCTGGAATACTCACTTGAAACTCTTGGGCTAACTCACGCGTTATCTTCATCGTAGCCTCATACAGTTCCTTCGTATTCGTATCCATCTCCTTCTCATTCAAGCCTTGGCCAGCCCCTAAAGGATCTACGAAAGCAAAGGAGGCAATCGAACACACCGCGGGAATTCCCAGTTTTTCTGCAAGAATAGTCCCTCCCCAGCCCATCAGGGAATCAAAGATCAAATAATCGAACTTTTGATTTTCTATCACTCGAAGCACTTCGGGTATCATCCTCCGAATGATACCGCCTACCATCATATAAATGAACTGATAAGAATGCGTGTACTCCTGCGGTTTCAACACCGGATCATGAGAGAAGGCATCTTGCGGAAATGGATAGGTAATTAACTGGGCTCCGGTTTGTTCAATTCGGGAACGGTACTCCTCCGTGCACACATAGACAACTTCCTCTCCACTGTCAATCAACTGAGTAACTAATCCTAATGACGGATTCACATGGCCCTCAGCCGGAGTAATGACAACTAATACACGTGCCATCTTGTCCACCTCCCAATGCAATTTTTTTCCCCGTTCTTCGTGATGTATTTAACGACGCGACCCTCATCCGTTACATGGGAATGTTCTCCTTCACCTGGCTGATCGGATGATGTTCTTGATGAACGAGTTCGGTGATTCGTAAGGATGCCAAGAAACTTAATAAGACTAATAATAATTGGAGTGTTAACACCATCAAAACTCCTGTCGATATGCCCCACTGTAAAGTTTCGGACAAGGCGATTAGAGCACCGCCAACTCCAATGCTTACTCCCATATAGAAGGAATCCACGAATTGGAGATTCGCGGACATTTCTCCCTCTTTCCTAGGCGCGGCATGTTGTAAAGCAATAGCCGCAGTTGTAGGGTTGGCCAATCCAACACCGAAGCCGGTAATCATTTGCGAGAGCAGGATGAGTATAATTCCACCGTCCGACAACATAAGGGCTAGGATCACAAGTACAGTCCCAGCGATCATAATCCCAATGCCCACCATGACTCTGCGCTTTCGGCCACGACCTCGATCTCGTACATCAAGCTTGGCTTGCAACCACGCTGCGGCGGACCAGCTCAAAGAACCTGCTGCTACAAGGAGGCCAGCAAGGTCTGCCGATAACCCCTTTACTTCGGTTAGTGCCAAGATCACAAAACTTTCCGTTGTAAAATAACAAGCAACATACAACCCTCTGGAAACCAATGTAGCAGGCAATCCTTTTTTTACCGAAAAAGTGCCCCTAGGCAGCAGTTTGCGCATTTGTGGGATCATGACGAATAAACCACCCAAAGTGAGTACTATTCCTTTCCAATCGGTTATCATACCGAGTCCTGTGAGTAACAGCCCTGTTCCAATGGCAAGTAGAATCGCATGAATAGTCTTCGAGTCGGCTGTTTGGGCTGGACCTGTCAGAACTTGCCGAAGCTGCAGATCACGGAAAGAGCGGAATGTGAGACTCAATGCCAATCCAATCAGGGGTAAAACGATCCAGAAAACAAACCGCCATGACATATAGGAGGCAATAAGGCCTGCCACATAAGGCCCAATTAAGGAAGGCAGGACAAATGCCATGGAGAATGCCGCTAAAATTTGAGTACGAAGAGCATCCGAATAATGCAACGTTACACAGGTATAAACACATGTGATCAGGGCTCCCGCCCCAAAACCTTGAAGGGCTCTTCCTGCAATAAGCATGTGCATATCAAAAGAAACAGCCGCAACCACGGTACCTAGCACAAAAACACTAAAAGACACAAGCATGGATGTAAAAACGCCGCGCTTGTCAACCTGCTGACCCATGACCAAGGTCCCTACAAGCTGAGATAACAAAAATGCGCTGAAGATCCAACCGTATAAATGAATACCCTGCAAGCTTTGTGCCATTTTCGCGGCAATTGTCGTAATAGCCAGCCCCTCGAAAGCTACGGTTGTCAGAACCAGCATAATACCAATCGTCAACGCCCTGTGCTGAGTATCAAAAATCCCATTATGATTGTTGTTTGTCTCCTACACCTCCATAATAGATGAGTTTTATGGTAAAATTCACCTTTTTTATGATCTAAATATACAACAAACACCATACTTTGTAAATAAAAATGTTTAATAAGTAGAAGTGATAGAAAGCAAGCTGAGTACTTCAACTGATTATCATACCGTACATAACGGCAATCGAAGACGGCACAGCCAGGTTGATATCCCTGTAAGGCTGAGGGTTGCCTCTGTCTTTATTCAGTTTTAAGGGTAAATGGTCCTTCTCTGTCGCTCGGTAATCATTGCTCCAGAGAAGCTTCGCCGTGCGATCCCCTGAAATGACCTGCTTTCTGAAAATAAAAAGTCGCTAATTTTAGCGATTTCGGATGGTGCAATATTCTAGTCCCCCGACATTCCTCCTTCCTTGGGAGTTCTCATCGTTTTTAATCTATGCGTAAAACTATTTAGATCAACATCAAATCGGAAAAGGAACCAAGTTCTTGTCCTCAGCTCGGGACAAGAACTTGGCTCCCTAAAACAAAAAAGCCGCTAATATAGCGACTTTGTATGGTAATGTCTTACCCCCACATAGTACAACGCTTGATCTATTGATTGTATTGTTCCAAACCCATAACTTCTTTTTCAATGGTGATTTAATAATTCATCGATGGCTGCTTTACCAAGTTCAAAAGTTCTGTTTTTCCGTAAAGTGTAAAGTTTATCCAACCAAGGTTTTTTAATTTTTTTCTAGAATTGAATGTTCGGCTCATCTCACCGCCCTTCCCTGTTCACCCGCACCAACACCGGGTGCTTCATGCCTATGGAAGGAATGGAATTCACCGTACTCCGACCGGTTACCTATGGGCAGTGGATCCGGAAGCCAGGCGATGCGGCCCGAGTCCGTCGGCGGACGTGCCACCGATGACAAAGAGATGCTCTTCGAACAGCCCCTTGTGGTCCTCAACATACTTTCTGTTTCACCGAATTGGCACTGTCCTGCAGTTGGTCGTACATCGACCGCGCCGCCTATTACAAAGATTCCCGCCCGCTGCGACGCCAGCGCCCGCTTGCCGTTGTGCCCACCCCGGCTCAGATGAAAAGCTACAATCTGTGTCTGTCCTACTCTCTTTCAAACAATTGCTTATGCTTATTGAAAAATCGATAAAAAAATTGTACATTGTCTAGTTCAAACCATTCTGCTGTTTGAAGAGGCTTGGCATCCAGATTATAAATTTTTGCATGTAACGTGCCTAAAACAAAGGGAGAATGAGTGGCAATAATAAATTGACTATCAAAATATCGTGCCAGCTCATTTATTTGTTCTGCCATTCTTATTTGATTAGCAGGAGAAAGTGACGTTTCCGGCTCGTCCAATAAATACAATTGCCCTGGTAGCAGATATTCCTCAAAAAACTGCATGGACGTTTCTCCATTTGAGTATTTTTCTTGTGAAAATTGAATGTTCTCCAGCTTCTTCTTAAACGCATACGTAGCTTCATATTGTGCTGCCTGAGCCTTGCTCATCCCTTTGTTAATCTGTTCATACATTATTCCCTCACGCAGCACGGAAGATTGCTGTATCTTCTTGATCTCATATAAAATATCCTCTGATTTCATATATCGACTTCCTTCTGGAAGTTGCCTGATTTCATGCTCTTGCTCATCATGCCCAAGCTGATAGCTACTCAAATCAAGGAATCGCTGAGCATAAATACTATGCCCATAGCTTGTCATTCTTTCAGCCCCCGAGATTCCTAGCTTGTTGGAAATTACATTGAGTAAAGTGGATTTTCCGCTACCGTTATTGCCATACAACACAGTAATTCGATCAAACAAAAGCACCTCTCCAGCCACGTGCTTAAATACATAATCAGGGTATATGTTGGGATTTCGATCCGTATAATCAGAAAGCTTAAAGCTTCTTAAATAAATCATTGCCGCACTCCTTCTACCTGTCTTATAGTTTGAATTCTATTTTACCAGAAAAAAGACAATGTATTCTTAGGATTGCAGCCGTATTTCTCCCACCTTCCCAACTACTAATAATCTATTCCATTCCCCCTTCATGTTTACATTCATCTGGACGAGAGGGTCTTCTCGCCGCGCAGCCTGGATAGCCGATGCAGTTGCCCTCCCTGGTTCATCATTATCCAAATGCAACACTAGCCTTTCCGCTCATCGTGGTTATTATCGCCTTGCTTGGAGTCAGTGCTGCAGCTGTTAGCGCGGACGGCGATTCTACTTAAAAGAAGAGGGGGACCTATTACATTGGCTACTATTATATCTTTTCCTATATGGAGTGAATTTGTTGGGGTTATGATATCAGATGGAACCCGAGTGGAAGAGAAAATCGCTATGTCAATAGCTTTGCTGTTCATCTCGTTGCAATCACTTGTCTTATCTCCTCCATTAAAACAATGTTAGAAACAATCTTATTGGTTTTTCCCACTGATTTGAATGAATTGTCTGAAATTATTAAGTTAACAAAGATGTCCCGTTTAGAAGAAGTTAGATAAGTACAATTAAAGTAAGTTTAAATCGTCTTCAGTATCATTTTATTAGGAGGAAATCACATTCAAAATAATGTAATGTAATGTAATGTAACTTTATTCTCTCGGATTCCAAGATAAAAGAAATAATTATTATCAGCCAAACGGCAATCGGAACAGATTCTTGACAATGCTTAATGTCAAGAATCTGTTCCGATAAAACAAAAAAAACGCGATCTACGCGGACATTAATCGGACTATATTCTTTGTCATCTTACACCAGTGGAATTTTTGCGAAATCTATTATCAGCAATTTTAGGGGTCGGGGGTGATTAGACCCTTGCCCCGCCTACCCTTTTATCGTTTCGAAATTTTCATTTCACTAGTTAAAATTGTTTGCTCAAGTGATGGTGCGCTCGTACATGACCGAAATTGCTAGACCCGATGCTCTTCAAAAACAATAACCCTACTCCTACCAATTTATCATGAAGAGGACAAGGCCTTATAGGCATTATAAGCTTTCATTGCTTAAAATATAGCTGTAACTGCTTTGCCACACAGCTTACTTCATCTTCCGGTAACTACAGAGCGTGAGACTAAACTCACATCCGAACTGAAGAATTCTCTCGCATTTGCAGATGAAAAGCTGGACGCATTATCTTAAAAAAATGCCGAGATTTACTCTTTGTGGCAAGAGGACAATGTTCTTGTCCTCTTACACTAAATACTTGTTCTTAACGTCATGTTTTTCGTAGCCTAAAATGCGCGTCCATTTCCGCTTTAAGCATCTCTTGAAGTGTCTCTGCGAATAGTCCTGAGCTGTTACCAGATTGTTCTCCTTAATGAATCGACGACGTTCTTCCTTTGACCATAGCGCCATGTATTCTCCCAACCTTACTTCTATTTCCATTTTAATGGATTTGGGATTTTACACAATATAGTTACAGACTCTGTTTCAGTCCTTTCTTTAAAATGAGAAAGAGCAATCTGTTTTAGACAAGTCACTCTTTAAATTATAAATTAATCTATCTTGTTGTTTGTTAAATTAGTTCTCCACTCATTCGTTGGTGTAAGATAACTAATCATTCTTTCATCGATTAAATCCACAAGTTTATTCTCATATCTTTTTCTATAAGGTTTAGGAAGTTCTTCTTTTAGCCAACTTTCCTTTGTTCCTTTCCAGATTTCAAAAAGAGTAACCTCATTTGAATTATCAATATCATCTGAAAGAACGGCACTTACAAAAGCTGGTTCATGTTCCATCGCTCTCATATTAGCAGATAATAATTCTCTGAATTCTTCCTTTTTTCCACTTTTAATTTTAAATCTTATATAAAGTATTACGTTTTCTCTATTATTACTCATAAATATCCTCCTACTTAATAAGTTTAGACTTATCATCTAAGTAATCATATCATGTCACTCAAAGTTATAACCGGCAGCCTTCCTAGTACCGTCTTATGAATACATAAGCTAATTCCATTCAAAACTGCCCGTTAGCTCAATGAAGTGCGACTAGAATTTTGCATAACATGATTGCTTTTACATAAACCAACATCGCCACAATGTAGGTAACTTTGTGTCAAATAACACACCAATGACATGCGATGCCCCCAATCTTTGGGATCCTGTTTGTTTTGCGAAAGAAATTCCCGCTTCAAACAGCTTGTCTACGCCTGCGGCACAGCCGTCTATTCCAATACCAGCATTCCGGACCGTTCCATGGCCATATCCAGTTTTGCAAATGAAAAGCCAAGTCCGTTATCGCTTCTTCGGGGTCGTGTTTCATTTCTGTCAAAATTCATTGCCGTCATTCTACACGGATCGACCCAATCGTACGGATAATGATAGAAGGAATAACCAGCAGCAGCAGGATGGAGCCGTAAACACCAAGAGTGTAGCTGGTAACGTAAGCGTACCCGAATCCCTGATGTAACAGGGAGGAAATGAGATGAATCAGCATGTTTGTATAACAAAAGGCGTAACTTCGGATCATCCAGTTCCGGTGACGGGTTATCCGTCTCTTTTTGATCTGGACAAGCGCCGTTATGGTGATAAACAGCCATACGATATTTAGCGTATTTAATCCTATGCTGGTTATTTTCCCTCCGGTGGCATAAGGCGCCATGTATCCGGAAGTCAACACGACGAGAAATACGGACACTAAATAAACATATCCGTTTATGCGATGAAATTTGCGGCTTTTTTCAAAAATACGATTGGAAAAATTGAGCAGCCCTGCCGCCATGGCGATGCAGGCAAATGCGACATGAATATACATAATGTTCAGCCAAACCGGAAGATTAAGCTCTCGCTTAAGTCCCGTTTTATGGCTTAAAAACCCCTCGGCTCCAGGATGAATCAAATAATTTCCTACCAAAGTGTACAGGATAAATAGAATAGTGACACAAGCCAAAAGCGCATATAATGTTTTCCGTTTTACCATATGATCCAATACCTCCGCGACTTCATAAGTAATTTTTTTATGCGTCACGCACTTCAACTTGCCGCATGATCACTTTTGTCATTCCCTTCTTTTGATACTCGTTTTTTGGCAATCATCTCAAACGTATCATTGCCACAGCCCATGCATCCTTCATTCTTAAGCTCCTCGATGGTCGCAAACTCACCATTGATGCCGACATACACTTCTCTTAAACACTGCTTGCAGCGGTAGGTGCGCAGTGTTTGTTTCACTTCGCCTGTATACAAAGTGTCCGTGAATTTCTCTGAATATTCCGGCTTCGTCTGATCCGTTGTCCGCAGAATGAACATCTGGCACCGGTTAGCGCTAATTTCCGCGCCTTCGTAGGCGTTGAATTGCGGGAAATTAGCGCTGACCGTCAGCCCCATGCGGAGAAATTCGCGCTGCATGGAAAGCATAAAAGCAGGCGATTTATGGGCAAAGGACAGAAAAATAGGCAGTCCCTTCTCCCTCTTCAATGCCTGGCTGCCGCGCGATACGAACAGGCTCAGGCCCATCCCGGAAGCGTATAGGGGGATCCGTAAAGAAACAATCATACTGCCCGTGCAGGTTTTCCGGCAGCGGCCTTAAATCCAACCCGCGTCATTGAATCGGCAGTCCTCACTCCTTCGCGCAATCGTTTCACCTTACGGACACGTGCAGGAACAATGGCCATATTGTAGTGCTCGGCCATCTCGTGATAGATCTTATTGATAACAGCGGAGTGCTCGGATGCTTTCTCTATTCAGATCTTCAAGTTGTCCGGAATGAGTACACGAGTCGTGCCGCCCAACAATTGATATATGTGGATATAGTTGACTGTTGTTTCACAAAAAATTCTTTATTCCCTAATTTTTCAAAGGAGCAATCGT
Source organism: Paenibacillus sp. IHBB 10380 (assembly GCF_000949425.1). Taxonomy (NCBI): domain Bacteria; kingdom Bacillati; phylum Bacillota; class Bacilli; order Caryophanales; family Paenibacillaceae; genus Paenibacillus; species Paenibacillus sp. IHBB 10380. Next base: position 1,977,714 of record NZ_CP010976.1, read on the forward strand.
CACCCAATATACAGCCCCAATACTGCTATCAAGAACGTGCTGATTTATTTGTGATTTATAAATTGGGCTCCCGTTTTGCAAACTCTTGTAACATCCCTCTTATTTGTTCTACCAATAAAGCAGGCGCTTTCTTTGGGGAACCCGTGTCAAACGGAGGCTGAGGATCGTATTCCAAAATCAGCTGGACTCCTTTACTCATATCTTCTCCCAATTCCCATGCTATTAATTGAAGTGCCATATCGATACCAGAGGAGACACCGGCTGCTGTAACGATTTTGCCCTGACGAACCACTCTTTCATCTGTTGGAATTGTTCCAAGAGATTGAAGCAGGTCGAAGGATCCCCAATGACTGGTGGCTACGATTCCATTTAACAAGCCTGCGGCGCTCAAAATCAGAGATCCGTTACAAACCGACGTGGTCCATTTCGTAGTTTCATGTATTTGGCGAATCCAATTTAACGTTTCTTCGTCATTCATTGGAGTTTTATAATTTGGCGGACTGCAACCTGGAACAACAAGAATATCAGCTGAAGTAACTTCAGAAAAACTGTAATCGGCATGCAAATAGCCCATATTTGAGTCCAATTTAATTAACCCCTTTTTCTTAGCGACAAACTTCACTTCACATTTCATTGTAGCAGCAAATACCTCGTATGGACCAATTGCATCCAATGCTGTGATTCCATCGAAAAGCATGATTGAGATTTTCAAGATGATCTCTCCTTAATTTAACTAAAATTTCTTTTCAAAATAATTACATGATGGGTATCAATGATATGGTAAGAATGTTAAATGCCAATCAAATAGTATTCCTCATACCAGCTCCTTTTAGTAAATCTCCTAAAAAAAGACCGTTCGGTCTCTTTTAAGATAACATACTATATGTTAATGTACAGCTAAAACATGTTACACTTTCTTAACAATAATAAATAATGGAGGATATTATGCGAAAAGGTGAACAGACACGAAGGCACATCGTCCTAAAATCGGCAGAATTATTTAATCAGAAAGGGTATGCTGGCTGTTCAATGAATGACATTATGGAGGCTACAGGACTGCAAAAGGGGGCAATTTACCGGAATTTCAAAAGTAAAGATGAGATTGCTTTAGAGGCGTTTGATTACGCTATTGATACTGTCTCTCAACATTATTCTGAAGAGATATTCCATGCTAATACAGTATTAGAAAAAATCGGTGCATTTTTTAATGTATATGAAGATGTAATAAATAACCCCCCAATAAAAGGGGGATGTCCGTTGCTGAATACTGCTGTAGACAGTGATGATACCAATTCGCTGTTAAGGGAAAAGGCACTTCGAGTTTTCCATACATTTCTCAACATGATTGAAGAGATTATCGAAGAAGGTATTCAAAACGGAGAGTTAAAACCTAATATCGATACAAAGGCGGTGGCCTCCTTTATTGTTGCAATTTTTGAAGGGAGTATTATGGCTAGCAAACTAGAAAGAGATAATAAACACATTGCCTACAGTAAGCAGCAGATACTGCATTATTTATTTATGCTACAAACTGATGCATATATATAGATTTTGATTTGTTTTTCAGAGCTGGACTGATAGGAATAAAATCCAATCTATAACCTAAACTACATGTATCTCGGCTGTCACCCTTAAAAAAAAGTCGATTCCTTAATGAACAGGAAATCGGCTTTTTATGTGAAAAAATCCGTTAACGTACAGGTAGCTGGTTTAATTATGTCCAAATTGATTCTAAGTGTACAACTTTCCCGAAATGATACGTTGACCCCTTTTACTGTCCCCTTTTCAAGCACTACTTTTTGTGGGCAACAACTAACATCATAGATGCGATCATGTTTTCCTTTGTCCGCCGCGCCGGTGAACTCCTATCATGAGACCGAAGCCGATATCGGCGGAACGAATCGATCGGTCAGCTATTCGCCTCCCTTCAATACCGTAAGCGCTTGTTCCGCCGCTGCGCCTTCATGCACGATCGACATTAACGCAGCCATCATGCCGGCAGGATTCGGATGCTGAATCACATTGCGTCCGTATACGATTCCTGCAGCGTGATGCTCGCACCGGTTGGAAAGTCAAACTGCAAGGAAAGCAGTAGTCCACCGTAAGTCGTGAGCAACCCAAAGACGGACATCCACACGATCAATTGTCCAAAGCTTCGTCCTATCCTTAATGCGGCCATTGCGGGCAACAATATAATCGCGTCAATCATAAGTGCTCCTACGATTTTCATAATAAGCCCAATCGAAAGTCCGGTTAGAAACAGCAACACGCTCTTCAGCGTATCCGTAGGTACTCCCAGCCACTTCGCTTGATCTTCGTCGTAAAAAAGAAATTGCAACTCTCTGTAAAAAATAACCAGTACATTCCAACCACGACCAGTGACAGGACAGTAAGAAAAATGATATCCAGCGTAGTCAATGTCAAAATACTTCCGACAAACAGTCCGAATACATCCATTGCCGGAATGCCTGCGATGTGAAAAATAAGAAAGGGAAGGGCAATAGCTCCGGTCATGAAAAAAGGTCCCGATTAATCCCGTATCCAGATTGAGCTTGCTCGACAGTGGCCCTAGAAACAATTCCACTCATTGCTTCCTAGCACGGCATCTTCTCCCACTACAGCAACTGATTCTCCCTCCTTTAGTTGAAAGCTCAAATCCTTCAATATCGGTATTCGGCCGTACCCTCTTTAAGAGCTATATTCATTTCAATCGCCACTTTCATGCGTATAGCACTTATATTTTCATGAATTACCCATCAGTGTGAAAAAAACGATATCATTGATATAACTCGAAAGAGCTAATTCATTTCAGGTTCAGACTAAACGACGAACAACCCGGAAAGTCGACGGCCTCGCGGGTTGTTCGTATGTTCATGCTATGAAATTAATACTTCATATTCCGCGAAACGGTTATGGCATCAGATACAACTCGCTCATCTCGTTCCGGATCCAGCTCATGAGCCCCATGATTACGAGCAGAACGACAGCGGACGAAATGAGCAGCGCTCTTTACATTTCAGCTTCTCCGATCATTTGCCGCTCGATTTTCTTCATCTCATAAAAATAACCTTTTTGCTTCATCAACGCTGAATAGGAACCCGTTTCTACTATCCTGCCTTGGTCCAAGACTACAATCCGATCCATCTCTTCCAATCCGGTAAGTCGATGACAGATCAAGAGAAGCGTATCTTCAGCCGCCTGTGCAAAGAGATGCTGCATTACTCGTTGCTCTGTCACGTAATCCAGTGAGGATGTTGGTTCGTCCAGAAGCCATAACCGTCCTTTACGAAGCATGGCCCGCGCCAGAGCCAGGCGCTGCTTCTCGCCATCCGATAGGTTCTCCCCTTTTTCATACACCATATCGGTCAACGATGTATTCGGCAGTTGCACTTTGGCAAGTACGCCCGACAATTGTTCATCAGAATGTTCTTCTTCATTTAACAGCAGGTTGTCCCGGATCGTTCCCCGAAAGAAGTGACTTTGCTGCAAGACTACATTCGACGTTTGCCAAATGCTCGCCTCATCCAGTTTCTTCACCGAAACGTCGTTTAATCGTATATCGCCAGCCGTTGGTGTACGCAGCTTGAGCAGCAATTCGATAATCGTTGATTTTCCTGATCCACTCGGCCCGACAATCGCTGTTTTGGAGCCAGGTAAAATGTGCAGGGACAACTCCCTGAGCGCCGGTCTCCACTCCCCTTCATATTGAAAGGTAACACGGGATAGCTCCATCGAAACGGCCTGATCGGCAGACAACGCACCGTTTGGCTGCGCAGACTGCACATCGGAGGTCTGTATCGTTTCCGTCAGTCGTTTGGCTGCGTGTTCGCTATCCTCTTTATACGCGGGTAATGTGGCCATAGCCGACGCTTCTTCAAATACGGTTAGCGAAGCCATGACCAGCATGGCAAGAAATACGCCTGCAAGCGCTCCTTCCATAATTAAATAGGCGCCAAGCGCCAGCACTCCCCAGGAAATGAGAAACGTAACAAAAGCATGCATTGATTGCCCGCGCAGCAAGTGCCCTGCTGCTCGTTGCTGCTCAGCTGCCAATACAGCGGAAGCATTCTGAAGCTGCTCCTCCCGCTGTGCCAATTGCCCGTATACTTTCAAATCACGGAAACCATACAACACTTCGGTGACTTCCGTGGACAGCTGCGCCCTCTGCTCGCGAACGCGTCCATGTATTCTCCGCTGCCCGAGTAACACAATTCCAGGTACAACGAATGCTGTTGCCAACATACCTAGCACAAACAGAACGGCAATCCAGAACGAAAAGGTAGAAGTAAACAACACCGTAGCCAAAAACACCATGACGACCATAATCGGGGGATAAGCGACTCGCAAAAAATAATTTTGCAAACTTTCCACATCCCCAACGATCCGCGCAAGCAGATCCCCGCTTCGATTTTTGTTCAATATACCTGGCGTTAAAGGAATAAGCTTGGCAAAAAAGGATGTACGCAAACGGCTAAGCATGGAGAACGTCGCCCGGTGAGAATACAAGCGTTCTCCATAACGACTTGCCGCCCGAAGCAAACCAAGCAGTTTGACCATCGAGGTGAGTACAATTAAAGTATAAAGCGGTGGCGCAAACACCGTTTGCGAAATCAGATACCCGCTCGCGGAAAAGAGTGCCACACCGGCTATGCCGGCGATAAATCCACACAAAATGGAAAGAATGATATCCTTGCGCTCCTGAAACATCGCCTTTGACAGGACAGCCAGCTCATTCATGATGATACCCCCCTTTCCGCTCTACATCTACCATCTCGGCATACTGAGGCAGGCGCTCCATAAGCTCGTCATGCCGCCCTGAGTCCACCAACACTCCAGTATCCATAAACAAAATCTTGTCGGCTTGTTGAATCGTATATAATCGGTGAGCCACCGTAATCATCGTCGCCGTTTTGGCCAGTGACGCAATGGAGCGTTGCAATACCCGCTCGGTGTGCAAATCCAGTCCCACTGTGGGTTCATCAAACAAAATGATGGCAGGTCGCTTCAAAAAAGCGCGTGCCAAGGCAAGGCGTTGCTTTTCCCCACCAGACAGTCCCCTGCCTCCTTCACCAACAAAGGTATTCAATCCTTGCTCCAATTGAGCGGCAACCGCAGCTAGTCCAGCTTCCTCCACAGCCTGTTCAATTTCAGCCATGGAGACGTTCCGCCCCGCACCAATCGCAATATTTTCAGCAAAAGTGCCTGCAAAAATATACGGATGCTGTGTAATGTAGCTAACACGTTCGAACCATGCGGCCTCAACGTATTGCGAGAGTGGGCTTCCATTCACCAGAATCGTTCCTGATGCTGGTTTCAGCAAACCCGCAATGAGATGGAGTAAAGTTGTTTTCCCTGAGCCACTTTTTCCAACAATGGCAATATGTTCTCCCGGTCCAAGCGAAATCCGGCCTGCCTCAAGTTCAAATGAATCAGGTGCATACCGGAACCGGAGATGGTCCAGTTCAATGGATGGTGGCATTGGAATCATCTCTGCAGGGGCTGTCCGGAACCCGTCCGTCTGTGCCACCACATCGTTCCTATCGCTTGTGTACATTCCCTCTTCACCCTCGGTTGGGGTGCTTCTGTTGCTCGTTTCTACAAGCATCTGTTCCACTTTACGAACTGCTCCCATACTTGTTCGACCGCTGTGAAAAGCCGTTCCCGTATTCTTTAATAGGCTGTAAAACTCGGGAACGAGCAACAAAACGAGAAAGGCGGTGTGGAACGTCATCGATTTGAAAACGAGCAACTGAATGGCCAGTTCGAGAGCGACAATGCCGATGCTTAACATCACGATCGATTCCAGCATGAAGGTATTCGTAAACGCAATCTTCAAAATGCCCATCGTGGCATCACGGTAACTCAGGCTACTGCGTTCAATCTTCTGTTGCTGACGGTGAGCCCGTCCGAATATTTTCAACGTAACTAGCCCTTGAAGAGAATCCAGAAACGTACCGGAAAACTCGGCCAGTTGCGCATATTTTTCTTCTGATTTGTTCTTCGTTTTCAGCCCAACCAAAATCATGAACAGGGGGATAAACGGAGCCGTAAACAGCATAATGAAGCCTGTGTTGACATGTTGGATAAACGTAACGACCAAAATCAGAAGCGGGATCATAGCAGCTTCCATCATACGAGGCATGTACTGACTGAAATAGCTGTCAGCCTCATCCACAGCATCCAGAGCAACACTGACCTTTCCTCCCGTCTGTCCACGAAGGGTTGAAGGCATGGAAGCATGGGTCAGGTTTTGCAGCACGGCTGCTCGCATATTCGTCTTGGCACGGGCAGCCATATGCAAGCCAACTTTCCCGTTCCCATACGACAACAGTGTGCGTACAGCCATAACAGCCAGCAGTATGCCGAGCAATATGACAACCGATGAAAAGGAAGCTCTCTCCACAAAAATCCGCTGGACTGCTTCAGCAAGCAATGCGGCCTGGCTTATAATAGCTACACCAAGCGCCAGCGAAAGGATAGCAAGAAGAATCATATTTTTCCTTTGTAAAGACATTTGCTGAGAGATCAGACTGGATTTCCTCTTCACAGAACTCTCCTCCTTTATATATAAAGGCCTGCAAGGGAACCCCTCACATGACATAATGGATCAATCCACTTTATTTCTTTCCTTTTACATAATCCGCATCAAATAGGAAAAGTCTGAACACTAGAATCAGTGAAGGGATCAACAAGCACAGACCACCGATAAACACAACCACTAGCGCGAAGCCCATCGATGGTGAAGTGGCGCTGCTTTGAATCGTGATATACGGATCAAGAATATAAGGGTATTGCCCAATCCCATACGCGAAAAAGGCACAGAAAAATTGCAGCATGATGCATATGAAAGCTAATCCGTAACGGCGTCCGTTATATAACAGCCACATCGCGATCATGAAGAAAGCAACGGAAAGTGCCAGCAACCACCATAAATCCATCATATTTTGAAAATGCCGCTCATTGTGTTGACCCAAATAGATAAATGCTGTCAGTGCGAGAATTATCGTTGGTGTGCTCCAAAACAGAGCGTAGTTCCGCATCAGCTTCAACGCCGAATGATCCTCTGCCCGAGAAGCGTAAAATGTCAGAAATGAGCCGCTAATGAACAAAACGGACACGATTGCCAGTCCAACGATGCTCCACGATAACGGATTGGTAAACAACGCCCAGTAATCAAGAGAAACCGTCTCACCCTGCTTCACGATAAAGCCGCCTTCAGACAAAGTAAGTGCCACTGACAACGAAGCCGGAATAAGCAAACCTGTAGCTCCGTACAAAAAAAGATATACTATGTTTTTCTTGGAACCATAATTTTCAAAAGCATAGAACGAACCGCGAATCGCAAGAAGAATAACTGCAATACTTCCCGGAACAAGCAGCGCGGAGCCATAATAATAGGCCGTGTCCGGAAAAAATCCGACGATGCCAATGTAGAAAAAGATAAAAAATACATTTGTGATCTCCCAAACGGGTGATAAATAACGGGAAATCAGACGATTAATGAGATGATCCTGCTTCGTCAAACGGGCATAAAAGGCGAAGAATCCCGCTCCGAAATCAATGGAAGCTATAATTAAATAGCCGTACAAGAACAGCCAGAGCACCGAGATGCCAATTAATTCGTAACTCATCATTCAGTGCCCCCCTTTTCCGTAAATTGATTAGGATGTTCCTTCATCCATTTCTCCATCTCAACTTCTGCCGGATTATTGTTGAACAAGCGTCTTAGCACGATTACACACATACTGCCGAGTACGATGTACAAGAGTAATAAGGCGAAAAATATAATTCTTACATTCGGTGAAGACGTGGCAGCCTCCTCAACACGCATATATCCACGGATAATCCACGGCTGTCTCCCAACTTCTGCATAAAACCATCCTAGCTCTACAGCTAGAAAAGCGAGCGGTGCGATCAGTGCGATGATGCCAAGCATCCACTTGTTAAGCGCATTGCGTTTTTTCCAGAACACCAACAGGAAATACAGGACCGAAATCGCGAGCAGAGCAAATCCGATTCCGGCCATTAAATCAAACAGGTAATGAACGAGAAGCGGTGGCCATTCATCCTTGGGGAATTCCTCCAGCCCCGTTACCTCTGCATTAAAGTCTCCAAAGGCCAGAAAGCTGAGCACTTTCGGCAGATGAAGAGCCCCTAGAACTTCATGCTCTGCGTTCAGCCATCCCATTAGAACCAAATCCACACCGCTACCTGTCTCAAAATGCCACTCTGCTGCTGCAAGCTTCTCTGGCTGATGCTCGGCCAAAAACTTGGCGGACACATCTCCGGCTAACGTGTTCAGCAAACCGAACAGCAAAACAACCGCCATCATGAGATTCAAGGATTTTTTGTGGTATGCGGACACCCCTTTTCTGAGCATCGCAAAGGCTGCAATCCCGGCTAACAAGGCAGCTCCTGTCAAATAGGCCGAGCTTAATACATGGAATACCTTGGAGAACGTTGCCGTATTCAGCATCGCTTGCACCGGGTCAATCGCTGTGAATTGACCTGCTTCCATGACAAAGCCTCCAGGCTGGTTCATGAATCCGTTCACCGTCGTAATAAAAACGGCAGACATGCCTGCCCCGGCGACAATCGGAATCGTCAACAGCCAATGGATATACGGATTTTTGAACCGATCCCACGTATACAAATAAATGCCCAGGAAGATGGCCTCAAAAAAGAACGCGAACACTTCCATGAATAACGGAAGTGCAATAACATTCCCAGCCAGTTTCATAAAATTCGGCCACACCAGGGCTAGTTGTAGTGAAATCGCTGTGCCGGTCACGACACCAACCGCTACAGAAATGACAAATCCTCGAGACCACCTCTTCGCCATAAGTGTATAATGGTGATCCTTCTTGCGGATCCCGATGAACTCTGCAATAGCGATCATTAGCGGTATACCGACGCCAATCGTCGCAAAAATAACGTGGAACCCGAGAGTCAAGCCTGTCACCAGCCTGCTCCATAGCACCGTATCAATTGCCATTCTTTACTGCTCCCTTCAAACTCTGTTCATTTTTCGTAATAAATTGATGCTCATGACTAGGCCCGCTACCGTTTGGCTACATCTCATATCCAGTTTGCCAGAGTAATTGACACCGTTACATTTTCCAGCGCTTAGATGTTCCACTATCTTTGTATGCAAAAAGAGATTGTTTTCACAAAGTAAGGGACGTTGATGCTTTGCCTCACACGCATTGCATTTTACTGCCGTTCGTTACTGGCTGAAGTGAGAGCTGGCGAGCCTGTTCTAACCTGGTACCTGAATACAGTCAAAGTACTAGACGAGACCTAATAGTTAAAATTATTATATCTTGATCTGTAAGTAATTCAATCACTGACACGTCTTCGTCCCTAAACGTTCAAGAAAGGATCAACTCTTTCTGACAACTAGGTGAAAAACACAAAAAATACCCGATCGAGCTATTGATTCATTTAGCTCATATGTGGTATTACAAGTCTACTCGCATATCGATTTATGCTAGGTGTGCCGCGCCTGTTATGGATGGCTTATTCAGTGCCTTTGGCGTCACCTGTCGAAGACCTATCCCCATTGCATTCCCTTTATACTCTCTTTTAAAGAAAGATACATTCTATTGAAGTTACCCCTGTCAAGTAGACAGTAATGAAAGAAGATCACTAAGCAACCTTAGTTCGGTATTCAACCGGACTAAGGGCTTAATTTCTTTTGGAATCGATGGTGGCTTTAAAAGTGGATATAGCGGTGGACTTCGTTCATTAATTGCTTCGGGTTGTGGAATTTCAGTAGTCGGAGCGACTCACTCTTTAAATGTCCAAAGAAACTTTCCATACTAGCATTGTCGAGACAATTGCCCTTACGTGACATACTTGACTGTATGCAGTGACGCTTTAAAAGCTACTTACAATTCAAAATAGGCAGAAAATCAAATCAATCTGATATTAATTTGGAATAGATATTGAGATCATTAAACTTTCTTTCTACTCTTTTATATTGTCTAAGTGTTCCTGCAAACGTAAAGTTGAGCTTTTGTATATGCTATATTTTAATGTCAGGTTTAAGATATTGACATCTGCGCATAGTTCAGTCCCTTCATTTTTGAAGTTTCATTATACAAGAGCTTAAGGGTTTATCTACGATCAGTTTTTGTTATTAAACTTCTCCGTTAGCTTATTTCACTGCTAAATTTGAAGCGGCTTCTTCAGCTTCTTTATATGCTTTTTGTAATACTTCATCTCTGTCCAGTATATCAGTACCTTGCGCTCGAAGAATTTGATAATCTTCAATACCGAAAAAATTGAACATCGACTTCAAGTATTTATGCGAATATTCAATTTCGGTATACCAGTCATTATTGGTATAGATTGCCCCACTTCCTTGTATCACAAGCATACTTCTTCCATCTTTAAGAAGACCAACTGATCCCGTTTCTGTATATTTAAAGGTTTCCCTTGCAATCATAATATTATCCATATAATCCTTTAACTTTGATGGCACATTAAAGTTATGCACTGGATAAACAATTACATACTTGTTTGCACTTTTAAATTGTTTTAATACATCATTCATACGCTCTGTTACTTCTTGTTCCCGACTTGTTAGTTCTTGACCTGTTTTTAATTTTCCCCATGCACTTAAAACAGTTTGATCTATCATTGGTACTACGTCCTTGTACAAGTTAATTTGTTCAATAACTTCATCATTAGAATGCTTCTCCTTATAAATTTTCATAAAGTAATTAAATACATTTAGACTAACTGAAGAGGTGGAATCGACTTCTGGATGTGCATTGATGACAAGCAGTTTGCTCATTGGATGTGTTCTCCTTTAAATTTAATTTATTTAATCTTGATTGTAGATTATATCAATCGTTGATAAAACTAATCGTCGATTTATATAATCTACAATATAAAAGTTTCATAGCCTTTTGTCAAATTCTATAGACAAAATTCTAAAGTTAGTTTTTGGTAATTTACAAAAAAACATTTAGGGCTTATAATAATTGTTTTGATAGCCTTTTTACAATGAAAGCAGGTGAGTCTATATGCAGTATAGTGTTATGGTTGAATATGCGTTGCATAGCCTTGTTTATTTAATAGACGTACCCGAAGAGGAAAGTATTGGAATAAAAGACCTTTCAGAATTTCAAGGGCTTTCAGAAACATATCTCTCAAAAGTTTTTGGTAAATTATCAAAGTCTGGTATCGTGAGTTCTACACCTGGTGTAAAGGGTGGTTATAAATTAGCTAAGTCCCCCGAAGAAATTTCTTTTTGGGATGTAATAGAAGCAGTTGAAGGAGTAAAACCTATTTTCCAATGTAAAAATGTTTTGAAAAATAATCTTATGTATTTAGATAAAGAATGCTCTTCCTGTACTTCCGCCAATTCTTCTTGTATGATTAACTTAACTATGCTTGAGGCAGAAGAATATATGCGTGAGTTTCTTCGTAATAGGACCCTTGCATGGTTAAATGATGAACTTAATCACGTTTTACCTGAAAAATTGCGGACAGATAGCCGAGAATACTTTATAAGAAAAAACTCAAACTAACTCAAAACGTAATTATTAATATAAACAAAGCCCTGAAAATCTTCTGCAAATTTTCTGGGCTTTATATATTTATTATCAATTACTAACCTCCACATCCGAAATTTTCGGATTATCGGATAGGAAACATGAATATGATGGAGAAGCATCCGCAATCAGTAGATCACGAAGCATTAGTAAAAACTTGAAGCCGACCTCCTTTTCAAAAGTGTCTATCTTCCGGGTGATACGCGCATGGTTTTATTTTTTGATATCTACAGGAACCGATATTTTCTTGTTGTAGGTCTTAATATATTGATATCCCTCTCAACGTTTCCCATCCAAATTGAATAACTGATGCAAAATGCGGCATCGAATCGCATAAAACGAAGAAAACCTCTATTATGCGGGTTTCTCGTTTTTATACATATGATTGTTTAACCCTATTGTCAATACCGACTCACTATCTGACACTCTGGAAATTAGCTTTAATTTTTAATTTATACTCTTTATTATGTGAAGATTCCCGGCTTCCATATAAAAGAAACTCATTTAATACCTGGACAACAAGCAGTTGTGTATCTGTAGATTCTTCAATCAACAATTGCAATCCATCGCTAATAATCTTCTCTACAAAATTCCCTTTCGTATACTCATTAATATGAAAGTATATTTCAAAACTATATCCCTCTAAAATCCAAGTAAATACAGCGTCTGTTAGTTCTTCTTTCGAAGAGTAATAATAATATATTGATGGCTTCTGTATGCCTACAGAATTAGCGATCATGTCATCCCATAACTGTTCTAGGATAATGTTACTATGGGACAGGAGATAATGACATTGACGAATGCCGAGATGAAGAAAGTTCTGGTTGTGAAAAAGTTGTTGGATGGACATATGACGAATCAGGAAGGAGCAGCCTCATTAGGGCTTTCAGTGAGACAGGTTCAGCGTCTTAAACAACGATATCGGAAAAGGAGGAGCGGCTTGCATTGCCCATCAGAATCGCGGCTGCAAGCCCGCACATGCGCTGATTGCTCGGGCAACTTTCTGCGGAATGGATGGTCTCTATGCTATGCTATTAGATAAATACGGATATCGAGAAATCCCTATATATGGTTAATCAACAGGTGTGATTTTATACAAATCTAAATATAATTAAACTATTAGCGTTGAACGAGTATTTTAGTATCTTTATTTTTTATGATAAGTCAACGCCATTTGAATACAAAGTGTTAATTCTTCAATTGGTAACTCACTGTTAACTGAAAGTAAGATTACTCTGTTTTTAGAAAAGTCTAAAGAGTTACCAAATAGTACTCTCCATTCTTCAACTAAAATTGTTTGACAATGTACGAAAAGACCTATTTGTGAATCTGAAAAACGATCGATTCTAATAGGTGTACCGTTTTTAGATTAAAAAGTTAATTGTTTCCACTTCAAACTCTCTTGAATAGTTATATCTCCCAAATTATTAGCAACATTCATAATCAATTGTTTGAGTTCGACTGTATGGTGCTATCGATCCCCGTTAGTCAATAAGGATAGCCTAAAAAATCAAGATTTCCATTGCTCCAATCAGTCTTTCCTACTTCCTTAATCATTAATTCATTCATTACCTTAAAGCCTATTCCATTTGTTGATGAGTTTCATCATCAACTTTCAACCATTTACACCTGTTCTTCATGGTTTATATCCATTTCTCAAATACAACCTCATGTTATCCGCAAATAAAAGTATAAGTGCGAGTTTTTAAAATTTAATAGCTTTTTCCTCTGATAAATATGTTTTAGACTGAGCCAACTAATATAAATAAATGCAGTCTAAAACTTAAAAATAAAGTCTTAGACTGCACCTCATTCAACTTCAGCGCCAAAGCGGGCTTATGCCTGCCTGCTAGTTTAAATTTTAATAATCGCTAACATATCATCACCGTCTTCGTCCATACCAACTTCAACGAAACCAAAGCTAGAGTAAAAGCTTCTCGCTACAGGATTATTCGGGTTGTAACAAATTTCAATCTCTTCCAATCCATCTGTCCGCCTAATTTCATCAAGGGCCAGTAGCATTGCTCTACGCCCAATACCTTTGTTTTGATGGTGCTGATCCACCATAAATCGTCAAATCGATATTCTTTGGTCTGTCTCAGGCACCCACATGAAAAATCCGACAGGCTTGCCGTCTAAGTAAATTGCGCGTGTTTGGTATGAGGGGTTGAATTTTGACTCAACGAGTGACCACGTATTGTCTGCGACATAATCATATTGATTATCAGCTACAGATAGGTCACAGACCTCTTCATAATTGTCCTTATCCACATCAATACGTACTTTAGTCGATACAATTGAGGAAGGGAATTTTTCAATTGTCGAATCGGATTGCTTGACGAAAAGTTCTCAGGAATATTTCATTGTTGCTAGGAAGATTTGATATGTGTTGCAAAGGAGCCGTTTCACCAAATATTTCGCCGTTACTTATGGTACAGTTCTCCGCGCTGTCTGTAACGGCAAGTTTAAAGGCCACCCGTAAAGGATGGCCCTAATCTACCTATCTCAATAGTCTCAAATCTACTAACGGGAAATTTCCGCCTAAAAGTTTATTTTTGAGAATCAAGAATAAACATAGATGCATCATGTCCCATGAATATTTTATTTCCATTATAAAAAGTTTTGGATTGAATATTCCTATACCCTATTTTAGTCATAATGTCAGTTAGCTTTACTTGATTAAATCCATTATGAACTATATCTGAAATTACTTTTTCATTTTTATTAAAATCTACGATTAGTAAATGTCCTCCTTCATTTAGAACATCAAATAATCTTGATAAAACAAATTCAACATCATTAATATGGAGTAGAACCTGAGCCATGAAAATATAGTCAGCATGTAAATCCGATAGATCTTCCTTTTCAAAATCAAAGCATAATGTATCTACATTCTGAAAATTAAAATCTGAATTTTTTTGCTTTATTTGATTAATCATGTTTTGTGAAGTATCCAGAAATAGCATAGAATTAAAATCGTTTAACAAGTTCATTCCGACAAGACCAGTTCCACACCCAAAATCAATAGCATTCTTACTATTAGCATCAACTAAATATTCACGAATGGCATTAGAAGATACCTTTGCAATTTGAATTCTTTCAGAAGTGTCATATATATTAGCTATCATTTCAAACTTATCCGTATTTCCCATTATTACCTCTCCAATCTACCTTAATAAAATCCTGAATACAACATTATAGAATGATATTCTATCGAAGCATTAGCATTTAGTCCACATGCTTATTAGTTTCACCAGTTCCCTCTCCAAAGTTGTCCAATGCTTTATTCTCGTTCATCGGGATCGCGCAAGCGTCCAGGTAGATAAAAGGACGAACAGGGTAACCGCCCTTTTATCTATAACAGGTTGCATTATGACAGAGGCTCTTACTTGACGTATTCAGCGATTACAATATTTCGATATACCCTTCTGTTCCATTCACACGAATTTGTTGCCCGTCTTTTATCAGCTTGGTAGAATTTTCCACTCCGACAACTGCTGGCAAGCCATATTCACGAGCGATAACGGCTCCATGGGTCATCAGTCCGCCAACTTCGGTGACCAGGCCTTTAATGGATACAAACAGTGATGTCCAGCCAGGGTCAGTAAAGGCGGTGACTAATATATCGCCATCTTCCAGATCTGCCTCTTCCATGTTTAAGATGACACGTGCTCGTCCCTCTATAACTCCGGTAGAAACAGGTAAACCTACAATCGCTTTGTCTGGCAGATTTTCTCGTTTGTATTCACCTGTAATGATTTCACCGTCAGACGTGATTACACGTGGCGGAGTTAGTTTTTCAAAAAAATTGTAATCTTCTTTTCGTTTACTGATGATCTGATAATCCAGTTTATTTGTGCGTACGACTTCGTGAAGTTCTTCAAAAGTGAGATAGTATATATCTTCTTTTTCATGAATAACGCTAGCTTGTACGAGTTGTTCGGCTTCTTTCAGTAAAGCCTGCTTATAAACGAAGTAGCGATTAATCATGCTGTATTTTGGATATTCACGGTAACCGATGAAATTCCGGATTAAACTGATCACTCGTTTTGTCTCTTCAGCTTTTAGTTCACCATCCGGTAATTGCTTCAATCGATCTAATAACTCTTGTTCTTTTTCTAAAGCTTCCTGTCGCCCTTGCTCAAATTTCCGATTGCCAGCATTAGGCTCAAAGTTTTTGATATTACTGAGAATCATGGGGACAAGTGTAATTGGTTTTTCACTCCAACGAGTTCTCGAAATATCGATTTCACCGGCACATCGCATTCCGTATTTGTTGAGATAAGCATAGATAGCGTCTTGAGTTTCCTGTCCACCATCAAACTTAACCAGTTCATCTAAAAAATTATCATCTTTTACATGTTGTAAATAATCAATTACTTCCGGATAAGGACGAATCACATCTGCGACATCCAATAGCGCCAGACCCATTTCCGATGTAATGTTGTTTGGTACAGATTGAGAAAGCGTATCTGCTGCGTTTTTTTCACCTAACCACTCGTACATTTTTTCATTGATCCATGACGAAGCATTCATAGCAGTCATAAAAACCTTTGAACTTTGTGGGTCAGATAAGATCTTCTTTAATTCCTGGAGATCTTCGAGAATAAAATCAAATAAATCTGCTCCTGATTTCGTTTGGATGTTTTGTTTTAATTCTTCTATCGATGTTTGACTGTTCTTAATCAAATCAGAAACGATTGCCGGATCATTTTCGATTTGTGCTTGAAAACCTGCAGACGACCTACCTTTACTGCTATTACCGGGACTCAGTTCTTTTCTATCATCTGGTAACGATTTTATATAATCTCGCTCTATTAGGGTCATAAATGCGTCTTTTATGAGCGGATCGGATTTTCCCAGGGTATTTAAGAAAGTTTCTCTGCTGACAGGTGAAGCCAGCATATGTGTAACATCAACAAACAACCTTCCACCGGCTTTACGCATGGGTGCAGGAGTTATTAACAGGTAAAAAGACAACCCTAGTGGTTTTATGGGATCCGTCATCATTTGTTGATGACCGACAGATACGTAAACGTGATTTTCTTGATCATTTACTTCAGGGATCGGGTATAAAGTAGTGATTGGCCGACTCTGAACAATATAAAAAGTATCATGATCCAAACACCATTCGATATCTTGTGGGCAAGCAAAATAAGCTTCAATCTCTCTACCTATTCGTGCCAGTTGTAAAATTTGTTGTTCCGTAAGTGTTTGAGTCTTTTGCTGATCGAGATCGATTTTCCGGGTCTCTGTTCCACCTTCTTTTAATCCATAGACAGCCAATTTTTTGGTTGCTATCATCATATCGACGATTTCCTCTTCCTGTACTTTATAACAATCGGCAGATACCAAGCCAGAGACCAGAGCTTCGCCGAGTCCAAAACTGGCATTAATAGATAGCAGCTTTCGATTAGAAGTCATCGGATCAGCAGTGAATAAAATCCCTGAAGCCTGAGGGAAAACCATCTTTTGCACGATAACAGATAAATATACCTGTCTGTGGTTAAATCCATTTTGCATACGGTAGATTACCGCGCGATCCGTAAATAGAGATGCCCAACATTTGCTTATGTGCTGCATGATTGCTTCTTTTCCGATGATATTTAAATAGGTATCCTGTTGACCAGCAAAAGAGGCATGTGGTAAATCCTCAGCAGTCGCACTAGAACGTACTGCATAAGCATGTTCTTCACCAAGCTGGGAGAGATAGTGAGTAACTGCTGTCACAACATCGGAAGGAATTTCTACTTCCATAATGAGTTGTCGAATCTTCCTACTGATTTCACCAATTTGCTCTCGATCTTCTACTTTTAGTATTGTTAGTCGATTAAGCAAAGCATGATACGTTTCGTTTTGTTCGAGGGCTTTTTGATACCCCACTGTTGTAACACAAAATCCTTCTGGTACTTGTATTCCTTCAATATTTGATAATTTCCCTAAATTCAACCCTTTTCCGCCAACGAGCAAAAGCTGCGTTTTTTCCATTTCCTGAAAACCGAGAACCAAAGAACTCATTCAATATCGCTCCTAACCATTAAATTGAGAAAAAAATTTGACAAGAGTTCACCGGCATGATAAAATCAAATTGTAAGGTAGATAATTATGTCCATCAACATTTTCAAAGTCGTGATCCGATTATATCATCGAGTCTGTTTATATGCAATATACAAGAATCTGATAAAAATTATCAGGTTCTTTTTTGATTTCCCGCTATCATTAGTCACATTAAAAACCATGGTTCGAGCCAAACTCCGTCACTGCATAGTTCCCTATCGGTCCTTTGCAGCCTAAGTAAATCCTGAAATGTTAATACAACCGGAGTATCTTCATCCCAGTTTTCTTTTCTCTCTTCTATCATTAGGATCACTCTCCCCTAATCTTTTGGTTTACCCTATTTCCAATTTTCGAAACAGTGAACAACTATCTCTCAACTTAAATGGAATGGTATTGGATAGATTCCTGCGGGAATATCACATATATCTATGCGATATGGCTGGAAATGCGAGTGATCAACCAGAATTTAGTCACATGTATCCATATCCGTCCAGGGCTGAATTATCAGGTTTTACTGATACTGCTTTTGTATGCACATTTATGTCATTGGTCAACTTCCGAGTCCATTCTCATCAAAAATTTTTTTAAAGAAATCAATTTTGCATTAGGGTTACGCCTTTATATCTCCCATCCGGCACTACTCCCTTTCCTGTAAACCAGATTATTATTGCTGTACATAAACGGATTCATTTATATATCGTCTTTTTTCAAGGTTACTTATCATAAACTCATCTAAATCAGCCCGACTAATTTTTCCGAAAATAGACTTACCCTTATAATCACCGTGACGGTAAGTACCTGTTGGAGAAGCAAAAGTTAGTGTTGGTGGCTGAATAATTGTAAAGTCTAGACCTGAGTTGCGAGTTAACTAATCCACTTTTTCCTTGGATAAAAATCCCGGTTGAGTTAACAATCAAATCAACTGCATAATGACTTGCATTTGATCAAAACGATGGCTTTTTGCTATTTGATGTACATCGAATCAATTAAAATTATTATCTACACCTTGCACGATCATCCTACGATCCAACTCGCTAATCTCAGTTACCGCCCAATGATCTTGAACTTCTGTTAGTTTGGATTTTTGGATACTAGCATATAAACACTATTCGAGAAACTGCGAATATCCATCCACTACGATAAACTCCGTAGGTACAGGACGCACACCTTTAGCCAAATAGTTGAGGTTTCTAGTCCAATATCATATATATTATTGCTGTCTTTTTCAAGTATACTATAACCAGATTGACTATCTAAACAAATATAGAGGAGTAACTTCACATCATGATCAAACGACTCACTGCACTATTTTCGATTCCCTCTTATGCCTTACTCTTTTTATGTATGTTACTGCAGGGAATGGGTATTTCACTCAGCGCACCTTTTTTATCAATTTATTTCACGGAACAGCTTGGAGTATCTGTCGGGATGTTTGGTATTTTTCTAGCCGTCACGTTAATTGCCGGGATATGGATCAGTACGCTAATCGGGAGACGCTCTGACCTCGGCTTGAATCGAAAAAGCGTTTACCTTGTCTCCACGCTCTGCAATGCTATGGCTTTTAGCGGATACTTGCTCATTCAGGATTTTACGATCTTGTTCGTCTACATGACTCTGTTCACTGCCCTCGGTGCACCAGGGATGCCTCAATTGTTCGCCATTTCTAGAGAAGCAGTGAATAAGAGTAATTTTACTGAGCATGCGTTTGCTAATTCTACCTTGCGTTCTGCTTTCTCACTCGGTTTTATTACAGGTCCTTTAATCGGTACCTTGCTAATCGCTGCTGTTGGGTTTAAGGGGATTTTCTCGGGTACGATCGGAGTTTTCCTGCTTGTTGCCTTACTTATTTTCCTATTTCTCAAATCAAATACAGAACTGAAAAGAAGTAATGCTGAAGTAAAAGTAAAAAGTTTCCGGCTGGGTCAGAACCGTAATATTCTGCTTCCTTTTCTGATTCTGATACTTATGTATATAGCTCACTGGACGAGCACCCTCAATACCGCCCTCTTTATTACAAACAATCTAGGGGGAACGACAAGCGATGTCGGTCTAGTCAGCAGTATTTGTGCTGCGCTGGAAATTCCTTTTATGATTATGCTCGGTCTACTCAGTGCAAAGTACAGTAACCGAATCTTGATGATGTGTGGGGCCATTCTAGGAGGAGTTTATTATCTCGTTGTCATTATCTCAGGCGCGATGTGGCAGATGCTTGCAGCCCAAATTTTTCTCGCCGTTTTTGTTGCCGTTATTTCAGCGATTGGCATTAGCTACATTCAGGATCTGCTTCCAAGCATGCCTGGGTATGCATCCACGCTCTACTCCAATTCATCCACGATCGGCAGACTGATTGGTAGTCTTGTTGGCGGGGGATTAGCCAGTATTGTAGGTTACCGGTATTCATTTGTGTTTTGTTTTATACTCATCATTATTTCTGTAATCATGCTTGCGGTAAGCGGACGTCACTCTGTAAATGAACCACAAAAATTAGCGGTTTAATCCGCCTTTATTTGTTCATTCTTAATCTTCTAGCCCATTCTCTTCTAATGTGAAGATAATGGGTTTTTGTGCATCATCACCTACACCGATAATAGTGGCTGACGCAAATGAGCGTTGTTTGGACAAACCGACATCGTATAACCCAGGAATTGTCGTACCCACGCAAGCAACATGTAGCCGACCTACTTATTAGTGGTTATTGTGACAAATTCAACATCATCTTTGTTAAGCGTTACTGCCCGCTAGCTCAACGAGACTGCCGTTTCATGCCGGCAGCCTCGTCCTGGTGATTGTTAAACTATAGTGTCCCGTTTATACCTTTTCACTCAAAATCAGCGTTCTACTGCGTGACACACTTTTTAGAAAAAACGGGGTGCGGTTGGTCTATGAATGACTGCCGCGCCCCGTTTTTTTATATTTCCATTTTTTTTATTTTCTGACTAACTGCGTGTATATATTTAATTGTAAGTTTCCATAACACTCTCCCCAACCAAAACATCAACACACCCATCACAATAGAAATTGGCAAGAACTCCATTGGGCGGTTTGCTGTAAATGCTCCAATTTCGATTGTTATTCCGGCAATATCATATCCCATAAGATACCCGACAAATTTAATAATTCCGCCTATCGGTGCAATAACTCCACTAATCATTAAAGCAATGGAAAGAGTACTGATAAAAGGCAAAAGAAACATACCGCTGACGCCTGCAAAGCTGCTACAAAATGCAAATACAGCGCCGAATTTACGCCAACTAAATTTACTGTTCTTTGAAATGGCTTCACCTAAGTATGCTTTCGCTAATTCTTTTGGGTTTCCTAACCGTTCGATGATTTGCTCAGAAGATACACCATTATTTTGCAATTCAAGCATTACACTTTTGATTTCTTTTACAATGTCAATACGCTCGGAATCGGACATAGATTTCAAATACTTTTCAATTTTTACAAGATAGTCATTCATAATTTTATCCATAATTTAACGCTCCTTAATTTCTGATATAGCTGTTAGTAAATTATCCCATTCTAAGGACATAGCGTTTAAGTATTCGTTTCCTTTTTCTGTAATGGTATAATATTTTCTCGGTGGCAAGCCCACTGTACTTTCTTGCCAAGATGAAGAAATATATTCTTCCTTCAATACTCTTCTAAGCAGAGGATAAATTGTATTTTCTTTTGCAGCAACAATAGGATACTGCTCTAACTTACTAATGATTTCATACCCATAATATGGTCGCTGCTTTATTAGCAATAGAATACAAAATTCGAGTGTTCCTCGCTTAATTTGTGATTTCCAATCTTCTACATTCATGTATTGCACCTCCTGCATATACATCGTACAACACAGTACATCAAATATCAATATATCAAAAATTTTTTATTCAACGTAATAGAGATATTTTGAAAGAAATTCAGTACCAACAACCGCCGAACGCAAGCAGAAATAGCGGGAAATGTTACGCAATAGGGGCGCATAAGCCCTTGTATAGCGCGGGTTTTCCGGGCGCGTTTTGAGAGGGGCAAGGTTTAAAAATTGAAAAATAATGATTGAAAAAAACTGTCAGACAACAAGTACATATAGAAATTGAAAGCCGCTAAAATTGCGGCTATTTGTTAAACGGCACCTAACTCTTTTTGTTTTTTCTGTAGTATCAGCTGTCGCATTTTGAACATAGTGGAAGAACAAAGAAAAATAGCAATTAACTGTCCATAAAGATGACATTCTAGACGCTCTCGCTTAATATTGTGACAATGATTGATACCAAAAAGAGATTTCCTTCCGAATTTCATAAGTATCTCCTGGTTTTATCTGATGCATGATATCTTCAAGGTCAAGTAAAACATATAAAGATTGCTTTTTAACTGTCCCATCCCGAAAGAATTCTGGCGATTCATTTTTTACATATACTCTATTATTTAATTTCAACCTTGAAACATAGAATACCCCTCGTTGATCTATCTGGTCTAAATCTTTTAGAGAAAAGTATCCTAAATCTCGAATACATAAATCTCCTGGTCGTAAGGTATCCAAGCACTCTGTGCCAAAGGTTTTATCATTATTTTTACCTGGTTCCATTTGAAAATTGAGGAGTTTTCTACTATGTAAATCCGCTGTAGAAATAAAACAGCGCATCGGTTAAAACGTTGATTAAGTCCTTCTGGGCTCATGAGTGTAGCTGTATTTGCATAAAGCTGACTACATAATCGAGTGAGGGAATTGCTTGCTACATGTTGACTGATCCAAATACATAAAGCAGCCAAATCTCGTGCGCCATACTTACTTTTCCATTTTACAAAACCTGTTTCTTGTGCAAGTTTTTGAAGAATATGTTGAGATAGATATCGCTGTAATTCTTCAGCGAACAAATAAAACTCATCTTGAATCGATAGATTCATAAAAAACGCCATCCTTTCCTATAATTCTATAGAAAGAATAGCGTATTTTCTCATTTTAGGGAGTATTTTGTTTTATTAGCTTAATAGCGTTGGGTTGCCGCCAGAATTCCAAAAAGCCCCAAACTCATTTTTAAAAGTAAGTTGGGGCTTTGGGACCAGAAAGGTATTTTTCAATTATAAAAACTATGACAAAATTTTTCCGTTTTTCCTACTTGCTAAATTCAGCAAGTAAAATATTTTTAAAAGGATTAGGACTGTTATCTCTACCCAAACTGTTCAAACTGACGACTAACGTATGCTTTCCTCCAAGTGTACCTCCAGCAATAGTAGAAAACCCTAAAATGCCACCTGTGTGTCCCCATATCGAGACCCCGTTTGGAAGCTTAGTTTCAAAGATTCCAAGACCCCATCCATCCATTCCTGCTCTTCCTGTAGGAACTGTAGTAAGCATTTGTTTTAGTTGCTGTTCCTTCAGTAATTTGCCACCGAGCAAGGAAGAGAAGAATTTATTTAAGTCGTCAGCAGTAGAAATCATATCTCCAGCCGAGCTACCTGCACTTGGGTTATAATAAGTAACGTCTTTTATCTCACTTGCTTCGTCTGGTTGGGAATATCCCCGAGCATGCTTGGTGCCTGGAATAACGCTTGAATTGCCAGGTAGGAATGTATCCGACAATTCAAGCGGTTCAATAATCCGATTTTCAATCTCTTCCGCGTAGCTGTTTCCGGTTACTTTTTCAATAAGAATACCCAGTAATACGTATCCTGTGTTTGAATAAGACCATCTCTTTCCTGGGACAAAGTCTGGGGGCAGAGAAATCCCCATCTTCACTATTTCTTCAGCCGTATACGATTTTTTTGTATCCATAAAATCAGCGTCTTTTGACCTTGAGTATTCAGCGATACCACTTGTATGGTTCAATATCTGCCGGATGGTAATCTGTTTACCATTATATCCGTTTCCTTGAATGACACCAGGCAACCATTTTTCGATGGAGTCGTCTAGATTCAAGCGGTTCTCTCCAGCTAATTGAAGTACAATCGTTGCGGTGAACGTCTTCGTCACGCTGCCAATGCGAAAGCGAAAATCTGTTTCCATTGGTTTCTTGGTGCTCAGATTCGCTACCCCAGCGGCATAACCCCACG
Source organism: Paenibacillus sp. IHBB 10380 (assembly GCF_000949425.1). Classification (NCBI taxonomy): domain Bacteria; kingdom Bacillati; phylum Bacillota; class Bacilli; order Caryophanales; family Paenibacillaceae; genus Paenibacillus; species Paenibacillus sp. IHBB 10380. Next base: position 2,001,374 of record NZ_CP010976.1, read on the forward strand.
TTTTTCCACCCTCAGAAGTTTTAGCAAGTATCCCCGGGAATCCAAGTTGCAATGTATCCCGCATTGCTTGCTTGACGGAATTATGATTTCGTTGAGTGCTTGTTTGTAACGAACTAGATACATTTTGAGTGGGCTCTGCTTTTACAATTGAGGTTGGTGATGTGGATAGCAGGGAACTTCCAGTTATTAAAAGGGCCAGACTTGCAAATGTAATTTGACTACGTATTTTCATAAGGCATTCCTCTTCTCTATTAATATTGTATAGGTGGTTGCTTGTTGTTCCATATTAATCACACAGCTATCACCTCCACCAATGACGAAATGTCATCATTAAGTTTGTAATCATCTTCATAATTGTTGTTTTACCAACGCCATTCTGTCCTAACAAGCTTTAAATTCCTCTTTTTTCACATGTATGTTAACCCCAGAAATTACTTCTTTTCCTTGAAATACTCTTGTTAACTGGTTTGTTTTTCATACATACGTCATATCTGTTCCGCCTTTCATACCTACCCCCTGCATACATCGTACAACACAGTACCTCAATTAGCAATAGTATATCAGAATTTATTTATTCAACGTAATAGAGATATTTTGAAAGAAATTCAGTATTAACAACCGCCGAGCGCAAGCAGAAACAGCTGGCAATGTTACGCCATAGGGGTGCATAAGCCCCTGTATAGCGCGGTTTTCCGGGCGCATTTTGAGAGGGGCAAGGGTTTTATACCTTTTCCCACAAAATCAGCGTTCTGCTGCGTGACACACCCATAGTAAAAACGGGGTGCGGTTGGTCTATGAATGACCGCCGCGCCCCGTTCTTTTTATATTTCTATTTTTTTCATTTTCTGACTAATTGCGTGGATATATTTAATTGTAAGATTCCATAACACTTTCCCCAACCAAAACATCAACACACCCATCACAATAGAAATTGGCAAGAACTGCATTGGGCTTGGTGTAAATGCTCCCATTTCGATTGTTATTCCGGCAATATCATATCCCATAAGATACCCGACAAATTTAATAATTCCGCCTATTGGTGTAATAACCCCACTAATCATTAAAGCAATGGAAAGAGTACTGATAAAAGGCAAAAGAAACATACCGCTGGCGCCTCCAAAGCTGCTACAAAATGCAAATACAGCGCCGAATTTACGCCAACTAAATTTACTGTTCTTTGAAATGGCTTCACCTAAGTATGCTTTCGCTAATTCTTTTGGGTTTCCTAACCGTTCGATGATTTGCTCAGAAGATACACCATTATTTTGCAATTCAAGCATTACACTTTTGATTTCTTTTACAATGTCAATACGCTCGGAATCGGACATAGATTTCAAATACTTTTCAATTTTTTCAAGATAGTCATTCATAATTTTATCCATAATTTAACGCTCCTTTAATTTCTGATATAGCTGTTAATAAATTATCCCATTCTAAGGATACAGCGTTTAAGTATTCGTCTCCTTTTTCTGTAATGGTATAATATTTTCTCGGTGGCAGGCCCTCTGTACTTTCTTGCCAAGATGAAGAAATATATTCTTCTTTCAATAATCTTCTAAGCAGAGAATAAATTGTATTTTCTTTTGCAGCAACAAGTAGGATACTGCTCTAACTTACTTATGATTTCATACCCATAATATGGTCGCTGCTTTATTAGCAATAGAATACAAAATTCGAGTGTTCCTCGCTTAATTTGTGATTTCCAATCTTCGACATTCATGTATTGTACCTCCTGCATATACATCGTACAACACAGTACATCAATTATCAATAGTATATCAGATTTTTTTATTCAACGTAATAGAGATATTTTGAAAGAAAATCAGTACCAACAACCGCCGAGCAAGCAGAAACAGCGGGCAATGTTACGCAATAGGAGCGCATAAGTTGGGGTCTTCTATCGCAAATGTATCTCCGAAATTACCAAATAAACAACATCATTTTATGATGTTGCTCTCACTTCATACTCTAGAAAAACCCATCATCTTTTTATCAGTTAATTCTCCCTTATCTTAGAAATAAAGGAAACAACAAATAAAATGTCGAAATTTCAAAGAGAGGTGATATATAAATGAAACATAATTATAAATATGAACACGCCGGCTTCATACCGCTAACGTCAGCCATCCATCCATCTACATACAGCAGCGCTTGAAGAGCGACCGATCCTAATATTCGCAGCTCCATATATTATTATTTGTCGGTTTTATTCCTTTAAAATTTATATCTTTATTCCCCCTCATCGGGGTGGTTTTTAATAACTCTAGATACTCCTCCATATCATTTCTGTTAAGATTCTTAAGCTCAGTCCACTCTGGATGTTTAAAGACTATGAATTTAATAAAAGGGATTAAGGTGTGAAGCTCACTTCTAGCTGTTGAAAACTATATAGCATCCTGGACGAATATACGTTCTTGGAGATACTTCTTAATTAGAGCTTTATAGACTTCATCAATTTTTTCGAAGTTCAGATGGTATTCAGCCCTAGTAGAGTTATAAGGAATACCTAAATTACGAACATCCCAACGTTCTTTCACTATCTCCTCACAGGACGTACGGGGACAGTTACTTTTACGTTACACCAATGATATGTGGAAATTAAAACTGTTCCAAAAGTCGTACCTTACGAAACTTAATGAAAAGAAGAAGTCGACGACTTCTTCTGTTGTAAAATACGATTTCATCAAGAAATGTTACTTGCATTTTTATAAAAATCTTCCGCTTCATCCCGAATTTGTTTCCAATCTTCAAAGGCCAATTCAAGCTCTAAAGCAGCAATGAATTCCTCCAAATTTTCGATATCCTCAATATTGTCTGCCGTATCTTTTAAATCATAAGATATAGCGCTCCATATTCTATGGACTTTTCGAATAACAGTTGACACGAAATCTTTATACTGAATCAAATTCATGACTGGCGCTACTAAATAGACAACTGTGTTTTGTGCAACAGCGAAATCATTCGAGTCATACAGTGGTAACTGTGACATCATATGCGACCAATTTTGTACTGTTTCTTCATATTTTTGTATCTCTGAATAAAATTCGGAGATGGACGTTGCCATAGATTGAGACTGTTGATAATAGGTCTGTGCGTGATTAGATAAATCTTTACATATATTTACGAATTTTGATTTAGTATTTGGAGATAATTTACCATTTAGTGCTTCCGATAGTATTTGATTAAGATCATTATAATATTTAATAGTGATTAAATCTGCATAGGCTACAATGTTTTGAGAAAGGATAAGTATATCTTTATGTCCTCCATTTTCCCAGAAATTACACTTCTCTCTAACATTTAACTTAGTCGCAATTGCTTCTTCAACTAAACTACTAAAAGTAGAAGTTGTTATGAGTCTATCCCAATTTTTTTTAAATTTTCCATCGAGTATGCTATATATTCTTTCCTTCACATGATCTATACTGGTTGGTGCTGAGATCCACTCGTTTAAATAACCAGCGAATGAACGCCATTCTTCTATTGTAAGGAGAAAAGGAGAATTTTTCCCTCCTAATTCACGTGGAGAAAAGGCTAAATGGTTCATGTAAACACCCCACTAGATAATTGTTATTTGTATTTACTCATTCCATTTTAGAAAGATTCGATTAGATCATTTAAGACAGGATTTTTTCTTATAATTAGCAACAAGAGATCCTGCTAGTTCCATTCGAATTTTTGTAACGTTAGAAAGGTCTGGTCCATCCGTTACTTTAATTGTCCAAGTTGTAAAGGGATTTGGAATAAAGTAATCGTAAGCAAATTCTTCAGCTATTGTGCCATCAGTAATAATCGTTGAACCTTCATAGCTAAAACCTAGTTTAAAGGGTTCTGTATTAAATTGAAACTTTTTATCTTTATAAATATCATAATAATGTCCCGAATTCGTAATCCGTATTTGTACTTTAGAAGTAGCGTCAACTCCATCTAACCAAATTCGCATTAATTTAAGCCGAACACGATACTCGTTTTCAAAAAATGAATCCTTTAGGTTGATTTCCCAAGAAGCTTCTCTCGTCTCCTTAAGGGATTCCAAAGTCTTAGAATCTGTAATCTCTACTATTCGATTTTGAAATGGTTGAGGTGGTGGATTAAATTGTTTTAAAGCTTCCATACAGTCCCTTTGTAATGTAGCAACATCAACTTTTAATTCTGATACATCTTTTAAAATATTAGGATTTACATCTGAATCACGGAGAGCCCAATACTTATACGCATGTTTATAATTTGCTAAAGCTACAAATAGAATTTGCTTCATATCTAAATAGCGTTGATATAACTTTTGTTCCATTTCTTCGTTTTCAGATTCTTGTCCTTCCAGATTCTCAATGTATTCTTTCAACCGTGCAAGATCTGCTTGGTTTATGTGTTTTTCCATCAGCAGACGAAACAGTTCTTGACTACAACGAATGATTGTCACTTGATTCGAAGCAAGTGTTTGCCCATAGACAGCTAAAATATCTAATGAAAGTAGATATTCTCTAGCCCCCTCAATCTCTTTCTTAATAGCATCTTCTAAAGCAGCCGCTGTTTTTAACTGAAATACTTTCCACGTTGCTTCTCCAGTCAGATCCTCTTTGGGCATTTCCCACTCCGTTTCTTGAATCTTTTTAAAGAGTTCATCTGGGAAATCCATATCAGCAGACGCTTCTGATATCTCGGCAGCTAATGCATATATTTTATTAATTAATTCAACTAATTCATTAAGTTTCTCCATACATTCTTTTAATGTTTGCGCTAATGAACCTAGCTCACCTCCAGCTTCTATTACTTCTTTTAAACTGTTAATTATATCGATAATTTCTCCAGGTGCAGCAGTCCCTCCTGATCCAATTATCGCGCCCATAGATTCTGCAAAATTGAGAATAGCGGTTACTATTTTAAAAGCTAACTTCATCTGTTGTTCATAATTATATTTTATAAGCCCAAACTCGAAATCAATTTTAGCTTCTGTTACGATATGTTGCTGTTTTTCGAATTGACGCAAGGATGATTCAACAGCATCCTGAGTACTTCTCAGATTGTCTTTTGCTTGATTAATTAGTGTTTCTTTAAATAACAATGTATCCTGCTCATGCTGGAGCATAAGAGTAGCTGCTGCCTTTCGATCTGCAATTGCCAAGTTTTTATCTAAGTAACGGTAATATTGTTCTTCAAACTGCTGCGCTGCAGCCAAGAAAGCAGCAATTTCCTCTCTATAAAGCTCTTTATCCAGAAGTGGAACAAACGTATTCTCACCATGGTTAGCAGTTAAAATAGTAAGTAATGAGGTGCTTTGTACACACAATGAATTTAAATCTTTATTCTGAGCTGTAAAAGCTTTCAACCAATTTAATTGGCGAATCGCAATATCAGGTTGAGATTCAAAAAATAGACAAGCAACTTGAAAAACAGACATAAAAAGTTTTGAAAATTGAGGTGTAGGAACGACATATGTGACCTCTTCTATTGTGAATTTACCATCCTTGTCAGACAATCGGACTCCCTTATTCGTAAGCTCAATAGAATGAGGTGGAGTGGTCCCTTGACCATAATTTGGTACAGCATGTAACGTTCCAGCAAGCTCAAGCCCATAGATTGTCAACTGTGCGCGTTTTTTTTCACTTTGATAATCTAATAGGATCTCTGCGGTACCCTCTGATTCTATTTCCACACGTCTTGTTCTAATAATTAGTTCCATATCTTTTAAAGTGCAGCTAAAATTTGCAGGTATTCTAACAACATCAGCATAAATTGATATAGCGATTGGCTCTAACTTTTGTTCCTCAATTTCCTTGTATACCTGGCCTAAATCAACAAATAAATTACGAATCTCATATTTTACTTTAGTAGAACTTAAATAAAATGTTCCTGGAATGTGTTGATTATTCAACAATTCTTCATATAGTTTTTTATAATCCATTTTATTAGCTATCATGTATTTCCCCCATTTACATCAAATTAGGGACAAAAGAAGCTACACAAGTAAGAATTAAATCTCGGTTTCTTGTTCTTCCTTTGCCCCTACCCTGTATTCATAGTTTTAGTTTCTACTGATTTATAAGTTAATACCCTAGATAGCACATAATTTTGTTATATACGCTCTATCCTATTCATTTCTTTTAATGTATTTATGCTTATGCGATATATTGATCAACTATAAATCCTACATCTGCATTAACTCGGAAATCATTTGCTTGTTCACCTACTGTTACCCATTGTGAAATTGCGAATTCAATTCCAAGGTCGGCAAATTCCGGATCATCATGAATATCTTCCATTGTAATTTCTGAAAGTGCTAAAAGGTCAGCATTAAGAGAATTCCAAATCCCCTTGATTTTATCAATTACAGGAAGTGCCTCCTCTATCTGTTTTTGGGTTTTGTCTGTTCCCACATCTGCCTTATCGAGTAAAGACATTAAATAAACATTTCGCTGTATAGTTGCATCTGTTGCTTCGATTTTTTGTTTTGTAGCCTCAATTTGAGCCTGTAACATTTTCCCTTTCGTACTGTCAAGAATTCCCTTTAATATAAAACCAAAAACAGGACCAAGTAATAAAGACAACCAAGATTGAGATTCATAATCTTCGAATTCGTCTGTATATTGTTCTAGCTCTTTCCGCAATTTGTCTACTTCAGTTCTAAGATCTTTTACTACTTGGCTATTTTCTCCATACAATTTATCATATTTAACTTTAACCGTTATTAAGTTTGTATAATCAGCTGCTGTATCAGTAGCGAACTTTCCAACGGCCTCCGCCAATGTTCCAGCATGGTCACCGAACTCTTTCGCTTCACTCGCTAACTTTTTACAAATTTTCTGGAATTTTTCTAAGGCCTCATTATCACCTTCTAAAATATCCGGTAAAAGTTCAAGTAAAGGTGCATAGTAAACTTTTGCTCTTCCTGAATAATTAACAATTTGATGCGCAACATCAAGAATTCCTCTGTAGGTAGTATCGTTCCAGTTTGTACAATGATCTTTAATACTTGTATTAACTGTATATAACTCTCCAAAATCTGGAAGTGACACTGCGTTATCCAACGCTAAAGCTTTACGCATCTCCTTAACATTTACAGGTAAATATGCACCATCACCTGTGTATTTTTGAATTTTAACCCATTCTTCTTTTTTTAGTAAAAAAGGAGAACCTTCCTTACCTCCAAGATTTCTTGCTGAAATATCTCTTTTCACCATATCAATACACCCTTTCTATTTCACATAATTAATTCACATTATTGGTCATACTCCTACTATTGCGAACAATACGATCAACATTTCGAACTTCAAACTTTACATAGTAAAGTAAAATACAAGAACAATAATTAATTAATCCCCTTCCTTTATTTGGATATTTTTACATACCGTTAAGCGTATGTTGTTATCTAATAATTTAGAATTGAGAAATATATTTGTCGGTTTAATTCCTAGAGGGTTCTGGTACAGAAACTTCAATAATTGCGGAATCTCAAGCAGACCAATGACTCGTGGAGAGCAGATGAAACATACATAAAAGTAAAAGGACAATGGATGTATTTGTATCGTGCATTCGATTCAGAAGGGAATACGATTGATTTTTATCTAAGTGAATTAAGAGATAAACAAGCAGCCAAGCGCTTTTTTAAGAAAGCCTTGGCTACGTGCCATTCTACAACTCCACGTGTGATTACGGTTGATAAGAACCCAGTTTATCCTGTAGCGATTCAAGAGTTAAAAGAAGAAAAAAGTATGCCAATGAGTTTAGTAGCAAACAATTCAGAGTTCTGCCCGTTAGTTGAAAAAGGACTGCCGATGATGCTGGCATCCTCTTCTCATTGCGCTATAGTGTCCCTTTAGTGAAGTATAATCCCTGAAAATATGCTGATGAAACTAATACTCAGCACTCCCTAGAAGAATTACAAATTAATAACTTTCCCTAATCCTTTTAATGCCCCAAATATTTTAGTATCATCTCTAGGATCTTGAATTTTTCCAGAGCGTATTTTGTACATATCGTTATCACTTCCTTTAAGCCAATTAGAAGAGATCCTCGGAATATCAAGATCAAGAAATTGAGAAGATAAATGGGACCAAAAAGTCCCTAGATATATTCTTTCATTACCCACAACTACAACAAAAGGTTTACCGCCTGCTGGTACTTTTACTTCTAGCTTTTCCTCTAAACTAATGCCTTCCTTCATTGTGAATTCATGTTCTGTCCAATTGTATGTTCTAATTTCCTTGTCGGTAAGCACAGGTATTGTTTCTAATGGAAGATCATCAAGCTTTTTACTCATGGCTTCAGTTGTGGATAAGTCTTTAACCAAATAGATTGAGAATTCATTAACAGCTCTCTCCTTATTGCCATTATTACAGCCAACAATTAGGAATAGAATAACATTCAGAATTACAAATAATTTTATTTTAGATGATCTCATAGGAACCCCTCTCTTTAGACACTCATGACAGTATAGATGTTAGATATTTATAAAGGTTTAATTTTCTATGGTACTTCATCCAATATTAACATGTCCATTGCTCAACTATACTGCCCGTTAATTGAGAAAAGGCTGCCTTATGGCAGCCTAAATACATTTGAACTATCGTGTCCCGTTAGCGTAACAACATCGTTTCACTAAAAGATAACTTGCTGAAACCTTAACTTTATAATCCTTGGCTAAGTCCTAATATCTGATCATTTACATTTACATTACTTAATCCCCCGTGATAACAAACCACGGATGCAATGTCAAGGTCTACATATTTTTTCAAAGAGAGACGAGCTGCATTCATATCCAGTGTGGTCGGGACATGAATTCCCCCGAGAATCCCGTCTACACTGTACATCGAATCCCCGGCAATGAGAGTCTTACTTTGCTTTAAATAAAGGCTGATATGACCGGGAGTATGCCCAGGAGTATGGATGACGCGAATCCTGCCGCAAAACGGCAGTTCCTGACCGTCTATCAAGGTTTCATCCACTTTGCCCTTCGGGGGATTCTCAAGGTGACCGTCTTTTATAAGAGGTATCTCCCCCTGAATATACGGCTTATCCAGCTCGTGTGCATATACTTTAACATCATTGCCACACTCCTTCAAAATCTCAGGAAGACTACCTATATGATCCACATCCTGATGCGTCAAAATCACAACTTTTAGTTTGTCGAACGACACTCCTACCTTTTCCATGGCGACGCGTAAATCTTCAATTTGCCCTGGGAATCCTGTGTCTATTAAAACGGCCATTTCTTGATCCCACAAAAGAGTTGGGTGAATAATATTCCCATGAAAATCTAGATGAAGCATTTCTACTCCCTTAGATACTTCCATAATTTTGGACCTCCATATAATAAATTTTATACGTAAAATACTATTATTACGAAGATTTAGAAGTTACGGGGTCATTTTTCCGAACGACTCTCAATCAAACGATTCAGCGATTTCATGCACGTTACCAAACGGATCAACGAAAGCAGCATATCGCCCTTGAGTAGGTTTATCATGCAAAAACTGAATACCCTTTTCCTTCATTTCCTTATAAGTTTGCTCAACAGATACGACCTCAAACACCAAGACTGTTCTAGCCTCGTTTGAATAATCTCCAATTTCTTTGGTCTTTTCACACTTAAAAGCTATAAGCTGACAGCCGTCAAGGGCAAATACAAGCTTATTTTCTTGCTCTAACAGTGTTTGCAAACCCAGCAATTCAGAATAAAACCATCTCGCCTTTGTCATGTCATTGACGAAAATCATTATATGTCCTAGTTTCATAAGGCTATGCTGCCCCTTCACTTTTTTGAGGATACCATTTTTTATGGTTCATGCAGAATCTTTGCTAATGATTATTTGAAGTATTCGCGAATTGATTAACATATCCTGCCCGTTAGCTCACCTAGGATGCCGTTTCATACCGCCAGCCTAGTCCTGGTGATTGTTCTCCGTTAGCGTAATGATTCAACACACCCTTTTTCGAGGATAATACAACGGGTTTTCCTTAGTTTATTTCTTTGCAAGTCAAGAATGGCTTTTATTCTTCAATTTCAACGATCACATTAACGACAGATGCATCGTGGTTCTTAATTCGGAGTGGTGCTGTGAAGGCAGAAATGAGCTTTTTTCCGACCAATGGCGCTGGATTAATGTCTTCATAAATAAGCATTGTCGGCTCTTCATACTTTTCGTGGTCTAAGAAGGCATGGTGGACAAAATATCCATTTCCTTTTGCTTCTGTCAAATTTTCGATGCTCAAGGTATCAATGGCCACCGCTTTGCAGTTTGGCAACTTCGTACGGATGTATTCGGCAGCTTCTGGGGAGACAGCTGGGAAATTATTGGCGTATTTCTCGAAATCCGTGTCCCGGTGTTTCCAATTGCTCGTATTAAAGATCAGAATATCCGCTTCATACAGGTCTTCATATTCCTCCAGCTTTTCGATGGTGATAAAGCCGTTCGGGCCAAGCGGACAATTGATTAATAGTGGCTTTCGGTAGATGAAGTCTTCAATTGGAACAGCATCTATTCCCTTACCGTTATTCAAATGATGCCACGGGGCATCCACATGAGTACCGGCATGAAGATAAATGCTTAACACACTTCCATTCCAGTCATCCCCTTTGTCCAAACGCTCTCTAGGCTCTATTGTCACTTCTGGCAATCCTGGATATACAGGCATTCCTTCATAAATCGGGTAACCAATTTCAACGTATTTTGGCATACTAAGACGCTCCTCTATGTGTATAACTACAAGCTCAGTATTAAAACTCCTACTCAATTTAAATGTGACTATATTCATATGCTGTTGTATCCCGTTAGTTCGACCATGTCTCTCTCTATATAATAAGAGTTCGCCATTATATTCTAATACAGTAAGGCCAGATTTCATCTTGTTAGAGTGGATCTCATTCTTTGTACTCAGGATGATTATGTCGTTTGCATCCGAACAAGTAACAACTTGTACTCATTGAAGTGTTATATTTCATAGAGGGAGTATAGCCAGATGATATCTGCTCGTACATAATTTCATATTCATTTTTTTCATCAAGTAGTTGCTGAATGTATTCTTCATTTTCTCTCTCAGTCCACTCTTCGTTGCACACTTCTTCACCAGCTTCACGGATATCCACAACTTTTTGCTGAATTACTTCTTTAATGATATCACGAACGCGATTTGGGTTATTTATTTTAAATAAAGCATACACGTAACGACTTACCCAGTCCGGTGTCTTCCAATAGGTTTGCCAACCTTTTTCAAACCATTGGACCGATTCCTCAAAGTAACCTAATTCAAGAAATAACTCTGCTATTTCAACTGTGCCTACAAACTCATCATCATTTTCAGAGAATGTGTCTAATTTATTTTTCGCCTCTTCTTTTCTTCCAAGTTCAATCAAGCATTTTACATGGCTGTACATTGCATAATCGGATCTTTTTGAGCTTAGAAGAAAATAATCTGAAGCCTCTTGTAATTGCCCTAGGTGATAATTAGCTACGGCTAGATTGTTATGTGCTTCATCCGAAGGCTGAATTATTATAGACTGGAGCAAAGCATCTGAAGCAAGTTGCCACATTTCCTTTTCCATATAGATCTCACCTAATAAGTTATAAGGAAAATGAGATGTAGGATTCAATTCGATAGCCTCTTCGATTAATTTCAAGGCTGTTTCCTTGTCGCACTCCTCATGCAGATATATCCAAGCAAGGTTTGTTAATGATTGAATATCTCGCGATTCTTCTACGGCGTTTTTGAAAAATCTCAAGGCTTCATCATATTCATTTCTTTCAAGACACTCGATTGCTCTTTGATTGGTGTTCAAATAACGTATCCCCTTTTTATCTTGTCGATAAATAACAGCCATCCTGATTTATGCTCGATTCTATTAAAAAGTTTCTATAGAAAAAGCATACTCTTTGTTCTTATAGTTAACAAGAAAGAACATGAATATAATCAAACTATCCTGCCCGTTAGTTGAACGGTAAAACCTTGAAAGTGACTTGTTTGTAGAAATCAAAAAGTCTCGGCAAGATGGAATCCAAGGTATATGCAAGCAAAATGATGTATGGATACGACGTCGACATGAAGCTCCACAATCCCTAGTCTCTTCAGCCCAGCTAACACATCGAAAAATGCGATATAGTCGTACACTTGTTCATCATATGAGATGATCTTGATGTAATAAATTAGTTAATTTAATGTCATTTCACAGTTTAGGGATCAGTATATAATTAACTTAGAAACTATGATTCATTGTATTTTTAAATTATTCGATTTCAGGAGGCATGCATGCAGGATAAGACTTCACCTAAATATTACCCATTTGTTATTACTGCAGTTTTGATATTTGCACTTGATCTCATCTATGTTTTTGCACATTTCAATAATTATAGTGTGAACTTGTTTACAGGAAGTGGATACATTATACCGCTAATCATTAACATTGGATTTTTAATGTTTATTGCATTCGCTTATGACAGATGGTGGTTATATATCGTACCCTCATTTCTCTGTGTTTTGCTAGGCATGTATATTGTTTTTGTGCTTCTTTTTAATTCTATAGTTTCTTGGCAATATGATAATATTCATTCACCAAAGAGAACAGAAACGCTCATGATTAAACATCGATCAGCTTCTTTAGGTGAAACTACTTTTATTTATGAATTTTACAGAAAATCTTTTATGGGGCTCTTACTTACGAAATTGGATAGATCGGATCTGGAAATAATGTTACGTGATACTCACGATAAAAAGGCTATGGACCTGCTTAATATTCAAAGTCCAACTTGGGTCAATGAAACTGAAGTTATTTTGCACACATTAAGTGGTGACAAAACAATTATATTAGAATAATAGGCTGTTTATCTAACCTCTGACATGGCGACAGTTAAGAATCATTCATAAATACTCCTCAAAAAAGAATCGCCGCTCACTCCCGTTTTGGGAGTGAGCGGCGATTCTTTTTTATATTAGATTTCAGATTGAACTTTTAAAGCAATGATCTCTCCAAAGGCTCTGGCAACTGCTTTACCATCTACATCAGAATAATCAGAAACATCAAATTTTTCTTTGAAAGCAGCTCTGACCCCAACAGATGTCAAGGATTCAGAATGGATTGCAAAGCTACTAGAAGGAGCCACTATTAAACTCAGCTCTGTTATCTCTGATATTATGGGCCTTTTTTCTCGTGATATGCTGCGTTCTATTACTGATGGTGAAGATGATCTTGAGAAACTAGCGAACTTCGCTAGACGCACCATGAAACGAAAGAAGGATCAACTTGAGCTTGCTCTACAAGGCTATGTAAATCATCACCAACGACGATTGCAGCTATCGAATATTAAGTATTAGACTGACCTAATGAAACTCCCCGTTGACAATGCTTAATGACAAGAATCTGTTCCGATAAAACAAAAAAACCGCGATCTACGCGGACATTAATCGGACTATATTCTTGTCATCTTACAATTACCTCGAAATTCCCCGCGTAAAGCACTTCTATTTTATCTGTGTAGTTAGTTTGTGTATATCTTCCAGTAAAGACTACTTGGTTCCCAAAGTAGTCTTTATTCACAAGAGTATAACCCACTTCAGGTGACTTCCTATATTCCTGAGCCAATAATATTGTGAATCCATTACTATATTTTTTAAAACAAATACCCGGCGAACAGTCACTCTTTTTTCAAAAGTGTCTATCTTCCGGGTGACAGTTCATCCTGAACCTGAGAACTGCTCTTTTTTGTTTGTGTGACATAAGGTGATAATTATGATGAATACAACCATTTTTCATATCTTGATTGTCTATATTGTAGTCGCTTGCACGATATATACAAAATGCTCGTTTGAATGTATTAAGCTGTTATAACAAGCGCATGGTTTTATTTTTTGATATCTACAGGAATCGATATTTTCTTATTATAGGTTTTTATATATTGGAATTCGTCCGGCAGCAGGAATTCCGGTTTGTCCGTTGTGTTAAAAGAATACGTCTGCTCCCACATAATATTGCCGTTCTTCAAATCCCAAGGGCGTTCTTTGGAGATCGATGATACAGGAACTACGTTACCGCCAGCTTGTATGAATAAATTGTCCGTTTCCAAGAAAGTAAACTGTTTTCTGGCAATGACGATATCATAGCCTGTATCGGTTTTAGTAACGCTTCGAATCCATAACTTTTCATCTCCTACTTTGATGGATCGATCGGATGGTGACGCAAGCGAGATAGGTTCTTTGATTTTGTGGTATCCTTCAAAATTTTCGAGTACAAGTTCAATGGACTGAATATTGTCTGTAGGGAACGCATCAAATTTAATTTGAAAGTCTGGATTACGTCCCCCTCCTGCACTTGATCCAACTTCTGTTCCATTCACATAAAGCTTGGTTTCGCCTGAAAATCTCGGATATTCTTCTAGTTCATAATGCCCCTTCACGATGGTTGAAGTTGGCGAAGCCGTAATGTAATCATAGTGAATCGTTCCTTTATCGACAGCGATGGATTCTGAAAGATCCTCTTTAATGATACTCTTCATCGCTTTATTCGCTTCAAAATCGAAGGAGATGGGATAAGATATCTTCTCCCCATTATCAAGCCACTCATGGAATGTAACGGTTAATGTTCGAGAGAATGGACTAACGGGCTCGAATTCAGTGTCCCCCACGAACTGGCTCTTATTTTTGCCGGGATTCCCGCCTCCTCCTAGCGGAGCTGAATTGGTCAAGAACCCTTGCAATCGATCAAAGCCATAACGAACAAAATCATGGTCAGTATATTCGGTGCCTGCAGGTCGATCAATGGTGTAATACATGCGAAATACATTATCGTCCGCAATCACACCATTAATGGTAAGGACAGTGCCGTCCTTAAGCGTTGTGCTTTTGTTTACCCTTTGTCCGAGTCCCTGATTCATCACTTCAGCAAAGCTTAGAGAGTTTAAGCTGATTTTATTAAAGTAATAAGCTAAGGCAGGATACTCATAAACTCCGCCCATTAGAATGAGCGCTGCAACAGCTGATGATATCCATGCCACAGCTTTATTCATGTTTCTTTTTTTCGTGGGAACACGCTGAAGTGCATCCCGAAGTCTTCCCTCTAGTCCTGACGGAGCCTGTACCCTATTCAACGTCTGTTTATACTCCTCTAATTTCTCCTCGATCGTTTTCATAACGATCACCTCCGATCATGGCTTTCAGTTTTTGTATTCCTTGTGAGATCCTCGATTTGATGGTTCCGAGCGGCGCGCCGGTCATGTCCGCAATCGTCTGGTACGGAAGATCATGAATATATCGAAGTTCGATCGCTTCTCGCTGCTGAGCATTCAGATGGGATAGCAGCACCTGCATATCCAGCTCAGACTCTGTATGGCGATATGGATTATCGTCAGTGAATGCAGCAAGGGATAGTTCTTGCTCGTCTTCCAGTGGAAAAAATCGCCCTTTTTTGCGGAGTAATGTTTTGCACCGATTGACGAGAATGGTTTTGCTCCAGCTGTAGAATGCTTCGCCCTTTTGCAATTGATCAATCTTTTCATACAGTGTAACAATCATGTCTTCCATGGCATCCATCGCATCATGCTCGTTTCCCATGTAGGTATACGCTAGACGATAATAAGCGTCCTGATCGGCCATGATGAGTTGTAATAAAGCTTCTTTGTTGCCCTTTATGGCTTGTTTGACAAGATGGCTTGCTTTCATGTTCTCTCCCCTTTTCATAGATTAGAGATCCCAGAGGTTATAAAAGTTCATTTTGTACGAAAAAACTTTATACCCATGTCACAGTCACAGGAAAGTTACTACATCCCTAGGAGATTGCGGAGGGGGATAAAGTTCCGGCAATTGATTCTTTTCAAGATTACGTTTCCCTCTGAAAGCCCGCATATAACTTGGGGTCAGCCAGGTCGCGTAGGCGCGGAGTAAATGAAACCTAGTAAGTGTATCAAACCTCATTCTTTATCTTGGCAGAGCAGGCCCAATTAGCATTTTCATTACTTCAGCCAAGTACAATGATCACGGATTTAGGTTCATATTTAATCCCATCCAAATAAGGGGAATCACGAAATCAAGCGTAAAGTATCATATACTTGGTTCTTGAGAGAGATTGTAGTCATTTTTCGGTTCCGCCGTCCCCACAGCCTTATCTTGAAGTTGCTCATTACAATTATGGCTACATTATATCCATAATGCCTTTTGGACATTTTTGTGTCATTAGACGCACTAGTTGTGATCATACATTCATCTTACTTCATTATTTGTTAATCGGTAATGTCCTCATCTTCTTGTCAAGAACAGTAATGTCCCCAAGTTCTTGTCAAATAAAAATAACAAGAACTTGGGGACATAAAATAAAAAACCGCGATTTACGCGGCATCTAAGTCCCTGTGTTCATGTCATCCGACTCTTATACAATCAATCTCTAATTGGTCGTGATCAACTAAAAATGACCACCTCAATAAACTGTTAAAGTTCATAAAGGTGGTCATTTTCTGGACAGCAGCAGCAAACGACAAGAAATTGAAATTCAGGGTTGTTTGGTTTACTAGTGAGACTCCGTCTAATTATCACATTCGATGCAAAGCGCGCTTCTGAATTGCCCTCGATCTTTGATGCCGACCGCCTCACTTCTGTGTTATTCAACAATCGTAACCCTTTAGCTTAACAAATGAGTTGCCAGTTCTACATTGTCAGCCTTTTCGACTGGCGACATGGAGAACAGCACCCCAATGGCAGCGAACCGACTTATCTGGACGTCTATTAAGACGAACTCGGATCTCGTTGTAGAGCTTGTCCCGTTTCTATTCCTCCATAAGTATGTGTCCGGAGAAGGTTTCGAGGAGTTTAATGTACTCATCAACATGATGAATACGCTCCCAATCGAAGTGTCGTATGTGAACAACCTCAAACAGGCCGCTTTTCTCAATCTCATCTCTCTGCTCGTGCAGTTCATTTACTCAATTACGTATAACAATATATGTTCTTGTCGTCTTACATCTATACATTCAATATCGGGAACCTTTCCAGTAACGGAAAGATTATTACAAGGAAGAAGACTGCCGGTAAATTTCGCCGACAGTCTTTCTCTTCCAAGTAGTATGCTCCTCATCCTATTCGCTGGACAATTCCTTGAGCGACTTGATTTTACCATGGGGATGCTGTTCTTGCTTTCGTGACTTCCAGGCAGCTTCTTTCCTTCTCTTCTGGCGAGCCATAACAGATATCCTCCTCTGGAAATTGAGATGTATAGCACTTCCTTATGTTGCCATCTCTGGGCGCTGTTCATTCATGAAATTAATTCTGTGAAACGGCTTAATTTATACACTAGAGGTATTTGTGTTAAAACGGATGTATCCGCGCGCTCGGCGACTCCCGCTTTTTTCATGTGCTGAGGCAGTTTCCTCTAGGGGAACACGGAGTAGATCGTTATTTTCTGTCACTTAATTTGTCCAAAAAAGTTTTCCTCCATACTATCTGGACAAGAACTTATATCTTTAAAACAAAATCTTTTCCGCTCGTTGGTTTAATGACAGCACATCGTTTTTGTGCACTATCGTGGTGTTACCGCCTTCCAGCTACCCCTCTATGAAGGATTAGTCCCTTAGCTGTGACCGATGCAATATAGGGGTTCTCGTATATTAGGAAATTATTCGGTTTGGAGGTTGGACAAAAATTCTGTAAACACTTGTCCATCAAAGTAGCCACGGCAACCAATTCATTGTTGCTATTCAAGCACTCGATTATTTCTGATACAGCACGCTTGTCTCCACCATTGAACTCAAGATTTAATTTAGATAACGCATCTGCATCGCTTATCGTTGCCAATCTTACATTGGGAAGCACTCATTCACCCATTTCTAAAAATATTGATTTTACATTCATATATATTTATAACTTCGTTACCCTTGAAAGAATATCCTTTCAGCTATCATCTTAACCTGCCCTTTAGTTGAAAAAACGGCTGCCAAGCGGCAGCTATTTATTCTTGAACTATCGTTCTCCGTCAGCTTAAGCATTTCTGGCGCCTCTCCCGGTTTACCACGATCATCTGCAACACCTTTCGGGCTTTGACGTTACCGGCGAATAGTTGTGAGGAACCGTCCCCGTCTCCCGTTAACTTAGACGTTCATTACTTTACTCTCGGTATCAAAAATGCTTTTTCTGTCTTCTCAAAACCAATACGTGGGTAATACTCCATTGCAGTTGGTGCAGAAAGTAATAATAAAGAAACCTCTTCCCCTAAGTGTTCCCGTAAACGTTCAACAAGTTCTGTTCCAATACCAGTCTTCTGATATTCCTGACATACCGCTAAATCTGATAAATAACAACAATATGAGAAATCAGTAATACCTCTTGCAATACCTACAAGTTTATCCCCATCCCAAGCAGAAATGTTAACATCGGCATTATCAATCATTCTTTGAATACGTTCAAGGTCATCAGCAGGACGTTTAATTCCAGAACTTTTGAAAACGTCCGAAACATCTGTAGAACAAAGCGAAGTATTAATTTTGTACTCTATTTCCATATGTACACCCCTTATGTGATTTAGTTTATACAACAATATATATAAATTGGAATGAACAAAAGAGCCAATCAAGGTTTTTTTGTTAGTCCATTGATTAATTCACTATTACGGAAATATCGTCTAGTTCTACGATGGACCTTACGTGTCCACAGTCCTCTAAGGAGGTTTTAATTTGGCTTCCTGATCCATTTGGTCCAACTATTTCTAATCGTATTGCCATACAAGCTGTCCCTTTCTCATTTTTGCTGCATAGATGATTTGACCCGTATGATAATGAACCTCTCTCACCATCGCTATCATTAAATTGAGAGCTGTCGTCTCGTTATTTACTTGGCTATATGTAAGAGTCGGTAAATTAAGAAAGGGTTGTGTCATCAATAACTCCGGGTTAGATTGGAGGCGTTCAAGATATTGAATGATAATATCAAAAGCATCCCTGGTCATTTTTATGGCTTGTTCTTTTGACATTTCTAGCCCTTTTTCAAATTCCCTCTCTCTATCTCTTGTGTCGGGAATATCTAAGAGGATTGTTTCAATTCGAGAGTGTACTGCACCACTAATATGCGCAACTAAATTGGCAATACTGTCCGTTGTTGGTGACGAAGTAATATCTTCTTCGGACAATTGCTCAAGTGCTTGAAGAGTCCATTTCTTTTCCGATCTAAACTTAACCAACATACTTTCAATTAACTCAAAGGCGATATCCATTAGCAACCCCCAAAAAATAAGTTTATGTATGATTTCACCAAACAAACATTCTCTGTACAATGGAAATTTAATAATCACTTACCACTGCGGCAATGAATACAGGTTCTTGTCCTTCGACATGTGTAGCGTCATGAACATGCATGAGTTAGGTACCATTGCCCGCTCCCCCATTCCAATCCCCTTCTGTGGCTGAAATTCCGGGAGTGCCTGAAGCGCTTTGGCTGCCCAAATCGTTTCTTGTGGTAAAGCCAAAGTTTAACACCTTACATATTTGCGTTTGAAACCAAGTTGCCCTTTATCTACTGCCTTTTGAATATTTTCGGAAGCGAGTAGAAACTTGCTTTTTGTCTTGTCCCGTTTGACTTCTACTGGACCAACTGCCTTTGCAGTATCGACCTTCGACGCATGCGATTCAATTATCGGTAACTTCTTGTGCAAAATCTGTTTCCGCCAAGGTTACTGCCACTACATAATCGGAAAGTATATAAAAATAAGCCAAATCTATCCAACGCTTAAAATCAGCTCAGCCAAAGGTTGATTTTTTTTGATTTTCTCGGCAATGGGCTTCATTGCGCCGTCACTCCTTTCAATATTTACTCTATAAAAAAGGGTGTTGTTTGTCCGACATTCCATGCACATAGAAGTCGGTAAGAACGTTCAATTATAATTTAATAATAAGTGGATACTATCT
Source organism: Paenibacillus sp. IHBB 10380 (assembly GCF_000949425.1). Lineage (NCBI taxonomy): Bacteria > Bacillati > Bacillota > Bacilli > Caryophanales > Paenibacillaceae > Paenibacillus > Paenibacillus sp. IHBB 10380. The sequence goes on from NZ_CP010976.1 coordinate 2,021,239, forward strand.
TCAACTGTTCATTTTATTGAGCATATCTGCCCGTTAGCTTAATCTCGAACATAAACTACCTTGCCCAAACTGGCAAGGTACGGTGCTTACATATAATGTAACATCAATATTCATTTGGGACATCATGTAAATGAAGATTATCATCTGCGCAGGAAAGTTACCCTTACCTATTACAAGAAAGACCACGTTGGCGTTATGCCTCTGTGGTCTTTCTATATAAGGAAGCTAAGTCCTTAGCATATCAAAAGCTAATTTCTAAGGTTTGCATTTAACTATTCCATCCATTAATAAAACCTTTAACAAAGTCAGCGACGGCATATGCTAATAGCAAAATACAGCTTAATGAGCCTAAACTAATAATGATCTTGTTTTTCTTTTTAATCCCAATTACTAATAGCACTATAGTAACAACTAAAAATAAGATTTCAAAAATCCACATTGCAATACCCCTAATAGTTTATTTTTATTTCTCTTTCAAGCGATTTCTGATAACGTAACTGCATTCCTGACGTCCTAGCGGCTTAAGTTGTTGGGTTAATCTATCGAAGCGATTGACTTTGACCCGGTGGCTCCGCCACTTAGCCGATTGGATGTGTCGCCTAAATTCACTTCTCCGAATATCCTCTCGGCGACCAAGGAGCGTAAGCGACGATGTAGTTATGTTCTGTTATCTGAAGGGAATGCCTTCTTTGAGTCGACTAAACATATTTTTTCTTGTTTCCTTGATTTCCCACTTACCTGAATAAACCACTTCACCTTTATTTTTAAGAACAAATTTTCGGGCTTTATTAAAATCAAATTTTTTAATTAGCGAGTTATCAACTTCATTGCAAATCGTCTCGAATTTTTCTTCTTTTTCTTTCCAAGAAAATTCAGAATCCCATATCTCTACTAATTGACAACCTACAATTGATCTATTTAACAAATCCTTTAATTCATCAGAAATATATGTATAGGGTAAAAGTATGTCTTGATGAGGTAATTTAATTCTAAAAATATGTTGATCTCTTAGGGTTTCTCTGATTAACGATAAGGAATATTCATCATACTCAGCTAAATTATTTCTATCATATCTTTTTACTTTAGAATTAACTGGATCAATGCAGTCAATAATAGTTAGTACATGCAGAATAAAATATTGTTCTCCTACAGCACTTGAAAGTGGTAGAAATTCAAGATTATTTATTTTATTTTGTTCTAAAATATCTTTTACTTTTCTACTGACAACTAACGCTCCACTGTATCTGCTTAAAATATCAGCTGGCTTACCTACATCGTTAATTTGAACGTTGTAAGAAGACCATTCATGAATTACTTGTATTATATTGCATTCCTTTCAGATAACGTATGCGTATCTGCGACGTGACCCGGCCATAGATAGCTCTTATCTTAGGCCGGGTCATGTGCTGTCTGAGTTTACTTCCATGATTTCACTCTCGACAACCAAGGGGCAAATGCCCCGCAGCGTTAGATAGAGTATTATAAGATGTTGCTACCTTCTTCGAAACTACTCTCGTATTACTTTTTTTATTTCACTTTGTAATAGTACGGTCCACACATTGATTCGTGGGTATGTACATAAGTCCAAGTGAAGTCTCTGTCAAATATATATATGTCTTGCTCAGAATCAAAATCCTCAGCGACTACATTATTTGCGTTTTTGTATAACATTACATAGGGGGAGTCTTGATACATCACATATATTTCACTTTTAGTTACTTCATTAAATTCTTTTCTTGCTGTTTCTTTTATTGAACAGACTTGTTTTTCATAACTGAAAATATGCCACCTGTATTGATTATAATAAATAGACTCTTTTACTTCTTCGCTAATATTCCATGCGAATGTACGATCCCATAAATCAATAATGTCTTGCGATTCTTCAAATAATTCTGAAATGATAACACCTTTTTCAGTTAAATTTTTCTTAAATAGATATTTCTTTTGAATTCTTTTAACATACCAATAAACTTCATTCAACTCTTCTTCAGGCAAATTCTCTAAGATTCGATTAATTTCATCTTCTTTAATCATATAAACCTCCGTTGACTTAGTGTTTCTTATGTGTCTTTTGCTTTTTATCGAAATTGCAGCAATTTCTCATAACGTTGCGCATTCCTGACGTCCAATCGGCTTAAGGCACGGAGTGCCGGGTCGTCAGACTTAGCCAATTGGATGTGTCGCCTGTTTCCACTTCTCCAAAAATCCTCTTGGCGACCAAGGAGCCTTAGCGACGCAGCAGGAATGTTCTGTCAGATGACGCCAGTACCTTCTTCGAATCGCCTTCAAAGTGATCTTAAATTTGTTGTTTAGACTTTAGATAATCTTGAATTTGTTCCTTATGGTATTGGTCATGAGATATAAAAAATTCTGTTAAATAAGACTTTATAGTGAATCCCCGATCTCCCGAATAAACAACCAAAAATTTATTATCTTCCAACTCACTTACCTTAGAAACTCATTCAAATCAGAAATTAATTGTTGTTTCATGTTCTTCCCTCTGGAGAATTAGTCAGGGATATTATATCACAATAATAGGAATATATGTTCCATTCCATATACTTGTTCTTCTACAATTACTTGCACTGGTTTCATCTAACGTATTATCTGCGAAGGGTGTCGCAGATCCCCCTTACCATATCTATATTCACGACAGACTTTATTACATTTTGGAAAACTATTCCCTTCTAATCATCATAAACATTTCTATTTACCTTACCATATAATCCATACTATGGATGTTTCTATTAAAGTAAAATGCCCGTTAGTTGAAAAAGGACTGCCGATGATGCTGGCAGCCTGTTGACATTGCGCTATAGTGTCCCATTAGTTCAATACGGTCGATTGTTCATTTGATCCTTGAGTGTCTTCGTCAATTTTGTATTCTAAAATATCTCCAGGCTGACATTCTAAAGTCTTACAAATCGCCTCTAAAGTTGATAATCGAATCGCTTTTGCCTTTCCATTTTTCAATATAGAAATATTAGCCATCGTTATTCCAACCCTCTCAGAAAGTTCTGTAACACTCATTTTCCTTTTAGCCAACATCACATCAATATTGATTATAATGGCCATGTTATTCACCTCAGACTATTAAGTCATTTTCTGATTTTATATCGATAGCTTCTTGTAAAAGCCTTTGAAGAACAGCAGCAAAGACTGCAATCACCATTGAAGCAAAAATAACGACCAAACCAATTAATATCATACCTGGGGCGTCGTCTTTCTCCGCCATGAGATAAAAAAGTGGCATCCCTACCACATACAAGATACTGATTGTGATTGCACAATATTTTATATTCTTTAAAGCTTTTACAGATAGTTCCGAGAAAGCTTTATTCTTGTCAATATAGCTTACAAGTTTAAAAGCTTGATACAGAGCAAAATAAAAAGGTATCGCTGTTGCATACAGATCGATTAACACGAGATATTTCATATAAGCCATATCTGGATACAATTCTGTAGCAAAATTCGCTATCTCAGGCACCACAAAGATGCACAAAGCAAGAATCGGAATACCAATAAGAATAATAGCTATTTTTAAAAAGTTTGTTGACACCCGTTTCATACAAAGCACCTCACTTAGTTAATGTTAATTTGAATTTAACACAAAATTTATCGTTTTACAATATATTTAGATTGTTAAAAGGTATATTATTATTGTTTTGTTTATTCCCTTTAATTTTTATACAGAGATAAAAGTATTTCTCATTGCAAAGAAACTAAAACTATTCAATTTATGACTAGTTCAACTATCCTGCCCGTTAGTTGAACAAAGGGCTACCTCTCGGCAGCCCTGTCATTATTGAACTATAGTGTCCCGTTAACTTAACAAAAAACGTAATTTGATATTGGAGTATCATAATTAGTGGAATTTATTCCAAATGCATTACGATCTCAAGACCCGTTGGATCACCGAAGGGTCTAATATCTCCTCTAAAGACTAAACTAAGTCCTGAAAATTTTTTAATCAATCCCAATCCTTAGAATAGGACCGGATTAAATGAATCATGCTCTCCATGGCTGGAGAAACCCATTTATCTTTATGATAAGTAACAAATGTAGAAATCGTGCATTGATCATCTTTAATAATTTCCCCGTTAAATAACCTATTATCTAATTCCCTTTTTACATTGAAATAAGGAAGCATAGAAATACCAAGTCCATTCATAACACATTCCTTAATAGGTTCTACACTGCTAAAATCTACACTTCCCTCAACTTCAATAATTTTTGTAAAGTACATGAGGACATTTCAATTCTCTCCAATTTATTATTTTAAAAGTATGCTTTTCAAGCCTGTTTCTTCTCCTTGGAAAAAACACAATTGAATTGTAATCGTAATCAAAGTTGGGCTTTGGCCTAATCGTCCCCCGGCATCAATATTTCAATACTTACTCCACATTTTTTTCAAATTTAACACTACTCACAGATTTTAACGTCGGTTTCATTTTGGAACAGCAAAAAAGCTTCTTATATGTGTCTAATTTACTCACCTTAAAATACCTAATAAATAGAAATTATTCTCCCAAAATATTTATTTCCGTCTCCAAATAAATATTAAATTTATCGTGTACTCTTTTTTTTATTAATTTTATTAATTCTAAATAATCCTCGGCGGTAGCATTATTTGCATTAATGATAAAACCCGCATGCTTAGTAGAGATTTCAGCTCCCCCAATTCGAGTTCCTTGTAAGTTACATTCTTGAATGAGTTTTCCTACATAATGTCCCTCTGGACGTTTAAATACACTTCCGCAAGAGGGATACTCGAGAGGTTGTTTAGCTTCTCTTTTAAAAGTTAATTCCTTCATTTTACTGGAAATTACATCCTTGTTCCCTTTTTCGAGTTTAAACTCGACCTCAAGTATTATATATTTATCCCTTCTGAAGATACTATTTCTATAACCAAGTTTCATTTCTTCTCGGGTTATATTCATAATTTCTCCATTTTTAGTCATAAGACTCGCACTTTCGACAACATCGGCAATCTGACCGCCATAAGCACCCGCATTCATATATAAGGCGCCTCCTGTACTACCTGGTATTCCACATGCAAACTCTAGACCAGTTAAGGTGTTATCCAAAGCGATCCTTGAGACATCTATAATATTGGCGCCGCTTTGCGCAATAATCTTGTCCTCGCTGACTTTAATTTGATGGAAATGGCTCAGAGAAATAGTTATTCCTCTTATTCCACTATCTTTAATGATTATATTTGATCCTTTTCCAATAACAGTCAGAGGTATTTGATGTATTTTTCCAATTTCCACGATTTTTATAATTTCTTCTTTCGCTGTTGGATGGATAAGCATGTCTGCTTTACCACCTATTCTTACATAAGTATAGTCTTTTAATGGCTCATTTAATTTTAACTTTTCCAAAGGTATTTGATTATCAAAAATATTCATGAAATTCTCTCCTTGAAGTACTCACGTGTAGAATTTAAATGAAAAGCTTCTTCTGGAGTGGTTCTATATGGTCTCTAAAAGTTTTGTGTGTTGCGAATTTATAGTGCCCAACGTTTGAAAAAGCCATGATTGCACTATCGGCGAATAGAAAAGCTCCTTCTTTATATTTTCAATATGAGATTTTATTTGAAAATATACCGTCTTCATTACAATCAATTTGAAGAAGTTCGTCCTGCAAAATCCAAGCATCAGTTTTTTCTATAAAGAAATTAAATCCTCCAATAGATTTAACTAAAGTTGGATCGATCGGTGTAGCACTTACATTTATACCAATAGAGAATGCTTCTGAACCTCCACCTACATATTTTGCATAAATTCTTACATATTGGCCCTCTTTTAAATCCCAGTCATTTTTAAAAGAATAGATAGCTTTTTCAGACACCACAAATAACATAATTAATCTACTCCCCTTTCCAAATTTTAATCACATTTTTTAACTTCACCACGATAATTTGCCATTCTGAAACTAGCTCCACATCCACATGAAGCTCTTACATTAGGGTTATCCAAGGTGAAACCGCCTAACATACCGCTTTCTTCATAGTCAATTTGAAGACCTTCAATATATTTAATACTATTAGTGTGAACCAATATACTAAATTCACCTTTATTTAATAAGATATCACCTTCTGTTTTCTTCTCATCCACTATAAGAGTATAGGATAAACCACTGCATCCCCCCTCTTCAACGCCTACTCTAAGGAAAGAACGGGCATTAGCACTTGATAAGATTTCGACGATTTTTTCTGATGCTGCTTCACTGACCTGTATCATCGTAGTAATTCCTCCTTGGAACGTCATTTTTGGTTAGCCAATAAACGGTTTAAAGTTGATTAAAAATATTTTGTCATCAGGGATTCATCAGTTACCGTATCTCTATCGATTTCCTAATTCTTGTATTACGTCCACGACCCTGGTCTGCCGAGTCCCAACGTCCTTGCAAATATGCAATGACGCACCAACTCAGTGTAGCGCTCGCTACAATTAATCCGACCTGAGAAGGAGTAATACCTTTCACATCTATTAAAGCCAATACCAAGAAATTTTGTGTGCTGGTATAGGCAGAGAAGCGGCACCTAAAGCCTGCATGGCCCGTGACCCTATCTGGTATACATATCGCCTGCTGTTGCGGCAGCGATCAGCCGACGATAAACAAAAGAAGTGCGAAAGTGAACGGTTGTCAATCAATGATTCGACCGACGACCAAGGTGCCGATAATCTGCACAAGCAGATAAGTACTGAATATCCAACCAAATAGGTCAAGGCCGTTCAAGTCGCCAGCAATGGAAGGGGCAATTGTCGTTACCGATAGGCCTTCGAATCCAACTGCCATCACCGACAGTATAATTCCTATGGACAGTGCAAAATAACGTGGGCTGAAAATGCTTTGAGGATAGACGACATGAAATGTGACCTCCAATAAATTTTTTTATGTATACACCATATCTGGATACTTAGTAAACATAAATGTTTATAAAGTTAAAGCTACAGTTCGACTTTGACTTTGTCAACATTTTTATTTAAAATGTAGACAGTGATGTAGATTTAGTTGCTTAGTAAGGAGGTTCACCATGAGCCGAAATCTAACGAATAAGGAAAGTACCCGGAGAGCGATCATTGATCTGCTAAAGCAGCAGGGGGAATGGATGTTGTGGCACTATCCTCCAAATTTTCGCTATCAGGAATGGCTATTCGTCAACATTTAAATGCTCTGAAAGAAGAAGGGTTGGTTAGACCCACGGGTCGACCAACAAAGCTATGGAGATTAAATCCCGAGGCTGATCAGTTTTCCAAGCGGATATTCTGAGTTATCAGTCAGTCTGATCAATTCGATGAGAGAGGCTTTCGGAAACGAGAGGCTAGACAAGCTGCTGGCTGTCCGGAATAAGAATATGCAAGAGCAATATCTACAGCACCTTGGTGACGCATCTGGCGTTAGAGAGAAGCTGGGGAAACTAGCCGATATTCTAACAAACGAAGGCTATATGGCCGAGGTCAAGGATCAAGGCGATGGCAGTCTCTTGTTTATTGAGAAGCATTGTCCGATCTGTGAAGCTGCTGTTGCATGTACCGGGTTATGTAAGAATGAGTTACATTTATTTAAAACCATTCTTGGAAATAATGTTCATATCGGGGTCCCGACAATATTTTAACGAAATTATACGCTAAGCCCTGAATTTCTGCTTTTATTGACGTTATTACTTAGTCAATTATATTGATTGTATCTTTCATGGTTATTTTCGGGACTGGAATTCCCATTATTTGAGATGGTCAATTCTTAGATACTATTAAACACCGAAATGATAATACACGGTCAGTAATATGATTATTGATAGTTGTCTGTTATCGACAGATGCTACTTATGAAAAGCTTAGATTAGCAACTTATCGTTAATTCAAATATATGTTTCAAAGCTACTTTAGTATCGTAAAGGATTGATTTAAAGTGTCAAAAAAAAATGTGTACAGGTTAGTCTTCACCATAATAGTTATCTTCCTTATTTTAATTGTCTATTCAGCGTTTAGTATTTGGTCATTCAGTGACAAAGTTCAATTAGTTAAGACTGATGTGGCTGTGGTACTTGGTGCTGCGGCTTGGGATGATGAACCGTCACCTGTTTTACGAGAAAGGGTAAATCATTCTATTTGGCTTTATGAGAATGGTTATGTAGATAAAATAATATTTACTGGTGGTAAGGGGAAGGGTGATAAGTTTGCAGAGTCAGAGGTTGCAAGGGAGTATGCTATTAACAACAATGTCAATTCGGAAGATATTTTGATTGAAACCAAATCAAAAGTCACAGAGGAGAACCTCAGATACGCATATGACATTGCAACTGAGAAAAATTTTGAAACTTTTACTATCATAAGTGACCCATTGCATATGAAAAGAGCCATTTTAATGGCAAAAAATACTGGAATGGAAGCATATTCATCACCTACCCAAAGTTCCGTATATAAGACATTGAACAGTAAAATTCCATTCTTCTTTCGAGAGTTGTTTTTCTATATCGGTTATATTGTCAGTCTCCCATTTAGGTAATTACATTTAAGAAAAGGACCTTAGCTTCTAGTTCTTTTCTTTTGATTTAATATCAACATTATTATTTAACAGAGCCAATTTAAAAAACCACCCCTTCAGGAATGGTTTATTTTCTACGTTTCTTCATCTCAGTTCTGAACGCTGTTCTTCGAGCTCTAGCGGTTTCACTTCTATATTCATTATTTGTTGCTACTTTGTTGTGACCCAATTGCTCAGCTACATACATTCTCATTAATTTATCAAATTGAAACTTCAATTCGATTACCTGCTCACCATTAACACGAACAACCTTCTGATAATATTTCATTTCCCCATCTTTTGTCTTACGTGATTTACGCTCTACCTTCGGAACATAGGGTTCAAACGTTCATGGCTTGATACTTGCTCCATGATTTTATTGGCTAAATCCAATTTTGTTGTTTCGCCTTTTTCAAATTGATTTGAATAAATCCTTCTCCAGTTTTTCCATGTATGGTTTTCTCAGGTCATGTACACCACTATAACCAATTTCCCCTAATCTACAGCACTCTTTAACCATCTCTCTCACATCATCCGTTAGTTGAACAAGGGCTACTTCTCGGCAGCCCTCTCATTATTGAACTATAGTGTCCCGTTAGCTTAATCATCACACCAAATTCTTTGAATAATTGGCTTGGTACCATTAAATCTACACCTGTATTTTATGTAAATTATTTTGTATCTATTTCCACTCTTCATCTAGAATAGCGTAAAAATATTCGTCCCACCATTCTGTACCCTTTTTAAAATTGGCAGGCATACACTTCTTAAAATGAGCTTCTCTTCTCATACCAATCTTCTCCATAATACGATAAGAAGGAATATTCTGTGGCTGACAAGTAGCGATTATTCGATGGATGTTCTCTTTTTCAAAAGCGTACTTAACAATTGCCCGTGCAGCTTCCGTCGCAAACCCTTTATTGTAGTAATTCGGATGTAACACCCAACCAACCTCATAAGTATTCTCGCCATACCATTGATGAAAAACCATATGACCAATAAGAACATTTCCATCATTTAATATTACAGCGAATTTTTCAGCATTTTCATTCATGTTATTATTCACAAAATCTTTCGCATCTTGTTCTGTAAATATCCCGTCGGGTAAATATTTCATAACATTACTGTCAGATGTATATTCAAGAACAGCTCGCCAGTCCGTTGATTGAAACATACGTATTGATAATCTTTCTGTTCTTAAGAGCATTCATGTTCCCCCCCTGTTAATGATTATGAAAACAGTCAAAAGATCTAAGTTAACCTCCCATTAGCACATCTCCTCGGACATCGATAGTTAATTCAGCTAGAAACATCCATCTGTATCATTTTACAATATTATCATGTTTATGGATGGTACAAAACAATTATAGGAATTTTACCCAATCTGCCATCTTAAATATGCTTCATCACGGATAACTGCCCGTTAGCTTAATCATCATCGGCCACCGGAACATATTCTTGGCCTATTTCGGTTAGCGGTACAGATTCTTGTCATCCGACAGATGCCGTGTTGTCGGGTACAATTGATTCGAACCTACTTGAAAAAAAACGCTAATAAGCGGTATTTAATGAGATATTATTGTTGTCACCCGAAATTTGTAAACGTCCCGGGCTTGACTTCGTGGCTAACGGTACAAGTTCATGTCCTCTTACACCTCCCCTTTCCTTCTATTAATATATTCTTATAAACCAACAATCTCCGTTTCAGAATAGCAAAAAAACTCATCTGCAATTCATTATTGCAAATGAGTTTTCCTCACGGACTGACATCTAGCTTTGTATTAAAATATAGCTTGTTTCAATCATTCTAATTTAATTATTTTCCTCAAGGAATTGGTGAATTGCCATCATTTCTTGTTTATTCAACTCACGAATACGATTGAAAATTGGAATATCTGCAACAGCCTCAATATTTAAGCTTTCAGGAACAACATCACTTACTTTGCCAGTTAGCCATGTTTGCACGTCCATGCCATCGACGATTTCCTTACGCCCTTCATCATTGATGCCACTTGCATAACAACTAACACATGGTACCGATAATTTATACACGCCATCATGGAGCCCATCTTCCGAAATTACTTTCTTCCCTTTACAGAATGGACATGGATGGCTTGCTTTAATCTTATTAATTAGGGTGACAATTTTTTTGTAACCAAACGCTTCATAGACATAGGTTAGTTTTTTGTATTTTCCATTGGTGAAATACTTATCAATGATGTTTTCTCTCGTTTCAGTGATATTGGCAAAATCACAGATGGTGATCCGATTATTCATGCTGATGGATTCGATACTGCGAGCTATACTGCCCCAGAATGGCAGGACATTTTGTAAAACCATTTCATAGTGCGAAAAGCTTGCCAGCTCTAGTTCAAGCATTTTCAGAGCGACTTGTGTTTCCCTAGGCAATAGAGAGACATCTTCTGTCAAAACCATATCGCCGCCGACGATGGCTTTCATTTTTTCTAGTACCTGTAATTTACCAATGGTTTTAATGACTTGATCAAGAGGCTGCCCAATAATCTCACGAATATCCGTGTCGCCAAATTTTAGCTTTTTATGATGATTTAGTACGGTTCCTTGACAGATTGGACAGGTAATCATTTCTTTGGATTCTTTTATATGCTCTTTAATAATCGATTTCGATATAACCATATAGCGCCCAATGATGAAATTAAAGCCTTCCCAAATCCTCGATGCCTTGCCTGCTTTATCATAGAATGACTTTTCCCAATACCCGTATAAAAAGGTATGCTTTTCTGCTTCTGTCATCTCGTTATAACTTTTGCTTATATCCTGACCGAGCTCATTCTTAATCTCATCAAAGATGAATTGTAATTTTGGAAATTGATAGAATTTTAAAATCTCCATCGCATCTGGATGCAATAAGCCATCCCAGAATGGCACGGTTTTGTCCTGAATAACAACATCAAAATCAAATTTTTCAATCACCCGGCGGCCCGAGCAGCATGGACAATGATTGTCTTGATAATAGAAATCGAAGCTATTCGTATCTTTATTGGTTGGATGCGCCGCCACAATATGGTTGATCATGCCACCCATTTCATAGAGAAAACTATATTGACTATACAAGTGCCGTTCCAGATCAATGGCGATGATGGGTGCAATGGTTTCAGATTCATATTCACCATAAATCAAACGAGCCATTGAAGATAAACTTTTTAAGATGCCACCCTTATAGACGTTTTCTGCATTTTTAAAATAGGCAATCTGATTTTCTTTTATATAGTTAATTCCATTTTCTGACTTTCGTGTTGAAGAAATTTGCGATGGAGCCACATTATCTGCACTGTTTTGCCCACGATAATAATCATCATGACTGACAACATCAAGATGCTCCACAGGTGCAAGCTGTCTTTTACCAAAATCAACAATAAAATCAGAGTTTTCTAGCATATATGAATTATGTTCAATCATTATTATGGAGACAGATTCATCCTGCAAAATGACCCTAATGCTATCAATGAATTGATTTAAAATATTTTGTGATAAACCTTTTGAAGGCTCGTCAAAAATAAATAGCGTATGTGGGTTTCTTGAGTTGACAAACAGCTCAGAAACTAAATGGACACATTGAAATTCACCAGTCGATAAAGACTGTGTTTTTCTTTCCAACGTCAAATAACCAAGTCCAAGTTTGATCAATAAGCTTAAGCGTTTATGAGCGATGTCTTCATTTGGCAGTTCATCAATAATATCTTCAATCGAGCGCTCGAAAATATCATCAATATCTTCACTATATTTTGTGAGTTTCCTCTTAATATCAAGAAAAGTAGCAACGGTTGACCGACTGGTAATCGATTGGTTTCGATCTTGACCTACTATTACCAGTTTATCTTTGGGATATCGCTTCAGAAAATCTTTGGACATACACTCATTGACCAGTGTAGATTTACCACATCCAGATTCACCCGTAAAAGTTACAAGTCTATTTTTAGGAATCTGAATTTCAGCCATTTGAATATTACGACAGTAAAGATCATGAAATTGGTAATATTCTGTTGGTGTTGCCTGATTTCGTTCCCCATTGATTGGCCCAGGACGTGGTGATTCTTCAACAATTTTCCCGCCGTATTTACCACTTCCAAATCCAAAAAACAAGTGCTTATCCGCTGTATCGAGCACCGTGTCAGAATGGTCAATGAGCCAAATTTGATTCTTATATCCCAATTGTTTAATCTCTGCTAAAATTTTCAATAGGGTTTGGTGATCAAGACCCACGGAGATTTCATCAATGATAATAACCGTATTTTCACTTGTTGCCATAAACTCTGCCAAGTAAAGTCGTGTTAACTCCCCACCTGACAATGTACCCATAATGCGATTTAATGTTAAATAACCAATATTCATATTGATTATATTTGTTAGAATTTGTTGTTTACCTTCACTAATCTTTAGAACATCTGCCAGTGAAACAATGGTTTCAATGCTTAAGTCGTTGATATCGGAAATACTCTGTGCTTGATCCAATAATTCAATTTTATATTGTTCAGCTTCTTGATTATAGCGCTTCCCCTTACACTTTTTACACTCGACATTTTTAGTAGTTCCGCGGCCTTTACAATCTGGACACCAGCCTAATTCATTATTAAATGAAAAAACTTCTGGTGAAAGATTATATTTTTCAGCAACAGTAACACGAATCTCTGTAAACACGCCAGTATGTGTGCCAATGGTTGAACGTGGATTTGAAGAAATTGATGATCTACCTAGAAAAAGTACAAGTGGCATTTCTTCCATCTTAATGGCACTGAAGTTGGTTTCCATAATATTGGGAAATAAATACTGATATTCAGCCTTTGGCAATAAGGAAACGAGACGCTTCTTGGATTCTTCACCAATGGTCTGACAAAAAGTTGTTTTACCAGATCCAGACAAACCAGCAATTCCTAACGATTCATCAACTGGTAGTACTGCATCTAATTTGTTAATATTGTTCGCAATTAATTGATTTATTTTCATAGTGATATCCTTTCCATTCTCCAGCAATTAGTGGTCCTTTTTTCAACGCAACCCCACAAAATATTTACTTAACTCTCAGTATACTATAAGAGCTTCTACAACCATCCTGCCACGTTTGCTAAATTATAATTATTACAAAATTTGTTATTTGACTCATCCTTTATTCCATTAAAAATGACGCTTTCCGTGTTCCAGAAAAGCGCCCGATTGTAGAAGAATGGTTTATTTGTATCAAACGATTAATATTATTAAGGTCCTGAAAAGCAGGCATCCTAGAGGATGAAGAAATCATTTTAACAGTTCTGTTAACACTTTTTCGAGCTGACTACCCATGTTCGTCCAAGCATATTTAGCTCCCTCGATGGCTCCCTCGCGGGCTTTTGTTTCTTCACTAAATCCAGTTTGATCGAGATGTAGATGGGTAGTTCCATCTGAACCTTTTTTCAAAGTCCATGTAACAGTAGTGCTTTCTCCCGCACTTGCCCAAGTGTAAGATAATGTATGAGGCTCGTCCACTTCGAGTACCTCGCTATCTACAATTCCGTCCCACCATTCATTTGGCTCAGCTCGGAATTGAAATTTATGTCCTACGATTGGTTTAAAGTCATTTTTCCATATCCATTTCGCAAGAGTATCCGAATCCGTTAAAGCGTTCCACACCTGCTCGATTGAACTTGTAAATTGAAAATCTAATGATACATCTGGTTTCATTTTTTTTCCTCCAATAAAAGATTTAATTTCACCATTCTTTCTTTCCAGAATCCTTCGTAAAAAGATACCCAATCTTTAATTTCTTGGAGCGGAGTGGCATTCAACCGATACCTCGTTTCTCTACCAACCTTTCGAGCAATTACGAGATTAGCATCTTTAAGGATAGCCAAATGCTTAGAAACTGCTGTACGCCCCATTTGAAAATGAACCGTTATCTCATGTAGGGGTAATTCTTCAACATCTGACAACATTCGAAGTAGTTTTCGCCTTGTTGGATCAGCAACAGCGTCGTAAACATCCCTCACTTGATTTTTTTCGTTCAAAATCCCCCCAACCTTTTCATTAATATTTCCTGCAATGTCACCGGTTATACTTCATAATAATCTAATAGGACACCATTTGTTGTCATATTGATTATAGGACACCAAATGGTGACATGTCAAACTCCTATTTCACTCCATTATCTGGCACTTTCGATAAATACTTGACCATTGTTTACTTATATTTTTTCTCATGGCATCTCAACAATTCGTAATATTTTCGTTCCTGGTATATTCTAAGACTGGTTTTTCGGCTCAATTCCAAAATAAGTGCTTGCATTAAGCAATGAAGCCGCTACGTAGATGGATCGTTCTTACGATCGCTGTTGTCCCCAAATTTTTTATGAATCAACTTTTAAAGTGGATGAAATTCGGGGACAGTTTATGCTTCCGATGCGAGCTTTCCTGTGGAAAGCTTGCGGGCAAACGCTTCGCTTCTTCAGATCGATTCCATCCCCTCCGCTACTTTGCTCTTTATGTCAAGAACTGATTATAAGATTGAGTCAAAGTTCCTTATGTTTTTTGCGAGATGATATCCAAACCGATTGTAGGCTCATCAAGGAATACGAATCAGTTCCATCTTCATTCGTTGTCCAAATGAGAGCCGTCTCACCTGCATATGCATACAATCTTAAATATTCATTAACTCAACTAACTCTGTCAGTTTTTTTATAATCCTTCATGTCGATGTCATACAAATATTTGATCAGCAAGAAAGATTCACTCGCGAGAAGATTCCACCATAGCTGATTTTTCTGGCCCATAATAAAGGAAGTCAATAATTACATCAAAAATATACTTAGCGCATCAGTGTGGTGTCCAAGTGGGGAAAAGGACGCTGTGATATAATACTTCACAAAATATAGCAATGCTTGTGGAAGGTGATTTTTTGAAGATTGATAGGTTGATAAGTATGATTAGTGTATTAACAAATAAAGAACGAGTTACTATACAAGAATTAGCGGATAAATTTGAAGTATCTAAGCGTACAATATTTCGTGACTTAGATACATTAAACATGGCTGGAATTCCAATTGTTTCTTTTCCTGGGATTGGAGGCGGAGTTTCAGTATCAGAGGGATATAAGTTAAATAGAAGTATTTTATCAGAAGAGGATATTAAAAACCTATATGTCGGATTACATGGATTGAGAAGCATTGGAAATGAAGGCTCAATCCAGTATTTAATAAACAAAATTTTGCCAAAAGATGAAAGTTTGATAATTGCTGAAAGTGATATCATTGCTGAAAGTGATATCATCATTGATCTTTCATCATGGTTTGAAGAAAGTGAAATGCAAAAATAGGTAAAAAAATTACATACCGCAATTTTGAATAGGCAGTGCATTGAACTGGACTATATTACGATGCACGTTCAATCCAAGAGAATTGTTGAGCCCCATAAACTTGTTTTCAAGCAGACATATTGGTATCTATATGCTTTTTGTCTAGAGAAAAATGATTTTCGCTTATTTAAATTATCCCGAATATGTTCCTATGAGGTATTGGATAGCACATTTTCATATGCTTATCTTAGTGGGTGGAACTTCATGGCTGAAAAGTGAGAATGATGATGTGAAGCAAGTAGTTGATTTGTGTGTGGAACAAGGAATTCCGGTTGCGGCGATATGTGATGCGAGTACGTTTTTGGCGGATAACGGATATTTAGATGATATCGAGCACACAGGCAATTCACTCCCCTATTTAGAGGAATATGCGCCTGGCTATAAAGGCTCGAAGCACTTTATTGAAAAGCAAGTGGTTTCGAAAGAAAGATTCATTACGGCTAACGGAACATCCGCGGTTGAGTTTGCTAAAGAAATTCTTTCATATTTGCAGGTCATGCCTGAAGACCAACTAGAAGAGTGGTATCACATGTTTAAAGTCGGCTTTTATAAATAAAGGTCGATAGTTACTAGTAAGTAAAAAAATGCTCATGATTGATTCGTGTATACACTAGGGAATCAATCATGAGTTATGGTGTGGACTAATGTTGGCTTACAAATTCAAAAATCTCATCAACAGCCTGTACATACCCAACTGATTTGCGTAAGGATTGTTGCATATTTTCTGCAGCTTTCTTGTAAGAATAGACACTTAACACATGATCTGCGGCTTCGCGCAGTTGCTGCGCAGTCAAGCCTTGCATATGTAATGTAATGCCCGCTCCGATATTGGTGACTTGTCCCGCAATGATCGGCTGATCCGCGCTTTGGGGGATTACAATGAGCGGTATCCCGTAATAGAGACCTTCATGGGCACTATTCATTCCACCATGTGTAATAAATAATTTAGCGTATTGCAATACATCTGTTTGCGGAACATAGTTTTTTACGATGAAGTTTTTAGGAATTTCCCCTAAATCAGAAATTCGGGTTTTATTCCCTATGGACATGACGATCGTATGATCCGTGTTAGCAAATGCCTCAAAACACAGCTTATAGAAATCGATTGTATGGTTAAAAACTGTACCGAGTGATATGTAAATTGGGCTTTTCTCCTTGAATGCAGTAAAATCGAAGTTCTCTTGAGTTAATCGTGAAGAGATGGATGGACCTACAAACTTATACGTTTGGTCGAATACTTCTTCCTCAGGTAGGAACTCCCTTGTTGTATACACGATGGTAAGTGTTGCAGGATTACAAAACACTTCGTAAGGAGAATGGATCTCCACATGATAGGTTTCCCTCACCTTTTCCGTTAGGCTTAGAAATGTATCGTTGATAGGTTTAACGATTTCTGCTGGGACTTCTACATGAAATTGTTCCAACATGCTATCGAATGAAGCTTTTGTCTGGGCAAAAGAAGTACAGGAGTTGATTGCAGGCAGCTTCAGCATTTGAGCAAGTAAACGTCCACAACCAAACATGGAATCATGAATGATATAATCAAAATGCTCTCCTTCGATCTGTTCAAGCACGCTTGGTATCACGATATCTGCCGTAAGTAATAGACCGTTGATTCTTTCGAGTACATAATTTCGTCCACCTGAAATAAAGGCTTTAATAAATTTTTGATCGTCAAATGTTCGTACTGTAGCTCCCGTCTTTTCAATTCGCTCCCGAAAAGCTTCTATACAAAAGTATACGACCTCTTCTCCACGCGAAATAAGCTCTTGCACAACTCCAATCGTGGGATTGATATGTCCCTCTGAGCCGCCATTTATAAATAAAACACGCGCCATTTCCATCACTCCTTAGGGTTACGGTTGACATACATTGTGCCAGAGTAAGCCTACTCCCATCCGGCATAATTCTTCACTATCGATGTAATTAGTGCAAATCCTATGTATGAAAGGAAGTAAAAAAATCTCCCCAAATGAATGGGGAGATTTTAATTTCAGAAATGATTAGTAAGTAATGGAGGTATACGGATATAACGTTGTACCCCAAATCGATACTTTGATATTGTTAGTTAACGGTACATTCGTTTCATCAATAATATTTCTCCACCATTCCCAAGCAAGACCTGTGCATTCTCTTGCAAAGATTTTGATGTTCTTGGCATTAGGCGGAATTGGAATCTCTGTCGAGAAATGCGCTGTTTTATCACGCCAGTTTCCTTCCCAACCTTTACGAGTCACGATCTCTTGTCCATTTTCATCAAAAGTGAATTCATCCCAAGATACTTCGAACTGAGCTACATATGCACCACTATGATCAAGGGTTATTTTACCCTTCGTGTATTCTGTCATTTTCGTCTCGATGTATTCTGTATTGTTGTGAACCGCAGCAATGGAATTGTCCTTCAAGAAGACACTAGTATAGGAAATCGGGTAACCAGGGTTTTTGCTGCTAAATTGTGCATTGTCTTTGATTACATTTTGGATGACATTGAAGTCTTTAGAGACGACCTGGTTATGTGTTTGTGCGTCGCCGCCTAATACAACCGCAGTAAACGAACTGTTTTCATAAATATCTTTGTACTGACCGCTCGTTTGTACACTAGGGTTATTGAGCAATAATTTAAATGCCGTTTGTACGTCATTGCTCTTGGAGGTCGTCTCCAATTTAACGTAAATGGTTCGGCCGTAAGCTACGTTAGATACCATCAGCGGCGGAGTCTCATTGCTTACCCCTTTGCGGACTAACTCAGCAAAAGTCACACTGTCATCGAACAAGTCCGATGGATTGTTAGGCAGCCCCGCACTTACGGTATAAAAGATTTGCTTATAAGCAGCAACCATCACTTTTTTCTCGCCGCTTGCGACCGCGTTAAAGTCGATTCCAAGCGTACCGTTAAGCACTTGAGCATTCACATTCAGTGCACTTGAAATTTGATTTTTGCTGTAAACCATAGATTCAGCGTACTGTATTCTTGCTGGCAGCGTATGCGTGCTGGAATACTTCTCGCCCCAAGTCGACACGAGCTGATCAACGGCACTAGAAACACTGCTGTAAGTTGGATTCTGAACGGTAATTGTATTTTCGTTCTTCAGCCCAGGCAGATCAATGCTAATGTCTAACGGTTTTCTTGCAGCCATAACCAGACTAGGCTGATTATCCGCAAAATCCTGATTTGCAAGCTGTATGGCGCCTGGATAAGTACGATTCGTGATCGAATCAATGATTGAAATATCTACGGGTGACGTTGTGAGTGATTTTTTGTCCCGTTCAACCACGATAAATTTACCATTGGACTGAATGCCTTCTTTTGGAACAAAACTACTGATTTGATCCCCTTTTACGGCCAAAACTTCATTGCGATTATAAGTTAGGCCTGCGATCCCAGCGTCAATATCATTGGGTTCGTTTGTTGCAGCAAAGGAAATACTCGAAAAAGCGAACATATGTAAACTAACTAATAGACTTACGAGTACTTTTGTTCCTTTCATATGTTTTGATTTCTTCATATAGACCCCTCCTTTTATATAAATTATATCGGTATTTTGGTATAAAATTATTATATTTATATGACAAAGAGCTCCGTATTTTATAACACAAGATATTTATAGCATATTCCCCGATGGCTTTACCCTAATTGAAATTACACGCATAGGTCATCGATCATCACTCCTGTAATGAAACGAATTTACGTGCTATCAAACTATTGAAGTCCTTCATATAAAGGAAATTGAGACGTAATCTCACGTACACTTCCCAATATTTGATCTTTAACCGTCGGACTCTTGGGATTTTTAAAGGCAAGTCCAATAAGCTGGGCAATTTCTTTCATTTCCTTGCGTCCTAATCCTCTTGATGTCATAGCAGGGGTCCCGAAGCGAATGCCACTCGTTACTAACGGGCTTGCCGTATCATGAGGAATTGCGTTTTTATTAGCCGTAATCCCCACTTCATCGAGTAATGTTTCAGCTTCTTTGCCCGTGAGTCCAATCGTACGCAAATCAACCAAAACAATATGATTATCTGTTCCTCCCGATACAACGGTTAACCCTTCATTCATTAGTGTTTCTGCTAATACGTTAGCATTTTCAATAGTTTTTTCCATATACGTTTTGAAATCCGGTTGCAATGCTTCGCCTAGCGCAACCGCTTTTGCCGCGATGACATGCATAAGCGGGCCGCCTTGTGACCCGGGGAATATCGCTTTATCAATGGCTTGCGCCCATGGTTTACGGCACATGATGACACCGCCTCTTGGTCCTCGCAACGTTTTATGCGTTGTCGTCGTAACAAAGTGTGCGTGCGGCACCGGGTTAGGGTGCAAACCTGCCGCGACAATTCCCGCAATATGTGCCATATCCACAAAGAAAAGGGCCCCAACTTCGGCCGCAATTTGGGCGAACAACTCAAATTCGATCGTTCGTGGATAGGCGCTGGCGCCAGCAACGATCATGCGCGGATGATGCTTATGAGCGAGTTTTCGCACTTGGTCAAAGTCAATTCGCCCCGTTTGTTCATCGACACCATAAGGAACAAAATTGTAAAATCTTCCGGAAAAATTCACCGGACTCCCGTGTGTAAGATGGCCACCATGGGATAGATTCATGCCCAAAATCGTGTCACCAGGCTTGACTGAAGCAAAATAAACCGCCATATTCGCCTGTGCGCCGGAGTGAGGCTGCACATTGGCATGTTCAGTACCAAAAAGCTCTTTGACACGGTCAATGGCAAGTTCCTCGATCATATCGACATACTCACATCCGCCATAATATCTTCTTCCCGGATACCCCTCAGCGTATTTGTTGGTCAGTACCGTACCAGTGGCTTCTATGACAGCCCGGCTCACAAAATTCTCCGATGCAATCAGTTCTATTTTATCTCGCTGCCGTGCAAGTTCTTGCTGAATAGCGTTGGCCACTGCTTTGTCTTGTTGTTCTAAATATTTCATGAAAATCTTCCTTTCTGTCAGCATATTTCGTTATCGAATTCTAAATGTTTGTCTAATTCTGTCGTGTTGCAAAAGCAACTATTGTCATGATAGTATATCAATCAATGGAGTGTTATTAAATATCCATATTTCAGATTTTAGAGAAATCCATAATCCGAACAGAACTACTTGAGGTGAATGAATGTTAAAAGTAAACCGAGATGACGAGCGTCCCATCTGGCAGCAACTTCTGGACCAAGCGATCCATAATATTACAACCGGAAAATGGCCACCAGGCGAATTGCTGCTCCCATCCCGCGAACTCGCTCTATTGATTGGCGTTTCCCGTTCAACCATACAGATTGTTTACGAGGAGTTATTCAGCCGCGGGTACACCGTAACCTCTCGTCGCGGCGGGACAAGAGTTAGCGAATGGACAATTGCGACTCGTCCTTCAGAGGATGCTGCGACACAAGGACCCGTCCCCCCCGAATTGCCTTTATTAAACGCTGCAATCGGCCATTTACACAGTTGGTTCGGAGACAAAGAAAATCGAAAAGTAGAGATCGATTTCAGTCCCCATGAGCCTTATTTAGACGAACATTTTCAAAAGAATTGGAGGCAATCATTTTTACAGGCCTCCACAGAAACAGACCTGGACAGTTGGGCTTACGGCGACGCCTATGGATTCCTGCCGCTACGAGAACAGATTCAACGTTATTTGTCACTTGAACGGGGCGTTCATGTGAGTATCGATCAAATCATATTAACCTCAGGCGCACAACATAGCATCGATTTGATCGCACAAGCCCTTTTACATGAAGGAGAAACGGTTTCGGTTGAAGATCCCGGCTTCCCTGCTGCCTGGATGGCGATGAAGTATCGACGTATGCAAGTTGTCTCCGTTCCGGTCGACGAGTACGGGCTATGCGTAGACCGCATTCACCCTGGCTCCAAACTGGTCTATGTTACGCCATCGCACCAGTGTGCGGTTGGAGTTATTATGTCGGAGCCTCGTAAGCAACAATTGTTACACATGGCTGCCGGGCAGCGGTTTTGGATTGTTGAGGATGATTACGACAGTGAATTTCGATATCGCGGTGACCCACTTCCAACCTTGTTCAGTCAGCGACCTCAGAACACGTTGTATATGATGAGTTTTTCCAAAATGGTTGCTCCTGGTATTCGGATATCGGCAATCGTTGGTCCCAAAGAGGCCATTCGTCAGCTTGCTCAAGTCCATGAATTAACCTATCGTCATCTTCCGATTATGGAGCAATTAACGCTTACTCATTTTATCGAACATGGTTATTTCATGCGCCATATGAGACGAGTTCGAAATGTATATCGGCGCAGACACGAAGCCATGACGAAGGCTATCATCACGACAGGTCTGAGTGAGCACTTCACATTAAGCGGCGTTGAAACGGGGTTGCATATGCTTCTTGAAGCTGATAAATCATTTGACGAAGAAGCCGTGACGAACCTAGCACTCGAAAAAGGAATCCGTGTTTATCCGCTTAGCACGTATTGTTTGGAAAGCGATCGAAAAGGATGGGTACTGGGTTTTGCTAAAGTAGATGAAGCAGCCATTGAAGAAGGCATTTATCGTCTGGCGGAGATGCTTTTATAATTCAAGCATCCCCGCCAGAGTTTGGTCTTTATTGCAGCTTAAATCGTGCTGCCATCCAGTTCACTCAGCACATGACCTAGTATGTCGACCGCTTGATCTATTTCATCGTCAGCGTGCATATTCAGGCAAAACGCACATCCATTCCGTTGTGAAGCTCTACCTCCCCGTATATCGTTATAATCTTCAATCCTGTTACTGACAGCGTTCCTGCATCCGTTCATGCTCCCGCAGACCGGATATTTCAATTCCTTTCATCGGAGTCCCCAAATTTTTAGATACGCTCGCTATTAACGCATAATCTTCGTAGTGTGTAGTGGCTTCAACAATCGCACGCGCAAATTTCTCAGGGCTGTCCGACTTAAAAATGCCCGATCCTACAAAGACGCCGTCTGCGCCCAAATGCATCATTAGAGCTGCATCGGCTGGCGTAGCCACCCCGCCTGCGGCAAAGTTGACCACCGGCAGCTTACCGGATTCACGAACTTTCAGCAGCAGATCATACGATACGCCATGCAGCTTCGCTTCGTGATACAATTCGTCCTTAGACAGGCCTTGTACTTTGCGAATCTGACCGTTGATCAAGCGTAAGTGACGTACCGCTTCCACAATGTTGCCTGTCCCCGGTTCGCCCTTCGTACGAAGCATGGCGGCACCTTCTTGAATGCGGCGAAGCGCTTCACCAAGGTCTTTTGCACCACAGACGAAAGGAATCGTGAATTCGCTTTTGTTAATATGGAAAACCTCGTCTGCAGGCGTTAACACTTCGCTTTCGTCGATATAATCTACACCTAACGATTCGAGTACTTTGGCTTCCACATAATGGCCGATGCGGGCTTTTGCCATCACCGGTATCGATACAACCTGCATCACCTCTTCCACAATGGTCGGGTCAGCCATACGGGCTACACCGCCAGCTGCACGAATATCGGAAGGCACACGCTCCAGTGCCATAACGGCCGTTGCTCCGGCTGCTTCCGCGACCTTGGCTTGCTCGGCATTCATCACGTCCATGATGACACCGCCTTTTTGCATTTCCGCCATCCCTCTTTTGACCCGCTCTGTACCTGTATTCATTTTCACGCCTCCTATTGTTTTTGTTCGGCTTGTTGTACTCCACTCGGCCTGTATTGCTTTTTATGAAATTTCCCATGAATCAATAGATGTGCTGCCAAACCCGCCAGAAGTCCCCAAAATGCGCCACCGACGCCAAGCAAGGTCACATTCGCGGCTGTTGCTAAAAAAGTAATCAATGCGATCTCACGTCCCTTGGGATCCGTTAAAGCGTTGGCAAGACTACCGCCAATTGTGCCAAGCAATGCCAATCCCGCTAACGTTGCGATAAAGGTAGCAGGAAGAATCAAAAACAGAGCAGCCAACGTCACGCCAAAAATGCCGACAACAATATAGAAAATGCCACAGGCAATGCCTGCAATATAACGTTTTGTCGAATCCTCATGCGCGTCTTTCCCTGTGCAAATCGCTGCTGTAATGGCTGCTACATTAAAAGCGTGTGAGCCGAATGGTGCTGTAAGGAGCGAACCCAAACCCGTTATGGTCAAAATCGGATTCGCGCTCGTCTTGAACCCGTCATTCCGCAATACGAGCATTCCAGGCATGTATTGTCCCGTCAAAGTAATAATAAACAGCGGCAATGCAACACCCAATATAGCAATGTAACGAAAACTCCGGAACGACAAATACCGGTGATGCAATCGCCAATTGGATCGTACTGAAATCCGCTTTCCCCATACAAATCAAATAAATCAGTCCGATGACCAGTATGCCAACAATCGCATAGCGGGATGTAAACCGTCTTAGCACGATATAAGCGGCAAACAGTACAACGACAAGCAATGGGTCAACTTTTGCTCCTCCAAAGGCTGAAATGCCAAACTGCAGTAAAATGCCTGCTAGCAACCCGGAGGCGATGCCTGAAGGAATAAGCCGGACGAAACGTTCAAACATACCCGATAATCCTAAAACAATAAATCCTATAGCAGAGATAATGTAAGCACCAATTGCTTCTGGATAAGGGGTTACCGCTAATGCCGAAACGAGAAAAGCCACGCCTGGTGTTGACCAAGCCGTAATAATCGGTTCCCGGTATCGATAACTTAGCCATATCCCGGTTACACCCACACCAATGGAGATCGACCAAATCCATGAAGCGGTCATTTCGGGGCTTAAACCCGCGACTTTTGCTGCCTGAAACACGAGAATAAAAGTGCCCCCGTAGTTGACAATGACAGATATTAAAGCGGCTATGGTCGGCGATATCAAATCGCGGCCACGCAGCGAAGTGGATGTTGTGTTCATAAGAATTCTCCTGCCTCTCTCCTAATCGTCCTGGCGCGCGTTTTCGTTCCAGTAATAGCTGTCCGGCAAGTAACGTTGGCCGAATACGCTCGTCCCTACGCGGATGATGGTAGCTCCTTCTTCGATGGCCACCTTGAAATCACCGGACATGCCCATCGAGAGGATATCCATTTCTACACGCGGAAACTTTTTCTCCCTAATCTGTGTTTGAATAGATTTTAATAATCGGAAGCAGTGCCGGGTCTCGTCGTTTGTAGCATTCAGTTTTCCAATCGTCATTAAGCCTTTCACGTTTAACGTTTCGAACTTGGACAATTGTTCCACCAACTCCAGCGTCGTTTCCGGAGGAGTACCAAATTTACTTTCTTCGTAGGACGTGTTGATTTGTACCAGAATATCCATGGTCTTGTTCTCTTTGACGAGCTGATGGTGCAGGACCTGCCCCAATTTCAAGCGGTCCACAGAATGAATGAGCGTAACATATTTGACAACGTCCTTCACTTTATTCGTTTGCAGATGTCCGATAAAATGCCATTCCACCTGATTATACTGCTGCATAAGTGGAAATTTGTCCCGAAGTTCTTGCGCTTTGTTTTCCCCAAATAGAGTCTCACCCGCTTGTATAGCCATTTGCAATTTTTCAAGCGGTACTGTTTTGGTCGCCAACAACAATTGCACGTCCTCTATCTTGCGCCCCGAGGCTTGGCAAGCCAATTCCATCTGCTGCCTCACGGTTTTGAGATTCTCTTCAACTAGATGGCCCATGTCTCCTACCCTCTTTCTGCTCCACGATAAGTCCATAATTACATCCTGTACGCTGACCATAGTTAAGTCCTATTGTCATTCGCTTCTTCAAGTTGAAATCTCATAGTGGCTCCCTTTATCCCTTTCTCCGTCACATTGTTAAATTAGTCAAAGGAGATTTCCCGTACGCGCTTGATTTCCGGTATCGCGTATAAGGAGTCCATCACGTTCTTGGATGCCTTTTTATCGATTTTAAACATCATGACCACCCACTTATGGGATCCGATACCAAAACTTTAAACATCGTCCTTTCCTCCTTCTCTATGTGAAGACTGTACGGCAGTTGAATTGTGGGTTTGTATTTAGTGATGGATTCAGCCTGTATAACATTGCATGGTTGAAGAGCACTATGCTAGTATATCAATTGATGGATTGGTTATATATATCCAAAAACGATGTATTTGAACAATCCAAAAAAGCGCTAATTTCATTTCACATATAAAAGGGGAAATCTAATTGATGAAAATAAATCGCGCCGGCAAAAGGCCTATCTGGCAGCAATTGCTCGATCAGGCCATCGATCATATTACAAATGGCGTTTGGCAGCCAGGTGAACTCCTGACGCCTTCTCGGGAGCTCGCTCAGCAGTTAGGAGTGTCCCGTTCCACCGTGCAAATTGTGTATGAAGAACTGCTAACCCGTGGTTATACGGTGACATCACGCCGCGGTGGAACGCGTGTCAATGGTTGGATTCAGTTCACTGATAAACGGAAAGAAGATGCTCCCCCTCTTGTTCCGCCACAGCTCCCTGAACTGCCTCTACTAGTTGATCTGTCGCAGCAGTGGTTTAGAAGTAAGGATAACTGGGAATCGGTCATCGATTTTAGTCCCTATCAACCTTATATGGATACGCAGTTTCTAAAAACGTGGCGCAAATCGTATTTGAATGCCTCTTCGGAATTAAAGGTATCCTCTTGGTCATACGGTGATGCTTATGGTTTCGAGCCTTTACGGAGGCAGATCCAACGTTATTTATCGCTAGAGCGTGGAATTCATGTTCAAACGAATCAAATCTTGTTGACATCCGGAGCCCAGCATAGTATTGATCTCATCGCACAAGCGCTTTTGACCAAAGGAGACATCGTGACGGTCGAAGATCCCGGCTATCCCGTCGCTTGGATGACGATGAAGTATCGACAAATGAGGATTGCTCCAGTTCCTGTTGATGAGTACGGCCTTGTCGTAGAGAAAGTACCGTCTGAAGCGAAACTCATTTTCGTTACCCCCGCTCACCAATGCGCCGTAGGTGTGATGTTATCGGAACCACGCAGGCAACAGCTTTTGCATAAAGCGGCCCAGCAAAATGCATGGATTGTCGAAGATGATTACGACAGCGAATTTCGATACCGCGGAGATCCGATGCCTACTTTATTTAGCCAACTTCCACAAAATTGTCTCTATTTAATGAGTTTCTCTAAATTGACTGCGCCAGGCATTCGCGTATCCGCTGTTATTGGACCTGCCGAAGCGATTGCCCAACTGGCTCGCGTTCAAGCGTTCACCTATCGTCATCTTCCCGTCATGGAGCAAGTGACATTGGCACACTTCATCGAGCACGGGTATTTTATGCGCCATATGCGACGAGCCAGAAATATCTACCGACGGCGCCACGAACTCACGCAAAAAGCGATTGTGGCAAGTGGTCTCGGCAACAAGTTTACGTTGCGAGGGATTGAAACCGGCTTGCACTTGCTACTGGAAGCAGATGAATCGTTTGATGAGGATACGATGACCCTTCGGGCGCTTCAAGGCGGAGTTCGTGTGCATCAACTCCATTCCTATTGTTTGGAGAGTAAACGCAAAGGGTGGGTATTGGGTTTTGCTAAGGTGGACGAGGGACTAATTGAGGAAGGTATGTACCGACTTGCTGAAACGGTCTTATAGAATGTATGGGGATCCATTCATCAAGGCCATGCCGTAATAAATTTCGTTTCCTTGCTCAAAAGTCAATAATAGAGCCACCGTCTCTGCTATCAGGACTCGTGGCTCTTGGCTATTTGTTCGACTTGATTTTATTATAAGGAGATTCTGATCTGATGGAATTGAAACAATAGGAGTATTTCGCTGTTATATTATTCGTCAAGTATATGAACAATAATGACTCCTCATTGAAAATAAAATTATATATGGGGTTTACTTCATCAAAATTCGCAACAGGTACATGTCCAATGTTGTAGTGATTAATTTTTTTATATACCGAAAAACTCTATTCATATACTATACAATCATGCATTTAAGTCTGTTATGGCAGGAATATGTATTTCTTTTACACATGAAACAGGAGATAGATTAATAACGCATTGGACAATGGATACAATGTCTTGTACAGGAATACGTGTACCTTGATACAACATAATTGACTTTTCTGCACCTTCTTCATAAGGTACATCAGCAGCAAGCTCTCCTGGATTAATACACGTTACAGAGATCAAATCTTTTCTCACATGCTCGCGTAATGCATGTGTAATACCACGTAAGCCAAATTTAGATGTGACAAACGAAACTTGTTCATTATTCGTATGATCTAAACCTGCTGTTGAGCCAATTAAAATAATTTTTCCGTTTTTCGACTGTCTTAAATTAGGTAAAAGCGCCTGAATATAAGTGATAGTGGAAGTTAAATTAATATTAATTAAGTTCGAAATATCTCCAACTTCATCTTTATCAAACGTATAGTCATCTTCAAAACCACGCTTTTCCCATACTCCGACATTATAAATTAATACATCAATAGCAATGTCTTTTAAAGTTTCTTTTAGAGAAGGAATTTGTTGCTGACTAGATAAATCAATTGTGAGCCATTTACGATTTACGCCATCATTAATATCTAAACTACTTGGTCGTGTGCGTGACACCATCCATACTGTATCTCCCTTGGTGGGTAAGCCTTTTACAAATGCATCGCCTAGCCCATGGCTTGCTCCAAATATTATAAAGTTTTTACTCATCCTATCACCCCTTCAAAATATCTATACTTCTTAATTATAATTATTATAAAAACAAAAAACAACTAAAGTGATTACTGAAATGTTGGTTTAAAACAAATTTTGATTATTATAGATTACGAATAATTAAAAGTAGCCTCTTATTCAAGTTCAAGTCTTATTTGAATTAAGAGTTTTATCAATCTTTTTTTAAAAGCTACATTGAATTCTTAAAATAATTAATAGTAGATCTTTATTTTTTTGCACTTTTTCCTAAAATAACTTCTGCTATTTTTTCAGCTCCGCATGTCGTGCTTCTGATAGCCCAAATGAGCATCCATTTTACCTTCTAGCATCTCTTGCAACGTCTCTGCAAACAACTCTTCCAATGCATTTCATCCTGTGCAGATACCAATTTGTTCTCTTTAATGAACTCTCGGAGCTGCTGTTTTGTCCATAAAAAATTCAATTTTTAGATATATTTTTTTACAATTTAATTTCCTTTAAATTTATAAATTTAATTATATCCTTTGATATATTATTAATACTATGACCAGCATCCTTAATATAATTTATGTTAACATCAACAAATAATTTCTCTGCTCTCTCTTTTGTTTCTAATGACTTTAACATTATATCTTTTTTACCTATAAATATTGATATAGGCATTTGAAGTTTTTTTAATTCCTGATCATTGAATATTGGTATTGTTTCACTTCTGTAATTGAAATTTTTCACTATCAATCTTTGATATCTTAAAATTGTATCTGGCATTGGCTTATTCCCATTTATTTTATAATATAATTTATCCTTTCCCTTTTCACCTAAAATCATATGTAGTAAATATTTAAATACAAATGACTTTTTCTGTCCTCCTATTCCTGAGGGTGATATTAACACCAATTTTTCTACCATTTCAGGATAGTCAATTGCAAATTTTAAAGCTATCCATCCTCCTAATGAGATTCCTATAATATTTGCCCTTCTTATATCCAAAGACTCAAATATATCTAATAGCCACTCCGAATGAAAATCTCCTTCTAATAGTAACCTATTTGCCTCACTTTTCCCTGGTTCTCCTAATATATCTATTGCAAACACTCTATATTCTTTTGAATATTCTTCTATATCCTTGAGCCACATAATAGAACTCATTCCGCTTCCATGTAGTAATATAATAGGCGGTCCTGTTTTCGCCCCTGCTTCTATTACAAATGTTTTCCCATATCTTGTATCTACATAATAATGTTTATTATTATGTGAATACTTTTTTAGCATTTCATCATAATATTTTAAAACATCATTTTTCCCTGATTCAGATTTATAAATATCTTTTGTACTCATTATTTATAACCTCCCTTCTACTAACGTAATAGCCACTTTTCTGCATCTTCTACACTATAAAAAACTCTAAAATTATCTCCTTTATTTATTTCTAACACCAATTCCTTAAATCTATCACTAATTGTTCTTTCTTTTTCAATAATAAAAACTACTTTAATGTTATAAATAATAAATTTTTGTAAAGCCATTCCTAATAGCTTTGTTTTTAAATCATAAAAATCCTCTGAAAGAGTATTTCCATCAATAATTAATGAATATATCTTATTCCCAAAGCATGCTGATATAATATCCAAGATATCCTGTTCTGAACATATTTTTATTTCATCACACATAATATAACTTTTATCATTTTTAGTAATAAGTCTATATTTCACCATTATCCTCTCCTCCATTTTCTTTTTTAGTAAGTATTGAAATTATATCTAATATTTCTTTTGTTAGTTCTAAACTTGCCCATAGCATAATTTTTAATCTATTCTCATTCTGACTATACTTCATATTTATGGTATAACCATATATTTTTTCATCCTTACAATTCATTATTGCTAATAACATATTTGAAATTCTTGAATATTCGTCTTTGCTTATTTCTTCTAAATCTATAACACTTGATACTTTTATTTCACTAGTTTTTTCTTTTTTAATATATCTATTTGAAAACTCTATTTCTTCATCGCTACTAAAAACTTCATTCTCCATAATAGATTTTTTATCTCTTGTAAATATATCTAAATCAATTTGTGATATCCTCCACTGTTTACCTACTTTATTAGCTTTAAGTTTTCCTTCTTTTATAAACTTTCTTACTGTTTTATGATGTATATCTAAAATTTCTGCAACTTGATCTATTGTATAAAATCTATTTTCCATTTAACTTTCCTCTTTTCTTGGTTGTATTCTAATTTTACATTCAAATTATATGTTGTCAATCATTTTGTTGTACTTTGTTGCTATTTGTTGGACTTTATTGTATTTTATTTCGTGATTATGAGCTTTATTACGCTTTACTTATGTCTTATATAAGGCTTAACTATAATAAAAAAACAACTGACACAAGTTCAGTTGTCCTTTAGTTACAATGGTTCCACACATTAATGAAGATGAACAAGTTTAACTACAAAAGACCGTGCATTTATTGACGGTCTTTTGTACGCATAATGAATATGAAAAAAATTATTGAACTAACCTAGTGTAAACTCTGCCCTTCATTCCACGCTCTGTAACGGTAAGTTTTCATGTATGCTACTTACAATTCAAAATAGGCAGGAATAATCAAATCAATCCGATATTAGTGTTCCTTCAAACGTAAAGTTTAGCTTTTGTAAAAGTTTTATTGAATTCACGTTTTCGGGTTCAACTTTTGCTTCGATTCGATTCATCTTTAAAAGTGAGAATGCGTAATCTAACAAAGAATAGATAGCTTCTGAAGCATATCCTCTTCCCCAAAATGATTTAGCAATGTCATATCCGATTTCTGCTTTTTAATTTTCAAAATCCAAGGAATTATAACCACAAGAACCTATGATTTCATTTTAATTATGGAGAAACGAATAGCTTTGCTGTCTTGAGAGGTAAATTTTAAGGCCATCCCTCGCAGAATGGCCTTGTGTCTATCCAGCTATGATTTAAAGTGGGTTCGTTTGCGATAAAGCGATCAGCCTCATGTATTGATCATGCTGTTATCTTGATTGCCTTTTCCCTTATTGTTTCTAATCGAATGCAGTATGAATAATAAAATAAACCATAACGGGGTAAACAATAGAGCCGGACGTGTTTCTTCGGCGAACAGCATAATGATGAGAATGAAGATAAACAACGTTAAGACCGCATAATTAATAGCCGGCGTGAACGGTGCTTTGAATTTGGATTTAGCCTGTAAGTCCGGCCGGGTTTTCTCCTCCTTTGGCTATTGGTGATTCATTCATCATGGCACAAAGGTTTTAAATTAAGTTTTGAAACAAAAAAATGAAAAGACGCCCCATCCGACAAGAAGTAGCTTCCTTTCATATTCCGCCAATCTAAGTATCCCTGCTTTCGATCTATAACTTATTTCATCTTAAAGTATGATTTAAGGCAAGTGCAACCTCTTCCTAAAGTAAGGTTCTTAGCATCTTTTAAGTTATCATTCTTGAAAAATTACCTTTACAATTGTTTTCTCATTAGGTTTTGATGAAAAAGATAACTCTGCATGATGCTTCTTAGCAATCTGCTCACATAATGCGAGTCCCAATCCATTTCCCCCTTCTTTTCTACTTCTTGCCGTATCTACTCTATAAAATGCTTCTGTCACCTGAAGGAGCTGCTTCTCTGTCATTCCCTTTCCGTTATCTTCTATTTCAATAATTTTTTTCTCATTTTCAAAATAAGCCCTCATCGTAATTTTACCTTTTGTGCTACATGCCTTTATTGCATTGTCTACTAAGTTCACAACCATACTTTCTATTAAATCTTTATTTCCTTGTATTTCTTTCAACTCATTGTAATATACTAATTCTATTCCTTTTTCTTTGAGCTTAATATTTTCGGTTTGATGAACTTTTTTAAACAACTGTTCTATATCCATTGATACCATTTCTATTTCTTTTTCTTCTCGTATTATTACCAGTTCCAATAAACTTTCCGAAATATTTTTTAACCTTGTACTCTCTGATAAAATATAATTGGTTGCAGCATACTTATCTTCCTCACTTAAATGCGTCTTCTGCATATATTCAGCATATCCATAGATTGCAGTTAATGGCGTTCTTAATTCATGTGCCAAATCATCTATTAATCTCTGCTTTTCTCTCGCATGGTTCTCAAGCTCTTCCATCTGATATTGAATTTTATCCGCCATCGTATTAAAACTTTGTACAACCTCTGCGATTTCTTCGCCACCCCTAATCTCTAGCTTTTCTTTGTATTCCCCGTTGGCAATCTTATTTGAAATACTTGAAATTCTTTCTAGTGGTTCAAAAAGATACTCTAATAAAATAAATAAGCATATACTTAAAACTCCTGAAAATATTATACTTGCAATAAATAAAGAGTTATTCCTCTTTTCCCACTCATTTACTATATCTGTTATGTCTGCATAATAGACTAATGCATATTGACTATACTGCTCTGGTAAGTTCCCAGATATTTGTATGTATTTCCTTCCATTTAGTGTCGCAACATGTATCTCCGTTATATCTTTTTCTACATTCATTTCTTTATCACTTAAAGTTGCTTCTATAGGTAAACTGGAATATATACTCACTTTATCTTTATAAATCTGTAAATAAATTTTTTGAACTTCATAATGCATTTTATACGAATCATAAGAACGAGCAATAGCATCATCTATTTCATAACCTCTATTTTTCATAGCCATTATGTCTTTAGTCATACTATTCACTAAAAAATAATGCTCTCTTAGATAGCTCCCCTTAATGCCTGAAAGGTTATGTTTTGTATTACTAATACAAAACAACATAATCCCAACATTAATAAACAATAGAAATAATACCAAAGTCCATATGTAGGTTTTATTTTTCATACTACACCTCTAACCGATAACCTAGTTTATACACGGTTACAATTCTTTTCTCCAACCCCAACTTTTTTCTAAGCTTCTGAATATGAACATCTACCGTTCTTGTTTCTCCTATGTATTCATATCCCCATACTAACTCTAAAAGCTTCTCTCGTGATAAAGCAATGTTTCTATTTCTTATGAGTACCTCTAATAGCTCAAATTCCTTAGGTGTATATTCAACTACTGTCTCCTTCAAAAAAAGCCTTCTACTATGAAATTCAACCCTAACATTATCTATTACAAATGTATCTTCATCCTTCTTGGTTCGTCTTAATATAGCTTCTACTCTTGCAAAAAGTTCTAACATTTCAAAGGGTTTTGTCAGATAATCATCTGCTCCCATGACAAGCCCCTTTACCCGATCCTCTACGCTTCTTTTAGCCGTTAAAAGAATAGTAGGAGTACCTTTTACTTGTTCCAATACCTCAAACCCATCCATTTCAGGTAACATAATGTCTAATACAATTAAATCAAAACTTTTATTTTTTATCATTTCTACGGCTGTCTCACCATCCATAGCCAAATAGCAGGTATGCCCTACCAACTTTAAGTTTCTCCTTATTAATTCATTAATTGCCTCTTCATCTTCTACTATTAGAATATCTGCCATGCTTTTCACCCCATCATATTAACTAATTATATTAAATAACTAATATCCTTTTACACTTGAAATCTGTACTTATATATACTATTCTATTTCAAAATGTATAAATAATTTAACTTATTATCTCACATTAAAATCTAAATATTAGTATTATTCATTTATTTTACAACTCTATAACAACTTTATAATAGTACCCATATATTTTCCTGTTATTTTTATATTGTCAGTAAATAAGAAATTACAAGGAGGACAATACAATGTCTCGAAAATCATTACTTCCAAGAAGTCTTGCAAAAAACGGTTTCAAAGGTATTAAAGTTATTACTTTTATAGGTGTCGCTTCTCTGATGCTCACACAAGTCATCGTAGCTAGCGAACTAAAAACGGTTACCAAAGTTCCTACTACTTACAATGTCTCTGAACTTTCATACTTAGTGGATAGACAAGTTCCTACTGGCTATGTAAAAGCTAATTATGAGGCTATCTATTCCCCTAATACTCAAAGTAAAACACCTAGTTCTAAAGATTTATCTTTAGAAGAGGCTGCTGAAATAGCTGCCCAAGAAATATTTAAATTTCATGGCGAAAAACTAGATAATCAAACACTTCAAATGACCTATCACCAGTTCCCACAAGCTAGTAGACCTTTTTCTATGTGGCAGGCTAGTGTAGCCATTACACCCTCCTATCTCCTTTCAGTTGACATAGATGGAAGTACAGGTGAACTAAGTTGGATCAGAACCACTGGTGGTCCTACTATAGACAACGAGTTTGATATTGATGCACCTTCAACCAGAAAATTGAGTAAAGAACGACTCGATACTGGTGCTAAACAATTTGCTGAACAATTTACTCTTGATGAGTCGTATGCAAAAGTTCAAGATTTCATCACCAAAACAGGCTATATAGCTGAACCTATTAAATCCATAACATATCAGTGGATCTCTGCTGATGCATTCGCAGTAATTTCACATACCTTTGAAGTCACAACAGCTTCTAATAAAATCCATCTTTTCTCACTCTCTGAAGATCTTACTCAACTGAAAGACTATCACCTTTTAGGAACGTACGGAAACTGAATAATTTTGCAACTATGAATTCATGAATATTTTTCTTGATATGAAGCCCCTGTAGATATGGATGTTACGCCAGAAAAGCTGTATACCTTTTAGGTATACAGCTTTTCTATTTTGTAGCACTTATTTATGATACGGTTCACCGCGTTGTCTGTAACGGCAAGTTTTTAGAAAAGGCCATCCTTTGCGGGATGGCCTTCACTTTACAGAATATCTTTTGCTTTGAACATATCGAAACCTGTAACTGCAGGTTGGAAGACACCGATTTTTCGCAAAAAAAAGAGTCCCGAAATTTTTCAAGACCTTATTCAACATCATATCAAACGGAGAATTATAAGTCTATATTTTTTTGACCACATATGTAAAAATATATTCGTTAGAAGATGTATGGGAGGGAATGAAAATATGATTCCAACATGCTTTTCAGCTTATTGCACGATGATACCCTTATTGAATGAGGTTACTGAATGGTCACTTTTAAGGAAATGGGCTCTTTCAGAAGTTTACAGAGTAAAGTTGAAAACAGGTGAATCACGCATTATTAAATGGGGCGGAAGTGAGATGGCGTGGGAAGCTGAAATTTACCAAAAGTTAGTGCATCCACTGGAAATCAAAGCTCCGCACATCTTTGAATTTATTCAACTGAAGGACAGCGGAGTAATGATCATAGAGGATGCCGGAAAAAGAAATTTGGAACAACAACCGGAACCTGAGTATTTTCTTGAGGCTTCGAGGGAATTAGCAAGACTTAGAGTGAGAGCAACAGCCAACTTAAGGGTGATCCCAAGAAAGACCATTGAAGTATATTCAGTTTCAACGGACGAATTTCTTCAGCTGTTGGATGATTTATTGAAATCGAAAAAGTTAGAAAAAAACAGAGTGTTATTAAAAGTCAAGAGAGTGTTACCTCGTCATTTAGAAAAACTATATCAAATGGTCCCTACTTCACTAGTTCATCATGATTATCATGCAAAAAACCTTTTGATCCAAGACAATGGCATTATGCCGATTGATTGGTCCATTGCTTATTTAAGTCCCCATCTTGGTGACTTATATTGCTTGATTACGGAAGCACAGGCCTGGAGCAATTTATCAAGAGAAGATATGATTTCACCATTCCTTGATGTAACTGATTTTCATATTGATCATCTGAACTGGCAAGTGCGAATCGGCGGTTTATGTTGGCTGATAAAAACATTACGTTGGCTTGTATATGGTGGCACAGAAATAATCCCGGGATCAGAAGCTTGGATACCCGATCTGCTAAATGATGTAGAAAATCTATATCAGGAATTGATTAATGATGTCTAACTCTCTTATGTGTTACTAAAGTATTTGGCAAAAAAGCCTCTAGCACTACTGCCATATTCCTCGCTGGTCAAATAGCGAATTAAAAGCATTCACAGACATATATCATTATAGTGACTCAGTACCAAGACCCCTTTTTCGAGGGGTCATTTTCATTTTCAGGAGGGATGTAAGAATGAGAATCATCAAGACACAGCAGGACATTGACGTTCTGCGCCGCGCCAGAGCACTTCCGGCGGCACTCCTCGATCAGATCGAGGACTACT
The DNA here is from genome assembly GCF_000949425.1 of Paenibacillus sp. IHBB 10380. NCBI lineage: Bacteria > Bacillati > Bacillota > Bacilli > Caryophanales > Paenibacillaceae > Paenibacillus > Paenibacillus sp. IHBB 10380. Next base: position 2,057,887 of record NZ_CP010976.1, read on the forward strand.
TCCTGCAACTAAGGGACGAGCTGGAGGACGAAGTTGGGAGCGAGTTTTGCTTGGAAAGGCACGAGTACATCGTCGTTCTCGAAGCGGGAGTAACATTCATGGAGTTCGAACAACCACAAAGAAGCCATTCTCTAAAGAGAATGGCTTCTTTGTGGTGTGGGTAGGAGTGAACTTCGCGCTCATTCAGGACAACGCACTCGCTTCTGTTCGAGCTCTGAAGTTGAGTTGATGTCGAATCTGAATTCGGGCATATTCATCGCTTAGTAATAGCGAGACGGCTTGCTCGCCAATTGCAGTCTGATGATAATCCACACTTGGGAAACCTAATATTTCACTTATTGGCGTATTCTCCTCGCCAATAATCTCGAAATCTTGCGGGTAACTGTAGCCATGCGTTTGGGCGGAAGCTATAATTCCTGCAGCGACTTCATCGCCATTCGTAAAAATCGCATCCGGGACGATCGATTTTCGAAACATGAGGTCGCCAACTCTTTTCCCATCTTGATAGTCGAAGCACTGGTCGAAGAACTGACTTTCATACGCTTCGGTGATGGTTTCTTGATACGCCTGAATACGTAATCGCGTGCTAGGACTCGATTGAAAATCTCTTCCCGATGTGAAATGTATACGCTTATAGCCTTTGTTCTTCAAATAAGTGAAGACTTCGATATACGCTGCAAATCGATCTGGGAACACAGACGGGACAAACTCGACGGGACAAGCCTCGCAGCATACGATTTTTCCCCACTCGGACAAGGCTAAGATCTGCTCAGGATGAAGTGTATGCGAAGTGAGTACGATTCCATCGATCATTTTCTTTTTCAATAACGTAAGATAGCTACTCTCTATGACGTTCTCATAATACGAAGGCAGCAAGAGAACTTGATAATGCAACTCATGCGCTTTCTTCAGAATGCCGTTAATGAGTTCATCATAACAAGAGTTATTGTTATATGGCACAATGACACCAATGGTATTTGTCTTTCCTTTACTTAACTTCACCGCGTTGCCATTCACCGAATAATTCAATTCCTTCATAACCGCCATAACCTTTTCTTGCTTGTCCTTGGCGACATAAGGATACTCATTGAGAACGCGGGATACGGTTGCAATCGAAACACCTGCCATTCTAGCGACATCTTTGATATTCGCCATAAGGATCCCCCTTTTTTTCTACATATTCGGAATCATTGTAACATGCCGATTTCTTTTTTAGAAATATGGTTTTGAATGCTTGACTTGAAACGCATTTCATTCTTTACAATGAAAACATCAGCAGGATGATCCCTATTTCTAGAAGGAGGTTAAGGCATGAGAACCTTTGCGATCGCTTCGTATTCATTGTATTTTCTAGCAGGACTTGTCATTACAACGATCGGTTCTGTGATGCCGCAATTGCTCGCTCACTATGAGCAATCTTATACGATTGGTGGGCAGATGGTATTCGTGAGTGCAGTCGGCTTTATTGTGGGCGTGCCAATTTCGGCATGGCTCATGAAAGTGTTGATGAAGGAAAAATACGTACTCGCGCTCTCTGCGATCGTCGTTGCGATTGCGCAGTTCAGTGTATGGTCACTTCCGCCGTTCGGCTGGGTTGTGGCATTAAATTTCTTGAATAGTGTCGGTGTAGCAGCAATCGAGTGCGTTGTTGCGACATTGATGATGGAAGTATTCGTGGGCCGTCGAGCTGTGGTGATGAGTTATCTAGAGGTCTCGTTCGGGATCGGTGCGCTCTGTATGCCGCTCATCGCTAGTGTATTGATTGCGAATCAGGTTTGGCGGTATTCCTTCCTCGTGACGGCATGTCTTGGAATCATTATGGCGGTCATATGGTGCTTCATATCTTTTACCAAGGAGGAAACGGAAGGCGCGGAATCTTTGGATGCCGGCATTGCACCGCCGCCGATCTTCAAGACCAAGCAGATGAAGCGGTACATTCTCTTCGCATTCGTCTTTTTGATTTTCATGTACAGCGGGATTGAGGGGAGTCTGAATCATTTCATGTCCTCCATCTTCCTGAATCATTTAGAGGTTACCCCTTACTACGCCTCGTTGAGTATTGGCTTGTTCTGGACAGCGATGGTGATTGGCAGGGCTGCTACAGGTTGGATTATTCGAAAAGTAAATTATGCGAGTTATTTGCGCTGGAGTATGTTCGGCACGCTCGTGGTGATCGTCATGTTTGCGTTATGGAGGGATGCTGTCGTCGGCTTTATCCTGGTCATCATGATGGGGTTAACGATGTCTGGTGTGTATTCGATCACGATGGTGTATGCGAATCATACGTTTCCCGGCATGACGCGTCTCGTGACCAGTCTGGTTACAGCTTTTGCCGGGTTCGGAGGCGCGGTCTTCCCTGCACTGATTGGATATTCGATGGACCATTCAGGCACGGTGTCTGCGCTGTGGTATATCGCTGGCTTTGCGGCGATCTATTTGATCATACTGCTGCTAGGTATCGGCAGATTCTACCGTAATCAAGCGGACGTGACCTTAAATTAATGAATAAGAGGAGGACTTGAACATGGATGTACAAATCATTGCCGTAGACATGGATGGCACGTTTCTGAATGACCGCAAGGACTATAATCGAGATCGCTTTCTGGATCAGTATGCGCAGATGAAAAGAAAAGGCATTCGGTTTGTTGTGGCTAGCGGGAATCAATATTACCAGCTGCGGTCGTTTTTTCCTGAAATTGAGCATGAAATTGCTTTTGTTGCGGAGAATGGCGCTTATATTATAGACGGGAAAGAGGAAGTGTTCACAGGTCGAATGTCTGATGAGGCGATTGCGAAGACGCTGGAGCTTCTGAAACACTATCCTTCCTCGAACATTGCATTATGCGGCAAACAAGGTGCTTACATGCGGCATGATGAATCAGATGACTATTATAACTATTCGAAACAATACTACCATCGATTAAAGAGAGTAGAGAATCTAACGTCTATTAAGGATCAATTGTTTAAATTTTCCATTCGTTTTCCACTTGAAGATCTGGATCAAGCACTTGTGAACTTGAACCTTGAGTTAGGTGAGGAAGTTACGGCCGTATCGTGCGGTCATGGGGATGTGGATATTATTGTGACGGGCATTCACAAGGCGCATGGAATTCAGCTTCTTCAGCAAAGATGGCAGATTGCGGACGATAAGACGGCGGCTTTTGGAGATAGTGGCAATGATGTCGAAATGCTAAGGCATGTACATTATAGCTATGCGATGGAAAATGCGAGTGAACTCGTGAAGAGGACGGCAAAATATCAGATCGGTTCGAATAATGCCGAAGCTGTGCTGGATGCGATAGACCTGCTATTATGATAAATAAAAGAAGCCATTCTGATGATGGTCAAGACCCCATTTAGTGGACACTGAAAAAAGACCCTAAGCTGCAAGCTGGTGTCGGTACTCAACCGGCGTCAGCTTCTTTAATTTCCTTTGTGGTCTCTTAAGATAATTATAATTTGAATATATGTCTCAATTCTCCTTTGTGCTTCCTCTAATGTTCGGATATTATAAGGATAAAGTCCTTCCGTTTCAAGTTAGAACATCTCCAAGAGAAAGGGCTGACGCTTCCGTTCACACAAATTCTCCAATCCTCACAATAGGATTGATATTTCTGAGTAAATTCGCATACCCTTTCAGGTGTTCCAAAACTACCGACTCCTCTGTTTCCTTCTTATCTGACACTTAGCTAAAGGTGAAATCCTGCGAATTCATGAGCCTGAATGAGAAAACTAAATCATATTGAGGGAGTTCAACGCCCTTGTACCGTTCTTCATCTATTGGAACTGAGTCGATTATTGTCTATTATACTTTGCTCTTCCAAGTGTGACGGCAGCATTCAATCCAGCCGGTCCTTCGCCAATAATGGTGCAATCGTAAATTATGACATTCACTCCCTTTATAAAGATATTAAAGACTTATTTTATCTATGATTAGCAGGATAAGCGATATCCTCCCTTGACTTCAGAAACAGATTCGATCATCCCTGCTTTCACGAGCCTTGTTAGAATTTTCAAGCTATAAATGAGCAAAAATGGATGAAATAATTTCCACTATCAAATTAAGCAAGTTTAAAACGCTCGCAGATGAGATGAAAAGGGATTCCTTTCTGCCCGCATTCATAAACGAGTCGAAGCCGGTCTTGTTGAATCTCTTTATGTACAGCACGCAAGCTATCACCAAACGGATGAGGCTGATCTAATCCTGTCGTGTAATATAAATGAGTAAAAGCAAGTAGAGCCCACAATCTGGTAATCGCGGCGGTGGAGGAACGAACTTGATAACTGTCAAAACCAAGGTTGCTCTTGGACTGACGGAAAAAGATCTCGATTGGCCAACGTTTGGCGTAATAGTTGGGAATCGTCTCCGTATCCAAAGAGACATCGGTGCATAGAAACGCGCGTAAAGCCTTGGGTTCGCCAAAATCGTGTTCCGGCCAACAGAGCAAAACAACGGCGTTGTCGATCTCGTTCAGTGCTCCTTCATAGCGATAAATCCAGTAGGAAGAGTCGCTACTACCTGCTACTGTACAACTCTCGTTTTAATTACTCTAGTTCCTCTTTTAACTCAATTGGAACTTGTATAGGTGTTCGAGACATGTTCTCCCCCTTGTATACATATTACCGATCGCGGCGAGCTGACCAGGCGCAAAAATGTATACATTACACCCTGGCTGCAGCAGCGCCGGTTCGGCCAGCAAAGTATGATAATTTAATTTTGAGTCGGACTCTCAGTCAGTGGAGTCGGGAGAAATCACATCCCATTTTCCAAACAGCGTTAGACCCGCCGCTTTTGCCAGCGACACAGACGCCAGGTTATCGAGCTGGCATCGGTACTGGGGTTCGTATCCCTGATCACAGGCGTACTTGCTGATTGAACGCACCACTTTGCGGGCGTGACCTTTTCCTCTAAAGGGCGTCAGAGTCAGTACGCCGAGATCCGCAATTTGCGCATTCTCCCAGGGATACATGCTGGCGGCGCTGACCAGGCGGTTTTGCTCAAAAGAGCCGAACACCGCCCAGTGATCCAATTCCACATAAGCGTCATCCAAGTCTTGTTCCGAGGCGGAGGACTGGAACTCGGAGAAAACCGCATCATCTTGCTCTGTTAACCGGCACAAGACACCTTCCAGGTTTTCTTGCAGCAATACGTTCTTATCGGCTTCTGAAAAATAAAAAAGATAATCTGCGCCATGCAGAGTGACTCCCGCTTCATTCAATTTCCGGCGAAAGGTCGGTTCAGACAGGTCTTGTCGTTGATAAAGGCCTAACTTATCGGCCAGCGCAGGCGTCACGACCGCCATAACCCGGCCGTCGGAGGTTTCCAGCACCATGACTCGACGGTCTTCGCTTAGGTCAGGGTTGATGGCGACAGTAAAGACTTCATCGCTATAGAGGACGTCTCCGTTAAAAAATTGCGCACGCCAAAAGTCATTTATCGTTTGTGAAAATAAAGGCATATTTCTTACTCCCCCTAAATTAAAATTCTATATAGTTTCATTTCATCTAGTTCTAGGTAAATATCTCTATCAAAATTTTAACTACTTAATCATATCTCTCCCATCCTTAAGTTAAGGACCATCAAACGTTATGTTGAACATAACTACATTGGGTTTATATTTATATTTTAATAATCGCTAACATATCTTTATTTTCTTTATCCATACCGACTTCAACGAAACCAAAGCTGGTGTATAAGTCTTTCGCTACAGGATTATTTGGGTTGTAACACATCTCGATCTATTCTAATCCACCTGTCTGCTTAATTTCATCAAGGGCTAGCAGCAGAGCTTTGCGCCCGATGCCCTTATATTGATAGTTCTGATCAACCATAAATCGCCAAATTGATATTCTCCGTTTTGTTTCAGGCACCCACATGAAAAATCCGACAGGCTTGCCGTCTAAACAAATTGCGCGTGTTTGATAGGAGGGGTTGAATTTTGACTCAACGAGTGACTACATATTCATGCTGATTATCAGCTACAGTTAGATCACAAACATTCTCATAATTACTTAATACAGCAATAGTCAAACGTTCTTCTAGGAAGCGCATAAAGTGTGAACTGTAGCCAGCCCAGAGTCCAGAATGTTCTAAGTAATGACTATCAAAATCTTCGCCAATAGACAAGCCAAAAGCATAATCTTCATATTCAATAATTATCTCACCAGTTGGAGAAGTTTTTGGTCCTACTCTCCCATTCTTTTAACAAGTTCTTTCCCACCAACAGTACCTGTAGTAAAGTTTTGTCCCTATTTTAATAAGTCCTCAACATTTGTATGAACTGCTCCATCTCCAGTATGTTCCCAAGGGCTTTCCAATATTTCATATGCCCCTTGCTCATTCTTCAAGTAGCCACGAGCAACTGGATAATGGGTAGGATAGCAATCCACGCTTGCTATGTCGTTCATGTTTAAAGGTTCAAAAATACGCTCCTTCGAAAACTCACGAAGACGTTTTTCACTAGCTTTTTCAACTACTAAAGATAATAAAAAAATACACTGTATTACTATACCTAAGTTTTGTTCCGACTGGAAACAATTTGATGATTTTCAAGATGTTCTAGTGATTTTCAGCAGTTAATTTATCCGTATCTGAAATCCTCTCTTCTTCAGCTAAATCCATATAATCTACTAATCCACCAGTGTGATGAATTAGATGTCTTAGAGTCACAGGTTTAGCATATGCACCTAGGGTAGGTATATACTTTAATATTGAATCGTCTAGACTCAGTTTACCATCTTGTTCTAATAACAAGATGGTAAATGATGTAAACTGTTTAGAGAGTGATGCGAGATTAAAAATTGTTTTTGTTGTTATTTGGTAGTTTTTTTTCTATCGATTCTAAACCAGCTGCTCCTTTATAAGTTACGCCATCATCGAAACTCGCAATATAAGTACAACCTGGTTCATTTGGTGAGAACTTGTTAAATAATTGTTTAATCGCTGCATCTGTTGTTTGATTGTGTGTATTATTCATATAAATCACCTCATATCGATATAAGAGAAAAAGTAAAAAGGCAAACCCTGCAAGGTTGTCGTAATCGTATGCACCAATAAGCTTCTCCGCCAGCCCTACCAATCCTAAAACCGGACTTATCCATAATCGTATACAACAAAAAGTATGCTATAAGAACATTAATTTGTTTGTAAAGTAAATTTCGGGTGATCACCAATGTTTTGCTCTAATAACTTAAATGGCTGTTGTTTTAAATAGTGATTGAAGAAGTCCAGTGAGTAATCGTTAATAAGTCGATGAGCCTCTCTTATATCGACTCCTTCCATTTTTTCATATAACGGTGAAAACAAATAAGAATCAGAAAAACCGTAATGCATCATATTTTTAAATTTCATCCAATAATTTTTATTATGTGCAGCATCGTTATTCTTTGTCATGATCGTCTCTATAAATCCGCCGAAATCCGAATTATCCGTGCCCTCATCAGCAGTCATCATCATGAATGGTTTCTTCAATCCGCCTACGGAAATTGAACGTTTACCATACGGAACACCATCCATATTGATAGCTGCTTTAATTCTAGAATCCGCCATTACCATTTGAGTCGTTGCTGCCCCACCGAATGAATGACCAAACATACCTATATTTTGCATATCCATGCGGCCTGTAAAACGATGATCTGGATCAGCTTTGGCCAACTTTTCTACTTGATCCAGTACAAATTTAGCATCTTCCACCCATATTTCATTAGTTTGGTTTAATTGAGCAACTGAATCCGAGTCATCCGATATAAGATTAGCTACTCGCCCATCTGGAAAAACAGAAACCATACTGTTATAGGTGTGATCTATACCTACGACAATATATCCATGACTAACTAACTGTTGGATTTGGAAAGTGTTCTGATTTTTGTGCCCACTGAAACCATGTGAGAAAATAAGTACAGAATAAGTAGATTCCTGATTGGATATCCTCGCATTCTCAATGGCATGTGTTTTAACATATCCAAAAGTTGTAAATAAAAATTTAGGTAGATTCATCATGCTACCGTATGCCTTGGCAAATACATCCGCATTAGAATGGTACTTAACCCCTTCACCTTCAGCTGTAGCATCAGCAGGATACCAGATTTGTACCATTAACTCTCGCTTGTCGCCAGATTCCGGTGTCAGAGTTTCTTCCCGTTGATTATCCCGCCAATCATAGGTTACTGTACCAATTTTGTACGAGCCTGTCGGCTTCTCAAAGGTGAATACTGGAAGTATAAGTGGCAGAGCCACTGCTACGGATGAATAAATCACAGCTAGCGCTGTTAGCGTAATCCTCTTTACAGAGGATGCTTTGTTGGCTACTCTCTTCTCAGGCTTGGATTTCAATCTGCTGGCTAGAATTACTAGTGGGACTACTGTCATCGTATAGGCAGGAATCATTTGCCAACGCATGCCTTCAATAACCCCATGCAGCAATGTAATGATGGCGGAAATACCAAAACCAATAAGCAACTGACGCTGCGATTTGTTCTTAGCGAATATGAACCAACCAAATAGAAAAATATTGAAAACAATCAACAACATTTCAAAAAACCTCATAATTCTATGACCTCCACATGATGCTAGTTTATCCATTTGCTAAATTAAAATAATACATACTCCTGTTGGGGCAGATTCAAGCCTTTGCTAACGAAAATTGAAAATGACAAGACTCCTTTTTTGCCATCCCTTCTATTAACTATTAATAGCATGAGTTAATTCATCAATAAACAGATTTCAAGCGCAATGTATGTACCCCCCTTAACCTCCACTTTGAACTTCGGGAGCTCCTCATTTATAGATACGAATTATTTCATTGCGATTTTAAATTCCGAGCCCGGCGTGCCGATAAATACGATCGATCCGTTTTTAGGCAGCGTTACTTTGTTGCTTTTACTCACAAGGCTATGGTTAATGCATACCCCGTTCTCATCATATACTACGAAAGCGCCCTTTGTTGGCAGTCCGACTGTCATCGTCTTGCCTGCCACTGTTTCTGGAATAGTAAACCAATTAGCGTCTCCATTCGTTGATATCGTCGTTGTGGACTGATTTCCTGCATAGATTCCTTTTACTTTCGCTTCACTCACAAAGGAGTAAGCGTTTATCTTCATATATTCGACGCCGTCTTTTTTATAGAAGAGGACTTCAGTCGTATCCCGGCCGTCTACTCCCGGAATTTGGATCTCACTTGTTGCTGTGTTCGGACCTGTAATCTTGCTGTCCTCCCAATAACCTGGCAAACCATTAGAAACACTAATTTGTATGGTCGGATGGCTAAAGAAATACGTATCGGAGCTGTATTTCTCGTTCACGAGGTAATACGTAACGCCTTCCCGTTGTGCCCAAGCATCGGTGGTTTCCTTTGGCAGTACGTTTTCTTTCAGTTTCTCAGCTGTATATTCCGACACTGCTCTTTGTCCCAGCCCTGGTAGTGTTTTATAGTCTCTTTTCCACAAATACGTGCGTCCATTCTTTTCGCTAACGAAGCTAAGTTTGGTAGTTCCGTCCTTGTTAACAAAAGTACCATCTGAAGTATACACGTACTTCTCTTCCGGATCGGATGTCATGGACAGTTCCCCGTCTTCGGTGATGTCTATCCGGAATTGACTTAGATTACGAGCGTAATAACCTGCTTGTTTCACGACATCTTTAGGCATCTTGGCCTTGACGTGTTCGCCAAATGACTTGTCCGGCTTGATGTCCTTGATCTCTCCCTTTTCCTTGAGCGCGTGTAGCAACAATTGGTGGGCTAGTAATTGATTATTGGAACTAGACCCCTCGGATGTTAACACAGCCGCTGCCATCTTTTTCTCAGGAAGCACGACGAGAGAAGCGTGATACGTAGCTATGTCCCCGCCTTTGGACAACCCCTTTATTCCGTAATCAGTGAATGGGTATGGCTTCACGCTATCCCAGCCGAGCCCATAATAATTTTCGGTATCATCCTTTTCTTCTGGCCAGAGACCTCTCTTGTACTCGTTCTGCTCCATCGCCCGTACTGACCTATCAGACAGGACATCACTTGCTTGTCCCATAAATATTTGCGAAAAACGGACCATATCTTCTGCTGTAGAGAGTATTCCTCCTTCGCCGATCGTATTATCTAGTACATTGGGCAGCTGTCCTTTGTACAGCGGGGAATAGGCCGCAGCTAACTGGTAATCTTCCAGTGCATCCTGGGATGTCTTCGTATGATTCATCTGCAATGGTCCTGTAAAATGTTGATGCAAAAATGATGTGAAGCTCATGCCACTGACTCTTTCTACTAGAATCTCGGCAAGCGTAAAGCCGCTATTGGAGTATACGGAGTATGCTCCAGGGTCTGCCTTCAGAGTCTGCTCAGACAATGTCTGTAAAAAAGTATCATGGTAAAAGGTGTCATTATCTTCGAACAAACTTGAATTCGTAGAGCCAGTGCCTCGCAGACCAGAAGCGTGATTCAATAGCATGCGCGGCGTAATGAGCTTATACCTCTCATCCTTCATCTTGAAGTCGGGTATATACTGGATGACGGGAGTATCCAGATCGATCTTTCCTTGGTCCACTAACTTCATGACCGCTGCGGCTGCAACTACTTTGCTTACCGAGCCGATTCCGTATAACGTATCCTTAGTCAGCGGCTGCTTCCCTTCGGTACCGTCCTTGACTATCTGACCAGACAACGTAATTTTCCCATTGTCAATCAGCGCATATTGAACGCTATTTGTCTCGTGAGATTTGAGCAGAAGCGACGCCTTCTCGGCAGCGGTTGTTTTCAATGTTTGGCTAGCCGCAACCGCAGGGGTGGCTCCACTTACTGCAATCAGAGTCAACGCAAGGGTAGTGGATAGCAACCAAGACAGCTTTTTCTTCATAATAAATCCCTCCTGATGTATTTTACTGCGTTATTTAGTTAACCTAACCCAAGTCAATGTTCAAATAACAAGGTTGTAGCACGACATATTAGTATGAAAAAGAAGGTGGACTCGTTTTACGCTGGGCATTTTAAATTGTTTTAAATTTCGATAGTAGCGGATATTCTTACGTCGATTGTCATACGACTACTTTGTCATTTTATTTGCATATCTTTTAGTAAAATCACCATCCCCATAATTACTTAGTACCGCAATAGTCAAACGTTCTTCCGGAAAACGCATAAAGTGTGAAGTGAATCCAGCCCATTGTCCTGAATGTTCCAAGTAATAACTATCAAATCTTTTGCTAAAAGGCTTTTTCCGCTCGCTTTTTCAACTATTAAAGATAATAAAAAGTATCCTGTATTGCTGTAGTCAAATTTTGTTCCCACTGGGAATTTTTTTTTTATAGTTTTGAAGGTATTCTAGCGATTCTTTCGCGGTTAATTTTTCAGTCTCGTTAACACCCATTGCTCTAGCTAAATACATATAATCAACTAATCCGCCTGTGTGATGAACAAGATGTCTTATTGTCACAGGTTGAACATGTGATCCAAGAGAAGGTACATACTTCAAAATTGAATCATCTAGACTCAATTTACCTTCTTGCTCTAGCAGTAAAATTGCAAATACTGTGAATTGTTTAGAGACTGAAGCAATATTAAAAATTGTTTTTGTCGTTATCGGAAGTTTTTTCTCTATCGAATCCAAACCAACGGCCCCTTTATAAGTTACGCCATCGTCGAAGCTCGCAATATAAGCATAACCGGGTTGATCTAGCGATATTTTATTAAATAATTGTTTAATCGCAGCATCTGTTGTTGGATTGTATGTACTATTCACAGTACCTTTTGGCTATTGATTTTCATTTTTTGTTGAATTAGAAGAAGAGTGACTTTATTCAGAAGTTTGAACAATCGGCGTCGAATTTGTATCCTCTTGTGTTTTTTTTGTCTGAAGAAGGGGAAGATGCTGATAAAGTTAACGAAGACGACAACATAAGCGACACAGTGGATGCAACAATACTTGCTTTTCTAATTTAGATTATATTCTACGACAATAATATTCATTTTTGTTCCCCCTTCCTACAAACGGTAATAATGGATGAGGATAAAGTAGAAAACGGAGTCTTATCCTAGTCTGAATATTGGCTCTCAATACAGAATCCGTGGCTTGTTAACATAGACTTAAGAGTATTATTATCAGTAAAACGACATGCAATTTGGGAAGTAGATTTCTTATATCCCCAATCACGGAAAGTAACCCAGTGCATGATATGATTTCTTTCATCATAAGATTGCGTTCCAGATACCTTCACGTGAAATCCATCCTTATCTATAAATTGCCCCCAAGTTGTTTCTTCTTGGCTTGATAAGTCAGTTCCCATAGGGTTACGTGTTTCAAAGGCAAATATCCCATTAGGTTTTAAATGCATATAAACTGTTTTGAGCAAGCAACTTTGATCTTCATCACTCAGAAATGCTTGAAATGCATTTCCTGTTAAATAAATCATGGAAAAACGCTTCTCCGATTTAAATGTCCGAGCATCCCCATCAAGAAAAATTGCAGACAAACCTTTTGCTTTAGTCCTTGCATATTCAAGCATTGTTGAAGAAATATCAACACCAGTAATATTTATACCAGACTGTGATAAAGGTATTGTTGTTAATCCTGTACCACATGCAAGCTCTAGAACTTCTCCTGGGTTCGAATTAGCAAGTTCAAGATAAAAATTATATTTTAATCTCACCACCAAATTCTAGATCATAATTTACGGGGTCTCGATATTCTTCTAGATTATTGTGCTCGCTTAGCATAGTATCACCCCCCAATAACAAATATCCGGATTCAGCTCACGATAGCTTCTATAACGGACTCTTTAAAGTGCATTCAAAATGGTGCTATAGATTTTTCAACCACTGGTGATACACGTTTAACAAAAAATGTAGATAGGAATCCCAACAGTAAGAAGCATGCCAAGATTGAGAAAGCGAGGATATAATTACCCGTTCGGAGGAGCTGAATGACTAGGATTGGTCCAATGGTAGCACCTGAATTCACTACAACCGAATAAATAGAAATCGCCGCACCTCTTGAGGCTCCGCCTAGTTCACCGACCAGTGAAACCAATGAAGGGATGGCGATTGCAATGCCGGATACAAATACGACGCTCATGACAATAATAAACACCATATTTGCACCAAATCCTAAGAGGATCAATCCGATAGCAGATAGGATGATTGCGCTTCTAAGTATCGGTATCACGCTATATCGCTTAATCAGACCGCTGGAAAAAAGAGACATTAGCATCCCTAAAATCCCTACTGAACGCACATATAAAATCTGTTGATTCGTGAACCCGAAAAGAGAACTGCTTAAAAATTCCCCCAATGCAGTGTACATGCCCACAAAGGAAAGCAGCATGACTAATGCGATTACATAAGCAAACCATAGTGACCTTTGTGCCAGTGTCTTTCTCATTTGATTAAATGCATTCGCAACACTAGTGCCGTTCGGCGGGAGGTTTGGTATAAAGAATAACATTAGTAGTGTTAATAAAAAATAAATCGCTGCCAAAATGATGAACACATACTGCCAACCTAGATGAGAAGTGATGAAGCTACTGTACACTTGCCCGATAATTCCAGCCATCAGAAAACTTGCACTCATGCAACTAACTGCAAATACCCTTTTATTTTGTGGGAACAATTCCATCACATAGGGAAGCACTACGGGAGAAAAAGTAGCTGCAGTCAAGCCTTGTATTCCTCTGAACATAATAACTGAGGATAAACTGCTTTGAAACCCTAGAAAGATAGTAACAATCGTTAACGCAGCTAATCCCCAAAGCATGATTTTTTTTCGGCCAAAACGATCAGATAATGGTCCAAACAGTAAGCATCCAACAGCGAAACATAACGTAAACAAACTACTCGCCCATACTGCTTGCCCTTCTGATACCGAAAATTCTCTTGAAAGTACGGGGATTAAGGGAATTGTGACATAGAAGCTTGACATAATTACCAATCCCGCAAAAAACAATATCAATATAATGAAAGAATTAGGTTGTGCTGTTTTATCTAACTTCTTCATTCATTTTATCTCCTCTTAAAATTTAACAACTCAACTTAACGAAAGCCGCCGATTGGGCCGGCGGCTTTCGTTGGGAGTTTTACGTTGTTTAATTATTTTTATCTGGTATGAACTGTTTTAATGTATCAATATGAACAGCCCCAACAATTTTATCGATCGGCTCACCATTTTTAAGAAGAATCGTAGTTGGAAGGCTCAAAATTCCATAATGAGCGGCAGTATTTGGTTGTTCGTCTACATTGATTTTTAGCACCCTCACTACTTTGCTATACTCCTGATCGAACCTCTCGAGTATAGGTGCAAAAGCGCGGCAAGGTCCGCACCAAGGCGCCCAAAAATTAACTAATGTAAAACCTTCATTTTTCAAATCACTTTCAAAGGTTGTATCCGTAGAGTGACAAATAGTCATGTGTATCTTCCTCCATTTCATAATTTTTCACACATTTTCCACTACCAATGATGAATCGACTGGATATCATCACCTCCTTAAACTTAAACAACACATCTGAAATCGAAAAGCTTTGGTACGTACATCCCCAATCCAACTTTTTTGAGATATTAAAGATTTTTTATATCCGTAATTAACCCTCAGGTGAACTCCCACGATTTGTAAAATCTTCCTCCGTCAAATCCATATTTACGCTCATAGCAGTTTGGCTACCGTCCGCTGCAGCAAAAACCACTTGGGAAGGAGCCACGTACGAAGTATCTCCAGCGATATATAAACCAGGTATTGCGGACCTCCCCTTTCCGTCCGTTTTAATCCCGCCCGAGGCCGTCACTCCACAGCCTAATCGTTCTGCGAACGGAACGCTTTGCACAAATTTAGGAGTCACGAAGCCGCCAGCCCTCGGAATTTGAGTTCCGTCTGCAAAGCGAACATGTTCAAGCTGCCCATTCTGGCCAATGAAAGCTGCAATAGGTAGCTCCATTACCACAATATCCTTTGATTGAAGCTGCTTTTTGTGCTCATCTGACAGAGACGCCTTGCCGTTCGTACAGACAACCAAATTCTCGCTCCAATTGAGAAGCAGTTTAGCCGTATGAAATAGGTTTGGATATTCGGAAACAACAACAAGCGGTTGATCTTGAAGCTCCCAGCCGTCGCAATAGGGACAATTGAACAAGCTTTTCCCGTAAAGCGGATAAAAGCCTTCAATATCTGGATATATCTCCTTTACGCCTGTTGCCAAGATCAGTTTTCGCGCTTGAAGGTGAAGGCCAGCAGAATCAACTAACTCAAATCCGAATTGGGTAGTGTCAACGGAAACAACTTCGTTTTGAAGATGATCGACTAACGGATAACTTTTAACCTCCTCAAGAGCAATTCTGCGGAACTCGGCCGGCGTTACGCCGTCTCTCGTAATAAATCCGTGAGACGCATGTGTAACAGCATTTCTGGGTCGATTGTTGTCAATGATAGCCACGCTTCTTCTTGCCCTTCCAAGGATGAGGGCTGCATTCAACCCGGCCGGTCCTCCACCAATAATGGCGCATTCGTAAATCATGACGCTCAACTCCTTTATATAGACTTTAAAGACTCTTTATATCTATTATTGAACAAAAAATATTTTGATGTATATCAAACTCCTCCCCTCCTTTCAATATAAAATGGCTCAACCTTAAACCTGCGTTTGCTTTTGGACCAGATCCGTCAACTTCGTGTTTTTAAGATGGCTTTCCATTTTCTCTTCTGCTTCCTTCATTACAGCTTGAATCGAGCATTCGTCGCCGTGGACAAAATCACATTCAAATAAGGATGCAGTGCCCTCAATAGCGTGGATAATATCCAAAAATGTAATATCGTCTTTCTTGCGAGATAAGCGATATCCTCCGTTGACTCCGGAAACAGACTCGATCATCCCTGCTTTCACGAGCCTTGTTAAAATTTTGGATAAATAGGTTGGTGAAACACCTTGTAATTCTGCTAACTGCTGAACACCTATCGGCTTAATCGGAGAAGCGTCAAGGAGCGCGAGCATAGTGTGCAAAGCATAATTGGTTGCTTTTGTAAATCTCATGGTAACACCCCATTCAAAGACTTATTGTATCTATAATATCCTCGAAATCACTAATGTGTCAAGTTGAACCTTTTCATAATTTTCGCAATATATGCGGTTCGATGCTCACACTCATTGCCATCGCGTGTAGTGAGCCGCCATAGGATTATAGCCGCTGGTCCGTTCGGGGTTGCTGCCAACCGCTTGAAGAAGCGCAAATTGACTGCGTCATGGCGGACATGGACCGGTAACGGGGAACGGTGGGATAACCGCCGTTTTTCGCTCCCCCCTCGATTGGCGTTAGACTTCTCGGGCTGTTGACGTGCCTGACACACAAGCGCTCACGACAATGACGGTGATTTTTTGCACCGACAAAGTACGTGAGCGCTGACCATTTCGTTCCGCATTTTGGTTATCTATAACGTCTAATTCCACCCCCCGTTTGCCGCTTTAAGCCCAGACGTCAAGGACAGCACGTTTTATTTGGCATCCAATGTAGGTCTTATTACCGTTTCTTCTACCATGGCGCCATTTTTGGTCGTGTGGTACTTGAAGCGGTAATTTTTAGATTGGTTATCCCACTTCACTTCACTAAGTATAGCCCCTTTGAAATTAGCATCTTGATTCAAGACCGTTTTCATCGCTTCTTCCGCCGTTTTTGGCACTTTCGGTTCAATTTCGTTCGCGTCGTCAAATTCCATGACTATCTGGCTTACACGTAAATCAGTTTTGTTTTGCGAAAAGTCGTTACTTAGTTGAACGGTAAAGTTCTTTCCAGTCAACGCATACGTTACAAGATCGCTTAATTTAGCATTCTTGTCATCATAGTGTCGATAAATGATCACTTCTTTGTCAAATGCGTAGGTTATGTTTGGATACAGCTTTTTCAGCTCTTGAAGGGCCTTATCCTGATCCTTTTTACTGATATTATGGAGTGGGAGCTTCTCACTAACAGTTATATACTTAACGTCTTTAGTATCAAATAAGATTCCAAATTTTCCGTCTACCGATTCAACTTCCACAAACTCCGTGTTGACGGCATCATAACTGAACTCGCCAACATCCTGTAACTTGACCTCTTTCCCTGCTACTTGCTTTAACACTTTTTGCAGCTTTGCGGCTACCGTTTGGTCGAGCTGAATCTTCTTCTTCTCTGGTTGCTGCTGATCTTGCGTAGCCTCAGCAGCTTTTGAATCCTGCTCTGCTTGCACGGAAGCCTTTTGCGGTATGCTCGCGGCGTTGCTTTCCTTAGCGTTCACCAACGTCACGCTGCCAAGCGCGAGAATCATTCCCAACCCCAAAATAGACAGACGATAGGATTTTTTGTTGAATTGTTTAATCATTATAAGTCTCCTTTTCATTTCTTTATGTGTCGCGGACAAGCCGGCAAGCCCCGGCTTATGATGGCTGCCTGAAAAATGCTCCAGCACATGAATAATGGTTTGTCCGTATGCACTATTTTGCTGCGGGCCCATCCGGTCCAACACGCATGCATCGCAGGCCATCTCCTGGGCCTGTCTTGCTTTATGTGCGGCAAGCCATATCAATGGATTAAACCAGTGGAGAATAAGGATGATGTGTATCACCCAATTCACTGCCACATCCCGCCGCTGAATATGTGCGAACTCATGCGCCAGAATATATTGAAGCTGCTTCTTCCGCAACGTGACGAGCAGTCTTGGCGAAATGACGACCGCAGGTTCACGAAAACCGACTACGGCAGGTCCGGGAATCCGTTCCGATGCTACAAACCGTACTTTACGATTTATGCCCAATAGCTGCTTCGTCTCTTGAAACGCTGCCGATAAAAATGGCGTTTCGATGGATCGACCTGCACGCAGGGCCCGCTTTAATCGAAGCTGGTCGTATACCGTTTTCGCAGCAAGAAACAATACCCCCGCAAGCCATACCAGCATCAGCCCATTGGTAAAACCCAGTTGCTTGATCTTATTCCACCAGAAGCCGCGCTCCTGCACGGTTCCCGATTCATGGGATAGAGCAGGTATTCCCGAAATTTCGCTTGTTTCCGGTTTTAAATAGCGCTCACCATGAACCGCCGCCTCGCTTGCTCTCCCCGCTTCCCTCCAAACCGAAGGATCTTGGGTCTTCTGATGAATTCCGGGCGCTATGGCTTCCAGAGACAAAACATTGTACAGGCTAAGCGAAGATTCCGGCGCCCAAGGAAGCAGCAGACGAATCGCCACAGGCAGCCAAATCAAATATTTCCATCTAGCTTGTTTTTTAATAGAAACTGCAGGATCAGGACAAGTAGGACCAGGATGCCGGCCATAAATGATCCGCGGATCACCCAGCCAAAAAACGATAACAAGCTTGCATGTAATGTTGGACCCATCAGCTATCTCTCTTTTCCGGCCCGCCGTCTATGCAGTTTTCGTCAAATAAAGCCTTCAGATCCTCGATTTCCTGCGCATTCAGCTTTTTATCCTCTAAAAAATTGGCTAACATTGGCTTTAATGCACCGCCATACAGCTTTTTCACAAAAGATGTGGTTTCAGACCGTAGATATTCCTGCTCGCTGATGATGGGGTAAAATAGCTGGGTACGCTTCGAACCCTTTTCCAGCTTTGCCCCCGCTGCTTCCTTCTGCACCAATCGATTCAGGAGTGTCCGCGTTGTGTTCGGGCTCCAGCCCATTTTCTCTGCCATCTGCTTTACGACTTCGCTGGAAGGGCAATCCGGATTTACCCATAACACGCGCATAATTTCCAGCTCTGCATCCGTAACCGCTGGTATTTGGTTCATACATGTAACCTCCAAGGTCAATTTATAAGACTACGTATGTAGTTATAAATCCATCCTACATTTGTAGTTTGGTAATGTCAACATATTGTTACATGCAAAAATCCTTAATGCTGCATGGATACTTTTGATATTACGTTCATTTTGTATAGTTCCTCCCATATGATTGTTATCAAAACTACAACTGTAGTCTATTTCTTATATACTACAGTTGTAGTTATATGATGTCAATACCTTTGTTACAAAATCGCTTCATCGTTTTGGCTAAGAGCAAACAACAACAAGAAGCGCATGGAATTGAACAAGGGGTAGCTCACTCTAGTTGCCAACGCAAAAACACCTCCAAGATTATCTCCATATCTTACGACATGGTTCGATTCTCTTGAAGGTGTTTTGATTTGTCTCACGTTATGGGGTCAGTCCCCACCGACGGCAACCCTATTTCGAGAGCTTCTTTATCGCTGCCAACTTCCCGGCAGAAGACTCATCCGTAGACGAAGTCCACTTTGCATAAAGAACCGTATTGTCGGTGACCACGTGGGTATCAAAGTTCCACGCTGTCGTATAGCTTTCGTCTGTATACCAGCCTCCGAATTTATATCCGTTCCTCGTTGGGTCCGTTGATGGTTTGGATGCAAGATCGCCAACAGGTACAGCCTGATGCGGAATATAGCTTCCTCCCCGACCCGTTTTAAACTCAACAGCATTCAGGCCTTCATTCCCAATTTGATGCACACCGATATCGAGCACATCATCTGGCCGAATGGCGTTTCCAAAGAAGTCGCGTGTTAAAGGGAAAATTTTGCTTAGGTCCCGCCGTCCTTCAAGCGTTTAATCTGCTCGAAATCCAGCGCCTACCGCAATATTTTGGTCTGCTGACTTGAGCTTGAAGCCTGCTAGCTTAGACACATCAAATTCTGAGCGGGCAATCGCTTTGCCGATCCCAGTATTTCTCGAGTTGAACAGAACTGTATTCTTATCCCCGTTCTTAACAATAGTTCCGTTGGTTGGAATGACGTCTTTAGGAATGACGTCAATATCCAGAGACTGTTCTATACTTGCCAGTATAGTTGTCGGGTCTGCATAAATGTTATGCGATCCATAAACGCCTGAAGCAAATTTGCTTCGATCGATCAGAGTTTGCGGATAAATGATATTGTAATCGAAGCTGCCATGCGTCATGGCGCTCTTTGAACCTATGTCGAAGACACTAATCGTATCCTTGCCATACAAAATATTGTTATAAAAGTGACTCCAGATCGGACCTGTGCTGCTTGTACCGAATATTCGCGTCGTGTTTGCGCCAAGTTTGAATATATTGTTGTGAATAATTGGATAATCTACGCTGCCCGAGCTGCCGCCAACCGCATAATAAAACAAATGCGAGTATGCCGCAGATCCTTCTTGGGGACTGCCATCGTCAATACTAATGTTGTAACGTACAATGCTGTTCTTCGATCCCGGCATGAACAACATGAAGCCGCCATAATTGTTTCGGCTATAGTTATATTGATATACTGCCCCGTCATTGAAACTATCAATGTCAAATGCTTCGCCATCGGCGCAATTGTACGGGTTATCCACCACTTCGTTAAACTCCATCACGGAATCCTTGACGCCCATGAACCACAGAGCGGCATAATTAGCCACACTGATATATTTGCCAACCCCATCGGTGATGTTTGGACCTTCCCGGTTCGGCTTCGCGTCAGTTAAATACGTTTTTCCAAAACCCGTAATATAGTTGTATCGAGCTTCGCCCTCAAGAGCGTTGGAAAGAACCATCGCATCGCCAGAGCCATTAGCCATGTAATTGTTGAAGTAACGCACCTTCATAATGGCGGGATATCCGCTCTTGGTCCAACCGTCCGGGTGGAAACCTGTAACATTTTATCTCCTCCAACAGACAAAGGCTATACAGGTATCACAGTTTGACTTGGTACTGGAAAAGGACAGGAACTGAAAGATAAAAAACTAAAAACCATTGTACTTTATCAATCTACTTGAAAAGCAAACAAACCGAGAGCGTTTTTAATTTATCTCGGTTTGTTTATATTTCTAAGTCATTCGCTTGTTTTAAGTATAAGCATGAAAAAAGAATCGTTGTTGTCTGCTATAGTTTCTTGTGTCAAAAACGATATAGGTAGCATAACAGAGGTTTTTCATCATTCAATGCTCTAATTTTCTTATACTCTATTTTGTAAAACCTGTATACATATACTTGCTAATTCAGCGGGAGATTCTTTTGCTCCATTCTCTATCCATGTGTAAAGCAATGACCAAAATATGCCAGTAGTAAATGCATTTGCATAAATTGCAGTGATATGATTAAATTCTTTGTCAGTTAAATAATCTTTATTAAGCTTAGGAACATACCTTTGATATTGCTTAAAAATATATATCATTAGTTCGTTGTTATACATAAGTTTAAGAAATGTTAAATGATTACTCCAAAATAAAAAATGATTATGAATTAGCACTTCATATTTAGAAGAAAAATAATTTTCTTGAAAGGAGGAATACTCTAAGAATAACAAATTTATAGATTCTTTAAGCACTTCTTCTTTATTTTTAAAATATCTATAAAAGGTTTTTCTTCCTACGCTAGCTTCCTGCGTGATTTGGGTAACAGTGATTAGTGAAAAGTCATATTTTTCCATCACAGAAAATAGACCATTAATTATATCTTCTTTTTTTCCCATTTTCTCTCCTGACACACTTTCTACCAATGTGTTTCCATTGATTGCAAATCAATTAGTTCATATATAGACTCTACTTATATGACACATCTGTGTCAACGAAAGTAGGGAGATAAAATGTATAATTACAGCAAATGGTATCCCATAAATGGTGTTAACCAATATGTTCAAGTAGTAAGTACTAATTGGGATAATCCTATTTTAATATATTTACATGGCGGACCTGGTGATGCGGCACTACCTCTTGTTGAGCATTTTAATTCAAATTTATCCGAAAACTATACTTTAATCATTTGGGAGCAAAGGGGTGCTGGAAAATCATACTATAGGTTTAGAGAAGATGAACATATTACTATTAATGATTTTGTTCTTGACTTGAAGGTCTTAATTGAAAAACTCCTTGTTGAATTCAAAAAAGAGAAAATATGCTTAATGGGACATTCATGGGGAAGCATTATTGGAATGAAATTCATTATTTCGTATCCAGAATTGATACATTTTTATATTGGAGTTGGACAAGTTATTTGTTCGCAAAAAATGTTTAAAAAAAGTAAAGAATACATGGTAAGTCATATTGATAATCATCGTCTTAAAAACAGAATTTCTTCTCTAAACACAAAGTTTAATCAAAATAATTGGTATTCTGATTTAATGTTTTTTATGAGTCAACTAATCAAGCAAGGTGTTTCTCTTTATGGAAAAAGTACGTATTTATCATTATATCGCTATTTTATTTTTTCCAAAAACTATTCATTAATAGATTGTATAAAACGACTAAAAGGTTCTGAGCAGTCCATAGTTAAGCTATGGCACGAAGTATCAGAAATTGATTTTTCTGCTTATAAAAATTTTCAGGTTCCAATAGCTTTTATCGAAGGTGAGTATGATTATCATGCTTCCTCCGAAATAGTTTTTGATTTTTATCGAAGTATTACATCTCCTAAAGTCTATTTCAGTATAAAAGACACCGCCCATTTTCCCCAGTGGACAAGGTCTGACACCTTTAATTTGATTGTAAATTCTTTGAATAGTTCTATTTTTTCAAACAGTAATGAAATAAAGGAATTCTAGTACTATATGTTCAGTATTTAGAAGAATTTATACTGCAATAATCCTTTTCTAGAAAAGAAGATATATATGAAAGAAAAAACAACCATTGACGACTTTCCATGTCATCAGTGGTTGTTTAGAGAACTACGGATTATTTATCGATCAGGTTGGTCACTTCAGCATTCTTGTGATTCACTTTATTCCATCTCTTTTATAAAGGCAATACAACGGTAAATATGCTGCCTTTACCCGATTGACTTTGAACGCCAACGTCACCGCCGCAAAGTTCCACTATGCGTTTTACAAGTGGAAGTCCAAGTCCGTATCCTGTTTTGGAATGAGAAGTATCACCCTGATAAAATTTATCGAAAATATGAGCTTTAGTCTGATCGTCCATGCCAGGTCCGTCATCTTGTATAACAAACCGAATCTTGTCATTTTCATATGCAAGGGTAATATTTATAAAGCCACCTTTATAGGAAAATTTAATGGCGTTATCTAAAAGGTTAAGCCATATCTGCTGTGTCAAATCTTCATTTCCGCTATAAATCACCTTATCTAAGTCCACATTTACGGTAATCTCTTTTGCAGACCATTTGGGCTCCATTAAAACGATAGACTTTCTAATTTGTTCATCCAGCCTGAACGGGGCTTTATCCGCAACAATTTCAAGGTTCTCGTATTTTGACAGAGTAAGAACATTGGTGGAAAGTGCAGCTAAACGCTCTGATTCCGTTATGATAATGTCAAGGACAAGACGCAGCCGTAAAGTTTGAAACAACTTCAGCTCCAAGCGGTATGGGAATGATGATGGGTAGCAATAGCACCTACTTACAGGAACTTCCTGAAAATAATGACTTTATTTTATCTCAATATGATTTAATTGGTGAAGGAAGCAGGATGCCTACAGGAAAAAACGAAGTCGTTTTAGTTATTGATAAATATAACCGCATTGACAAAGCATTTTTTGAAAAACTTGCTATTTCTGAGGATACCGAAAATTATAAGCTGACTGATTTTATTGGCAAAACAATTTTAAAAGTAATACCGAATGATGATTACTATACTAGGAATGGAGATTTATACACTGCGGCTGCGCCTGCAGATTATGAAAAGCTGTATGACAGTGATACTGGAACAAAACTCACGATTACCGGCATTCTGCGTTCCAAAAAAGATGTGTCAAGCAACTATTTGTCACCGGGTATTGCATATACCACGGCACTCACCGCAGCTGTAGTTGAAGATGCGCAAAAGAGCGAAATTGCAACCGCCCAAAAAGGTTCAGATAAGGATGTTTTGCTTGGCACTCCTTTAGACAATAAGGCGAAGGATAATGCATTGTTAATGCTTGGAGCTGATTCCACTCCAACGGGTATCAATATTCATCCAAAGGATTACGAAAGCAAAGACAAGATAAAAGAATACCTTGATAAATACAATGATGGTAAATCAAACGATGATCAACTGATTTATTCTGATATGGCGGAAATGATTTCTTCCATAACAGGAACACTACTTGATACCGTAACTTATGTTTTAAGCGGATTTGCTGCTATTTCTCTCTTGGTCTCCACAATTATGATCGGTATTATAACGTATGTTTCGGTAATTGAGCGCACCAAAGAAATCGGCATCCTTCGCAGTGTGGGTGCACGTAAAAAAGACATTTCAAGGATATTTAATGCGGAAACGCTGATTATAGGATTCACGGCAGGAATGATTGGGGTAGGTCTTTCATATCTGCTTCAAATACCGATCAATACCATTATATCTAATCTGGCAGGAATTTCTGGAGTTGCAAGTCTTAACCCACTTCATGCAGCGGTGCTGGTTGCCGGAAGTATGATACTCACCTTAATTGCTGGATTTATTCCATCAAGAATGGCTGCAAAGAAAGATCCAGTTGTTGCACTTCGAAGCGAATAGCATTCTTTAAAGGCCGCCTACCTGGCACGAATAAAGGAGAACACATATTATGACTATATATGTCCTCCTTTTATTCATTTAAAGCGCCCAATAATGATGTTTGATTTCAGAGAGTAGTCCAATGCCATTTGAGAGCTTCTTTTTCTATTTTTTTGACAAAATCATCTTTACCGTCACCATAGCCATCAATGTCAGTTGGATATTGGTCTGCAAGCTTACTTTTTAATTCTCCGTATTCCTTACATATTTCTGGACTTTGGCGAAGATAATCTCTGAACGATAGGTGCCTTTCGATTTCTTGAATATTATCATACTGGAATGCATGAATTTGATGAGTGCGATTGTCTCCACCCTTACGGAAGTATCTCCTCCCTTTGATTCCAAATTCACCCATAACCTCATATCCAAGATCTTCAAATTGTACAGAGTAAGTATCTAATTCATTGATGTCGTTAACTACAAGCAGAATGTCAATGATCGGTTTTGCTTTTAAATTTGGAACAGAAGTACTCCCAACATGAAAACAGTTCACTAATTCATCTTGAAGAATCTCCTTTATTGCATGTTCTTCTTTTAGATATTCATTGTTCCAATTTGGATCATATTCTACTACTATGATATTCATTTCTTTGCCTCCCACTATAAAGTAATGTTTTTTTGTTTTCTCGCTCATTCTTTTAACAAAGTCTTTTCCACCAACGGTACCTGTAGTTAAATCCCCCCCCATTTTACCAAGTCTTCAACAGTTGTATGAACTACTCCATCCCCTTTCAGCCAATTCCATATAATCAACTAATCCACCTGTATATCGTGAATTTAGATGATCTAGTATTAACAAATAATTTTAATACAAACACTTGACCTTAGGTCTGACCTAAAGTGTATCGTTGAGGTATTCCAAGCTTTAGGAGTGAATTTTATGAAGAGTGAAATTACGATTAGTGAATTAGCCAATCTTATGAATGTGTCTGTTCATCAAATTCGTTATTTTGAAGAGAAAGGAGTTCTTGGGCCCGCTTATACAGATAACAATCAGTATAGAATGTACGGCATTGAGCAAGTATACCAGCTTGCACATATTCTATTGCTTCGCAAGCTGGGAGTGTCTGTTCAGTCCATAAATGATTGTATGACCTCCTATTCTGCGGATCAATATCGACAGCTTCTTCATCATTCCTTGCGGGAAGTCGATGCTGAGTTGCTGCGGCTCAAAGAGCTTCAGCATTTCATCAAAAAAATTTTGCATGAACAGCAGAACTTTAATTCGCAGTCCAACCAGTATCACATAAAGCGGCGAGACACCACCTACTTTGCAAGTTGGATTGAAGTGGATTCACACACTAAACTTAATGCCAAACTTTTGGCTGAACAAACGAAGCGCGTTCCGAACTTGTTCGAATCGGACATTCATTATATATATGATGGTTCGAGCACAATTACCTTATGCCTAGAAACTCAAGGGCCTGGCCATTTTTCTTTACCTGGAGGCAATTACCTTTCCATGCAGAGCCTAATTCATGAAGATGATGAGCTCAAACAAATGATTGAACAGTTGTACGACTATGCGACTGCGCAATCTTATACCATAGCTGGACCCCTAATCCTTATTGAAAGATCCTATTTATCGTTATTTAGCAAGAACGAGTTGTATTACGAGTTGCAATTCTTGATCGAATCGGCAACAAAATCCGAAAGGGGGAACCATCATGACTGCAGTACCGATAACAATTCAACCTATGCAGGCCAAGTATAATCCACAGGTCGGCCGCTTGCTTGTTCACGGGTTTCGCGGAAAATTTCAAAAGTTGACGAGCATCAATGATGACGATCTCGCTCTTTTTTTCGAAAAGCTGTTTGAACATTATCCCACCGAACCGGCAAGTCAAAGAATGGTCGCCCTGCAAGATGGAGAGGTTATCGGAACGATATCTATCAAATGGAAGCCCGAATCTGACGTGAAGCAAAAGCAAGAGCTTCCTTCGTGGAAGAGCTTCAATAAGTTGGGGAAATGGAACCTGTTAAAAATGCTGATCGGGTTATCTTTATTAGATCATAAACCACAGGCTGGAGAGTGTTATATTGCAGACATTGTTGTCCATCAAGACCATCGAAGCAAGGGGATTGGAAAGCTATTATTTCAGTGGGCGCAGCATTTTGCGCAAACTGAGCCACACCTAAATGTGCTGAGCTTGCACGTCGTAGGTAGTAACCCACGTGCCGAGCAACTATACGAGCTCCTGTCATTCCAGACTCATTTACAAAAGAATAGCTTAGTGCGGCATCTTTTGTTCAATGAATCGAAATGGGATTATATGGTCTTGAATTTAAAATGATCAGTAAATTTTATAGGAGGCTATTTAATGAAAAAGAAAAAGATACAAAGTTGGGTGGGGAAAGCGTATGCGTATATTTACTAAAGAAAAAAAATCATTAGTTGTCATCTTAATTAGCTTATTCATTGCCTTTGTAGGGGTAGGCCTTGCTGCCCCAATCATGCCATCCCTTGCAAAAGAAATGCATTTAAGCGGCCAAGTGATGGGATACATGATTTCTGCCTTTGCATTTGCCATGCTTCTCGTCTCTCCTATTGCCGGGATCTGGGTAGATACGATTGGCAGAAAGAAAATGATTGTATTCGGTCTATTCCTTTTTTCTTTCTCGGAGCTGTTATTTGCCATTGGCAATCAAGTATGGGTACTGTTTCTTTCCAGAATTTTAGGAGGGATTGGCGATGCCCTCATTATGCCAGCAGTAACTGCTTTTATCGCGGATAGCACTTCATTAGAAGAGAGAGCTAAAGTCATGGGATATCAAGCTGCTGCGATTAGTTTAGGGTTCATCATTGGTCCTGGCGTTGGCGGGTTTGTAGCCGAATTGGGCATACGCGCCCCATTCTTTTTCGCAGCAGGCTTTGCCCTGGTCGCTGCTTTCATTTCACTCCTTGTTTTGCAAGAGCCTTTATCTAAAGAACAACTTATAAAAAACAGAAATTTAAGATCAAAAACAAACTTCTTCTCAGAGATTAAGAAATCTTTTCATCCTTTATATTTGATGCCCCTGATCATTGTCTTCGTATTATCTTTTGGACTATCTGCCTATGAATTGATGTTCAGCCTTTTTGTAGATTCGAAATTCGGTTTTACTGCCAAAGATATAGCTATCATAATTACAGTAGGCTCCATCTCGGGTGTTGTAGCTCAATTGTTATTCTTTGATAAGCTGGTAAATAAGTTCGGCGAGAAGAAGATTATTCATGCCACGATTATCGTTGCTGCTATTTTCATTGTTGCTTCTGTGTTTGTCAGTCGTTATTGGAGCATTATGGCCGTTTCCAGCATTGTATTTTTCGCCTGTGATTTACTTCGTCCTGCAGTGACAACACTTCTTTCCAAATTGGCAGGGAAAGAGCAAGGATTTGTCGCTGGGATGAATTCCATGTATACAAGTCTTGGAATTATTATGGGACCGGCAATAGGCGGTATTTTGTTTGATGTGAATATTAATTTACCATATATTTTTGCAGCAGTAGTACTGTTTGCCACTTTTGTAATGTCAGTAGTGTGGAAAAGTAAAGCAAGGGAATCCATTACATAATACCTTGATCTGCTGCAGGGAACATCAGGAAGCGGAGCCTCTCTGCACATGATAAACATCTTTTATCTTAGACAGAACTAATAAAAATTTGTAGAGGGTTGGTTGAAGAAATGCGAATTTCTGTCACGTTCTCTTTAATTATCTTATTCGCAGGCATCTGTTCGATTCTGGCAGTTTATCAGGGGCATCGTGAATGGTCTTTATTTAGCTTTGGCTTAGGCGTTGTATTACATACGTTAAAACCGAAGCCTAGCCAGGAAGAAGCCTTCTCGCAAAGTATCCATTCTCTAAGTCAATTAATTACATTTGGAACAGTTCCCGGGATTATGTTATATAAAACTGTCCTAACTCCCAATTCATTTTTGGTTTGGGTTTGTATCGGTATATTTGTCAGCGCCTGTGCAATCCAACTAGCACATAAAAATACGAGGTTCCCTAGTAAAGTGAATAAAAGAATGTCAGTTGCTGCAGGCGGAAGTCTTTTAACTCTGTATGCATTATTTATAGCAAAATATTCAATCATACTAACGACTTTATTAATATTGCTTTTGAGCTTGCTTATTGTTTTTCCTATTCGAAAAAGGAATTAAAGGATGTGATATCGATGAATATTGAAGCGCTATTTGAGCAATATGGATATGCACTCCTGTTCATAGGATTACTGCTGGAGTTCATTGCTCTTCCCTTTCCAGGGGAAATAACAATGCTGTATGTGGGGTATCTGTCTTATCTGGGTGTGTTAAACGGATGGACGGCACTTTTCTTAGCGTTTACCGGAACGACATTAGGAATGACTGTAACATATGTTATCGGTCTGAAAGTGGGAATGCCTTTTATTCAGCGTTTTGGCAAATGGGTGTTCATTACACCAGGCAAATTCTATAAGACGAAAAAATGGTTTAACAGGCGCGGTAATTTTCTTGTATTCATCGGCTATTTTATTCCCGGTGTTCGTCATATAACCGGTTATTTAACAGGTATCTTGGGTTCTTCGTTTCGAACCTTTGCAGTCTATGCTTATAGCGGCGCCTTGTTCTGGTGTATTAGCTTCATCGGGTTGGGAAACATGTTTGGCTCACAATGGGAAAAATTGTTGCACACCATTGAGAGTTATTCTTGGAGCATCGTAATCATCTTGATACTGCTTGGAGCTGTTGCCTGGCTAGTAAAACGAATGGTTCAATCGTCACGTCACAAAACACTAAGAGGGGATGAAGTGGAATGAGTCAATCGAAAGCGAGGATAACCGCCCTTGATTTTGCGAGAGCATTGGCGATCTTTGGAATGATTATCGTGAACTATAAGCTTGCAATGCAGGCAGAGAATAGCGGACCGGGATGGCTACAATCGATAGCAGGTCTGTTTGAGGGGAGAGCATCTGCATTGTTTGTCGTACTGGCCGGCATCGGAGTAACCCTAATGACCTCGAAAGCCCGAAGCTCAATGAACGGGAAGCTTATTCGACAAAACCGGAACAGCTTATACAAGAGAGCAATTTTCCTGTTTATTGCCGGCGTTCTTTTATTGTTAATGGACTGGAGCGCAGACATTTTGCACTACTATGCGGTATTCATGCTTGTGGCCGCGGTATTGATAACCGTATCCAACAACAAAATACTCGGATTGTTCGCGTTTATCCTGGTAGCATCACAGTTATTTTTAGTCATATTCGATTACACCCAAGGGTGGAACTTGAGTTTTAAAGAATATACGGGTTTTTGGACAATAGAAGGGTTCATACGTAATCTGTTATTTAACGGATTCCATCCGATCTTTCCTTGGCTGAGCTTCTTCCTCATCGGCATGTGGATTGGCAGAAAGGGCTGGCTGAGCAAGGAGCATCGTTCGAAGTTGTTGATATATTCATTGTCAGGAACAGTTTTTTTTGAATCCCTTTCCTTCTTCTTGATTAAATGGGCTTCCCCTGTACTGGGGAATGAAGCGGCACATTATTTGTTTGGAACGAAACCGATGCCACCGACAATGCTGTATGTGCTCTCAGGAATTTGTTCGGCTATGGCCGTAATCGCGATTTGTCTTTATGTCGTCGATAAATTTGAACAGTCCGTTCTTACGCAAGCACTGATCAGTACCGGGCAGTTATCGTTATCTCATTATATTGGACATGTAGTGTTCGGATTGGGGCTGCTTCATATAACAGGCTATTTGGAAAATGGCAGCCTTATTTTTGCAATGGCATACGGAAGCTTATATTTTATAATGGCCATTATCTTTTCGCATATGTGGAGAAAATGGATGACGAGAGGGCCGATCGAGTTGCTTATGAGAAAATTATGCTAAAGTCATGGAAAGATGCAAAGGATCTTTAATATGTCAGTTGCTATTACTGTGTCAATGCCGGAATTAATTTGACCCACTAGTGCAGACTTGAAAGTGACCCACCTCGTTATTTCAAGCGCCCTTGGTAAGCGGCAGAAGAATCGAATCTCCCCTTTGTGCTCTTAGACTTGATTTTGGGCCTTCTCAGTAAAGTGGGATAGTCCCCCCCCATTAATTTCTAAGCCGCCGATATGGCGACTTCTTAAGCGTTAATGTTCTTATCGACCGACATCGGCTAACAATGTATAACCATGTTGGTCGATTAACCATCTTTTGTATTAAGAACATATAGGTAATTGTGTCATAAGACATTGCCTTGCGTAATGTGGTCAACTTTGTGTCAATAGACATTATTTGATAAATGACACAAAATATGAATCTTCAGTATTCCAATGAGTATGGAACAGGTCCGCCTCGCAGCTTCGGCGTCATAGGCGTATCCTTGCCAACCTATCTCCTCACATATTCCTGCGATTAAAAATACCAAGAATAAGGCCAGTATTTTCAAATATCTTGCTCTTGATCCTTTTATTAAAAGACTCCTTTAATAGTCGTTTGATGCCATCTGATCCATTATTCCTATAAACAAGGATCAAAGCCGCGATCATCGGGCAAACAAACATAAGCGCACTGATGGGAAGGTTTATGGGTATTTCTTTATGCAGAAATTGTTCAGCTACCATTCCGATCAACCAGAACGGAACTGCGAGAATGAAAACCAACATGAAAAAGATCCAGGGAGAATGATTCGAGGATTTATTACTTATGCTCATAATTTTTTATAACTCCTATATATTATCTGTTATTTAACATTTCCACATCTTGAACCATTCCAGGGGCAATAAACCGTTCTTGTTTCAATCCAAGGACTGGTCAGGATCACGGAGATAATTTTCATCTTGCGATTAACGTCCATTATCTTGATGGCCATAAATCTCTTTTTTTTCCCAAAAAAGCAGAATATTCACTTCTGCTTTTCGGATAATTTCATATGCAATATCGGGTAAGGACGGCCTGCGTTATCTGTCGGTTCCTCATTTACGATCGAAAAACCACTTTTCAAGTAGAACATTTTCGCATTCTCATTTTGTTTATTAACATCTACGGTCGTTACGCCAAAATGTTCGATTAAGGATTGTATAATTTGTTTTCCGTATCCTTTTCCGGTTTCTACGGGATCTAAAAACAGCATTTCCAAGTGATTTTTATTTGTAGCCGAAAATCCAATGAAAGAATTCTCAACGTACCAAAGTCTTATATCAAGATTAGGAAAATATAAGGGGATTTCTTTCTTGATTTCCTGCTTATCCTTGATACTTAAAAAACCGTGAGTAGCTGTTACAGATTCTTCCCAGAGTTTCAAAATGATATCATAATCAATGGTTGTTGCATTTTTGCTTTGCATATTTTACTCTCCTTTTCTATTCTATCACTCTCCTTTCCATTGCTTTTTTGATGATGGTTATCGTGTATCTCCAATCCTGATTAATTTTCATGTTTACTACACTTCTTTCATTTGTTATTTTTACAACCTGATACGCTTTACTAATGATACGAGTCTTTACCTGGAGAATGAAAACAAAATGAAATAAGAAACACCATACTAAATAAAATTATCAAGGGATTCCATCCTGATTTTAATCTACCATAGCTATTATTTAGCAAATCACGCAAGGAAATTTAATAACCGGGTTTTATTCGATACCAATCGAAGTATGGAATGCTAATTTTTTTATTGTAATCTATCATCAAACATTAATTGTATTTGAATACCGAACGGGTCTTCAATAATACCGTATGCTTTGCTAAACACATTATTAGATAAAGGAACAATGATTTTCACTCTATCATCTGTAATTAAGCTATTATAAAAACGTTCAATTTCTTCTAAGTCCGCACTTTGAATACATAATGAAGTATTATTGCCAACTGCATATTTTTCTTTGATATCCATTGTATCTTCCGCTATCATTACTTTTGTTCTTCCGATGGATAAGACGGAGTGAGAAATATAATTCTTATTTTCATCCGTAAGCTGTATTGAGCTGTCACGTTTTGCCATGTCTTGATAGGTAACAAGTAACAATTCCTCTGCATTAAAATGGTTTTTGTAAAAATTTATAGCTTCTTGTGCGTTTCCGTTCATGGATAAGAAAATAGCTACTTCTAGTGTTGCACTCATGGTATCAATCTCCTTTTATATAATGATTTCAGGTAGATATCTTATAAAATTGATATATGACCTTGAACTCATCATAATATATAAAGGTATCAAAATATGACACCTTTAATGAGGAGATTCAATATGAATAAATCAGAAAGATTAAATGACATGATAAGATACTTAAACAGTCGAGAGTTCTTTAATTTAAATGACCTAATGAATAAATACAATATTTCAAAAAGTACAGCTCTACGTGATATTAGTTCATTAGAACAATTAGGTATGCCTATTTTTTCGGAACATGGCAGACATGGACGATATGGCATCTTAAAAAATAAATTGTTATCCCCCATTAATTTTACAATTGATGAAGTGTATGCTCTGTACTTTGCAATGTTGACGTTAGAATCTTATCAATCAACACCATTTCATTTAAGTGTTACTAAGCTAAATGAAAAGTTTGGAAACTGTCTTTCTAAAAAACAAATAGAGCAGATTCACAAAATGAAAAAAGTCCTACAGTTTGAAATATATCAGCATCATAATGTTAGTCGTTTTTTAGATAAAATTCTAAAAAGCATTCTTAATGAGAGCAACTGTAAGATACAATATGTAAAAAATAATCAGACAAAAAGTTACCATGTTCAATTTTTCAAAATTTCCGCTAAGTTTGGTCAATGGTATGCTACAGGAGTAGAGTTAAATACGAATAAATATAGAGTCTTCAGATGCGATAGAATAACCTTTATAGAAGAAGAGGAAATCAAATCTCACTTTTCTATAGATGAACTTGTTAGTCGTTCATTAGAAATGTATCAATCTGAGAAGAGTATTGACTTTGAAGTAGAGATTTTAGAACAAGCAAAGGATATTTTTTATAAAGAACATTATCCTTCTATGAAAATAGAAAATGGTAATAAAACAGTCATTAAGGGATTCTATAATCTAGGAGAAGAGGAGTTTATAGCTAGCTATTTTATGAGATATGGTAATTATGTTATATCAGTGAAGCCTGAATCATTAAAACAAATTATCCAAGATAGATTAGAGAATCTCTTAGATCACTATCAAAAATTATAATCAGCATAAATCTCGAATTAAATTCCCCCTCTATCTTCAAACAGGTGAAAAATACGCATTTGCTTATATTCTAAATAAAAAAAGAGGGGTACATCCCTCTTTTTTTATGTGAACATGTGTATACCTTACTATATTTTTAAATCTAGAGTTTCTTCTAACGTGGCAGTGTCTTAAAGGCTTGTGATATATGCTTGCAGCCCTCTCTTCTTGTTCCTCTGTAAGAACATTTTTTATCGTTATCTCTTTTCTCCGTATCTCATTTAAGTAAAAAAGCTGCGGTTATCTCAGCTTCACATGCATATTGCATGGGGATTGCATGGGGCTACCTCGCTCCATGTGCTGGCAACACCAATCATGGGCTTACGAAAATCTTCGTCTTTAAATCCAACAGCCCGAAGCATAGCCCGATTCGATGCCCGATTAACCCCCTCACTGATTGCTTTGCTTCGTATTCTCAGATCTGTATTCTCTAGCATAAGCACTTAATTCCTTTCACCTGCTACATTCCATCCTTTAACAGAATGTTTATGGCGCAGATGGATTTGGTTTTTTACAAGTATTTTCATTGCATTCGGCATACGTACCAATAAAATCGAGTTGGTAATCGAATACCTGAAATCCAAACTCTTTCCTTAAATGGAGTTCTAATTCCGATAACCAATCCTCATTCACTTTCTCTATCAAACCGCACGCTTTGCAAATCAAATGAGGGGGCAGATGATCAGAATCATCGTCGCGAAGCCCAAATCGGGTCGACTTGTCGTTAAAAGTTACTTTCCGCACGATGTGCAGCTCATTTAACAGTCCCAGTGTGCGATAAACGGTAGACAATCCGATTTGGGGATATTTACTCTTGATCCGCATAAATATTTCTTCCGCGGTCAAATACCCCGAGTCTTTTTCTAACAATACCTCCAAAGTCATGGTTCGTTGCTTTGTCCATTTGTAACCATGTAGTTCCAGCTTGTGAGCGATACCATTCAACTTTTCGACCGATGTTTCTATTATACAGATGCCACCTTCCCACAAATCTCAACGTTTTTCCGAGATGTTAAAAAGCGTGCTAGCCTTTAAAAACAAGAATTGCACGCTTTTTTAAATAAGAGAGGAACTCTAAGACTTGCTGTGAATCGACGAGAGCTCTGCATGATCTGTCGACCAGATCGGTTTCACTTCCTTATTTGGTTCCAAGAACGCTTTTACGCGATTGATGGCCGCAGGGCCCTCCGTGAAGCCTCCCGCGATCAGTCCCGGCAGCTTGCCGGGATACTCGACGACATCGCCTGCCGCAAAAATGCCTAGTATGGACGTCTGCATCCATGAATCCACAATGATGCGATCCCGTTCAATTTCCAAGCCCCATTTCTTGATCCCCCCAAGATCAGGCTTCGCACCATGGAAAACAAGGATCTCATCCATATCACAAACAAAAGTGTCCTCCGTTTCAAGATGTTCAATTGTTACATGCTTGATGCGCTCATTGTCCCCGTGAATCTCCTTTAACTGGGAAGACGTCATGACACGAACGGAAGCGTTCCTCATCTTGGTTACATTGCCTTCGTGGGCACGAAATTCGCTTCTTCGATGAACAATCCCGACGGATTTGGCAATAGGTTCCAATGCGATGGCCCAATCCACTGCTGAGTCTCCGCCTCCGGATATAAGCACTCTTTTATCGCGAAATTGTTCAACATTTTCTGCTGCATAATGCAGATGGTGTCCTTCAAATTGTTTGGCGTTTGGTAGTTCTATTTTTTTAGATACAAGGGTTCCTCCCCCGATCGCTATTACAACTGTACGCGTGCTATGCACTTCCCCGATATTGCTGGTTAAACGGAATGTCCCGTCGGCAAGACGTTCCATATGTTCAATCAGCTGGGATAATACGATGACAGGTTCAAACGTACGTGCTTGCGCTTCAAGCTCTTTAATTAAATTCCCAGCCGTTATCGCCGCTATTCCGCCAATGTCATACAGGAACTTCTCTGAATAATAGGGCAGTTTCCCTCCAAGATATGGGGCCGCCTCGATCACTTTCGTCTTCAATCCCCGCATACCTGCATAAAAGGCAGCAAAGAGCCCTGTCGGACCTCCGCCGATGATCGTTACATCAAAACATGGATTCGCTCCATTTTCCATCTCTAACTCCTCCTTATGGGCCTTGAACGAGAGAATTTAAAGTTCTTCGTTCGGCTGTTCTATGATAATCATTATCATTCGTATTTGAAATAATCTCCACCTGCTGACGGATTATTTTCGGCCATGAAGGTATAATTAAGAAACCGAGGAGTCTTAGCGACATATCGAGTAGGCCCATACGCAGTTGCATGGGCCTCTCACAGAACCGTACGTGCGGGTCATCGCATACGGCTCCTCCATGATTATCCCCGCTGGGGATGTTGACCATTGTAAATATCCACCATAAAGCTCGTTTGTACTTTTATCAGTAATGGCAAACTCATATGATTTATTATTGTTAAAATTATCTTCATGTGTTTGAATCCATGATAATGCACTTTTAGTATGAAAATAGCTCTTTCGATAAGATGGGTTTTTTTTACGAAAAATTAATGATAAAAACGGTGGTAATCGGTACACAATTAAAAAAACAGAAATTATTCATCTTCTTTTTTAATTCCACTCTCTTACTTCTCTTTGAGTTTTTATATTCTGTGCTTACGATGGTGTTCCGGATCTTTTCATATATATTGACCGTGAATATAGTGGTAAGGGCATAGACAGCTCCCTCCTACGCGCTGCTTCTGGATTCATGGAGTGATCATTTCCATTGGTCCTTGACCGAAGACATAGGACCTTCCAGATTTCCCTGTTTCTTCTTCATTAACACAGGAATTGTCGTACTCACGCCGCGCCTTCCAGCGTATAGATGGTGCCGGCTTCCCTCTCTAAATGTATCAGATAAAAGATAAGATAGTCAGGGAAAAACAATTAAAATTAAAGAGTCCTGCCATATTTCTTAATAAACCGCCCAGGCCGATTAACATTAGACAATCATCAAATCGGCTATGAATATATGTTCTTCTCCTCCGACACTATTGACACAATACTCCCCTCATAAGTGACACAAATCTCCCCAACCCATATTAATTACTCATATTCAGATATCATTTGTTTTAATCCTTCATTCGCGATGACGTCATAGAAGCTGGCTGCCGGTAAATAGGCACTCTCCTGAAATTTACTCTGGTGCTTTAGCAGAAGAAAGTGTATCATAGGTACCTGTCAGTTCATTTTTTTATATCAGCCAGTGTTCACTTTTCAAAACTTTGCAAAAGGGGTTTATCATCATGACCAGACATAAATTAGGCTTCTGGATCCTGACTGCCCTCGTGGTCGGCAACATGGTCGGTTCCGGAATCTTCATGCTGCCTCGATCTCTGTCGGAAGCGGCGAGTCCTGCCGGGGTCATTCTGGCCTGGGCCGCTACAGGACTCGGTGTACTTACGTTGGCGCTTGTCTTCGGTAGCCTGGCTGTCCGCAAGCCTGAGCTCAGTGGCGGCCCGCAAATCTATGCGAAGGAGCTGTTTCGTGAAGGTTCGCACGGCTCCCTCCTGGCCGGATTTATGTCCACCTGGGGATACTGGGTCGGCAATATCGCTGGTTTTGTGGCGGTTATCACGACGTTCGCGAGCTACCTGTCCACCTTCTTCCCGGTGCTTACCAGTAACAAGGTATGGCTGACCTTCGGGAGCTTCACATTAATATCGGGCAATGCCCTGACGTTCCTCGTCTGCTCGGTACTGCTATGGGGAACGCACGCCATCTGCCTAAAAGGCATGAACAGCGCGGGGCGATTGAATTTTATCGCTACGGCGACCAAGGTCATCGGCTTTGCGATCTTCATTGTGATTGCCCTGTTTGCGTTCCAACAGAGCAATATCGGGCCATTCCTGGCTCCGCGCACCAATGACAGCGGGGAGACGCTCGGCATGCTCTCCCAGGTTAACGCGGCCGCGATTGCAACGCTGTGGGCTTTCATCGGCGTGGAATCCGCCATGGTCTTCGCCGCACGCGCCCGCCGCAAGCAGGATATCCGCCGCGCGACCATCGCAGGGCTGCTGATCTCCATCGTGCTGTATGTCGGCATCAGCATCCTGACTATGGGCCTGCTGACACAGGATCAACTTATGGCTTCCCAGAACCCGCTGGTGGACGGTATTTCCACCGTGCTGGGACCCATCGGCGGCAAGCTGCTCGCAGGCCTCGGACTGATCAGTCTGCTCGGCTCCACGATCGGCTGGGTGCTGCTTAGTGCCGAGGTACCGTTCCAGGCGTCCAAGTTGGGCGTGTTCCTGCCGTCTTTTTCCAAGGAGAATAGTAAGGGCATGCCGAAGGTATCACTCTTGATCTCTATCGCACTCGGTCAGATTTTGCTGCTGTCCACGATCTCGGGTTCCATCTCGGCGGCGTTTGATTTTATTATCTATATCGCTACGCTCGCCTTTCTGGTGCCTTATCTGATCGCATCGCTCTACCACCTCAAGCTGACCTGGACTGGCGAAACCTACTCGCTGCAGAAGGAGCGGGTGACCGAGGGGATCATTGCGGCTTTGGCCGCTATCTACTCGCTATGGGTCATCGTGGCGGGCACCACGGATCTCAAGACGTTCCTGCTTGGACTCGCGCTGATTGTGAGCGGCATCCTATTCTATCCGCTTATGCTGCGGTCATCGGAAAGTCCAAACAAAACAATGTAAGATCAGGCAGCTTTGAATTCAGGAAAGGCGCGCAGCGCCGTTTGGTCCATGAGAAAGCTACGACGGTTATGAATACATGTTCTTGTCTCTCGACACGAAACGATGTGTCACATTATATAAGTGTTCTCTTGTTCCATTTAACATTAAAATGACCCAATAGATGTACGCTCCTTCTAAAGTGCGTCATCTTATGGGTCATTTTATGAAAAGCAATTGTATTACTTTATGTAGCAATAACTATTAACGATTATTCTGGATACCACCATTCAACAGCTACATTCACCGTTATTATTCTGTACTGTCAAAGAAACAACTGGGAAATCGATCGTTCTCCAAGCAGCCAGACCACCGCAAAGCTCTTTAGCCTTATACCCATTTCTTAATAGGATAATGGAAGCTTTCGCAGCAGTATTACATCAAACATATGAAATGTAAAAAATGCTTATACCCCTATGTTTAAAATCCCATAATGAATAAGATCTTCAAATTTATTTTCTTTATAGATATGTTGTAATAAAACACCTTCTTTCACCATTCCAGATTTTTGCATAACCCGTCCAGAGCCAGGATTTGAAGCAAAGTATCTCGCATATACTTTGTGATAATGCTTTTCTGAAAAAGCGAACTCAATGATAGCTTTTGTTGCTTCAGTTGCATATCCTTTACCCCAATTTTCCTCACCTATCCAATATCCAAGTTCGCCATTTCTGTGTGTTTAATTATTTGTAAGTCCTATAGCTCCATAAAGCTCGTTTGTACTTTTATCAGTAATGGCAAACTCATATGATTTATTATTGTTAAAATTATCTTCATGTGCTTGAATCCATGATAATGCACAATCAATGGGGTATGGATAAGGTAGAGTCAATGTACTTTTGTAGACATTATAATTATTGCAGAGCTCACAGACACGCCCAGCATCAGATAATTCAAATGGTCTTAAAATCAATCTTTCGGTAGTAATTGTTCTTTTTTCTTGATTGTACATTGTTTTACCTCCGTTGAAGTTAATATAAATTATTTTTGCATTATCCCCCCACTGTTAAGCAGTTGTTCTCTATCAAAAAAAGAACTTCCCGTCGAATAAACGAGTGTTCTTGATATAATGTGTCACATATTATAAAAGTATAATAATGGAAATATTTCGTCAACTGTTTTGGTAACTAAATATTATATAGTATTTTGTACATGTGTCTATATTTTAAATAAACCCCCTAAATATACTTCTTTTCATTTAGTGTCATACACCTTTTACTTATTCTTTTCCTTCTCTAAAAAATAAGTTATCAAAAGAACAAAAAGAACTCGATTGGACGAGTTCTAAGTTGGCGTAATCGTAATGAACTAAAATAATGAGAGAAAAGAGTATACCCAAAATAATTTTCAAATACTTAACCTGATTCCAGTTAGGATTCCTTGTGTCCACCTCGTTTGTCAATATTTTAAAAACGCCGAAGAAACCTTCAGTATTTGCTGAAGGATTGGATCTTATACTAATCCTTGTATTGGTTACGCCTGTTTTGTTTCGCCACCAATAGAATCAGTATTAATGGTTCAGCATGATTAAATTGTCTGTTTGGATATCGCTCCAAAATATTCTACAACGACCTCACGGAATTCCAGAGCAGCCCGCGAAATGTACCGACTCCTGTGCCATAATAAAGCTATCTCCCGTACCAATTCGTGATTCTCTACTTGGAGATATTTGATATCTTCCCGTGAATTTCTTGCCGTGCTTGGTATGAAGGCTATGCCAATTTCGGCTTCTACAAGAGTACTAAGCCTTGCAGGTTCATCCCCCTCATACACATATTTAGGTACAAATCCAACCGATTTGCATACAGAGTCAATTAAATCGCGAGTACCGTAGCCTCTCTTTACACCGACAAACCATTCATCCCTTAGCTCTGTCAAGGATACGCTGCTTCGATCTGCCAGCGAATGCCCCTTTGGAACGGCTACAAGGATTGGGTCGATAAACACGATTTGACATTCGATGTTGTCCCCTTCTATAGGAGGTGAGGACAAGCAATAATCAACCTCTCCTCTATCAAGAAGCGTAACCATTTCCTGCGTGGTCAGCATTTGCACATGAAATTGAATATCGGGTCGCTTTTTCCGAAACTCTCGAAGGATATTTGGTAATGTGCTAGCGGTGGTCACCGCTAATTCGAGTGTGTTATGTTCCGGGCTGGATAAATCGCTAAGCTCCTGCTTCCCCTGTTCCAATTCAAACAAAGCCCTTTCTGCACGGCGAAGGAATCTGCTTCCGAACTCATTCAATCGCAGCTTTCTCCCTACTCGATCGAATAAAGGGACCCCTAGATCCTCCTCCAAGCGTTGAATCGTTTTGCTTAGTGACGATTGAGTAACGTGCAGATTTCGTGCAGCTTCGGTCACATGTTCCAAACGAGCTACCGCGAGAAAATATTGCAGTTGAAGAAGTTCCATTTCGCACCCTCCATTCATTCCCTCAAGTCAATGAGATCATAACATAAAATGCGTTGGAATGAATAATCGATTTCAAGTACGATGACATTAATACGATTTGGGGGGATTCAAAATGAGTGTTCGCAGCAGGTGGTTAATGATTTCAGTTGGTCTAGGGATACTATTGAACCCTTTAAATTCTTCGATGGTTTCTGTTGCTATTCCAAGACTGCAAAATGTGTTCCAACTAGATTTTACAGGTGTTTCCTGGATTATTTTTTCTTTCTACATTGCAAGTAGCATCGCTCAACCTGTCATGGGAAAGGCCAGCGATTTATTCGGTCGTAGGAAGATATTTCTTACCGGGCTTGTTGTAGCCTTCATTGCATCATTATTAGCTCCATTATCACCAAACTTCGCGTGGCTCATCGTGTTCCGCATTGTGCAAGCCATCGGAACAAGTATGATGGTTGCGGTTGGAATGGCCATTGTGCGAATTCATATAACGGAGAAACAAGCGACTGCGCTGTCTGTTTTGTCCATATTCCTATCCGGAGCGGCAGCAATTGGACCCTTTATTGGCGGGGTCATAATTCACTGGTGGGGCTGGCCTGCTATCTTTTTCGTCAATATTCCATTCGTGGTGGTGAGCTTTCTATTATCTTGGAGGAATATTCCTAAGGACGAATCGTCAACATCCGTTGCACCGGGCATGTCCTTTCGTAAATGGTTTGATTTGATTGATGCGTCAGGGATCCTGCTCTTCACAGTGGGTCTGGTTGCCCTGCTCGTTGGATTACTCTCAGCAAAATCATCTGGGCATATCTCATTAGGAAATGTCATTGCCTTGCTGATAGGCCTTGCTCTGCTGGGGGTATTCGTACGACATGA
Organism: Paenibacillus sp. IHBB 10380; assembly: GCF_000949425.1. Taxonomy (NCBI): domain Bacteria; kingdom Bacillati; phylum Bacillota; class Bacilli; order Caryophanales; family Paenibacillaceae; genus Paenibacillus; species Paenibacillus sp. IHBB 10380. The sequence goes on from NZ_CP010976.1 coordinate 2,099,516, forward strand.
GTTAAAAGCGACGTCACCCTTTATTCCTTTACGCACATTCGCCAAATATCCTGCGATGACTTGGGTTAATGTGGAATTCATGCTCGTTAACGTACTTTATTACTCTCTCTTTTTCGGGCTTCCGTCCTACTTGCAAATGGTACGTCATGTCAGCGAGTTCCAAACAGGGATTCTCATGCTAAGCTTAGGCTTGTGCTCGCTAGTTACTTCTCCAATAGCAGGACGATGGATCGATAAATCAGGACCAGGGCCGGCATTGCTGGTGTCTGCAATTCTGATGACATTTGGGTCGGTGTGGCTCGTGACATTGAATCAAACTTCACCGGTTATCAGCGTGTGTTTGGCTTTGGCTGCATTCGGTATTAGCAACGGGTTGAACAATGTAGGTATGCAAGCGGCCTTGTTCCAAAGTTCTCCAAAAGAAATAATCGGTGTAGCATCCGGATTATTTAATACATCAAGATACCTGGGAACTATTCTCTCTTCCTTGTTGATAGGTATCGTAATGGGAGGTAAGTTCAACTTCGAGGGATTTCAAGTGCTTGGGATTATCCTCACGGTAATTGCATTGTCTTTGGTATTCATGAGTCGACGGCGCCGGGAGTCAGGGCAATTGGAAGAGTCGTAGGTTCACCAAGTTCAAATCTACAAACCATTGCGTGGTACGAATCATCGTGCACCAAATGTCATTTGTTTGATTGGATTTTTAGTCCATCAATCATAACCACCCTCTGCTTGGGGTAATTCTTTATAAGCATCTTTACCGGCCACTATATTTTGGATGAATGTTCGTAATTCCAATAGTTGCTGTGCGTCGCTCGTTACGTCACAATTTTTATCTGACCAAGTAAAGTTTTTTGTTTCTCCATCCACACTAATTTTCCAACTATCTTTATTATAGGGTTTTTGAGAACAATTCTGGTTAGTTGGTAATAACACTTTCGTTCCCATGATGTTTATCTCTCTCATCTTCTCATAAATGCTGCGCATCTCTTCCATAGTAAAAGTGATGTTTGCAGTGGTAGTCCCGTTCATTATCAAATCTTTTACAACCGTATCTTGATAGGTATTAATTTCATTTTTAGTAACCTCTCCATAACCGAAACTAACCATGAAATCGAAATCTTCGGGCAATACTTTTGGCATTTTGTTCTGTTGCTTTGTTTCCGTACCACAACCTGTAATTATAAATAGTAGTACAAATAACAATGAACATAATCGTTTCATTTCAAGCACCCCCAATTATTCCCAATCAAAATTACAGACGAAAATGTGAGACATTTGTTGCACATAACTGCCCGTTAGCTTAATGCTGTAACGTCGGTCTAATACTTTATTTTCTCAGAACATGTACAAAAAGTTTATCTGCATCGCTACTGTTCACCGTCCATATCACCGGGATGTTTAAACCGAGAGCATATCCCTCCGCAAAACACACCTCAACCCGCCAGTTAATTGTACGGGTACGATCCCTAATGTGTTTACCCCGCTCATGATCAGGATATCCTAATATAAACCAAGGATCAGGGAGTTCCCTCCACTGTATCCCTGTTATTTTAGGTATACCTTTGCGACTAACGGTACAAGTTCCTGTCCTCTTACAAATTGACAGCCTATCAAACAAGATTCAATACTTGTGAGATAGGCTGTAACTAATTCTGATCCTTTCGGTGTTTCAGAGAATATTGTGTTTTTATCACGATTGCTTATACCGCACGTTTTTATGGAGTAATAATCCACATGCTTGTAGAATATTTAAGTGTATAGTCAACATCAAAGTAATCTTCTAGAAGATACGGCGGTATACTCAATTCTCCGTTTTGCATATTAACGCCTTCGTAATCTCTTTCTTTTAATGGAATTTCTTGTCCGTTAACAATGGCCGTACTGCTACCCGCTGTTAATTCTAAAGTAGTGCCCCTATATGTGAATACCAGTGTAGCGTTCTTACTATCCCAAGAATATTCTGCTCCTAATCCTTTACAAATATCATCCACCGACATAAGGGGTCCGTCTTTTTCTGTTCTTTCAAATTCGATTATTCTGCTTTCAAAACGATGCAGCTTTTCATCGATCACGACCGGTTTTGGCTCAACTTTTTTGTTTAGAGTGTATTCCATATTATCAATAATAACGGATTGAATATCGTTTAAATTCATAATTTCTTTGAATCTGAAATAAAAGCGGTAAATCCCATCCTCATCATATGCAGTTAGTATAGAACCTGAGGATTTGTATTTATTAACCAGTTGATTTTTAGTTTTAATAGTACCGTCTGACATTTTGAAAAAGATTTCAGGCATCAAAGCGTCTTCTATAATGTTGAAACCTCTCGAATCGATAACCATACTGATACTGTTAATGCCCATATGCTCTATAGTATATTTCTTACCATTAGCCTCGGCTTCCTGATTCATTTGAAAATCCAATGTTTGAATATTACTGTCCATTGGGACTGTAATAAATAGCTCCGGTGAATTTACCATATCAAGGTATAATCTCAAAGGCTCTTGTTTGGGATTATCTATAGCATCCACCTCTAAAGCAAAATACTTTTTATTAAAAGTATTATTTTCCCCAAAATTAGCTTGCCCATAGCCACTGTTTTTAGTTTCTGACCCGGGAGTTGTTTTTAACATAATAGTACTCTCAAATAAAAACATCGAATTTGTTTCTAAAGCATTTGTTGCCTCCTTTGTTAAGCCTTCTACAGAGAACACTATGATAGCATCGTGAGGGGCTGCCAACACTTGTTCCAGTGTAACCTTATATTCATCATTTTGAATGCTTGTATTTGGATTGCGTACCTCTTTTTGTAATATGTTGGTATCTCCCCTAAGAAGCTCTTTCAGCAAATCAATATTACTCGTGGCGAAAGCCGACCCTACCCCCAATGTTAAAATAGCAGTTGTAACGATTGCAAATTTTGTTAATCTATACTTTATATACAATCTCCTTTCTTGTGGTTTTGCATTCAATCTTTTATTAACTCTGCGTTTAATATCTTTAGATGTTATTCCTGTTATATTCAGGGTTTCTTCATAGATAAAATTATCAATAGAATGAGATTTAGATTTAGTTTTAACAAAAAATTTGTTTAACTTAATTTTCATATTCGTACCCCTTTTCTATCAGATTAATCTTTAACTTTTTTCGTCCTCTGAACAGCTTTATTTTTACGGAAGAAACAGTCATTTTCATATCTTCGGCAATGCTACCTATCTTTTCATCGTTTAAAAATTTCTCTTTCAGATTCTTCCATGCTATCTATTGCTTTTAAAAGAAGCGCCGCTCTTTCTTTTTGTTCTATTTCTTCCTCTAAATTTGCTTCTGGAAAAAGCATATCATACTCATCAATACTTAAATCAGAATTCAACCCTCTGAGTTTATTTTTTGAGCTATTTCGAGCAATAGCGCCTAAATAGCCCTTAATACTTTGACGGCTTTCCTCTAACTTTTCAGAATGATTCCACAGTAATATAAATACATCTGAAACAACTTCTTCCATATCTTCTTTTGACATCATGCCCCCAATAATGTTATACACTATTGTTGCAACATAGCCGGTATAGATTGTAATTACTTCATCGAGAGCGCCTCTCTTCTTCCTTTTTAATTTTTTTAGAAGTTTAAGTTCATCCATTTTCCTCAATCCGTCCTTTTGTAATGTATTGGTACTTGTTTTTCTTAATGCATTATGTATTAACCGTAACCGTTACATAACTAAATACACCAAAAAAATAATATGGTTACACTTTTTTTATTTATATTTTGTATTTATAATCACTAGCGTTACATTAAACCTACAAACATAAATTATCTAAATATTCAGAAATTAATTTTCATCTGCTGATTCAAAAAGTCGATTGACTGAGCGGTTTATGCTTTCTTTCGCCTACCTGTAGATGAACGACTTGGCTTTCGCTCTTGCTTACTACAGATTGATCAATTTTCAGGTTGGATTTTGGACTGGATATAGCCAAATAAAATCAAAGATCAAATATTCCTTCGTAAGAAGAATACGTTCAGAAAATTCAAAAAGGCAAGGCTCCACAATTTTTGTGATATCCTTGCCTGATTAGAGAAATTGGTTATCCTACGAATTCTTCTATATAGTCTGCACTGTCGTTCTTGACATTCCCCACCTTTGGAGAAACTGGATACGCCAGCAGTTTTAGTTACGTAGTTTGCGGGCAAACTGACCTTTAGTTTACAACAGGCCTAACTCTCGAGCACGTGCTACAGCCTCTGTGCGCCTTTGGACCTGTAGTTGCCATAGATATTCCGATTGTGCCCTTTAACAGTACTCAAAGCGAGGAAAAGACGTTCGCAAATCTCTTGATTCGAGAGTCCTTGGGCTATGAGTTATAATACTTTTAACATATTGGTCTCATCATCGACGATTAAAATTTTCACGTCCTCCAACGTTATTATCTCCTCTATTTGACGAATCGCCATACCCAACCCTGAAGCGCTTGACATGGCGATTCATCATATATATAAAGCTAGACCTTACGAATTTCCTCGTAAGGTCTAGCTTATCGCGGTATTAGAAATTCATCATACCGCCGCGTGATGCAGAAGTATTCATCATTTGCCGATTACCTATTCCGTTACCCACACCATTATTAGCGTGACAGTTGGTATACATATCCTCGATTTCTTGTTCTGTAAGATCGGGGTGCATTTGCTTCGCATATGGCAACATCTCTTCATAAGTACCTTTACTGTTGTTGGTATTGTTGTCCTGCTCTGGGGCCGTAGCATAAACACCAGCAGTTCCAATCCCCATAACTAAGATCAATCCAGCTAATCCAATCCATAATTTTTTCAATGTTCTCGCCTCCTCGTATTCATACTATAAACAATTCATGTGAAGAAGTTATGAAGATAGAGAATTACATGCGCTTTACTAATGATTCATCCCAGGCATACTTCCATGATCTGGGCCAGATTTAGAGATGATCTCTAGCATGGAGTCGGTTTCTCCTTCGGCTTTCAAAGTGATAGATTGTTCTGATCCTGTTAACCATGCATGATTATACGGACCTTCTGTCGGCGACTTATCATATTTCGGCTGTACGGATGCCTGGTAGTTCACGGTTGCTATTTAATCGTATCCAACTGCGCATTCTCAAAAGTTCAATATTCTTTCTTAGACAGGTCTAATTCAAAAATAAGTGAATCTCTATCAGGGTAGTCATATTTAATCGGCAAATCCTTTTTAACAATCTCCTTAAATCCAACTTTTTTATAGAAACTATGTGACCTAGTAGCTTGGGATGGAGTATCCAAAATCACCTTAGTAAACCTTTGTTTCCTCGTAAAATCAAGTAATGCATTGTAAAGATCCACTCCTATGCCGAACTCTTTACCACGATATTCTTTATAAATGAAAAATTTTTTTAATACAGCTACTTCATTGGTTTTCTTTTGTAAACCAATAGAACCTACAACCTCTCCGTTGTCATTTAGTGCTACCCAAAAGTTACCACCGTCATTTATATAATTCGATTGAATGTCTAGAATATCTGGTTGTTCTTCGACACCAATACTCACATCATATTCAACATTCTGTACGTACAATATTAATTTAATGACTTCTTCTTTATACCTATCATCGTAAACCGTAATCATTTATTAACTCCCCCAATTGTGGGCTCAACACCAAAATCAGTGCTTGACAAATGTATCGAGTTGATAAGTGATCGCTACGCGGATGGATTGTCCTTCCGATCGCTGTTGCCCCCAAATTTTTTTTAATTTACCGCTCTTTGCGGTTAAAATTCAGGGGCAAAGGCGAACGCTACGCTTCTCCACGACAATTCCATCCTCTCCGCTAGGATCAGCATAAAATTCTATTTTCAGCAAGCGCTGATTATGAATTAGAACCCAATTGTGTTTATAAAAATTAATATTTTTGTAATGCGTATGTTTTTGGCGCTGCAATTCTTAACTCTCCACTTATATTCTTTTTATTTTTTAGCGTGGATATTTGATTATACGTTCCTAAAAGATCGTTAACCGATGGTAAAAGTTCTTTGCCAATAGAGGTTAGCTTTTTTTGAACATACGTAAATAACGCCTCTCCTATCTCTTGTTCTAAAGTCTGTATATGGGATGTAATCGTAGATTGAGTATAACCAAGTTTAAAAGCTGCATTGGTATAGCTCCCAGTTTCTAATATGGTTTTAAATGTTATAAGATGGGCAACTTTGCAATGACACTAGAGCTTCTGACCCTGTCTAGGAGCAATGAATAGACTTGATATTAATGCCAATACAGCAATACCAACGGATACCCACAGAGCGGTGCTGTATCCGCTAATCGTTCCTTGAGCGACATACGGAGCTACGATCCCTATGCCAAGACCAGCGCCAATACCGAACGCGGCACCGTTAAGTCCTGGCAACGCTGCAGGTGCTTCTTCAGGCGAAAGAAGTACTCCTAGCCCGTTGATGGTCGTAAGAATCAGTCCATTGTATGTGACACCTAAAACAGCAATCGAAGCGAACACAAGCCATTGACTTTGCGGAAGTATCGAGATCACAATGAGGACTGCAATGTTGATAATCATGCCTACCCGCTGCAAGAAAATCCAGCCCCATTTGCCGGCAAGCCAACCGGACAATGGCGCAGAGAATACACCGATTAACGCAGCAGGCGTAAGGAAAAGTAACGCGGATGTAGCGGCGTCAAGTCCATACCCTACCTGGTGATCCTGACTGAGCAGAACGATAGTAAAGTTGATAACCGCAAAGGTGCTAGACAGAGTCAGAATGGTAGTCGAAATTACGGGCCACACCTGACGGGAACGAAGATGCTGGACGGATATCATCGGCGTCTTGCATTTCTTCTCAATGAACCAGAAAGCAATCAAACAGATAACGGTTCCGAAAAGGTAAATAAGCGTAATAGGTGCCAGCCAGCCCTCCGATGGGCCATTAGATACAAAGTACGTTACGCAGATCAATCCAATGGAAAGTACCCCCGCACCCCACCAGTCCATCGTTCGGGTTGTTTCAGCCCTTCTTTCCTTGGGGACGACAAGCATTACGCATAATAAAGCCACAAGTCCCAAAATAAAGATAACGATGAAGATTGATCGATAACCGAACTGGTTACTAAGCAGGCCACCAATATATCCATCAATACCTCCAACCCCTCCATTCACTGCCGTGAGGATGCCGAGGACGGTTCCGAAGACCTTCGCGCTGAAGGCCTCGCTCAAAATCACGTAAGCTAGCTGGAACGCTGCGCTCGAGGCACCTTGGAGCACTCGGCCGATCAATAAGAAAGTGAAATTTGAAGCAAAGATACATAGAATGGTTCCCGCTCCCAGTATGAGGAGAACAATGACAAGGGCGCGACGTCGACCGATAAAATCACTCCATCGGCTCAGTACGACGCCGCCTATCGCTCCGCCAAGGAAAAACAAGGATGAAACCTGCGAAACCTGACTAACACTTACATGCATGGCTTTTGCGATATCTGGAAGTGCTGGTGTAAGCATGCTCGCATTCAATTGATACGACAAAACACACAAAATTAAGGTTACTACCAAAACTACTGCACGGCCTCCGACGTAGGTTACTTGACTTTGCTGCCGTGATTGCTTCGATTGCTTCGCTACTTGTTCCATTAGGTAAGTCTCCCTTCTTTTGGTGTCCGATCTATGAGACTGTCCTATGATTTGTTTTGAAAGACAAGCATTAGCGTTTCATTTAAATGTTGTACTAATGCTTGTGAATCTACCTGAATGCACACCTTTATGTTTGGATTGGCTTCTCTTAATTTCTGTGGGTTTCCAATTGTTCTACCTACTGCCTCTCCTTGTGTAATAACGGTCATGTGCATGGATACCATCGTAAAAAATTCAGGATGTAAAGCATTTATAACGGCAGATGGGTCATGAAGATAACAGCCTTGGATTTCATCATGTTGTGAAATGTAATAATCTATCATATCCGCATATGTTTTTCCTGCTAATGTTCCAGTGTTTCTCCAGTTTCTAGTATTTTCGTTAGTGAGTATAGAGCGTTGCGTTACATCCAAACCGACCATGGTAACATCTACACCGCTTTCAAATAAGTACTTCGCTGCCTCTGGATCTTGCCAAATATTAGCTTCTGTATATGGACTAACATTACCTGGGATTGTTAATGCTCCTCCCATAATAACTACTCTACCCATTATGTCTTTCATTTCTGGAGCTCTTTTGAGTGCCATAGCAAGATTGGTCAAAGGACCGGTAGCTACAATTACCAATTCATCCCCATATTTTTTTGCGGATTCAATTAAAAAATCGACCGCATTTTTCTTTTCTTTACGTTTGGGCGATTGTTCCATACGAACTTGTCCTACCCCATTAGCTCCATGAATACGTGCACTAACTTCCAATCGATTAAAGTCATCTTTACACATCGCATGGCTTTCCCCAGCAAATACCGGAATTTCTTGTGCATTGCACAAATTCAGGATATTCAAAACATTTTGTACCCCTACTTCAGTGTACACATTCCCATAAGTACCAGTTACTCCGATTAACTCGATCTCTGGATTCCCGATTGCATAAGCTAAAGCCATTCCATCATCTATTCCTGTATCTAAATCTAAAATCATCTTAACCATCGTTATTGCTCCTCTCTTCTCTTATAGGAATTTGTTCAATTCTTTTATAGAAGGCATTCCGCTTTGTGCACCAAGTGCCGTTATCGATAGAGATGCGCCGATTCCTGCCATCCTTACTGCATCTCGTAATTCCATTTTTTCTGCAATTGCGTAAGCAAATATTCCGTTAAAAGTATCGCCCGCTCCTGTAGTATCCATGACGTCCACATTCATACATGGAACGGTAGTCACTTGACCATTCTCAACATAGGAGGAACCTTGTGAACCCCTGGTAACAATTAACTTCACATTGTTTTGTTTACTCCATTCCAGTATGTCTGTTTCTAAATCACCCGAAGATCCTAATTCCCCATTCATCATACTTTCAAATTCAGTATCGTTCGGAGTTAAATAATCGATATATTCTATCAAACCTGTCGGTATTTCTTTGTAAGGCGCGGGATTTAGTATTGTTGTTACACCAAATTCCTTTGCTTTTTTCAATGCATAATCAACAGTCTCTATAGGGATTTCTAACTGAGTTAGCAATACATCTGCTTGCTTAATGATTTCAATGTTTTCTTCCACAATTCGTCGATCACAACAATCATTAGCTCCAGGGTTCACAACAATAGCGTTAATGTTTTTGGTTTTAAAAACCGTCGCTATTCCTGTAGAGATATCTTTTTCAATATTCAGAGAGGAGATATCCAACGTTTCTTTTGATAAATGTTTCTGGATTCTTTCACCAAATGCATCATTACCTACACAACCTAATAAGGATGTCCAAATTCCCATTCGAGATGCGGCTACAGCCTGATTTGATCCCTTCCCACCAACCATGTAATGGATTTGATCGCTACAAATCGTTTCACCAATCATGGGTAACCGTTCTGTCGTCATGACCATGTCCATATTTAAACTCCCTAGTACAACAATCTTTTTCATTCACTCATCCCTCTTTACCAACACATATTTTGAACAATCAATATCATCCTGTATGTGTTGTTGTATGTTTTATACAAGTTGATGATAAAACTAATTGTAAACGTTGTCAATACGGAACAACAAAAAAACCTTCCTTGTTTGATTTCTCAAAACGAAGAAGGTTATCTGTATATGAACATTTTACTGTTTCCTAAAAACCTTAAAAATGGCGCGTTCGAAGGGAATATAATATTTACTATAGGCTATAATGTTTCCGGTTGTATCACTGATTCGCTCAATAATCATCTGGTAATAACTCGATTCATTCCCTGTGTTCGCTTCTTTAATATATTCTGTTGCAGGGACAAGACGAATTTCAAGCGCAGAGGAAAGTCCGTATTCATAGATTCCATGTTCAAGAAAATTTAAGACTTCATCGTGCTTATTCAGATCGATCGAATTAATATATTCAAAGTCCGTGGCAACATGTGAAAAACACGATCCTTTTATACAATTTTCATTTTTATAATACCTGTATATCGCGAGGGCCACGGGGGTTTTTCTGTTAAAAATTCGATCAATATGCTCACTTGATACTTGAACTTCCATTTCTATATCAACATGGTCAATTGGATCTATGCAACTCATATAAAACGGATTTGACATCCGCTCCATACCTATATTGTCAATATTCAACGTTTTACGAACAAAGTTCCCTATTCCTTTTTTAGCTTCTAAAATACCATCTTCCTGCAATAATCTTAATGCTTGTCTTAAAGTAGACCTACTTATACCAAGTTGCTCTGCTAATATCGGTTCAGTTGGAAACTTACTTCCTTCTGGATACAACCCATCTTTTATCATTTTTAATATTTTATTATAAGCAATAGCATAACGAGTTACTCTCCCATTTGATCGATTATTTTCAACCATATTACCCTCCCAATGCCGAAGTTAACAGCATGATTTAATCACAATTATACAACAGCATTCTGTCCATCCGTTTGATAGGGAAATCCATATCATCTTATTATCTTCTTTTTATATAAGAAAATCCACTCGAAAGCCTTTCTTGATTCTCACTTTATTCACTCTCCGGGTATAAAAAAGAGCAGATGCTTTCGCATACTGCTCATCATGTACATGTTAATAATTCCTTGTCACGTATGTTGTATATCACACTCTGTACTAATTGTGTAAAGAGAGCCTCTTTCTATTATATCAATAATTCTTTTCTCAGCTCGGAAAGCCATGCCAACTACAGTTGTCGATTTACCAGAAACCGGCATGCCATCTACAATAATGATCTTGTTCCTAAGCATGATTTACACCATTCCCCGTCACTTATTAGGACGCGCCAATATGAGATGGACCATATTCATCCAATGGTGTTCCACCCGCTCTAACTTAAGATCAGCTTTCTGCAGCATTCCCATGATGTCCCGGTTCAAATGACAGCCCACCGTCTTTCGGAACATAGGATTAACCAGGTTCTGGATCTTTCGAATAATAGGTTTTGAACTTACACCATGCTCCATCAATAGAATTTGGCCGTTAGGCTTGCACCATCTGGTGAACAACGCTAACACGCTTGAAGGGTTCTCGTAGCCACAAAAGGATAAAGTTGACACAATTGTATCGAAAGTATCATTTGGAAATGAGAGCGACTCGACATCCGCATGAATGAATTCCGCTTTGGTGTGAGTATCAGCAGCAGCTACTTGAGCCCGAAGGAGCATTTCGTTACTGAAATCCACAGCGGTTACTTCCACATGATTAGGGTAGAAAGGAAAATTGGCACCTGCTCCGACCGAAACCTCAAGAACCTTTCCGTAAGCGCATGATACCAGTGGTTCCCTCCACTTTCTATCAGATAATTTCTTCCTTCTTTTATCATACATACTTGCCTGGTTATCAAAAATACGAATTAGCTTTTCTTTCTCCATGCATGTACCTCCACCATTTCTGCAACCATCATATATTTGTTGCCTATATCTCAAGTTAATTTCTGGATCTTTGGATGAATTCCTTCTTCACTGTATACACGTGAAAAAGGCAGACGAAAAGGTTCGACTGCCTGTTCTTATTAAATTTTTCTGCCAATATAGAGTAAATGTGAGGATGCACCTATATAGCTATGGATCTGATGGGGTCTCGTAAATGATGTCCATGACTTGATTGAATTCATCTTCGCCACGATGACGCCAGTATTCCCAGTTCTCTTCTGTTAATCGCCCACCTATACTAGTGGACCCCAGGAGCTCCAAAGTCTCAAAACCGTTCCCCTCCATAAATGCTTGAATATCCCCGTCTCCATGAACTCATAGATGGACTCAATATGATCAAGAGGCTTCCATTGGGTAGGGAACATGAGAGCTGTCAGTCTTCCCCATTCATCCAATGCAGAATAGTAGCGTGTAACATCATCACATTCCAAGTCTGCAAACTGTAGGATTGTACGTTCGTATTAATATGTATATAATCAGAGGAAATGAGGAATGAAATGGGAGAAAGTGGTGGGCATACGCGATGACAAAGACAGGATATGAGCAGGAATTGACTCAACAACTGAAAGAACATGGTGAAGCGCTGGCTAGCATGGGCTATCTCAACGGTAATGTGCTTGTTGCTTATCAAGATCAAATTTTGATGAACCAGGGATTTGGACATGCAAATTTCGAACATAGTATTTCATGTACGTCTAAGATCAAATTTCGGATCGGTTCAATTACCAAATCATTCACAGCAGCTGCTGTGCTGCTAATGCAGGAGCAGGGTCTGCTAAATGTCCAAGATCGAGTAGAATCGCACCTCCCCGAATATCCAAATGGTAATATCATCACCCTGCACCATTTGCTCACCCATACATCGGGCATTCCTTGCTTCACCAACCTCGAAGACTATAAGAATACGATAAGACTTCCCTCCACATTGGAGGACACCATTGCTAAATTTCAAGACCTGCCTCTTGAGTTTGAGCCAGGTACCCAGTTTAATTACAGCAACTCGGGTTATGTCTTGCTTAGTTACCTGATCGAGCAGGTTTCGGGATTGACCTTCGCTGCATTTATTCAACAGTCGATTCTGGGGCCACTAGGAATGGAGGACACAGGATATGATAACCATCAATTAATTCTATCCCATCGTGCCTCCGGGTATGAGATGTGGGGCGTTGCGGTCAATGCAGAATATATCGATATGTCGATTCCTTCCGGTGCTGGAGGCATGTATTCTACTACAGAAGATTTATACAAATGGGATCAAGCGTTGCGATTCGGAAGGGTATTGAATCCAGATTCTTGGTCTCAAATGATCACTCCCTTTATGGAGGATTATGGATATGGTATTTGTATAATGCCGAATCAGATAAATGGCGTGGATGATACGGTTATTGGTCATGCTGGCGGTATTAATGGATTTCTTTCGGATTACCGGCATTATGTGCAGGCAGATCTGACAGTTATTATTTTATCAAATTTGATGTCTGTAATCCCGTCTGAGATTAGCAGACATCTAACAAGAATGGTACTTGGAGAGGATCTTCCTATTCCTAAAGCACCTGTAGTGGTGGAATTGGAAGCTGACTTATGGCAGCAATATGAAGGAATATATGATTTAAAAGAAGAATCGGGAACCTTCCTCCTTACCATGGAACAAGATAAATACTACATTACTCATGATGCCTGGTTTAAATACGAACTGCTGCCGACTTTATGCGGTCTAGAGAAAACGACATTTGTACCGTGGGGTGTGCGCGGAAATATTGAGTTGAGTATGGATACCGAGGTGGCTGAGGATTTTATTATAACAGTGGAAATGTTCGGAGGCATCAAAAAGGCCATGAAACGAAGAAATACTGGAAGCAAACGATAGTCCCTTGGCACTTTGGGTCCCATACCATGTATTCGCTGAGCTTGGTGAATTGGTACCCAGCACCCGTGAGTGCCCGTAGAGCCGGCTTGGCTAATTCGGTCGGAAAATCACTTTCTGGTATGTCCTTGATCGGGATGCGACGTAAGGCTGTTCGACGCGAACCTCCACCTTAGGTTCACTTTTGTTATACTTAGTCATATTGATTTCTCTTTTTCGCACCGAAAAACCGGTTCGATCCTGAGATTTCCCCCATAGCTTTCCAGTAGTTCTAGTTCATCCATCATTCCCCCCCTGAGCTCCATCTGTATCGGCGGTCTGATTATATTTGATTGAAAATTTTTTTTGCGACCGCCACTCTCCTTCATTAAATGGAGTGATATCTAGAACACGGGTTATGAGTTGAGTTTCGAAAATAATATTTAAGTTCGGCTTAATTCCAAAATAATTCGAAATATCCATATGATTATCAATCCGTCCATATTCGCCGTATAGTCGGTGATGTGCCATCAAAGTATAGATGGTACACATCAGGATTGGATAATGCTTCCCATTCTTCAAAACCGAATTGATTATTATCATAATACTTTAGTAACAAGGACATTAAGTTACCGTGAGTAGTTATAACTGCATTGTTACGTCCGCTTTCATTTACATCCTTAATAACTGATAAAGCACGTATCATAGCAGTACTACTTGATTCCCCGCCCTCATAGCATAACTCCAGGTCATTAAAAGTATTACGGAGCATTTCACGCCAGTTAGGATGATTCTCTCCGCATAAAACTCTTTCCGATAATCGCTCATCTGTAACTACATTAATTCTCAATTTCTTAGCTAATGGAAAAATTGATTGGTACGCCCTGACAAAAGGACTTGCAATAATGGTTTCTATATTCTTATCATATAGAAATTCGGCAAGTCTCTCAGCATGTAAGTAACCTATGTCGGTAAGATTAGCATCAGGGTGCTGTCCTTCTGCCTTACAATGTCTTACTAAGTAGATATTCAAGAATCCCCCTCCGTTTTTGCTTGGTATTATTGATTATAGTTGTAATTTCTTCCGCTGATTCTCTGACCGTTTTATGCTTTCCTTCGTCCAAGGAGGTGTTTTCGAATGATTTAACACTTCGTCGTAAGTCATCCAATATGTCTCTTCGACTTCATCAGGACTTTTTCTATATGCTGTTCCTTTATCATACTCGCAAAGAAAAACAACATTGATTACATTGCATCCGTCATCCGAAACAAATTAACAACTTCACATTATCGGGATTATCAGGAGATATATCGAATGTCAAAAGACAGACTTACTTTTCGCTTGTGATCGTATTCAATATTTGTTGGTTTATATAGCTTCTTGAGTACGTTCAGCCTTTTTCTGTCCAACCTAGTCATACCTTCACCACTTGTAAATACTCCTAACTTCTCTATTGGCTTTCATATTTGACGCTTGCAAGAAGAAAGGTCGAAGAGCCTGTCGGCAAGCCTACTTCGTCGATTTGGAACATCTCATCGTTTATGACTCCGTAAGGCGAATCGTTGCCGTACAGGAGGATAATCGAATTATAAGCTCGGATGGTTTCATCGATCGTTGCCGGTAGTTGTTCTACGAACGGCTCGTGCGGCGAATATTCCAACCGCAAATACTCGATAAAGGCCATACGTTCTTCCTCATTGTTGAAAAAATGTATCTCTAGAAAATCTCCGTCGATCCAGGAACACCCTATGCTTGCTAGAAAGGCGGAAGGAAGCGCATCTCCGTCATCGTCGTAAACGGTCTCGACAAAAGCTTCCAGTTCTTCTTCGGAGGAGAAGTTGGCCCCCCATATCGTTACAATATGTTTCATCTTGAATCACCTACCCTTTTGTTCAGCTTTGAGATACAGACACCAAAATGATGCAACCGTTTCATCAGCTCTTCTTTCATCATGAAGTGGTCCTCCTCACTTGCGTTTGTCCATCAATGCTAATATGGCCGTGAACAAATGCTGCTCCTCTTCGCCTTTTTCCTTCCGGGCTCTCGCCTCCAGGTTCTTCTTGCCGCCCCAGATCATATATACAAGATGCTCGGCCTCATACGAATCGAATGGCTCCATAAACGATAGCAGTACCTGCAAATTATGTGCGCTTTCGAATCGAACCCGCTCCTTGGCGAACTTGCCTTCGTTACACCGCATTAAACAAGCTGCGACTGTCGGAAGCGTCGTCGTGTCGATGCCGTAATGTTGTATAAGCGCCAGCGTGAACGACTGCTGTACATATTGATGCTCCTGATCTACTAGGCTCATATATGTTCCTACTAACGGGAAATATTGTTTATCTGTCAGCCCCAAGCCGAATACAGCATAGGTGCCGGGCATGCAGTTTTTCTCCCCTTCCGTATCGTCAAGAAACGATGCGTCTGCGATTTGGCCAATCCGGAGATAGGCAGCAACTGCTTGGACTTGGATTTCAGCTTGATCTGATAGCTTTTAGAGAAGCCTTTGTTCAGCAGGTTGCAAATAAAATCGATTGCTTTCGCATAACTGTCCACGCATTCTTCCTTGATATGAATCGTAATCGTCGAAAATATATCGTTAGCCCGGCATTCGAGCCGTTCATCCTTGTAACCGACATCGGCGGGGTCGAACGTACCGCTGCCGTCCTTCATGACCCATTCCGCCTTGTCGCTGCCAAGCTCTTTCAACAGCTCCAACATTTCGATACCTAAGTTTCTGCTAAAATTCGGCTCATACTTAATGATCATGATAGCCGTATGTAACGCCAGCTCCATTTGCTGCGGGTCGATGCCGGCTAGATCGATCTCGTCCTTTTTCGTATAGGTGGGAAGTCCCCATTTCTCTTTCGTACAGTTGAAATAGAGCGGAAGAAATTCGGCTTCGGTCCAGTCGCGAAAAGCGCGAATGAACGTTCCCCTATGCTCGTCCAGCTTCTCTTTGTTTTTCTTGTTCAACGCCATGACCCTATTGAATATCCGCAATATTTCCCGTACATCCATTGTAGGAAACAATCCTGAATCAACCAAGTGATTGGAGAGGAAGAAACTTTCCAATCGATCTGTAGGAAAGACTTTGGCTTCGAGCTTATTCCGAATGTAATTATCAATTCGTTCCAGCAGCTCGGCTCTCTTGATTTCATTGACATAATCCACAATCGTGACGTTAAATGGTCCGTCGGCTGTGGTAAATTTACCTGCAATCTTGAAGCGGTAATGGAGCAAAGGGTTGCTATCGTAAGACCTAATGCGACTCAGAAGCCTTTCTTCCAGCAGCGGTAGCAGTTCGTTCGTAACTTTTTCCTTTGTCAATGATGGCTCCGTCGGCCGTGAGCCCTTGCGCTCGACTTCCGGCGAACTAAAATCATCCTCGAACGAGAATACACGGATTTTTCCTTCGTTATATTCGATACGAGCATAATCATGTATGCCGATCTGCAAGGACGTGCGTCGTACAATCGTGTCGGCATCCTTCTTTTCGATTTGGTCGAACCATTGGTTCATTATTTCAGATATTTCATCAGCTATTCTCTCAACTATCGTTTGTCCTTCCATTGTAGGTTATCTTCACCTCTATTAACAAAGTTTGGTAACGGGATTCACTCGACCCTAAAACGGATTTTCACTAGCGTATGGACTGTCTGAAATAATCGGATGGCGTTGCTCCATATTTTTGTCTGAACTTTTCGGCGAAGTGACTGGGTTTATTAAAGCCGGACATTACAGCTGCCATTGTAATCGTAATTGAGCCTTTCTCCAGTAACAAGTAGGCGGCTTCCAGTCTCTGATCAATTACATATGCATGTACTGATATACCAAACAACTGTTTAAATCCCTTTTTTAACTTGAATTCATTCAGACAGACTTGCCTGGAGAGCTGATTAATACTTGGAGCAGACAACAAATCATGATCCAGTATCTCTTTGGCCTGCAGCAAGGAATCGACATCCGTTCTGGAAAATCCTGAAACTTCAGACGTTCTGCGCGTTTCTTCGTGTAAATAAACAGCGATCAGCTCCAGCACTTTTCCTTCCATATAAATCCGTTTGATCTCGCCTGCGTAATCACAGCGAATCATCTCTTGAATAATGCGGTTCATGGACGGTGTCACTATAGATTTTTGAAAAGAGTCGTACCCATCAGAGGAGAAAATGCTGCGCCTTGTGGTGGCGAAGTGCTGCTGGAGAACGGTCAGAAATTCTGGGTCCAACTTGATAGTAACCCCGTGAATTTGTTTTCCGGCCTGATAATAGCCTACGCAATTGGCCATAGAATGACCAAAAATGGACATTTCTCCGGCTTTAAGCTGACAGGACTGGTCTGAAGATTCCTCTGTCCACTCAATAGGATCACCCACACAAAAGCTCCATTTGCTGAAATGATCCTGTTCCCGGCTGCGCATCATTATATTTTCTTGAAAGCTCACATTGCACACCGAGATTTCTACAGAGGAATTCACTTTGAATTTTTCCCAGAATCCTTGTCCGAACTCTTCTGGGACCTGTAGTCTGTTGCGCTCAACCGTCTGTAACCGATACAACTGGTTCAGACCATCGGTCAGGGGAAGGTGCCGCGAATGCAAGCTTTCAATCTCGTACCACGCCGCTTTGTCTTCTTTCATCATTACACCTCATTGATTCATGATTCATTTCATTAATTGAGAATCATTCTCACTATCTATATTCTATATGAATTCGCTTATATTGACTAGCTTCTTTTTGTAAAAATACGGTTGGCATGAAAGCGAAAAGCTATTTGCAACGATAAATTATGAGAATTGCTATACATTAAATTGGATGTCACACCTGATCATTTTTTACATATAAATGCCTTCTGTAACGATTCATAATATGTATTCAAAAAAAATCGGTAAGTAATAAAAAAACTTATTACCTCACCGATTTATGTGTACTTCAAATATTCATGTCGTCTGCTATCCATGAGTATTAGGCTTTGATTGAAACAATTTCGCCTCTCTTTCTGAGCGTGACAAATTCTTTTCGCACCATCCCCAGGGTCCACAACACAATAATGGTATCTATCGCAAGCGAACCCCAATACACACCGGACACCCCAATCATTCTCGGTAATATCAACATAACCGGCACATAGAAAATGAACTGTCTGGCAATACCGATAATCGCTGCTGGCTTCCCTTTATCAATCGACGGAAAGAAGGTCATAGCCATAAAAATCAGTGATAATAATGGCAGTAAGGCCATGTTGATTCTGAAATAGAGGGACTCAGTTCCTGCCAATATCTGATCAGGCAACATGAAACCCATGATTAATTGTGGATCAATCATCGAAATCAGCCAAAATGGTAGGGTCAACACCATGGAGGCGAGTGTGAAAATCTTGTAGGCATGAATAGCACGTTCGTATTTTTCTGCTCCATAGTTAATACCAATTACCGGCTGTAGCGCACGCATTAATCCGAAGATCGGCGTAAGTAAGAACGTGAAGATCCGATAGACTACACCATAAAAGGCAATATCGGCTACGGTGCCATATCGGGAAAGAGCATTGAACACAACCACCGCCTGAATCAGGCTCATAAAATTCATAATCAAGGAGGACATACCCAGACCGATAATGGATTTGAGTGTAACTGTGTCCCGATATACGGCGAAGGCTTTCGTTTTAAAGGAAGAGAACCCTTTCCCAAAATATATCCATCCTAGCAACGTATAGACAAACATACCGATATTGGTTGCCCATGCGGCTCCCTCTACCCCAAGATCAAAAACGGCCACAAGTAAGTAGTTAAACAACACATCAGCTACCAGACCGATTCCCATCACAACCGCCGCTGACTTCATTTTCCCCTCTGCTCTTACTATCATATTAGCTGCCAGGCCATAAATCCAGAAAAAGGCACCCCACACCGTAATTCTGAAGTAGCTATCTCCCAGACTTAACGCTTCGCCCTCTCCTCCCATAACCTGAACTAATTGTGTAGAGAAAAGCAATCCCAGCACCATATACACCACAGTCACAATGAGTGACAAAAAGTTGACATTCCCCATTAACCGTTTCTGGGTGTGCACATCTTGACGCCCGATGGAAATGCTCAAAACAGCACCGGCACCCACACCGATCAAAGAGCCTAAGCCTAAACTGATCTGGGTTAACGGGTACGCCTCAGAGACTCCTGCCAGAGCAGTCTCGCCAACATAACGTCCTACAAAAACAGCGGCAACGACAGCATTTAGTCCATATAGAACCATGGCAATGATAGCCGGCCAGGATAATTGAAACATGACCTTCCATAGATTCTCATTCAAAATCAGAGTCTTTTGTTTTTCCTTACCATTCGCAACTTGTTGAACGTTTGTCATGAAAGAGTCCTCTCTTCTTATAATGAAATTCTACTTCTCTAACTCTCATAAGAATAAAAGAAAACAATGCCTTTCACTACCTATTTGCGGATTCTCTTTACCCAAAAAGGGATTTTTGTTGCATCCATGTGCGTAAGGGCTAATCAAATCCACTTAAACTCCCAGCGCGCGGAGTGGCGTAACATGACGGCGGTCAACCACGGGCGTGCCCGTACAGTATTTGACACCGTAAAGGAAGAGCGAGATTCTCTGAAAGTACAGATAGATTTACTTAAAAAAGCGGTATCTAAGGCTATCGTAACGATGTCCAACTCGTGCTAGATACGATCGATCAATGGACAAGGAAAAGAGACGTTTCAGAAGCCTTGCTCCATTCGGATCAAGACCTGCAATATACCTCATACGTACAACGCACGACTAGAAGCATTCAACATCAAAGGTAGCTAAACTCAAACAGCGCGCGCCGATTGAGTATCGGCACGCGCTTGCGGCATAGCTTTTTTCATCTGTCTACTAGACAGGGGTATGACCATAAATCAGGCCTTAATTAGCCAACATTTTATAGGGTGCTATTTTTCAAAAATGTATCTCGGGTCAAGTTCAAAAAGGCTTCGATCGCAGGTGAGATCCACTTCTCTTCATGCCAAAACATTTGGGTTGCAAACGATGTGGCGGTCAAATCCCACGGCAACGGAACCAGTTCACCCCGATTCACTTCTGCTATCACGGCCATTTCAGGCAATATGGCGATACCCATTCCTATTTTCGCACATTGTTTAATGGCTTCTGCGCTGTTAAACTCCAATTCGGTAATTCCTCCCATGCCCTTCTGTGAAAGACTTCGCTCAAAAAAAGTGCGATAGGAACATCCCTTCTCTGTCAACAAAAAGGTCTCGCCATTAAAATCTTCAATGGTTAGCGCAGTACGTGCAGCCAAAGGATGATCGGGCGCTGCCAATACATAAAAGGGCTCATCCAGCATTTTTTCTCCGCAAAATCCGGTCTCACCCTTGTCCTCATCCAGCATGAAAATAATGTCCGCGCCCCCTTCCCGCAAGCTCTGTTTGAGGTTCGGATTAGCCAACGGTCGAAACATCAGCCGAATCCCCGGATAGCGCAAGCGAAACCGGCGCAGCACAGCCGGCAGCCGATATGTACACAAAGTTTCATCCGCACTTATGACCACCGTACCCGTCACCTCGCCAGATTGCTTGACTGCATACTGTGCTTCTTCAAGCTCACCCAATATGTTGTCGACATAGCGCAGAAAACTTCTCCCCGCATCGGTCAGGATCACTTTTTTACCCAATCTGTCCACCAGCTTGACACCCAGTTCTTCCTCCAAAGCCTTCATCTGCATCGTAACCGTTGAGGGAACATAGTTTTGCACTTCTGCAGCGCGGCTAAAGTTGAGTGTGGAAGCAAGCGTATGAAAGGTCTTTAGTTGGCGCAATTCCATGGTACATTCCACCCCTTAGTTCAAAAAAAATGAACGTTCTATTCAGAAACGTTTCTTTGACTTAACAATAGCATCATCGTAGAGTGATGACAAGAAAGGCAATTCATTTAGCTATGAAAAGGAGATTTTCACATGAGAGATTATGAAATTTATGAACTGGGGGACGTTCTGCTGCAATCCGGTGACACCCTGCCACATGCCGTTCTCGCCTACAAAACCTACGGAACGCTAAATGCAGAAAAAAACAATGTGATTGTGTACCCCACCTGGTTTGCAGGCCAGCATACCGATAATGAATGGTTAATTGGACCTGGCAAGGCACTGGACCCGGAAAAGTATTTTATCATCATCCCTAATATGTTGGGCAATGGATTATCCTCCTCGCCAAGCAATACGCCCCCGCCCTATCATCAAGCTAATTTTCCGCAGGTTTCGATTTATGATAATGTGCGGCTGCAGCATCAACTGGTTACCCAGAAGTTTGGCATTACGAAAATCGCCCTCGTCGTAGGCTGGTCACTCGGAGCCGTACAGACCTTTCAGTGGGGAGCAAGCTATCCCGATATGGTGAAGCGAATCGCTCCATTCGGAGGGGCTGCCAAGACCCGGCCACATGCAAAGGTTGTATTTGAAGGAATGATCGCTGCCCTTCAGGCAGATTCTGCTTGGAAGAATGGCTTTTACACGCAGCAGCCCAAAGCGGGATTGGCAGCCATGGGTCGAGTCTATGCTCCTTGGGGCTTCTCCCAGGCTTATTATCTGGAGCAGCTCTATCAGCAAGAGGGCTACCACACACTGGAGGAATATCTCGTGGATTACTGGGATCAAGTGTTTTTGACCTTTGACGCCAATGACCTGATCACCATGTTGCGTACCGGAATCACCGGCGACATTAGCGCAAATCCGGCGTATGACGGCGATTTTGAACTTGCATTAAGCAGGATTACAGCACGGGCATTGGTCATGCCGGGAAGCACGGACCTTTTCTTTCCTCCCCAGGATAACAAATATGAGGCACAACATATGCCAAATGCGTTCTTCCTCCCGATTGAATCGAAGTGGGGGCATTGCGCAGGCATCGGACAGCATGAACCAGATTCGGAATTTATAGATAAAAACCTAAAAATGTTCTTGCTTGAATGAAAACTTCGCACACTTGACTTTCCCCTGCACGGGAAACTGTATACTTCTATTATGTTATAGATTGGAGGTGATATTTTGTTTAAAATCAGTGAGTTTTCCAGGTTAAGCAAGGTCTCCTTAAAAACATTGCGCTATTATGACCAGATTGGCATATTAAAGCCGAGAAAGGTGGATCACGACACCGGCTACCGTTACTATTCAGCAGACCAGCTTCTTGAGCTCAACCGAATCTTTATCTATAAGGAATTGGGGTTCACCTTGCCACAAATTATACAGTTGCTTCGCGAAGATATTACATTGGAGCATATTCAAGGGATGTTTAAGCTGAAAAAAAGTGAAATCCAGCATATTATCGATATGGAACAAGCCAAGATCGCCCGGATTGAGGAGCGTATGCAGCTTATAGAAAGAGAGGGGCAAGTGGAAACAGGACAAGAAATCAGGATCAAAGCAGAAGGTGCTCAACCGTTTCTTTCTTTGAAAGCGCGCGGGAGAGAAGAAGACATTCCAGATCTCTTTCGTACATTTAATCAATTATTAACAAAGGAAACTCGCCAATTGGCTCAAAGTCCCCAGGTCGTTTTGTGGAATGAAATAGACGAACAAGAGGATGAGTTTGAATTTGAAGTCGGTTATTTTTTAACCCGGGAGCTTCCATTATCTCCAGATACATTTCAACTACGGACTCTTCCTCCTGAGCCGATGATGGCCACAATGGCCTTTCATTCGGATTCTACCTTTGCTTGTACAGCCTGTGCTGATTTAGCTAAATGGATTGAGAAAAATAACTATCAGATCAAGGAAAACGAACCTGGCAGGGAAATATATTTACCGTTATCTACAAAACAAGATGCACAATTCATAGAAATACAAATTCCAATAATAAATAGATAACGGGAGGAGGAGTGACTTGTATTGAAAAATAACCTGATCATCTATGTCCTGGCACTAGCTGTTTTTCTGATCGGAACCATTGAATACATTATTACAGGAGTCATTGAAATGATCGCCGTGGACTTGGGAGTAACTACTTCTGAAGTTGGGTTATTGGTGACTGTATTTGCTCTCGCAGCGGCCATTGTCGCTCCAATTCTGATCGCCCTAACGATAAATGTGGATCGCAAGAAGCTGCTCATGGTTACCCTTAGTGTGTTCATTGCCAGCAACGGACTGATGTTTGTGAACCTTTCTTACGAAGCCGTACTATGGGTACGAATTATTCAAGGGGCTAGTGGAGGAATCGCTACGGTGGTAGCTATGGCAGTAGCTACTCGACTGGTTGAAAAAGAAAGAAGAGGCCGTGCTATCGGCATTATTTTGATGGGACTCAGCAGCTCGCTCGTACTGGGTGTTCCGATTGGCACATTTTTTAGCGAGATGTTTGGATGGAGAGTTTTGTTTATTTTGATCGGTTTATTAACTTTTCTTCCATTGCTTATCGTCTATAAAAAGGTTCCGGCAATCAAAGAAGATGAAGCAGTTACCCTCAGGATACAACTCTCCATTTTAAAAGATTCAAAAATTCTGACTGCACTGGCTATTACTTTATTTTATATCGGTGGCTACTCTACGCTATTTACTTATATTACGCCTTTTTTGCAAGCCACATCTTCTCTTTCCATAACTGAAATTAGTGGCATTCTATTCCTGGCGGGAATTTGCAGCTTCGTCGGATCAAAAATAGGTGGGCAATTAGCAGATGCAAAGGGATCGAAATTCACAATTTCTCTCGGGCTCCTGTTACAAGGAGCAACTCTCCTTTTATTCGCTCTAGCCGGTGTCAATCTCTTTGTATTGATCTTGGTTTTAATGATCTTTATGTTAGCAACTTGGAGTATTTCACCTGCCCAGCAGCTATTTCTGGTTACTCTGGTACCTCGAAATCCGGACATTGCCTTAAGCGTAAATACTTCCTTCATCCAATTTGGTTTTGCGCTGGGATCTGGATTAGGCGGGCTTGTCATCAGCCGTACATCAGTCCTGAATTTGAATTGGGTAGGTTTGGCTGCTGTAAGCATAGCCTTACTTCTTGCGATCTTGCTATTCAAAAAAATGAGCAGTGGGATTGGAACCCCTATTGTTACTAAAGAAAAATGAAATGGACTGAACCAAGGGTGATACTAAATTATACTCATGTCTCCTTCAAATAGCGCAAGCATGTAATCCCTTTATATTTCTCCTGCATAAAAATGTTTAATAGCCTCAAATCTCCCCACATCCTTCCTTTATATTGATGTGCTCGACTAGAAATCGGCATATTCAACAATAGAGATAGGATGTTTTTTTATAATCTCGAGGAATTTTTTTGTCTAAATTACTGGCATAAAAATAGATGTCGAGAAAGTCTCGACATCCTGAGAGGCTTAGGGAATATGCTTTTGTTTATTTAATTCATCCAACACGGTGAACAGTTCCTCCTCGGTTCATAACTTCATGAAAACCGAATTGCTTGATTTTAAGTGCTGCTTAGGATTAGTTCATCTAAAAACTGATTAACCATGTCAAAATACTTTTTGGGCTCATCCAGGTTAACAGTATGACCACTTTTACTAAATACAACGAATTTCGTATTTTTTCTCTTTGCGGCCATATCTTCTATATGATCTTGAGTCACAACCCATGATTTCTTTCCATGAAGTAGTAACGTCGGGCATGACGAATTTAAGAAATCATCCCACCAGTTGCCGTTTAACCTCTTTTGTGATTCAGACAAATTATTTTTATCGAATCGGTAGCTCCAGCCATGTTCAGTTTCCACAGCACTTTCAAGGAAATACTTTGCATCATAAATTCTAAATCGTTTCAGGCTATCACCTAACTCTTGTAGAGTTGGAGCATAATCAACTATTTTCGATGCGAATGAAGCATTATCTTTTTCTATCGCGCCCGCATCTTCAATGATCAAGCCTTTTACCAACAAGTCTTTGCATCTTGAGGCAATTTGGTAGGCATTGATTCCACCAAGAGAGTGTCCTAAAATGACGACAGGTTCATTGGCAACCTTTTGAATAAACACCACTACATCTTGAATATAATCTTCTCTTTCATAGTGTCCTGCTTCTGCATGATCACTCCAGCCATGCCCTCTTTGGTCGATGCTATATACATGCCAATCTTTTAATTGTTCCATCAATCCTGCATAGTACCTCGCATTACCAAAATGCCCATGCAAGCAAATCAGAACGGGCTTGCCTTCTTGTTCATTATCCAAATAAGAAAGCTTAAGGTTTTGAGAAGTATAATATTTTCGTATCATGTTCTCTTTCTCTCCTTCGACCGGTTTATTTTTTTGTTTAGAATACCACATAAATGTTGACAACTATCTGTCAACAATATGAAAATAGAATTAAAAAAGGTTGTTATGAAATGAAAGTAGACCGACTGATCTCGATTATTATGGTTTTATTAGAGCGTAGAAAAATTAGCGCAAAATCCCTCTCCGAAATGTTCGAGGTTTCACTCAGGACAATTTATAGAGATATTGATGCCATCAATATGGCGGGCATTCCTATTGTATCCACTCCCGGCGTTCATGGCGGAATTCATATCATGGAAGAATACAAGGTAGACAAGAAATTTTTTACTACTTCCGACATTTCTACGCTTTTGATGGGACTTGGAAGCATTTCATCTATGCTAACGAGCGAAGAAATGGTCCATACGCTTGCCAAAGTAAAAAGCCTCATACCAGCCGAACAAGCAAGTGATATAGAGTTTAAATCCAATCAAATTGCCATTGACATAAAACCTTGGATGGGAAATGAAAATCAACAGTTATTTTTAGACGTAATTAAAATCTCGTTACAGAAACAAAACCTATTATCTTTTTTATATTCTGACCGAAAAGGAAACATCAGCAGCCGAAAAATTGAGCCTTATAAACTCGTACTAAAAGAAAACCATTGGTATGTTCAAGGATTTTGCCTTGAAAAACAAGACTTTCGCCTGTTCAAGCTATCTAGAATTTCAAATCTGATAATGCTGGATGAAATATTCATACCGAGAAAACTGCCTACAACGATTTCTGAATTTACAGATGTAATGACAAAGAAACAGACTGAAATCAAATTACTTATTCATGAATCCATCTTAGATTGGGTGCAGCATTATTGTAGCAGTGAACACATAATCCCATATGGGGATAATCAATTTATTGTCCACTTTCCATTTATAGTGGATGATTTTGGATACAGTCTTTTATTTAGTTTCGGTGATAAGTGTGAGTGTTTAGAACCTCTGGAAGTAAGGACTGAAATGATTCGCAGGGTTAGAAATATGAAAAAGCTATATGAACGGCGTGTAACATAACGTTTAAGCTCCTAAATCATATAGCATTCATTAGTAAAGTTATAGAGGTCGGAGGCTACCCCCTCCCCTACTCGATTATACCTATAATTGAAGTTCAGCCATTTGGATTTTGTTTATTCGTCTGGTTATACACTTTTATCAAAAAATGTAGCCAGCAGCCCCAGCAGCAAGCAGCACGCCAAGATTAAAAAAGTAAGGATTGATTTCCAGTATTGAGCAACTGAACGGCTAAGATTGGCTCTATGGTAGCGCCAAAGTCCATTTTGCCTACATAAAAAAATAAAAAAGCCTGATTTAGCAGGCTTTACAGATAAAGCTTATGTAGGCACTTTTATGTCATTGCGCTAAAGTGTCCCGTTAGCTCAACACAACTTGCGTCATCTCGCGGGCGTCACTCAACTGAAATCTTCAATTAATGATATTTTCCCTTCATGAATCCCATATACAGACTTCCCTTTTAATTGAATCTTATCCCCAACCTTTAATCCATTAGGCAAATCAACAGCCAGTATTGCCTCATAATCAATCTGTACTTCTGCTTTGTCGTCAGCAGCACTATAGTCAGTAACTGTCTGACAACGACTTGAGAAAATCTTTGCCGACTTTTCTGCCAGTTCTCTAAACTCTTGTATTCCTCTGGTCTCAGTGTTTATTTCGCCGTTGGAAAAATTCCTAAACAGGATCTCTTGATGCAGGAGTTTAACCATAATTTCAATATCAAATGAATTGTAGGCCCCAATATAATTTTCAATGATATCTTTGCTTTTTTCACTAATCATGATCAAACTCCTCTCAACAATATATATTTGCATCAATACCAATATTCTTTAGAACTCTCGTTTTCCCTTTATTTGCAACAAAAATAACACGATCAAGATAAACTGCCAATAGCGTAACGGGGCTACCGATCATTCCCGCGGCAGCCTCACAGGTGTATAACCGGGGACAACTTTTGCTGCAACTCACTGTATGTTATCCTGAGCGCGTTCAAATGCATTAAGTGGTTTGAGGGGTAGGGTGACCGACGGAGCAAGTGAGGCTTCTTAAGCCGCTTCGCCCATTGCGAGAACACCGGACCCTGCAGAGGCTCTAGGTCAAACCGCGGCCTAACCGTTTGCTAGATTGATCCTTCAAAGGTTATACACTTCCATTGACAGTCTTGGCTTCCGTTTGGCCTTGAACTTGTCACTGTATCTTTTGAACTTGAATGACAGGGTAATTATCGTGTTGATCTGCCGGATTCGGACAAGGGCTGCGACGAGATGATATCCCACGGCATGACAGTTTCAAGTGCAACAAACGGATCGATTTCTTCGCTACGGGCTTTGATTAGAGCCGCCCCCAAGATCTGCAAAGTGAACAACCTTTTCGTTGATCGATTTACCGTTTTGCTTTTGAAGTTCCATTTGCCCAGATTTGTAACCAGTAATTTTAATGGGCATTTGGTTATTGATTTGTAATGAGTAAAAATGACTTATTATCATATTTATGTTGCATAATATAAAACATCCCTGATAGGCCTGCAATTAAAATAAACATGTAAACTATAATTTTTTCCTATTTTTATAGCAGCCACCTCCAAAATAAACAAAGGATAGATACTCTTTCAAGCATCCATCCTTTGTATGAATTTAAAATTTAATTATAAAAGTCCCTTCTTGTCTCCATTTATTTGAACTAGTTTCTGTTGAAAACCCTAATTCAAATACGCCCTGCGAGTTCATTGTAAATCCACTTACTTCTAAAGATGTCGAATCCCAAGTGTGCCCGACCTTAGACTTGAAGGTAATTTGTGTGCCAGAAGCAGGAATTCCATTGGTAAATTTGAATTTTATATACCCAACTTGTTAAATCTACATGATCAACACTTGACAAAGGGGCAAGGATGTTACCGTTCAAATTATCGGTCGATACTGAACTCCAGTTACACCCGTATCCCCAGTTGCACCTGTAACTCCAGTCGCTCCCGTATCCCCATTGGCTCCCGTATCTCCAGTTCCTTCCTTACCTTTTGCTACAAGTAATTCGGAAGATATAATACGATGAGCTGTCACTAACTGACCCTTTGAATCTTTACCCCAAACTGAAACTTGAGTCTCATCTTCTGCGACACTTCCAGTGTTAAAAACAAATTCAAATGAATTAAAATCAGCATAATAATCTTTTGTAATCACCTCATTTGAATTCACATTAATAACTTCAAGCACATACAACGTTCTTGTCCCATTTAGATAGAAACCCTGAATCATTACCGTAGAAGAATTAACAGCATCACGATTATCAATTTTCACCATAACTCGATGAGTGGGCCGAACACCACGGACATAATTATTTTCTATTGGTCCTGTTGATAAAATCGCCATATATCCGGATTCTCCTTTTGTCTAAAGTAACGAAGCCATACTATTCCAATTTCCTACACCCTTAAATACTATTTAAATACTTTCATATGTTATCTTTCAATCATATTTATAATAATCCCATCACCCGTGCCACCTCTTCTATATAATTAAGGTACATCCTTGGGGGTAGAATCAATCGCTTAACGACACAATAATCTACTCCTCTTTGCAATTACTGAACAAAAGATATCAATAAATAAAAGAAACTAGTATTAAAGTTTGATCATCCACGCTTTAGATACTAATATTCAAAATCTTGATATACGTGTGGACCTTTCCAATGTGATAAAAAATGGACCCCTTTTTTGATATTATCCACTTTAGTAAACAGTGTGTAAAAGCACACTACATTCGAAAAATACCTAATCATCGAAGAGTGGGAGCTGGCGTCCCTGCATTCGGTTGTCTTGTTATGAAAAACAAGATAAAAGAAATAAATATAATCAGTCAATCGGCAAATGGAATAAATTCTTGCTATTCCAATTATCCTTACTGCCTCTTCTCTTTTATTCAGAGCACAATAAAAGGCTGATCTTTAATAAATAAAAGATCAGCCTGTAAACAAATAGTTCCTCGTAGTCGCGTCTAAAACCCTTTAACGGGCTTGTTTATCATTCCCACCAGTGCTTCATTTCACTGAATCCAACGTCCCACAGCTTAGCGTTCCCGGAAACTATAATCGTAATTTCATTTATCTTCTCAAAATGCCGATCCACCAAACCCTCTGCCTCTTGATAATATTGGTCATTTAACTGAGCATTTAACTGAGCTATTTTTTGCCCATCTACGATTATTTCAACTTCACCCTTGTCGGGAATACCGTAATAGGAATAAAACAATACATCTTTTTTGTTCCCTAGGATGTAGGTGTATTTTTTGCTTAATTCACCTTCACTGCTATAAACGTTCATTTTGGGCTCTATTCCCTTGCCTGCTACGGTGAGACTAGGAAGATTTTCTGTCAAAGGCATGCTTCCTGTAACTTCTTTCACATCATGTAAAGCTTGAATAGGACCTTCTCTTTTCTCTATAGCATAATCAATCATCTCAGAGATTCCCATGATTCCGATCAATAGAACAACAACAGTTAACCCCGAAGTTATGATCTTTTTCCAAGAAATTTTCGAAGAAAACCCTACCTTGTATGCGCAAAACCCTATAGTTGCACCTAACGTATTTGACATGACATCAGCTACATCAAAGGAACCAAGATATGTTAAAGCTTGCAGTGTTTCCAAAACGAGAATAACCAAGACAAATACGGATATGAACTTCACAAAACGTGTGCGATATAACAAGGGTATTAATATGCCAAAAGGGATAAAAGCGGCGATGTTTCCAAAGCTATAAATCCACGAAAATGATAGGTCATACAGGTTTGGAAAACGAAGCGGAACACCTTCTGGAATAAGCATAAATGTGTATCCATACTCACTGGTTTGATGTTCTATTCTATTAAAAGCAAAAAACAAAAAATATAATATTAAAAACGTGTACAAAATGGTTCCTACAAAGAGGGTCTTCCGTAATTTCACTTCCATAACATCTCCTTTAATAAGTGTGAAATTCACATTACTAGCTCTACGAATCCTTAGCCACACATACTACTCCACCACCCACAATCCCCTCATTTTGTCGATAAATTTAGTATATCTGCCCAAAGTGACTTTCAAGTGACTGATAAGTGACATTCTAGTCACTTAGAAGCTTATTAAACGATTTGTTTGTAAAATTGACTCCGAAATCATGTGCCATTATTCATCACACTCTGAACATCACTATCTATCTTTCTTGGTTTTATGCTGTGAGCCATAGAAAGACCAATGCAAATGCTGCCCTCGTCAGCATCCTTTCCTTCCTTTGCCGTAAACTCTCAGTTTTCGAAGTTTTCCCAAGTATCTGGTTCGATATCAGTCTTGTTATTGAACCATTTTACCCGAACCAGTCCCTGCCGTTCTTGGCCAAAAAAGATGAATCCGCTCAGTTTATTCGCATTTCGCTGACATCGGCCTGTGAAATGATTCATAGGGAAGACCTCTTTCTGTTAATTGTTGTGTGGTAACTCAATTCTACAAGAAAAGGTCTTCCTTTTTCTTTTTATCTATTTACATAAAAGATGATTACGAAGAATGAATTACCGAAGGATAAGAGCAACACTAATAAGAAAAGAAATAGTGAACATTTGGACTCCACCATCTAACGCGTAAGACGTCATAATAGCTGTCTAAGAATTAGAACATGTAAGTTCTGAAAAAGCACTATCATTGCCTTCCAATTCAACGCTACTAAACTAAGTGAAAAATACCCGCGCAGCAAACAGACCAAGCACTGTCCCTAGTAAAGGAAAGTGCTTGGTTCTCGCTGTTTTTCCATGCTCTATGCGTAGCATCGTCATAAGTGTAATAAAAAGTGGCACATATCCTTATTCGGACTTGTGCCACTGTTCTTCATATTAATGCTGTTCTCTTGTTGGACCCATTACACCAGGAACAGGTAAACCTGCTTGACGTAATAAGACGGTCATTTGACCACGATGATGTGTCTGATGGTCAACAATTTTACGTAAAATTTGACTACGTGTTGTCGTACTACCAAATGCAGCGACTTCTTCTAATAATGCCTCATCTGATGTGTTACTTACAGCATTTGATAAAGCCTGAGCCATTATTTCATATGCCTCTACAATTGTCTTGACAGAAGTTGGTACTTCTTTTGGGTTGCCGACTAGGGGGATTTCAAAACCTGCAAATTTAGATAAAAATACAGGGGCATTTGTTAAATGCCATGCTAACCAACCAAGTGTACTATGTCCCTCTACGATGGCTTGGTCTAGCTTGTTATCTGACATTGCATTAAACACACTAACTGTCCCAGCAACTGATTCATTCCAGTCCAGGATAAAATCTTCCACTTTACGATACATATATTTGTATGCCTCCTTTTTTTACTACTTCATTCTACTAAATAATTAGAATAATTCAAAAAGCAAAAATATTCCACAACATGAAAACATCCCAGATCCCAGATTTGTTTTTCTTTTTCATTCTATTGCTTTTCGAATTTCATAGTCATTTAAATTGATATCCAGATCCATTCCTAGTGCCATCTTTGCAAGCTGACTTCCAATAAAGGGACCCATCGTTAATCCGGACGCTCCTAGTCCGTTAGCCGCTATAAGATCATCCCAACCGGGAACAGCACCAATCACCGGGAGAAACCCGGGGGTAAACGGACGAAAGCCGACTCTTACTTCCTGAAGAGTGCTGTTTGCTAAATCAGGTGCCAACACTAAGCCTTTATTCAGTATTTCTTGCATTCCGCCTGCTGTTACCCTTGTATCATACCCTTCGATTTCATTTTCATGAGTCGCTCCTATAACGATTTTCTGATTATCAAAAGAGAGCAAGTATTGATCCGTAGGCGGCATGATGACAGGCCATGTACCTGTATCTTGTCGATCTGCAACCTGTAAATGCATGATTTGTGCTTTCTGATAACTAACCTTAAAGTCAATGCCTAAAGGCTGCAGCAGTTGATTTGCCCATGCACCTGCACATACAATGACTTTGTCAGCTGAGTAGCTTTCTTCCCCAACAGTTATGCCTGTAACACGATTTGACTGATATTTAATCGTGGCATCCCCATTGATTAGGACGGCCCCGTTTCTTTGTGCTGATCGGACCAACGCATCGCGAAGTGCACGACCATCTATGCGGGTGGCACCGCTAATATGTACGGAATGATAACCTTCCGCTAACAAAGGAAACAACTCATGTGTATCTTGTTCATTATGCCTTGTAATTTCACCAACTTCCGGTGCATCCGCTTTTCGTAGATATGCCCGCTCCTCCATCATTCTGATTTTCTCCATATCATCATGAATACAAAGCGCACCAACTTGAGCATAGCCTGTGTCTGTCTCGCCCTCGCTTTCGAGTTCCTTAATCAACTCTGGATAAAAACGCGCGCCTGCTTTTGCCAGCTGGTACCATGCCTGATTGCGCCTTTGTGATAGCCAAGGACAGATAATGCCAGCAGCGGCATCCGTCGCCTGTCCTTGATCCTTGCGGTCTACAATAAAAACTTCTGCCCCCATTTTTGCTAACTGGTATGCAGTCGATGCTCCAAGAATTCCTGCTCCAATGACGATGACTTTCCGCATGATTACATCCCTTCCCTAAATCATTTTTTCTAGTATAGCGAATACTACATGTAAGTATAATACTCGCTTATTATTTCAATCTGAAATCCGATAGACAATCAAATCTGCTATGAATACACATTAAGATAATAACAAGTTAGAACCTAAAGGCTAAGTCTACACGAATAGAAGCTATAAAGCCCCACACTTTCTACAAATACGCATTGCGTCATTGACCATTCTACCAATCAACTCGGCAACTGTTGGGATATTATGGATTATGCTAGTCACTAGTTAAGTTCGTCGATATCGATGGACTTTTCCCGATCAAAAAAATGCAACTATCTCCTATAGTAAGTAACGCCACAATGTATGTATATTTATATAAAATTCCTATAATATGGGGAAAATAGTGCAATTTTCGTTGACATTATTATGCCTACATAAATATAAAAAAGTCTGATTTCTCAGGCTTTTACTTTTACCTGCCTCGTCAAAATCCTTCTGTTGAATGCGCAGACTGCGATTGCGTACGCTTTCTCCCCTCCGGTCTCGGGCGATCTTTTCATATTTCTGTATCTTTTTTTCAATCTCGCAATAATAAAAAGGTCTTACCTCCCAATATTCAGGAGATAAGACCGATGGCTACAGTAATTATTTTGAAATCACTTTATCCTTACCAAGCGAATTCCTCTGCAATTTTGGTATTAAGGCATAGGCAAACGTGAATAGTGGGCTTAACCACAAGAAGGTTGCATAGGGTGCATATTCGATAACCGGAACACCAAGTGTAGATGCGAAGAAGGCACCGCTGACGCCCCATGGAATCAATGGGTTAACGAGCGTACCGCAATCTTCCAGCGTACGGGACAGGGTCTTCGCTGGAATATCTCTACGGGTATACTCATCCTTGAACATTTGACCGGGCAAAAGGATAGAGAGATATTGCTCGCCGGTCATGCCGTTTACCGCAATAGATGATGCACCTGTCATGAGGACAATACTGCTGTTACGCTTCAGTGGTTGAATGACTTTACGGAAGAAGGCTTCGATGACGCCGCAATGCTGTAACAATCCTCCTAATGATAAAGCGATTAAGATCAGAGATACGGACCACATCATAGATTGCAAGCCGCCGCGGTTTACGATGGAAGCGACCGTTTCGTTGGCGATAGAGCTCTTATAGCCGCTCTGCATCACACTGAACCAGACATCAATTGCCGTCTGGTGCTGAATCAAGGCGGTCAATAGAAGTCCGGTGACAATACCGACGACTAGCGTCGGTATAATCGGAATCCTCTTGATAGAGCAAGCAATAACAGCAAGAGGTGATATCAACGTTAACCAATGAATATGGAATCCGTCATGCAATGCAAGCTTGATTTGTTGTATCGATGATAAATCGATGGTATTGGTTTTTGGCGCGAGCAGGAAAAAGACAGTAGTCACGACAAGCGCCGGAACCGTTGTGTATACCATGTTACGAATATGTGTGAATAAGGATATGCCAGCCACCGCAGGAGCAAAATTCGTCGTATCGGATAATGGCGACATTTTGTCACCAAAACAAGCCCCACAGATGATCGCTCCAGCCGCCAGGACTGGAGAAACACCCGTCGTTAAAGCAATTCCCATTAAGGCGACGCCGATCGTACTGACTGTAGTGAACGAGCTTCCGGTGAACATTGAGACGACGATGGTGACATATAACGCGCTCACTGCAAAATAATGCGGTTCAATATAATCCATACCATAGTATAAAATCGTCGGTACCGTACCGCTCATCATCCATACGGCGATCAGAATACCGATGAGCGAGAGGATGAGAATCGGCATAATGGCCGTTTGAATACCTTGAATGATGGCGGATTCGAGCTTCTTCCAAGTAAAGCCGAATAAGCGCAATAGAGTGGCTGTGCCAACGGTTGTTGCGAGAAGTGGGAGATGCGGTTCCGCTTTTAAGAGAAAGATCGATACAAATAGAGCTGCTAGAATAAAGACGATGAGAATGATGCTTTTTGAGAAATTAAGCTGTCGGTCCATGATGATGGGGCTCCTTATCCATTGTTGTGGCGGTAGAAGATTCATATATCCTTATTCGCTTCTATATATCTTTTAGCATAGGATTATCATCTTTTTCACTTTTAAGCTTTTTGGCTTTTTGGCTTTTTCGCTTTTTGGCTTTTGTGCATTGAAGCATAGAGGTAATATAAACGATAAGTATGAATAGAGTCAATGTTATGAACATACAAAGCAGGATTTTTCAGCCAAATGGACAGACGTCGGGGTTTTGTCGCTCCAATTTTGATAGAGTCACATTCATCAAACCAGATGTACTGAAGGAAAGCCTCTTATCTGCCTTGAATACCGAAAAGTGTTTCCCGAAATACCTTTACGATTTCTGCCATAAAAGAATACCTCCTCCTTTACTCTTTTAAGCTCATATGGTGATTAACCCCGTTGGAGGATAATATTCGTCATGAGTGTATTTAGATCCCAGCTTGCAAAATATAAAACTATAGTAATATGATAGTTTCCTGTTTTGTACATAAGTATACTATCGGATTTATATCTTTCCTTTCAAATTCAACAGTGGCAAAACCTCCGCCAATTATTGGCGAGGGTTTCGTTTGACGGTCTATGGCTTCCGTTGGGGACAACGAGATACTTTGATCCTTTGACAAGTAAAGCCAGTTGATTGACTTTTTCCTCACCGATAACCAGGTCAAGTTCCCCTGTAATAAACAACGCTGGGCATTGAATGCTGAATGCTGCTGTTCTGTTCCTTCGTAAGTTGTGGGTATAGACGCCATCTTGTGCGGATTTTCTCAT
Organism: Paenibacillus sp. IHBB 10380; assembly: GCF_000949425.1. Classification (NCBI taxonomy): domain Bacteria; kingdom Bacillati; phylum Bacillota; class Bacilli; order Caryophanales; family Paenibacillaceae; genus Paenibacillus; species Paenibacillus sp. IHBB 10380. The sequence goes on from NZ_CP010976.1 coordinate 2,135,547, forward strand.
GTGCTCTTGCCAATATCCTTGATGTGCTTCTATATGTCTTTCTTCCATCGATTTAATAAAATCATAGTGTAAAAGCCATTCGGTTCAAACTCCTCCGATTCTATGGAGGTGACAAAGCCACAGCTAGGAGAAAACGAAAATAAGGAATAAATAAAGGGCAAGCAGGAAATCTTAATTCTGTAACTTCACTAATTTGACGGACCAGGGAGGTTGGCTTATGGTAAAGTTTATCGTATTAGCAGTATTATTACTGGTGACAGGCTGTATGGCCAATAACAATATGACGCAAAAGCAAGTGACTCCTAAGCAAACAAGAATTTCAAATCATGTTCATACTGTTGCACCAACTCCTGTTATAACACAAGCATCATCAACAACTACATCGAGGATTACAACAAAAGAAGCACAAAACGGAATTCATTCGGATTTGTTGGGTCTGATTCAAACACCGGCCGGAAATCCTGGAGAAAAAGTCCCGACAAGTACAACAGGACAGGCACAGGAAGGTGAAAACGATTCATCCCAATTCGCACAGCAGGTTCTGGATTTAGTAAATGGAGAAAGGTCCAAAGCAGGATTAAGTTCCCTGAGTATGAGTGAAGAATTGTCAAATATGGCTATGGTTAAGGCAAAGGACATGTACAACAATAATTATTTTGATCATAATTCTCCAACACATGGATCCCCCTTCGATATGATGAAGGAATTCGGGATCACATTCAATTCCGCTGGAGAAAACATCGCAAAAGGGCAAACCACCCCTACCCAGGTTATGAAGGATTGGATGAATAGCCCAGGCCACAAAGCAAATATAATGAATAATAGTTATACCCGTATCGGTGTTGCTTATTATAACAATGAATGGGTCCAAGAATTTACTGGATAACCCAAAATTGATACATACTACTGTCCATTTAGAACAGTAGTATGTATTTCTAACATGAAGATGCATCTATGTTGTTCTGCTTCCGGCGGATTCCGGAGAGAATCACGACTTTTAACTCTTCTTGGGCAATACGCTGAATGTAAGCGTAGATAATGACTTTGGTAAGCCGCTTCCCCATGATAAAGTAATGCATTGTATTTCATGTACGAACTCCATTATTGTAGATTTTCAATAGAAACCGGACCTTATTTCATGAAGACCGTCATTTCAAAATCGAAATTCACTATTTAAACAGCTCTAGGGGAAATACCTCCCGGAGCTGTTTTGTATGGACTGTTCAGAATTCTGAGCGAGATCCATTTCGATTGTAGCTCCTGAAGAAGATCCACTAACCTCATAAATCCAAACTATTGCAAACCGATAAACGCGACTTACGGGGATTTAGGAAGTATAATTCCTAATTTTTCAATTGTTCGTTCTATTCTCATCGTATGCAGTCTCCCTTACCTTATTGATTTATTTGAAGATCCGCTATGGCATATAAAACGGCTGATCCGCTAATTTTCACTCTATCTCCGACTAATTCACAGTATAATGTTCCACCGCGCTTGGAAAGCTGTCTCGCCACCATTTCATTTTTGCCTAGACGGTTTGCCCAGAAAGGAATGAAGTTACAGTGTGCAGAACCACATACGGGGTCTTCATTCACATTTAACTTTGGAAAAAAACTTCTAGAAGCAAAATCGTACTTTTGACTTTTGGCCGTAATGGAAACACCCAGGCCCGGCAGCTGTTTAAGCTTGGAAAAATCAATTGATGCATTTTGAACATCTTCTTCTTTTTCCAGTACAAACATTAAATCTCTACCCAGATAGGTTTCTACAGGTTTTACACCAAGCGCTTCCACCATTTGCTCCGTTAAGGTGAATTCTTCAGGCATTCTGCTAGGGAAATCCATTTCATAAAGATCCCCTTTTTTCACCACAACAAGCTCCCCGCTCATTGTCTGAAATGTAATTTGGTCTACATTCTTTTCATAATAGTTAGCAATGACATACGCGGTTGCCAAAGTAGCATGTCCGCAAAGGTCAATTTCTTCTGCTGGAGTAAACCATCTTAAACGATAGCACTCTCCCTCTTTGACAGCAAAAGCTGTTTCAGAAAGATTATTTTCAGCAGCGATTTTTAGCATGGTATCATCCGAAATCCATTCTTCCATGATACAGACGCCGGCAGGATTCCCTTCGAATAATTTTTTAGCAAATGCATCTACAACGTAATATTTCATTGTATTAACCTCCTTATTTTTATGGGAATTGATCACATACATAACTTTAGCGCTCTAATTGTATGGTTTCAATGATATAATTGTATGCAAGACAATGATCAGGAGGTTTAAGATGCCCGTAAATTCATTTGAACATTATCCGATGACGTGGAAACCGGATAAAAAGCAGCTTGTTTCTCCGTTATATCGATCCATTGCCAGCCTATTAGAATATGATATTCTCAATGGATATCTGCCGCCTAATACCAAACTCCCGCCTCAAAGAGAGCTAGCCGATTATCTTGATATTAATCTCAGCACCATAACCAGGGCTTTTAAAATATGTGAAGTGAAAGGGTTAATTTATGCGGTGATCGGGAGGGGAACCTTTGTCACTCCTAATGCGAGAAATGCAATCTTTATGGCAGAAAGTAGTGAGGGACAAAATTATATAGAGATGGGCATTGTAAAACCACTGGATTGCTCAAACGGATTAGTGGCAGAAGCTATCAAAAGTATTGCCAATAATAATTACCTGGAGCAATTACTTGATTATAGACATCCGCTGGGAATGCCTTATCACAGAATGGCAGCCAGGAAGTGGATGCAGAGATTTTCCATGGATGCACCGGTTGAGAACATCGCTATCACTTCAGGGGGACAAAATGCTCTTACGCTGATTTTAATATCCCTGTTCCACCCGGGGGATAAAATTGCGGTGGATACGTATACGTATCCTAATTTTATTGAGCTCGCTAACATATTAAATATCCAGCTCATTCCGATTGAGGGAGATCAATTAGGCATGATGCCGGAGAGGTTAGATGCTGCCTGCAGAACAAATCAGCTGCAAGGAATTTATATAGTTCCATCCTGTAACAACCCTACTGCTGTCACGATGGATATGAACCGCAGAAAGGATATAGCAGAGATTATAAAAAAACACGAACTTATCTTGATAGAAGATGACATTTACTCTTTTCTTGCTCCAGAAGGTTATTTACCTGTTTCACATTTTGTGCCAGAAAGATTTGTTTATATTCTAAGTATCGCTAAATCACTAAGTTCCGGGATGAGAGTGGCCTTTATAGCTTACGCAAATTCGTTTGTTGAAAAAATCACTTACGGAATCTTTAATATCAACATAAAAACTTCTGCCTTAAATGCAGAGGTTATAACAGAATTGATTAACACGGGAGTTGCTGACAGGATCATTAGAGATAAGAAAGAAATGGCAAAAGTACGCAATGAACTCTATCAAAAATATTTTCAAATAACTAATCCACATGAAAATCCGCTCAGTTTTTTTCGGTGGCTTCCGCTGTCCCAGCTTTATCAGCTCAAACAGTTTGAGCAGAATGCTTTAGCACACGGTATCCATGTTTATCATTCCGATCGGTTCTTGGCCAAAAAAGATGAATCCGCTCAGTTTATTCGCATTTCGCTGACATCTGCCAAAGATGTTGATGAATTGGATAGAGGACTTTGCCTGCTTAAGCGTCTCCTGCTAGATACCGAATAAAAAAAATTTGAAAGGTGTGCTGCCGCTTTTCTTAAAAAAATAAATAGCCAATTACCGTCATTATTATAGATAATCCTAGAATAATTCCTACTACTATACTATGACGCTTCCGACTCATTACAACAACCGCAATATATTCTCGAATCATTGCATTTGGCCAGTAATAGAAAGCTGTTTTTGAGCCGATTCCTTGGCTCATTAATCCTGCTTGTTTCGCATATAACCCGGCGCGGAAAAGGTGAAAGTTGTTTGTTGTAAAGATGCTTTTATATTTATCACCTTTTAATGAATCCATAATTTGTTTTGAAAAGAGCATGTTCTGGTAAGTATTCACAGAACGATCTTCTTTTATTGTGTGCTGCATAGGAATTCCCTTTTCGATAGCATACATTTGCATTGCCTCTGCTTCGGGAAGATTTTCATCTGAGCCTTGTCCACCAGAAAAAATGATTGTTGGTGGAGATGAGACAGTGGCTTGCTTCCAATAAAAATCAATCGCTCTATTGATTCTGCTAGCCAAAAGTGGAGGAACTTTATTATTAATCAATCCACTACCAAGAACGATAATAAAATCTTGATTGTATTTTGGTCTATTGAATTGATAGAGAAAATAAGCCATTAAGAAATTAGATAAGTTTACAAATAAATATAAAACAATAAAAACCATTCCCGTGTAAAGTAGCTGGAGTTTATCAGATAAGAATCGAGACGGATCGATTATAGAAATTATTATCAATAACAAAAGACAAATACCAAAAATAAAAGTTAAATAATTAGAAAAACGTCGTCCCTCTTTTCTAGTTAGAATCCTTGCATTCAGAAACATTCCTATCATTAACACAAAAAGGCCAAAGCTAAACATTAAGAAAATAATTAGAATAGGTATAACAGCAACAATCATTAAATATTGATTATTTGAGCTGAAAGCTAAATACATGCATAGAATACCTAATGAACAAAAAAATAAGTTGAATAGAAAACCATTGATTATCCTTCTAGGGTCTGTTAAATAAAACCATAGAAAAATGACCAGTAAAGTAATTGTAATCCCCAAAAATATAAACATATTTTCTTAACACCTCGTTTTTTCATATCATTTATTACGATCTCCTGACGCCAGTTTCGAATGGTCTTCAAGCAGGCAACAATAGCAGGATAGTTACGATTACTCCCCAAATGTGAATGTAGCATATTCATATGTACGAATCTCCCCTCAACAATCTTAGTGCAAAAATCATTTAAGTGTCAATTTCAAAGTTACAGAATTTCTCTGACTTTAATTGATGCATTTATCGCATCCTCCATGTGATTTTGCCAACTACTTGTTCCCCTTACGCTCTCTGAAGTTTTTATTACATGTATATGCAATTCTTAGATTTGGTAAAGATATTCTTTAACTAACGGCAAATGAAGCTTCCTTACGAGGAATTTTCAAAACCAATGACAACTTCACGCACTAACTCTTCGATAGTAGCTTCAGAGAGACGTAAACGTAATTCACCCGCAGCTTGAATAAAATATTCACGGTTGTTAAGGGGCGTCTTTAGGTCGCTGATTGACCCGCTCCCACAACAGTTTAATAGCAAGCGCAGCTTGAGAAGTGAAACCATTTTTCATTAGCCTCTTTCAGGCAGGGGGATGTATCCTTCTGATCGTCACTCAACCCTGTTATTAAAGGAAGGAGTCCATTCCCCTTCATATCGGCCTGCCAAATTTGATCAAATAGCATGTTTATTCCTCCAATATAAGTTTGTTGTCAGTTCCCCCAACGCTATATTCCTTTGTATATGCAATTACATTTATGCAGAGTAAATGCGGTAAATAATGTATTCGCCTTAAAGGAAATCATACTGAATTCGAATATGAATGGTTTGGAAACTAATGAAACATACTACTAATAGTATGACTTAATTGGGGGTGACAGGCTTGGTAATGAGGAGGAACGCATTTAATCATCATTCATGGCAGGGACAAAAAACCAGCTTGCGAGGAGATGAAGCAGCTAGTTTTGAAGTCCATGATTACGGGCTTAAGACGACTTGACGTTGAGACAGCAACAAGGGTGGAGCAGCAAGAAATCAAGATTTCTTTTGTTTACTATGGAGATATATGCAATCGTATTTTGATGGGGAAATGGCCACTTCAGCTAAAAAAGAAAATGATTGAAATAGATGGTCAATTCTATGTCGAGTCCGGTTATTATGATGAACCTCTGAAGCGCTTGATAGAGCGCCCTGCGAACCAACATACGATGGAGGATTATTACCAATTTACGCGTGGGGAAGTAGTCCGGTTTGCGGACGAGACCGCAAGGCTAGCCAGCCCGTTGTTAGCTTTAGGTTTGAGTTCACAACTTATTCAGTGGCGTTTACCAGATTTAGCTAAGTATCAGAATAGTCGTGTAGTGGGATCGGAAATCCGTGGGATGGTTGAGGTATGCGAAAAAATTATGAGGATTGAAGGAACCTTCGTTGTCCCTCCAAAACGTATAAATACGTGGAATATCTTCAATCGACTCAACCAACTGCTTGTACAGCATCATGGAAAAATCATCTTTCATATCTCCATCGTGAGCAATATAGTCATCCTCGGCACTAATATTGATCCAATTGACGATGTTTCTCGGATACATGCCGTCGTCAGGCTCATTTGAATCATAGAGTCCTTTTTGTATTGCTGGTTCACCTAGTGGACTTCCTAAGGTGAGCCAAAGCTGAACTTTTTTGCCCCACAAGAGCTTATACTCACTCATTCTAGAAAACTTCCATAACACATCGTACGCTACCAGGCTAATCAATTGCTGCAATGGCTTCGATCTTGATAAGGCAAACTTGTGAGTTAAAACAAAAAGGAGTGCCATGATCAATAAAAATGGGCTCTTTTTTGTGCGTTAGGATGTATGAACCGAGACTGTAGTAGCAGGAAGGTGAGCTTGCTTCTTTAAAGCAGCGATTATGTTGGTATAGCAACGATTTACATTTCTTTTCATATCATATAATTAATCAACGTGTCGAAGTCTATCAAAGATTGTCGATAATGTTATTTAAATCTTTTTACGATATTCTTTTATATTTGTAATTCGTCAAATTTTTCTATTGCTCCTATTAGAAGTTAAACTCTACTACGGTGCAATTAAGTATGGGATGTGAAGTTTAAGTTCCTACAAGAGAATACGAGTCCAGATTGACCAACTCATCGTATTTCTCCGATTTTTCCTCCTGTTGAGCAACGAATAGCTTTACGAACTCGAAGAGAATTGGGTTGACGGTTAAGAACAGCTAGTAATTCACTATTCATTGTTTCGTCTTCTTTTTCCAAAACAAAAAGCCATTCTCGTAAGAGAACAGCCTATTTATACCTATTATTTTATTAGAATAGCCAAGGGTTTAAATAGTAAGTAGCATTTGGATCATAACCAGTAAGGGAAGATTTGAATACAATGAAGTTGTATCTAGCATTTGCCTCAACCCTAAACGATACCCACTCAGGATTTCCAACACCCTGAGAAAGCACTGTATATGGTACAGGCTCACCAAAGTTTTTGTTAATTACGAATATAGAATGGGAGCTCTCTGGCTTCGTTTGGAGAAAAAGAGTCATTTCTCTTCCCCCGTCATTCGCACCAGTTTCGACGTAAAACCAGTCTCTATCATTTGCTGAATTTATCTTCCCCACAGCTAGATCTCCATATACAAGCTTTTGGGCTGAGTAGTAATCATCATTATATTCTTGGTCAGGAACATTTGCTGCGAAAGCCGCTTGTGATGAGAACACCAAAGAAAATACAATTATACCAACAGCCAACAATTTTTTAGATAGTTTATTTAACATTTGATAAAACCTCCATTTACTATTTAGGGTTTAAAATCTAAAATGAGGGCCCAGTCATCTCAATTTATTTACATAATATACCATGTATATCATTAACAGTAAATAATAATATTTCTATATTGATAGATTGTTATAAACAGAGACTCACTTCACATCACTCATTTAGAACTTTGTAAGGAGTCAACATAAAATGGAATATTATAAAAAAGCATATCTTATTCTGTGATGAATCCTCTACTTTGGTAGATATGACATCTGTCCGCATGTGATCACCACTACATAATAAAAAACCGCAAAATGCGACTTTTGGAATTAGTTATTCCGCGCGGATTTATATAAAACTATTTCAGAGCTGTATCTCAATTCGTATCTTACTGTGCTCCACGGCGTGCCGAATCGCATTGCTCAATATATTTATTCGTCTAGGGCCTGCACAGGCAGCAATAGATCCGATATCTCCCCTTTCACACGGACCTAACCCTCTCTTAGCTTCAAGTCTTGCTGCTGTATCTTCACTGGTTGCATAATGGTGTCTTCTTCATCCAATAAAGATTCCATCCACCACCAGCAAATAACCAGTGCTAAGTCCTGTCGGAATGTCTTGCGTCATCGTGCCATCTGACGAGATTTGAATTGTAATGATTGTGGACTCTGTTTGCAGCCTAATAAAATACGGGTCTAGGCTCATTCGTTCAAACTGCTTATTCAGTATAGCGACACTGGCATTATTATGATTCATAAAATGACCGAGAAGCCGTGCCGCTTCGATCTCATTCAAGTACACACCTCCATATTGACGACCCAATTGGCTCATGTTTCGTTCCAACTCATCTATTTTAGCTGACCTGTAAAATCGTTCAAAGAATAATCCTTCTGCTATTGTCACTAAAGAGAAAATAATCAAAATTAGTTCGGACGTTACAACGAATAATTTAAGGAGAACACCATGCCTTCTCATGGTTCCATCTCAAATTTATAGCCAGAACCAATGACAGTACGAATATATCGCCCTTCGTTACCTAGCTTAGCCCGTAATTTTTTAATATGGGTGTCCATTGTACGCAAATCTCCAAAATAATCAATTATATGTATGTCTGGCCATTTATGTAATACAGATGATCTTCAGCATTGTTTGGTTGCGCTTGTTTACAATGGGACGCGTGATATGAATCGTACTACCAAAAGAAAGCACAAATAGGCTGCCATCATTGTAAATCCTATCCAATTATTTTATATAAGCTTTCACCATAAAAGTATCCCCTCCAAGTTCACTCTTTCCCCCATGAAACATGCGGTCTTTTTTGAGTGTCTACTTAAAAGGGGATAATACCATGTCTCTTTCGAATCAAATGGTCTCAGCTACTACGTGAGCCAATCTTTAAACCCCCATCCAAACGTCTTTGACGTAATGTCCTTCGACCATGAGACGATCCAGCCATTTTTTCGCTTCCGTTTCGCTAACGCCGTGAATCTCTTGATAAGATTTTTGCAGGGTTGCCTCTACATCCGGAGCCATCTTACTTTCGTCTCCGCACACATAGAATCGTCCACCCTGATCCAAGAGTCCAATTAGCTCCTGCTCCTGCTGTTGCATCAGTTGTTGAACATAAGTCTTCGACTGCCCTTCCATCCGTGAGAATGCTATGTGTACGGTAACAAGTCCCTCTTGTTGGAACTGTTCCAGCTCCTCATGGTATATATGATCCGCTTCGTTGCGGCAACCGAAATAGAGGTGTGCTGTGCCAAGTTGCATTCCTTCTCGCTTGAGTGCACAACGTGCCTGGAGGAATCCACGGAACGGCGCGATCCCTACCCCTGGTCCTACCATAATAATCGGAGTTCCCGGATCTTCAGGAAGCTGGAAGCCTGACTCTGGCGTGCGAAGGAACATCACGATGGAATTTCCCGGCTGCATGTCCGCAAGATAGTTGGATGCAACTCCTTGGTATTCACCTTGGCCATTCCAGGCAGGTCCGCGCACAACGCTAACTGTAATGCTGGCCTGTTTCGGCTGCACGCAAGGAGAACTGGAAATCGAATAATAACTTACTTTAAGAGGAGGCAAAAGCTCCACAAAACGTTCAAACGGCATTTCGCATGCCACGTATTTCTCTAACAAATCAAGCATCGAAATCCGTTTCTGAAGGACATTCACCTTGTATGCCTCTTCCTCCATTAGAGCTTCCAGCTCTCGCTTATGGGGCGGGCATTCGGTTAATGCAGCAAGAGCAAGCTCGAGTCGCGGCCTCCTGTAATTCCACGCTGCGGCTCAGCAGGTCGTATAAGCTTACGGGACGATCCAGCGGGAGATGAGCTGCACGCTGTCCAGTCGATTTCAGAATAACATGGTCCTTGCCATCCAATCCAAATCGACTTAAGACACGCTCGACAAGTTCATTCCAATTATGAGGAAAAACACCCAAATGATCTCCCTCTCGATACGATATTCCCTCTGGAAGCTCAATTTCAATATGCCGAGTACTACGTCCACCCCCTCCTGTTTGAAGCTCGCAGTTGTCAAGTACTTTTGCATAAAGGGCGTCGTACGTTTCGGCAAGTGGCGTTTCTATCGCTTCACTGACATACTGTACGGACAGAGTAGAGCTTGCTTGTTTTGTCTTTTCTTTGATGCTCAATCCTAATGTGCTCATGATTTCTGGCCATAGCTGATCACGTCAGCTCTCTACCTGTGTTTCGAAATCGCCGCTGACGTCGCCTTCCCCGAGAGAGACTAGTCTTTTTGCCCCTTTGGATGCAAGCTGCTCGTCAATAAATTTCGGAACACTCTGATAAGTGCTTGCCCAGTTACGGTCACCGCAACCCAAGATGCAATAACGAATACCTTCCAATTCACCAGACTCCACTTCAGGCAACCACTGAACGAAGTTACGTGCATTATGGGGCGGTCTGCCATTATAAGACGCCGTTACAATATAAATAATGCCGTCTGTAGGTAATTTCCCTACATAATCGTTCAGAGATGCTACCTTACTTTGGAAGCCTTGATAGTGGGATGCATCCGCAAGCTCGCGGGCAATACCCTCGGCTGTGCCAAGATCGGATCCTCGAACCTTTCCGGGCGGAAATCCTCGGCATCCTCTCCCCACGCGGAGACATCTCGATGCAATTGAGGAATCAGCACAATCATTCGTTCCCCTTTTTTCAAAGCATATTTTCCCGCTATCATCGTATCTTCTTTCACTATGTTTAAATAAAATAAAAAAACGCGATTTTTGCGGATATTAATCGGACTACATTCTGTTTATAACCTTTAGTTATCAAATTAACCCGGATGAAAAAAAGTATTCGAAATAAACTTTCACACATATATAATGTAAATTTTAACATAAATAGATATTGAAGGTAAATTCAGGACATGCTATGATATGAGCAGATCAACAAAACTTACAGACACCACACTGAAATGAAGAAGTGTTACATTGTGAAAAATTGATAACTGTACCAGTTGTAGGAGCACTAGTCTTATTCTATTACTGTGACTAACTAACTATTAATTTTAAAAATTGAATATGCTATCTATACCATATAGACCCGAGGATGATGTTGCATCATCTTCGGGTCTATGTTTCAATTCGCTGTTTATGGCTTTAATCGCCACTCACCGGCAATAATCTCATCTGACTCTATTCGTCCTACTAAAACACGAGCGTTTAATTATATAATCTCTATAAAATTAGTGAATTTTTCAAAAAAAAATTGATCGGTGATTATTACGACCTACGGCCCTTTAACGATTATATAATCGTCACAACAAATCCGAAAAATTTCTAGTATTTAAAAAATTCAGGACTTGAGAATGATTTTCGAAAGTGAGTTCATAATAAAGAACAAAAATCACTACTCAGGAGGTAAATTTTAATGAGCAAAATAGATGGAGAAGTATTAAGCTTTACCCATGGGAACAAAGAGATAACTCTTCGCGTATTTGGTGATGAATTTTACGCTAGATATGAGTCGCTTGATGGTTATACAACCATTTATGATACAGACTTAAAAAAATACTGCTACGCTTATCTAAATAACGGAAAACTTTCTTCAAGTGGTATTGACATCACTGACCCCTCACCTTCAGATCTTACTCGTCATATTAAGGAGGATCCATCAATAAGAAGTGAAAAATTTTCAATGAGATATAACGAGCTCAGGCCAAAGGATGAGAAAAAAAACTTTGAAAATAATATGAGGGCAATAGGACCAAATAATGGATTACTTGAAGGAAGATCCATTACAAAAGGTGTAGTTCGTGGCTTAACTGTTTTAGTTGAGTTTTCTGATCTCTCTTCCTCTGTTACCGTTGATGATGTGAGCAACATGTTAAATGGAGATAATTATCAAGAAAATGGAAACTTTTGTTCTGTAAGTGAGTACTATAAACTAATGTCGTCTGGGAAATTAATTTATAATAATCACGTAGTTGGACCTGTAAAACTCCCAAATGGGATTGATTATTATAAAAGAAACCTTCTTATAAAGGATGCTATGGATATCTTAGTAAGAGATTTAAATATCGACTTGTCACAATTCGATTCCACGAATAGTAAGATTGTTGATGCAGTAAACTTTCTTTATGCCGGAAGGACAGTTTATGAAAAACAACTCTGGCCGCACAATTCACATGCTGATTTAGAATACAATGGTTATAAAATTGATTTATACATGCTATCCAGTCTAGGAAGAGGCCCTAGTGATTTAAGTATAGGGACTTTTTGTCATGAAACTGGACACTTACTATTCCGCTTCCCTGATATGTATGACTATGGTGAACGTGATGGTGACAGGGAAAAAAGCCAAGGTATAGGACAATATTGTTTGATGGGCTCCGGTAACCACCTCAATAATGGTCTTACACCTTCGCCAGTTTGTTCATATTTAAGGGACTTAGCCGGCTGGTGTGAAAATAAGATTATTCTTAACGAACTTACTGGTAAAATTAATGTACAGCATGGAGATTACAATACTATTCTTAAATATAATACTGATATTGAAAATGAATATTTTCTTGTTGAAAATCGAACGTCTGTTGATCTGGACAAACATTTGCCTTCAAGTGGGCTAGCCGTATATCATTGTGACATTAATGGATCTAATGAATATCAAGCTGCTACACCAACAGAGCACTATCAATGTGCTCTAATACAAGCTGATGGGAACCTAGATCTAGAGAATAACCGCAATCCTGGGGATAATCGGGATTTATACGGTAATATTGAAGGGCTTGCACTTTCATATAATACCAATCCATCCAGTAGACAGTGGAACTCTAAGGATTCAGGGTTAATTATTTCAGATATATCTGATTCAAGCATGAATATTGAGTTTACACTTGGTTCAAATGTTTAAGAAGAATACACATCATGAGGTTAACAAAGCCCTGAATTTTCGAGGGCTTTTCTATTCCTGAAAACCACCGGACTGGATTCCTAATTCCCATGCATTGAGGAAGAACGGAAGAGCGTCCATTTGTCGAGATGAGGAATTAAAAACTCTGCCCCGTTCCAGAAAATATCGAATTCGTGCCACAACTAAATCCTTGTTCAATAATTTCTCGGCACGATCACCTCTGGTATGCTGCCTTGTTTACAGGTTCTTCGCATCTCCTATCCGATTAGCCATCTCCTTCAGGTCCAATCCCTTCAATGCTCCTTCAATTAATTCAGGTAGCCGGTCTGGCGAACAACCGAAACACGGGATGCCAAAGGACGCTAACTTCTTAGCTACAGAATCATCGTAATCCGGTATTCCTTGATCTGATAGGGCAAGCAGACATACTGCCTTCACTCCCGCTTGCTGCATCTCTGCCATTCTGCGCAGCAGCTCAGATCGATTACCTCCTTCGTATAGGTCAGAGACGAGGATAAAAATTGTCTTTTTCGGTTCTGAAATAAACTGTTCACAGTAAGCTACGGATTTGTTAATGTCCGTTCCTCCTCCAAGCTGAACACCGAACAACATGTCAACTGGATCCTCGGCACACTGCTCGCTAAGGTCGACGACTTCAGTATCAAATACGATGACTCTAGTGTCTAGAGAAGGCATACTGGCAAAAATCGAACCCACAATCGATGCATAGATGACGGAATTCGCCATAGAGCCGCTTTGGTCAATATCCAGAATGACGGTCCACTCCTTGCTTCTGCGTGCCCGGTCGAAAAAGTAAACTTTTTCTGGTATGAGCAGCTGTCGGTCCATATCATAATGTTTCAAATTTTTACGAATGGTCGTATTCCAGTCGAGCCCAGAAGCTGACGGTAACGGCGAATGCTGCCTCCGGTTCAACGCCCCAGTTACAGCCCTTCGTATGTCATCGGAGAGCCGTTTCGTTATTTCCTCTACCACCACTTTTACGAGTTGCCGTGCCGTATCTTTCGTTTTCTCGGGAATATGTCCTTTTAATGACATCAATGTAGCCACCATCTGAATATCGGGCTTCACTTGAGACAATAGTTCAGGTTCAAAAAGGAGCTGATTTAACCCCTTCCGTTCAATAGCATCTGCCTGAATAATAGACACGACATCCGGCGGGAAAAATGAACGGATATCGCCAAGCCACTTGGCGAGCTTGGGGGAAGACGCCCCCAAACCTGCTGATTTCCGGCTCCCGGCGAGACCTGAACCGCTAGAGTCCATACAACTGTGACCAGATGTTCCATCATAGATAGCTGCCAGTGCTTCATCCATCAGCCTAGAGTCCTCATCAAGCAGAGGGCCGGACGTTGCTCCATATGATTGTAGCTTCGGCTCAGCATCTGCACCAAGAATCAGCCTCCATCTTTTTACCTGCTCCTCATGATTCATCGTCATAGCTTACAAATCCCCAAAATCAAAATCATTGAGTTCATCGATTTTCTCCTTTTCTTCCTCACTAAGTGGCTGCTGAAGTACTTCCCCGGTCTCCATCGCTCCGCTTCCCCACAGGTCGCCCATCAGTTCGGCAATAGATGCCTTTTCCCTTGGCTCAAAAGTGCTGAATACCCTGCGCAAAAACACCAAGGAACGTTGAAATTGCTCGTGCTCCAGTGAAAGTATGTACTCATCGAGCTGCTTCCACAGAAAGATACGGGAGAGTAACGCATATCTGTTCCTCGAAGCCAGGCCTTCAAACCAGCCTGCACCAAGATCGGCAGGAATGCCCGGAGATAGCCGCCTAGATACCTCTGCAGCACATTGGTTCTCGGACACTTCGTTTCGTTCGAGCAAAATACCAAATGCATAACCCGACATCATAGCGTTCCGGTCATCACGTGAGGAAAGTTCTTCTAGATTCTGCAGCCACAATAGGTCGTCAACCACATCAAAATGCTCTTGAGCAATCGTATGCAGTGCATTCATTGCACTGATGTTGTTCTTAGCCGCTTCTTCACTGCACAGTGCAGTATCGACCAGTAACAGAGTTCCACGCAAAAACAATTGCTGAAGAAGCGGGATCATTGTCTCCGTCTCAATTAGGCGGATCGACCCATATTGAATGAATACAGACAGCTCATAGGCCGAAGTGGCTATCTCTACAAAATTGCCCGCATCAACGGCCAGTCGTTGTAGCGTCCTTCTGGCCTCTTCCATAAGTGAGGGTAGGCCGCAATCGCAAGCGATACGGATAATCTGCGATGCTTCCACGATACTGTTACATTCCAGCAGCTTTTCATGTAGCACAAAGGCAGCCGCTAACTGGACAGTCTCCCCTTTTAAAGTCGATTCTACCGTTTGAATTTCAGCCTCTGGTGTCCACTGGAGCACCCATTGTTCTGCCCACGTGGCGGAATCTTGCCGGCTTCTGTGCTTCCTGGCAAAACTGATACCAATAAGCTCAAGCCGATGTAGCAGCACAGAGCGGTTCAAGTCGAGAAATGCCGCGGCTTCTGACTTAACTCGGCGATTTTCGCGCAGATCAAGTTCGAGGTCAGTGGCTACCACAGATTTGTACTTCTCCAGCTTGAGCCGTTTCAACTCACGCTTTAAGTCGTCCTGGACCGGTGTCTGGCTGACGCCTTCCGGCAGGCTACCGATTACTGTGCCGATATCGGTCCGGGCCAAAGCTTCAGCGACAGCGGACAGCTCGCCGTTACCGAGACTTATCACCACTGCATCCCGCAGATCCTTCCACGTTGGAAACCTACCGTTGTGCAACGAGGCAAGCGCATCAGCTAGCCTGACCCCCTCGATAACCGACGCAGTTGAACGGTACGTTCCGTGCTCACGCATATGAGTGACTATATGCGTGAGATACAACGAGGAAAGCTTGTTAAGTTCATTACGCTGCAGGCATCTCCAGAACAGTTCATAATAGGCGGGCGCATGATTTCCCGCCCCATAACCTGACTGTGTTGACAGCTTGTAATAAGAGTATGGCATGAGCGTAATTTTGGTAGCACTCCGCAGAAGGTTTGCCAACTGCACGTCGCTCATGGGAGGTAAATCCGCCCGCAAAGCCGATACATGATGTGCACCAGTTACGACAACAACTTTATCAGGATCATGTCCAGCATCGAGAACCTCTTTGATTCTGCGACGCATATAGGCTTCACGAATTTCGTTATACGCTGCCTCCGCTGGTGCAAGTTCCCATTCATGTTGTTCCGTCATTGCCCTCATTTGAGCGGAATAATGATGTATCGCCTCCCGATAAGTCTCCCTTTCCCCTTCGTGCTCGAAATACCGCTCCCAATATGACTCATAATCTGACTCTCCCGCAAGGGCAGCGATTTGCTCATACAGGTCATGCTGCGTACTCGCATAGCTCCGGATGTTACCAACTGCTTGGGGAACCTCTTCTTCCCCGTTGTTAGCATTTTGTACAGAATTATTGTCTCTGCCATTTCCCGCTTCATTGACCGGATTATTGTTCGAACTACCGTTTGTTCCCTCTCTTCGCATTTCGTACAAAGACAGCGAAATATCCGAAGGTAAATCGATAAACTCCACATGAACTCCGTTCTGTTCTGACCAAAGGAAAGCCTGGTACTCAGGGGAATATACTGCAAAAGGGTACAAAAGCGTCCTTACGGGTAACTGATCCGTATAGGCCAAAAGGGCAACCGGAGGCACCACCTTGCGGGCAACCAGCTGCGAAATATATTCGCTTGCATCTCCGGGACCTTCCACTAGAACTGCGGTAGGCTTCTTCTCTTCCAGAAAAGCGCGTAAATGATAAGCGCCCGTAGGAGATAAATGCCGGATCCCGAAAACATGGTACGGCTGCCTGTCGTTCATCCGTTCATCTCCGAACAAGCGTTGTACAAGCTCCGCCATGACGATCCCCGCTTCTTCATCACATTGTCCAAGTATTCTTTCCACACAAGACGGTCCTTCTCTTCATCTTTCACAATGGCTCCCTGCAGTCCTGCGGCGATATCTTCCTCCTGAATGGTCCCGCTGCCGAAGCTGGCAGCAAGCGCCATACTTCCAGTCAACAGCGAAATCGCTTCTGCTGTTGAAATAACACCGCTTGTCGGTTTCACCTTTTCCTTGCCGTCCATAGTCATACCACTGCGAAGTTCACGGAAAATAGTGACAATCTTGCGCACCACATCATCTTCCGGCAGGGACGCGGTCAACGCGTAATTCGCCGATATTTCACCCACACGCTTGCGAACGATATCAACCTCAGTTTCAATATCCGCTGGCGCTGGCAGCACGATGATGTTGAACCGCCGTTTGAGCGCTGCAGACATTTCATTCACCCCACGGTCGCGCGTATTCGCCGTGGCAATGATCGAAAACCCCCGTGCTGCTGGCATCTCCCGACCAAGTTCGGGAATAGACACCGTTTTTTCGGACAAAATGGAAATCAGTGCATCCTGCACTTCAGACGCGCACCGGGAAATTTCTTCAAACCGGGCAATCCCGCCCATTTCCATTGCCCGAAAAATGGGGCTCTTGATCAAAGCCTGATCCGACGGACCTTGTGCCAGCAACATTGCGTAATTCCAAGAATAACGGATCTGTTCTTCGGTTGTGCCGGCCGTTCCCTGGATGACCTTGGAAGAATCGCCATGAATAGCGGCTGTTAAATTCTCAGACAACCACGACTTGGCCGTTCCCGGTTCACCAATGAGCAAAAGTGCCCTATCCGTCAGTAGCGTGGCTATCGCTATCTCGACCAGCCTTTTATTCCCTATATATTTGGGCGTTATTTCCGTGTCTCCCGCCTTACCTCCGGTTATGTACGTAAGAACAGCCTTTGGCGAAAGCTGCCAACCTGCAGGCCTTGAGTCCTTATCCATATTTTTCAACGCTTCCAGTTCCTCACTGTACAATTTCTCGGAAGGAAGCCTTAACACATTTTGTTCATCATGTTTTGTCATTATCTGTGTTCCTTTCCTGTTCAATTAGGATGGTTTGGCTGCTACAGTATCAGCGATATCCAACACCTGTTGTTTGACGTTCTGGTACTTCATTGTTTCTGCGAACTGTCGCAGTCTATCCGCATAAACGGGAGAAAGTTGGGACAGAAGCGCTGTTTGTGAACGGTTTAAATAATACGAGTGACTCGTTTTATCTCGCTCCAAAATGTCCATGACCATTTCCGACACGTTATCATCCCTGAGGTGGAAAAGGGCCAGCAACATATCGACAGTAACGTAATCTTGGAATTTCGGATGAGCAGTAATCTGCTTGGTAAGATATGAGATGACTGTAGAATCGGAATGAATTGCGAACCGAGTGACAAGCTCTTTCTCATCCAGTTTTATCAACAAATGAACCCATCTTGGGTCCCATGTTTCTATTGCAGAATTTCCGTTCATCTGATCCGTAATATCCACCGAAATCATACTCATCGTTCGCAGCAGTTCCTTAGCGGCCGAAGTCCGTTTATTGCTTAACTCAGTAGCGTACCTCTCGTATACCTCTTCAGGTGGCAGACTGTGAACCGCAGCACGGAAACTGTAGGCAATGAACCTGCGGTTATACTTCTGCTGCAGCCCAACAGTGAATGCATATGCCTCTGGATCATCCAGATCCAGAAGCATTTGCGCAGCTACCTCTTGTAAACGGTCCAGCTTAGCTGTTTTAGAGGCAGGAACGGATAGTATCTTTTGCAGCAGTAAACAGAGTTCATTCGATGAATCGCCTTCTATACTTGATAGGTATGAAATGAGGTGCTGTTCCTGCTCATCATTCTCTTTACCTGCAACTATCTCAGCAAGTACATCTTCCGTTTGTCGGATGACGCGATGGATCAATTCATCCGATCCGCACAGACGGATTGGCTCTACTGCCAGTTCATGGTCCTTGGATGTCAAAGCTTGGAACAGACAGTCCTGTGCTTTATCCGAGCCAAGCTTGGATAAAGCGGACAAAGCAGCTCGTCGAAGTTCTTTTTTCTTATCATCAGCTTGTTCCAGCAGAAACTGCTCCTGTTCTGGGTATTCCCCCAGTAGTTCAATGGCCGCCGCACGTACATCGACAGATCCTTCGGTCGCAGCTTGGAGATACAGATCAATAGCGGCCTCTCCCTCCACATTATGAATTAACTGAAGTCTCCTAGCGTGTCCTTTACCTCCTTGAAGCTGAAACTGCTGTTTCAGCATAGGAAGAGCATCGGCTCCATACTGCGAAATCACTTTGTGAAAAAGAAACTCTGGAATTTCTGCATAGCTGTCATCCAGCGCGGTTACTGCCGCAGAAATCACACGAAAGTCGTGGAATAATCCTTCATTAAATGCCTGGTGGATCTGTTCCAGTCTGCCTTGGCCCTTTTGCGTTAATGCTTCGATCAAAGGAGCAATCTTCCGGTAAGGGATAGAGGTATCAGCTTTGATTTCCGTTCCAACCAAAGGATATATTTCTCCTGCCCCCTCTGTCTTTCCCTGTGTGTATAGGACGGAATGTAGAAGTGTACCTAGTTCGAGCAGCTTTGATGCTGCTTCGGCTCTATCCGACGCCAGAAGCTCATTTACTCCTTGTGCAAATTTATTGAATACGGGAGCGGATTCTCCCAATTTTTGCAGCTGCGGTAGCATTTTACCGAGTCTCAAATCCCCCGCCGCCATTCCACTTCCTGCTATGTACAGCCGGCGCAGCTCATGCTGCAGTTCAAACAGTATATTTATGCTCATAAACGTTTCTCCTAATCTTGTTCATCATCAGTAAAACAAACGAATAATATGATCACGTGTAACGATGCTTAACGGCTGAGCTGATAATTGATTGTGCTCCAGGTCATGCTCAAACATCACCAGCATTGCGTGATTGCTAACATGCTGTCGGTTCAACCACGACAGTAAAGGTGTTGTCGGATGATTCAGCCATGATAAATCTGCAAGCCGCAGCTGCTTGCCCTGTCTATCAACAATCAGGAAGCCATCCCTATCACGTGCAATATATGCATATTCCAAAAGTACAACCGGATGCTTATCAGCGAGCGGGGTTTTGATCTGATTTTTGACTAGTTTGACCGCCTCTGGAATAGACTTACATGCATGCGATCGCATCGTATCATAATCGTGCTGCTCTGGCTGCTGGAACGTCGCATCTTCCCAACGCACGCGGGGGTTCATATCTCCTGGATAGACAAAGAGCTCTTTGACTTTCAGCACATCATAGAATGAATCTTCCTCCCGGATAAATTTGGCGGCACGGAAAGGTCGGAATGTTCGTGTCATGCGAAGGCTACCGGTCAGAAGATCCATCCAACATCCTTCGTCAACATACTCGCCCCGAGCATCATCCGCATAGGAGCGGAAGAACAGCTGTCGTAGCTCTGCATCTACCTGTACCCGGCCATATTCCCGGAGCTCCGCCAATTGCCAAGCATGCCCGATCCATTCTTCGAGCGTGGAGTCAACATCCATCGTTACCTCCGGATTATCTATTTTGCTCTGCAAATAGTTCTTGCTTTTCTTCACCAATGAATAAAGGATGTTCAAACGCTCCATGGCGAGAGAATAGGTTGTTTCTCTGTCATCATCGGACTGTAGCACCAAGAGCAATTCCCTTAGGGCTGTCTGTGCTCCAGGGATATAATGGTTACCCAGCTGCTTGGCCTGCTCTTCTAACGTTTGAAGCATCTTCTTGTCGATGCTTCCCAATCCGGACTGGATAAGCTTTAGAATCAGTTTCTCCAATATGCCGATCCCTTCTAGTTGGGAAGATATTTTTTTTACCAAAGCTGCTTTATTCGGTTTACGTTTTTTGACGTTGTCTCCGTTGATCGCTTCTTTTTTCTTTTCTTCACGCTTCTCGGCGTTCTCCCTTTTGTCCACAATATCTTGAGGAATGTCTATCGTTTCAAACGGTTTACCCGTTGTATAGGCATACATTAATCCTAAATTATGTTTGCACGGAAACTGCCGACTGGGACAGGAGCAACGGAATATTGGGGTATCTTTTTTAATGAAGTCAACGGAACAGATGTATGGATTACTTCCACTTCCTTTGCACTCGCCAAAAATAAGGGTCTGGTCAGGGGAGTTGCACAACTTGGAGAACTTGTCCTTCTTGACCAAATCCTTACCATTCTTAATTGCATTGCTATTCAGTGCTAGACTATCTATATAGGATTCTGTTAATTGATTCATCTTCTACCTCTCACATCTAGTTTTAATATAAATTAATTCTACATTCATTTGAAATTACCTCTTAAAATACGAAAAAACGACAAAAAAAATAGACCGCGCGTGCGAAAATCCTTGTTTTTACTAAAATCGTTTTCGTTTCTGGCACGTCATCTTTATACGACTCTTAACCTTGCAGATTAGCATCACAGACCTTCCAAATAAAAAAGGAATCCGCGCTGACGTCAGCGTGAATTCCCCTCATCGAGTGGTTGTTATTTAGGGACTGTAATCTTCATTTCCAGCTTCTTGTGATAGGTCTTGGCCCAGTTTTTTTGGCTGTCTTTCAGAATCTTTCCTTTAGCGTCCAGTGTGTACGAAAATGGCCTAATGATGATTGTTTTCGGCACTGCATTAAACGAACCACTAAAGATCAGGTCTTCTTTACTCTTTGATCCGGACGGTTGCTCTAGGTTGGAATCCCAAATGCTTGCCCCGAGTACATTTCCTGTTTCATCTGCAATTTCATAAAACATCTTGCTGGAACGATCTTTGGATTTAGCTGCTGCCGGAACTTTTCCTGTGCTGTGCAGCTTGAGCATCATCGTTATCGGCGTCAATTGGAAATAGTCTACTGTATAGCTGAAATCCCCACTTTTTAGGGTTGTGCCCGGCTGCAATGTTACAAGACTTTTAGCCTTTTTCACCGGAACAGTAAAGGTGAACGGCTCCTTGACGTTCTCGGAGTACAACTTCAGCGTCATAACGAATTGATCCGGGAGCTGCGGTTTGTCATATCTAGAGAAGGAGATCAAAACGCCCCCTTTATCTCCCGGTATAGACTTCAGATTAGGAGTATATACAATCGGTTTCCCATTAGCAGACAAATCCAGTCCCTTCTTTAGGTCAATGATTTCCTTACCGACAGTCCCCCCCTCCTTCCGGACAGTAACCTCAAGGCTATTCCCGTCAAATATAACGTTGGATAAGCTGAGTGTCACGTCGCCGTGGGTAATTACTTGATTGGACTCATTATCCTCCCCATCCGCATCTATCAAGATGGGATTTGAAATGGGAGAGGTACTGTTGGCAACAGTAGCCTTTCCGGAAGTCTCGGCACTAACGTATGTAGGAAACCCGCTGCCTACGACTGCCATTCCCAACGTTACTATCAATGCTGTTACAGCGATTTTTTTTCTCATATCATTAGGTTTAGTAGAGTTCAATGGTCTCGCTCCTGTTCTATTCTGAGATACCTTCTTGAAACCGGCCGGTTTTCAAAAAGGTAATTACCTCTGTCTACACCTATATAACACTTCTCATCTGTGCTTTTGTGACAGGAATAATTTTACAGCCATTCGTTGCTTCAGAATATACGCTCAACAAATCCATACTCCGGTTACCAATATAGTAGCCTGTTGTGCTTCAAAAAAGGATCTTTATGTGACTCTCGAATCAAAAACTTTAATTTTTATCATAATCAATATGAAAGCAAGCAATGCGAATATGATTCCACTCCAAATGAGCTGATGTATTCCCCATTGAGAGATAAACCAACCACCAATGGAAGCTCCCAACGTAATTCCAAGATTTGAAAATGAGATAAACAAACTGTTTCCGAATTCAGGAGCTTCTTTCGCTTCCGTTGTAAGCCATGCTTGACTGACAATTAACCCGCCAGAATGCACCGTCCCCCAAATAAGTACGATGACAATCATCGGAATGAAAGAAGAGCCCATATAATAAACAAGTAAATAACTTACTATATACGCTAGTGGAAACATAATAACGGTCTTAGTAATGCTTTTTTGCAAAAAGCTTCCAAATAGAAAATTACCAAAAATCATGACTAAGCCAAATGCCATCAACAATGCACTAATCCAGGAACTATTCATATGAGTTACTTTTCCAAGATACTCGGCAAAATAGCTGTATACAGAGAACATAGCCGCAAAAACAAACATAATCGTTACGATATTTACCCATAATTGCGGTTTTTTTAATATACTAAGCTGCTTGCCATAAGACATTTTTTCCTTAACAGGCATGGAGGGAAGCCATAGTAATATCCCTACAAAAGCAATTAAGCTGACAATTGCGCCAAATAGGAATCCAGCTTCCAGCGAAATTTGTTCAGCGAGATATGACGTCACAGGCACGCCAAATGCAAACCCCACCGTAATCCCGGCAAAAACCTGTGTGACTGCTTTTCCACTTTTTTCTGGAGGGACAAGTTTGGCAGCCGTCACAAGAGCTACAGAAAAGAAAACCGGATGAAAAATAGCAGGTATGATACGGAATATCAACATCACATTGAATATCGTTGTGTATGCATAAACCATATTTGATATCGCGAACATAAGTACAGCGATTAATAGAATGACTTTTCGATTCATCCCGGATGCAAGTAATGTTAGGAAAGGACCTGAGATCGCAACGACTAGAGCAAATATACCTACAAGTGATCCAGCCTGTGAAGTCGATATATTAAATTTCCGAGCCACCTCGGGCAGAACTCCTACGATTCCCATTTCCGTTGTAATAATGCCGAACACACCTAGAGCTAGTACAAAAATAAGCAAAGGGTTAACCTTCTTCAATGTAAATCCTCCATTTCTTTTGCATTCATCAATTCATATATCTAGATTTGTAGATTCATAAAAACCTTCAAAGCGTCTAAAACAAATAATCAATTAATCACACCGTTAAAATATATTGGAAATACGCGCCGGGCAATCAATTAAGCGAATCAGGTTATGCCCACTCAGCCATCAGATTGAACAACAAACTACAATTACATATCTGTATATGTAGATTTGATTGCGTAAAAACCTCCTCCTTTCCTCTAAAGTTCATTTCGGACGTAATCGGAAAATTCCTGTATCGTTTTATCGTTCCGACGGTAATAGGTCCATTTCCCGATGCGCTCAGATTGGAGCAGCCCTGCTTGCTGCAGAGTTAACAAATAACTAGATATAACCGATTGTGCAAGTCCCGATTTAGCCTGAATATCTGCTACACATACGCCAATTCGAAAAGTAATACCATGTTCTAAATATTTCGCTTCATCAAAATAATCCTCTGGTTTTTTTAACCATAGCATAATTTGACGGCGTGTCTCGTTCGACAATGCTTTATAAATCAATGAAGGTTCCATACACAATATTATATCTATAAATATAGATTTGTAAATATAAAATGCGAATAATTAATAGCCACTGTCTCTTTCGAGCAGTAACCACAGTTGATAACTGTTCTACTACTGTAACTAATTAACTATTAATTTTTAAAAATGAATACATTACAAAAAGACGACTCTTCTTGATTTAGAGTCGCTCTTTTCTTGATTATTTTTGAGGGCTTTTCTATTCCTGCCTCGTAACTCCAACGTCTGGTAGTTGGAACTTGGTCACAGCTTCGCTAGCAGAAATAATGCCTCTCTCATGCACGGCCAGCATAGCGGAATTAAGACAGAAAATCTTTGACACGGTTCTTAAACTTTTCCCTGCCTTGATACCCAGTGTATAGACGACTATTCACTGTGGAGGAATTTCCAAAGAAAAAACGTTCGTAGACCGTCTGCCTGCCTCCAAACGCACTGACGCTCAGTTCCCACGCCAGTCTGGCTAACTGCACATTTTCTTTGGCATCGAAGCCTATGCCTTTCAGGTAACGGTTCAATTGGCCGCGGATTTCAGTGTCAAAATCCTTTTCGTCCGGAATCATAATTAGGCTGCTCCCACCAATTAATTGGATGATTTCAATCATACGGGGGTACATTTTCGGAAAATAAGCATTGGCAGCAAGGAGCGGCTTCCGATTGGGAAGCATACTGCCCCACCGGTCAGGAGAAGCCCCCTTCTCGGCTGCAAGCTGCAGCGCCTTGAGCGTTTCCAGCGCGATGATAATCTCTGTCACCTTCTCGATTATATGGTCATGGCTTTCCAGTCCGGCTACTTCGATCATCATTTCAATGGTTCCCAATAGAAACTCTGTTTTGGCAATGTTTTTACACATAATCTGTGCGCTGGCATGGGTATGAAAACGGCTTTCATCGACCAGTTGGAACGCCAGTTTCTCATCCCCACATATAAATACCCGGTCCCATGGGACAAGCGCGTCATCGAAAATGACTAGCGTATCCATCTCCTCAAATCGGGAGCTTAGGGGATAGTTATACGCGGATTCGCCGCCAACGAAGCTCTCCCTGCATACGAACCGGACCCCGGGGAGATTACTCGGCACTGCAAATGCGAATGTATAAGGACTTTCCTCGGCGTTTGCTGAGGGGAATGGTGGCGGGAATACAAGAATTTCGTCAGAGGTCGCCCCTTGCGTGTCCAACAGAAAAGCTCCACGGACTACGATCCCATCCTTAGTCTTTTCCACCACATGGGCCGCCTCCGACTCTACAAATGTCTTTAAAAAGGTCGACAGCCTGCCTGCCTTCGGTTGGATAAACACGTGCGAAAGGGTGATGTCATTTTCCCGGCAGTATTCATAGTAGCTCCTCAAATTAGAGGCATATTGGGGAGTTTTCTCTTCCAGAAGCCCCGATGCTGCGGAGAACGCCATAAGGACTGTGTTCATATAATCGGGGGCACGTCCCAGAAAGCCGTGATGAGTGTATGCCCAAGCCTGCATCATCTCTCTTCTTACAGCAAGCTCCTTCTTCGTCTTTGGCTGCATGAAGGAAAGTCCGACAGGGTCGCCTGTCAACGGTGAAGAATAAGACATTTTTGCTTTCCATCTGTCTTCCTGCTGCATATCATACAAAGAAGCTTGAGTCACCATAAGCCCCTTGAAAGCTTTATGCTCCGATATAGTCCCCTTCACCTGCTCACCTGCTATCCAGACATCGGGCAAATTCTTATTTATCTGTTCAATATATTGGGTACCATTTTTAACTGACATGATCTAATCACCCCCCTCGGTTCTACGTTACTGTATTCTGATTAAGGCTACTTTGCACAAGCGAATACCTATGATCACTTACTAAAAGAAATCCGTATTTTGTACATATGCCGACACTGCGTTGCCAGCGCCCCTTATGGTCTACATAGATTGCTTGTTTCATATATATAGACAAGCTAGCTGATTGATGGCCGAAAATTTTCTGAAAAGGATGCGATTGCCACCATATGGAGTACCTATTACCGCTAAAATCAGAATATTATCCTCTGTTGTTTGGGGTTGCCCTATTTTGGATTATCGTCTATATTCTTATTATTTATAAAGGGTTTAAGGATCAATCCTGTGGAATGCCCCTAGCCTCTATATGTGCAAACATTACTTGGGAATTTCTGTTTACCTTTCTTATGCCGTTTCACCCGCTTCAGCAAATCGTAACCTTAGTTTGGTTTTTATTAGACTGCATCATTCTGCTCCAATTTCTCTATTATTCAAAAAATTCATATCCAAAACGCACGCTTCATGCTTCTGTCTGCTTCTTAATTGTCATAGCATTTCTGCTGCAGTATGGAATGGCAGTTGAATTTCATGATAAAATGGGTATTTATTCGGCCTTTGGCATCAATCTGCTGATGTCCATCCTCTTCATAAAAATGCTATTGATCAAAGAGCTGCAAGGCCAATCCTTATCTATCGCTTACTTCAAAATGATAGGCACCTTGTGCGCCTCCATCCTCTGCTATTCGATCTACCCGCAATCCATTTTATTAACGATTATGTATATTCTGATCTTTATACTGGACGTTGTGTACATCCTGCTGGTCTATAACAAATCAATCAAAATCATTCACATGTCGACTATCTATAAAAAGCCTATGTGATTTATGAAATAGATACCCATTTATGATTTAAGACTTTCTTCCCACCCGTTGTCGGAGTATACGAAACAGCATAGGCTTTAGTATCAAAAACACCCACTATCGTTGCTATTGCACCCTACACACCTTCCATATGGCACAGAACTCCAAATCGTATCCTAACTATTTAAATTACTTAAACGACATGGCGATCAAGTCGATTTTATTTCGTACAGATCGTCTTGAAGCAAAATGCTGACGGAATCTTTTCCTTCAATTATGACCCTTGTGTCGAATAAGGAAGGAGCTCGTCCGTCAGGGAACCAAGGCCGATGTTTGTCCACCACAATCAAAGCCCCTTCTGCATCGCCGAGCGGTGCGAATTGCTGTCCGTCCTCTCCCCACAGGTTAAGTTGGAACGCATTGATAAGCTTCCGCGCGAGTAGATCTCTTACCCTCACCCGCACCCTCAGCCTTACCTGGTTGTATTACCTACTCACTAAAGGGGGAATGTCAATCAGAGTGCAACCTTATCTTAGCCATGTTACCAGATACTTTTATGATTGAATTTTTTCAAGAAAGTTTTCGAGCATTCTCTTTACTGCCACCCCAGCCTTTGGGATCAAATCATTAACTCGGTGTAATATGTGTGGATTGCCTAGTATCATTTTCTTGCTTTCTGGGGTGGTGAAACTCCTTAAAGTATCAACACATGTCTCGAATTGTTCCTCATCTTCAGTACTAAGCAATGATAATAGAATTTCCAGTTCATGCATATTACAGTTACTATCCAGACAATACGCTATTTTTTTCTGCCATTCTAGCGATTTGGTAAGTACTTCATTCGATAATTGCTCCCAATCTTGTGGGCTGAACTTCGATAACCTTTCAGATACCATTACACATCCTACCAAAAATCAGTAGAATTTTGATATTCCGTTATAAGTTCATCTACTTCTTTATACAATTTAGTCACCTCTTTCTGATTATTTTAGTAGAAATAAACAGATAGCTCATTTAGTTTAAACCTGTCGTGTGAACACCACCAGTAGGGAATCCTGAAATTACCTTATCTCCACCTTTTATTACTTCTATTTCGACCCCATTCACTGTACTTCTATGTGAATCAACCACAGATTCGTTACTACCTAATTCTAGACTATTGTTCGCAAATATAAAAAGGTGCTTGTTCGCTTCTGTCCTAGGGATTTTCAACACTAGCGAGTAAGTACTTGTATTAAATAGAGACCCCGATTGTAATCCTCTTTCGATTTTGGGCATGAAAAAAAGACTCATTCCTAACTCATGAATCAAGTAGGAATAAGCCTTTAAAGGTTTAATAAGTGATTGTACGATCTTGTTGTTATGATTTATACCTAATAGATTAATATTATCTATCGAATTTACACAAAATCTATAATCACAATTTTGAAGTTAGTTAAATATTATTACTTTTAAGTATTTATATGCTTTTTATCAGACAAATTGCTAATTACTATTAATCAAAACAAAAATCTAAACGTCCAACTTTTACCTCAACATATTTTCCATCAAGAAATCCATATTCAAATAAATATTCCCTATCAATAGCAAAATCTAATATTGAGCTAATAATTCCATTATCAATATCAAGAATTCCAAATATTGAATAAGAAAAGGTGCCTTTACTTAATATACTTTTCTCATGTATATTAGATTCTTCTATCTCAATATCATCATAAAGTTCTATCTCAACTTCTGTTTCCTCATCTTTAGGTATATTAATTCCAATATTTACAAAACCTGTAATAGTTACTTTTCCAATCTGGATTGTTACTTCCTCATCATCTTCAATTTCCTTAATCACACAATTGTATTTCATTAAATATTCTCTCCTTACTTTGGATTAATACCTTTATATTTTCGCCATTTAACATCTTCCAAAAAATTTTACCACTCTCGGTATGAAAAGTAGTTATAAAACCTTCATTATTTGGTCAAGTGAATAATGTCTGTCTCGCCGTCTAGAATCATACATTTTAATAAGTTTAGGAGTTTATATAATCTATTTTACAGACTCGTCTGATACTTTATGAATGAATTTTCATAAGAAATTCTTCAAGTATTTTCTTTACTGCTACGCCTGCTTTAGGTAGCAAATCATTAACTCGATGCAGTATGGATGGATTGTCTAATATCATTTGCTTACTTTCTGGGGTCGTAAAACTTCGTAGAGTATCTATGCATATCTCGAATAGTTCCTCATCTTTAGTACTGATCAACAATAATAGAATTTTCAATTCATACATATTGCAGTTACTATCCAAACAATACGCTAGTTTTCTTTGCCATTCTAATGAGTTAGTAAGCACTTTACTTGATAATTGCTCCCAATCTCGTGGGCTGAACTCTGACAGTATCTCACTTGCAATTATACAACCATCGTCGTACCATGAGTCCACCGTTGTATCGGCTGATATGAGATTATCCAATTCTCTATACATGTTAACCCACCTTTCATTTTCATAAGTTTTAACAGCCTGATGGGCGAGGTGCATTAACGTTACCTGTTGGGTAACCACTAGTTACATCATCACCAATTTTGAGGACATCAATCTCCACAACGTTTACTACTGTTTTATGCCAAGTTGCTCCGTCTCTTAATCTTGTTGATATAGCTGGTTACGTCTTTCATGTTCTGCCCCCAACCGAAATTTTTTTAACGAATTTCGGACTATATTAGAGGGCAAGATGGCTAGCCTTACAACGTTGCCTTACCTGTATATGTTGACTGGTCGTCACCAGATTTCTTTCCTGTACCGTAATCATCGTTGCAAGGGTTAGTTAAGTTGCGGACAAAGTCCTATTCTTTGCATAACACCTTTACTATAGTTGTCGTGCTATCCATCTTGAAAGGTGCGATTTTTTTCTTTCTCAGTATCACTATCGTTATGTGGTATTCTACAGTTACGAGTAATTTTGAAAAAACCGCAAGATAGCAAATGTAACAAAAAACAGATCAATCATGGTGGTGTCTGACCATAATCGACCTGTTTTATGTAACGCTTTAGCGTTATTTAGGTTATAATTGTCAAGCATTATTGTGCGCACAAACGAAATGACGAAATCTTTATACGGGTATTACATGGGTTAGATGTGTTATTGGTTGAATGATGGATTCATTCGGCACTGGGTATCCCCCAACAACTAACGCTTAATAATATTTAATTATAATCATACTTGAACCAAAACAAGGGTCATAATCTGATGATATTTTCCCTGAAATATTGATGTTCTGTTATTCCGTGTCTAAACGGAAAGTAGTTTTTCAATATTGGGGATTATACTAATAATATAGTCTTTAATAAATTGATTATGGTATTCTGATTGAATTTTAGAATAGATATATATGCCAACATCTTCGTGATATACCAAATTGAATTCAACACCATTCTTATTGCAATCTGCTATCCGTGAGTATATTCCTTCTATTACATCTACTATATCACAACTATCGTCCTTTAAAACCCCGAGAACAATTTCAAAATCATCAAAATATTCTAACTCAACTAAATAAAATTCCAACTGTTCAAATCGGTTTACAACCTCTGCTATTCGGACTCCCAAAATTCATCACCTACTCTAACCCTAATTTTTGATTAACACTCTTTCTTGATCTCTGAGAGCTACCAAGAATATAGTTATAAATTTCATCTCCAGAGTAACCCTTCTTCTTGGCGATATCTATTATCTCATTCCATGATTTATTGGGTTCTTTCCAAAACAATTCATTTGCTCCTTCTAAATCTGACATTAGCTCCCTTGCTTCTGTTCTATATTTGTTACGCAGATCAAATGCCTGTCTAGCTTGTTTCTCTAATTGGAGATTTGAATCAATCAAACTCGGAATACTTCGCTCCTGTCTTAAGTACCACTGTCTAGCTTCAACATCACTTAACGAGTGTTTAGGAATGCCGTTTACCGTGTTTGTAGGTTTACCCGGCCCCTCAACCTTACCTGGTCGTGTTACTTTTTGATTAGGTAATTTAACGCCGGTACTTGGTTTCATAATAGTGGGAACCTTTATACCTCCGACTACTGTTGATGCCAATCCAAAGCTACTCAACCAGTGTTCTTTGGAATAGGCTCCTCCTTCTGGGTTAATGGTACCTTTTATAGGACTTACTATAAGTCCTATAGTTAAATAATCAAGGTAATTCAAGAAGGAGTCGTTCCTCTTCGCAGTACGTTCTGCAGCGGCATCATATATTCCTTTGGGTATACCCGACGTTAAATAGTTTAACATGTCACCCGCTGAATCCCGTGCTTTATCTCCCCGGTCTTTTGCAGCCGACACAATATCAGTGCCAATTTCTCCAAAACTATCAATTGATTTCTTAAATCCATTTCTCGTATCCATACACATCAGTTGATTATAAGCATCTGCCTCATCTTGTAACTTCTGAAGTTTTCTATTTTCTTCTTGTTGTATCCATCTCTCCCTGACGTTCTCTGGTATGTTGTAATAGGTTGTCTCTATTTCCTTCATCACTTGATTCATTTGTAGTAATAAGTCCTTCAGCGAAGTTGGGCTTTTCAAATTTCTTGCAGAAGTAAATACCTTTCCCCAGAACATCGAGGAATAGTAGTTCTCCTCTGCCTTCTGCTCCTTGAGGTGATTTACGAATCCTCCATAAATCTGTAGCGCCAACGACTTCATCGACCCCACCGTCGGTGTTGCTCCCAACATTCCTAAGGATAAGCTGGTGGCGGCTACCTTAGCCATAGGGCCTATTACAGGTACCATGCCTAGTAAGGCCAAACCAACTTTGAGCAAGGCCCCTTGGTCCGGAGCGACGGAGGCCGTGATGGTTGGTGTTGTCGTTGCGGCTGACTGTGCCGCTTCGTAGGCCTCGATGGTCATGAGTGGTGGTTCTGGCATCGGCGGTAGATCTGCTACGAAGACAGGGGCTTTGACGCTACCCGTTTGTTGGATGCTTGGAGATTTAATGTCTGTCTCGCCGTCTAGAATCATACTACTGCTTCCACCGCGCAGGTAGATTGCTTGTCCCGCTTGTACATTCAGCTTATCTCCAGCCTTAACCTGCAAAGCTCCCCCACTTATCGCTACATGACCTGAACTCTCAATGAGGATGTCTCCGTCATTCAGGGAGATAATTAGGCCCTCGCTTGCACTAAGCTTTAGCTCTTGTTGTCCAAGACGAACTTCCTTACCTACGGCAGTACCCCACACTTTCTCACCAGGGGTCATCTTCCCTGTCTGCTGGGGAATAGAGCCTTGGACATAGGCCTGTCCTTCCCAAACACTTGGGATATACAGTTGCGCAAGATCCCCTCGCTCAGGCATACTGTATAGTCCACTCTGTCCATCCGCTACATATGCAGTTGCTACTGAGAACCAGCACTTGCTTCTTGCATCTACGGGTGTTTCACCTTCATCTATGGTCAGTTGAAGCTGCACCTCATCCTGCTTCACATCCAATACCTTACCGCTTAGTGTCACACCTGTGATTCGTTTATTTGCTAGTGGGCGTTGTTTAAGTTGCTCTTCTGGCACTAGTTGATAGGTCGTTGTTAGAACCGCATCTTGCATCCGCGTCTCTGCAGCGGCGACCTTAAGTTCACCGCCATCTCCCAATATTACACTATCTCCCAGCGCATAGTGGCTGTGACTTTCCATGATGTATGCCGTATATCCATACGTACTTTCTCCATCAGTCCAGGAATGATCTGCCCGCTCTTCTCTACCTCTATTTATACCTCTATCTCTATCTTCATCAAATAAACGGACATGTCCTAATATCTTCTTCAACCGATAGGAGCTTTCCTCTTCTATTTCCCACAGTCTTCCTTCCGGTACACCGAAGAACACCTTCGGTGATGCCGCAGTCACTTCAGGAATAACCACGGTCCCGAACCGTGCTGCCATACGCTTGATGAACGCCCAGTCTGTCTCATCATATTGTAGCGTGAATTCCTCAAGTTTAGCAGTACCCGATGCCATATCGATGACATCTGCATAGAGGTAGTCTGCTAAAATCTGTTCCAACAGTGCACTGTAAGTGAGATCCACATTCTGATACGAACGACGTCTGGGCTTCCAATCCAGTTGCGAACTATGTGAGATGGCTTCCAGCTCGAACCGATAGACACCATTTACACGATGCACCGCTAGATCTGTGAGTACTCCGTGAAATAGTCGTCTAACCTCTCGTCCCTCTTTATCCACTTGCCTAATGGCAATAGGCTCACGATCCGTCTCACCCTTGATACACTGTTCCCCTTGCTCCTCAGGTAATATTCCACTGACATACAAAGTGGCGTGATCATTCATCTTACGGATGATTCGTACCTCTTGCAGGGTCTGCGCCTCATACGGCCAGTATAGCCGAATATGTTCGTAGCCCACCTGCTCTTGAATTGTACTCATTAGCTTTTCTCTCCCCCCTTTCCTCTTTCACTCCTCTTCCACTCTGTGTAGATAGGATGAGAGATTCAATCCAGATTCTGTCCATCGTCCTCAATATGAATCAAGCCACCGTACAGACACTTCTGCTTATAGCTCTTAAGTAACGCAGGCTGTCCTTCAATGAGTACATCGCTCTTCTCACTCAACCATGGCATGGTCAGCGCCGGAATACACGGTGACTTCTTAACTCCGTTAATATCTACCATTTGGCTATTCTCAACCGCCGGGTTATGTACACAAGCGCAATTACCGAAAGATATTATATTAATGCCTTGCACATAATCTGCTACATGGGTCTGCGCTTTACCCTTCACATAGACTCCATGACTAAAGGGTAATTTCAACCGCGTTAGCTGGGTACCGTATTCACATTGAAGAATGGCACCTGCCACCACGTAGCTGTTCTTATCTCCACTTCCACTCTCCACGCTGAGATCGTTCGCATCACTTGTCTGCTTCACTGCTGATCCACTCCTCCTTCGTCCTCATGCTCTACAGCATGCAAGGTAATCCCTACATAGTCCCGACGTAGCAAGCTTTCTGCAAGCATCAGATTCACAAAAACATATCGTTCCCGTATGCCCTCTACCTGAAATAGCGGTCTGGTCACTCGTTGTTGATCCAGCACCAGATGCTTCATCGTACCGTCGATATGGAGTTCGCTCTGATTGGATAGACACTTCAGCGTAGGTGGCGACAGTAGCCAATAGACCGCTTGATGCATGCTCTTTATATCCGCTAATATCACCGATCGCCACACCAGACCTGGCATAATCTTCTCAAGAAACCTCCGCATACGATCAGAGACAAGGGGAAGAGGTGCATCCAGATAATCCGCGTATTCTAGATCCTCACCTTCACGAATCGGTAGTTGAATCGGTTCCAGTTGCCTTCCTGACTGCTGTAGCGTCTCCATTACAATCCGTAATCGTTCACTCTCCGCTAACCCCTTAGGCTCTGCACGGTGGGTCATTCGCTTATCCGCCTCAAGTCGGAATAATCTCAATGGACTCCCTCCTTCTCTGCGGTTAAGTGCTGCTGCACTTCAGAATCTGTATGCCATAGCTCTGGGCTCCCTGTCGTCTCGCTCAGATCGAGACCTAGCAGCATATCCTTATCAAACATAGCTCCAGCTAAGGAAGCTCCCGCCCACAGAACATTATTCATATGAGTACCGCGAAAATTGGCTCCATCCAGATTTGCTCCACGAAAATCTGCTCTATCCAACAACGAATCCCCGAAGTCTGCTCCCCTCAGGTTACAACCGCGGAAGATAACCCCTCCTAGACCGGGACCACTCCACTCAGGGTCAAGCCTACCGGAAATGCCCACCGCGTCACAGAAAATCGCCCCTTGTAGCGAACTACCACTGTAGTCAGCTCCAGCGATCACACTTCCTGAGAAATTTGCTGCGACCAGATCACACGACTGCCAGCTCGTTCCCATCAGTACACATTGCTTGAAGCTTGCACCTTCAAGGTGAGTTCCACGAAAAGCTGTATAACGGAAATCCATCCCGTCACATTCACAACCTGACAAATCCAAGCTTCCAAAGGCATGATAGGTATACTCATGTGCATTCTTCTCGTTAAGCCATGCCTTCACATCTGAAGCTAGTAACAAGCGACGATCCTCTCTATACACACATACGCTAGCATCACAATATTCACCAACACGTATTTCAAACTCTTCTTCTTTCTCAATCTCTGCAAATTCAGAAGTTACTATCGCCACACGCATGGCAATGCGAATAAGAGCTGCCACATATCGTTGTACAACCCCAGCTTCCCGCAGTCGAATTCGATCAAGCTCAATAGGCGTAATTAAGCCCATATAGGATTTAGCTGAATGGGCCAACCGTATCATCATCTCATCTAATGCTTGCAGCGCCCAATCCCCATCGTAGGTAACCTGTATCGGTGTTCGATCTAGGTACCAGTTCGCATCTGTTGCCTCGACAAGATAAGCACTTCCGCCCATGGCAATCTCCGTTCGCAGCATCGAGTACGTAATATAGCCAACTGCTCCTTTCCCTCCAGCGCGCTGTTCCCTGCTAATCTGCAGACAGAGTTCTTGGAAAGAAGCTACAAATGCCTCGATCAGATGTTCACCATCACGTTCAAGATAGAGGTCTAGTGCTTGTAGCATCTGTTGTCGCTCTAATCCAATCTCTTCATCGTTAAAAAGCCTTCGTGCTTCTTCTCGCTTCATCACGCATTCTCCACCTTCGTATGCTAATTCGACTTGACTTCGGCACCCGTAATGCTCGCATGACTCCCAAGGTGGACGTGACTTCCTTTGCAATCTAGATTCAATTCACCATCTGCGGACATCGTAATACTCTTCTTAGCACTCAGCGAGATATTCCCACCAGCAGAGAGTGTAACCCCTTTGCTACCTTGAATATGTATCCCATCATGATCGTTTAGCTTAATGAATACCGCTTCTTCCTTGCTTGTAATGACAATTTCATCTGGGGCCAGTCGAATTTCTTTTCCTGAGGGTGTGCGGAATATCTTCACATTAGGATTGCTGAGCTTATTGCTATTACTAACTTTTCTATCCTGACGCACAGCGCTTCCACCAATTCCCTCTTCTTCACGACTACTTGGGAAATAAATAGAGACGGGGTCTCCAATCTCCGGCATTACATACCATCCGCTATGCCCCTCTGCCGAATACATCGTTGAGTAAGGGAACCAGTGAGCCTTCTCCCGATCTTGAACCGCATCAATCTGAAAATGAACCTTCACCTGATCTCCTGTTACATCAATGACCTTGCCACTTAGCGATGCACCTGTGACCTCAGCATTGAAATACGCCTTCTGCCGTAATCCCTTATGCGAGCTAAGAACATACCAATTCCGCACAAGCCCTCCGCTCATATCCGTATATGCCTCACTAACATACAGACTGCGTCCCTGAAATTGAATATGACCGCCGAGCTCCATCACTTCATCCGTCTCTACCTCGAACACAATGAAATCTTGCTCATTCACAGGGGAGGAAGCTTCATTCTCAGTGAAATATCGAAAAGGAGTCATCCGCTTACGTACGGTATAACGAGTGTGATCCAGCTCAACAGGCGCACTGCTCTCATATATGCCAAAATAGAACTTAGGCGTATCAAATTGTGAAGCAGGCATAAGGCTCGTCCGATAACGTGATGCCATTCTGCGTAGAAATTCCCAATCTGTCTCATTGTATTGAATGGCGATCCTACCAATCTTGGCGTTAGCAGATGCTTCATCGATGACATCCAGTCCTTCATAATCTTGACCGATCTGCTTCAGCATCTCTGGGATCGTCAGCTTGATATCTTGAAAAGATCTGTATCTCCGCTTCTGATCCATTCGGTACGTATGAGAAATGGCTTCCACCTCTAGGGTATACACCCCTTGAATCACCTTCACCTCGACCGAAACAGGCAGACCGCTGAACAGCGGCTTACTCACACCTTCGTCATTGATATGATGCACACTAATCAACATATCCTCGTCTGTTGTCTGGATATAGCTATCCCTCAGTTCCTCTGGAATGATTCCCGTGAACCGCATTCGAGTATGCTCGTTAATATGCTTACTAATATTCAACTCTTGGATATTCAGTAGTTGATAGGGTCGTATTTCTAGGTTGTTATAAGTAAGACTCATGCATCTGTACCTCCATGTATAACTTGTAATGAATCCATCATGCTCTGGAAAAGGGGTGCCCATGTCTTCATTTCTTGCTCTGTACAGTTAAAAGAACACAGCAATGTCTTCCCTTCGAGAATAGCAAACCCCATCTCGTTATAAAGATTAGCGTTTAACCCAGAGGAAATATACAGTGAGTAACCAATTTGCTCACCATGCGCGTTCTCCCTGACACCAGAACCCTTCCACTCACGAATGGGCAGGTTGAAACGTAGTATATGCGACATATCCTCAGTTAAGCCAGCTAATCCCTCATCCGTTAGCGGATTATCTAAGCAGTTGAAGGTCAGATTAATAGAGCCCGCCCCATTCGTGTAGATCAACGAAGGACGATGCTCAGAAGGGTACTTTATAGCTACTTGTTGAGGATTCATCACTTGAAAGCTCTTTGGAAGAATCATACTAACCTTACGATCAAGCAGTTCCTTACGGCCAAAAGGCATCCGTTCTCCATCGACTAGCACAAGCGGCTGAGTTATATCTATGATTTCAATCGCATTCTCTACAGGAAGAGACTCAGATAATCCCTCTAGTTCTTCCGTCTCTACTTTCTCTGCCTCATATAGCATGGCGAATATTTGCTCATCCATAGCACTCATTCCTTAGCCCTTCCTTTCAATTGATAGCTGTACATTTATCGAATTATATGACATTGATGTGAATGTTTTATGAGTTAATTTATCCCTTTATTGTTCTATATCGGAAAACAAATTGTAAAATATTAGATTTATAGCTGCTGTAGGTTATATTCCATCAATGACTTGCCACACTAGCTTTCGATTATCTGAATAAAATATAAATGACCCGAAAGCCACTTTATTCAAAGTGTTTATCTTTCGGATCACAGTTTATATCTCTCAAGGTTTTTTTAACTTCATTTGGAAGCAAATGAGTTATCAATATTTTAAACAACCTTGTTTGTAAAAATTCTCTCTCTTGATTTGGATTAATTTAGTATATAACTCAACTTTCGCAACTCAATTCTTTAAATAAACCCTTGATATAGCGGCATTCAACTCTTGAATCTTCGTCTTCTAACAAGGCAATTTGAGTCCATCACGGATATGTATGTTCAAGCAAAGTTGCAATTCCAAGCCGTCTTAGATCAAGTCGTTCTGAACGTTGGGCAGAAGAAAAGGCAACGCTCATTATAGCTGCAGCAAGTAGCAATACTTTTCAAAAAATAACGTATCAGAGCCACCTAATAAGCCTTAATTTGTGGGGTTACTACTTCAGTATCAAGAGCATCTAGCCTATTTGGAGGAACAGATTGTTGCACTTGCTACTGAAGTAGAGGAATATCCAATTATTCAATCGATTCCCGGTATCGGCAATAAAATCGCGGCAACGGTTTTATCTGAAATCGGGGAAATCCACAGGTTTAATCATGCGAAGAAGCTAGTCGCGTTTGCAGGCATTGATCCTAGTGTATACTCGTCCGGGAAATTTACGTCAACAATAAATCGAATCACAAAACGTGGTTCCAAACAACTTCGATACACCCTGTATCTTGCTGTTTGTGCGGGATTAGACGTTCTAGAAGCAAGAAGTTAAGAGAAAAATATTGACAAGATATTAGCTGGTTTTAGTTCAAATAGCAAACATTTATACATCTATCTCACAAAAGTAATATAATCAGTATTCACTGGTTCAAAACCATCTGCTCGAATTCGTGAGTTAATCTGTCCTCGATGATACTGACCATGAAGTGCTACATGAATTAAAATATCTCGTGTGGAAGTCTTAAACTCTTTACCTTTACTGTTTGTGTATGATATTAAGTTATCTAAGTCAGTTTTTGCTATTTCAGCGAAAAGTGTTTTGAAGTTTTCTTCATTTTGTTTAATAAGTTTTGCACAGACTTCTAGATCACCATCCGACCAGATGGGCATTTGTGAACTGTCCTTTCCTTTTATTCTAGTAATCCATACTTGTTCTGAATATAGAATATGAGAAAATAATCTTACCTGTTGGTCCTCAACTTCAACATTTTGCAAGGTTTCTAGAATGCGTTGATTAGCCCAATTTAGATGTTCATACATCTTTTGGATTGTTTTCAATGGTACCGCCTCCTACATTATCAATCACTTGTTTTTTATGAATTCTATAAAAAAGAGTTCTTCCCCTTCTTTTACTCATTAAATGGGAGGTTTTAATCGATTGTATTGCACTAGCGTTACCCGTTAGCTTAATGAAGCATCGGTAGTCTAAGATCAATAACAACTCGGTAACCACTTTCATTACTGTTATAATAGACAAAAAACGACATCTCTGCCGTTCATTCTTTGCTATAAGCACTCCATATGTGTTGAGGCTGAGCATATATTCAAATTTTATAATTTAATATGGTAGATTCTACTCGTAGCTCAATTCTCCGCTTCACCACTATTTGTGATACGGTTTAGCTTAACGGGTCTATCGGCGAAAATATTAGGGCAAGCAAATCCAAAGCGGAAATCGGTAAGTTCTTGAACGGCTAAAAAGCCCTCGGCCTGAATTTTATGCAAAGTATGTAGTGTCACTCCTTTACGAGCAACCCGATTATCCCTTTCGCATGAGCCTGAGGCTTGCCTAGCTTTTCCGTTGGGGTGCAATCGATAGCAGCCGCAAGCTTAATAAACGTTACGATCTGCTCGTTCATGAAATGGACATCCAGCTTGTCCAGCCCTCCGGCTTCTCCTGCGGCACATAAATAATCCGGGGCGGGAATCAGGGAAACGGTTGGTATACCCGCCATATATAAGGGCTGACCTTCTCCGAAATAGATACTGCTCTTGGGCTGCAGCGTGATGCTTCTCACCTTCGTTCGACCTGAAAGCGAGGCCCTATACAGCTCGTCCATCACTTGATTTCCCGTATAGACAAACTCAACCTCAAACCTTCCGGTATAGCTGTATGCAGCGGCATCCTCTGAATCTTTCCATTCTTTACAGCCGAGATGCTCCAGCGTAAGCCCTGCGACCGCCCTTGGATGCCCGCCTTCTCCGCTCCACAGCTCAGGATGGTCATGCAGCCACCGGGTCGTCGCCTGCCCATGGATGCCGAACTGGGGAATTTGAAAATGCCCCGTCACGAACACAAACACCATGCT
The DNA here is from genome assembly GCF_000949425.1 of Paenibacillus sp. IHBB 10380. Classification (NCBI taxonomy): domain Bacteria; kingdom Bacillati; phylum Bacillota; class Bacilli; order Caryophanales; family Paenibacillaceae; genus Paenibacillus; species Paenibacillus sp. IHBB 10380. The sequence continues at coordinate 2,175,590 of NZ_CP010976.1, forward strand.
TCTTTGACGCTGTTCTATCGGGAGGGATGAAAAATAACGGGCCATGGCCAGCAAGCCGACTCCCCCATTTTCCTCGCAGGCGTTTGGTCCATCTGTATGCGTGTTCACGATCACCGTCTCACTTCGGTTCGTACCGGGAAGAACGGCATACAGCGTATCGCTTGACGCGCACTCATCCATTTCCGCCTGCAATACAAGCCGCGCCTTCGCCCCGTGCTTCGCCATCTTCTTCAGCCTGCTTCCCGTCTCCTTGCCTACCCAGAGTGCGGGACACTGCCGAGGCCCCGTTGTAAAAGGTAAATATTGCGATCTCGCATTAGCCTCCGACAGATCGCGCCACACACAGATGACGCCCAGCACGCCCGCCTGTGCTGCTTTTTCCAGGTTAGGCCCTCTCACAATGGAGCTGAGAACAGGATTACTCATCAGAAACGGCATGGTCTCGTTCTTCGGATAAGAAGATCTGCGTTTGAAAAATAGCGATGAAGGCAATTTCGGACTGCTCACATCGACGATAGCAATTTTGCCGGCGGCTTCACGAAAACGGCCCGGGCCTTTCCCGCAATAAATCAGCTCGCCCACAACGCCTTCCTCAGGCGTAGTCCCTGAATAAGGGAAATAAAACGTGGCTGTCAGCTCCTCCTCATGGTCGCCATCTGAATAGATGGACAACCGCCAATGTTTCGCCTCCCATTTGGTGAAGACATGGCTGTCTCTGTGCGTCTTCAGCCCCATTTGCCGTAATTCCGCTTCAAAATAATCAGTCAGCCGCTTATGCGCATCATTGCCTGTTAAGCGTGGCCCGAAGCCGTCAAGCTTCTGCTGCCACGACCATACCTTCTCCAAATCCGGAAGCTTATTCTGGTGTATGACCGTATCCATCGCTCTCACTCCTTGTGGCTTTCTTCTATTATAAACATTTAAGTATGCTGCAACGTCAAGGGGCTGCTGGACGAGCAATGAGGATACATATTGTTCTCCAAATATTCCTCGTAGTCCACGGGGATGAAAATAGAGAACATGCTGTTAGGTGTGAAGGGATTAACGATGCTTAAGTAAAAGTAATATGTTTGATCGCCTTTATGGATGAAATCCGCTTTGTCATCAAAGAAATCAGGCGCATTTCCACCTATCCAGCTTGTACAATGTTCTATTGCTGGGCCTGGGCTCGCATAATAGGTAATACAGTCTGTTCTTTTCACTAAAATTTGTTCGTTTGCGTGCAAAGAATTCATCTCCCTCCTGATTTGATATCATCTAGCCAACGGCTAATCCAGTGGAATCGCTTTGTTCATATATTCGATATTCACACAATTTTTTCCTTTTTATCGGAATGGAACCACGCTGCGGCAGGAATACTGTTGCATGCGTTGAATATTGCATAAACGTTTAAAACAAGGGAGATGTTCCGGCAATGAGTGCTTATGATGTTCATATCGGCAAGCTGATCAGAGGAAGACGGGACTTGGAAGGTAGCGGAAGCTATCTCCTCTGCACCCCCGATCAGAAAATCATGGAGATGGATTCGCACAACTCGATTGACGGTATCGTTGTGAGTTCCAAAGATGTGGAGGACCATCCCGAGAGATCTCCTATATACGTTATGCAATAATAAACGCGCCCATCTCCACATAGGATCTTAAACCGGCTGTCTGGAGCCCCTCCGCTTTGGGCCGACGGGTTGCATACCACAGCGGTTATTCGAAAGAATAGATCAACCGATCTATCGTTACTGTTAAACACATCCGTCGCTATTGGTTTCAACGTATAAATATTCTCTTCCTGGAACGGGCTTGACCCCGGGAACATCGGAGATATCTATATCCATCGTCATCGTACCTCTCCCGCATTTGCGTCTTGTTCGCCGGACACCATTGATAGAAATTCGTTCAAACTGATTTGACGCATTTCATAATCCGCACCGATGCTCTTCAGCTCTGCCTCGATTTTTGCGGCCCCCAATCAATCCCCTTATACACGAGCAAATGCGCCGCCTCGACATAGGCTTTCGCTTGCGAATAATCACAGGAAAACGTTTTTTTGACGAACAACAGTGTTTTTATCTTATTGCTGCCTTCACCTGTAATAAGTACGTTGTAGTAACGATACTGTGCTTCTTCGTCTGTCTCCCACGCCTCAGAACTGTGTGGCAATAAGACGCTATGTAGGAACTGGGCAAGATGGTCATAATAATTAAATCTTATATATCCGCCTAGTTGCCGGTAGAACAGGTGGCAAGTATACCCGGTTTCAACGGCCAGATCCGGCGAAAAAGCCGCTCGGCACATGCCAGCCAGCTTAGGCAGCGACAGCTGATCCTGCCCCGGCGGCAAGCGTAAAAAGAGATGGCTCTGCGAACCCGTCCACGGTTCATCCTCTTGGCCGCTTCCATACACCTGACGATATATTTCGTCCAGCACCATGACGTACGTTCTTTCGTCTTTCCGCTCCCGCGCCTGCAGCGTAATTGCCATCAATTGCTCCGCATGCCGAGGTAGCCAGAGCAATTGCGCCGTCTCTGGATGCAACGCCAGAAAATCACCGTCCACCGTTGTGCCTATCGCGACGCACTGTCCGATCTGCTGCGCTGTAATCGGGCTGTCTTCATCATGCTCCCATAACTCATACTCGGCAAAAGGCTTGAGCACCTCCGTGTATCCGGCAACTGGACATTCATCCACCCTCTGTAAGTTCCTTCTCCAAATCGCTTTAAAAACCGGAGATAGCCCGGTGGAAAAAAAGCGCGTCTTCCTTCGCAAGCGTTTGGTTTCGGTCATCGGACAGCGGCTTTGGCTGAGATACGATGTACATGAATACTCCTCCTGTTTCCTGAACGATCTTCCCTAAACGAACCTCTATAGGCATGGCTAAGGTTAAAATGATACGGACCTGCACTCCGCTATGGATTGAAGCAGCAAGATGCAATTCTGGAGGTATCTTACCACAATAGGTATATTGTGTACTGAGGCTTTCGTTTCAGAAATCGCTGTGATCGGTAGCTATTTCAAGTGTCTAACCATGAATGGAAACCCGAGGCACAAAACCTTTATCTAGCGCACTATAGTAGTTTTTTTAATGCGGGCGGAGCCAGCGTCATCATTGGCTTTAATGGCTACAGGCCACCACCCTCTCTTGACAAAAAAGGGGCGCCCTAGCTAGGTCAATGGACCTTTTAGGACGCTCCCTTATACTGCAACCAATTTGACCGATTTATGTTACCGGTCCGGCTTCATCAAATATTGTACTATTTTTTGGTCCTCCGGTCCTTGATCTTGGAACATGGCTTGATCTTGGAACACGGCTTGATAACAAACCTGACCGTCAAACCAGAAGTAGCTGATTAAGCTAAGATCATAAGGGCCGTTAGGTGAGCCATCTAGATTGTATGGCTCTGTACGAAGCACTTCCTGCCCCTGAAGAGTTAAAGCTTTGAGCTTTACCTTATTCCGTTCACCGTCAATTTTCGTAAAAGAAACCCGGCCGTTCTTTTTCATCTCCTGATACATATCCCCGTTTAACATCTGCTTAAATGAAACGTCTCGGATGCTGGAATCAGTTTTATTTTTCTGTTTGTGAGCGCCTCGGCTATAATCGACACTAAACAGTTTGCGCATGGAATCCTCATCATTTTCCACATAATTAAAATTCGCTTTACGGGAAACATAGGAACCGCTGGCGGCAAAATCCCCGGGCAGCTTTCGCGGAAAAGCGGCTTTAAAACCAACCAGTTCCTGAGCGCGCCGGATATCCTCGGTGTCATACAAATCGGTCAGGATTTTCCCATGATAATCATTATCTATTTGAAGCTTGTTCACCTTCGTATCGGGAAATTTCATTGAAGCGATGATTTGCTCCATTTCGTTGCTGGACAACGCGTAGGAGCTCAATTCATAGCTTATGCCTTGGTCCTTCCAGAGATAATAATATCTTTCCGGCTGCCCCTTCCAGGCGGTCATGCGAATCGTCACTTTTAAACCTTCATCCATGCCAGGTAAGGATAGGGATTCTTTCTCTATAACTTTCCCGCTATCCTTCTGATCGGTTCCGTCTTGCTCTTTCTTGAAAATTTGATCATATTGTTTCTGAAGATCAGTGCCTGGCTTGATTGCAAAGTTGAAGCTGCCACTACTTTTGCTTATTTTAGTTATAACGTACCATAGGCTGACACTCGGTGGCGAAGCATTGAACTGAATGCTCAATTTGCTAAAACCATATCCCTTTGGCAGCAAGGATGGAACTTTAAATTTAAACGGTGCCATCTTCGCCCCTTTTTCAAGGTTATCATATGACCGAAATTCTTCATTCGGAAATAGCGTTTCATTCCCGCCGTCTTCGGCATGAACCCAAGCGGAAGATCCCGCTTCAGATGCTCGCGCATTGGTCAGCGTTGCCGTACCGATCAAGAGTACAAGAACAACCGCCATCATTGAAAATTTATAAGAACCCTTTTTAAAAGATTGAATCATTCTAATTCTCCTCATCATCTCTTTTTGCCCGTTCAAGCCTTTGAAATAAAGAAGATGTGCCTGGCTTCTTCCCGTAGCATACCGTCTCAGAAATCCGATAATCGTCATGCCGTAAGGCACAGCCTCCTCTTCTCCAAGTGCCTCTAGGACACATGCATCACAGGCCAGCTCCCGGTCGGCTTTCATCTGCCTCAGCATGAACCAGACGAACGGATTCATCCAGTGAACAGCAAATACCAGACTGCCGACCATATTCCAGATTGTATCCTTTCGTTTGTAGTGGGCCAGCTCATGCGCGATCACGTGCTTGAGCAGTTGTTCATTGACTGCTTCTGAAATAAGCGATTTCGGCAAATAGACCGCTGGACGGAAAACTCCAGTAATATACGGACTCTGAGCGGATGGATCCACGTAAATCCCCACAGGGCGTTTAATGGAAAATAAGATTCGGCATTCTTCCGCAATCTTCAATATCGCAGCACTGTCGACAGGACTAAGATGTTTTTGTTTTCTTTGGAATCGCAGCCAGTAGGTCAGGTTATATCCGAGCAAGACGGCTGCACCCGTCAGCCAAACTACAGCCAGCACACGAACAGCCGGATGGCTTTCTCTCTCTATGCTCGCTTCGGCATGTTCTTCCATATCCTTCATGGTCATAAGAGGCTGAAAAACAGTATTCTTCTCAGCTTCATTCGTTGTATAATATGGTTGATATGTGTTTTCTATTTGGCTGTGTTCGGATATCGTGTCAGGCTTGCCCAGCTGGTACGAAAGCCCGAAGACAGCATTTTTTATGTCTGTCAGTGTAGGAACTGCATTAAACAAGCTTACCGGACTTTGCGGTAGCACCGGCAGCATGAGCCTCAACAGTACAATTAGCCATAGTGCATGCCTCAAACGCGCATGAATGCGTCTGCGGAACAGATGCTGAACTGCTAGCACCACGACTGCAACTGCGCTTGCCATCAGCGTCGAGGCAACAAACCAATTGAAGAGACGTTCAGCTATATCCATGGTATAACCTCATTTGGTTAAATTTCACGCTTTTAAGGCTGTGATCAGTCTTTTGAATCTTTAGATTCTTTTCCCTGCTTCTCCAGCAAAATTTGCTGCAATCGCTCGATCTCCTGATCTGATAACTGGGTCTCCTCCAGGAAATTGGTCATCATCAATCCGGCTGCGCCGCTGAAGACCCGGTTTAGAAAAGAACGGCTTTCCGCGCGTACGCACTCTTTTTCCGAAATTAACGGATAATACAGATAACTTCTGCCCGATTTCTGGTAGCCCAGCGCTTTTTTCTTCATCAGCCGGTTGATAAAGGTTCTGACCGTCTGATCACTCCAGTCCATGCCCTCCGGCAAATACTGCACGATTTGCTCGGCTGTCAGCGGGTTTTCCTGCCAAATGACCTTCATGATTTCCCACTCAGATTCCGAAATTTTAGGCATTTTTTCCATCGTTCTCCCTCCCTTCTCTATTTGTGATAAACTATTACAAATGTAAATATAACCTATTTGAATAACTATTACAAATGTAATTTAAAAAGGACATGAAATTTCACGCCTCGTGGCTTCATATATCAACCGATTGAACATAACCAGATCCGGAAGGTCTTGCAAGCTGCTGAGGAAATCCCCATCCCAATGCACCGGAAAAGAGCCGTACTTGAACCTCGAAGGTCAAGTACGGCTCCTTTGTACCAAATGGTTCTAAAACTCTAGTCATCGCGGAGAATAAACAGCTCCTCCACCGTAATTCCAAACACCTTGGCAAGCTTAATCGCTAATATCGTACTGGGAATAAACCTGCGGTTTTCAATCGTATTAATCGTTTTTCGCGTAACGCCAACCTGTTGGGCGAGCTGCTCCTGGGTCAATCGAAGCCTGGCCCGGTTCATTTTCATCGTATTTTCCAATACTTCATCATTCATAGGTATTTCACCCTTAGCATTATTCTTTTTCAAAACTCAAATAGGCTAGCGAAGAAGAAACAATCCCCGTAAACAAAGCGGCATGCAGAACGAAGCCTGTCGAGATATCTATCCAAAAGCTGAAGGTGAACAATACGGCGATCGCCGCCATAAGCACCCAAAATCCAGCCGCAAAGCTTCGAGTCCAGATCAATTGCATATATTCGTCGTTCAAAGCTTTAGCCATCTCCCGATTTTTGCGTAGGAGCCATGATCCAAGCTGCATCCTGATCAAAGAATACGCCCATATAATACTTCCTGCGACGGAAACCCAGGTAATCCATCCTCCAGATAGCGATATATGGTTCTTACCGGAAGTGAAATATGAAACCAAATACGGAACTTGCCAGATAATAAAGCCAATGGTGAGTCCAACCAAAAACCTCCTGCGTTTCGATTCAAGCTTTGAGATTCCTGCTAGCAACATATTCTCTCCCTTGAATGTAACCTTTACTACTCATAATATAACCTTAGGGTTACATATCGTCAAGAATAATTTTCCATATACTTCTTTAGGAACTCATCGTATTCATTTGTTACGGACTTACTGTCCGCTGAGGTCGTTCATATCGAGATTTCCCTTGATTTAAGTCAATGAAACCGTCATAACCCTTCGATTACAATGAATTCATTACAGAACTCTAGGGGGTTATTCGATGGCTACCACCAAAATACAACGAACGGATCAGCGACAATCTGCATTCATTGCGGGCATATCGCTAATAATCATGACACTTGCTGCATTTTTCTCTTATGGCTTTGTCCATGCTAACCTTGTGATACCAGGAGATGCCAGCGCCACATTTCATAACATAAGGTCATCCAGCATGCTTTTCAATGCTGAAATCTTTGGTTGGGTCATCATCCTGATCTGTGACATCGTGGTCGCCTGGGCTTTCTATATTTTCCTGAAGCCAGTGAATACAAGCCTTTCATTGCTCGGTGCGTGGTTCCGTCTTACCTATGGGGCTATATTGGGCATAGCCATATTGAATTTAATACTCGGGCGGCTGCTCTCGAGTAGTACAGACGATTTAGGATTATTTACAACCGAACAACTTCAAGCCCTTATGATGCTATTTTTAAATGCATTCGAGTCGATTTGGTCGATTGGTTTAATTATTTTCGGAGGGCATTTATTGATTGTGGGCTATGTGGCTATCACATCAGGCAGTATACCGAAAATCATTAGTATCCTATTGTTGATTGCTGGTGTAGGCTATATGCTCATTCACCTATGTAACACGTTTCTTCCACAATACGATGGCATCACTACTATACTTAAATATGTATTTATGGTGCCAATGATTGTAGGAGAATTGGGCTTTGGGTTATGGCTGTTGTTCAAAGGCGGGAAAAACCCTATACCGGCCTAACATCAGTCTTCATGATTGTCTTTATGGATGATGGACTCGTTTCTTGATTCTGCTTAATGACTCGGGGGTAATCCCGAGATAACTTGCCAATTGATATTGGGGCACGCGATCGATTAAATGTGGTCGGTTCAGTAATAGCGAATTGAAGCGTTCTTCAGGTGTAGAAGCAATAAAAGCAGCATATTCATCTTGTACTTGACCAAAGTTCTCCTCGACCATCTTGCGTGTCATGGATTCCAATTGCAAGTATTTGCTGAACATGTCCTGTTTGGCATCAAGATCACCAACAACCACGATACAGTCTTCCAGACAAGCTAAGGCATACGGGGATGACTTCTCTTGTTTATGTTGATTGAAGATCGTAACGGCTTGCTCTTCTGTGTAGAAATTCGTTGTGACCTCTTTTCCCGCTTCATTGATCGAATACTGCCTTACGCATCCCTTCAACACGAAATAACATTTCGTAGGAACATCTCCTTGTCTAAGGAGAACTGTTCCTTTTTTATTTTCTTCAATAAGGATATCATCAACAATCACCTGTTATTCTTCTTCGTTAAGGGATGTAAATTTAGTCATGTATTTGAACAATATTTCTTTCATTTCATTGTCCTTTCACTTCGTAGATAAAGTCATCTACCCTCTACTTTACCACTATTTGTGGTACGGTTCAGCACCCTTTGCAAAGGGTTTTCCATGGATTACTATAATGAACTTTACATATTATTTTGTACATATGTGTTTAATGTACAATTATCCCTTATACAGCAAGCAGCAAGCCCTCTTAAATAATTTATCCATCAATGCTCTGCCTCGCCCTTGCAAAGTTATCTGTGCATCAGTTGTTCAGTGAAAATAAAATATTAGAGTGCTGGGTACTTCAGCATTTACTCCGATAAAACAGGCATCATGAGCTCGAACCCCGTAAATAGATTATTTACGGGGTTATTTTGTTTTTTGGAGTTGATCAGGATTGAAACTAGGCGAAAAAGTCAGAACTATCCAAAAATTGCACGAGCTGAACCAAAAAAATTTGCTCTGAAAATTGGCGTTTCACAAGGGATGTTTGCAGTAATCCGTATGAGGAACAAAAGCAGGTTTCAAGAGTAACACTCCAATCGCAAGATGTAGAAAGGTCATACTCCTCTACGAAATTGTGGATGATTTTGAAACTTATCAATTACTTTTTTGGAAATTCAGCCACTTTTTAATATTTTTTTCAAATCAGCAAAAAGGGGTTAAAATAAAAAATCCCCCTACGTATTGTAGGAGGAAGGAAGTTTGGATGGTACGAGGAAACCCTTGTCCCATCTGCCTCGGCGAATACTGAGAGGCTATTTTGTTATTTAGGAGGCGCTGTAAATGTTGAAATAGTGCACTCCGTCGTGAGCGGTATCACCCGCTTTTGTACTTCGATTGGTGTTGAACCAGAATTTATCCCCGTTGGCGATTCCAACGCCCTCTATCTCAAAAAGGTCTAGATATGCATCGGAAGTAATGCGGAATGACAGATTATTATCTGCATATATTGTACCCGAGGCAGTAGATATATTACGATAAACAAGTACAATGCTGATGTTTTTATATGTCAGCGGAACATAAGCCATTGGTTACATTAATTGTACCGCTATTTGCGGTCAGTGGGAGTGAATCCCTGTGATGATAGTACCTCCGACAATACCTACCCCTATGTACATCAAACATTTATTACAAAACCACTTGGCACCCATCCTTCTTTATCAGTGGTTGTAGACTTACAAAAAATCCAGTTAGGATATTCTGTATCTTCTTTACCATAATGAACAAGCTCTCCTTCTTTGAGAATGATGGGAAGCTGCGAAGTTTGAGTTAATAATAAGGATTAGATTAAAAAATCTCTAACTTAGAGCCCACGTAGAAAACCTGGCCTTCCGGTATGTATCGCATCCAGCTCCGAAGGTTCTCCCCGGGGGCTTTTTTTCAGCCTTCGAGCAGTGTAATCAGTTTTTGCATGAGAACAGGCTCTTCATCCCGGAATTGGTCGAACCGGAGCCTCAGCCGTTCAAACACTGCCTTATCTTCGCGGATTTCATGACGAATGTACTGATCCCTCAGCTTCATCGCCCTTTTGGTCACATCCTTGTAGCCTTCCACAAGCTCTTCGTCGTACGGGATTATCCCCTCATCCACCAGATATCCGATCCGCTCGCTCATCATTTTTTTATGCTCCCAGAGGACATGAAGGTGCCTCACATCGTTGCGATCACCCAGCCGGGAATCGTTGTTCTCTACGGCATCATAGTACATTTGCAGATAGTCGTATACCTTGATTCCGTAAGCTTCCTCGTCGGGATTGTAATTGATCCGGTTTAAATGGGTCTCCCCGTTAAGGTAATCGCGCAGCTGGTCGATCGCAGTCGTTTTATCGAAAGGATAAGGAGAATGCGGCTCGTACTTGTAAAAATACGTTTGATGATCGGCCGTGAGGTTCTCCTTCAAAAGCTGTCTCATGGACTGGACGGCATCCTGGAACTCCTGGAACGAGATCTGCAAATTGCGGTATACTCCCGTATGGTCGAACATGGAAGCATAGAAGACACTTTCGTCCCAATCGAAACCGTATAGAAAAAGATGATGTGGGAACGGCTCTTTCTGATAGGAGGCCGCCGGGGATAGCCTGGCTTCGTCCAAAAACACGACGCAATAATAGTCGTTGCGGATCAGATCCGCGAAAAATTTTGGCCAGGCGTCCAATTGCAAAGTCTCCAGAATCGTATAATCGACAGAGCAGGTGACAAGAAACGGATTGTTGTAATGCAGTTCGTTGGGCATGCCCCGGAAAAAATCGACAAAGTACTGCCTGCCGTCCTCCAGAAATTTTTTGGTGCAGGACAACTGGATAAAATTGCTGTAATACCAAGGAATGGTTTCTTCGTGGACGCTGGTGATCGAAAGCGTGTAGGCCCACCGCAAAAATCCTTTAAGTGGCGGATTCAACAACGGAAGCTGAACGGGGTTCAATTGATTCTCTCCCTTCTGATGAGTGATCCGGAAGCGTGACCGGTAGTATTCCGGCAGGCTCCGCCATGCCCATCAGAACACGGGACAGGGCCTGCAGGGTATGCGGGTGATGCTCGTAACAGGCCAGAAAGCCCTTGGCTTCCGGGAATGCCGCGAGATCGACGGGATTGCGCAGGGAGACCAGGATGACTTTGGTCCCTCCCGCCAAGAGCTTGCGGACCAAAGCTGGTTGCCCGGGATTAGAAGCCGTGTGGAAAATTCCCACGACGATCTGCCCATACTCTTTCGATTCGGTGGCCAAGGCCGCAATCTCATCCGGACTCGGACTGGTCCCGTATACACGTTCCGTCAACTTTGCCGTAATAAAAGGACACAGGCAGCTGCCGAGAGTGTCATCATATAGCGGCTCGTCCTCGGATTTGCAGGCGGCCGCCATTTGCGGCCAGAGTACGAGCGTGCCGACTCCGGGAGACAACCGGCAAAAATCCGGTTCACGGTTAACGGCGGTGATGCTTTTCTCGCGGAGCCGCTCAATCGTCCGGAGCGTCCGCGGATTTTCCAGCAGGGTCCGCGTCTCCTCCCAACTGCGCTCCCGCAGCTCTCCGATGCGGAGCTCCTTCAGACGAAGGATGCGCTCCACGGAAGCATCGATCCGCTCTTCCGGCAGACGCCCGTCCGCCACCGCACGTTCCAGGGCAGCCACCGCCTCCAGCTGGCTTTCGTACGTATGGCTGACGAGAAGAAGGTCCGCTCCGGCCAGCACGGCCCGGACGACTGCCTCCCCCACGCCGATTCCCTGCGTTACGGCGTTCATCTCCATGCAGTCGGTCACGATAAGTCCATCGAATCCCATCTCTTCCCGCAGCAAGCCCGTCAGAATTTCCCGGGAGAGTGTGGCTGGAACGGACTCTCCGCCGCTGAGCACCGGAATCCCGACGTGGGCCGTCATGACGGCTTCGGCCCCGTTCCGCGCAGCCTGCCGGAACGGCACGAGCTCCACGGACCGCAGTCGCTCAAGGGAATGCCTCACGACCGGCAGCTCCGCGTGGGAATCCGTCTCCGTATCACCGTGCCCGGGAAAGTGCTTGATGACGGAGACGATTCCTCCGTCCTGAAAACCGAGCATGGCGGCGATCCCCAGCTCGGCGACAAGTTCGGCATCGTCTCCGAACGAGCGGACATCAATGATCGGATTTCGCGGATTGACGTTGATGTCCACCACCGGCGCGAAATTCATATTGATGCCCAGCGTCTTCAGCTCCTCCGCCGTTCCCTTGGCGGCTTCGTAGAGCAGCACGGGATCGCGTGCCGCTCCCAGGGCCATCGCCGCAGGCAGCTGCGCAATCCCCTGCCTTACCCGGACTACCATGCCCCCCTCCTGATCCGTTCCGATCCACAGCGGTATACCCGTCGCAGCCATAGCCATCCGCTGGAGTTCCTGCGTTAAAGCGAATGCCTGCCCAGGGTTGTCCAGATTACGGGAAAAGAACACGACTCCCCCGGTGAAATGATTTTGCAAAAGATCGCCGATATTCGCATCCGGCATAAGGCCCTCGAACCCTGTCATAAGCAGTTGCCCGATTTTCTCTTTCATCGTAAGCCGGTTACACGCTCTCATATGTATACCTCCTCTGCTATTATAATTGCGTCCAATCGAACAAAACTCCCATAAAATCGGACTTACGCCCGGCGAGCCGGGAATAGACCGATACGGCTTCGAGCGGGCTTGCTTCTTCGGTAATGAGACTTGAGACGTCCAGTTTCCCGCGACGGATAGATTCGAATATGAACCCGTTCATGTCCGATTCCGTCCAGCCTTTAAAACCCTCCATCATCCGGCCGTGAATCCCTAGTACGCTGACCGAATTAAAGACTACTTTGGGCCCGATAGTCTGCTTAGAAGGTTCCGTCGAATCACCCAGCAGGATTACTTTGCCCAGGTCCCGGGTCAACTGCGTGCAGTAGGGCAGTACGGCGTAAGAACCCGTCACGTCGTATATCGTGTCCAGCATTCTGCCTCCGGTAAGTTCTTCTACCGGTCCGAATGCTTCAGCCACCGGAATATTCAGCAGATCGGTCGCCCCATTTCTGCGGGCTTGGTCCAGACGGAAGCTGTCCGGTGCAATCGCAATAATCTGGCGCGCACCGCCCGCATTCAGATACTGGATGACAAGCTGGCCGATAAGACCGAGCCCGACGACTCCCACTCTTTCTCCGAATGCGGGCTCGGCGCGCAGGACCCCCAGCAGGGCAACCTTCGCGATCTGCGTAAAAATCGCCTCTTCGTCACGGATCGAATCGGGGATAAGCGCCGCTTCCTTATAATCCGCGAGGAAGTACTGGCTGTGTCCGGCCGGACAGATGATCCTGTCACCGGCCTTCATTCCCTCCACGCCGCTTCCTGTCTCCAGCACTTGCGCCGCCATGGAGTATCCCGGATAGAATGGGTACCGAACCCAAGATGACCAGACCGTCCCCTCGTCGAAACGCCCCTTCAGACAAGCTAACTCCGTTCCTGTACTTATCAGCGACTTTTTGGCCGCACATAAAATTTGTCCCGGTCCCGGCTCGGGCACCCGCTCCTCTATAAGTTCGATCCGATCCGGCTCCTGAAATACGCAATTTAACGAGGTGCGGCCTTGGGTTGTCGCAATGTTCGGCATACGTTGGCACTTCCTTTTCTAAGTGTAGGATAGAAACCCTGATATTTTTAATTGCCTGGAGCTTCCAGCAGACACAGGCAAGAGGCAGCAGTCTAGGCAGGTGTCCAAACGCATACAGCCGCCCGGCTGCCTTTTTTGACAGAAAATCCGTCTAACTGCTCGCGCTGCTGTACCCCTTCACGGCCTGTTTCCAGAGCAGCCATACGGCTGCGAAAGGCAGAAGCGAACCGACCAGCTTATGCCCCATACGGGCAACGGAGAAATCAGCATGGAATGCTTTTTGGGTGGACAGGATCTTGTGAAGGTAACCGAAAATGAATTCATGCGCAGCTCCCGAGTTCCAAATTTAGTTGTACACTTTAACGGACAAGTCGGCGAGCACCTGCCGTAGGCTTTCGACCAGTTTGCTGCGGTGTCCGTCGTCACGGCCCACCACCGATATATACAGCCGTCCCTTCGGCATGCCCCGTTTGTTCTGCGTTCCCTCGGCGATACGGCGACGGGTCAGAATCTCGTTTACCATTACGGTATTAGATGAGAGAGGGACGATCCCGTACCCCCCGGGGGCTGTCAACAGAAGACGGGATTCGTGCAGAGCCTGCAGCAGCCTCCCGAACGCAAAGTCTTCCGGAAGACCGAGGGACAAGAAAGTAAGCCAGCCGGTAAGGCCGTACGTTTCCCAGCATTTATCGAGAAAAGCGTTAATGAGGCCCATGGACTTGCGGGCGTTAATCTCCACAATGGATACGACTCCCCCGTCCTCCAGTATCATGGAGTCGAAGCAGACGAAGCCGTGGTAGCCGTCCTCCGCCAGAAGCCGGAGCGCTTTCTCCAGCACGCTGAAATAGCCTGCGTTCTCCAGCAGGAGGATAAAAGCTTCATCCGCTTTGATAGACCCGCCGTAATTTTGCTGGTGATTAATCATCCGCTGAACGGAGATGAATTCCGTCTCACCGCTCTCCCGGATGAACCAGTGAGAACTGAAGTCGGTCTCTTTCATCAGCAGGGGCTCCAGCAGGAATTGAGAGCGCAATCCGCTTCCCTCCTGTTTATACAGGTGCTCCGCTATCCTTCGCTGCATGGCTTCGCTGTCGATGAGCAGATTGCCCTTACCCGAAACGCCAAAGGGATCTTTCAGCAGATACGGCCCCCGCTTCAGAAGCGCACTTCCGGCCGCCTCCATTTCCGCTGCGCTGTTCGCCTCCGTGCCATAGCACTTCTCGCCGATTCTGACCAGGAGCCGGTTGGAGTACATCTTTGAGTTAACGCGTATAACCGTCTCAAGGTCCGGCAGAGGACCCAACGGTCCGGCGGCGTGCAGGTAAGCTTCCGTATCCGCCGTAATGGCGTACGGAGACAGAATTTTTGCGGCGCAGGTGAACACCGCTTTACCCGGTGATTGCGATTGCCGTAAATCTCCGGCGGCATTCACCGGAGAGATAGATTCCGGCAAGAGCGCACCCTCGGGATAACCGGAACTGGACGCCTGCAGCACTCTGTTTGCCGATTTAAGAAGCTGGGCTTGATCGGCCGCAAGCCTGAACATGCACCGCTTGAAAACGTCCGGTCCGGGCAGGGGCTCCTTCTCATCGTTCAAATCATAGTGATAACGGGTCCGAAAAGAAAAGCCCAACCCGTTCAGGTACTCGTGCAGCGCCGGATCGATTTTGCAACGGCTGTAGAGGACATCGTCCGGCCCGCAGAACGGAAAGAGCAGCTCGTCCATGCACAGGACGATCGATTCACGGTCCTTATCAGGCATAGCGGGTAGCCGGGCCAGATCCGGATCCCTCCAGCGCGTTTCGGGATCGAAGGTACCCATAACGGTTTTCGGAATCACGCCGGCTTCACTGCTTAACATCTTCGTACAACGGCTGCTCCTGCGGCTGGCAGCTTTTCAGAAAAGCGGTAAAAGCGTCGATCGACTGGAGATGTTCGTAATCGAATTGGTCATAGTCAATGGCCACGTTAAACTGATCCTCGACTTTGAGCATAAACTGGATCATTTCCAGAGAATCGAGGCCTATATCGTTGTTCAGATCCGTTTCGGGGGACAGGGATTGGCGGAGTTCCGGTTGGTCTTCTTTGATAGCGCACAAAATGTCTGCGATTTTATCGTACATAACTACACTCCTTCAAAGGGTTAATGTGTGAGGGTACAACCGAATCCTTACGTTTACAAATTCCACTCAAATAAAAACTGGTTTGCTGTCTCCCCTTCCTTTTCTATAAGTTACAATTATTATCATCTCCTTGTTAAAATCTGTCAATGATAAATGAAGTAAAAATTTTACTCTATTGTAATATTGTGTCCCTCCAAATAGATGCGAAGAATGGTTCAGCCAACACGGTGGGTTTGAGTTTTCTCACCACTTTGAATACGGTTAACATAATTATCTGCGCTTGGGCATCTTGGGCATAGCTCTCCTAAATGCCGAAAGTGCGGAGACTCCTCACGAAGAACAAGGCTTAGGGGTAGTTACAGCATAGGCATTGAAATGCTTTTTTTTGTGAATGTATTCTATACTTTTCTTCTAATACTAGAACGATGGTCTCTCTGGAAAACCTATCTGAAACAAGAGTTAACCATTCTTCTACTATATTTATTTCCTGATCAAAAAGTTTTGCAATCTCCATATGCCCCCCGAAACAATGATCACCCAATCAGAAGCTGCAATTAAATCCGTATTGCGTTAGCCCATGATGAAATAAATAACGGGAGATTATCCAGCTAATGTGAGTCAAATATGATAAAAAAGAAGTAGCACTATTGAGTGCTACTCCCATTTTTTTGTGTTAATTATCTCGTAGAACAATTGAAGGAACAAATCTAATGTAAATGAGTTCACCTACCAGCTCCACAATGGTTTGAGTCACAATCACTGCGCTGGCTACTGTAGCCCATTCATCTGGTAAAGCCAACGCCAAAGGAAGAACAACAAGCGAATTTCTCGTTCCTGAACTAAAAATAAGTGCTCTTCCTGCTCCCAAATCTAAACGAAATAACACAGCAATTATTCTAGATAGAAATGGCATCAAGATTAGAAATAAAATATAAATTGGGATTACACGTATGATGACATCAAAATCATTGTAGACTTTCCCTATTTGTGAAGCTACTACAACGATAAGGACAATTACCATAAACGGAACCGGCAACCAAGCCGTTACATTTAATACGGTTGTCCCTTTTTGATTATTTTTCGCCCATAATTGCGTAATGATCGCAAGCAGTAGAGGGATAACAATCAGGAAGAAAAATGCTTCTACAAAGGGTCCAATCTTCATTATTTCAGCAGTCTCCTGTCCCATAAACAACCACAAGTAGAACGGAAGGAGAATCATTTGAACAACGAATAATACAGGAGTTGCTGCTAACATAAGCCTTTCATTACCTAACCCAAGTTTTGTGAAAACAATGACATAATCGATGCATGGAGTTAGTAGTACTAAATACACACCTACTAAAATAGGCGGAGACTGCGGAAACAATTGGGTTAATATCCAAACCAAAAGAGGAACAATAATAAAGTTAGAGACCAGTAAAGCTCCAATGAATCTTGCATTTGATATAGATTCCCGAATTTGAAGAAATGGAATCTGCGCGAACATTCCATACAGAAGTATAGCAATTAATGGGGAAATCGTTATATGAAGTGAGGAACCTGCTTCTGGATTGACTAGCCCGACAATCACACCAATAATGATTGCTAATACATATAACCCAATTTGTTGGTTTTCAAATTTTTCTCTCGTTAACACTCTTTTTCTTCACTCCTTACCATAACTACTATTTTTCGGGATGTGTCCCATCGCCATTGTCTAGGATGATTATGTAGATGTATACCACCATACCATTCATCTATTCCATTCATCGATATTCTATCTTCTTTCCCGTCCATGACGTTCCTGCCTAACTCTGTTAGAACAACTTTACAATGACGAAATGACGGCGATGGATCCTTGTAGTTGGGAAATGTCTGTAGTCCTTCGATATTTAGCAACGGGAATGGACCTTGTGAAATTTTCGCTAAGTTATGCCAATATTGAAGGTCACCCATGCCGAGCTCATGTAGCTTATTTCCCACATGCTCAAACAATCCCAGCGGAGAATTCAGACCACTATGGACCATCTCTAATGTTGTTTGCTCTACAATTCCAAGTCCATTATGAGTGGAAGGCAACCGTGATAAATGAAGCTGAAATGCGTTATGTGCAAATGGTAAAGCTGACGTATCTCCTTGCAACATTTGATAGAGTTTCATCGGATCTGAAGAGGCATACGCCTCCCACATAGCGCTTCCGAGCTCCAGTTCCTCCTGCCCGACAGCTTGCCATGTTCCTGATAAAGTTTCCATTTGCTTAACAGATAATTGACCTAAGCCTCGGAATAATTTGATCTCTGGAAAAGTTCCGATACACAACAAGCTTAGCTTTGTTTTACCTAACGATTGCTGCGCAAACCAATGAAGCAAATAACATAACATCGTCTGATCAAATAGATCATGTTCGAACCATAACACAATTTCCTCATATTTATTAAAATCAACTAATACTTTCTCCTGTGTTTTGCTTATACGTATATGTTCTGCACTCGGAATTCCCATTGCTTTTTCCAAGTATTGCGCACGAACCGACCGGTTTGCATATTCCGTTGGATCTACAAATATGGGTCCTTCGGGATATACCTCCCTCCATACAAGAATATCACCTTGGACGACGCCTTGCCGTAGCTTTTCCGCAACGGAATCACCGTTTACAATATGTAGCATACTTTTTCCCCCTTCGTAAAGATTGTGGAATACGGATACGAAATCGGCAACGGGTAATGTTCCTTTCAATTTGCTACGAGCATCAAATAGCCTTTTTTTTAATGCAGAAACAGGTGTACCCAAGTAAGAAGAGATTTCTTGAAGAGAATAGCCGTGAAAATAAAACAATTGAACCGCTACTCGCATGTTTGGCGATAAAGTTGCTATGGATTCATGTAGTAACTTCTGCATTTCTCTTCTTTCAACAATCTCCGATACATCTACTTGTATCTCGGCAGTTTGGATGATTTCCTGGAATGGTACTGTTTGCGGTTGTTTCCTACGTATAAGACGATGACATTGACGAATAACTATCGTTTTAAACCATCCAGGGAAAGCTTCCGATTTTTTTAACTTACTCAAATGGATAAATGCTTCCGCAAACGCCTCTTGAACTGCATCTTCCGCTAAATGGGAATCATGCAGTTTTTCATACGCAACAGTATGAGCCATAGCTGTAAATTGACGAACAATATGATCACAGGCTTCGCGATCTCCTGTTTTCGCCTTTTCAATCCATTGCAACACGTTCATTCACCTCCTCTTGTCTGTATTCTATATATAAGTGCCGAAGGAGTTTACAAAAGTTACGATATATATCAGATGGTTGTGGATGAGAAAGGTTGACAGTTTATGCTCAAAGTAGCGCAGAGGACGGAACGATTTCGGAAAAGCGGTAGCGGTTGCCTGAATTTCCAAAGGAAAGCTACTTCGTAAGCATATGCCTTGGTCTCCGAATTCCAACCGCTACGCGAGATTAATTCAGAAATTTGGAGACCACAGCGATTGGAGAAACGATCCGTTCGCGGAGTGTCTCTCAGAATATCTAACTTTCCCCTACAAAAAAAACAAATGGGGTGTCCCTAGCCATTTTCACGACTTATGGGACAACCCCTCTTGCAAACAAAGATTGACAGAGAAAATATTCAGTAATAGTATATAAGAATTGAGGAAAAATTCATTTTTATACATAAGAGAACATCCTATTAACATCCCATAGGCTTACCTTTAGATTAGACTATGTAAGTATGGAAATACGGTGAAACGGAAGGAAGCTACCCATTGTCTGAGAATCACGAATATTCAGGATCTATCTCCGATAGGAGTCGCCTCAGTCTGCAATCTGAATGCGAGAACTGCTTCGGCTTGTGCTGTGCCGCGCTGCCCTTTGCAGCTTCGGTAGACTTCGCGATCGACAAAGACGCCGGCCAACCCTGCCTTAACCTGCAATCGGACTTCCGCTGCGGTGTTCACAAAAACCTCAGGCAGCTGGGCTTTCGAGGTTGCACTGTTTATGACTGCTTCGGAGCAGGACAAAAGGTTTCCCAAGACACCTTCGGAGGACACAACTGGCGACAAGCCCCAGAATCCGCGAAGCAAATGTTCGAGGTGTTCCCAATCATGCGGCAACTCCATGAGCTGCTCTGGTATCTAACCGAAGCGCTGACGTTACAACCGGCCCGCACGATCCACGGTGCGCTCAGCACGTTACTCGACGAGACGGAGCGTCTTACTCACCTCAGTCCCGACTCTCTCATGGAACTGGATGTGGCAGCACATCGGGCAGATGTCAATGCTCTGCTCCTACGGACCAGCGAACTCGTGCGAGCCCAACAGAAGGACCGCCCGGGGCGTAAGAAGACCCAGGGCCGAGGAGCCGATCTCATCGGGGCCAATCTCAGAGGCGCCGACCTCAGAGGCGCTAACTTGAGAGGCGCCTACCTTATTGCCGCTGATCTCAGAAGCGCTGACCTGAGACTAGCTGACCTCATCGGGGCTGACTTTCGAGATGCTGACATTAGAGGCGCCAACCTTACCGATAGTATCTTTCTTACCCAAGCTCAGCTCAACGCGGCGAAGGGGAATGCCGATACAAAGTTGCCTCCGTCACTCACTCGTCCAGCGCACTGGTCTAATATCGGAGCTTAAAGCGAGTGGGCAACAATAACCCGCAGCGCCTTCAAAGTCCTAAATTCGTTAACACATCTTATAATGAGTTTTACAAGCGGAGAAGGCTACTCATCTCAATGAGATGGGTAGCCTTCTTCTGAATTTGGCGAGCGGGCCTTATCTTCAATCAACCGAAATCAGCTTATTTTTTAGCATGAATTTCTTCCTTAATTTGTCCAATAATCTCTAGGATACTTTTGGAGCCAAGGTCTCCTTCACCTCGCTTTCTCGCAGACACACTATCGGAATTCTTCTCGTTCTCACCAAGTACGAGCATGTAAGGTATTTTTTCAAGTTGGGCTTCACGAATTTTATATCCGAGCTTTTCATTTCGTATATCTACTTCGACACGAATACCAGCCTCTTCTAATGATTTCTTCACTTGAAAAGCATAGTCGATATAGTTCTCTGAAACAGGCAATAGCTTGGCTTGGACGGGTGCAAGCCATAGTGGGAAAGCACCGACAAAATGTTCGGTTAAAATACCTATAAATCGATCAATCGATCCATAAACAGCGCGATGTATAACGACCGGTCGGTGCTTTTGGTTATCCTCACCAATGTAAGAAAGATCGAACTTTTCAGGCATCTGGAAATCCAATTGGATCGTCCCACACTGCCAGCTTCGTTTAAGCGCATCTAAAATGTGGAAGTCGATCTTTGGACCGTAGAAGGCGCCATCGCCTTCATTAACACGATACGCAATGCCACGTTTATCCAGGACATTTTGTAAAGATTTTTCTGCCTCGTTCCATAGCTCCTCAGAACCCATAGAATCTTCTGGCCGAGTCGATAACTCAATCTTGTATTCAAAACCAAATACTTGATAAATATAGCCAATTAGGTCAATGACACGGCTAATTTCATCTTCAATTTGCTCAGGTAATACGAAAAGGTGTGCGTCGTCCTGGCAGAATGTACGAACTCGCATCATTCCGTTAAGTGCGCCGGAAAATTCGTGGCGGTGTACTTGACCAAATTCCGAAAGACGAATAGGCAATTCTCGATAGGAGTGTAAGCTATTTTTGAAAATGAGCATATGTCCTGGGCAATTCATAGGTTTAAGAGCATACTTCGTTTCGTCTACATTGGTGAAGTACATGTTATCTTTGTAATGATCCCAATGTCCAGATTGCTCCCAAATCCGATTATTCATCATAAGCGGTGTACGTACTTCATCATAATCCCGCTGTCTCTGTATTTCACGCGCGAAGTTTTCAAGCTCTGTACGGATCGCCATACCCTTCGGAAGATAAAAAGGCATTCCTGGCGCTTCTTCAGAGAACATAAACAATTCAAGTTCTTTGCCTAGCTTGCGGTGGTCACGCTTCTTCGCTTCCTCAAGAAAATGTAAATGGTCTTCAAGTTGGGCTTTCTTCGGAAATGAAGTCCCATAAATGCGTTGCAACATTTTATTATTAGAGTCTCCACGCCAGTAGGCACCCGCCACATTCAGCAGCTTGAATGCCTTGAGTCGGCCTGTAGAGGGAAGGTGTGGTCCTCGACATAGGTCGAAAAATTCACCTTGATCATAAATAGTGATTACGGAATCTTCTGGCAAATCACGAATGAGTTCCAACTTTAACGGTTCTTCGAGTTCCCCAAATGTCTTAATCGCTTCTGTGCGGCTTACGATTCGGCGAACAATTGGTAAGTTTTCTTGTATAACTTTTTCCATCTCTTTTTCAATTGTGACAAGATCATCACTGGACAGTGGTTTTTCTATATCGATGTCATAATAAAACCCGTCTTCGATAACCGGTCCAATTCCGAGCTTGACGGCCTTATCTCCATAAATACGTTTAATGGCTTGAGCCATTACATGAGCCGTACTGTGTCTATATATCTCCAGACCGTCTTTACTGTCAAGTGTAACAATTTCGATGAGGCTATCACGCTCGATCAGATGGTTAAGATCCACGAGTTTTCCGTTGATCTTTCCAGCTACAGCATTTTTCCTCAAACCTGTACTAATGGATTCCGCCACTTGTTCGATGGTCGTTCCTCGTTGATACCTCCTAATTGTTCCATCTGGCAAAGTTACATTGATCTCCATGATTTAGCCTCCATTCTTAATTTTTCATTATTTTTGAACGCAAAAAAACGCATCTCTCCCAGAAGGGACGAGTGCGTTCAGCTCGTGGTTCCACCCTAATTCGACCTACAACGTATCATCTTTGGCTATTCACCAAAACATACAGATGCAAGGACCTCATTGGTATCCGGTATCGGGGATAAGGCGGTGTCGCTTACAGCCGCGAAATATTAATCGACGGGTTCAACGCCACGGCTACAAAGGGGTAATTTCACAACCGGTAACTGGAGAAGCTTTCAGCGTAAACTTCTCTCTCTGGACAGTTCGTGAAGGAAATCATGTCTTTGGTCAATGCCTAATTTATGTTTACCGGTACAATATTACATAATCGCTCTCGAGAAAGTCAAGGAAAAGAATTATTCTTTAAAAGAGATGGCCGTTTATTCAACGTATTTTTCCTAAAGAACAAACACTCACGCCATTGACGGTGATTCTTCCACCGACAAATCACGTGAGCGCTGATTAAACAAGAGAGAAGAATTCAATCATAAATCAAAGCCATTTAATAGTTTATTTTCTTTTACGTGTACTAAAAACTACTCGACGTAATCATTCCAAGTTCATTTATTTTAACCTCGGAATTCGTTACCACTTGTTTAATGATAGCGATAAAATGCTCTTGAATCTTTTCTACTGTTGATGAGTCATATACATTTGCATTATATAGCAATATTATCTTCATATGATCATGGGGCTTGACTATTAAAGTAAAATCAAAACTATTGTGTTCTGCACACTCAACATTCATAATTTCAAGAGGCTTTTCGCCGTATTTACCCAAATCCTCCAGCTGCTCTTCAACAGGGAAATTCTGATATACAACAACGTGGTTAATTAAAGATTGTTTTTGTTTGGTTAAATTTTGAATATCATATAATGAATACGTATCATAAGCATGTGACACAACAGCTTGTGCTTGAGTTTTTTTCATTAATGATATAAAAGATTCTTCTCCCTCCGATTGAATTCGAACAGGCACTGCATTTATAAATAATCCAATCATACTTTCAATACCAGGAATAACAGGCGGTCTGCCTGATACAACACTTCCGAATACAACATCGTTACTTTCATTATATTGCTGTAGTAAAATACCCCAAGCCGTTTGCACTAATGTGTGCATGGTAACCTGATTCTGCTCCGCTATTTGCTTCATTTGCTTGATCAGTACATCATCCAAATAACAGTTTAAAGTTTGTGAATCTTGTCTTACATTCTTTCTTTTTATTTTTTCTCCAGGCAATTTCGTTTGCTCTTCATAACCTTCCAAGTAATGACCCCAATATTTTATTGCTTCTTCACTGTTTTGTTGTTCTAGCCACTCAATAAATTGACTATATGGCGTCAGTAAAGTCATTTCAGGTTTTCTTTTCTCCCGAATAGCAAAGTAATTTTCAAATATTTCCTTGCTTACAAGAGACATACACCAACCATCCATTAAAGTATGGTGAAAACTCCATATAACGCGGTATTCTTCATTTTTTGTTCGTAAAACAGTCATACGTATTAAGGAATTTTGTTGTAAATCAAATCCTCTTGCCTTATTTTGTTGGATATAATCGTTAACATATCCCTCACGTAGAATCTCCTTCATATCCAGTAAATCTTCATAATTAAATTCGAATTTCTTCTCTTGATAAACGATTTGTAAAGGGATATCCATGAAATCACTATAAAAATTAGTTCTTAATATCGCATGTCTTTGCATTAAATGATCCAAGCTCTGTGCAAAAGATGTAACATCGAAATCCCCACGCATATCAAACATGATTTGTACAAAATAAGCTCCCGAAATTGGATTCCGTTCACTTTCAAACAGCATTTCCTTCTGTAACGGTGTTAACGGATAAATATTTTCTATACGACCTATGTGTTGTGTTTGTCCCACTAAGCGATCCAGTTGATCAATGGTTAATGTCTTGCATGAAATATCACTTGGTGTAAGTTCGGTTCGTTCTTTCGTAACACAATGGACAATCACTTCCTTGAGACTTTCCTTAAAGAGCGAAGCCAGTTGCTCCATTGTTTCTCGCCGATATTGTCTTTGACTATAGTTGATTGTGAGCGACAACCTGCCTTCTATAACGATCCCATTGATATTAAGTAAAAATGGCCTTTTGTTGTTTTCACTTACTGACGGACCACTAGAATGAGATGAAAATTTAATTCCATCATTTTCTGAACCTTGATCCACCTGTCCCATATAGTTAAAACTAATTTCAGGATTTTTTTCAAGAATAAATTCTTTATGAGAATGTGACAAATACTTTAGAATACCATAACCAACACCTTTGTTTGATATCTGGCGTAATCCTTCCTTAACCGTCTTAATCCTTCTTGATACATCTGTCGCAGCTTTCATACTAAGGATCACAGGGTACATACTCGTAAACCAACCCACTGTTCGGGTGATATCCATGTCTGGAATGATTTGTTCTCTCCCATGACCTTCTAAATTCACAATGATTTCTTCCATACCTGTCCAATCATGAATAGCCATTCCAAGTGCCGTTAGCAATAGATCATTAATTTCAGTATTATACGTATGATGTGTCTTCTTCAATAATTGTTCGGTTTCTTCTGCTGTCCACTGTATGGTTATCACTTCACTGTCTTTCCCTATGGTATAGTCACAGTCAATATCTTTAGGCAGTGGTTTCATATCAACCTGCTCAATACAATGCCAATATTTATATTCTTGCTCCATTTCAGGACTGTTTGCATAAATAGATAATTGTTCTGCCCATAGTTTATACGAAGCCGTTTTTTGTGGAAACTGAATTTCTTGACCCCTTAAAAATTGATCAAGTCCTGATTGAATATCTTCATATAAAATACGCCATGAAACCCCGTCTACCACTAAATGGTGAATTGCAACTAATAAATGATCCCCTTCAGCACATTGGAACAATCCTAGTTTTATCAACGGCCCATGATCTATATTTATACTACTCTGAATTTCTTTCACTTTATTTTCAATGATTTGTGCAGGGTTTACTTCTTTCCTAAGATCCATGATTTCTAGACTAAATAATTCATCTTCCTCGATCCCCTGATTCCTTGCTTCATATCTGCCTTCAGCTGTCTTGAGGAATACCATACGAAGTGCATCATGATGCTCAACCATCTTATTCATCACTTGGTGAATGTAACTAACTTCAAATCCTTTTTCTCGATAAAACATCATTTCCTGATTGTAATGATGCGCATCCACCATATTTTGATCGAAGAACCAGCGTTGAATCGGGGTGAGCATCACTTGTCCCGTAACTTCCCCTTGATCAGAAATGGTGCTTACTGATTTAACGTGTAAACTTAACTCTTCTACAGTGGGGTAGGTGAAAAAATGCTTCATTTCAACTTTATAACCTGCTTGTAGCAAGCGTGAGGAAACTTGAATGCATTTAATCGAATCGCCTCCGAGTTCAAAGAAATTATCTGATATGCTAATATTCTGAACGCCGAGCACAGCTTCCCAAGCAGAAGTTATCGTTTGTTCTGTAGATGTTCTTGGCGCCATATATTCTGTTCCTTTTTGCATGCTTTCTTCTGGAGAAGGTAATGCTTTTCGGTCGATTTTCCCGTTTGATGTTAACGGCATTTGCTCTAATTGAATAAAATAAGATGGAATCATATAATCTGGGATTTTTTGAGATAATTCCATTCTCATTTTCTTGGCTGTGAGTGAGCTGTTCCCTTTCAAATACGCACATAACTGCTTTGACCCATCATTATTCTCCCTAGCAATCACCACTGCTTCTTGAATAGAGTCTATTTTTAAAAGCGCTGTTTCCACTTCGCCAAGCTCGATTCTATAACCGCGAATTTTCACTTGATGATCAATCCGTCCTAGATATTCAATATTTCCATCCGGCAACCATCTCGCTGCATCTCCTGTTCTATACATCTTCCCTTCTATCACAAAAGGGTTATCTACGAATTTCTCTGCTGTTAAATCAGGTCGGTTTAAATAACCTCTAGCAAGCCCCTCACCTGCTACATATAACTCTCCCTGCACTCCGATAGGTTGATTTCGTTGGTGTTTATCCAAAATATACGTTTGCAAAGTCGGGATCGGTTTGCCAATATTGCTTTTACCCGCATGTATTTCAATTGCTGTTATTTCTTTATAGGTCACATGAACCGTTGTTTCCGTTATTCCATACATATTAATCAACTGTGTTAATGGATATTTTACCTTCCACTCACTTAATAACGATGGATTGAGTGCCTCTCCACCAAAAATTACTTTTCTTAATTTCAATTCTCTTCCATGATCTTGTAGCGCTTCACGAAGGAGATGATAGAAGTAAGTGGGTGTTTGATTCAATATCGTCACTTGCTCATTTTTTAACAATTGTAGGAATTGTTCTGGACTTTTTGCCGTCATTTGAGGCACGATGACTAATTTTCCACCATAGAGTAAAGCACCATACATTTCCCATACAGAAAAATCAAAACAAAATGAATGAAACAAAGTCCATGTATCTGATGCATGAAAATCAAACAAATTTTTACTATTGAACAATAAACGAACGACATTTTTATGTTCAATCCACGTACCTTTCGGTTTACCTGTCGTTCCTGAAGTATAAATTACGTAGGCTAATCCCGATGGAGCAACGGTTATTCCTAAATTTGAATGATCTTCATGATAAAATTCATGATCATCTACCATAACAACCTTTCCTGCGAAAGAAATACGTTCTTGTAAATGACTTTGTAACAATAATAAGTGTACTCCCGAATCCTCAAGCATATAGTGAATACGATCCGCTGGATATTCTGGGTCAATGGGTACGTAGGCTCCACCCGCTTTCATAATCGCCATGATTCCAATGATCATATCTAATGATCGTTCTGCCATGATCCCAATTAACTGATCCGCTTCTACCCCTTCAGATTTCAGTGTTCTTGCTAATTGATTGGCTTTTTCATTCAATTCTTTATAGGTTAAGTATTTATCCTCAAATACAACAGCCACTTGTTCGGGAGTTCGTACCACTTGCTCTTCAAATAACCCGTGAATCGTCTTGTCTAATGGATAGTCAGCCATGGAATCATTAAATACCTCTAAAATTTGTGTTTTCTCTTGTGGTGTTATTAACTCTATTTCATCGATACTAATTTGTGGACTTTTTATCACTTGCGCCAAAATTTGTATCAAATGACCTCGAATTCGTTCTATGCTTGCTTGATCATAGACGTTTGCGTTATAAAAAAACATCCATTTCATCTCTTCACCTGGTTTTATAATCAGGTTAAAATCATAATTCGTTTGTTCATCCGCTTCTACATTCGTAATCTTAAGAGCTGTCTTCTCTTGATCCCCAAACTGTTCCATAATGCCTTGTACGGGATAATTCTCAAACACCAGGATATGATCAATCAAATGTTGTTTTTGCTGCGTTATAGCTTGAATCTCATATAATGGATACGTATCGTAATGATGAGAAGCGACGGCTTGTTCTTGATTCCGTTTCATTACTTCAATAAATGCTTCATTGCCTTGGGCATGAATACGTACTGGAATGGTATTAATAAATAAGCCAATGATGTTTTCGATGCCTATGATGGCCGAGGGTCTGCCTGATACAACACTCCCAAATACAACATCGTCACTTCCATTATATTTTTGCAGTAAAATGGCCCATACGGTCTGCATTAACGTATTCAACGTAACTTGATTCTGACTGGCGATTTGTGTCATTTGCCCAGTCAATTCTTTACTTAGCTTATAAATCATATTCTCTGAACAATATTCGTCACTCTTCGTTATTGTATTTTCTTTCGGCAGAGTCGTTTGCTCGTCATACCCTTTTAAATATTCACTCCAGTATTTCAAAGATTTATCATGATCTTGTTTTGCTAGCCATTCGATATATTGACTATACTGGATCGCTACCTTCTCCTCAGGTTTTCTTTGTTCTTGAATCGCAAAGTATCCATCGAATAGCTCCTTTATTACAAGAGACAGACACCATCCATCCATCAAAATATGATGATAATTCCAAATAAAACGATATGTTTCATCATGGGTATGCAAGATTGAGATACGCATTAACACATCTTGAGATAAGTCAAAACCTTTAATTTTATCTTCTCTCGTATAAGATGCCACATATGCTTCACGTTCTTCTTCATTCATTTCACGCAAATCTTCATATATGAGTCCATTCTGTTTATTACGATATACGACTTGCAATGGATTATTTGTCCATTTACTGTGAAAATTAGTTCTGAAAATGACATTTCGTCGTATCAGATGATTTAAACTCTTTGTAAAAGCTTCCACATCTAAAGATCCATGAAGATCAAGCGTTGTTTGAATAAAATAAGCATCAGAACTTGAATTAAGGAGGTTAAGGAAAAACATTCCGTTTTGCATAGGCGATAAAGCATATATATCTTCTATCTCACCAATATGTTCGGATTGCTGCACAAATCCTTCTAATTCTTCTATATTTATTCCTTTTAACGAAATATCACTTGGGGTTAACTCTGGTTTCTCTTTCGTTACGCAATGCCTAATAATTTCTTGTAGACTATCTTTAAATAGTTTAGTCCATTGAACTATCGTTTCTTTGTGATATTGTGTGCGACTATAACGAAATGAAAGTGATAACTTTCCTTCCACAATTAGACCGTTCATATCAATAAGATGATTTCTTGTGTGGTTTTCACTTGTTGCTACTCCGTTAGAGTAAGGGGATATCTTCATCGCAGTATTTTGAATATCTTGATCAAATTGTCCCAAATAGTTAAAACTAATTTCTGGATTTATTTTAAATTGAGCATCTGCTAAATACCTTGCAATACCATAACCAATTCCTTTTTTCGGAATCTGGCGAAGGTCTTCTTTTATTCTCTTGATGAGGTGCGACATATTTGTACTTGCTTCCATATCTAGTACAACAGGATACTGGCTCGTAAACCATCCAATAGTACGTGTAATATCAAGATCTGCTATAATTTGTTCTCTTCCGTGCCCTTCCAGATTCACAAGGACTTTATCCATGCCTGTCCACTGATGAATAGACATGCCTAATGCGGTTAGCAACAAATCGTTGATTTCCGTTTTGTAAGCACGGTTCGCTTGTTTTAATAGTTGTTCCGTTTCTGCTTCTGTCCATTCTAACGTTATTTCTTCACTATCTTTTGTTAGTGCATGATCCTGTTCATCATCTTTAGGTAACGGATTACATTCGACTTGTTCTATTTCATTCCAATATTCAAGCTCTTGCTGTATCACTTCACTACCCGCATACAACTCCAATTGTTCTGCCCATAATTGGTATGAACCTGTTTTTTGAGGGAATTGAATCGGTTCTTCATTACGTAATTGTTCATATCCCTTTGAGACATCTTCTATCAATATTCGCCACGAAACCCCGTCTATGACCAAATGGTGAATAACGATCAATAGATGATCTCCATCTGCACATTGGAATAGGCCTAACTTCATCAAGGGTCCTTTATGCAAATGGATACTGCTTTGAATTTCATTGGCTTTATCCTCTATCTGTTGAGAAGGATCTGCTATGTTCTTGAAATCTATAATTTCAAGGCTATATAATGGTTCATCTTCCGTCCCTCTATTCCATGCTTCATAACCACTTTCCGTTTGGTTATATACGATGCGAAGCGCATCATGGTGCTCACAAATTTTATGTAATACATGGCGAAGTGTAGCTTCGTGAAAACCATCCTCCCGATATAACGTTATAGATTGATTATAGTGATGGGCATCCACCTTATATTGCTCAAAAAACCAATGTTGAATTGGGGTTAACATCACTTTTCCAGTTATGATTCCCTGCTCTGACATTGCACTAATGGGATGAACATATGAAATTAAGCTTGCTATGGTCGGATATTTAAACAAATGTTCCATTTGTACCTGATAGCCCGCTTGATATAATCTCGAAGAAACTTGAATAGATTTAATAGAATCCCCACCAAGTTCAAAGAAATTATCCGAAATCCCAATCTTCTCAACTCCTAATACCACTTCCCAGATGGATGCGAGTTGTTGTTCCACAAAAGTTGCTGGTGCTTCGTACGCCATTCCTTTCAACATATTTTCCTTCGGGGCAGGTAACGCTTTGCGGTCGGCTTTTCCATTTGTCGTAAGTGGCATCTGATCTAGTTGTACAAAGTAGGACGGAATCATATAGTTTGGTAGTTTGTGGGACAACTCTTCTCTCAGTTTTCCTATCTCTATTGCATCCTTACCAACCAGGTATGCGCATAATTGCTTCGTTCCCACTTCATCTTCTCGGGCAATGACAACGGCCTCTTGAACCTTTTTTATTGTTAAGAGTGCTGTTTCTATCTCGCCAAGTTCGATCCGGTATCCACGAATCTTCTCTTGATGATCCATTCTTCCTATATATTCAATGTTCCCATCTGGCAGCCACCTGGCTGAGTCACCCGTCTTGTACATTTTTGCTCCTGCAACAAACGGGTCATCTACAAATTTCTCTGCCGTAAGGTCCGGTTGGTTCAAGTAACCTCTAGAGAGTCCTGCTCCGGCTATACATAATTCTCCCTGTACGCCAATAGGCTGTAATCCATTTTGTTCCCCTAATATATAGATTCTATTATTCGCAATAGGCTTGCCGATTGAAATGTCTTGATCCGCATGATGAATAGAAAGAACCGTTGATACGACACTATTCTCGGTTGGGCCATACTCATTACAAATTTCGATATGCGAATTAATGTGCTGTAATTTGTGTATTAAGGCAGGTATGATCTTCTCTCCTGCGGCGACGACATTCTTCATCGAAATCCAATCTTCTGCGTTCACACTTTCCAATAAGGTCATCAAGAAACTCGGTGGACTTTGCATATGCGTGATTCCCTGTTTTTTTACGATGGTGTTAATGGCTATAGCATCTTTACATTGTTGTTGACTTAACACATATACCGTCGATCCAGAACTAATGGGCCCAAAAAAATGGGTAATAAACGAATCAAAAACGAATGGATTCAGCATCAATACCCGATCTTCTTCAGTAAATTTGTAAAATTCTGATTTCCACTGAATGGAATTTGCAATACTGCCGTGTTCGATCATAACTCCTTTAGGATTTCCTGTTGTTCCTGATGTATAGATTACATAAGCCAAATCACGCGAACTCGTTACGTGCTCCAAGTTCAAACGATTATTATCGTAACTTTGTTCATCATCTAAAATAATGGATGTTCCTGCAAAAAATACTCGTTCCTGTAAATGACTTTGCAATAACAAGCATTTCACTTGCGAATCCTCTAATGTAAAATGAATACGTTCTTCCGGGTATTCTGGATCAATTGGAACATAAGCGCCACCTGCTTTTAGAATACCGAATATGCCTATGACCATCTCAAGCGAGCGTTCCGCCATAATTCCAACTAACTGCCCCACCTGTACACCTTTAGATTGAAGCGTCCTAGCCAATTGATTCGATTGTTGATTTAGTTCTCTGTACGTTAGTTGTTTACTCTCAAATACCACAGCTACATGATCTGGTGTTCGTTCCACCTGTTCTTCAAATAATTGATGCATCGTCTTGTTCTGTGGATACTCCACCACTGTATCGTTGAAATCAAATAATAGCTTATTTCTATGTGTCTCTGAGAGCATATCTACGTTATTAATCTCTAGTTCAGGTTGGTTTAAAACAATGGAAAAGAATTGGTCTAAATGTTCAATCACTTGAACCATAAACTCTTCATCGTAACGATCTTCATCAAAAAATAATTTCAAATGAATTGCATCATTTTCCAGATCGAAATGAAAAATAGTATCTGAACTTACGTCCTTTTCATAATCGATTGAATGAATTTCATTTAAAGAGACCATGGTATTGATCATAGGTAAGTGGTTCGAATCATATTGCAGATTTAACTGTTCGACCATTTTTCTAAAAGGTATTCTTTGATGTTGGATGGCTCCACTTAAACCTAGTTTCACTTGATTAAATATAGATTTAAATGAACTATTACTATCTATACGATTTTTTAATATTAAAAACTTATTGGAAAGCGAAAGATCACTATTCTTTTCTTCCATCGTTGGAATACCAATAATAATATTGTTCTCACTCGTGTATTTATGAAGTAGGCACTTCATCCCAGTTAATAAAATCGCATAAATCGCCATATTAGAGTCCTTAGATATAGACTTGATTTTTTGCGAAACATCGGATGATAAAGATCTATAAATAAAATTGTGATGATTCGTATCACCTAAATGTTTTAAAGTCGTTTTATAAGGCAAATGAATAAGAACATCATCTTCTTCAAACTGATTTGTCCAAAAAGACTCTTGTTTTTCAAAAATTGACATATAGCACCTCCGATTTTTAATAATTAGAAATCTACTTCCATTAAATCTACTAAGGGTTCACTATTTATTAATTCTTCAACCAATTTAATCTTGTTGATTTCGATGTGTGGGTTTTGAACAACAGATGTTAAGATCAACAATAAATTTTTGGACATCGCTTCGATCGTTGTTTTCTCAAATAATGTTGTGCTAAATTCAAAAGCCGCTTCTAATTTATAGTCAAAAACTTCTGCATATAATGTTAAATCAAATTTTGATATCTTGTTATTTTGAACATAAGGTTTACATGTTACAGCATCCATTTGAATTTCCGTTACATCTGTATTTTGTAACACAAACATCGTGTCAAATAACGGATTACGCCGTACATCTTTTGTTATATCTACTTTCTTGATTAATTCCTCAAATGGATAATCTTGATTTTCATAGGCATTTAACATGTTTTCTTTGACCTCAAGTAAGTACTTCGTAAACGTTTTTTCTCCTGAAGGATAGTTTCTTAAAGCAAGTGTATTCACAAACATACCAATAATCGGTTCTAACTCTGCATGAGTTCTTCCTGCAATGGGTGCTCCAACTATAATATCTTCTTGCCCACTGTATTTAGATAAAAGGATGGTATAGGCTGCTAATAGAATCATATACAGCGTCGTTCCTGTTAAACCTTCCATCGTTCTTAAACCTTCAATCATTTGTTCCTGAATCACAAATTCGAATAAATCTCCTTCATAACCTAAGGATATAGGTCTCTCATAATCTGTTGGCATATCCAATAAGGGGATTCCTTCACTAAAAACATGGAGCCAATACTTTTCCTGTTCTTTCATCCGATCACCTTGAATTTGAATCTGCTGCCATTCTGCATAATCCTTGTATTGAATCCGAAGAGGTGAGAGTTTCGCTCCATTATATAACTCACTAATTTCAGTCATTAGAATGTTTACGGATAATCCATCTGAAATAATATGGTGCAAATCTACAAGCAATACATGACGCTCAGGCTCAAGTTCAATGAGTCCAACTCTTAGAAGAGGTGCTTGACTAAGATCAAATACACGAACAAATTGTTGAATTTGATCTTCTACATCTTCTTCTGTTAGTTCTACATATTCAATTCCAAAATTCACTTCAGAATGGATCAATTGTTTAGGTTCTCCGTGTATTACTTTAAATGCCGTTCGAAGAGACTCATGACGATGAATTAATTGTTGAAACGATTCTTCTAATCTCATTCGGTCCAATGATCCTTCGATCATGAATACACCTGACATATTATAGATAAGTTCTTTACCGGCCTTTATACTCATAATGTACATTCTCATTTGTGCTGAAGAAATAGGGTAGTATTCTTTCTCCACAGCTTTGGGGATGGAGACAAATACATTCCGCTCCTCCATATGATCAATGAACTGGGCCATCTGTTCGATCGTGAGTAATTCAAACACATTTCTGACAGATACACTGACATTCATTTTTTCATTTATCTTTGATACGAGCTTTGTTGCTCGTAAAGAGTTGCCTCCGACATCAAAGAAAGGATCTTTGATACTGATCTTATTTACACCAAGTACGTCTTGCCATACAGATAACAACTGTTCTTCCACCAATGTTCGAGGTTCTACATAATCTCTTCCCGTTTGTATATTTCCTTCTGGAGCAGGAAGTGATCTGCGATCAACTTTTCCATTGGGTGTTAGTGGCATTTGATCCAATTGTATAAAATAGGCTGGAACCATGTAGCTCGGTAATTCATTGGATACTTTTTCTTTCAACTCTTTAACCGTTAGCATTGAATCTGCTGTGAAGTATGCACATAACGATTTATCCCCATGATCATCCTCGTGCACAGTGACGACGACCTCTTTTACTGAATCTATATTTAACAGCGCTGCTTCTACTTCCCCTAGTTCTATTCGATATCCGCGAACTTTTACTTGGTTATCCATTCGTCCTATATACTCGATGTTACCCTCTGGAAGCCATTTTACTAGATCACCTGTCTTGTACATTCTTTCTCCCTGCACAAACGGATCACTTACAAATTTCTCTGCTGTGAAGTCTGGTAAATTTAAATAACCTCTACCTACCCCATCGCCAGCAATACACAATTCTCCTGCTACTCCCACAGGTTGTAATTGTTCATATTTATTCACAACATACAAACGGTTATTGCCTAATGTCCTGCCAATCGGGACGTATGCTCGACTATTTCCTGATACAAGTTGCTCTGGCGTAACTTTAAACGTAGCGGCATCCACACAACATTCTGTAGGACCATACACATTTATAATGGTTGGTGGCGCTGTGTGGTTTATAGAAAATAATGATGTTAATTCAACCACACTTTGCTGAGAAAGAGCCTCTCCTCCAATCAGCATGTATTGTAACGATATGTCTTGAAAACCGTTTGATTTTAAAAGTAATTTCAAGTGCGCAGGCGTACCGTCTGTTAAATCAATTTGATTGTCTCGATAGTAATTCAATAAAGCCTGTCCATCTAATATCGTTTCTTGGCTTGCGATAAACAAAGAGTGTCCTAACAGTAGTGCACCAAAAATTTGCTTAACAGATGCATCGAAATAATAAGGGGCTAATAATGCTACGTTCAATTTTTTATTCTGATCATCAATAACTTGGCCATACAACCCTTTAATTAAATGATGTACCTGACGGTGTTCAATCATGACCCCTTTGGGCTTTCCTGTTGTACCTGAAGTATAAATAACATAAGCTAACGAATTGGAATCTACTGTTAACTCCAAGTTCGAAATATCATCTGTATAGGCTTTTTTATCATTTAAATCAATATACTTTCCACTAAAAGATACAGCTCGTTTAAGATGCCCTTGCGTGACTAACAACTTTGCTCCTGCATCATGCAAGATATACTGGATACGCTCTGCTGGAGAGTCCGGATCAATCGGAACGTATGCCCCGCCTGCTTTTAAAATCCCATAGATGCCAATGATCATCTCAATTGAACGTTCTGTCATGATCCCTACCAATTGATCTGCATGTACACCTTCTGCTCTTAGTGTTCGTGCTAACTGATTCGCTCGTTCATTCAGTTGTCGGTAAGTCAAATTGTGATCTCCAAATGAAACCGCCAATTGGTTGGGTGCTTCCTTCACCTGTTCTTCGAACAGTTCCTGAATCGTCTTATCCCGTGAGTACTCTATCTTTGTGTCGTTAAATTCATTTAATAGTTGGTTTTGTTCACTTTGAGATAACATTTGAATGTCTGACAATACAACATCTTGTTTGATCACAATGTTTCTGAGTATGTTGATGAAATGCGTTTGCATCGTGTCGATTGTATCTCGTGTAAATAAATCCGTCTTATAATTAAAGTGCATCTCCAAACACTGGTTATCATCTTCCACGATTAGCATTAAATCATACAACGATACTCCAACATTTAATTCTTTAACCTTAAACTGACAATCATCTTCTTGTCTTTGATTTAAATCTGTATTTAAAAAGCTATACATCGTATTGAAGAGCGCTGTCCCCGTTGTATCACGATGTGTATTTAACTTGTCTATTAGTCTATCAAAAAGATAATCTTGGTTATCCAATGCATCTAGGGATTGTTTTTTTATTTCTTCGAGATAAAATCGAAACGACTTATTCGCAAGGGGTTGCGATCTAATCGCTACGGTCTGAATAAAAACACCTATCATTTTTTCTACATCGGGATGATTTCTACCTAAAGTAGGCGTACCTATAATAATATCTTCTTGACCTGAATACTTGTGAAGTAAAACATTATAGGCTGCCAATAAAACCATAAATAATGTTGTTTCTGTTCGTTTTGCAAGCTTATCCAAAGACAGCTTCAATTGATCATCTAAAAAGAATGAAAGTCTTGATCCTTTTGATGTTACAAACGGTGTTCGAACAAAATCAGTAGGCAAATTAAGGTTTGGAATCTCCCCTTTAAATTGATCCAGCCAATATTTTTCTTGTTTCTTGAAAGAGTCTCCCGCCAAAAATGTGTTCTGCCAAGCTACAAAGTCTTTGTATTCAACTTCAATTTCTGGAATATCATTTCCATCATAATCATCCATAAGTTCATTAGCGAGAATACTAACGGAATACCCATCGGATATAATATGATGCATCTCGATAAGTATCTCTACTTGATCTTGATCTATTCGAATGAATTCCGCACGAATTAATGGAGCCTTTGACAAATCAAATGGTTGTGCAAAATCATTAACAGAAAGATCAAACTGACTAGCGCTCATTTGAGACCTTTTCACTTCGAAATCAACGGATGGGGAAATCTTTTGATAAAGTTCTCCGTCTACAAGCTGAAAGGATGTTCGAAATGCTTCATGACGCTGTATCATTTTGTCCAATGAAGAAATCAATTTATGTTCATTACTTTTCCCTGTAATCGTGATGTGCCCGCACATGTTTTGAAAAATGCTATTCTGTTCGAATTGATCCATGAAATATATCCGTTGTTGTGCAGGTGATGTTTCATAGAATTCCTTTACTTTCAATACCTCTATAGGTATATAAGCTTCCTCTTTCTCACCCATAATCACACTAGCTAGGTCCTTAAGATGTTGATTCTTGAAGAATTGTACAATTGAAATTTTATGATGTAACTGCTCATGCACTTTTGAAAGCATAACCGTGGCTTTGAGAGAGTTCCCCCCTAGATCAAAGAAATGGTCATTTCTGCCTACTCTCTCTACAGTGAGTATGTCCTGCCAAATACATGCCAACGTTCTCTCCGTATCACTTACTGGATGTTCAAACACGGCTATTTGATTGGAGTTAAGTTCACGCTCATGAACAAAACGGTTATACATTTCATTTAAATGCTCTTGTCGTTCATGCGAAAATAACGTTAAAGACGAAATCTCAACCCATGAATGACTCACCATATTCTGCAGCAGATTCACAAAACCTTCTGACCACAATTTCATGATCTCATGCTCAATGACATCGGTATTATAATCAAAATCCAAACACAATTCATGGCTAACATCCGTAATATTAAGGAATAGGTCATAAGCCACATGTTTAATGGGATACGATATAATTTCGGTCTCCATGTTTTCAAAATAAAGGTTATGAATCGTTCTATCCATATTAAATAAAATACGAGTATCCGGTATTTGCATGTTAGGAAGTTGTTCTGAAACGATAGACAACGGCACACCCTGATGTTTCATCACGCTAGCTAATGTTTCTTTAATATGAATGATATGGTCTACAATGGATTGCTCCGTTTGCACGCTATTGTGAACAGGTAGAATGTTGACACAATTACCAATGAGCACGTTTTTATTCATGTGGGACTGACCCGCCGTAGGAACACCAATCACAAGTTGAGACTGACCTGTTAGTTTGTGCAGATATAAATGAAATGTAGCAAACATAGTTACAAACAAACTACTCTTATTATTTATACTTAATGTTCGGAGTGACTCTGTTAATTGAAGATCCAACTTCAAGGAATATCTTTCTCCCGAATATCCTTTTTGAACATCATCAGATTTCACGGTTGGTAAGTTTAGTTTTGGAAATGATAAGGAAAACTGCTCTTTCCAAAACTGAATCCCTTGTGTAAATGTATCTTTACCCTGTTCAATCTGTTGCCATTCTAAATAATCACGGAATGGAGTAGCTTCTGGTAATGCAATTGAAATCCCTCGGATAAGAGCAGAATATGTTTTTTCTAACTCTTGAATGAATACAGCGATCGACCAACCATCTGCAATAATATGATGAAATGAAAGTACCATAAAATATTGGTTCGTTTCTCGTTTAAGTAAACTGATTCTAAATAGAGGTTCGTCTGACTGTAAGTCAAATGCTTTACTCGCATCGTTAGATAACCATTTGGACATTTCCAGTTCTTGATTTTCATCCACATTATCTGAGAAATCAATATATGCACACTGAAAGTCCATTACGGGTCTAACTTGTTGTGTTTCACGATCTACATGAATCATCGTTCTCAAAGCCTCATGACGATGCGCGATATGATTTACTGCCTGATTCAATATTTGAGCATTTACATGCCCTGTCATTTTCAAAATAATACTTTGATTCAATGAAGCATTAGCATCTTCCCCATGCAGTGAAGTCAGTAAAAGATGTTTTTGCTCTAAAGAAAGTTGATATTCTGGAATAGGTGAGTCTCCAGGTATAAATCCAACCTCGCGAAGTTCATAGACTGTTTCTTTCACAATCTTAATGATGTTATTCATGTCATCCAACGTATGCACCGTGGATATAAAACAGTTACGCCCTTCCCAAATATATAAACCTTTATAAATTAAATGGTAAAAAAACAACTCCATATCCCCGAATGAAATAAATCTAAAAAGCGATCCGTAGTTTACCATATATATAGGTACATCAGACTTTTTGAAAAACTCATTTAGCTCTTTTACAAGATAATTTGTTAATTCATTTAAATCTTTATATAATTTATCTCCTTCTGATTGGAGATAACGTAGCACCGTTAGCACTACTCTCATCGTAAGGGGGTGTGTACAAAATGTTCCACCGACAAATGTTTTCTTATCCGCAGCTACCGGATAAGACTGATCACCAAAATTCCAAGTTCCGCCATCAACCGCATTCATGAATTCCGCTTTACCTGCGACGATGCCGATAGGCATCCCTCCACCTACAACTTTTCCATAAGTAATCAGATCTGCTTGAACGCCAAACCATTGTTGCGCTCCACCTAACGCGATTCTAAATCCAGTGATGACCTCATCAAAAATAAGTGCAATTCCACATCGAGCTGTAATCTCTCTTAGTTCCTGTAGAAATTGTCTTGGTTGCACATCAGGTCTTCGACTTTGCACCGGTTCCACAAGTACAGCTGCCAATTCATTACCGAGACTTTGAATGATTTCTAGTGATTCTGGATTGTTATAATTAAGAATAATTAAATCATCCATAGAGCTTTTTGCAATACCAGGAGCCATAGAAAGTGCAGAAGATAAAGCATCCTCAGGATTCGCTACACCCAGCACACCGTCATGGGTTCCGTGATATGACCCTGAGAACAATACAATTTTAGAACGCCCCGTTACTGCTCTTGCTAACCGTAGCGCTACCATGACTGCCTCTGTACCTGAATTATAAAATGCAACACGCTCTACACCTGTCATATCACAAATGGTGTCAGCGACTTCTCCTGCTAAATCTGACATTGGGCCTAAAGGAGGTAAATTGCTTTGAATACTATCTAGCATGACATT
This sequence comes from Paenibacillus sp. IHBB 10380, assembly GCF_000949425.1. Lineage (NCBI taxonomy): Bacteria > Bacillati > Bacillota > Bacilli > Caryophanales > Paenibacillaceae > Paenibacillus > Paenibacillus sp. IHBB 10380. The sequence continues at coordinate 2,215,494 of NZ_CP010976.1, forward strand.
CCTAATAAAAGATGGATTATGACCGAATAGATTCACACCAAATCCCATGGTCAGATCCAAATACTCATTCCCATCTATATCCCACATCTTTGGGCCATCCGCATGTTTGGAGATAATTGGATAAACTATTTCTTTCCAATAAGAACGAAATCCAGATACATTACGATTATTGGCATGAGCAAACCGAGTCTGATCTGTTCTTAACTTAGAACCCTTTGTTTTTGCAGTATACTTTGTCATAAATTGTTCTACATACTGCTTTTGATGATGTGAAAATCCACTCTCTTCATGAATTTTTAAGGATTGATAAGGTATAAAGGGTTTGACTCCCTTAGATTCGTTAACTTGTTTGATTTCTTTCTTTTTTTTTATTTCATTGATTTCATTATTTCTAACTTCTAAATGAGCTGATTGAACAGCATTTGTTGAATCACCTAATAGTAAATTCAAACTTTTTAATTGTGATTCCATCAATTGAATAGCAGAAATAACGATTTGATCTGAAACATTTGCAGAAACAACATTTTGTTCCGAAACATTTTCAGAAGATTGCACAGTATTATTCACTATGGCATCATTTTCTGTATATTCCTCATTATGCTTAGAAGTTACATTCTCAGAAACATATTTAACTAAATAATGAATGTTAGTTAGGGTTTCAAAAAACATTTCCATTGGGATATCTAGACCAAACATATCTAAAATTTCTTTCTTGATTTGCACGAGAATAATGGAATCCAAGCCAATTTGGAGAAAATGAGCATGAACATCTAGATCATTCAGCTTAATTCCAGAAGCATGACTAATACTTGTTTTAATCTTTAATTCAATATCATTTGTAGCCATCTCCATATGAACCTCATCCCTCTCTGAAATGTTTCCCGTTGGTATTGGATGTTTAACTTCAATCCAACACCTCTTCTGTTCAAATGGGTATAACGGCAATGGAATTTTCTGAATGACTTCATGACCATATAATTTCTCCCAATCCATAACTGCCCCTTGTGTAAATAACTCGCCTAATTGATTTAAAGATTCCATAGTTGCCTCTGTATACAGATGATCGGAAATGAACCTTTTCTCTTTTTTTCCATAACCATAATAAACATCTGAAAGGTTACGTTCTCCTAGTCCGATTCGTTTTAATTTTTCACTTAGTTCTTGTGTACTGCTTATAACGATTGCCAAACGATAATCTAAATTAGCTCTTCCTATACTCGCTGTATAACAAATTTGTTGAATTGAAACTTCGCTGTGATCGATTATATATTGCTGATAGCTTTTAACTAGCTCATCAAGTGCCCCTTCATTAGTAGCAGATAGAACAAATAGATTAAGACTAGGCTTAGAGTCAGTAATGATATTTTCTGTTTTCAAAGGCACAAATTCTTCTAGTACAACATGCGCATTGGTACCACTAAAACCAAAAGAGCTAACTCCGCATCTTAAAGGCTTGTCTTCTTCAGCAAAATCCATCAATTCTTGATTAACATAAAAGGGTGAAGCCTCAAATTTAACTAATGGATTAGGTTTATCGAAATGAACCAATGGCGGAATTTTATTGTTTTGAAACATGAGGATGGATTTTATTAATCCAGCTATACCCGCTGCTTCAAATAAATGACCAATGTTTGTTTTTACAGATCCAATAGAACAAAATTGTTTCCTATCCGTATATTTCTCAAAAGCTTTACGCAGGCCATTAAACTCAACGGGGTCACCTATCTTTGTCCCTGTTCCATGTGCTTCGATAAAACTAAGCGTATCCGGAGAAATTCCCGCGTCTTTCCACGCGCGTTCAATCACATTCGTCTGTGACTCAGGATTAGGTGCAGTAATTCCCACCGTTTTACCATCTTGATTAATCGCACTTCCTTTAATCACACCATAGATGTGATCCCCATCGTTGATGGCTTGCTGTAATGGCTTCAAGAGTACAGCTCCTACACCCTCACCAAATCCTGTACCGCTAGAATCTTCGCTAAAAGTCCTTGTTAACGCATCTGGAGATTCCATATCTAATCCAATACTTATAGGTAACAATGCCGTTCTAATGCCCCCAGCTAATGCCATTTCACAATCTCCAACGAGCAATCCTTTACATGCCATATGAACAGCAACAAGAGAAGAAGAACAAGCCGTATCAATCGTAATAGCCGGGCCTTTTAAATTCATGAAATAAGCGATTCTACTCGCCAGTACAGATGGCAAATTTCCAATTAAATAATTTTTTAGTTCCTCCGGATAACTAGCCGTCACGAGGCGCTCATAATCATATCCCACTTTGGAGTAACCTACATATACGCCTACATTTTTTCCATTTATTTCTTCACCTGCGTAACCTGCGTCTTCAATCGTGTGCCATGCCGTTTGTAAGAACATTCTTTGATTCGGATCCATAAATTGTGCTGTTTTCGGAGTTACACCAAAGAAGGAATAATCAAATTGATCAATTTGATCTAAATAACCACCCTTAATAAATTGACTCTCTTTGATTTCACTTCTAATGGATTGTAAATAATCCGCTGCGTCTTTTACCCGATTGTCAGGATAATCATGAATACAATGCTTACCATTCTCTAAAACACTCCAGAATTCATTTGTATTTGAGGCTCCCGGGACATTTAGAGACATACCAATAATGGCAATATCTTTTGCTGATGGATCATCCTCCATGCTTTTGTTTACTCGTATCGTTTCGTCATAACCTTTAGATAGATATCTTACTAATTCTGATATAGTCGGATATGTAAAGAGGTCGGTGATAGCAAGTTCTTCTCCATATTGTTGTTCAATACGTTCAGCAATTTGAGCCAGTTGTAATGAGGTTGCACCCATATCAAAATAACTATCCCCAATAACAATCTTTTTCCCTACTAACACTTCAGAAAATAATGAAATTAATTCAGTTTCTAAGACGTGAACAGATATAGGAGCTGTTTCTTTTGTTTTATCATTTATGATCCATTCATTAATGAATGAGGACTCTGTTAAAAATTTTCCTGCTTCAAATTGCTTAACTAACTGATAGCGCTGTATTTTTCCACTCGTTGTTTTTGGTAATTTTTTAATAGGGAGTACGTCTTTAACACTCCACCCTCCGTGTATATATAAGTGTTTTTTAATTTCTTTTATGAGGGGTAGAAATTGTTCGATTGATTTTTTATAAACCAAAAACACGACAATTTCTTCACTTTGGCTATTAGAATCATAAACACCGCAAGCTGCAACTCTTCCTAATTCGATACCGTCCAATTGAATCGCTACGCGTTCAATGTCGTGGGGGTATACATTTTTACCATTGATGAAAATAATGTCCTTTTCCCGTCCTGTTACGATAAGATTACCATTCTTTATAAAACCTAGGTCCCCTGTATTCACCCAACCATCTTGAGTTAACAATTTCTCTGTTGCTTGTGGATTATTATAATAACCTTGGGTAACGTTATCCCCTTTGATTTGAATGTTTCCAATAACATAATCTGGGACAATGGTATTTACATGATCACAGATTCGTAGCTGGCAATAATCAATAGCCTTACCAACTGCAACAAACGATGCCACATGCTCAGCGTCTTTTTCTAATTCAACTACTTGCTCGCCGAAATTCAGGTGATCTCGGTGTATATATACAGAAGTCAATTCTTCATCTATATTTGGAAAAGCAACTGCAACAGAGGCTTCTGCTAATCCATATACGGTAAACATAGCTGTGTTCTTTAAATGATATGGTGACAATACGTTTGAAAACTCATGGCATACTTCGGGTAATATGGGTTCGGCACCATTATAAATGACTCTGACACAAGACAAATCCCAACCTATAGCTTTCTCTTCACGAAAGAAGTTCAAGAAATACTTATAACCAAAGTTAGGAGAGGATAGAATGCTTGCTTTATGTTCATTTACCTTTTGCATCCAAAGAATAGGTTTCCGAATAAACAATTCGGTAGGAATTAAGTACTGATGAATACCTGCTACCATCGGCACGAGGTGAAATCCAATTAACCCCATGTCATGGGTAAGTGGCATCCAGGAAAGAAAAGAATCACTTGAAGTAATTTGAGTACCATTTATAGCAGCACATGTATTGTAAATTAAGTTGCGATGCGTGAGCATAACACCTTTGGGATCACCTGTTGATCCTGAAGAGAATTGAATAAATGCCAACTCTTCTGCCTTAGCTTTATAACATCTAGCAGATTCGAAATCATATATTTTATTTTGTATAATATCCGATGTAGCTCCTAATTGATCATGAAAATCTAGTAATTCATGTTCTAAAGCGAACTTTTTGATTTTATTCAATGCCTTTTTGGACGCAATCATAAATGGGTCCTTAAGTAAGTTCCAAATACGGCTTACCTTCAGCTTATGTTCATCATCTTCACCAACACTTACAGGTACGGGTATCATCCCACCAAGTAAACAAGCCCAGAATGCTACTAGAAACAGTTTGTTCTCTTGGATCTGAAAAATAACTTCTTGCCTCGGTTTGATTCCTAATTCTTGTAAATAACCTAAATATCCTCGTGCTTCATTGAATAATTGACTATACGATATAAAAGTTTCTATTTTATCAGCATCAATAAAAAGAATACCACGGTCAGTTATTTTACTTCTGTCTTGTATGACCTCTACTAATGTTTGAAATTGATTAGTATACATATCTCTCCTCCAAAACTATCATCATAATCATTCTGTCTACATCCTATTTATACATATTTTCAAGTAGGATTTTATCATAGTAATATATGTAAATACAAGAAAAGTATTGTAAATTATAACACAATTAGATCATTAGATAATTAATACTATTTTTACATATTTATGATAAAATATCTGACTGTCAAGCAAATCCATAACGTTAGATTTAAACAGCAAATAGGCTACCAACTTAAAGAGGCAGCCTAGAATTTGAATGTTACTAGAAAATCAACGTGTACTGCAAAGCTTGATAATCACGAGTCATAGATTCATCTTCAAATAATGAATGGTCGAACAGCTGAAACGGTAAATGGGTACATTCAAGCTTATAAAAAATCAGAAGTTACTGGACTTCAAATGACGATTACTTTCTTGCTTCATTAACTTTTGAATCTCTTGAAGTAATAGTTGGTAAATAAATAAATTGTATGGTAAATTTTCATATATATTCTATATTGTATAGGGGTTGTTCAAATGAATATCAAAACGTATACCAAATCCAACCGCGAAGCCTGGAATGAAGTTAATCCGATCCATCAGAAGCATAATCCAATCAATTTAAAGGAGGTCTTTCAAACCAAAGGCTTCTCCACCCTCGACGAACACATCACTGACACATTTCGGCGGCTCGGGCTGCAAGGAAAACGTGCAGCACAGCTTTGCTGCAACAACGGCAGGGAATTGTTGTCCCTGGTCAACCTCGGCGCTCAAAGCGGCACCGGTTTCGACATTTCGGATCATGCCATCGAGGAAGCCAAGGAGCTTGCCGAAACTTCCGGATTGCCCTGCACTTTCGTCCGCACCGATGTTTATGACATTGACAGTACGCATGTCAACCAGTATGACCTGATGTACATCTCCATTGGAGCGCTCACCTGGCTACCTGATTTGCACAAATTTTTCGGCATTGCCTCTACCTTGCTGAAAAAAGACGGTATGCTTGTTATTTATGAAATGCACCCGCTACTGAATATGCTGGCTATGGAGGATGAGCCTGAATTTGAAGACCCGTTGAAAATCGCCTTTTCATATTTCAAAAGCGATCCCTGGATCGCCAATACCGGTATCGACTATGTCGGAAATACGACCTATGAGTCTCAAACCAATTACAGCTTCAGCCACACTCTGGCTTCCATTTTCAACGCAGTTATTCAAAGCGGCATCAATATCACCGAGTACGAGGAGCACCAACACGATATTTCCTGTATTTATACCGATGTAGAAAAAGAAGGAAAGTTTCCCATGAGCTACACGCTGATCGGGAAAAAATCTTAGCCGCCCGATGAACGGCAGTCACAGCGAGGAACCACTACGTCTCCGGAACAGCTCACAAGCTTAATGCCCTGAACGCCTCGTCCCTCTCGTGCTGTTTGGAGGCAACGCATTTTACGAAGCATGAACGACAGGGATAAGAATTGATTTTATATTAATCGATTTAGAAGAAAAAAAACACTAGCAAATATAATATATGAAAATAAGATTATTGTATGGGTGAATGTTGATATAAAAAATAATCTTATTTCTAATGAAGGTTCTTTCGACGAATCAGCCATGGGCCGTTTTTTATTCTCTTAGCAGCTGTCGCACTTCGTATGACAATCCGTCATTTGCATTAACGCTGTCCGATTCATCATAGAAATTGCCCACCTTCACTCAAGAAAGTGGGCAATTTTCCATATGGAACGGAGATCCTATCAATTTCTAAAATACTACATACTTACAAAGGTATACTTTGGTGATCAATAGAAATTACCACCTAGCTGCCCATGCTTCTATTTCGACTTTGAGAGAAGGAACTGCCAATGATGGGATGTAAGACATCGTCATCGAAGGCGCTGTACCACCATGAAACTTCTCCCACACTTCATTAAAGTAATCCCAATCAACTTCTTCCGTAGCCCAAATATTAATTTTAATGATGTCATCGGCAGATACAGATTCACCATTAAAAATACGTAATATGTTCTGAAGCGTATTATTGATTTGCTCGTTCATATCCGAAGGTAAATCTCCATTCATGTCTGTACCAACTTGTCCAGAAAGAACTAACAAATCTGCTCCTTTTGGAACAGTTGTGAGATGAGTGTAAGATCCGATAGGAGGGGCAACCGTCTTCGGATTTTTACGTTGGACTTTTTTAGCCTCTATGCCCCTTGTTTCGTCATTTACAATGGCTAATGTCTGATGATCCTCCCAATGACCATTAATTTTCACATTTTTCTTTGCAATGCCTTCTTTATGGAAACCAGATTTTAACAGAACTTTTATTGAGCCAGTGTTATGAGGCATTACCCCAGCTTCAATACGGTGAAAATCTAATTCCTGAAAAGCATATTTTACAACGAGCCTCAAAGCTTCAGTCATGTAGCCTTTCCCATTGTGGTCTTTATCCAAGAAATAGCCAATCCAACAGCTTTGCAGATTATCTCGTACCACTTCGGAAAGAATGACCTCACCAATGACTTGTCCTGATCTTTGTGAAAAAATCAAGAATACATAACCTTTGTCTTCTATTCTTAATTCAACTGCACTTTTAATTCTGTCTACTTGTCCTTGATACGTATAAAAGGATTCCTCTCTCGAACCTGTGAATAGTTGAAAAAAATCTTTATTCTTCACTTCAAGTGCTAAAAGTGAATCAGCATCAGATTCCTCAACTAGTTTCACATAAATGTTGTCTCCGTTTAATTGCATATTAACCGTCTCCTTTTTTTTGTATTAAAAAACACCACAGGAATCCTGCGGTGTACATAACAAAATATGTAACCACAGGGAAGCGACCTGTGGTGTTTTCTCCACTGTATCCTAGTAAGATCACTCTACACTAAAGGATAAAAGTCGCTAGCATCCAACTTTGGACATACTTCTCCCGTGATTAGCATGATCAAAGAAAACAGCAGTAGAGTACCCTATTCCGTTAGCTAAAGATTTTAATGATCTTTTCTTCATTTGGGTACTCTCCTTTCGCCATTTCTATTTTTAAAATACAAGTTTATTATATAAAAGGTTATACGGAAATATTATTTGGTAACATCTATTTCAAATGAAAATTGTACTCCAAAAATTTAGAAAATGCAAGGATTTATTAAGTAAACGCAATAATCGTTCAAATGGATGTAATGGATAAATAGCAGTATAGATATTTACATCTGATGCGATAAATTTGTTGCCAATATGAATATTGTAGCTATAACCACAACGGAAGGTCGGTTCTGCATAAAGGTTATCCAATGTGGTTCGTTCCCCAAATTGTTTACAGGTTCCCCTAATCATATTTTAATCCAACACCCCAACAGCTTCTAAGTAGAGCGGACTTTCTGAACTGATATCTGCCTCATTACGCAGAGCAGTCAACGCATGTTGCAGATCCTCTTTGTTCGCGTAAACATAGGGGCTTTTCCAACGGGACTCCACATGTAATGAACGAATATGATCCGGTTTGATTATGGGGAAGTTGAAGACCCATTGTTGAAGATTGGGTTCAGGAATATCTGACTTCACATTTTCTCCGATGATGTCCAATACTTTTCCCCATTGGGATATCCCTTGGAAAGCCCCCAATTTCTCAATGATTTGCTTGATCACTAGCTGCTGCCGATCGTTGCGCGCGAAATCGGATGACTCCTGGGTTCCTTCATTCGATTTACGATACCGCACGAAGTCGAGCACTTGTTTCCCATTAAGAGTCTGCAAGCCTTTTTTCAAATCTATTTGAGTTCCGTCTGTGGAATCGCTATATTTCATATCCATGTCGACATCTATTATTAGTCCACCAAGCGCATCCACCGTGTGCCGTATCGCGTCAAAATTCACCACGACCATATGATCAATCGGAAGACCTAGCAAATCCCCGAAAAAACGCTTTGTGTTGGGAATCACCTCTGACCTATCCCTTATATAGTAATAGGCATAATAGTAATTGGCTTTGTGAGAAGGCAATGATTTAGGCTTTAGTAACAAATCACGCGGCAGGGACAACAGACTGGCCGAACGGTTTTGCGGATTAAAGCTGACTAGCATAAGAACATCTGTATTCATTAACCCGCCGCCACCTTCCCGACTATCTATACCAGCAAGAAGAAATATCATAGGTTGGATCGATTCCTTCTTTACATAACCGGACGGATTATCAGATAGGTTTTCTGGAGCGGCCATGCGTTGAATCGCAGCATCCGCCTTATAATATATATATCCCATATAGATTCCAGCTCCAAGGATCAGGGCGATTATGACAAGGTAAATGATCATCATAACTTTACGAATTGCTTTTCTCTTGGGTTTGACAGACATAATTTCCTCCACTCAATTCTAATAATATTCAATTTTTGAGATTAGACGACCGGTCTTTTTTATAATTTATCCAAATCTTTTTTTCGATTTTTTCATAAAGATCAATACCAACATTCAAACATTTATAAGCTACAGACCATCGATGAACCATTTGATAAATCATTAATGCACTAATTACACCAATGAATGCTCCCGTGATGACATCGGAAGGATAATGAACGCCATTCCAAATTCGGGAAAATGAAATCAAACCCGCCAATACAAGCCAAATTACGCCATCTTTCTTATGAAACAACCCTATACCTGTTGCGATTACAAAGGCCCCAATCGAATGATCACTTGGAAATGAAGCGTTAGCGGAATGTTCAATCAATTGGTTAACCGTATCATGGACAAAAGGCCTGTCCCTATAGAAAAAGTGGGAAAGTATACTACCCAGACCAAATCCAACACAAGCTGAAAAGAGAGTTGTTATCACCATTTGCCTGTTCTTATGAATGCGAGTAAACCAATAAACAATAATCCCTAGGTAAAAAAGATATTCCGCTTTTTCTGATAGAAATCGCATGAATGGATTTAATGTTGAGAATGTTACTGCCATATGATTGATGAATTGAAATACGAGATCATCCGTTTGAGATATACCCAATTTCATAACCTGCTTTCTATTTCTGTAATAATAAGGTTGATCTTTAGTTCATTCAATATAGATATCGTCTTTATGAAATTTGACACTTAACACCAAGCCAATTGCAATCATATTGCTAAGTAGTGAGCTACCTCCATAACTTATGAACGGTAAGGAAATACCCGTCAGGGGTACCAAACCGATATGCATGCCTATATTAACGAAAATTTGAAAGACTAACATTCCTATAAGCCCCGTAACAAGATATGATCCTGCAAGTTCTCTACTATCTATGACGATATGAACCATACGATACAGGAGCAGGAAATAGAGCATCAACAGCAACGCAGAACCCAAAAAACCATATCCCTCTCCTATGACCACATAGATCGAATCGGAATACGCATAAGGAATAAACCCTCTACGTAAAAAAGATCCGTCACTTCCAGTCAATCCTCCCAAACCTATCGCATACATCGCATTTTTAACATGCCATGATTTATCGGGATCGCTGGTTGGGTCAAGAAACGTCTGAATTCTTGACATTTGATGGGGCTCTACAATCTTGGATAACAATTCGAAATTGGCATAGTATAGCCATAATATTGTGCCTATCGTAATGATCATAATACTGATGAACAGAATCATATATAATGAACGGATGTTACCCATCCACAGCATACTAAGCAGTGCGCCCACAAAGACTAGAGAAGTGCCTAAATCGGGCTGCTGCATGATTAAGATGATAGGAATCATGAAAATGATACAAATCGGTAATATATCTTGAAAAAGACGGAGCTTGGCTCCCTCTCGCTTACCTAATAAATGAGCAATCAGCAGCACTGTAAATATTTTAGCTAGTTCAGAAGGTTGAAGCTGAAATTGTCCAATACTTAGCCAACGAACCGCACCGTTAATGTTCTCTCCGGTAAACTTGACAAGAACCAGCATCCCAATGCCGATTCCATATAAAAGGTAGGATAGCTTGCCTAACAGAATTCTATAATCTAACAATGCGAGAACCAGCATCGGAATGCAGAATGCACCGAATAGATATAAATAACTAATGTGAAGGCCTTCTAAATTCGTATCCGTTGTGGCTCCATAAATAGCAATCGTACCCATGCCAACAAGACACAATATAATGAAAAGCACGAATTTATCCAGTTTTTCAATTATGCGAGTGATAATCATATGACAACCTCTATTTTGTTGGATTTCTGTAGTTTTCTTGACGTCTTCTATAGTTATCTCGTGAAATACTAAGTAAAATGCCGGTACTTGCTAAACACAAAACGAGCGAAGATCCACCATAACTAATAAAGGGAAGCGGTACTCCCGTAATTGGCAGACTGCCTGTTACAGCTCCAATATTCAATAGAAATTGAATAAATATCATCATGACGACGCCCGTCCCTAGCATTAAACCGAATGGATCATGACTCCTTATTGCAGCAATAAAACCTCGCCAGATAAAAAGGAAAAACACGATGATGAGCAGGCACGTACCCACAAACCCGAATTCCTCGCCAATCACAGCAAAGATAAAATCGGTATGAGCTTCCGGCAAATAAAACAGCTTCTGCACACTTTGACCGATTCCTATCCCCGTAAGGCCGCCATGTCCTAGTGCATAGAGCGACTGAATAAGTTGATACCCAGAGTCTTGTGGACTATCAAGTGGATTTAGAAAAGAGCTGATTCGCTGGAGACGGTAACTCTTACTAAGTGCAAGATAAACAAATATAGGGATGAGTGCTAAACTAAGGATGAAAAGATGACGGAGATCAACACCACCGATCAAAAGGATCGTTATAGTAATAAAGAATAAGATTAACATCGTGCCGAAATCGGGTTGTTTCATGACAAGCAGCAGAATGATGCCGATAATCACTATAATAGGGAGTAAGCCTCTACGAAAATTTCGGATATGATCTCCTTTTCTACTTACTATCGCTGACAAATATACGATGATGGATAACTTGGTAAACTCAGATGGCTGTAAATTAAAACCGCTCAGAACAAACCATCGTCTCGCGCCATTTATGTTTGCTCCCCCTATTAATACGAGAACAAGTGCCAGTAATGAGAACAGTAGCAGGATCGGCGCAGCTTTCTTCCACCATGAAAAAGGAATACCCATAAAAATGAACATCACAAATAATCCGATGAGCGCAAATACGCCTTGTTTCATGACGTAGTGCCACGGACTATTGTGTTTTATCATGGCCATCGGAGAGCTTGCGCTGAAAATCATAATCAAACCAAAACCAACAAGCAAAACAGTCAAAAAAAGAAGTGGAAAATCAGGACGGCCTCTTATTTTACCGTTCAAATCATAGGACACCTCCATCGCTTTAACTACTATCCTAGTGAATGGTTACTCAAGATCGAACTTACCGTGATACTCCTTCTTGGATAACAGCTTTAACTTATCTTCACTTAATCCATAAATGTCCAGACCATTTCCTGCATCCCCCAATGACCAGCCAAGCACGAGCTCAGATCGACCGTCCTGATTAATATCTGGAAATCCGGCATACTCCAAGCCGTAACCAAAGCCCTTGACTTCCGAGACTATTCGCCACTCCTCATTATGTTGCTTAAATAGAGCCGCTTTTAACATTTTACCTGTCGCTTTATTCTCTTCATATACAACGACAGCTTCATTGATACCGTCTCCGTCCATATCTCCGAATGAGATGTCATTGCCGTCTTTCCCCTGCATGGGGGCTAACAATTGAACCTCGTCAGGCAGTAATTTGATAAGTTCATGGCTGATTTTATATCGCTGAATGCTTGCTTCTGTTAATGGCGGCTTAATCATATCTAAGGGGGTTGCGGGTATCCCACATCCTCCGAGCAACAATAACGTAGTCGACATGATACCTATTCTAATGAGCTTGTTGAGCATTCTGATTACCTACTCCTCGCTTGTCAAGGTTATTTACTATTCTATCTTTGAAAGGGAACGAAGTGGTTATGAAATAGTTAAATCTCGATTTCCTTATATCGGTAGAAAGATATGGACTGTCGTTCCCTTGCCAACCTTACTGGTTAATCGTAATTCTCCGTGATGCAACTTTATAATCTGATCAGATATAGATAAACCCAAGCCACTTCCAGAAGCATGTTGATCTACTTTGTAGAATTTTTGCAGCACATTCGCTAGATCCTCCTCTGCAATTCCTGAGCCAGTGTCTTCAACGGTAATAACGACTTGCCCTAGAGCGGTATGAGCGTGTACTAGAATTTGACCAGATTCTGTAAATTTTAGCGAATTATCAATTAGATTAATCAGTACTTGCTTCAATCGATTCTCGTCTCCTTGAATGGTAGGAAGGGTCTCATCTGCTTGTATTTCGAGTGAAATCCCTTGCCTAGCAGCTCTTGGAGCAAGTTGTCTGCCAATATGATGCAATAATTCCGATAGATGAACCGGTGCAAAGTGTATGACAATTCTTCCGTTATCCAATTTAGAGAAATCTAACAGCTCATCCACCATACGAGTTAACCTATCACTTTCTGATTCAATAATATCAAGTCCCTCATGAAGTAGTGGCTTGTTGCCGTTCCCATTGGATTTCAACGTGATGACCCAACCTTTAATCGACGTTAATGGCGTACGCAGTTCATGCGAAACGGATGAAATAAAATCATTTTTAAGCTGTTCGCTCTTCAATATTCTACTTGCCATCATATTAAACGTATCTGCCAGGGAACCCAGCTCATCCTGGTAGCGCTTACGTACTCTTATGCTAAAGTCTCCTTCTGTCATCTGGTCTGCTGCCTGTTTAAGATCCTTAATTGATCTCGTTATGGTCCATGACAGCAATAGTCCAAGAGCGGTAACAATCGCAATAACAAGCATACCGATACAGATCAGTATGACTGTAATTTGATTAACCGTATTTAGTGTTTCAGTCAAGGAAGTGACAAACCTGACTTCCCCCACGACGATGTCATTTGCTTGTAAGGGATATGATACTGCTAATATGGCTTCTTGAGTTGAGGGGTTCTTCCCTTTCCAAGTACCAGGTTGTCCTTGGATAGCTGCTTGCACATCTAAATACTTGATCATATTGTTGTCCCCTTGAAGTCCAGTAGAGTCCTGCAGAAGTCGGCCCGAGGGATTAATAATCTGTACTTGCGCATCGGAATTGTGTGCAAACCCCTTCAATAATCGATCCGATTGTTTCTCCAGATCTTCATCGGCAAAATATTGCTGAAAAAAAGAAGCGGATAGCTCCGCTTGATTCATCAGGATTCGCTCTACATTATGAAAGTAATAATATCTCACAGAAACAATGAGAAAAATCTCAAGAATAAGAACAGTGAGGAAAATGACCACAACATAACTTCCTACTAATCTTTTCTGAATACCCATTTCTTCAACCGTCCTTCCTGAAGCGGTATCCGAGTCCCCATACCGTCTCGATCCAATGTGGCTTGGAGCCATCATCTTCAATCTTCTCTCTTAACTTTCGCACATGGACATCTACCGTTTTAGGATCTCCTATATAATCCTCTCCCCATACGAGGTTCAATAATTCATTTCGGGATAGTGCTCTATCGGGATGTTCTAGGAAGGTTCTAATCATTTGGAATTCCTTCGGTGTTAATTCAATAAGGTCGTCATGTTTGAACACCTTATTCGAATTCAGATCCATCCGAATTGGACCGGATTGAAGTACGAGTCTTTGTGGTTTTAGGGAAATTTCTGTACGGCGCAATATGGCTTTAATTCGTGCTACAAGCTCTAACGGATTAAATGGTTTGACAATATAATCGTCAGCACCGATTTCAAGTCCTTTGATTTTGTCCAGATCTTGTCCGCGTGCAGTTAAGAAGACGATAATGACCGCAGGGTCCCTCTCTCTTAGCTTCCGACAGATTTCAAATCCATTGGCATCTGGCAGCATAATGTCCAGAACAACAACGTCGGGTCGATTCGTTGAGAAGCTCTGTAACGCTTCTTCTCCAAATGCGGCCTCATTCACCACAAATCCGTTATTTATTAAATTAATCGACACAAAACGTCTAATATTATCGTCATCTTCAACAATAAGTACTTGATTACGATTAGCAGTATCCACTATTTTCCACCCCCATAACTGGATTCCTAGCAAGTTAAATGCAAAAAAAGCTCTCCCTGTAAAGAGAGAGCCTTGAGCTATAGATCCATATTCCTGCTTACGCTTCCGTATCAAATCAACATGATCCAACAGTCTATTTGCAATATAGAACAATGGAGGTTGGAAGGGGAAGCGACTGGGTGGACCAACAATAGGCTTCTTCTTTATAGGTTCTAACTAGACGATTGAAACTTCGACTCTGACTGCTGTCCATAACCATGTCCCTCCCTATCCATTCGAATTGTACACTATGTGCGGAGCTTCACCTAACGATGGCATTAATTACATGTGGATATTACTCTAGATTGATCAGCTTGTCAAAAAATAGTGATTCGTGTCGCACGGATTAGTCTAGTTATCTTTAATTAAAGGTAATCAGACTAATCCATATGTAGATATGGAACTTTCTCGAACGCTGGAACCAAGTCGTTTAGTAGATGTTACATAATACACTCCCGATAGTCATAAAATCTCTATGTGCTATTTCAACTCATACGCTATAAATTATGCCTTATATGAAGAGAGGAAGATCAACATATGAGTAATCATCCCTCAAAAAAGATTCAGATACCACAACCCATCAGGAGTGATGGTACTGGAGGAATTGACAAAGGCCCCCGTGATGTTCTAAGAGATTTGGAAAATCCAGATATGCTAGTTCCACCTATTACGGATAATGGACTCATTCCGAATATGAGATTCTCTTTCTCAGATACCCATATGCAGCTTAATCACGGTGGTTGGTCAAGAGAAGTGACGGTTAGAGAGTTACCCATTGCCACGACCCTCGCCGCAGTCAATATGAGTCTTACTCCGGGTGGAGTGCGTGAGCTCCATTGGCATCAGCAAGCCGAATGGTCATATATGTTACTGGGGAGAGCCCGTATTACTGCCGTTGACCAGAACGGACGGAATTTCATTGCTGATGTGGGGCCTGGTGATCTCTGGTACTTTCCACCAGGCCTTCCTCACTCCATACAAGGTCTTGAGGAAGGCTGTGAGTTTCTCCTAGTTTTTGACGATGGAAACTTCTCCGATCTGAACACATTGTCTATCTCGGACTGGTTCGCACATACGCCTAAGGAAGTATTATCAGCAAATTTTGGTGTTCCAGAATCGGACTTTAGTTCAATCCCTACGGAACAAGTATATATTTATCAAGATTCCGTTCCAGGTACGATCAATAGTCAAGCTATCGCCTCTCCCTATGGCACAATACCCTTATCCTTTAAATATGAGTTGCTCTCTCAACCTCCAATCAAAACTCCAGGTGGTACTGTACGAATCGTAGACTCCTCTAACTTTCCTATATCCAAAACCATCGCCGCTGCCCTAGTAGAAATTGAACCAGGTGAAATGAGAGAAATGCATTGGCACCCGAATAATGATGAGTGGCAATACTATCTCACCGGGCAAGGTCGAATGACCGTCTTTGCTGGCAATGGTAACGCCCGTACGTTTGATTATAGAGCTGGGGATGTTGGCTACGTCCCTTTTGCATATGGTCACTATATTCAAAATACAGGCACAACGACGTTATGGTTTCTAGAAATGTTTAAAAGTGACCGATTCGCCGATGTATCGCTCAATCAATGGATGGCCCTCACTCCTACCGAACTTATTCAAAGCAATTTGAATGTCGGACCTAATCTATTACCTAAATTACGTAAAGTAAAATGGCCAGTTGTCAAGTATCCTGGATATACTTTTCATCGTAACAATGAAGGAAGTGAACGGTAATCCATTGTTCGTTTACATGTGTTAATCATTTCCTTTCGCTGTAAAAGCGTCTTTTAGTGCACAAGCGGCATCCTGAATTGCCATTTTTGCCGCATCCACTTCATGTGCCAGATTAAAAAATTGATGAATCATGCCCTCATAGCATTTATAGTTCACAGACACACCTGCTGCTTGCAAACGTTCGGCGTAAGCCTTGCCTTCATCTCTTAACGGATCGTATTCAGCCGTAATGATCATAGCTGGGGGGAGGTTGCTCAAGTCTTGATATAATAAAGGAGAAGAATACGGATGTGAAGCATCCTCTTCATTGCTTAAGTATTGTCTATAGAACCATAGAATAGATTCTCTAGTTAACAAATATCCATCGGCATTTTCGGACATCGAAGGGAACTCGAATTTCATGTTGGTCGTAACGGCAGGATAGATTAGTAGTTGAAACATGATCGATGGATTCCCTTGTGCTGTGGCTTTGATCGCCATGACGGCTGAAAGATTCCCTCCAGCGCTGTCGCCTCCAATGGCTATTTGTAACGGATTTACGTTAAGTTCAGCGGCATGATGAGCGACCCAATTTAATGCTGCGAATGCATCATCCACTGCCGCAGGAAATTTGTGCTCCGGGGCCAGCCGATAATCGACGGAAACGACCACACACGAAGCTGCATTCGCCAATAAACGGCATATCGAATCGTGCGAATTCAGGCCACCCAATACAAAACCGCCGCCGTGATAATAGACTAAAGCCGGAAATGGCCCCTCCCCTTCAGGGGTATAGACGCGCATAGGGATTTCACTTTCAGGTCCAGGTATTTCAATATTTTGTACTTGCTTAACCGGTTCAACGTGTTCCGTCACCCATGTTAATGTGAAATAATGACGGAGATGCTCTATTGTCATTTGGTCTGAAGACACATGGTCGGCGACCCCATTGATTCGTTCGAGAAAATCGTGAATTTGTGGATGCAACGGCATTTTTATCGTCCCTCTTTTCTTTATTTAAACTATTAAGTTGTAAATTTTAACAACCTATTATTATTATAATTGTATAGAACATGAGAACAACCAGCAGATTGTCTTATCATGTTTGTTATTCAACAGAGAGATGTTCATGTGTTGGATAACGTGCAAATTTTTCAATGAGGAGGATGGTTTTGTTGGAAAACAACAAAAAAATGGATCGGCGCATAAAACGAACACGTCAATTTATAAAGCGGGCGCTCATTCAACTGATTGCCGAAAAGAGGTTTCACACCATTACGATTCAAGATATAACTGAACGCGCCGATATCAATAGATCCACCTTCTACTATCACTATCTAGATAAGGAGGATTTACTTCAGCAATACATGGATGAAATGCTTAACGAGGCGGTGAAAGATGTACGCGGCGAGCGGTCTTGTAGCCAGAAACAAACAGAATCTTACGTGGATTACGATCCCGTCCCTTTTTTTATCCGTATGTTTGAACATATAGGAAAGCATGCCGAATTCTATCGGGTCATGTTACAAGAGATTCCGGTATTCGGACGGCGCGTATCCGATGTTATTCAACAACTCTATAAAGAGAGTATTTCAATCATGCAGCCGGATGAACGCCAATTCGTCGTATCGAAAAATTTGTTGGTCACCTATGTTACCGGTGCATACACAGCCGTCATTATATCTTGGCTCGAAAATAATTTGCCCTACTCTGCATCACATATGGCCGAGCAATTATCTCAAGTCATGACGTTAGGCCCGCATCGAGCAGGAGGATTGGACTCTGTTCAATAGATTTCAGATATTTCATAGACACATGCAGACTGGGCATTACAGGTTATTATGGTACAGAAAAAAGCTACCCCATCTGAGTCGATTCTACTCGGATGAGATAGCTTTCTTCAATCTTCTTATTTATGTCTTTTATTAAGATAGCTTCTGGGCATTAGGGGCTGTAGACACAGTTGGATTGGATGCTTTAGGGTCATGCTAATAAATGGTTTAAAACCATTCCTCCAGCTCCTTGTGATACAATTTCATACGAATCATTTGCTGGGAAAATAGCAGTTTTAAGCTGCGGATAAAGCTTCAATTTTTGTTCAACGGTTTGCTTGGTTACTTCAAAAAACGAACCCTTCGGGACCAATGTTCCTCCACATACGACTGTATCCGGTTGATAAGTTAAAATGATATTTGATAATGCTATTCCATAGTAATACGCTGCTTCTTCAAGAACCTCTGTACATAATACATCACCTTTTTCAATTGCTTTCAAAATGAGGTGATAATCAATTTCTTCAATTGAGTCCACCATTTCCAAAAGAATGGAGGGCTTGCCTCTTTTAACGAATTGAATAACTTTATTTTTTATTGCTGCCAAGGAACTAAAGGTGTACAAACAACCATAAGAACCACATTGACATCTTGATCCATTAATATCAACTGTGACATGACCAAAAGTATTCGTTTTGTGAGGTTCTGTATAAGGAATATCCCCCCCTGTAATTGTACAAATGCGAATTTCGATATCACACATCGTAAATAAAAACCGTTCGCTTAATGCTGAAAAGTGTAAACGATGTTCTGAAAGTGCTGCAAAATTCACACCACTTCCAAGTGTTACATAAATCGGAATTTTACTGTGAATGTAATCTTGAATTTTTTTTATTTGTACAGAAACACTTTCATTGGTTTGATCGGTTGGATTAAAAAGATCATCAATTGAAATTCCAATTCCAAGTATATCCTTTACCCCAAGATGATGACTTGACAGCAAGTCTTCTATTTTGGGAATCAAAGCATCTAATGTTTCATAGATCGAATGAATATTCGTCGTCTTCATTTTAATTTGGCCACGAATATCTAAATTTAAATTGAGTACTAAAATAGTAGAATAAAGATTCGTTACTTCAATACCAATCACATAAGCTTCATTAGGGTTAATTCGATATAAAATTGGTTTTCTCCCCCCCGTAGATTCACCAAACTCACTACCCGAAATAAGCTTTCCTTTTATTAATTGGTCGAGCATACGGGCGCAAGTAGCAGGTTTCATATGTGTTTTTTCAATTAACGTTTCTACTTTAACCGGACCGTAATTTCGAATTAATGCATATAGCCATTTTAATTTTTTTATTTTGGAGTTTTTAGTTGTCTGAAATTCTATTAACATCTCATTCATAAGGAAGAAGCTCCTTTCATAAAGCCACAATCTTCTAGTGAAAATGGTAACGGAGTCCCTCCTAAAAATCAAGATCAGATTATAAGTGGATTAGTACCTTTTTATCAATTTGATAAAAAGTCGTTTACTTTTAATTTTGAGCATGCTAGAATAACTCATGAAAGCGCTTAATACTGTTATCCATATAGGAGGAAACAAACATGCACAAAACAGAAGAGATCTTAGAAGCTAAACATTATGTGGAGAAATTTACGAAAGTTAAACCAACCATTGGTATCATTTTAGGTTCAGGACTTGGACCATTCGCCGACACATTAGAGGATGCGGTACATATCTCTTATGATGATATCCCTCATTTTGCTAAATCATCCGCGGTTGGCCATGCAAATGAACTTGTCATTGGGACGATTGGAGGAAAGAACGTCGTTGCAATGAAAGGCCGCTTCCATTATTACGAAGGATTTACACTTGATCAAGTTACCTTCCCTGTTCGTGTTATGAAAGCGCTAGGTGTTGACAAATTAATCGTAACCAATGCTTGTGGTGCAATTAATACCGATTTCAATCCTGGTGATTTGATGCTAATTACCGACCATATCAACTTAACAGCTAATAACCCTTTGATTGGCCCTAACAATGCGGATTTAGGCACTCGTTTCCCTGATGTTTCTGAAGTGTATAATAAAAAATTAAGATCCATCGTTAAAGAGGTTGCAACGGAACAAAACGTGAATTTACGTGAAGGTGTTTATGCTTGGTGGACGGGTCCAACTTATGAAACACCTGCTGAGATTCGGATGATTCGTACTCTAGGTGCTGATGCTGTAGGGATGTCAACGGTACCTGAAGCTTTAGTTGCAACTCATGCCAAAATGGATACTGTAGGAATTTCTTGCCTAACTAATATGGCTTGCGGTATTCTTGACCAACCACTTAGTCACGATGAAGTCATTGAAACGGCAAACCGTGTAAAAGAAACTTTCCTAAAACTGGTTACAGAAGTGATTTCCCGGTTTTAATTTGTCATCTTTTTATCATTATGATAAAAAGAACGTATGGTAAGTAGGTTTAGCATGAAAGGAAGTACATTTGTTTCTCTGGGTTCATTGTTTACGATTGATACAATGTAGGAGGAACAACATGGGGATTAAAAACCGTTTAAAAATCATGTCGTTTTTACAATACTTTATTTGGGGAAGTTGGCTTGTTACACTAGGCTCTTACATGATTAATACACTCGGTTTTACGGGTATAGAAGTTGGGATGGTTTATAGTACAAAAGGTATTGCAGCTGTAATTATGCCAAGTTTAATAGGAATTATAGCCGATAAATGGATTCCTGCCAATCGTCTATACATCATCCTTCATCTGATTTGTGCGGGAGCGCTCTATTATGCAGCTTCAGTAAGTGATCCCACTATAATGTTCTGGGTCTTACTTGTAAATGCGATGGCCTTTATGCCAACTATCGCTTTATCCAATACCATTTCTTACACCTGCTTAGAGAAGAATAATTTTGATACGGTCACAAGTTTCCCACCCATTCGTGTTTTTGGGACAATCGGTTTTATTCTAGCGATGTGGGCAATTAGTTTGTTCCGATTCGAACTGAGTAACATGCAACTTTATATCGCAGCTGGTGCATCACTTATTTTGGCTCTTTATTCTTTTACTATGCCTTTTGTTCCAACTGCGAAAAAAAAGAAAAATCAAAACTGGGTCAGCATACTTGGTTTAGATGCTTTCGTTTTATTCAAAAAACCACAAATGGCACTATTTTTCGTATTCGCTATGTTACTTGGTGCTGTATTACAAATCACAAATACATTTGGCAATCCATTCTTACATGATTTTGCATCAAATCCGGCTTATACCGATAGTTTTGTTGTAAAATATCCATCCATTCTCTTATCCGTTTCACAAATAGCTGAAGTTGCTTTTATCCTTGCCATTCCTTTCTTCTTGAAAAAGTTCGGCATTAAAAAAGTTATGTTAATAAGTATGCTTGCATGGACATTACGTTTTGGCCTATTTGCATTCGGTGATCCTTCACCATTTGGCTTTGTATTACTAATGTTATCTATGATTGTTTATGGTTGTGCCTTTGACTTCTTTAATATTTCGGGTTCCATCTATATCGAAAAAGAAGTTAGCTCTGATATTCGTGCCAGTGCACAAGGACTATTTATGACAATGGTTAATGGTGTCGGTGCTTATGTAGGATCTATTGCAAGTGGTAAAGTAGTGGATTATTTCACTGTAGATGGCATGAAAGATTGGCAGACTATTTGGCTCCTTTTTGCTGCATATGCCATGCTATTAGGAATCCTTTTCTTCTTCACTTTCCGTTACAAACACCAACCAGAAAAACTAGCAAACGTGGGAGTAAAACATTAATAGTTTTAAAAAAATAAAGACAGCTTAATTGAAATGGTAGAGAAGTAGGCAACCGGTTCATCGCCAACAAGAAGAACCGTTCGGAAAATATACCGGACGGTCTTTTTATGTGCAAATCCACACTTTTAGCGCTCTGAAGGGAATGAGAATTGAACTCATAAGGTGCTTATTCCTAGATATTCTTCTACTACACACCGTTTTCCTTTTTCATCAGCTGCTTTAGTTGCTCAACATCATTGCTACATAAAACTGATATGAATTTAGTGATCTTTTCAATATCCCATTCCCACCATTGGAGTTGAAGTAGCAATTCGGTTACTTCTTCATTGAATCGATCGCGGATAACCGCGGCTGGATTCCCACCTACAATTGTATAAGGCTTAACATCTTTAGTTACTACTGAGTTTGTTGCAATAATCGCTCCATCACCGATTCGAACTCCGGGCATGATTGTTGCATTATGACCAATCCATACATCGTTTCCGATCATTGTATCGCCTTTACTTCCACCACTCAATCCTTCCAAACCTGCTTCCCACCCCTGGCCGAATGCGCCAAATGGATAAGTACTAAACGCTTGAATGTTGTGATTAGCACCATTCATAATGAATTTAGCTCCAGAAGCAATTGCACAAAATTTACCGATAATCAATCGATCACCCATGAAATCAAAATGATACAATACGTTGTTTTCAAAGGATAGCGGATTGTTCAAATCATCATAATATGTATAATCTCCTACAATAATGTTCGGATTTTTGACGATGTTTTTTAAAAAACAAAGACTTCGAACTCCAGACATCGGAAACACACTATTCGGATTTGGACCATTCAACATAAATGACCCTCCCTTTTATCAAATTATATTTCACCTTATATTGTACCGAAATTCACTACTTTTTGCACACGACAATAACATTACCTATCTCACTATCGGATTAAGCCATGGGAATAATCGAAACGATATATTTTCAGTTGGCATCGTAAATACCCCCAGACCAATTCCATTCAATGAATCGGTCTGAGGGTATATGAGCTTACAATCTTTTTTTCGTATAAACCTTATCGTACGCTGCCTAAGTTGCATACATAAAGGATACACATTGTAGTATGGTTCAATGTCAAGCATAATTTTTATGGTTAGGTGAAATCCTTACTTCCCCTCATTGATCCATTCGATCAATTGTGTGTCAAAGGAATGCGGTTCTTCAAACATGGGATTGTGCCCGCTACGCTCAAAAACCACTTTCTTCACCTTTCCCCCATCTGTGTTATCGATAGAATCCCACAGCGAGACGGGTGCGACCAAATAATCATATCTTCCTAAACCAATGAATACGGGTTTATCGAAACTAGCCAACGATTGGATCATATTTAGTTTCCCAAATGTATTTCCCCACAAATAATCAATGATTGGCATATTCGTATATACACCATTCCACATATAAACAGCATCAAACGTATAATCGTAAAAACTGTGGGCGCCCATCCGAATACACATGTGAACAAACCGTCTTTCAGGATCTTGCTTGATGTCACTTTCTAACAGAGCAATGTCTTGTTCGAATTGGCGCTTTCTTGCTGGATCTGCATTCTCGTCAAAAAACGAAAAACTTTGCTGCTGTCTTTCTGGGCTATTGGTGGGTGCTGAATTTAGCAAGACCACTTTCTGCACATGTTCAGGATATTTCTTGGCGTATTCTAAAGCCATAAAAGCATGTCCTGAATGCCCCAATACGATGAAATCCTCTAATTTAAGAGCTTGTCTTGCCGTTTCAATATCATCTAAAACTTTATCTAATATATCATCTTCTGGTTCTAAAGCGCACGGTGGCTTAACAAATCCTCGATGATCCAGAAAAATGAACTGGAACTCTTTATACAGATTTTCCGAGAATAAGCGCGGGTAATATACACTGCTACCTACCACTAATACCGGCCTTCCCAACCCTTTTATACAATAATTTAATTCAAATCCATCACTAATGACACTTTGAAATTTGTTCATTTTAATAATCCCCTTTTCTATTTTTGTTTCATATACCACTCCCTTTCCACTTCTAATTCCATCGTATTTTCCATTGAACGTTCTAACACTTCAACTCACCTCTATTGAATTCGTATAAATAGAAAGCTCCTCTTTGTTCCTCTAATTCGGAAGGGTTAATTATCGGAATATCCTTTATGATCATCTTCCGAGTCCACAAAAATCAAATAGGTCATGGCTTACTGGAGAACAACAGTGTCGCCAACCTTAAGTCCTGAGAGTATCTCTGTCTTGTCTGTTGTTTCCAAACCGATCTTAATATCTCTTCGTTCATATTGCCCGTTGCCTTTGTCCAGCATAACGTAGGAAAGGTCTCCTTCGTGTACGATAGCAATGCTGGAAACAACCGTAGCATTCTCTTTGCGTATTACCTCAATTTCACCGTTCAGACTGAGTCCGCCTATTAAGTGCTCGTCGGGCGGCAGTGAGATCACCACTTCAAATTGAGGCGCTTGACTGGTAGTGTTGGTCTGACCTGCAGCTGTCGTGGCGAATTTAGATACCTTGGTTACCTTTCCGCTAAGCTTCAAATCTTTTAATGCGGTCATTTTAACCTGAACCTTCATGCCGGGCTTGATGCGGAAAATGTCCTGTTCACCCACCAGTGCAATGAATTCTAGCTCGTTCGTATACACAATTTTGCCAATGTACTGGTTGTCCGTCACAGATTGCGGCCGCTCACTCGTGCTGTCAAACAGAAAGATACCGTTTGCTGGCGCATAATAGACTGCCGTTTTTAGCTTGTCCTTCTTAACTGCAAGCTCCCGCTCCTGAATATCCGTATTCACCTTGTTAAGCTCATTATTCAGGCGACCTGTCTCCTGCCCTGCAAGCACCTTTAACCGTTCCGCCTCCGTTGCCCCAAGAACGGCGGTCTCATCTTCCTGCTGACTAACGAATTCACTGAGCTCCGCTTCCAGCTTCGTCTTACGGATCGTCGCCTCTTGCGTTATGATTTCGTTCTTCAAAGCGGATTGATCCAGGGTGTATAGTACATCCCCCTTCTTCACCTGAGCTCCGTTATCCACTTTCCATTCCGTCACCTTGGAAGCGAACGGAGCATATACGAGCTTCTCCTGCTTATACTTTGACTTCCCTTTAACTTGAACTGAATTGATGATCTTTTCTTTGGTCACCTCAAAGGTAAACGCCTGTGGCTGTTCTACAGGCTCCAGCTCTTCTTTTGGCTTGTACATTTGGGTAAATAGCACATAGCCTGCAACTAATATTATCAATGCTATTACAATCCATTTTATGGTCTTCTTCATCACTTCGGCTTCCTTTCAACTTAAAATCGTTAATCCCGTTTAATTGCCGAGAGCGCATTCGTTCTAGATGCGCTAATTGCGGGATAAATCCCCGATAATACGCCTGTCATAATTGCAAAGGCAATCCCCACTGGAATCGTCATTAAAGGAATATCAATAATGAGAGGCTCCCCCATTCCCGGATCTGTACCAATGAGCTTATTGATGCCTAATACAATGAGATAAGAAAACAATACACCAAGTATCCCGCCCAGCATGCCAAGCAAAGCAGCCTCTGTAATAAACATATTACGGATTTGCCGCATATTAGCCCCTAGCACCTTCATAATGCCGATCTGGCGGCGGCGCTGATGAGTAGACATGGTCATGGCGACGATAATGGAGATCGAAGCTATAATTAGAATGAATACCCCTACACCCAGTGCTGCCTTTTTGACCATATTGAATTGCTTCGCTATCTCCTCTTTTTGATATAAATTTGTACTCGTTGATAGCATCAACTTCTTAATCATCTGCTCCACCTGTACGATGTTGTCTATGCTATCCACCTTCACAATAACAGAGTTATAGACTCCTTCTTGCCCGACAGTTCCATTATTCAGATGTAACTCCTCCACCAGGCGCTCAGCACTTTCCAGTGACATGTATACCTTTTTGTCATAGAGTGCCATATCAGGATTTCCCGTTTTATCCAGTATGCCTACTACACGAAATGGTGAGCTGATATTGGTCTGGGTCAATTGGGAGGTAATGTCATTCGACTGGGACTGCAGCTGAATCTGTTGCTGATACATCTCCGAAGGCAGATTGCTCAATCTGTCGTAATTTTCCATAATTTCAGCATTATACGGATCACTTTCTAATTGCTCAAAGAAATTTTTCCGAGTCTCGGCATCAACTAATCCCACTGTCGCTCCATAGTTAAGGACTACCATTCCGCTTAGATCAGAAGGGCCACCTTGCTTAAAGGTATTATCATATTTCATCAGCAGACGTAGATCCGTTCCGATAATCTGTACATCGGATACTTTATTATCCATAGTATACATCTGGATATAACCAAGCTCTTGAAAAGGTGCAGCTGCGGTGACATGCTTGATCCCATTTATCAACTCTACCTTCTGGCGGGTCAGCTTTCCGGGATCGAGCTTATCACTGGTCTGTGAAGCTCCCGCTTTACCGCCGCCCCCTTGTGAAGGGATACCGACATTCGGCGTAACTGAAATTTCGTCCATCTTGAAATTCCGGTTCACTTCTCTCTCCGTATAGCTCTGCGCGGACTCACCAATACTTAGCGCAACGATAATTGCGGCGCAGCCAATGGATATCCCAGCCATACAGAGACCCGTGACAACCTTACGCCGCTTGACCTGATCCCAGGCCAAACGTGAGATATCACTAATTCTCAATGCTTGTCACCCCCTTCGGGTTCCGATTCTGTGGATACACCCTTTTCTGTTATCAAATAACCGTTCCGAAGCGAAACAATACGCTGCATTTGTTCTGCTACTTCAATTTCATGTGTCACAATAATAAAAGTGGTGTTCATGGTCTTGTTCAATTGAAGTAAGATGCCAATGATTTCTTGTTCTGTTGTCGAATCCAAATTACCTGTCGGTTCATCTGCAAAGATGACGGACGGTTCTGTGATCAGGGAACGTGCAATACTAACACGCTGCTGCTGTCCACCCGACAGCTGGGAAGGGAATAAATCACCCTTGTCCGGAAGGCCGACGCTCTCTAGCAAAGATATAGCTTTTTGCTTGCGGATTGACGGAGACACGGATTGGAACACCAGCGGAAGCTCCACATTTTCACGGACAGTCAGACTGGTGATCAGCTCATAGGCTTGAAAGATAAACCCAATACTTTTTCTCCGAAATTCAGAAATCTTGTTCTCACTCATCTTAACGATATCTTGATCAGCAATGTAAATATGCCCTTCTGTTGGCTTCATTAAGCCTGCCATCAGATTCAGCAGTGTTGACTTGCCGGAGCCGGAACTGCCCAGCAGAGCGACCATCTCCCCCTGCTTCACTGCAAAGTTAATATCGTGAAGCACCGGTGTTGATTCACTACCGTTCTTAAAAGAATGTGTTACATGTTCGACTCGCAACATAGGAGCTACTCCTTTTTGTACTGTGATATAAATGAAGTCCTATTCCTCGATTACCTTTAGCTTCTCATAGGTTAACGAGTATGTCTGGCTAGCCAATTCTATCCGCTCACCTTGTAATTCATCATATAACGTTAATTTATAGGGGCCACCGTACAGATCTTTGTACATATTACTGTTGAAGGTCATGGTAAACGAATTATTACTTCCTTCCGTCAGATCCGTTCCTAGGACTACAGCTTTTTCCTGGGACTTGCCATAAGGGTCTGTCATTTTGAGCATCAGCTTGTGGTTGAACGTTCCCGTGTCGTAGCTGCTGTCCTTGAGCAGGTCGTAATTTAACACAATGCTAATAGTGTCACTACCTTCCATATGCTTACCATCAGATCCTTTGATAGATAAGGTATACGGGTACAGCGCAACATTCGTCAAATTCGCCACTGACTTTTGAGGACTAAGTGCCAGAGAAGCTATGTTGATAAAGCCGGTGGTCTCTTGTCCCGGTTCGCTCAGCTTGTTCCCTGTGATCCCCGGACCTACATAAAGAGCAATATCCGAGGTGCTCACCGACTTGGGCAGCTTCGTCCAGAAGGTGATTAATTGTTTGCCGCTAGGGGCAGCAGAGGCATCTGATTGGTTGGACGCCGCTTCGTACAACTCGCCATCTGCAGTCTTGTAGTATGCTTGAAGACGTGCCATCTTGCTTTGTCTTTTCTCCTCACTGCTCATGATCATCTCCGTATACACGATGTTTGAGTTAACCCCTTCATACACCGTTGTCTTGTTCTCTTGGACTTTAGCGTTTTTGCCTTTACCGGTAACCGTATAGCTTCCTCCACGATCAATTTTTTCCACAGCATTCATCGTGCTCTTCGTGCTGAGTGTAAGAAACGGAACATTCTCCTCGTTAGATATAGAATATAGAATGACTTTCAGACTATTAAATTTCATGGTGTAATCAACTTTAGCGAGCACATAAATTTCGGCTGTCTCGCCCGGTGCCAATGCCGTTGATTGTTTGTCCATAAATAGCTCCGTCGAAGACGTCAAATCTTTGTTATCCACCTTCAATGCTCCCTTTAAGTCAGGCAGAGAAAGCGTCACCGACTGGGTGTTAACAATTCTTAATTTGGCTACAACGATATCATCGTCCTTCCAGGGAAAGCGTTGTAGCGATTGAAGACTATAGGTGAAGGAGCCATGAGGATTCGTAGTTTTGTACTCCAACCCGCTGTGCGTATCCGGACGAGGGGTGTACGGAATCGTATAATAAGCGACGGGAAACGTCAGCTTAGCTGTTGCCCCCGGGGTTGCTGTTGTATCTGCGGTGACTGCCTCAATCATTTGCAACTGCAGTGTATTCTGCTCCACCTCAAGAGGGAGCTGTGCTGTAAGCTGGATTATCTTTTCTTCCAAAGGCTTTAAGGTCATTCCACTTAGAGCCTTCGCATTGATTGGGAAGGTCTTTCCTTTTGAGGATTTGACAGCAAGCTCATAAGAAGGCAAGGTTACGGCCTTGTTACCTGAATTTTTCAAACGAAACTGAATAGACCATATCCCCATATCATTTTCTGCATATACCGTTGCGTTGTTCAGCTGAGTTTCGATTGTATTGTTGTTGATTAATATTTTCTTGACAACACCCTTGCCTACGGTTAGGTCAGGAACCTTTGCCGCCGGAAGTTTATAAGAAGACTTTGGAAGTTCTAGCTTCAGGGTCTCATCTTTTTGGACAAATTGCAGCTTCATGTTATCCGTTTTTAGATAGGCGGGGATCTCTGTCAGATAGTAGATCACCTTTTTCTCCTGAGGCTGAATTTTATAGGCTACTTGAGAGCTATCCAGCGCTAGTTCAAACGAAGTACCTCCTGCCGAGACCAGATATGCCGTATAGCCCGGGTCGCCGAGTACTTTTTTTCCTCTGTTGGTCAGGCTTATTCCAACCTTGGCATATACTTTTCCGTTATGTTTATTGATTTGCAACGACTCGGTATTCGCTGTAACGGGAATGTCGTTTATCGTGGTAGTCAAACTCTTGCCGCTTGCAGCAGTTGGGGAATAATTAGCCGGTAGACTAAATGTACCTACTTGCTTCAAATATCCCTTGGTCTTGGCGTCCCAAACGTACATTGGGATTTTCACACCTTTCAGTGAATCCGTCTTCCCAACATTGACATAGTACGTCACGCGCAGGCTTTCTTTGGAAACCACTTTCTTCTTGAGCGCATCTCCGGTGACTGGGTTGCCTGGAATGACGGATCCGGCCGGAGTCACAACTCTGGAAAAATAATGGATCATGTTCATATCGCTGTTGCTTCCGTTAGAATAGTTCAGTGTGTAGGTTAGGATATTCCCCTCCGCCTGAGGCCAGATATTGACGTCCTCGAGTGTAGCTTTGATATTGCTACCTATCTGAATGTAGCTCAAGCTGTTAGTTGTTTTGTTAGCTGTCACAGCAGATATCGTGGTACTGATATCGTTGGAAGCTCCTGAGGCGGCAGAGACCGTGTATCCGGGCAACTGACAAATGACAAGTGTGCTTAATAGCAAAGCATTGTATGTATTTCTATTTCTATGTTTAATCATTTGTTCCCCTCCAAGTATAATTTCTAGAATAACTATAATGGTAGACGCCAAGGTAATGGTATCAAAAATGTAATTCTCTCGTTTGTCCCTAAGAAACCGTGAATATCTCCCTTATTAATCTCTAAATTAACTTTCTTCCTACCTCTTGATCCGTAACGTTTGGACAAATCATGGGTTATAATGAATTCATTCAATCTGATTACCTCGATACTTATCATAACTACCGAGGCTTAAGAAGAAAGATGGCTTTTGTTTAAGTTTCGTTTAAATTTCTAGATTTTTCGGATATACCTGCACCCGTGTCCCCTCTTCAGAACTGATAATATCCCATTCCAGCCCCATCTCTTTGATCATAATGGAGACGATGGATAGACCAATTCCAGCTCCCTTCTCACTGGATTTAGCTTTCATACCAGGTCCTTTGTCTTCAATGATAAGCATAACTCTTCCCTCATGTTCCTCCATAGATACAGCAATGTATTGACCTTTTCGTGCGTGTCTCACGACATTCTGAAACAAGTTGTCCAAAATCCGGTTGAACCACTCAGAGTCAATACACCAGTAAACGTCTTTGTCGGCTAAACATACCTTCACTTCAAATCCATCCTTTTCAAACAGGGGGTACCAGGACGCAAGGGATGCGCGAACTATTCTTACGATATCTGTTTTTCTCATCCCAAGTGGATATTTCCCTGCGGATAAAAGTGTATAGGACAGTAAATTCTCAATAAGCTGACCTAAATAATCAACCTTCGCTTCAATGATTTGAATGGATTCTTTGGCCTTCGTACTTAAAATCTCCTTGTGTAGAGAATAGGCATGACCCCGAATAGTTGTTAACGGTGTACGCAAATCATGCGACAAATTTGTAATGAGCTGCTTACGTAGTTGCTCCCCCTCCTGCTCTCTCTGTCTACTCATATTCAATTCATCGATCATATGATTGAATGCACGTTCCAATTGTCCTATCTCATCCTTCTTGTGTACAATAATCGTACGTGGAATCCCTGTCTCATCGACTTCTGTCATGGCTTCTCGAAGATTCACAAGCCGTTTGCGTATTTTGTAGAACAGCAGTCCCGTCGCAAATATGAAAAAAAGAAATATAATAAAAATGAATACTAAAACAACCCAATTATTGTTGGGTTCACCATCACTCTTCATCAGTGAACGTGGAATTTGAATAACCATGAAGCCTTCGTCCTGTGACTCTCCGATGAGAGATACAACGGTAAAGGGATCTGAACTTACACTTTTCTTCATAAATTGAATGCTATAGCCTGAAGTCCATTGATTCGGAATTAACTCATTCTTAGGAATCATCTGCTCCGTTGTACCTGCTGCATTAACCCAGAATATCCCTGATTTTGGATACCGCTGATGTAATGTTTGCAACTGCTCGTTTATCGTCTCTCGGGATGCGCCCTTTAGTTTTTCCGCTTCACCTTTCCATATTTTCTCTATCTCATCGCCATTTGCATAAATATACTGATCCACTTTATTCTTAGATATAATTTCTGTTGGTAAATAAAAGAGCAGCGCAGTAACCGGAAGTATTAAGGGTAAAAATAGAAATGCAACCATGATAATAGTAAGGAACCTAGCTAGCAGAGAATGGCGAAATTTCATTGTTTCACCCTATATCCAATTCCACGAATGGTCTCAATAATCTCAGGATTACTAGGATCACTCTCTATTTTTTCACGAAGATGACGTATATGTACCATTAATGTTTTGTCACCTTCCGAATATATTTCTCCCCACACCGCCTCGAAAATTTGTTCCTTCGTTAGTATTTGATTCGGATGACGTAATAAGTAATTGAAAATTTGAAATTGTTTGCCTGTTAAAATAATTTCCTGCTCTGTCCGTGTATCGATGATTCTTTTCTCATTAAGATAAATACGAACATGCATAAGTTCAATCATTGCAACAGAGACTTTCTCAAAACGTCGTAGTAACACCTCAACCCTAGCGGCTAATTCCTCAGGATGGAAAGGCTTCGTAAGATAGTCATCAGCAAATTGAAGCCCTTGCAGCTTATCCTCTATCGAAGCTCTTGCTGATAGCATTAAAATCGGTGTTTGGGGAAAGTCTTTTTTCAATCGCTGCCCCACGGAAAAGCCATCAAGTCCTGGTAGCATAATATCTAGTATGACTAAGTCGCTTGTGTCCATTTGCTCCATCGCACCTTCACCAGAAGTCAGCCAACAGACGTCATATCCACGACCAGCTAGATCATCGTTCACCCAACCTCCAATTTCAAGATCATCCTCAATATATAATAGGTTCTTATTCATCGAATCTTGTATCCTTTCACTCTATATAAGTTAATAGTATGTGGTATTTCAATGACATTTCGTTTATATTACCAGATTGTATAGGAACATGTCCTATGCTTGCCATCACATAACAAAAGAACCCTTATTGAATAAGAATTCTTTGATAAGTACTATATTGTTTCAACTCTTATTACTTGCTGATCGCCTTTAACATCTTTAACTTTCATCGATATTTCATCGGTACGTGGTAAACGCACTTCAAAGAGCGTACGAATCAGACTACTTTGGACAGAAACAGTTCCATTATGCTGCACCACGATATTCTTCGTAATGAACAAGCCGAGACCTGTACTCCCCACTCGATGAGTTCGTGCTTGGTCACCGGTATAGAACATATCAAAAAGATGCGGCAACTCTTCTGGGGGAATACGATCTCCATAATTGACCACTTGAACCACCACATCGTCTGCATCAAGATAGCCGTTAATATCTACAAACTGACCATCATTTCCATAACGAATGGCATTGGTCAATAGATTCTCAAATACACGTGCCAACAGGTCTCCGTCACCATAAATCATTAAATGCGGAGTCACATTCAATCTAGCTACTAAATGGCTTTTCTCAAAGCTAGGATATAATTCTTCGTTTAATTGTATAAGCAGTTCAGTCAGATCGATTTGTCTTTTTTCAATGGTAAGCATGCCGTAGTTCATTCTAGTTATTTCGAATAGTTCGTCAATAAGTTTCTCTAAACGTTGAGACTTGGCAAAGGCAATACTTGTATAATGTCTGACTTGTTCTGAAGTTAGATGATCGTCCTTAAGAATGTAATCTAAATAACCTAAAACAGAAGTCAGCGGCGTACGCAGATCATGAGCCAAATTCAAGACTAATTGATCCTTACTGTTTTCTGCAAAATCTCCTCTTTCTACAGCCTCTTGCAATTTTTCACTAGCCAGATTTATGTCCTTGGCAACATCCCCGAATTCATCATTGGATGAAATATGAACTCTACTTTTAAAGTCGCCATTGGCGAGATGATGAATTCCATTGGAAATCTCACTGAAATAAGTGGCATAACGCTTCGTCAAAAGAAAGAAAAACAAAATCGCAAGCGGGATAAAAATAATCAAAAATGAGTTAACATCCCCTATCTTCCTTATGAAATAACGAATAGGAGTCAATGGATTCTCAAACTTAAGAGTACTATAATACAACTGGAGAACTTTATAGATCATAAAGGTAATGGTAGCGGATATAACCATGCTTAGACCCAATAACATAATCATTTTAGAACGAAAACTTCGTAGCATTTTAGCCATTGAATGTATAACCCACTCCCCAAATGGTTTTGATAAGTTTGTTTTTATTTATATCCTCTCCAAGTTTCTTTCGCAACGTACGAATATGAACCATGACCGTATTACCACTTTCATAGTAGGCTTCCCCCCACACCTGTTGGAAAATATTTTCCGCGCTATAGACTTTCTTAGGATATCTAGCTAATAGATACAAAATATCGAACTCCTTCGGCGTTAGTTCGATGACCTTACCGTAAAGGAAAACGGTGCGTTGATCAGGATGAATAACCAATCCACCCTCCTCCAAAACAGGTTTGTCTACTTCTGGTTGATTCAACTGCATGGAACGCCGTAGCTGAGCATTCACACGAGCAACCAATTCCATCGGGTTGAACGGTTTGGTCATATAATCATCCGCTCCCCTCACCAGTCCTGCGATTTTATCCAGGTCGGAAGTTTTGGCACTCAAAAAAATAATAGGCATTTGATATTGTTCTCGAATTTGTCGGGTTACTTCAAAACCATCCAGTTTGGGCATCATAATATCTAAAATCGCCAAATCAATAGAATGCGTCTGCACAGCATGAATAGCTTCCTGCCCATCAGATGCTTTAATGATATGGTAACCCTCCTTTTTTAAATGTAATGCAATTAGATCTGCAATTTCTTCCTCATCATCAGCTATCAAAACAGTGATACGCTTCATTGTATCCACTCCTTTTATAAGGTTAACATTCCTACTATTCTATTACATTGTTGTGATGAAACTATTAAATTAGACCGAAGATACTTTTTTCATTGTAGATCAGTTACTTCGAAATTGGAATTATTCTTTCTCTCCATCACATCTCCATATTTAATTCGAATGGGCAATTTGTCTATAAAAAATACCTAGAGTAACTTCTGCCCGAAGCTACTCTAGGTATCATTATTCCTCTATCAAAACAACTAAGATGCTACCGGATCTATTGCATGTACAGTTGAAGATACTAACCTTTTTGTCGAAATTTACGTAGCGTGTTTTTTCGCAATGCTACCGGTAACTTTAATTGTTTCTATACGTTACCCGTTATGCTTTCATTCCCGTGACATCAGTTACAATTTCATAGGAACGGAGACGAGCTTTTTGATCATAGATCATCGAATTAATAATCATTTCATCGGCTTGAGTCTCATCCAGAAATGCTTGAAGCTGTGCTTTCACTTCATCTGGGTTCCCAATAATCGACGATTTCATCTGGTTCATGAGAAGTGCTTTTTCGTGTGGTGTCCAAATGCCTTCCATGGAATCTACGGGTGGAGCTAGTTGTTCCGGCTTGTTACGAATTAAGCTTAAAAACTGCTGTTGATGTGAGGTTGCAAGAAATTGCGCTGCCTTTGTTGTATCTGCTGCATAGACATTTACGCCTACCATAGCATAAGGCTTATCCAATACTTCTGACGGTTGAAAGTGGTCACGGTATTGTGCAAGAGCTGGTAATGTATTATCTGCTGAGAAATGGCTCGCAAAAGAAAAAGGTAAGCCTAATTTAGCAGCTAAAGCAGCACTAAAACCACTGGATCCCAAAAGCCAAATAGGAATCTCTTGTCCTTCTCCAGGAATAGCTCTTACACGATTGTGTTTGGAGCCCTCATCTAAATAACTCATTAACTGCTCTAACTGTTCCGGAAACTCTTGTCCATTACTTCCATGATCACGACGAAGAGCCATTGCCGTATATTGATCACTTCCAGGTGCTCGACCTAATCCCAGATCGATACGTCCCGGATACATGGCTTCAAGTGTACCGAATTGTTCTGCAATAACGAGTGGAGCATGATTAGGGAGCATAATTCCACCGGAACCAACGCGGATTTTTTTGGTACCCCCGGCCACATAACCTATCACGACTGAAGTTGCTGAGCTAGCGATCCCAGGCATACTATGATGTTCAGCAAGCCAATAGCGATTATAGCCCCATTCTTCCGCATGCTGTGCTAAACTCAGTGTGTTTTTAAATGACTCGGTAGGCGAGCCGTCCTTTCTAATTGCTGCCAAATCCAATATAGAATAAGAGATTTGATTCAGTTTTTTCATAGTATCTCAACTTCTTTCTTCTCGGAGTGTATTGATTGGAGCATCTTACTTGAAACGTTATTGAATAGCTGCTTCCAATAATATTTCTAGATCTTCTTTCGTGAAAAAGTAGCCTTCATTGCAAAAGTGGCATTGTGCCTCAGCCTGTCCATCGGTATGGATCATGTCCTGAATCTCGTCACTTCCTAAACTTACAATGGCATTAGATAATTTTTCTTTGGAACATTGGCATTGGAACTGAATAGGCATTTTCTCTAACACTCTTACATTCCCATCCCCTAATACTTGATCAAGGATCTGTTCAGGCGTCATCCCTTGCCGAAGCATTGAAGAAATGTTAGGGATTACCTTCAGCCGATCTTCAATGAAACTTATAATCTCCACGTTACTACCCGGCATGAGCTGAACGATAAAGCCCCCAGCTGACTGAATGGTATTGTCTGAATTGACAAGGACGTCCACGCCGACAGAAGAAGGAATTTGTTCAGAATGAACAATATATGAAGTAAAATCTTCTCCCAGCTCCCCCGATACGAGAGGAACATGTCCGATAAAAGATTGTTGTAATCCAATATCTTTTGAAACTGACAGCATTCCATTCGTTCCAACCGCTTTTGCAACATCTAATTCACCAAGATCATTTGGATCAACATGAATCTGAGGATGTTTGACATATCCTCTAACCTCCCCTTTGGCATTCGCATCAACGATAATCGTCCCAATTGGACCGCCACCATCAATTTTTGTCGATAGTTTTTCCTCACCTTTAAGCATCGCACCAAGCATGACACTAACCGTCATAGAACGTCCTAATGCTACAGAAGCCGTTGGCCATGTATTATGGCGACGTTGAGCTTCACCTATGGTTTCCGTTGTTGTGACTGCATAAGCACGAACTTGATCTTGATAAGCTAGTGCTTTTACTAAGTAGTCTTTCATAATAATAATCCCTTTCTACTGTTCCCAACGTATTAGACGATCCTTATCTCGATGCCTTATCTTGCACTATACGAACTTTATCTGGTGTAACATCATTTCCAAGCGGATCGAGCACAGTCAATCCTGAAATCGTATTAAGAACTTGTCCCCTAATTTCACGCAAGTAATCTTCACGTAATACTTGTTGCTCAACCCGTTCACTATCGGTTAAACCTTCTTCACGTTGCTTTTTTGCTAATTCATTAATACGACTTAAGTTTGTAATCATCTTTATCCCTCTTTTGTATAATTTTATAAGACCATATTTTCTTTAACCCATGCTTGTAAAGATTCAACCTCCGTTTTAAAACGTTCTTCGCGAATTTCATCATAAAAAGTTGCAACGGTTTCTCTCTTCAATACAGATTTCCAAGAGTTCTCAGCTTCTTCCATTAAATCAGTTAATAAACAACATTGATCTTCTATATTTAGCTCAAGCATATCGTTCAAAGTACCACTGGCAGAGTAAAGTGTCTGCTGTCCTTCAATGGCAAGATAAATATCATATATCCGAATTTCATTAGGTTTTTTCTTTAATTTAAAACCACCTTTTACTCCTGGAACAGAAGTAATCAAGTCGGCACTAACTAACTTTCTTAATAATTTTTGGAAATACGTTGCTGAAGCACATAATTGTTGACTGATCGCTTCTCCAGGCAAAACCGCCTTGTCTGGCAACATATTCAATAAAAGAATAGCATAAACCGATTGTTCAACACCTGTTTTCATATGCATCAAAATCACCTCTATTTGGCTTTTGTATTGTTGAAAATTTCATTCTCTAGTCAATTATTCTTGATAAAGAGACTTGATTCAGATCACTATAATCTAAACCGGATAATCATTGTCCGATTTAGATTATAATATACTAGAATTTAATAAAAGTAAAACGAATGAGACTGACCTGTTATTTCCGGTTGCTAAGTGAAATCGAATTAGAGCGTCTTCTAGGGATAACAAAAAACCAATCAAAACACGAAAATAACGTGTTTTGATTGGTTCACTTTTATGGCTCTATCGTTTCCGTTAGAGCCAATAGGATGTTAGCGCTTAATACTGCATGAGCCGACCTGCGTTCGCCAGCTTTAGTACGATCTTGCTATATACCTCATCCATATAATTCAGGATGTAAAAATGTGTGCCGGGATATACCACAAATTCGCAGTCCTGTATCGTTTTGTCCGCCCACGGCTCCACATCCTCCCGGTTTACCGTATCATTCGTACTGTATAGGATCGTTAAGGGACAATCAATTGGTTGTTTCATTTCATAACGGTGATTCTCGATTATCGAAAAATCCGACCGCAGGATAGGCAGTACGTACTCCTTTAGCTCTTTATTTTTGAACACTTCATCTGGAGTTCCGCGATAATCCATTATTTTCTGGATAAAGGCATCGTCGGAAAGATGTGAAGTCGGTTCACTGCGCTTTTGCTCATGCGGACAACGGGTTGATGAAAGAAATAGGTGCTCCGCTCCCCTATACCCTGCCGCAACGAGACGGCACGCTGTTTCATAAGCAAGTAGCCCTCCCATGCTATGTCCGAACAACGCGTACGGGCCACCTGCATTGTGCAATTCCACATAATTACATGCTTCGTCGACAGCTTGAGATAACGTCTGGTAGTTCGGGTCACTTGCCCTGCTCCCTCTTCCTGCAAGTTCAACTGGATATACCGTAATCTCTCCGCGCACCTGCGGCCATTTCTTATAAAACATTGCGGAACCGCCCGCATATGGAAAACAAAATAAATTCACATTCGTCATTTACATTCCCCCTTATACTGCTTACTTACCTGATTCATTGACAACTGCATTGTAAAACGATCAGATAAGTCTCTTTCCGAAATTGAAATATGTATTATTATAGTATAATTTACTAATATATCTTAACTAGATCTTTTGATTAAAACAAGAGTTCTTTGGAATGGTTTCGAATGACTCCCTCACTATTTTGAATTTATACCATCCAAATTTTCATGCACAATGGATATAAACGCTTTAACACAAGGCTCATATTTTTCATTTTTACGTGTACACAACGAAATCGTATTCATAGCAAACAGCTTATCCACATACACTCTTGCCAGCTCTCCTCGCCGGATAAACTCACTGGCAGCTAAAGAAGATATAAAGCTTGCACCGTAACCAGAAGCTACGGCATGAATCGTCTCGTTCAGTCCGCTGAATTGAAGCGCTACTCTTGGGGACTGAACCCTGTTAGTCCTGCATAAGGCGAACAACCTCTCCCGAGTTGCACTTCCTTCCTCTCTCATGATAAAAGGCTCCGTAACCATCTGACTGAACGTAATGTGCCGATTGGCAAACTTGTGGTCAGGAGCAACAACAAACCAAACTTCATCTTTATAGAGCTCCTCCCGCTCCACTTCTTCAGGATAAAATTCAGGCTCTCCTCCGCAAATGGCGATATCCACCACATAATTCATCAGTTTATCAAGGACTTCCTGCGAATTGGCAGTGGTAATCGTTACCTCTGTTTCTGCATAATTGCTTTTAAATCTGGCAGCCCATTTGGGAATCAGAAAGCTTGTGGCCAGATATGTTCCCGCCACATGCAATTTGCCGCTTCCGTGAATTCGATAATCTTCAATCATCGACTCGATTCGATTCTCCAAGGTGAACAACCTACCCACAGGCTCTATCAGTTTTTGTCCAATCAAAGTAAGGGCTACCCCCCTACCTTTGGGCTCGAACAAGACTACATTCAATTCCTTCTCAAATTTCTTGATCTGAGCCGTAATCGCAGGCTGGCTTATATTAAGTCGGGCTGCCGCCTGGGTAACACTTCCCGTTAAGGCAATCGTATAAAATATTTTTAGAGCGTGTAAATTCATGAAATCCCCTCCACTTCATATAACTTTTATTTATATAAAATATAAAATATATATTATTATTATATACTTTGAAATAGTATACTCAAGACATGAAATTTATACATTGGAGGAATTACTTTGGCAGAGACTACTTTATATTTGACAAGACATGGACAAACGGAGTGGAATTTACAAAAGAAAATGCAAGGGCATCAGGATTCATCTCTTACAGAATTGGGGGTTCTTCAAGCGGAATGGCTACATAAGAGGTTAGAATCTGTATCATTCGATGCGGTTTATTCAAGTTCCAGTCCACGAGCATTCCGAACCGCCCAAATAGTGGCGGGGAACAATAGGGGAAGTATTACGCAAATGGACGAGTTAAAGGAAATCAATATGGGACTATGGGAAGGACAGCAAATTGATTTTATACAGGAGCGTTATGCGAAAGAATATTTTGAGTTTTTCAATAGTCCCCATTTGTACCAGCCAACAGGTTCAGGAGAAACATATCAGGAGCTACTAGACAGAAGCAAAGTTGCTATAGACCGAATTCTATCCTTATATCAGGGAGGAAATGTACTCATCGTTACTCACCGAATAACCTTGAAAATGATCCTAGGCTACTACGGTAATAAAACGATAGAACAACTTGCAAGCCTGTCGGATATTGAGTCAACCAGTCTTTCCAAAATTTCAATAAAAGACGATATCCCCTCTGTTGAAATGTATGGAGATATATCCCATTATGATCAATAATCTTTAATCATGTATTCAGAGGATTAACGGTTGCACCTCTATACTCTAATTGCAAGATTCAGAAAATGGGGAAGCAACACAAGAAAAAACCGAGGTTTAACCTCGGTTTTTTGATAATGTGCAGAAAAGATAGGTCTTTTGCCAGCTACAACATTCAAACCTTGATGTAATTTCTCCGTCCACCTTCGTATAATTGGATTTAATTACGGTATTATTTTCTTAGAAGTCGGTATGACAAAATGATCTTGAATTTATACAATGGAATAGCCGAGCATTTGAATATCTTTGGAGAACATCTGTACTGTCTCTAGTGAGATTTGCTCCAATCCCTTGCCAACATTGGGCAGCTTGCTCAAGATGGCCGGGGTACAGGTAATAATATCGCATCCGCATTGGTCCGCCTGAAAAATGTTAAGCAATTCTCTCGGACTTGCCCATAGTAGCTCGGTTCCCGCTTTGGCATGACAGATGGCTGCAGCCTCTTTCATGACCGGTACAGGGTCTACTCCAGAATCAGCCATTCTTCCTGCAAATACTGAAACCACATTAGTCGTCCCTTGTGCAAAGGCATTCACCGTCTCCCGAACCTGAGTAAGCGTTAAAATTGCCGTAATATTCAGTGAATACCCTAGTCCCGATAACTTGCGGATTAAAGGAATAGAGGTTTCTCC
Organism: Paenibacillus sp. IHBB 10380; assembly: GCF_000949425.1. Lineage (NCBI taxonomy): Bacteria > Bacillati > Bacillota > Bacilli > Caryophanales > Paenibacillaceae > Paenibacillus > Paenibacillus sp. IHBB 10380. The sequence continues at coordinate 2,256,472 of NZ_CP010976.1, forward strand.
CCGAGAGTTGGTAATGGGGATTTTGATATACACATTCACTCCCCATCCAGCAATTTTTTTCGCTTCTTCCTCCATAACGGCGAAATCATCCGAAAAGACTTCAAAAGAAATCGGTCTATCTGGTATATTCTGCAGCACTTCCTTAGCAAACTCTTCATAGTCTCGGATTCCGGCCTGCTTCATCAAAGTAGGATTTGTCGTAAACCCCTTTATGTTGCCGGATCGGTAAGCCTCCAGCATATCCTCTACAACTGCCCCATCTGCATAAATTTTAATTTTTAGATTTTCCATAATCAGGCTCCTTTAGTATCTTCATAATTGTTTAGCGTAACCGATTTGGTCTTGATAAAATTAGGGATTAACAGAATAATTACTAATATAGCTACAATAACGTATATTCCCGTTGGACCAGCTTGACCAAGAGTAATACCAAGTATGGCAAAATCAACATCTCCGAAGGTCGTGTTAGCGAAACCTAGATTACCAAGCACTGGAAGCAGGAGAGCAGGAAGGAAGGACAGCGCCAAACCATTGACAAAGGAACCTATTATTGCTCCTTTGCGACCTCCTGTCGCATTGCCGTATATCCCTGCTGTTGCTCCACAGAAAAAGTGGGCAACGAGTCCGGGGATGATAAGCACTCCTCCCCCCATACCTAGAATTAGCATCCCGATTACGCCGCCAATGAAACTACAGACGAAACCGATAATGACAGCGGTTTGCGCATAAGTAAAGAATACCGCACAGTCGACCGCAGGGATGGCATTAGGAATGATTTTGGTTGCAATGCCTTGGAAAGCGGGAATTAAATCAGCCAGAATCATCCGTACACCCGAGTAGACGATTGTTACACCGATAGCAAACTTCAACCCCGTCATAACGGCGAACAAATACGGCGACATACCATCAGATAAAGTCGATGTAAATTCGGGTCCGGCCGCAAATGCAGCGATTAAATAAAACACAATCATGGTTAAAGCCGTTGAAATCGTCGTATTGCGAAGGAAATTCCATTTTTCCGGAATATTTATCTTTTCCGTGCTATCTTCGGGTTTACCGACTCTCTTACCAACCCAAGCCGCCAAATAATAACCCAAGCTTCCGAAATGGCCCATGGCCACTTCATCTCCGTCAGTAACCTTCAGGGTGTATCTTTGACCGATCGCTGGTGAGATTGCACTCCATGCGCCTAGAAGGAAACCGCCTACAACAATCAAGAGAGCGCCAGACATCCCTGAAGTACCTAGAACCGCGGATAAAAGGCAAGCCATAAAGAAACTATGATGTCCCGTTAGAAATATATATTTATATTTGGTGAAACGGGCGATCACTAGATTGAGCACCAGACCGAGCACCAGAATGGACATGGTTTCTACTCCGAGTATCTTTTGCGCTGAGGCTACGATGGCCTCATTGTTCGGAACGACGCCCTGAATATGAAACCCCTTCTCAATCAATGCTCCCAGCGGATTCAGATTGGCAACGATAAAATCTGCTCCCGCACTGAGCATAATGTAACCGAGAATGGGTCCCAAGGTTCCAGTTAATACCTTGTGCCCTGGGCTTTTTAAGGCAATCAACCCAATAAAGGACATAATCCCGATCAAAAGAGCCGGCTGGGATAAAACATCCTTTATGAACTCCAACAACCCAGATATAAAGCTCATCATTGCTCCCCCTTGGACGTTTAATTATTCATCTCTAGCAAAGTTTCCAATATGTCTTCCTGGATCTTTTTCTTATTGATATAACTACGGGTGACAGCCACTCTTTGGCTTTTATCAAATTGGGAAGCCAGTTCATTCACTGTAACGATCAAATCACAGTTCCGACCTTTAGCTGCATTGAAATCCGAGGATTCAACCGAAGCCTTGATGCCATTTTCAGAGCATATTTCCTCGATCTTCAATTTCAGCATCAGACTACTACCAATTCCGTTGCCGCATACGGTCACAATATTCAACATGCCCATTCCTCCTCATATATTTCGATATCTAGATCTAGCTATACTGCTCGATTAAAGCAATGATAGGGTCTAAATTATCGGCCTGAATCAGTTTCTCAATATTTCCTTCTTCTTCGAGAAGTTCCATCAATTGTGTTAATGCTTTAAGATGTGATTCATTGTCGATAGCGGCCAACACAATTATAATGTTCACGTCTTTCTCGGGATCATTGTCCGCAAATGAAACACTTCGATCTAGCTTCAATAGACTCATTCCCAACTTGGAGACACCATCCCTTGGCCGCGCATGGGGTACCGCTACCTTCGGGGCCAACACAATATACGCTCCCAGCGTGTTCACATTGTTAATCATGGCGTCAACATATCTTTGTCCTATTGCATTGGTATATAATAAGGGGCGTGCTCCAATCCGAATTGCCTGTTCCCAATTATCCACCCCTTCTTCAAACTGTATCATGTCTTTAGTAAGCAGTTCCTTTAACACAGGCTTATACCTCCCTATATTGTCTAGTGTATTCCCATTAAGAATGTCATTGATCGCGGTATACAGCCCATCCTCATCATGAACCTCCGCAAAAGATTTGATAACTTGCATCAAACGATTCGCCTTCGGTTTAAAGGACTTTGTTCCATGTAAAATGAAATCAACCTCCTGAATAATCTTAGCTTTATCCATCGATGTCAGAATAGGCTGAACGATGATCAACGGCTTTTGTGTACGGAGGGGGACAGTTGAAAAAATAATGTCCACTTCCTCGCGGGAATCATCATATTCCCGAATGGAGCTGACCTTCACAATCTCCAGTTCGGGAACGACTCTCTCAATTTGCCGCTTCAGCATATTGGATGTGGCTAGCCCATTCGGACATACGATGATGCCCTTTTTTCGAGTAAAAATGATCGCTTGGTCATTCAGAAATGAACCAAAATGCAGGGTGATGTAACCGATTTCATCATCGGAAAGCGAAGAACCCACGAACTTTTCGAATTTCCTAAGTGCTTTTCTGACAAGAAGAAAAAGGTCAAAGTGCTCCTCCTTAATCGTTTCCAAGTAAGGATTGGACAGTGGAATATGAAAGATATGTCGATAATAAGCCGGCTTCAAATGCATCAGTAACGATTTGACGGCCTGCTCGCGATTCTTGAATTCCACATATGCCAGCATCTCAAATTCAGATAGAATTTCGCTGGTAATCTTATTGAACTCTTTGCTGTTTTGTTTCTGATAAATCTGGTTGTCATGCCTGAGACTTAATCCCAACATAAGGATCGTGATATACGTCTTTTCTTTCCCGGACAGCTTGGTGTTTAAATCCTCCAGCATGCTTTCCACAGCCTGATAATCCTTTGTTTCCTGAATGGTTTTCATGACACTGCTAGTTACAGAGACGGCGTGATCCCCTTCTAATCTTGCAAGCAGAAGGGTCATAAAGGAGGCAAATTCCTTCATGCGCTCCTCGACAAAGGAAATACCCAAGCTGTCTTCAATTCGGTTCAGTGATGAGATGATAGCATCATAGCTTTGATCAAAAGCTCCGGTTTTTTTTTGCTCATCATAAACAGTTTTGAGGACAAAAAGTCCTCTTGGCTGTTGAACCACACGCGCTAGACTGCTTAAGATTAACGTCCGGATGTCCATTTCATCTCCATCCAGCCAGTATCCCTCCTGGCGGCTGTATTTCAGCGAGATTCCGACTCGTTCCGACTCTGACCGAACCTTTTGGATATAAGTCAACACGGTATTTCTACTGACTTTAAACGATGAAATAAAATGGTTGACGGATAAATAGTCGTTCGTCATAAAAATCTTTACGAGCATCATATCGTTTCTTAACATGGGAGACGGAATAAATTCCTGCAACTTGACTTTAGCTAGCGTGCCTGTGATGATCTCCTTCGTTTTTTCATCCACGGTGAAACCGTGCGCGCGCTTGTTTTGGATGAGGGGCAGATTTTGTTCTAACAGCCAATCGTTGATTTTTTGAAGATCGTAATTTACCTTTCGCCTTGAACTACCCAGCTGAAGTTCCAGCTGTCTGAGAGTTATAACCCGATTAGACAATATGAGATGTAATACTTTAGCAGCTCGTTCGTCTAGCATCTCATCCCTCCTCCGCTCTCGTTTCCCATTATAGTATAGATTTCGTAATGAATGCGCTTCCATTTAACCCTATTTTCGTCCATTGCTTTGTACAACATTGGGTCAATGCCTCAGCCGTAGAGCCATAAAGAGCTAGGATATGGATACTCGTCCACAAATTTCATAGGGCGGGTTGAAAGATCCACTGTATCAGATCTTTCAACCCGCCCTATTATTATTGTGCAATATTCCTATCAGATCCAGAGGATATCCTAATATACCTTATATGATCATTTGTATAATTATTGATTTCATACATCCTCATTTGATGTGAGTTCCACCATTACATAAGCGACTTCACGTCCGTTCACTAACAGTGAAATCCGGTGCTCGCCAGGATAATGACGACGGGTTGTCAACTCTCGCCAGCTATGTGTTCGTGTACCCTGAAGGTATGTACCACCAGGCACTGTTTTGTCTGATAATAGGAATGATTTGCGGGATGTTTGCCCTCTAGCCTTCACGAAGTCTATTCCATATTCGATACGGATGTGTGCCTGTTCTCCCTCTTGGATATGAAGCTCGTATCTGAGTTCGCTTGAACCGCCTATGGGTATCGTATTGGGCTCAGCCGATAAAGAGGCATGGGTTGTTATCGAAGCTGTGCCCGCTGCGGGTTCTGCATAACCGAATAACGACATGATCTCAGGATCAGCCTTACGGATTAAGGTTCGACAGCCGTGTCGTACGATCCAGTCTGTATGTGAATTCACACCTTTCCAGCGCCGGGCTATATCTATTACCACTGAAGGATGATCCTTTACAATGTCGTTAAGATTATTGGCGACGCTCTTACGTACATATAGCGATGTGTCTGCCTTTAGCAGTTCAAGTACGGGCAAGATTGGATCTGGTTCGCGCTTGAACATCGGGAGTGCTTGTCCCCACGGTAGACGGGGCCGACAGCCTTCACTTGCTAGACGTCGAACATGCTCATCCGGATGCTGCGCCCAAGCTAACATCTCGCACATCATCCGCTCAGGATCGCGCAGCAGAAAGGGTCGTACGGCAAATTCCGCGGATGACTTCGAAGTGAATCGCTCTAGCGCTTTCATCGAAAGCTTCCAATGTTCCTCTGCCTGACCATACACCTCCACGAAATCCGGAAAGAATAAATACGGAAATCCAACACATGTCTCATCGATCGCGAACAGTACGTCCAGCGCGTCTTCATACTGCCGTGGTAAATATCCTCCAAGTGATAATGTAATCCGCCGCATACGAGCTTTAAGTTCAAGCTCATCCCATGTGTCATCCATCGTTGTAGCGATGAACCCTTCATTATCGAAAGCACCATAAACGGTGTGTATTTTCTCGCCAAAACCTCTTAGAAATGCCTCATTGTACATCAATTTTAATGGTTCTCCCATTATCTATCTCCTTTTGCAGACTATCTTAGAACGAATAAGTGCGGATCATTCACCGACTTTTCGCTGGGTCTGTACTTTAGGATCGTATCATACATAACTTGACACCTATATGTCTTGTTCGTTATGTGATAAATCTAATTCAGTCTTTCATTCAACATCGAAGTTAAAGTACGTATTCGGAAATGGTTCCGCGATTAATGTATAGTGCCACCATTCCTTCGTATATGGTTTGAACCCCTGCTTTACCATAGCGTTCTTAAGTAGATTGCGATGGATCGTTTGTTGTTTCGTGATTAGCTTTGTACCGTGTTTGGAGACATCCCCGAAAAAATCGAAGCTACCACCCATATCTACTTCCTTGCCTGTTGATAGGTGTACTAGTGTTAAATCAACGGTGCTCCCTCTCGTATGACCCGATTTCGTAGCAATAAAACCGAGCTTGAATAAATTTCGTTTATCCAACTTGGGATAGAATTGCTTTTTCATCTTGATATCTTTCGTATCTTTGGACCAGCTTACAAAGTGATTGACCGCCTTCTGTGGACGATAAGCATCAAATATCTTGAGAACGTACCCCTTCTGTTCCAGCTCCGCATTCACTTTTTTCAGCGCTTTTGCTGCTTTAAGTGACATGATCGCGAGTGGTGCTTTATAACCATCTATTCGTTTACCCACAAAATTATAATCGTCATAATATTTGAGATCATATTGTGCTGTAGGGATAAGCTCATCTAAATAAACGAATCCCTGAGGTAAAGCATTCTTTTTTACAATGGCGTCCTGTTCAGAGCTTTGATCTTGAATACTATCGGTGACCGTATCCCCTGACAATATGCTACTTTTTGTATTTTGAGCCAATGCTACTTGTTCCGGCTGATATATATAATCGGGTTTAGCGGTAACCATTATCGAGTTTTTAAAGCTTGAGTAAGCAATCAGCAAACTAACCACTATTAGGACTGAAGTGATCTTTTTTCCCCACCCAGTTGACTTCATCAGCTAAGACCTCCTATTCATTTCAGTTCCTTGAATGCAGTAATAAATTCATTGGGATTAGCTCTGACAGTGTAAGGATACACGCCTTGCTTCGTATGTAAATATAGAAATCCTCCCTCAGCTCCCATTCTTCGATAAGACATATCAAATACTTCATCGATAGGGAACTCTCGATATTGCGTTTTAACTTTATGTTCATATAAATACATTAATCGTTCGTGCACCACGGTTGTTTGTTCCATGCTGGTCACTTTTCTATGAATCTTGTAATACGATTGTATAGCAAGCAATTTATCATAACTCCTTTCATATGATTGAGGATAACATAATGAAATAACCATTACTAATCCTCATTACATGCTCCAGGGTAAAGGTGTCCCTCTGTCTATTGACGATAGTAGGTAATTAAAGCTGCGAAGATTTAGTTTTCAAAATTCAGTTTATTTTAGGGGAGGGGTTTCCTTGATACAGATGAGCTGTATATAGAGTAAGGGGAGTAGCTGTTAAATATTAAGTATCTAGATGAGAATCTGCATGGCTTAGATATTTCTATTGTGAATTTTTCATATGATGATTTTTTATAGTGTATCCCATGCTTGTAGTCTCCGAAATGTAAAAGCTCGTCTAAGAATGTACTCCATTCTGACGGATTGTCATATGAAGCCTCGTCGCACAAACAACAATCCATAACCTAATAAAGCCGCGGAAGTCATTGACATGACCCCACGGCTCTTTAGGTTACATTGTTGTTGAGTATGATTCTACTTTAGTTCATTATTGTTACTTTTCATTATTGTTACTTCACGACATGAACAATAATCGTCTCACTTGAGGTTACCCCCGAAGAGTTGATCAGTTCAGCCCGATATTCGTATGTGCCGACTGCTTTACCTGTCAGTTCAGTTACAGCGCGTTGAGCATTGGGTGAGATCTCCATAAGATCCTTTGTCTCGATTAATACCTCATTCTCGTATAGTCGATACTCTGAACCATTCGTTCCCCACCACATATTCATAGATACGTTGTAATCTCCATCGCCGTCCCAGTTATCTTGTGATAATACAGGTTTGCTAGGACCTGCTGATGTTACGACTACAGTAAGTGGATTACAGGTGGTCGTTCCAAATGAATTGATTAATTCACATGTATAGGTATAAGTTCCATTCGCTTTACTTGAAATATCCGTTGTTACCGTCTGTGCGGATGGAGAAGAATCAGTTAAGCTTCGTGTGCTGATTAATACGCCATCCTCATATAACTTGAATTCAGAGCCATTGTTTCCCCACCACAAATTCATTGTTACCGTGTAGGTACCATTGGTAAGGCCTGTGTTATGACCATTATTATCTGACAATACAGGCTTACCCGGAGCTCCATTCGCAAGAGAACGACTTACCTGAAAGGTAACGCTCTTCTCTGTTAAATTACCGGCAACATCAATAACGCTATATTGTACACTGTGATTACCTAAGCCAAGGTCTTTAGCGTTCAGCGTCTGACCACTTTCAATTTCTTGCCCATCTAACGATAGCTTTTGCGTAGCTACACCAGATAGTGTATCTGTACTGACGAGTTCAAACTTCACAGCATCCAGTTCCGATACATCTCCGACAGCTTTACCCGATTGTGTTAACGTAACGGTTGGCGATGTTGTATCCACCTTTACCTCAACAGTCTTTACAGCTTCTGAATGGCCTGTTGAACTTGTAGAAAAGTAATTAATTCGATTGGTTCCTTCAGAGTTAATGGTAATCGGTCCAGTATATGTAACTTCAGTCCCGCCATTCATTGAATATTTCGTCGAGACCTGATCAGCAGCATTCTGATCTGTGACGGTTAATGTAAGTACCACGTCTTGATTAAACCAGCCGCTAGCATTAGGTACTGTTGACAATGAGGATGTGGTTACAGGTGTTGCCGTGACAGGATTAAGCGAAAAATCGCTTAATCCTCTTACTTTCAACTGATAGACTCCTTTAAATATAGAAGACACACCTGTCACATTCACTACCTGACCTTCGTGATATGGAAAGTCAGTAAGAAGTAAACCTGTTCTAGCATCAACACGTACATGATTGCTAGTAGTACCACTCACTACATCGAATTCAAAAGAACCTACGGGGCTAGCCGCCGCCACAATATTATGAATTGAAACATCTCTTAGTTCGATAATCTGCCCTTGATTTCCATCATTCACAGTGGTTACCTTTTTCGGAACTGGAAGTGAGGCTGATCCCGTCTTCACGATGCTAACCGGCTCAATCAGTTCGAGTTCCGTATTATAAAGGGCCAACGGCGCAGTTACCTTCACAATATCTCCTTGATGAAATCCGCTTGTACTTTGGTATACATAAATACCACCTGTTGCATCCTCTAAGTAGAAAGCTTGACCACCAAATGCTCCTGGCTCTGTCGTTATCGTACCTTGAAGGGTAACGACACTACCTGCTGCTTTACTACGACCTTCCGCTATCGTGATTAACGTTGGGTTAGGATTCCCTACATCGGGTAGTGGTTCTGCAGGAACGTTCGCCAATGTTACAGATGTCGTTAAGAGATTACTGCCATTTTGTCTTAATCTAAGATTAGCTGATCCCGTTGTGTTGGGCTTGATTCTAACGTTTAAGTCTTTATAAGCCTTGCCTTGGCTATCAGCGGTTACACTGAACGTTCCGCTGTATCCATAAGCAGCGGGCCAAGTTCCATCTTCATTCTGAATCTTCGCCGCTTGATTACCTCCAGCAACATATATTCCTGTGCTAAATCCAGACACTGTTGAATTAGCAGGCAAATGATCTACAACTACACGAATTTGGAAATCCTCCGCATTAGGAAGTGTAGCCTGATGTACGAAGTTGTATGTTACATTCGTACTAGGCGTTGTACTACCATAAGATCCAGCTTTGAAAGTAGATTGATCCCACCATTTGTAACCCGCTGCAGGTGCAGACCATGGTTCTGCTTGTGGCTCAGTAGAAGCTGTTGGAGCTTCAAAGGGAAGTAATGTAGTCTTCGCATCAAGCTCTAAATTAGCCACTTGATCTAGACTTGTATAACTTTCCTGTTCTGATAACCAGTTAACCGTATTCACAAGTAGCACCGCATCATCTTGCTCTTTGAAGCCGTCATAAGTGGTTTTCTTCGTTCCTGTTTCCTCACGTAAATATTTCGGAGAAACATCCTCTACAGGTGATGAATCCCCAATGAAGGCAGCTTTCCCCATTCCTACTTTGGATACGGCTACATACGGCCCTTCAGCTATACCTCCACCGTTATATACACCTTGATCCACCGCATTTCCCCAAGCAGCATTGGTTTCGGGGAGATATACGATGCCTTTAGCCTTACTAGGATCAGTAATAGCTAGAGTAGAACCCGCATGCATCGCTATTTTGCTTACACCTGTTGTTATTCCAAATGCTTGGTTCGGTGCAACGATCTGATTCGCCGTTATGTCACCTAGTGCATTATAGCGGAACCGAACACCGAAATTTGTGCCCAGCCAGTCGGAGCTAACCACATCTTGCATGGCTGCAGAATTTCTCTCATCCGTGCTCATTCCTTTTGCAGGATCTTCCCATGCACCACGGCGATAACCGTTAATAGATTCAGATCCATCCCAACGGTTTTTGTTCCGATCTGCATTATAGTGATCTCCGATAAAGAAGATGCTTCCGCCGCTTTCTACATACTGTTTCATTGCTGCCTGTTCACTTTGTTTAAAAGGAATATTCGGTTCTGCAACAACAAATACTGCATAGCTACTCAAGTCACTGTAAGTAATTGGAGTTACCTTGCGTAGTTCTTTTACATCATAACCGTCGTTTGCCAGTGCATTGCCAAAATCCGAAAATCCACCGTCAATAACCCAATCAGCAGCTCCAGCTGTCTGTCCGTGCGTATTGTCGAAAAGAACCTTTTTACCTGCATTTTCATTCACTACTTTTGCTGCAATGTAAGGTGCTGGGTTGCTCGGTCCTTCAGCATGAACAGATTGAAACTCATAGCCTAATCCCACTTGAAGCGATAGTGCTAAAGACAATGCCAATCCCGACTTCAGCCATTTGGCTCTGATCCTAGCAAACTTATTCATCATATTCCTCCTATGTGTAGAAAACTAGTATAACAACCCTCATTTTAACATCAATATATTATCTTAAGGACTACATTGTGTAAATTTTCCATAAAAGTATTCCTTTCTTTTGATCTTGTATATTTGTTTATGCAACCTTTTATCCTTCATCTCGTCTACAAGGTTAGAAAGACAACAAAATATGGATTCACTTAGGAGGATACTATGAAAACACTGCATAAATTCACTACTCTTGCCATCGCAACGGTGCTTACCTTATCTTTAACGGGACACAGTCTAGCAGCAACAGCTCATTTTACGGATTTGGATCATATACAAGGGAAAGATCAAATTGAAGCCCTATACAATAAAGGATTCATCAAAGGAATCCGTGACCATGAATTCCAACCCAACGCAACCATTACATCTGCACAAGGCGTTCAAATGATTGTAAACAGCTTTCAACTGAGCCTTGCCGCTATTGACTTCAATGTGGCCCCACAAGCGAGTGATTTATTTACCAAAGTCCATGACGATGCCTGGTATACCGATGCTTTCATTATTGCGATCCTTAACGGAGTAAATCTAAGTGCTGATATCGATCCGGCACACAAGTTAACTCGAGAAGAGTTTACGTCTTACGTCATTCATGCTTTAGAGAAGGATAGTAACCTCCCACTGATTCGAATTAATCCAGTCGATATTACAGATGGAACAGATCTAAATACACATTATTCCGGCACAATCCAGATTGCAGTTGCGCTGGGGATTACCACTCTTGACGATAAAGGATATTTTCATCCCAAAGAAGAAATTTCTCGTGCCGATGCAGCTGTCATGACGTATAATGCACTGGAATATCTGAAGGCTCATCCACGGCAAAGCTAGCCACTTGCTATATAAGATCGTATAGCTCAATTCTTTATGTTATACCCGGTACATTCACCTAATTCCCCCCTTCGTCATACACATATCATCTAACCGATGAAGGGGGTTCTAACGTTATATGACTGTACTATATACAAAAAACTGGCTGGATGAGCATCTTCAAGAATTAACGGAATGGCAGCAGCAGGTCTTCAAAGAATTCGGAGCCATGATTAATGATGAATTGAATACGTATCCCTGTGTTCCTGGAAGACAAGGCTTTCTAGCAGATCATTTGCGATTTGGATTTATAGAAGATGCTAGATCACATAGAGCCATCCAAGACCTTGCTCTGATGCTTAAAACATATGGTCAATGCTCTAGAGAAACAGGTAAATTTGCATCCCTCGTAATCTTCTTTCGTACCCCCTCTGTTCTGCTAGATAATTATTCTGTTCAACAATATGAAGAACTTTTTTGGAATTTATTAAGTCAGGTTAGTCAATGTGATGACAAAGAATGGCCAAACAATATTTCAACTGATTCCTCACACCCCTCATGGGAATTTTGCTTTGACGGCAATCCCTACTTCTCATTTTGTGCAACCCCTGCTCATCAAGCACGGAGAAGCCGATATTTCTCTAATTTCCTACTCGCCTTTCAGCCCCGATGGGTCTTCGAAGAAATCAATGATTCCACTATCTTTGGACAAAAAATGAAGAAGGCCATTAGGAGTAGACTCGTAGAATATGATGGTATTCCCGCACATCCTTCTCTAAACTGGTACGGCCAAAAGGATAATCTCGAGTGGAAGCAATATTTCTTACATGATCATAACGAAGTTCCCTCAAAGTGCCCATTCTCAAGAATGAAACATGATCATCTAGATAAACAAGTCGAAGGCAGATCCCCTCATTCATTTACATCTGAATAAGTTTATACTGCTTTACCCACACTGATAGAAATTCATTGTTTTGTTATCTTTCGTTAGGAGGGGCGTAATGACAGAAGAACACATCGTTCAAACCATAGACATTCCCGCACTAGAAGGAAGAGGATTTAGGATTAAACAGGGAGAGATTGTTAAAGTCATAGATGTAGAAGGGCAACAAGTGGCTGATTTTGTTGCCATTGTGGCAAGTAACACTACCGAAAGACTGGATCCTACAGTCACGATGGATGTATTACGCTCTGTCCATGTGAAACCTAACGATGTTCTATATTCCAATGTGTATAGACCTCTGCTCACGATAATAGAGGACAAAGTTGGCAGACATGATTTCATCAACTCTGCATGCCGCCCTGAAATGTACGGCTTCCTATATCACCAACCAGAGCATGCTAGCTGTTATCATAATTTAAACGTCTCACTTGCTGAGTTCGGCATCCAGCAGCCCCCTCAGCACTATCCTTTTAACCTTTTCATGAATACGGTCATCGATAGCCAAGGGAATATACAAGTGAAAGCTCCTATATCTACAGCAGGAGACTATATTTCGTTAAGAGCAGAAATGGATCTGATTATAGCGATATCGGCTTGTCCTTGCCAAGAAAGTGATTGTAATGGTACTCACTGTACACCGATTAGAGTAGAAATTATAAGTACATAAGGACGACGAGAATACCCCATTCCCTAATCAAGGGATGGGGTTTGTCATCTACTTAGAACGGTCACCGTAGTTAATAAGCGAATCCTATGACAAATCTAGTTAACCATACTATTATATAGTATGGGGCTCTTTTTGATTTTCCTTTTCTTTATCTTTTTCGCGTAGATATACTTCATGTAATTCCGGGTTTACTACCTTCTTCAGGAGATGCATCGTTCCATCTCCATTACCTGAATCAAACGCCTTGAGTCGCTCATACCCTCTCCGCTCGTACATAGGGAGAAGCCACGGGTGCTTCTCGGCAGTAGCCAAAGTAAGAGCAGAAGCCCCTAGCTTGTCACGAATAATCGTTTCTTCCACCCAAGTGAGTAACTTCATACCGATACCCGTTCCTTGAGATAGAGGATCTACCGCAAACCACATAATGAATGGCAGATCGGTTATAAACTTAATATTATCCTTCTTAGAAAGTGTAACTGTAGCCTTGATCTCTCCATCGACCTCTAATACATAACACTCATTTGTTGTTACATTGTCTTGAATAAGTGCAATATTGGCATTTGCCGCAGGCCATTGAAGTCCAAGCTCACGAATCGTTACGTAGGCCTCATACGTAATATATTGTAGTCTTTCGGCGTCCTCAACTGTTGCCAATCGATATATTTCAGTCATTAGCTTCACCTCTGTCATTGAGTAATTAAATAATTCGATTGATTTAATATGGATTAACTTTATCATTGTCTATTCCAAGATGCTAATAAATTTTATCTATTTGTCGATTGAAAAAATTGACAATACAAGTGCATGAGATTAGAATTACGTTTTTAACAGTTTGTTTGATCTTCTATTATGAATTTTTCATATGATGAAATAATCTCAATGAGAAGATGACCTTTATTTATGATCCCACTATCTTATCAATATAAGTACAGGTAATATCGAACAACCTGCTACACAAAAACTTAGTGGCTAATTGCTGTTATATGAATGGATTGTATGTCACTCCCTACAAAATGGGTTGTACACCCTGGGGAGGCATACAAAGAAGTTACTTCAATACCATTTATGACGACTTCTAATATTTCAGTATTGCTTGGACTAGAGTATATAGAAACTTGTCCTACGGTAACTAATGACCCCGATCCAACTTCCCATAATTCTATAGTGTTTCTCTGATCCCCTTGGATAAGAAAGCTACTACAATAGGCTCTATCTATTGGGTTAGCTTTTGGTTCTATTAGAGGGGCTATTGTATTAGATGTATGTTTTCTTATTGATGAATGCGTGACTTTACATCGTAATACTGATCGTTGTGACCGTGGTCTTAGCAATGTGGAGTAGAGCTTTGGCGATGTTGTTAATATAGGATAATATAATCGCCTATTTTTCTTATGAATTTTACAACTTCGTTTTTTACACTTCCTTCGTATCCTTTGTCTTTTTTTGAATACCGCTGGACATGGGAAAATCGAAATTTTTATATGAGCTACATGACCTTTCTTTTTTAAACTCGTATTTCTTTTCAGTGGTATCATCCTCTTTCCGGAAACCTGTCCACTCATTCTCATGCGCTTCAAGACCAATAGATGACTTTTTGAAGAAACCTCTTATAGTTAAATTCGTTCGTGATTAAAACTATCTATCTACTCTATTCAATGAATAATCTAAGGCTATTGATTGCACTCTAGCCTTTATGTATGCAATATATCATTTTCTTTAAAAAATCTAAGATAGTACAAGTGATAAAAAAACAAAAAACAGCTCGTTCCTCATCAGAGGATGAGCTGCAGAATTAGGCTCTATTCAACACTTAACCGTTAGTTCGATTTAACGATAACAAATAATTGTATTTGCTTGCATGTTTCAATTCGTCTAAAATAATTCCATGTACAGTATCTCGATAAATACCTACCGGTAGACCAAACCACATCTTTCTGTATTTCTCAACTGCGGACAACTCTCCTTGAAGAGCTAGCTGTAACCCTGTGACATAGGACTCTACTCGCTGATATTTTTCATTGCTAATGCCCGTAATTTCCTGACCAGTAATCTCCTTAAACATCCCTCGGAACATATGATTATGACCACGTTCATCGTCACGTATTGATACAATGATATTGGCTTGTTCGGAGTTAGGGGCAAGTCGGATAAGTTCATCATAGAACAATTCGTCGTTTCGTTCTCCTTGCACGGCTTCTTTCATTAAATCTAGTGCTTGAGACGGAGTTACTGACCAGACTGGCTGAAATGAAGATCTCCAATATGGAGCTACCCAATACATATATAATGAACCTCCCAGTATAATCATTGTAATATCAGCGTATGAGCAAATGCCTATTTAGGTTACAAAATGATTGAATAAGCAAGAAGAAACAAAAGAAAAATAAACCATTCCTCATCTGAGGATGGTCTGCTTCTCTTCCAGTAACAAACAACCCCAATGCCAGCAAGGCATTGGGGTTGTTTGTTACTGAATCTCATTTATTTTGAAGTTCCAGAAAAATTCTATAAAAATTAGTTTTTAGGAGCTTTTACCCAATCTGCAGCAAATTTCTCCATCCCTTGATCTGTTAGAGGGTGTTTCGTTAGTTGTTCAATGACACTATAAGGAACTGTTGCAATATGCGCACCAGCCATAGCTACACGCGTTACATGATCTGGGTGACGTACAGACGCAGCAATAATTTGTGAATCCAAGTTGTGAATACGGAATAATTCCGCAATTTTGGATACTAACAATACGCCATCTTCAGAGATGTCATCCAGACGACCTAAGAATGGGGATACATAAGTAGCACCTGCACGAGCAGCTAGAAGCGCTTGGTTTACTGTGAATACTAATGTAACGTTTGTTTTAACACCTTTTTTAGTCAAATAACGACAAGTTTCTAAACCAGTAATGTTCATAGGAACTTTAATGGTAATATTCTTGTCTCCGCCATTAATCTTAATCAACTCATTTGCTTCAGCAATCATATCCTCAGCAGTTAATGCATCAGGAGTAACTTCAGCAGAAACGGATTCAACATCGGGTACTAATTTCAGAATTTCTTCAATACGATCTTCGAACTTTACGCCTTCTTTAGCAACTAAGGAAGGATTCGTAGTTACACCGGATAGAACACCGATTTTGTAAGCTTTTTTGATATCTTCAACGTTTGCAGTATCAATAAAAAATTTCATGAATAATAACCTCCATATTTTTATGAATTCTTTATTTCATTTCTACAGCATGTCCACCAAATTCATTACGTAATGCTGCTACGACTTTACCTGTAAATGTATCATTCTCTAAAGAACGATAACGCATTAATAGTGACATGGCAATAACAGGTGTAGCCGTTTGTAGATCAAAAGCTGTCTCAAGTGTCCATTTCGCTTCGCCAGAAGAATGCATAATCCCTTTAATTTCATCAAGTTTTGCATCTTTGGAGAAAGCATGCTCCATAAGCTCGATAAGCCAAGAACGAATCACAGAACCATTATTCCACACTTTAGCCACTTTTTCAAAATCATAATCAAAGTCGCTTTTTTCTAATACTTCAAAACCTTCGCCTATTGCTGCCATCATGCCATACTCAATTCCATTGTGAACCATTTTTAGAAAATGTCCACTGCCAGACTTCCCTGCATATAAGTACCCATTCTCCACAGATGTATCTCGGAATATGGGCTCGACGATATCCCAAGCTTCTGAATCTCCACCGATCATATAACAGGCACCATGACGTGCACCTTCCATACCTCCAGAGGTCCCTACATCAAGGAAGCTAACACCGATTTCTTGAAGCTGATCATGACGCTTGATCGATTCCTTGTAATGCGAATTACCAGCTTCAATGATAATATCTCCCTTATTTAACAAAGGTGAGAGCTCAAGAATTACAGCATCTACGACTTTATGTGGAACCATAATCCATAGAACTCTTGGGCTTTCCATTTCTTCAACAAGTTCTTTCAAGCTGGATGTACCTGTTGCACCGTAGCTTTTAATCTCTTCGACCGCTTGTGCATTTAGATCAAATGCCACTACATCATGTTTGTGGTCCAACAAATTCTGACCTAAATTCAAACCCATTTTTCCTAACCCAATTAAACCGACCTTCATATCATTTCCTCCAAAATTGTTAGTATGCAGCTAATCGTTAGTTTACGGAAGTTACGATGGTTTCTTCTGGTACCTTATTGTTTTCTATACGTTCATTTGTTTCTATTAGGGCTTGATTATCTTCTACTCTCCACCATCGGTCTTCCCCGATAAGGATATTAGAAGCTTCTGGTCCGAAAGAACCTGCCGAGTATCCATGAAGTGGAAGACTATTCATCTCAACAGCATCCAGAATCGGTTGTACCCATTTCCAAGACATTTCAACTTCATCCCAATGTGCAAAGAAAGTAGAGTCTCCACGCATAGCATCATGAATTAAGTTCTCATAAGCCTCAGGCAAGTCTTTCGAAGATGAATAACAATTCACAAGCACAGGCTCGGTATTATTATCGCTAAAAGGATCTGTACTATTCAAATGTAGCGTTACCGCTTCGTTCGGTCCAATCTCAAGTACCAATAGATTAGGAATAGATTGCTCCTTATCTTGATTGAGATATTGATCTAGAGGTTCTTTGAATTCAATGACAATTCGTGTTGATTTTTCGTTCATTCTTTTGCCTGTACGAATATAAAAGGGAACTTCGTTCCAGAAAGAATCATCAATCCATAAGCGAGCAGCGATGAACGTATCATTCGTCGAGGTTTCATCAACTCCAAGCTCGTCGGTATAACCTACAACTGGCTTGCCTTGAATTTCACCTGCTGTATACTGACCGCGAACAACATCATGAATAATATCCTCTGGTTGTAAAGGACGAAGTGATTGCATAATTTGTCTCTTTTTACTTTGCACCTCTTCAGGTGTACTATGCTTGGGAAGTTGAATGGCTGTCATCATCAAGAGTTGCAGAAGGTGATTCTGAAACATATCACGAAGCGCACCCGACTTATCATAATACCCTGCACGTTCTTCTACTCCTACGGTTTCGCTGGCTGTAATTTGCACATTGGCGATATAACGATTACTCCATAAGGCTTCTAGAACCGGATTGGAATATTCGAGAACTTCGAGATTCTGCACCATATGTTTGCCCAAATAATGATCTATACGATAAATTTCATTCTCTTCAAACGTTTTACTCAATGTATCGTTCAATTCACGCGCTGTCTTCAAATCACGCCCAAATGGCTTCTCGATAATGAGACGTTTCCAACCTTGGGTTGAGCCTAAGCCGCTTTCTTTAATGTTAGTAGCTATAATTTCAAAAAATTCAGGACCGACGGATAAGTAGAACATCCGATTCTGAGGAATACTTAATTCCTCTTCTCTTCGTTCGACATGCTGAAAGAGCTTCTTATAATCTTCTTTACGACTCACGTCTAATACGCTATATTGAAAAGCACTGAGGAATACATTTAAAGTGACAGTATCGACAGGCGCACGTCTAGAAAAATTCTTTAAAGATTCCCGAACTTGATTCTGAAATACTTCATTAGACAACTCTCGTCTTCCCAAGCCAATAACTGAAAATGCTCCAGGCAGCTTCTGATCCAAGAACAAATTGAATAAAGCAGGATAAATCTTTCTTTTGGCTAAATCACCTGTCGCTCCAAACAACACAAAAGTAGACTCCACTTCCATTCCTCCTCTGGTAAAACTCTCTATATATTCAGGTTACTTATAGTTACCCTTTAAGTTTATAATCCCAATATTACAGCTATGAATTTTATTCGTCAACTTATTTTGTCGAAAATGTGAATGAGAACTATCCTGTATTTATAAGGATTAACTATGTTATAGTAATATTAAGTTCAATATTAACTACTTCAAACACAAAATTAATGATTATCTGACACGGGAATTAATCGTAACCTTAAGGGAGAGGCGGAATGATGATACAACATAAAGAATTAATGCCTTTATGCGAAAGGGTAGAATGTGTACATCGATTAATCGGCAAGAAATGGGTAAATCTAATTATTCATACCTTAATGGAGGAACCCAAGAGATTTAGTGAAATTCACGCTTTTATTCCTGATTTAAGCAAACGAATGCTTATTGAGCGTACGAAAGAGCTTGAGGAATGTGGAATCATTATTCGAAATGTCATTACTGAACGCCCCATCCGAACGGAGTATTCTTTGACGAGAAAAGGGATGGAACTCGGCAGAGCCTTGAATGCTGTTGAGCACTGGGCTATAAAGTGGCTATAATATTGACTAGCTATACGTACAAATAGACCACCCAACATGGGGTGGTCTATTTGTTTGAGCGAGAAATATAAACTCACTTCTACTACACTAAATGACAAGCTACATGATGTTGATTGCCTACTTCGCGGAACTCTGGAATCTGCTGCTTACAAATGTCCACTGCATATGGACACCGAGTATGGAATTTACAGCCAGATGGTGGATTAGCAGGACTGGGAATATCCCCCTTTAGAACCATTCGCTCTCTCTTTAACTTCGGAATTGGGATGGGTACAGCAGATAAAAGAGCCTTGGTATAGGGATGAAGTGGATTTCGAAACAGCTCATCCCTGGATGCCGTCTCCACCATAGAACCTAGATACATCACACCAATCCTGGAGCACAAATGCTCTACAACACTTAAATCATGAGAAATGAATAAATAGGTTAACTTTCGCGTTTCTTGTAACTTACTAAATAAGTTAATGATTTGTGCTTGAATAGATACATCTAGTGCAGATACAGGTTCATCAGCAATAATGAGTGCTGGATTAAGAACAAGCGCACGAGCTATGCCAATCCGCTGACGTTGTCCTCCCGAGAATTCATGTGGGAATCGATCGATATGATAAGAGGACAAGCCACAAGAGGCAAGAACATCTAATACCTGATCACGCACTTCTCCTTTTGATGTGAATCCGTGGTCCAATAAGGCTTCACCGATAGCATCACCGACACGAACTCTGGGGTTAAGTGAGCTATAAGGATCTTGGAAAATCAATTGCATTTGGGGTCTGATCGCACGTAGCTCAGAGGGACTTAGACTATGTATATCTAACCCCTTAAACTTAATTTCTCCATCCGTTTTGTCGGTAAGACGTAAAATGGTACGCCCTACTGTACTTTTGCCACTTCCAGATTCACCAACCAAACCAAAAGTTTCACCAGCTTGAAGCGTAATACTGATATCATCTACTGCTTTAACATGACCAACAGTACGGTTGAACAATCCTTTGGTGATCGGGAAGTATTTCTTTAAATGGTTGACTTCAAGTAAAGCTTCAGGCATGAATAACCGCCTCCTCATAGAGCCAGCAAGCCACTTTTTGCTGATTGCCTACTTCTTGTAACTTCGGCTGTTTCGTCTGACAAATCGACATACAGTGCTCACAGCGATCATGGAAATAGCAAGATTCTTGTAAATCAAGCGGGTTCGGCACCTGCCCGGGGATAGAATATAACTCTTCTAATCGTTGATTAATGATAGGTTTAGATTTCAGAAGCCCCTTAGTATAGGGATGCTTGGGTCGTTCGAATAACTCTACAACCTCACCCTCTTCTACGATTTTTCCAGAATACATGACGATCACGTAATCAGCCATTTCAGCAACGACACCCAGATCATGTGTAATGAGAAGAATAGACATATCGGAGTTTGCTTTAAAATCACGCAGCATATCGAGAATCTGAGCTTGTATCGTCACATCAAGCGCTGTGGTTGGTTCATCTGCGATCAATAGCTTAGGATTACAGGAAATCGAGATGGCGATCATAATCCGTTGCAACATCCCTCCGCTGAGTTCATGGGGATAAGCTTCAGCAATTTGCTCTGCTCGGGAAATTCCCACCTGTTCTATTAATTCAATCGCCCGAGCACGCGCCGCCTTCTTATTCATCTTCAGATGGATAATCAGTGGCTCCATGATCTGCTCACCAATCTTCATAACTGGATTAAGCGAAGACATAGGTTCTTGAAAAATCATAGCGATCTCATTCCCACGAATACTTCGCAGACTATTTTTATCCTGCTGGAGCAGATCTTCTCCACCGAAATCTATTTTTCCAGCGACAACCTTACCCCCTGGCTCCTCTACCAGTCCCATAATAGACATTGCGGTTACGCTTTTACCGCAACCTGATTCACCTACAATACATACTGTCTCTCCAGCGTGCACACGAAAGCTCACATCATCAACCGCTTTAACAGCACCTTCTTCAGTATAAAAATACGTACTGAGGTGATCGATATGAATTAATGGGTCCATGAGATGTATATCACCTACCTCTTCTGTTTAGGATCGAGTACGTCTCGAAGACCATCTCCGAATATGTTAATGGCAATAACCGTGGCAAATATCGAAAAACCTGGTGGTATCCACAGCCATGGACGTTCTTGGAAATCAATCATATTGTTTGCGGCATCAATCATATTTCCCCATGTTGGCGTGGGAGGCATAACGCCAAGACCGAAAAAGCTAAGGACCGATTCACTAAGAATTGCCCCCCCTATATTGAGGGTCGCAATAACGATTAATAACGGTACGATATTCGGTAGCAAATGATTGAACAGCTTACGACGGTCACGTAAACCAAGCACGATGGCAGCTTGCATAAATTCACGTTCACGAAGACTAAGCATCTGCCCCCTTACCATCCGTGCTAGACCGGGCCAACCCACGAAACTTAGCATCAGCATAACGATGTACATACGATAATCCGTTGGGATTTTCCATTCTGATAATAATGCACCGAATATGAACAGTAGCGGCAGGCTCGGAATGGTCAACAATAGGTCTGCTATCCGCATAATAATCTGATCCACAATCCCCCGATAATATCCAGCTATAGCCCCAAGCAAAGAACCGATAAATACCGAGAGCATCATAGATGCTAGACCTACAGTTAGAGATATTCGCCCAGCCTGTAACACACGTGTCAACACATCTCGCCCTAATGCATCTGTGCCAAGCCAATGTTTCAAATGAGGGGCTTTATTCATCATAGCCATATTGATTTTGTTATCTGTGTAAGGTGAGAATATCGGACCTATGAAACAAGCCACGAACATCATAATCACGACGACAAAACCAGATACAGCCAGCTTATTCTTGAGTAACTTTCGTATCGATTGTCTGAACAATGAAGATTTCATGGATGAAGCTTTTGTCAGTTGGGATTTCATCATTTTATTATCGGTAGTTATCATAGCTACTCCTCCTCACTGTAATCGGACACGCGGATCGGCTACATGGTACAGAATGTCCGATAATAGCGTTCCGAGGACGGTCAGAATAGCAATAAACATCGTGAATCCCATCAGCAATGGGTAGTCCCTTAATGCAAATGATTGCATATAGAGCTGTCCAATTCCTGGCCAATTAAATATTTTCTCTATAATAAGCGATCCTCCAAAGAGTGCTGGAAGCTCGAATCCAACCAGTGTAATAGCCGGCAGAAGCGCATTACGTAGCGCATGAGTGAATAGCACCTTGCTTTCCTTAAGCCCTTTCGCCCGAGCTGTACGTATATAATCTTGTTTAATGACATCGATCATGTTACTGCGGAAGTACCGAGTCAATGAACCTACGCCGAGCAGTGTCATGACAACAACTGGAAGTGTCATATGGTGAATGACTTCCTTCAGATAAGCTATACCTGTGGCGTTACTCCCGGTAGTAAGTATGCCGCCTGGAGGTAGCCATTTCAGATCAACTGCTAATATTTTAATGAGAAATAAACCAATAAAGAAAGATGGGATAGACATCGCAGCGAAGATGGCCACCATAACCAATGTATCGAACCAAGAGTATTGCTTATAGGCAGAAATAACGCCCACAACAACGGCAATGACCCAAGTTAGAAAAGTGGATACCGCAGCTAACAAAAATGAATTCCAAATATATTCGTTAAATAGCTGAAGAACCGGTTTTTGCTGTGCCAGCGAAAATCCAAAATCACCATGAAAGGCATTAGACATCCATAGTCCATATCGCTCTAACAGAGGTTTATTCAACCCATAAATTTCTCTCAGCTCTGCTTTACGTTCAGGTGTTAACTTAATATTTCCACTAATGAAGTCACCTGGTGTCATGGCATAAAGACAAAATATGAGTAAAGAAGCAGCAAACAAAATAACGAACATATACATCAATCTTTTCGATAAATAAGTGCTCATGATCGACTCCTTATGATGGTATCCCCTGCCATAAAGACAAGGGATACCTATTTTCTACTTTAGAGACCATTTGGGTAGGCTGCCCGCAAGTCCAATGAAGGGACTTACAGTGACATTCTCAATCCGGCCATTGTATGCATACACGGTTTTCTTATAATTTGTAAAAATAACCGGTAGCTCATCATTTAGGAGTTGGTATATTTCTTTGTACACTTTTTTACGGTCCTCGATATCTGTCGTAGCCAATCCTTTGTCATATAACTCTTTGAATTTAGGGTTGTTATAGCCTTTAATTTCTCCGTCAATGAATTGAAGGAGACCATCCGATGGATCAGTAAG
This sequence comes from Paenibacillus sp. IHBB 10380, assembly GCF_000949425.1. Taxonomy (NCBI): domain Bacteria; kingdom Bacillati; phylum Bacillota; class Bacilli; order Caryophanales; family Paenibacillaceae; genus Paenibacillus; species Paenibacillus sp. IHBB 10380. The sequence goes on from NZ_CP010976.1 coordinate 2,280,028, forward strand.
CATTGGAGTAGAGAATGATACGAGGTCGTAGTCCCCACCTTCAACTTTGGATACTAGAGAGTTAAAGTCTGCGAATACTTCGGGTTCAAACTTTATGCCTATCGCTTCGAAATTCTCCTTCGCTACAGCGATAAATATATCCGTATTCTTACTCTTGGAACCTAGGAAGTGAATGGATAAAGGTGTACCATTCTTCTCACGAATGCCTCCTGCTCCAACGACCCAACCTGCTCCATCAAGCAGCTCCTTTGCTTTCTCAGGATCATAGTTGTATGGATTAATGCCTTCTTCCGTGTAGGACCAAGATATCGGGGAAGCCGGAATATTCGCAATGGAACCTGCACCTTGGTTAGCGTCCACAAAAATACTTTGGCGATCAAGACCATATGTAATAGCCTGCCTAACCGCTTTATCCTTAAGCTGTTCATGTTCTAAGTTTGCTTGTAAATACCCGTATGAGCTTGGTGTATATGGAATAACATTGACAAATCCTAGTCCCTTTAACTTGTCGATATTTTCTTGGGTGGCACTGAATGAGGCATAATCAACTTCCCCAGTCTCAACGAACTGCCAAACGTCACCCTCCGTCGTTTTATATATGAAGTGTTCAGTTGCGGGCTTTCCTTTGTAATAATATTCATTAGCTACGAACCGAACCTCTTGACCTGGAATAAACTTCTCTAGCTTATAAGGACCGTTACCTACAGGCTTCTCGTGAAGCTTCTTGATGTAATCTAACTGACCGAATTGATAATCCTTACCATAATAAGCTTTAGACAACACATTTGAACCAAGCGTCACTAAGGCCGTGGCATTGGGCTTCTCTAACGTAACCGAAAGGGTCTGTGGGTCTATAATTTTAATGCCTTCAATTGTTGTAGCTTTGCCCTCTTTATAGTCTGCTCCGCCTGCAACATGTAAAGTGAGCACCTGAGAATCTCCGTCATACGCCTTATCGTGTAGAATCGTCCAAGTAAAAGCTACATCATCTGCCGTTAGTGGAGATCCATCACTGAATTTCAAGTCACTTCTGAGGTGGAAAGTATAGGTGAGTGCATCCTCTGATACATCCCAACTCTCTGCAAGATCAGGAACGGGAAGACCCTTATCGTCCACATTAACAAGAGATGCATAGAGTAAGGAGGATACATTTCCGTCATACCCACTTTGTTGAAAATAAGGCGTGAATGCGCCACTGGGGTCCGTTAGTCCAACAATAATGGTATCGGTACGTTTTTGTGCTACAGCAGGAAGTTTCGATAAGTCTGTCGCTGTGAAAGGTTCGGTCAGCCCTCCAGTAGAAGTTGCAGGCGTATCCGTACTATTATTAACCGCTGTTGTCGTTGCTGACTTATTGTTGCTTGTAGAGTTGCTACTGCTATCTTTATTCGAACAAGCAGTCACCAACATTGAACTAACAATAAACAACGACGTTAATAAATAAATTCCTTTTTTCATGGTTTCATCCCCGTATCCCTCTAATTTTTGGAACTATTTCTTTAAACTATAATTCCGATCAGTTAAGTGTGAATAACGACCGATAAGGTATATTATAGAAAGCAAATGAAGTTCTGTAAAGGGAGAACTTGTAATTATTTCTCTACACAGAGAAATATATGATATTTAACCGAAAAAAGAGCCCTATTCACTCCTATAGAGTGCGCATGGCTCAATGTTTACTATAATTTATTGTTAGGTCTGTAAATAATCAAAAATCTGGTTATTCATATGACGTATACCTTCCAGTCGTAGACTGTAATCCGTTACATTCTCCCCTTCGATATACGCATGGAGTAAACCCGAACAACGAAGATTAAAAATATGATCATGAACAATGCCTTTAGATATCCCCGCATTTTTCACAATTTCGGTAAAGGTTTTGCGCTCACCATGAAGTGATTGCAATATCTTCAACCTACTCTTTTCCCCTAAACTTCGGATCGCTCGATACATATAGGGGGAAATATCATTCTCATCCCCAAGTGATATTCTGGATGCATAATGACATAATGTTAATTTCCCATAAAAGTACACGATATTCGCAGGTTGAAAATGATACTGGGGTACTAACACCAGTGTCTCTAATCCTTCTACAGGGACAAAATAGAAACCATTTGTTGTTGTATTCACAAACTCCGACAAATTATTTGGACTTTGTGCTAATTCAATCTTTTTATCATTGGCGTGCTTGTGTAGTGCATCCATCATGGTAGGTTTACATCGACTGAAATACTGAAGATTCCATTCGGATAGAAGAAAAATGATTCGGTTACGATAATCATTCATATGACTCGGAAACGTCTTCACATAATCAGAAAGAGATTCATAGATCTCACCTACTGAGAGTCCCTCAATCCATTTTAGAACACTTTCTATACTCTCTTTGTGTGGACACAAATGAATAAGCAAGTATATCATTTTCCAATCGTTATTTAATTCCGTTTCCTCCAGCTGAGAGGAAAGTTTAGCACTCAACTGACTCTCCGTTTCCTTTGCCCATGCTGAGCCTAAGTCAATTTTTTTATAAGATTTTTTACAAATAAACGTATGTAGGCTGTTCATCAACTCGTGAATAGGATTAAATTGTACCTCCACATGGTATGTCATAGTACACCTCCTGATGTAATCTTTAATATAGTCCGTTACAGCGTTAGTGTCTTAATATTATGGTATACAATAGGAAGTGTGCAAGTTCTTCCGTAACAAAAAGACAGGCCGCTTCATCAGCGTCAGCCTGTCTTTCTTCACTTTGTTAATGACTTTCTGTAGTTAGAAATTAAAATTATCAGGGTCTGAACCCACCCGTGTATTATCATTCAATGCATCAATTCGTTTCATATCTTCCGGTGAAAGCTCGAAATCAAAAATATTTGCGTTCTCAATGATTCGCTCTTCTTTAACGGATTTCGGAATCGTTATGAATCCATTCTGTATGTCCCAACGAAGAATAACCTGAGCAACAGATCTACCCTGTTTGTTGGCAATCTCCATAAGCACAGGATGATCTAGCAATTTACCCTGCATGAGTGGAGACCAAGCTTCTAGCTGGATACCCTTTTCTTTGCAAAAAGAACGTAACTCAAGCTGAGCTAGACGAGGATGATATTCAACCTGATTCACCATAGGTACAATGACAGCTTCTTGTAATAGGTCCTCTAGATGGTGGACATGGAAGTTACTAACGCCAATCGCACGTACACGTTTGTCATTATATAATTTCTCAATGGCTCTCCATGTATCTTTGTACTTTGCTTTAACAGGCCAATGAATAAGATATAAGTCAAGATATTCTAAGCCCAATTTATTCAACGTGAGATCAAAAGCAGCCAGTGTGGATTCATAACCTTGATCACCATTCCATACTTTAGAGGTAACAAAAATGTCTTCGCGCGTTAGACCCGCCTCTTGAATTCCTTCAAGAATACCTTGACCTACGCCTTCTTCATTTTTGTAGATCGCAGCCGTATCTATGCTACGATATCCATGTTTAATGGCATTCTTGACTGCATGTACAACTTCAGTACCATCCTCAACTTTAAATACACCTAATCCAAACCAAGGCATCTTCACTCCATTGTGAAGCGTGGTAGTATCCTGTAAGCTTTTTACCATTATATAAGTCCTCCAATTCAAAAGTATATATATATTATTACACATAAATCTCGAATAAGACTCATTATTCGAATTATTTATTATATTAAAGCAACCCCTATCTATTCATCATGAAATGATCCATTAAGTTCTTATACTTTCATACCCTTTATTATTTGAATCATTTGTCCTGTTGCTTTCTTTGATTCAGGAAATGAAAACAACGGCCAAACATGTAACATGGAGGGATATTCATAATAGTTTATATTAATCCCTTGTTCATCTGCCATAGCTTTAAATTTTCTAGCATCAGGATTTGTTATGTCATGTGTTCCTGTGAATAGACTTATGTTACCAAGCCCATCAAAACTCCCATATATGGGGCTGACCAGATAGTGTTTTGATCCATTGCCTCCTCCATACCACTTGCCAATATCAAAGAGCGCAGGTACCGCTGCTATGGGATCATATTTTTCTACTGCCTGTATTTCAGGATTGCTAAACGATAAATCTAACGCCGGCGATATGAGAATGATATTCCCTGGCTGCGATAAATTCTTTTCTTTTAAAAGCTGTGCTAAAGCAAAACTTATTCCTCCTCCTGCTGAGTCTCCCATAAATACCACATCTTCAGGTTTTACTTCTGAGATCATTTGTTGATAAATAGGCACCATCATGTCAAAAACGTCTTGATATTGATATTTCGGTGCTAGGGGATAAATAGGTACCGTTATTGTACATTGCAAAGCATCTACTAATCTGCTAAGAAAATCCCAATGAAGGCTCATAATCGTATAAACATAACCTCCTCCGTGAAGATAAAGAATGTGTTTATTACCTATACCATCTAAGGGTTTTATTACATAATAGTAATGACCATTCACTTCATTTTCACTAATATTAAATCTTTTTTTCATTTGTTTCGGAGGTTCACAACTGTCTGACAATTGCTTTTTCTCTATCCTCTTTCTTAAGTCATCACCCGTTAATTTCCACATCTTATTTAGTCTGATCATTCGCAATAAAACTTTGACAAACTTGCTTTGAAAGCTTTCCATAGGTCACCTTGTTCCTAATATGTTATTTAGTCTCCGTGCGTAAAACGATTCGTTCACGGAGACGCTGTGCCCAAGCGACTTCGAGCTGCATTTGCTCTATACGGACATTCATGAGGTCATGTGTTGTCTCATAGAATTGCATGCCGGGTATTCCTTTAGCTGGTTCGGGATTATTTTCAAAATTGTTTACCTGATTAAGAAGTTTCCGAATGGATGTGTGGCAGTACTCCAGATAATGGTTTACCAAGTAGAGTTGGTCTTCTGGACGTAAAAACTCTAGATGCGCAGACTTGATGTGGAAAATCTTCTGATACGTACCGGGATTAGAAATCGTATCCATCATAAGCTGAAAGAAGCGCTCACGTCCTTTAGCTGTGATTGCGAAAGTACGAGAAGGACGATCTGTTGGGAAAGGAACATTAACTGGATCAGCATCTGTAATAAGCCCTGTTTTTTCTAACTTGGTCAACAGAGTTGAAAGAGTTCCTCTACTAATATTCTCCCAAGGGCTAATGATCTTGGCAATCAGATATGCATGTAACGGGAAATGCATCAAAAGAGATAGAACAAAAAGTTCATACATCATAATCATTCCTCCCTAGAAAAGGATCTTCTAGCATATTAGTTTTAATAAAACGGTTTTATAAAAACTATATATAATAACGATTCTAACGTCAAGTTTTGTCGTATCAGTGACCTTTGAAGGGATTCCCGTGCTAACGCTCGTTCTAGTGAATCAATATACCGAACCATGTGATACTCATGTATAATATTATCCATAATAGAATGTATAAAGGAGCAACATATAATGACTTCAATAATCTCGAAACAGTGGTTACTTGCTCGCTTGTACGAACCAGATCTTGTCATTGTAGATTGTAGATTTATGATGGGACAGCCTGATGCAGGAAGCACGGCATATGAAGAAGAGCATATCCCAGGTGCTGTTTATATGGACTTGGAAAAGGATCTATCAGCACAAGTAACAGAACACGGAGGTAGACACCCCCTACCTGATCCAGATCGCTTAGTGAAGCGTCTCGAACAATTAGGAATATCCAATGAAGTACGCATCGTTGCCTATGATGATCAAGGCGGCGCCATGGCTTCAAGATTATGGTGGCTAATGAGATATCTAGGTCATGCTGATATATATATCTTGAACGAAGGATTCTCAGACTGGAAAAATTCAGGTTACCCTGTCAAGACAGATCAGCCTATTCGTATACCTCAATCCTACATTCCTGAAATAAAATCTGACATGTTAATAGATGTTGAAGGTGTGCGACAATCATCTATTCAACGTAACTCTATTCTATTAGATTCCAGAGAACCTGCACGCTATCTTGGACTAGAGGAACCTATTGATTCCGTTGCTGGCCACATTCCAGGAGCCATAAATAAGTTCTGGAAAGAGCTCAAAGACGAACAAGGCCTTTGGAAAAAAGGTGCTCTACTAAACCAACATTTCGAAGACATTCCTCGTGACCAAGAAATCATAGTCTACTGTGGCTCAGGCGTAACCGCCTGCCCGAACATCCTTGGGCTCTATGAAGCGGGTTACAACCAAGTGAAGCTGTATGGGGGAAGTTGGAGTGATTGGATTAGTTATGAGGGGAATGCGGTGGCTATAGGTAATGAGGAAGCGCCCAAAGACGTATAGCAGTGTATCGATGTTGAATACATCGCCATGTGGCTTATCTGCCCCGGCGATGTGTTTTTCTATGTTCGGAGTCAACATCGAGTCAACAACACAACCCTGTAAGTACTTACCGAGCTGGTTGAACCAGCCCAAATAGCAATCATCTCCGTGTATACAAAAGAAGGTCGGGTAAGCCCACCTGCAAGGTGTGCCCCCGGCCCCCATGATAATTAAGTCAACAACGATATCCATCTGGCATTTGATTCAACGGTAGATCAACCGAATGTCTAACGCAATGAATCCCAATCTCCTATAGACGCAATATTTCAATCTATCCATCCAGCCACTTGCAGCAACCTGATGAATACGACTGCTACCTGTGCTCGTGTCGTTGCACCTTTCGGATCGAACGTATCCGCACCTGTCCCTGTCATGATTTTAAGCTTGATCATTAGGCGAACGTTCTCCAAAAAGGCTGCGTCTATTTTGGAGTTAATTTGTCTAGCAGTCGAGGAGACTGACAGCTGGAGTGATTGGATTAGTTATGAGGAGAATCCAGTGGCGACGGGGAAAGAGTAAGGGTTACAAGATCTCGTCAACGGTCGATTGGCATGTAATCCACTTGGCTATGTGTAGAGATTAGAACCCCATAGGAAGGGGTCTACTCTCTATTTCCTGTTGTATTTTTCTATTATTGGGTTTATGATTTGATCTTTTTCAGTGTAGATACATTGAGATGATGCGTTTATGGAATGTGACTAGATAATTATTGTTAACTATTATGAATTTTTCATATGATGAAATTTTATAAACATTTCAAACATCCCCAGCCAGAATTATGGATTCAACCGTTATCAGTTCAAGATGTTCCCTATCTAATTCACTCTTTATTTCACTCTTTATTTCACTCGGAATGTACGGCTTCCGTATTTTCGAACGAGAATAAGCGAAATGAGTAAGTAAACCAGCGTAAGAGTAACCACAATGGCAGTAAAAATATCTGCTGGCGCTCGTACGATAATGCTAATACCGCTTGCGAACGATACTAACATGGTTATAACATAATACAGCGGATTCTTCAGATTCAATTCGGTAGCATAAGGCTGAAAGATATAATACATAAATAGATGATGAATGGAAAAAAATACGGACAACGAGAGTATGCACACCCACATCATGAGTAGCTCTTTGCTTAACCATTCTCCGCTCGCAGCTAACATAATAGCTGTTAATGCCGTAGCTAGAGTTGTTGCAATCCTTAGATTGAGGAGCATTATTTTAATAAGTCGAATCCGAAAGTGCTCGAAAGATGCAGCTCGATAGAAGCTATACCGCAACAAACTGAGATCACAGTTATAGAACATAGCTCTGCACATCTTTTCTCCCACGGACAAGAAATACATAGCCGTAACTAGGAAGGGAAAAATAACTCCCAGATTCGGTACTAGGAATTCTTCTCTCTGTGATAGCATCATAACGACTGCCATTCCCACCGCACCAAATGCGCCTATAATGGCCATTCTCATGTATACCGGCTTGTTAATAAAACTGCGATGCCTGGAGAAGAACAGAACGTTCAGATATCCGTAACCTTCCTTTGTTCCGATATTTTCCTGATGCTTCCCATTCAAGGTATAGTCGCTTTCTTTCGATTTCACACTCGTTTTCTGCGCCTCCGACATCATACGCCCTAGATCCAACAGGGGATCATCCCTCTTGGTTGCGGCATCGACGGCCCCCCTGTAATCGGAATAACGGGCAAGTCGAACAGCGGCGAAGATACCGCCAACCACGAGAACAAGATAGACAGGCAGGCTTAGCAGAAGCGTCGAGGTTACCGGTACCAGGTCGAACAGTAGCGGTAGATAAGCGGCTGCATAGCCAAGCCCGATGACGATCCAGACTATCACGTTATTTTTTATCAAGACCATGCCCGTTTTGTCAAAGAGCTTAAGATGCATATACTCCATTAGAGTCCTCCACAAGGTAACAGACGCCACCAAGAAGATAGTCTCTGTGATGGAGGCTCCTAGCAATGAGGCGAATAGAAGCATCGCAGGCAATAAATAGACCATGAACGTAACATAACGGTAACCAAGAGTAGCCTTCATATATCTTGTAGGAGACTGTCTCATTAGCTTCACAGCTACGTACTTTTCCCGTTTCGGCTCCAATATGGTGGCGCTACTGACACCTGCGATCACAAAGCTGATTAGAAAATAAATATGTACAAAATGCTGAAGCTGATCTTCCGCAGAGAGCTCTTTACCTAACCCGACTACAGGCAAGTAGATAAGCAGACCCACATAAGCTAGCCTAATTACAAATCCCCATAGTAAACTTATAAGAAATACGATAACGGAAACGGCCTTTTTCAAGTTTAAATTGGAGTAAATACTATCCGTTACATGCTTGCCAATCAACGGTAGCTTCTGGATGTAATAAATGAAAAGATTCGCTGCAATGGATGTCCGCATGGCAAGAAGCGTATTAAGAGTTCTCAGCATGGCTCTCATCCTTCAGCAAGTTAATAATGTTTTGTTCAAATTCCACGCTATGCAACAGCTCTGTCGGTACAGCAGCCAACCGTCCGTTGTTCAACACGACCAACTCATCGCATAGATCGGAGGCCAATTGCAGTATGTGCGTGGAGAACACCAGAATATGATTCTGTTTCATCTCCCGCAACATCTCCTTCATCTCTAGCGCTACGATGATATCAAAAGAGGTAAGCGGCTCATCGAGTAAAATCACGAGCGGTTTCGTAATGAGGAACAATAGCATCTGTAGCTTGTTCTTCATCCCGTGAGAGTAACCCTTAATGAGCCGGTGCCTATCCTCCTCTGACATACTCATCATGTCAAAATAATCGTCTATGCTTTGATCCATTCGCAGCTTATCACGGTTAATATCCATAAAAAACTTTACGAATTCATAGCCAGTCAGGAACTCAGGCAGAATCGGCAGTGAATAGACATACCCAATATCCTGCTCGCTCAACTCCCGAACATGTCCATTCTCCTCCAATAACGCTTTCCCTCCGTCCATGGCCATCTCTCCGCTCAAGCAGTTGAACAACGTCGTTTTGCCTGCGCCGTTCCGGCCCAGCAGACCGTAAATTTTTCCTTTCTCAAAGGTATATCCAGCTCCCTTGAGTACCTTTTTTCCGTCAAATTCTTTGACAATATCTTCTATGATCAGACGCAATCACAAATTCCCCCATTCGACTAAAAATGCCATTTGATTTTTACTTCTATACGTAATAGGTGACAGTATAGTTTCATTAACACATAGACTGAACAACGGAAATAGAGAGGTAGAATTGCCAAATGGACTGTGGATATACAGAAAGATGCCCCCCTTTTCTAGAAAAGGGGCAATGCATTCAGAAGCGTAAAGAGGGAGTTCCATCCTTTCATACAAAGGTTTTAGGTGCCTACAGGCTACAGGTCTTTACCAGACAAGGCTTTGGATCATTTGCCTACGATCGCCCATACCCCCTGGGCAGGCTTGAACCCCTTGCCAGAGAGAGAAACACCTTACGCCCACGCGCTTTGATCTGTACATCCTTTCTTTACACCATAGGGATATATATATATATTATTTTTTATTTTTTTTATGGGCCACACTGGGCGAAATACTTTGGGGTCCTTGTCGGCAGGGACCTCATGGTTGCCCAGAGGTCATGGGCGGGACTGGGCAGTTTGGGCAGATGAACTGGTGGTTTTAGTTCATTCAGGGTTGTTGGGTTCATTGTTGAACCGGTAGCTTGCTTATCTTGATGCTGTGTACTCCACGTTAATCTTATGCTGCTTAGTTCTGTTGGGTGGCTGGTGAGCTTCCTCTCTCGAAATGTGTGGTCCTGGTCCGAAGAGTGATTCCCTTTGGTTCAGAAAATGATGCGTCTAGGCGGTCAACTTGGCGATGTGCTATGGTCTAGCCTCTACTTCGGGGAGCTTTGTGGTTGTGGTAGCTGATCAATGGTGCTCGTTGGTGTACCGGATGGATCGGTGATACCGTGTAGTTGGCTCTCTTTCTGTGCTGCAGTGTCTGCTCAATGAAAACACTTTCCTCTAGTGGATGACAGCTGGAGTGATTGGATTTCTTACCCTTAAAATGAAAATGTTCAGACTTTCGTTACAACTTCTCGTTATAATCTGTGTTTCCGTTTCATTTACATTACCTGTATCTTCTGCTAAAACATTTGAAATACTGCCTGATCCTGTGTGGACGCATACATTTCCGGAATATAACTATATGGATAATGTATACCGAACAGAAAAGTACATGTTCGCACATACCAGTACAGGAGACGACCGGCTCTGGAATGAACTATATGACTCAACAGGTAGGCGGATTTTCTCATTAAACACAACAACCATGTCCTTATTCGGTTCAGGTTACAGCATTATCACAGCCCAAAATGGAAACACATTCTGGCTGAAGCCACAACGCATAAAAAACAAAAAAAATGGACACGATCCCTAGTCGCTGTTGATACTTCAGGCAAACAACTCTGGTCCAAATCATTCGATGGCACTTCTCAGACGCAAGAATATATTTTCAGGATAACGATACCATTTTGATGGTTATGAATTCTATCGGAGGTGAGGGGAATCGCAAAACAAAGGTATATGTATACAATCAGGCTGGCAAACTACTATACCAAACACTATTAGACGGCTTTTTAGAAACTGTACAGGGCGGGGTCATCATCACTGTTGATGGTTATTCTACTGGAAACGATAATTTCATTGTTCCTATACATGGCTATAACAACTCCCTCAAGCTGCTATATAAATACCAGCCTCCACAAAACTATACGGTTACACCTGCTGCAACTAGTGATGGAACAGTGTTTATTTCTAGCACCGTACGCAATATGAAAGCAGAAAAGATGTTTGCCCTGAACGTAGATCCAACAGTAAAATCATCATCGGAACAGGTAACCATATTATATTTTATGATAAAACGGGTCAACTTAAAAAAATGGGGGTAACCAAAACAAACAAACTCGATTATAAGACTGTTCAGCTTTCGCCATCCGGCAAAGAAATTCTGATTCAGGATAGTAAGAATATTAAAATATTCAAGGATTCAGATTTGAACATGGTCTATCAAGTTAATTTGTCTCAGTCCGAAGATAACAATGCCAGAACCAATTATTATTATGGTGATAACGGAGTTATCTACTCCTATTACGATACATTCCTATCCAAATATATTCTGAAGTAAAAGATAGTCATTCTTATTCTATCCCGCGTTGTTGGAATATAAAGCACAGTTATGAGCCCTTATTGTCCCAGCGTCCACTTTTCGAGATTGGCATTCTTCGGACACGAGGGTTCGTGGGGATAAGACGTTTATTCTCCCACAACTATCCGCATGATATAAACGTGCGTTCCAATCACTCTTTTGTGTGTACAAAGGTTTAGTGCACCCTTTGTATACTCATCATTGGCAATATTGTTTCCTGATTTTCACCTTGTTCAGTTTTCCTACGGAAGTTCTGGGTAAGTAGTCTACAACTTCCAAACGTGTAGGAATCTTAAATGGGGCGATCTTATTGAAACAGAATTTCTTCAGCGCTCCTAAAGTAAGATACGAGTCTAATTTGAGAGTTACCACAGCAGTTACTTCTTCACCCTCATCAGATAATGGCGTTCCTATTACTGCAATCTCAAGGATAGAAGGATGTTTGCCTAGTACTCCCTCCACCTCTGAACAATACACGTTTGAACCGCCCACAATGATCATATCTTTCTTTCTATCCACAAGGTACAAAAAACCATCTTGATCAAATCTACCTATATCCCCAGTATACAGCCAGCCATTTCGAAGGGTTTTGTTTGTCTCCTCAGAATTATTCCAGTAGCCGAGCATCATTTGATCGCCTTGACAAATAATTTCGCCTTTGTCACCCTGTGTTACATCATTCCCAGACTCATCAATGATACGTAAGTTAAATGCCTTTTGTCCCCATAATGACATATTTGCCGGATTACCAACGGATATTAGGCGATTTAACTTTCCTTGATCGTAGCATTGATTTATTGATAAAAAGCTGATGAAATTTCCACTTTCCGTTTGTGAATATACTTCAGTTAATTGTGCATTTGGAAAAATATCTAGTGCCTTGTGAAATGTTTCCTCACTGATAGGAGCCCCGCCACAAGAGATCCCTTCTATTGATTGTAATCGTCTGGATTTTATATCTTTCAAATTGACAATATCTCTAAATAAAAGTCCTACAGTACCTAAAAACTTAATTTGCTCACGCTCAATGATTTCAACAACCTCCTCAGCTTGCAGTGGATAGGAATCCGGGTAGATGAGGCAACCTCCTTCAAATAGTGTAGACCACAGTGTGAATTGACCCGTCAAATGTGCTTGATTAAAAACAAGTGATTTTTTAGAGGGATTGTGTCCCCCACCCCTCTCTGGGTTCATGGCAGCCCAACTGTTGATATTGCGATGCGAATGCATCACGCCCTTGGACCGTCCAGTCGTACCTCCCGTATAAATAATAAGCGCAATATCGTCAGGATCTGCCTCATACCATTGAGTTAGGGAAGGAGAATTAATAATAAAGTCCTCTATGGAATTGGGAGCAAGACGTGACTTACAAGAAATGGAATACTTTATATTCAGTAAAGAGATGACTTCTGATATATTCAAATGATCGAGGTCATGAATTACAGCAACGGGAGCAGCATCTTGAAGTATTTGATTAATTTCTAAAGGTGCTAAACCGGGAAATATTGCAGCTGGAATTGCACCTATAGCAATCACAGCGCATTCCGCAATAGCAAGGTATGGTGATGGGTTGCCCAGTAGAACAATACGTTCACCAGGTTTTATGTAAAGATCATACAAACCACGAGCAACACTGTTCACTTGATGTAAAAGTTGCTCATAGGTTAGGATCTCGTTCTTATACTTCATTGCATTATTTGTTGGATACATACGAGCAATATTCGGGAGTATTTTTGAAAGCAGCATTCAGTTCCCTCCTCCAATCATTTTGATAAAACACATAAATTTACTGTGTATTAAAAACGTACCATTATAAAGAGACAGTAGCAAATAGCTTTTTCTTATAACTAAATATTGATTTTGTTATAATTTAAATTCGAGAGGTGACTAATCTAGATGTTATCTAACTGAAAATAAATCAATACATTTTCAACAGGTGGAACACCTTCGCAAATTTTGTTATATTTTCTTTTCTATTTGCAGGGAAAACATTGAAAAATGTCGAATAAAGCTCTAGCAATAACTCTATCTGCATCGAAAGGGGATCAATATACATATGAATCATTCTACTTCAAGACACTCTCAATTATCATTCTTCCACCGAATCCTGCATCTGGCTTGTTCTATCACTCTGACGGCTATGCTCGTTGTGGGCATGAGCGCGTGCTCGTCAACGGTAAGCGCAGCTGACAGATCATCCGGGTATACACAAGATCAGTTGGATGCGTTAGCTTACCTGAATGAGATTCGCACCAAGGTTGGACTTCAGCCATTAAGACTGAACGCCAACATTACGACGGCCGCCGAACTGCATGCTACATACTATAACATCAATAATATTCAACCAAGTCTGGACGCCCACAAAGAAAAACAAGGTATGCTCGGATTCATGGGCATATCGGTCATTGACCGACTAAAGGCATCTGGTTGGCAGATCGGCACGGGCAATTACCGCACTGGTGAAGTTATGAGCTTCGTAAAAAAATCGAGCATTGATGCCATGAACAGCTGGCTCAATACTGCTTATCACCGCCAACTCATCCTTAGTCCCATGTATGACGAGATTGGCATTGGGCTCGTAGACGGTACTGCCGTCGTCGATCTTGCCGCGACTTCTCCTTTGTCTTCGATCAATAATGGTATCGCATTGTACCCTTATGATGGAATGAAGAACACCGGAGTTGGATTCTATGGCATGGAAATCCCGAATCCACTGGATCAATTTGACGTCAAATTCTCGGGGTACATTATATCGGCTACCACGGATAAAAATCTCACATGGCATGAGGCTGTCATTACTGACGAGAGCGGCGCGATTGTCCCGTACTTTGAGGAAGTAAAGCGAAACGACACGTTATTCTTGTATACCAAGTCGGTGCTGAAGGGCTACCATACCTATACCGTATCCCTCGATTACCAGGTAGAAGGTTCGTCCGAGAAGCGGAGCAAAGTCTGGTCATTTACAACGGGCCAAGGAAATAAATTGTCTAGTCTGTCGGCAAAGTATCCAGAGATTGTCATCAACGAAGGCGCTCAACAGCCTATTCAGGCGATTGCCATGTATAACGATGGTTCCACCATGCCGATCACTTCTGAGGTGAAATATACTAGCAGCCGTCCAATTGGATTAAGTGTTTCTTCGACCGGGATTATAAAGGGGCTAAAAGCTGGCGACTACGTTGTCACGATAGCGTCTGGCAGCATCAAAGAACAAGTAACGGTCAAGGTACTAGCTAAACTAAAAATCAAATCGTACCTATCCGTTGATCCTGTCATATTGACGGACATCACGGGGCATAAATCCCAATCTGCCATTGAGTGGGCCCTGCACTCAGGCATTATGCAAGGCTACGCCAATGGTACGTTCAAGCCAGATGCGACCGTAAGTGAAGCGGATTTCTGGACAATGCTACTAAGGATGTACAAAGTCAACTATGAGGGCTATGCCCCAGCTAAGAAAAAACATTGGGCTGATGGTGCCTATAAGATCGCTGCCGACCGTAACTTTCCTCTGGACGGACTGAAGAATCCTGCCGCAAGGAATGTATCAATAACACGGCAGAAGGCAGCAGAGATTATAGTGGCAGCGGATGGTTTCAATTATATAGGTACCAATGCGGTATGGTACATGATCACAACGGACTATGTAAGGGGCGTAACGGAACGGTCCCTTGAGGGTTTCAAAGGGGAGAATGTAATCACGCGGGCCGATGCAGCCGAGTTGTTGAAGTATTTGCAGCCCCAAGTGACCGAGTTACGTGGAAGACCAATCGGTCTAAGCCCGGGAGAGACACTACCACGACTGCCAAAGAAGGAAGTATATGTGAAGCCGGACAAACTGGAAGATTACATGCTGGTAGCGGAATTCCACGCTGACCATTCGCTTACGATTGAGGGGAAATTCCAGCCTTTTGCTGGCAAGCAGATGACAATCAGGGTACAGTCTGGTGGAAAAACACCTAAGCATATTGAGGAAGTTAATGTCTCGCTCGACAGCAATGGTGTATTTAAAATAACGGCCCCTGGTCCGTACGACCAAGAATCACTGAATTTGTATTTTGAAACTGTGGAAGTGAGCTATTGGATCGATGTCAATTATAATAGTATAAACTCCAGCCAATATCGATAAATACAGACGAAACTCGGTTCTTATCAATCAGCGACTGGACATACTGCTGTGCGAAGGTGTATGCGGGTATCCGGTGAAGTGCGCACCCCTTAGAATAGACATTGGATCCCCCTCGGGGTTTAGCCGATGAAATTATATGGGGTGCACTTCACTCTTTCGGAGAGCCATCGTATAGCCTTACTTTTACTTTTGTAATATCAGGGTCGAAAATTAAGCCGACAACCAGCACACATTCATCCCGAATAGACACCCTACTTAATCTCCGTCCTTAAATTTTCACGCCCCAATCAAAGCCCTGATTGCTCTTGCTGTAACAAGACCAGCCGACCGCTTGGTTGGTTCCGATAAAAATGCCGGAAGAGTCCTCGATATTGTTAACAATTAAATAGTTGAAAATCACGCATGCCCTTTGATGAGACAGGTTCAAGCAACCCCCTCCATGCAGATGGTTGCCTATTTCGCTCTTCAATTGAGCGTATATACCAAAGTTATATTCCCCCATTTAGTAAAATTGCATGGATTTTGACCACGACAATAAGCGCATCCACCTGTATTAACGGAGCCCCATGCAGAGACTCACTTGGCCGTCGCCATAACATTCGTTCGCTCCAAAATATCAAATAACGCCTCGTTGAATTTCTCCTTCCGGTCAAGCATGGCAATATGACCCGCATCCGGAATGGAGTAAAACAGCTTGAGCGGCGCTTGTATTGTTGAAAAGAATTCCTGTGCCAGTGGATAGGGTGTTTGCCAGTCCCGCTCGCCATGTATATAAAAGACAGGTATTTCAAATGTAGCACCCATAGACGACAGATCGAACGATTCCATTAAATATTTCCAAATATGACGCTGTCCGTCGCCAAATGCTCCGGAGATGAAAAAATAGCTCATATCCTTGAGAGTATAAAACGGTGAACATAAAGCATTGATGATAAGCTCTATTGTAGGACCGGCCGATAACTTATATTTTCTTTGAAATTTTCGAGCCTTCGTAAGTTTCCTGATCATTTCGTCATCGAATGCGAGCGGAGGGTAAGGTTTCAAACGAAGAAGAGCTTGATAATCGTTGTCGTTTCCCGCTTCTTTCGCCGATTCCAGTACTTTTTCATAGCCGACGCGTTCATTGTCAATCATATTGACAACCTGCCCTACGCCGATATAAGCCTGCACAAGCTCCGGATATTTTTTACTGAACAGGCTGCCTAGCACCGAGCCCCATGAATGTCCCAAAATGATAATCTTCTCTTTGTGATACTTATTTTTCAAATATTCCACAATTTCATAAGTATCCTGTACGATACGGTCAACCGTGGTTGTTGGCGCAACTTGTTTCGGATCATTATTGAAATAGGTTTTGCCGCTGTTTCTTTGATCCCAATGTACGACCGTGACACGTTTCTCCCAAGGGATCTGAAACTCTTGGGCAAACGGCAGTATAGGCTCTCCCGGGCCGCCATGCAAAAACAGCATCACAGGATTGTCAATGTCCTCGCCCCGATGATGCAAATATTGCGAAATGCCCCCGATGGTTACGAATTCTCTGCAATCAATGCCTTTACTCATGGGGCTAATCCGAATTTGATTTGCCTTCTTCTTTTTCTTGTACTGGACAAACAAAACCAAGCAAACCATTAATATAAGCAATCCACCTAAAACTATTAATAAAACGCTCATAGGTACCTCCGATAACTGATATGACCACGGTTCCGCTCAACAGAACAATGGCCAATCCCATACGACAGTTTGTATATCTTTAGGAATTCTCTCATTGCTTGGCTCCCCCCGCCATGTAATCGGCAATGGAATGAACGAGTATATCCAAAGCCTTCTCTCTTCCCCGCTCACCAAAAGGCATATCTGTCGAACCCATAAAATGGAGCGCATTCATTAGATATGCAAGCACATCAATCTCGCATCCCGATTCGTCAATGCCGCAAAGCGACAGCGTCCTGCTAAAATAGTCGTTAGATTTTAATGCTTCCCAGTCTGCCGCCTCATCTGGAAGCTTACGAAGCAGATACTCTATATCCGATGGAGAAACGTAGAGAACAATACTGTCCGCTGCCAGATAGATTTCCTTCAATGCCTTTATAAGTCTTTCTTTCAATTTTATTTTTTCGGACAAAACGGACTCTACTTTCTCAAACATTCTATTCTCGCTCTTTTTGATAATCGTATAGAGGAGTTCTTCTTTGGAATTGTAGTACGAGTAAAAGGAACCTTTACCGATATTTGTCGCATTGGTGATATCCTCCACAGTAACCCGCTTTACGCCTTTTTTGCGAATCAGTTCAATCCCTTTTGTATACATCGCTTCTCTCACCATTTCTTTTTCATGTTCGGTGACAATCTTAGGCATAATCCCCCTCCTTTTAATGACTATAAATCAATTATATAGTCAATAAAAATATATTACCCTCTTTTTCCGCTTCTTACAAGATATTTTGTTTGAGTGAGCCGGTAGCATGCAACGACAATGTATTGAGGAAGCCCTGCGACCAGAAAGTCCAAGTTCCGTGTAGTCGCCGACCCCATTCACTACAGGGAGAGGAGTTCCCCTGTTCTGAAGGCCAATTCTCAGTGGTTTGGAAGCCGGTAACAATGTACGGGATATCCCTTTAAAAGAATTGTTTGGGTACATAGGAATGAATAAAAATTCTCATATATATATTTATATTTTTACTTTTTCACCGTGTTTACGGGAACCCGTCGTAGACGGACTTGAGCTATGTAGCCATGTTTACCAGACTGTTACCGGAAGTTACCGAAACTTGTGTACAGGCGCTCGGAATGGTTTGCTTTTGCTTTAGTCTTACGTCGCTTGTTTAGTCGTGATGTTCTGTAATCCGCGTTTATGTGTATACTTCCTTGTCCTAGTGCTGTGTATAACCAAGGTTTAGAATTACTGGTGTACGGTTAGACGTGACGTGCAGTACTGCTGTGTGCTTGGTTTTGTTTTCTGACCACATCTTGGGGTACTACACTGAACAAAGTCCCATGTTGTTTGAAGTGAATGTGGCTAACGATGCCCAAAGGAGGGCTCTCTCTGAGACGTATTGGGCGCTGATGGGGTCAAGACTTTGCGCTAAGACCCATTCATCTGCAAGTTGTGGCAATGTGTTTGTAATCACTTTTCGCCATAATGGGAAGCTGGAGCGATTGGATTAGTTATGAGGGAAATCCGGTGGCTACTGGGAAAGAGTGAATGAGGAAAGCCCGCGTTGGGCGCAGGCTTTTTTAGTTGATCATATGGCGATGTAGGGCTCATACCGTGTGCCTGAGATATCTCAAGACAGAAATACAAGGTATGACCGTACAATCGCTTTTTCTTTTCTTTTTTATTTACTATCGTTTGTCTTTCTGGGGCTAGCAACATAAATGAAGGGGTACTCGCCTTTGCTTATCTTCCATTTCCATTCAGAATTAAATTCCCGTCTGCCTTAACCCGGATATCTTTTTTGCTCCGCAGTTCAATCCCATGTTCATCCAGCAGTCGGATCACCACTTCATCATCATTACCCCGTTTTAATTAATGATTGGATATCCCATGTTCCTGCTCCTTTCATTGGCTAGTTTACGTTTATCCGTTGTTTGCTTACGTATTGAATGACATTATTAAGTGTGCGGTTATGTTCTGCTTGATTTATTTCTTTATCCAGTTCAGGTAGCGTAATAAACTTGTTGTCTTTTGTCTGAAAATAAGCACCTGCCACAGGACGAGTTTCTACCCCGTTTTTATTGACTCCCGTAACATAATCCGCAATGATCACAATATCCGTTCGTCCATCTTGGTTCAAATCCTTAAATGCTACAGCCTTAACCTTATCAATCATTCTACCTGTATTACCATAAAATTCAGGGAAATTGTATACAACTTTGTTCTCGTAGTCTTCCTTTCCGTTCCCTGTCAAAAAAAATTGAGCTTGTATGAAACTGTGATTTTTCTCATTCTTTAAAGTAGACACAAATCTGACGTTCTTCCACCCCGCTAGAGAAGCATTAAAAGACTGTTTCTTTTGAATAATATACGGTTCCATATTAAGATCTATCTGACCATCCTCTTCCAAAAAATTAACATAAGGTTGTTCTTTGATAGACTTTCCCATATTATATTCGATGAAAATGTTATCTATTTTTCTGGTTGAAGTATCCCAGCTAATACATAAGTGAAGTCCATTTTTGGAATAGGTCAAAAGTCCATTGGTAACACTATCTGGCTGCCCATAAATTTGTAGCGTCTCTTCAAGCGTATCACCTATTTTGAGTCCTCTTCTGGTCGTTATTTTGGGAGATTCGATACTGGCGGCTACCAGATAACTCTCTCCATCTACCAGATCTTCGCCCTCAAGTTCAATTTTAGACAAAACTACGAATCGAATCTCTGGCTCTTCATATCCTGGATAAGACAAGTTCCATCGTCTAAACTCGCCATTTCCACTGATGAATCCATTATTGCTCGCTTCGTATCCTTCACCATATCCCCACATGGCAATAAGATCTTTAATATTGGTACTTTTAGTGAACTGCTCGGAACGATATGAGATTGTAAAATCATCTTCCTGAAGCGCCTTTGGTTTAAGGGAAACCGCATTATTACTCTGAACAGATTCTTTGCTCTGTCCATTGTTTTTTATATCTTTAATTTTCCATTTGCCTGATTTTTTTTCCAGAATGAACGTTAGTTCTTTTTTTCCTCACCGTCTTCCGTCATCTCTGATCCGTCCTGAACCAAGAATGTTTTCTGTTGACCTTGGTTAGCAACCTCAGAGATGTTTAATTCCAATCCGCCGTAATCCATTAAGGAAAAGTTAAACATATCTTCAATATCATAAGTTTTGCTTACTACTGTTACTACCGAATCAGTGAATAAATCTACCTCTTGTATGTGGAATTCAAATCTCTTCATTAAATGTATATCTTCCAGATAATTTTGAATCACAGCCTTTGGATCACTCGGATATATAAATTCCTTAGGATCTTCTTGATATAATAACTCAGATTGTTCAGGCCCTGTTCCATCATATTTCTGGTAGAGCATTACTCTATGCTTTTGAGTATCTTGAACATCATAATAACTTACAGTTTCAAAAATACCATCTTCATTAATATCTTCTAACTCTCTGATTCCTCTCCCCGTAGCTCCAGGATAATCATAATTAATAATTTCTATCTGATTATGTTGTAGTTCATATATTACAAACCCTTCGGCACCATACATTTCTCCATAAGAATAGACAACGATAAATTTACGCAATGTCTGGTCTAAACTCATAATCTTCATCTCCGTATTAATGTGTGCTGTTACAATTGGATCCTTTAACTCTCCAATCGTACTAAATTCCCCCCCTTTATTACCTATCACATTTATTTGTTGAAATTCGTCCGGTTTGTCTCCAAAGGCGATAATGTATTCTGCATTTCCATCTCCATCAACGTCTTCTTTAATTACTTTCTGCTGTTTCATATCAGGCGGTCGAGTTTGTTCTATAAACTGCTTTAATTTGTTAGCTTCGTCCAAAGCATCTTGACTTACTTCTTTCGCAGTTTGACCGCTGTTAACAATCTGAGAATTGGATGTAGATACTGATGTGTTGCTACTAGCAGTAGTTTTTGTATGTAATTCTGTATGCGGGTTACATCCTGAAATGAACAGTATAGCGATACAGCCAATGATCATCATACAATTTTTTCTGTAAATCATATTTCCCCCTCTTTCGTAGAAAATGTATTTCACCCAGATTTTGGATGTGAGGGCATGGGCGAAGCAGTGGATGACATATTTTTAAATACAGGTATTCTAAAAATCATAGGGGCATCTACCATTTTTCCTATTCCTTCATCCAAATATTCCGTATATTTTTCCGTCTGGGAGCCTGTTAGCACACCTGTCAGATATACCTTTACATGCTCGTTTATCTTCTCATCACCTTAATCTTAGGATTTTGAAGCGGGAGGGCGGTACCGTCGAAATAGACAATTGGATATCCCATAGTTATGACTCTCCCTTATCAGTTAGTGTACGTTTACCCGTTGTTTACTTACGTATTGAATTACATCATAAAGCGTCCGATTGTGCCCTTTCCCGTTGATCTCCTCATCCAGTTCGGGCCGTGTGATGAAGCTATGGTCTGGTTGCTGAAAATAAATACCTGCTACGGGAAATGGAACTTCACCCTCGGGGCCGCTCCCTGTAATGTACTCACCAATGATCGCAATGTCAGTGTATCCATCCTGATTCATATCCTTGAAAGATACTCCCTTCACTGCCTTCAACATCCCTCTGTTATTGCCATTAAATTCAGGGAACGTATATAAAATAGTATCTTCGCCATCCAATAGAAAAAAATTCGCCTGATTTAGCCCATGAGTATTACTTGTAGCGGATACAAACTTTACTTCTCCCCATCCTTTCAGGTTGGTGGTAAAGGATTGGTTGTTGTCTATGGCGTATTCATTGTTGTCTATTTTTTGCTGTTCTGCCCCATCAACATTAAATGATTTTAATGCTTGCCGTATCTCAACACCTTTTCCAGAAAATTGAACAGTTAGACTTGCATCCTTATCACTTGTAATTACAAATCCATTCGTATCCTCTGAGATCTCTATACGCATTTCTATATACTGCTGGTTTTCTACAATTAGTGTATTATCATAAATACTCAGGTTCCAAAAATCAGTAGAACCAATTGTGTTAGTGAAACTATGTTTCTTCTCAGTCCATTTCTGATTGTCCAACTCCCACGCCGAAACAAATACAGGCTTAGGTGAATACAAAGAAACGTAGCCTCCTAATAAAAGCTCTATCTTATCTTTATTAGTACGAATCACAAAATCTCTAACCATCTCTGCACCTTCATTCATAACTAATTGGGCACGTACATGATGCTCATCATTCCACCACTGAATAATTGTATATTTATCTTCTATCGTACCCTTTAGACCCAGAGGCGCCTGAAAATTAACCACTCTGATATTAAATTTTTTCTCTTCAAGTACTACCGCTTTAGTAAATGAAAAAACTTCTTGATCAAACTTATTACTAAATTCACTATCCTTTATTTTTACACTTTCCTGCATGTTCATTAGAGCAACTAGCCCCGATGTAAACTGATCCAGATTGCTTTGTCTTATCTCTTCCTTTAAATCTTTATTTATACTGTTACTTAGTTTGTTTTTCAATTGTTCCAATTCACGTTGATAGGAACCGCTTGAGGCCGACTCGTTAATACGGGACGAACCTATATCCGGTTTCGATTGGAAGTTTGAACTTTTTTCAAGTTTTGTTTGAAAGTTCGAATTTTTTTCCGATTTTGATTGAAAGTTAGTACCTCCATTCAATGTAATACACAACAGTAACAGTAGTAAAACATGTAATGTTCTCATTTAATCCATATCCCCATTTTCACTTAAAATGTTCATTTGTCAGATCGAATTCCTGTTGAAGATTATAGGATTTACCATGCACAGTTCCGGTACCATTAACAATGGTAAATTTCCTTAAACTTGCATCATTCATATATTTATCTAATGATTTGTCAATGAGCCGCGTACCACTTTGCAGTCAGATCACTTAGCTTGTCGGCATCTGCCTTAGATGTCTTGGCAATCGTATGGATCAGGGGACTTTATCACGAACGGCTTTGCCTGCTTCTTCCGCCGCTTTCATTTGCTTGATATTCCCGCTCGCATTGCCTTCCATCCAACGGATGGTTTGCTTCTGCATCTGTTCCTGTGCCCATTTAGGCATCGTCGCCATTTCACGCAGTTTGCTTCGAAGTCCTTCTGCCAGCTTTTGTGCTTTGCGCATTAACTGTTTCTTCTTCCTCCACAGGCGGCTTCGCAGGTATAGTTCCCTTACTTCCATCTTTCGGCGGAAATCGATTCATCAAATTTAAAACGTTCTACATTAGGCATGTCTATAACATGACCGTCTGAAAATTCAAGTCTCACTTTTTAGATATCGCTGTCTCCTTTATATGTGCTATTGGGATTCAAGAATCCTTCAATGATATTTAATCTTCTTTCTTCTTGGGGGCTTCCCAAAAATTGAGTGATACTTTCTCCCTTTCCATTACTCTTTTTGCTTTTGAAGACCAAAGAGTCTAGTAATTCTCATCCACCATATGGTTGGCATCAAATAGATACTTCCCTTGATCAGAACGCGTTGAAGAAACAGCAATGGATTGTACCTTTACCTTGTTGCTGTACTTCATGTAGTCAAGATTCGTGTTAATCCACTGTATTGGTTCCACCCAGCTTCCAGGGTTATTGACCGTACGGGAAATATCCTCTTTTTTTCCACTATGGATATCTATCAGAAATACCTTCACCATATCTCGATCTGCCAGCACTATCTTGTTCAGATCAGGAGATAATACAAATGAATCGCTAACTTGGCCTAGCCGTTTCTTTGTTCCGGTTGCTATATCTAGAGAATAGATATCATCCAAGAACGTATCCTTATTTTTAGAAATCGTATAAACAAGCTGGTTCGGCTGATCCCACTTTAAAATAGACGTAACATCTTGACCGGTAAGCAGACGTTTAGCCCCGCTATTATGGAGCACATCGAGCATAACAATCCCCTTCAGATCGTCCAAAAAACAAAATTTTGTGTTATCGGGCGAAAAAATTCCTCGTCCTGGGTAAATGCTGTTCGCGCTTATTTTAAAACGACCCATATTGATTGGCGATGTCTGTTTAGTTGGTGCATTATATACGTACACTTTCTTCTTCGATTCGTATATATATTTACTTAG
Source organism: Paenibacillus sp. IHBB 10380 (assembly GCF_000949425.1). Lineage (NCBI taxonomy): Bacteria > Bacillati > Bacillota > Bacilli > Caryophanales > Paenibacillaceae > Paenibacillus > Paenibacillus sp. IHBB 10380. The sequence goes on from NZ_CP010976.1 coordinate 2,304,463, forward strand.
ATCAGAGGAAACGACAAGATAACTGCTATGAGTAAGGTCAAATTGAAACTCCTTTTTACCTTCGTTCAAATTGTATACCTCTACCTTACTTTGTTGCGAATTAAGTCTCCATCTGATTACCGCTATTCTACTGCCATCATTTGTCATTCTCCCGACACTAATATAGGAGCCACGGTTTTTGACTCTTTCTTGTTTCGTTTGCATCGTGTCTATCAAATCATTCATACGTATATACGTTTTTCCTGTGGGATCGTCCAGATTGGTTAAAAACTCTTCATCATCCGGCCCTCCTCCTCTTTCACCGTTCAGAAGCCAGTTCATTTTTCTGCTGTTATGTTCAGTGTTTATATATTGTTTAGCCATATCAAATGAGACTTGACCAACTTGATCCTTTTTTAAAGCCTTTGTAGGATATGCATAGCTAATTTGTTTTTGAGAAAAATCGATAGAAGATAACAAGATTATAATAATAAAGATACAAACTTTTTTTATAAAATGCATGACTTCACCACTTTCCTAACTTCCACATCAATGGGTTGACTCTTTTAAATCTCCAGAGTAGAAAGTCGTATTAATTATTTTTGATTGAACCATCCTCCTGGATAATTCGTCTGACTCCCATAACGTTCGTATAAATATAGCCGTAAGATGTCCCCCAATTTTCATTTAATTTATCTATTGTCACATTGTGAGAAGGCTTATTATCTCTCCGCATTTCTTCAGGAGTTTGTGCATTGCCATGCTCATGAATAAACTTGCCGTCCCCAATATATATCCCTACATGAGTTGGTGTTTTGGTATTCTTTTTCCAGTTGAATAAAATCAAATCAACTAACTTCAAGTTATTATAATTCCCACTAGCCCTTAAACTGTGATGATCAACTTTTGTGCCGCGATAAATTTGATCTCTCGTCGTACCGCCGATATGTTTGTTTAATATTATTAAATAAACAGAAGATGTAAAATCAGAACAATCCATGTAAGGTGGTGGACTATTAGGATCAATTATCATTGTTTTAATTTTAGTATCCATACAATACGGAATTTTCCCCAAAAATTGTTTAGAAAAATCCACAATCGCCTTTCTCTTCTCCTCAGCAGAGCTGTTGGATGGCGTTGATTTAGGCTGCTCTTCTACTGGTTTTTTCGGTGTAGCCGGAGCCTTGCCCTCTTCCTTCGCCTCTGAATTCTCTTTTGCTGGTGTGCTGACTGTTGACTTCGGTGCTTTATTAACCTTTGGCCATGGCAGAATACCATTCGCTACCTGATTGTCCGCCACCGTCAGCTTATGGGCTGCATCCAAATATTGTGCAGACAGTTCCTCCAGGTTCATCCTTCCAAATTAAATTACTTTCAGCGTTAGTTTATTGTTAAATACTTCCTAACACTATATCGGAAAGCAAGATATATATACTGATAGCGGTATGTAAAAATGAGCAAAAAAAAAGTAGATTCAATAAAACTCCAAATAATTCTAGCTTATTTTTCAACTATCCGATCATTTAACACTTAATTAAAGCCTGTTTTTTCATCAACTGTTTTTAAACAGAAAGTGAAGATGCCCTTGGACAGGGAGGAAGGTATTCCTAAAAAATCTGACAGCTGGAGTGATTGGATTTCTAACCCTGACAACCCTGTTGTCACTGGCGAGGAGTAAGAGACGAGAAACTCTATCGGACAGGTTTTCTGAGTACATCGCCATTTGAGCCGAGTGCTCTGGATGATGTATTCAGAAGGACTTCGAGTCAACATGGAATCAACACTCGTTTACTGAATATATTTTCATGAATCTCCGAATCTAGCACATCCTCGCATGCTTTCAAATACGATGTTAGACGTATTTTATACTTTATAATGATATAGCTACATTAATGGTTACTACTTAGGTACTCATAGAAGCTGCATTGGCCTCAGCAGAAGTGAGTGAAGAGAGAATCAGTAGATTTTGTTTGCGGAACAGATGACACTGTGGATACGAGCAAATTGCTCTGCGTTAGTATTCATTCGATAGGAGCCTGATACTTTTATTTTAATTTTTACCATGCCAATATCATACTCGGCTTGATTGTTATCAAGGGGAAGGTTGGTATCTTGAATAAAACGTAGAATGGCTTCTTTATGAAGCTGAAATCGCCGTCGTGCTTGTAGATCTGTTCTCTTTCTTCCCGCGGAACGCACGCTTTCGGTATGTTCTACAGAAGCCCATTCTTGCTGACCTTCAATCAGAATGTCATCATAGCGCGCTTCCATTGCTTATGGGCCTTTACATAATGCATTACAAAGTTGTAGATCTGTTTAAAGTACGTGGCGTAGCAATCCTGCACCAGCGTATTTGTGAAGCTAGGTAAGAAGTTCAGTTCCTTGATCGCTTTGCTTTCCACGGGTTTCATGAACACCGAGTCATGTCCAATCTGAATTAGACATGACGTGTAGCCAGTGACCTTCCCATCTACTGGCAGGTCTGTTTCATCGGCATATATAACAGGGCTTTTAGTAACTGATTGCGAATGACATCTTCAAACGGTTCTAGTACTTCGAACATTCGCTTCATTGAAGTGAGTAAAGTAACTTCACTAGGTCGATAACCGGTAAGATCATGAAAGATTTGTGAGATTCGCTCAAGCGGAATCATTGATACATATTTAAAAGTAGGTGGCCCATGAGTCAAAACCTGCTCCATATTGAGTAGGTGCTTTTACTCCGGCTAGGAATGAAGCCTGTTGCAGGGTTTGACAATTCGGGCAGCACTTCTTATGAATGCGATGCTCGGTCACGACTATGCGTTGCTTCGGTAGATCGAACACTTAACGCTTATTTTTAAATCCATAATTTTTCTCCATTTACTTTTATATTATCTTCTACTATAATCTGTTTTACAGATACTCCCTGACACAAGTTCCTAATCTTCTTTGTAAGAAAGGAGGTGTAAGGATGAAAAAAACGGTATCTTCTCTCTGTATAATGCTTGCTATTGTTTTAGGGTTTACAACAACAGCGTTTGCTGCGTTCAACTTTTCTAGCCCGAATTTTACGCTCTCTAGTGGCACAATCAAGTTCGGTTCAGGCGTTATCGTCAACACGGGTAAGTATCGCGATGATTTAACAATTAAACTTTATCACGGAAATAAGCTGATCAGTACTAAACAAATAACACTGAATCCTCAAGAATGGATCTATCCAGGCACAGGGTCAACACCAGAGATTATACTAGCAACTGGCCAACCAGCTGGTGTTTACACATATGTTCTATCAGGTACAGGAAGTTGGCATGTTATGGCGAGCGTAACTAATTAATGCTGCTAATGACATTGACTAAATCAGCCCCTTGCAATTGCACGGGGCTGATTTATATTTTATAACCGTTATGTTTACAAGTGGAATGATGACATTCTTTTGTTGAAAAACAAGTTCCAAAATAGCCCAATCAGCACAATATAGCCACCAATCGATACCATGAAATATGAAGCCGTTCGTTCCTTATTTACTCCGCTAATCTCTATTCCTCCATATAGCGATAATGCAAAGATCGATAACAGCGTTATCACAATGCGAGAAAGGAAAGGGTAACGGGCTAAAAAGAAGGTTTTTGGCTATTGGATAGTTTAACTTGTGTTTTTGCTCATCTTAATGATGAGTATGAAATGAAACTCAATGTTATTGATAAATATAATTAGCGGCTATTAGAGCTATAAATGTAATTAGTTAATCATACGGGTTCTTCCAAGCCAAAATTTTTTCTTATTTCCGCCTTGTTCAATTTCCCCACGGATGTTCTAGGAAGGGTTTCAACGATTTCCAAACGAGTAGGAATCTTATATTTCGCGATCTTGTGTAGACAGAATTGATTAAGACTGTCTAAACGCTTAAAGAAGTGTTAGGCCGCGAGTACAGGCGCGGCGAACTCACCCTTGTGCTTAGCATACCCGGATTAACCTCGCTCCCTATGTTGGGTATTCAGAATGTTGACCAAGTACACAATAAATGGAACAGTTACATGAAAGAATATTATGAAGATATTCATAACTATCCAGACATCGACCTAATCTCATTGACGATAAGATTTAAGGATACAATTGTAAAGCGGATCAAATCGCCTTTTGGTTATTCATTTCCCACAATCCGTAATGGTTTCAGGCTAAACTCAAACAGCGCGCACCGATTGAGTACCGGCACGCGCTGGCTACATAGCCTTTTTCATCTGTTTATTTGACAGGGTATGACCAGATTGTCGGAAATGAACGCTTGTAGTAGATTCTCATTACAAAATTATTCTATTATCTAATCTCGAAGAATCGGATGTTCTAGCTCAGCATGTCCCATTAAACTCTCAACAACTTCACCATCTACGAGCAGTTCTATGCTCTTCACTTCATCAAATTGAAACAACGTGTTCTTCAATGCTTCTAATGCGAATTGTTCCCCACCTGCTCCCAATCTTGCTTCATCCGGCATATGAATATCCAACGTTATCATTCCTTCACTGAATGATATGGTTTTCAATTCCATCTTACTCCACAAGGAAATGAGTTCAGGATTACTATCTTTTTGCAAAGCTTTAAATGCTTCCTGATACTTCTCAGTGTTATTCGCGAATTGAATATCTTGCTCGGTTTTTTCAAGTTCCATTGCTTGTGGATCTGTAAAATACACCTGAATTTTTTGACTTTGCTCCTTATCCTCTTCTTTGCCTACCGTCGCTGAAACATCTTGATTATTCGAACTCAGAACCGTTGGGGTACCCGCATCACTCAGTGGATTCTGTCCACACCCTACCCCAATAAGCATCAAGAGGGATACTATAAGTGTACATCCTACCTTCTTATTCAACATATCACATCCTCCAAGAAATTCCCTTTACTTAACACCCATATATTCTTTAATTCCATCTACTATAGCTTGAGCCGCTTTATTCTGTACGTCATCTGATAACATAAGTTTTTCTTCCGCGCTATTACTCAAGAATCCAACTTCCAAAAGTACAGCTGGCATTTTAGTCTCTCTAATCACTTGTAGACTACCATTTTTAACACCACGGTCACTGAAACCTATAGCTTTAACTAAATACTTATGAATAACATTTGCTAGATCTTTGCTACTACTTCGTTGGTAATAATAAGTTTCTGTACCATTTGATTGGGGAGATTCAAGAACACTGTTACCATGTATAGATACAAACACATCAGCATTTAACTGATTAGCCAACTGCACCCGTTCAGAACGGGTAGGGTATACGTCACTATCACGGGTCATCACTACCTCTATATTGGGCTCCTTAAGTAGAAGTGTTTGTACTTTCAGAGATAACGACAAGTTAAAGTCCTTCTCATGTTTATTCGTGATACTTAATGTCCCTGGATCGCTTCCACCATGACCTGGATCGATAACGACAACCTTAAGTCCTGAATTGGCAACCGTTGGAACAGAAATAGCACTGTCTTCTGTATCGTTTAAATTAATAACAACCAAATTAGAATCCAAATCGTGATTTAATTGAAACGCATTTGCATTATTTAGAGCAATGACAATTCGGACCTGGTAAGGATCACGAGTAAACAATGAATATCTCACTTCTGACACATTGGAATACCCACTAACATCCAATTTACCTTTCAATCCCGTATCCAAGGGTTGCGATGATCCAAAGGAATCAGCAAAATTCGTATTCGGTAGGTCCAACACAATACGATCGGGATTCTTTAATGTAGAAATGGTAGGTGTAACTTCTCCATCCAAAGATACGACGAGCTGGTTATTTGCAAAATTCATTCCATTAACATGCTTTAATGATTTCGCACTCTCGTCTGCACCGACAACTGGATTTCCACCAGGTTTAGATGTATCTTCTGTAGTAGGTGATTCTGTACCTACTTGTCCATCTTGAATAGACTCCTTGTTACTGCTCGTTAGGTAAACAGTCTTATCCACGTTATCCCAGCTCACAATAAGTCCCATTTGTTCACTAATGAAACGAATCGGAACTACCACAGTTTCGTTCTGAACTTGAGGCGCAACATTCAATAAGACTTGTTTCCCAGCAACAATCGCTTCTTGTTGGTTAACAGTTAGAGATATAATCTTCGAATCTTGTTGGATCTTGACGCCTTGTGACTTTTGATCCCACTCTACCTTAAACTTCAGATTCTCAACAACGACACGAATCGGAATCATAACATTCTTATTAACGATTGTAACTTGGACATTAGCTGGCATACTTATTTCCTTACCATCTAGAATGATCTTCGACTGAACCGCTGAAGCTTTCCCTTCGCTCGGAAATACGATAAGCAAGAACAGACTTAACAGAAATAAAAGAATAGATCTCTTCATTATTCACCTCAGTTGTATATAGTCTTCTAAAAGTTCATTTTTTTAACCAGATTTACTTGATAATGACATTATTCTTCATTTATCCATCGATATCCTGCTATATTTATGTTTTTTGTTAGGAATATAATGGTTTTTGTAACAATATCTTTACAGCAGTCATTTGTTGTCACCTATAATATGATGATATATAGTTATCAACTCTCTAGAGATGATTTTGGGTCTAAAAAAAGCTAATTAAGTGTGCTGATATCCATGATGTTTCAGCTTATATCAAAAGGAATTATCAGAAGCTGCTAAAAAACTTGGAATAACGAATATAGAGCTTCTGACGAGAATTATCGAAGAGGAATACTAACGAATGGAGGAAAAAAATCAGGACTCTACTGAGTTCCAAGATTGGCTCATTTTTATCTTGATGCACTTAGATTTAAAAACAATAGTAGAGTCTGAAGAATATTACGTGGAAGGGTGTTCTTTAGTAGCATATAGCGGATTCGGAAACAGTATGGATCCAGCTATATCCGCAATAGCATCCCCTTAACGTAGCCCAATATCGTGAAAGCGGTTAGCGATCGGTTCTTGTAGCAACGTTTGGATGGACTGAATCGCAGAAGTCTCAGCTATTTTTGCGTCTTGGAATAATTCAATTAGTTTGTTTATCTGCAATTGAGCATGGGGAAGCGTACTCATCTCAAATACATCTAATCGCTTTAAAATCTCATCGAAGATCGTAGCCAGTAGCGTATAATGTACTGCTACTATATCCAAGGCCGGCCAATAAGTCCGGGCTTCCTCTGTATACCTTGCCGCATCCTTTTTTACTGCGGCATAAACATTAAATGTTGTATGCGCCCCCGCGGCGTCGTAGTCACCGGCGCGCAACGCCTCCACGATTGCGTCATATGCCTTCAACCCGCAGGCATATTCGGACTCCGGAAGCATCAGATCATGAGTCTCCCATTTGAAGACCGCCTGAATAAAAGATTCCTTAATCACCTGCAGCACATCTATTTCTAATTGATCCTCGTAAACTTGGTAGTACCAATAAGGCGAATCGTTTCGTCCCAATTCACAGAAGGGTAACTCCTGATAAGCTACTGCATGACCATCCGTATAGTAAAAAACTTCCTCGTTGTCATTGTATCCATTAACAATAACGAATTGATCTTTCCATAGGACAGCGCCCGTGCTACGATCAATAGAACTTTTAATATCCAAGACGGCATGTCGCTGATAGAGGGGAAACGTTGGTGCAAAATTAAACCCAGCACACTGTGAAGCCGTAATCCCAACAAGATCAGCAGCAACAAGATGCTCAGCCATCCAATTGTAAGCTGTGGTTGAATCTCTATGTAGCTTTCGATGTACGGAAAAACGAAAGCATGCGGCTGTCATCCCGGATAACATATACTTCGGTAAAGAAAACCAGCCTTTCTCCGACAAAATGCCATACATGGCATCCGTAAATGAATAGGATTCCATGTTTAATCGGAGTGGATGTACAATGACCTGCTTCATTCCTTCTTTCCTTTCTTTTACCAGTCGCTTAGCATTTAATCATGCAACTGCCAGTCATATTTAGTTCATAATTCTCATGCCACCAGTCCCTGTTATCTGGCAGAATGAGCTCCCCATCTTGGCAGAATGGATCGTTTTCGATCAGGATAACGCTCTGATATGATTCTACTCAGTCCCATCGCCCTTTCTTCCAACACCAGCGCCTTTTCAAACGTAGTGCATAAAGACAGAAGCCGATGTTCAGCAAGCTGTCTTTTACCGTGAATTGATGGCAGTGAAACAGCAAGCTCCTCTTCCACAATGCTCACAAGCTCCGTATACATACTGTAAACTTCATCTAATCCAGGTAAAATGTTCTTAACTTCCTGCATATACTCTTTAATTTCAGACCGTGATGAAAGGTACGAATCTACAATATATACAGCTCCCGAGCGGTCAAAGTCTCCTTGCTCAAAAGCTCGTATAAGAAAGCTATACGCATGCCTCCCTGAAGCAATACATCGATCGGGTAATGTTTTATACATTGTTTCCCAGTCATATAATGCAAGTCTGAGTGATTCCAGTACAGCATCCTGCATGCCGATGTTCACCTTGTCTCCAAATATCTGACAGTACCAAAAAGGTGTCATATTTATTCCGAAATTATCATATAACACTATTCGACTTTCTTCGGACCAGCCGTCCTGCACATAAAAGACACGGTCGTCATCGTCATAACCATGAATGACCCCAAATTCAGGAATCCAGTATACTCCGCCCACACCAAGTTCTAAACTTTGCCTCATCCATTGAACCGCATCCTTTTGATAGATTTCAAACGAGCTATGTCTTGTTCTCCCAGCATCAAAGACTGTATATATTCCTAAATTATCGATTGCTGGCTTATGCTCAATGCCCCACTGCCCATATGCTGTGACCGACATAGGAAGGAGCTTCTGATGTACTGAAAATTTGAATGCCATACCACTAAGTCCTGAAAGCATATATTTAGGTCCATCAAACCGATTAGCCGCTGTCAAAATGGCATACATAGCATCTGTAAAAGATTTGGATTCCCGCCTCATATGTATGTCCTTAAGTATCATTAGAGTCCCCCTGTTCATTTAGCAACTCCAGCATCCCTCTGCATCTGCTGCGTATTTTCTCTCTAAGCCACTTGGGGGCTATAATCTGGCGCCACTCGGAGGTGAGCAGATGCCCAAGAAACCCATCTGAGTCATAGAACTCTACCTCATATATGTCTTCAGTTGAAGAACAAACCTTGTAACCATACCATATAGAGTCTTGTGGTGGCACGGCCAGTCGAATTTGTGCCTTGAAAGGCTTGATCTGTTGCGTTCTCCCTTGTTGTCTCCGTTCATCTTCAATGTCTGCTTCAAACTGCCGCTCTGTCAGATTCAAGCGAAGAATATCAGACAGCCGAAAGGTTTGAAGACGTCCCTGTCCTTCGATGTGGGCAATGACATGATCGTCATCGTAATGACGAGTCAGCTTAGCAGGACAAATATGCATCTCTTGCTGTACCCCCGCTTGCTCTTGATAGATAATACGTACGATGAGGTGGGCTCTGATGGCATGATCCAGCAGTTCAATATACTGTATTCGGCGGGTATCTACTTCAAATACGGGCAGATAAGCTTCAATATTCAGCTCTTGGTTATCCGTAAAACGATCCAGCAGACTGCCTATCCTCCGGATCGTATCTGCATTTTCATAATTGTAATGGCTATAACGATATGCTAAATATTTCAGCACCCGGTTTTCTTCTTCCGTTATGTATAAGAGGGGTAATATGAAGCTGTCATCTTCATAGCAGTATCCACGTTGTTTTGCTATATATTGCACTGGAGCACGAAGGGATGCCGCCAGATATTCAATGTCCCGCTGCGCTTGCCGCTTCGATATTTCGAAATGCTCTGCCAAATGATTGCTGTTCGGATAACTTCCCGCCCTGATTTGTTGATCAAACCATTGAATGCGATGCATATGGCTCAAGAAAACATTCTCCCCTTCATGTTGGTATCTTCGATTACACAATATATTACTATAATGAAACAAGGGTGCCTAGTTGCACCTAAATGCATAATGCATGAGGACAATTGGCACCCTTGAGTACTATTTCACTTCATCGATGGCATCTACTTTAGCTTGTGGTGCCTTGTCGCAGCGTTTACATACCTTAACAGCTGTCCCATCGGTTTTTGTTCTTGGATAGAGCAGCTTAATTCGCGTGCTCTGGCAGATCGGGCATGTGCCGCGGCCTCGTGATGGTAAGCTCCAGAGCACATGCCCTCGTTTTGTCTTCGCCATGAATATGTTCCTCATTTCAGCAATTTAAATGTTACTTCTGAATTATAGAACAATTGGTACGACATAAAATGTCGTATTAAATTATTGCTATATTACTTCAGATTTATATCAGTTCAAATCGCTGATCCACATGAATCATGTCATTAAGGAACTCCGTCGTTTCTCTGAGGTTTTTACGGGCTACTCGATACTTTTGTTCCCTAAATAGTCGGATAATTTAACCATTGCCATCTGCAGCCCCGTTATGCCAAAGAAAAATAAAATCATGCCGACTACATTACCTGTAATACTTTTGGTAGCATTAAAAGGAGTGTTGGAGTAGAAGAAGCGCACTAATCATTAGCAACACAAACAGTAGTCCGAATGCCTGATAACCATAACGATGAACCAGTGATGTAATTCGTTCATCTTCAATCCGTCTTCTCATCATCTTCCTCCCAGAATAAGTCGTTTAACGTTTTATCCAACACCTTACAGATCGCAACACACCTCTTGTAGAGGCGGGCTGCACTTTTTTCTTGGCTTTACTAGTTTGGGTAGCGTAACCTGTTACTCGTAACGAAGGGCTTCGATTGGACCCAAAATCCCCGAACAGACTCTAGCGAGTTCAGCGATTTTCTATCGAGAATACACGTATTCAAATTCTTATGAATGCTTAATATGAGCGCCAACAAAGACCCACTTTGAATTGCATTTTATAGGAGGCAGGGGACAAATCCCTTCCCTTATGCATCTTCCTCCCGAACACCAAGTGCAATATTTTTCTCCTTGAACCGAGTATTATGAGAGGACACGTAAGCGACTTCGTCCGCGCTCGGCTCCATATAAAGCTTGGCGCTGTTTACGGCAAAGGCCGCATCGGTAAACGCTCCAGCAATCAAGTAAAGCTTCGTTTCGTAGTCTACAAAGTCTCCAGCGGCGAAAATCCCGGGTATATTCGTAGCCAACTTGTTGTTGACTTTGACGTTCCGTTCGCCCATGTCCAACCCCCATTCACGGATTGCTCCGAAATCCACCTTCAATCCGTGGTTGACAATAACTGTATCCACGCTGAACTGCTCTGTTTCCCCAGTCTCCACATGGCTAATCGTCACCTGCTCAATCGTCTTGCCATCTTTGCTGTGCAATTGGGTGACTGCATAAGGCGTTCTAAGGTTGACAGAGGATTGTTTCATGCGTACAACGTTTTTCTCGTGTCCACCAAATTGATCGCGACGATGTACAATTGTAACGCTGGCAGCCAGAGGCTCCAGCTCATTCGCCCAATCCACCGCCGAGTCACCGCCGCCAGATATCAGGACATGCTTACCGCGAAACGGCTCAAGTTCCTGCACCGTATAATGTAAATTGGTCACCTCATAACGATCTGCTCCTTCAATGTCCAGCTTCGCCATCTTCAGAATACCGTAGCCGATGGTGAGAATGACAGTTTTTGTCCAATGCTGTTCCCCCGATTCTGCCGTAAGCAGAAAGGTTCCATCCTCTAACCGCTCAAAGTTCACAATCTGCTGTCCAAATATAATCGTCGGATCAAAAGTACGCGCTTGTTGCGCCAACTGAGTAATTAATTGCTCACACAGGATCGGCGTCACGCCGCCGACATCCCATATCATTTTCTCTGGGTAGATTAGCATTCTTCCCCCAAGCTCCTCCTTAGCTTCAATTAACTTGGTCTTCAAATCACGCATGCCGCTGTAGAATGCAGCATACATCCCCGCTGGCCCGCCGCCAACTATCGTTATATCATATAACTCCAATGATTTCGTCATGATACGTTCCTCCAGTATGTAGTTTCTAATTTGTCTTGATGTAAGAGTCCCCACGCTTTATGCTCAAAAAATGACTATTCCGCTGGATCGGCTACGACCGTAGGAATAGCCATTTGCTACTGTTACTCTGCCATAATTTCCGGGAACTTAACTAGCAATTTATCACTGGTGTTGGCATCATCATAGTTCCATTTGGTCTCCACAAAATGAATTTTATTATTCTTCACCTGTGGTAATCCACTCCAGAGAGGTTTCTTCAACAAATCATTAAAAGTGTTCTTCGCATCTTTATTCGAAGGATAAAGTACAAACAGATGGTCTCCGACCAGTTGATCATGCATTACTTCCTCAGTAATCTCAATATAAGGACCATTATTCGGTTGCAATGCCTCAACGGTAGGAGACATTTTGAAACCAAGTGGCTGATACAGTAAATCCGCTATTCCGCCAGTCTTCATAATATACATGGCCTTATTCCAATAGTAGATTAATATAACCGCTGTTTCGCCTTCCTTCACTTTCCCTTGCTCCCGCAACTGCTGCCACATGGCTTCGGCTTTATGGTCATATTCCGCCAACCATCGCTCTGCTTCAGCCTTTTTCCCGACGATATCTGCTACAATCGGAAATCTTTCCTTCAATGGTAACATCCCATCAAATACAACGGTGGGGGAAATTTTAGATGCCTTATCGTATTCGTTATCCAATACATAACTTAGCAACGTTAGATCGGGTTGTAGGGCAAGTACCTTCTCGAAGTTGGTCGGATATCCTATATCTTCAGCGGGATTCTTCTCCTGGTATAAATCTCCAGAGTCCGCAATAAATCGACGATCAATACCGATAGGCTCAATACCAAGCGCCCACAAATCTCCCATATTGTTTCCCTGTAGCACAATTCGCTGTGGATCCAACGGAATATCTACGATATGCCCCTGACTGTCTGTATAGCTTCTTGTCGTCGCTGGAGTCGATTGCTCTGGAACTTGCGTCTCCACAGCGTTCTGACTTGGTGCCGCTACTTCCGCATTCCCTGCATTCGTGCTTGTTGTTGCTGTCGAACAGGCACTGAGCACTAGCGTGATACACAGCAATAATGTTGCTGACATTGATGTTGATCTTGATCCTCTGTACATAGGTAAATCTCCTTCTTCTCTGTATTGATAATGATTTTCATAATCATCACCAATATAACGCCGAGACTTAGGACGAACAATAGCAGATCCGGAACTGGAACAGGGCAATTTCGGAACCAGCTTCCCTTCACGATATTGCGCCTTGAACAATACGGGCGATAAGTCGTAATATTTCTTGAAGCTACGGCTTAGCGCATGCCCATCCGGATAACCGACACGTTCAGCTATCTCTTGCAACGTAGCTTCTGTATCCATTAATAGCCGTGCTGCTTTGTTCATTCGAACCTCTGTCAAAAATCGGATTGGGCTGTCGTTCAACCTGCTCTTGAACAGCTTGCTTAAATATCTTGTACTGCAATCAAATAGCTGCGCTATCGTATCAAGCGTAATAGGCTCCATATAACGTTCGTTCATATAACGAATCGCTTGCGCCACTAGATCCGGCCTAGCAGACTCGACTCCTTGGCGCTGCATCTGCCACAATAGCTCATGGAGAAACTGATAGAATAGCACCTTCACATGAAGCTTCTCCAACGGCTCGAGCTGAATCCAATCTTCAAGCATACACTCGACCTTATCCATTAATGAGACCGGATACAGGGGAGCAAAGCCATACTGAAGCTGGAAGGGATTTTCCCTTTCCATGAGCCGCACGAGTTCCTGACTGGCAGATAGCGACAGCCTAGCTTTGTACAATATCATATAATATTCGAACATCTCGTCAGCTACGATGTCCAGACACACACCTTTACCGCCATGAAACACATGGAATCGATTCACAGCATGTAGGGATCCGTCTAGGCACACCTGTGCGCTGCCGCGAACTGTATACAGAAAGGCGCTTGTCGGTAGTCGATAAGCAAGTAACTCTTCCCCAAGCTCCATAACAATATGGCGCACATCGATCACCTTAATTGATGCATGATTCCACAATTTGAGATGCTCGCTTAGCCTCATCGCATCATTTCATTCCCTTCCACCGCAAATATCCTGATTTTTGCTCTCATCATCACTTCAATGATAACAATTATCATTATCAGTATATCATCAAAATATCTTTCCTACATCGTCGTTTTAATCTGACTGATGCTATCATAGGCCTTCAATTTCTCACTGATGAAAAGTCGCGAGCTTCTGGAGATAATTCTCCTATAAAATGTCGGGTTTGATTTCGTGAACTATATAAGCTAAGGTATTGCCAAAATCGATGATGCGATTGGATCGGGCTGTTACGACTTCGATTTCTCTATCAGCCAGTCAGCCAGTTCTTCGACTTGGGTTAGCAATGCGATTGGATCTTGGAACCATGAGCGTTCTTCATCCCAAATATACACGCGATCATTCTTGATAGCATCCAATTTACCCCATATAGGATCAGCCTTGTACTCTTCCAGCGTCTTGTTGCCTGTTAGCACAGTATAATCACCAGAGAAATCGGATAATACTTCCAAGGACAACTTGTGATATTTCTCCTTCATAATTTCGGCGGTGACAGCAGCTGGCGGTTTGAGGCCCAGTCCCTCGTAGATGGCTCGTCCTCCCCGTCCAGAGATTTTACCGAACACAAATACTAAGCCATCGTACTCCTGTAGTACGCTAATCGTTGCTCCCTGCGGAAGTACCTTCTCTACCTTGGCTTTCGCTACGTTAACGCGGGCGTCATAGTCTGTAAGCCAAGCGATTGCTTCTTCCTGATGACCGAGCAGCTCGCCGAAATATGTCACTTCCTCATGAATATTTTTGAATTTATTATAAGGAACAACAACTGTAGGCGCTATCTTGCTATAACTTTCATAGACATCCTCTTTCCTGTTTAAAGTAATAATTAGGTCAGGCTCCAACGCTATTATTTTTTCCATAGATTCACCAATATCCTCAATACCTGCTACCTTATCTTTGATATAAGGGTTATCCATAAGAAGTTTTGACGAACCGACTGGAGTTTCTCCCAGAGCAACTAGACTACCAAGATAGTCTACCGCCACAATCCGCTGCGGATTTACCGGAATCTCAACATCTCCAAATAAGGTAGATACCGATTTGGTTTCCCCGTTACTCGTTGATTCAGCCTGATTCGCCGCTCCTCCCTGATTCGTTTCTACTTGCTGAACCTTTGTCCCATTGCTCTGTCCATTGGCCGCATTTGTATTCGTCCCTCCTGTACTGCAAGCACTGAGCAGCAGCGTTAGACAGAACAACAAGGTAGCTGCCATAGATGATTTTGACCTTTTATACACCGTAAAATCCCCTTTCTCTCTATACTGATAATGATTTTCATCCTCATTAGCAATATATCGTTGATCGAAACGATTCACAATGGAGTATTTTAGCGATTTATTTGCAGAATGTTGTATATTGTCGCTAACATGCTTACGCTTTTTGTACTGACCCGGAGCTATTCCCACATGCTTTTTAAACATCCGATTGAAATAAAATAGATCTGGATAGCCCACACTGGCGGCAACCTCCTGCAAAGTGGCATCCGTCGTCAGCAACAATTCCTGTGCCTTGTCCATTCTTAGCTTAATCAAAAAATAAATCGGGCTACTCCCCGTCTGATCCTTAAACTTTCTGGATAAATATTGTGGACTATAATTTAACAGATTCGCCATGGTCTCAATGGTGATCGTCTGGTGGTAGTGCTCCGTCATGTAACGAATAGCTTGCTCCGATAAATTCGGAAGGCTCGTTTCAATGCCCTGCCCCTGGATTTGCCACAACAATTCATAGACGAATTGATAGAACAGCGATTTAGTATGCAGCTTCTCCAACGCCTCCGGTCGGCTCCATTCGTTATGCATCTGCTTTATCTTGTTCAGCAAGTTAACCGGATATTGCGGAGTGAACGCATATTGCTGTTGAAACGGATTATCCCGTTCCAATATAAGATGCAGCTTCTGGTGGAACGGAGGAGGCAACGATGCTTTGTACAGAATCAGATAAAATTCAAGCTCCTCTCCTGATTCAATATCTAGACAGGCACCTTTTCCGCCATGCAGCACATGAAACCCTCGGACTATACTCACATGACCATCCAGGCAAATTTGTCCGCTACCTCGCGTCGTAAATAAGAAGGCACTGGCAGGTAACCGATAAGCTCGCAACTTCTTTTTGAACTCTATTACCATATGACGAACGTCCATAACGTGGATGTTCGCTTGATTCCACAATAGAATATGATCTTTTATACTCATCTTACGATTTCAATCCCTTTCCTCATTATTCCGTATGCCGTCGCTCTATGATATCACCTTTGCAACAACTGTTTTTATTATAAATGATAATCATTCTCTCTCATAGTTCGATCATTACATTCTGGGAAAAGAGTTTCTCTAAAGTATTAGGTATTGATAGACACAAAGAAGCCGGGTACCTTCTTTCGGAAGGTACCCGGCTTTTTCTTCGCACAGAAAGATGTTTTCTCACATCAATCATATCGATTCAGTTTTTTGGTGCTGAGGCCAGCAAGTTTTCCATGATAAAGTCGAGCTGCTTGTCAATGGAATAGATATCATTGTAATAAAATAAATTAAAACTGATTTCTATTAGTCTGTTTTCTTTTATGGCCGGAATACTGTTCCAAATCGCATTGCCCGTCAAATCATCCATCCCCTTATAGGAAGAACGGAATACATAATCACCGATATAATCCGAAAGCACTTCCATTGAGACGCTATAGCCTGATGATGCTTCCGTTGCAACATCCATTTTTTTCTGAACGATCTCTGGCGCCTTCATACCCAAATATTCATAAATGATCTGGGATCCGCGTCCGTATTGCTTGTTCATTATAACAAACATTTCTTTTTTGCTGCCCTCGATAATCGTTACCGTTTTGTCAGTCAGACCTGCTGCTGCCAGCTTCTCTTTGCTTTCTTCAACCTTCTTATTGAAGTTAGCGAGAAGAGTTTGCACTTCCTGCTCTTTACCGAAGGTTTTGCTCAGCAATGTAAGTCTTTCTTCCGTAGTCATTTTTTCATAGGGAACATAAACCGTTGGTGCAATCTGCTTCAATTTATTATATGTTTCCAAAGAAGGGACAATAATTAGGTCTGGATTAAGCGACATAACGGCTTCTGGATTCGGTTCAAACCAAGTTCCAAGCATTTCGACCCCTTCCAGCTCCTTTTCAAATGCAGCTCCCTCGAATACATCGGAGACACCGACAGGCTTGATTCCCATAGCAACCAGGTCACCTAGCAAATAGAGTACAACGACTCGTTTAGGATTAGCTGGTATCTCCACGTCACCCATCTCAGTAGACACGATGCGCGTTTGAGCTTCACTAGCTTGATTGCTTTCATGTGCCGTACCTTTTGTATTCTGTTCCGATGCCATCGTTACAGAAGCATTCCCTGATGAAGGGGTCGCGCCTCCGTTGGCTGTTCCGCTATTCGTTCCGCCAGTAGAACAAGCTCCCAGCAGAAGTGTTATACTGAGCAGCAAGCTTACGGCCAACCCAGATTTTGAATTAATTCTCATTCGTATAGACCCTCCATGTTTGTATTGATAATGATTATCATCACCGTTATCAATATAACGTCCAATTCCTCCTGTTCCAATGGATAATCCCGTCATTTTGAATGGATGATCTTCTGATAAGCGCCGTTGCCGCTCCGCCTTTTGGAAGCGAATCGGGGACAAACCTATATTTTTTTTGAAAATACGGCTGAAATAATAGACGTCAGAATAGCCAACAGCGTGTGCAATCTCTTGCAGTGTTGCATCCGTGCCGAGCAGCAGCTCGATGGCATGATTTACCCGTACCTGAATCAAATAATGAATCGGGCTAGCTCCTGTCTGCTCCTTAAACCGCATGGACAGATGGCGGGGGCTGTAATTCAACTTATCCGCGATTAATTCCAGTGTGAGGCTTTCCTGATAATACGCATCTATATACCGGATCGCCTGGGATACAAGATCCGGCTTACGTGTCCTGATCCCTTGAGTCTCCAGTTGCCGCAGCAACTCATGAATGAATTGATAAAAGAGCCCCTTAATATGAAGCCGATCCAGACTTTTCGCGCCTTCCCATATCTTTTCCATCAAAATCAAGTAGCGAAGCAATGGAACCGGCTCCTCGGGCCGGAAGGCGTATTGGAGCGTAAATGGATTGTGCTGTTCCATCAGCCGCACTAGTTCTTTCCTGACGGGGAAGGCATACACCGCTCTGTAGAATAGCAAGTAATATTCAAATTCTTCCTTTGCCTCTATATCCAAGCGCATCCCCTTGCCCCCATGCAACACGTGAAACTGCCTTGCTTCATGCCTAGTACTATCTAGATGCAGGCTTGCCGAGCCGCGCACACCATAAATAAAGCTGCTTGCCGGCAACAGATAGGCATCCAGCAGCTCGCCCGGATTCATAATGACATGACGGATGTCCAGTATTTTGACCGCTGTGTGGTTCCATAACATAATATGCTCTTCCAGCTTCATTGCGTTTCCTCTCCAATCCGTTTCTCTGAACGTACTCCTTTCCTACTAACGGACAGAAGTACGTTCAAGCTATACGATTTATCCATTATAGATGATAATAATTTTCAATTACAATCAAAAACGTCAGCTCCATAAATGGGCCGTACAAAGTATCTTCATGAAGAATGGCTATCTTAGACGACACATGCCGGCTCGTGAAGGCTTAATAAAAAGGATTATTCGTTACTTGTAGGCTTAGACGGTCAACCCAAAGCTATCTATTAAATGTAACTCGTATCTCTCTGCTTAAGTAAACACGAAAATTAGGCTTATACAAGTAGGAGAATCTGTTTAATTTTAGTTGGCACAGTGGCTTAAATTCGCTATAATTGAGAATGGTTATCACACATAAGACTGGAGTGTTCCCGCATGTACTACACTGAATTCAACAGCATTGCAGCATCTGTGCATGCCTTTTATGTTCCTATACAGGCAATACGCTTATCCGAAGAGTATCTGTTATCAATGAAAGATGAAGAGCTGCATCATCATGCGATTATTGTCATCTGGGGCGGAAGCGGATTTCTCAAAGCCAACCATACGGAATATGAGTTAAACCGGGGGAAGGTGTTCTTCCTTGGTAGCACATCCAGAATCAGTATATCTTCCACATCCAGATTAGAGGGCTTACTGCTGCATTATAAATGCCTGAGCAGAGAAGATTCTCCCTTACAGGAACCGTTCCTGCCGAACAGTGTGTTAGAGCACTGCCCCGACAAAATTATGATACTTGCAGACCAGCTTCATGGAGCATGGGTTGAACAACAAATGGATAATCCGTTCCAGCTGCAACAGCTATTCACCGCACTGATGGCAGAGTTACATAGCGAGATGAAGGCAAGACAAAACCTTGAAAGTAGTTGGCTAGAGCGGGCGCTCGCCTACATTGACAACCATTTCTGCGAAGAGCTAACCAGGGAGCACTTGGCCAGACTAGCTGGTGTCAGTCCCGAGCATTTTTCCCGCTCGTTTCGCAAGTCAACGGGTCAAACTTTCAACGAATATATCACCCTACTGCGGATTCGCAGCGCCCAACAGCAGCTGTTAACTCGAACGACGGATTTGAACACTCTGGCGTTGAATGTAGGGTACAAGGAAGGTACCTACTTAAGCCGAAAATTTAAACAGCTGGTCGGCTTGTCCCCTACCATCTATCACCGCAAGACGAAACGAGTAGTTTCCATGACGTTCAACCATACCGCCGCTTTGTGGACGCTTGGGGTAGTCCCGGAACTCGGCATGTATTCCTCCTGGCTGCAAAGTGTAAAGAATGTCACTTTCGATCAAAATATGGAACCGTACCGGAAAAGCGCCTCTATGATCTATGATGCGATTGCCGCAGCTGAGCCGGATGTTATTATCAACTATAATACGCTGGAGGAGAACAGACCTCTGATTTCGCTGGCGCCTATTATTGAGCTCCCCTTCATGACGATGGATTGGCGCGAGCAGTTCCGCATCATTGCCGATGTCGTAGACAAACGGGGTCAGGCTGAGGAATGGCTAGCGCATTATGCGAAAAAAATTAATGAAGTAAACACGCAGCTTGATCATTATATCGGACCGAGGGGAACCGCCATCGTTTGGGAAATCGGATCAGGTGTCGCCTACTGCTTCAGTAGCAGCTATGGAAGGGGCTGCCACATTTTATATGAAGACCTTGGCTTTCATCTTCCCGCAGCACTGCTTGAAGAAGACATTCTGCACTTGGGGTATATTGAGACTCCAATTGAAACGATGGCTTCTTATTCTGCCGACCATATTTTTATAGTTTCTACGCCCTCAGAACCAACGCAAATTACACGTATGCACCGCTTGTTCCAATCCGAGGCGTGGCTCTCTTTGGAAGCAGTTCGATTAAATCGAGTTTATCTGTTGGATCAGACGGATCTGTTTTACGGTTTTGATCCCTTGTCTTCACAGGTACAACTGCGGGAGCTCTCCCGCGTACTGACATCATAATTGTCCATGACCTTAGATCACTTTAAGGCATAGTAATTTGAATTCTAAAGTTGTAAAGTTATAAATGAGAATGATAATCATTATAGACATAGGAGGATTTACTTTGTTTAATCTATATTATATGAAGCAGCGGCTGATCCTGCCGTTACTACTTCTGCTTACCGTACTCGTATCCGCATGCGGAACTACGGGAACGACAGCTACCAATCAGTCGGACAGCCAAACAGAGGTGAACCCGGCTCAGAGCTCTGGATCTACCAGCAATGATGTCAAGGCGGTAAATGAAGATAGCAATGCAGTTAAGACGATCACCACGGTGAACGGCGATATCGAAGTTCCCGTTCATCCTAAACGGATTGTCGCCGAGGAATATCTGGGCAGCCTGATTGCCCTTGATGTGATTCCGGTCGGAGCTCCCGGGCTGACACTTGAAAATTATTATTTTAAAGACGCGCTCAAGGGTGTAGAAGGTACCGGAACTTATGGGCAAGTGTCACCTGAGAAACTCATTTCTCTAGAGCCGGACTTGATTATTTCAGGAATGGCGGAT
This sequence comes from Paenibacillus sp. IHBB 10380, assembly GCF_000949425.1. Taxonomy (NCBI): domain Bacteria; kingdom Bacillati; phylum Bacillota; class Bacilli; order Caryophanales; family Paenibacillaceae; genus Paenibacillus; species Paenibacillus sp. IHBB 10380. The sequence goes on from NZ_CP010976.1 coordinate 2,325,513, forward strand.
AGCTATGAGCAATTAAGCAAAATTGCTCCGACCATTATCATTCCTTACGGAACGTTGAAAAATGCCCACGAAGAGCTGACCTATTTCGGGGAGCTGTTCGGCAAGGAAAAAGAAGCAGAAGCTTGGCTGGACAATTATGATCAGCAGATTTCAGCAGCCAAAGCTAAGGTGGATAAGGCTATTCCGGCAGATGCTACCTTCTCGATCCTCGAAGTTGGCAATAAAACGTTATTGACCTATGGCGATAACTTCGGCCGCGGTGGACAACCCATCTTTCAGGCATTTGGCCGCAAGCCACCCGCAGCCGTAGCGGATGAAATTATGGAGAAGCAATGGGCAGAGTTGTCGACGGAATTACTTGATAAATACGCTGGAGATTATCTGGTTGTAACCTCCAATGAGCTCACCTTGGACGATCTCAAGGCTGATCCGATCTGGAGCAAACTACCGGCCATGAAAAATGGCCATGTCTATGTTTGGCCAGAGGAGCGTTCCTGGTATTATGACCCAATCGCAGTTCTGTCCCAAACCGAGGAGCTGGCAAACTGGCTTACAGGCGAGAACTAAACCGCAAGTGAAATCTGGAAATCAGTCAATTATGATCCATAAGGAAACAAAGAACCGTCAGGATAACCTAGCGGTTCTTTGTTTCCTTCGGCCCTACCCGGATAGTGAACACACCACCAATGTGCTTCTTACAGTAAAATAAACGGATGCTACCATTAAGTATAAGAAACCCGTCGAAAGTAAATTGATTAAAATTTAGCACCTGTATTCATTTCATAAATATTAATGGTATCTTCATGTATTTCAATTGCTATTACAGTATCGTCTTTTTTAAAAAATTGAACATGCCCCATCCGCTTTTCTTCCAATTCCATCCATCCTAAATCTTTTAATTTTTGAAAATAACTTTTAGGTGGATAAAGCCCTTGTTCTCCCCCTATATTTTTCAATTCATATCTAACGCCTATTTTAATATTTGGATTGCTCGAATTTGTCGTTATTTCTATTTGTTTTGCATTTTTCGGAATAGGAATTTCGTCATTTATTGATGACTCCTTATATCCTATTTCCTCATCATTTGAAGGTCTACAACCGTTTGCAAATATTAATAAAGGTAACAACATGAAAGCAATTAAATATTTCTTCAAACTTATCTCTCCTTATCACTCACTAACTTCACCAAAAAAATTAAAGCCCTTGTTACTAACGATTATAGCGGTTAATACAACGTTTAAATTGACTATAATACTACAATTACTTAAACGCCCAGAAATATAGAAAAGTTTCATATATTTACAAAAGACAGAGAACGGGGAATTTAGGAAACTTCAACCTATTCACTTGATCATCCGCTATTAGGAGAAAAGATATAGTTAGCTTAAGGAATGAATTAGAAATGAAAAAAGGCCACATGCGATGTGGCCTTTTTGCTGTGTAGTGAAATGTAAAATGAAACTTGGTGACAATAAATCTTAAGCGGAAGTGTAAAAGATATCTGCTCTAAAGTTTACTGACATGCCTCAGCAAGAATATGAGCAATCTGTTCGCTGTCCTCTTCTCTGTAGACATGTTCATGATAATGGGGTTGATGAATGTCCTTCCATCCCTTTTCGACAGCCTTTGAGTAATAATGTTTTGCACGTTCCGTCTCACCGATCAAATAAAACAAACAGGCTGCGTTCCAATACAGTGCTACATCTCCATTCCAGTCCCAGCCTATATCAAGCGCATGTGCGTAACTCCAAGCTGCACGAGCGTAGTCTCTATCCACGCCATACTTTATATCACCGCGCATATAATGGTTTCCGTTGACTAGAAGGTTATTTAAGGAGATGTTCCACCCGAACAGGACTGGAAAATCTGCAAGTAGCATGAAACCTACAGATAATGCTGTTCTCTGCGAGCCTATATTGTCTGACCAACACTGCCAACCCACTCTAGTTATACCCCGCTCTTTTGCGAGGGAGAGCACACCTAATGCCGTCTTACGTGCCCAGCCTTTACCTCGATAGCTTTTATCCGTTTGAATGCCAAGCTCGCACTCATTCCCAACTACCCAATCCGTAAGGCACCAGCTGACAATGGTCGGACCCTCATCCGTATCTTGTATAGCTGCACATCCCCAACCTTTGTCCTCATAAGTCTCTAATGAAGACCATCCCCCTAGAATTTCACTTATTACACCACAAAGCCCCACTATATCCATTCTCTTCAAAAAATCTCCATTTATTGGAACAATATAATCATCAAGGTGGGCATCTATACTATTGAGATCGTGAGTATAAGTCATTCGCCCACTTCTCATCGGCAATAAATCTTTCATAATCACCTCTAGAGCACCTTTCCAAGTCTCATTCGATGGATAAAACAAAACATAGTCTAACTGACCATCCGACGCAAGCGCGGGTAACAGCTCCAATTTGAACAGATTATTAACTTCTTCAAAAAATGGACTATTCTTCGGACTCCCCCCCAGAAAAATACCTTGAGGACTTGTCAGTACTGCTGTTGTACCGTCATTAGACAAGAAAACTCTACCGGATATAAAGCCTGTAATAACACCTTTAATGGATATATGCTGCTTCAACGCTTCAAAACAATCTGCTACTTGATAAAAATCCTCGCTAGTGAGTTCCATTCCGTGAACCATGCTCTTGGAATACATCTTGACTCTTTGCCTCCCATAAGCATATGAGAGATTTTATTCAGCTATAAATATAAAGATATTTAAGTCCGTTCTATACACTCTGCTCACTTATCCCCAATTCAGGATCAAAGGTGAGCATCTTTGTCGCTATTTTATCTATGAAGAAGCGATCATGACTTACCGTAACTACAGCTCCAGGGAAATGGATTAGCGCCTGCTCCATGACCTGAATACTTGTCAGATCCAAGTGATTAGTAGGCTCGTCCAATATAATGACCGCAGCTCCTGAGAGCAAGCATTTAGCTAGAGCCACTCTGGCCTGCTGTCCACCGGATAGATTACCAATGACTTTACTCAGATCCATTTCTGAGAATTGAAGCATCGTTAGGAATTTATTCACTTTCTTCCGAGTAGCATTTAAACCAAGTCCAGAAATATTCACTGCATGGCTAACGGTATCCTTAAGATCAAGCTCATCCCACATTCGGTTGAAAAAGGCGTAGCTGACGCCCCTCTCCCAGATCACATCGCCGGAATCCGGTAGTTCTTGCCCCGTAAGCACCTTAATGAGGGTGGACTTCCCGCTTCCATTGGGTCCCACGATGACCAGTCGATCTTCCTTCTGAATATCAAAACTTATGTTCTCAAATATCGACCGACCATCATACGTCTGTCCGATTCCTTTCACTTCACATAGCTTGTCTGGGAAACGTAAATTTTCATAAATATCGGTGATCAGCACATTCACTGGATGTGGATCAACCCGCTTCTTCATATCCGCTAACTTACGCGATAATCGGTCTTTCGAGGTTTTCTTGTTGGAACGGTTATCGATAGCTTCGGACTCCATGATGAGAAGTTCTTCCTCCCATTCGAACTGGCGATCCAACACTTTCTTACGCATCTTCTTCTTCCGTATGTAATCGGTATAATTACCTTCGTATTCTTGAAAATGGTAGTTCTCAATCTCAATCGTTCGCGTAACGACTCTATCGATGAACTGCCGATCATGCGACACTAGAATCATCGCTCCATTGAAGCGGTGTAACCACTGCTCTAACCATACCAGACCTTCTAAATCCAAAAAGTTAGTCGGCTCATCGAGCAATACAACATCGGGCATCTCGATTAGAACCTTCGCTAGTGCGGCGCGATTCCTCCAACCTCCGGACAACTCACCGACAGGCTGATTACGCGATCTATCATCGAACCCCAACTTGGTTAGAACCGTGTCAATTTCAACAGAAACATTCCAACCATCTAAATGCTCCATTTGTTCAAATAGCTCTGCTTGGCGCTCTAATAGTTGATCCATCTGGGCATCATCCGTTACTTGGCCTAGCTTCCCCCCTATTTCCTGTAGTTCCCGTTCGATAAGTGCAACCTGCTCGAAGCATAATTCTAGCTCCTGTTGAACAGACAAACCTCCGCTCAGTTCCGAGAATTGAGAGAAATAACTTATCTTAACCTGAGGGTCCAGTTCCACTTTTCCAGCTGTAGGCTCCTCTTTACCCATAATCAGCTTGAAAACAGTCGATTTACCGGCTCCGTTTCGTCCAATAAGACCAATCCGTTCCCCTTTGCTCACCCGAAAATAAATATCCCGAAAAATCAATGTGTCTTCATATTTCTTAGTTACATTCTCCATACGAATTACGCTCAAATCTATCACCCTCTAGTTCCTCTATTTAATCTGATAAAAGTCGTGTTCTTATTCGAGTATACTTCGATCACTCAAGCGTGATTATAACATTAGATCGCTTTTCATACATCACACCCATAGATTCGATACCATAACGAAGTTTATTTACAAGTGAAGAAATATGTCCAGCTACATGAAAAGACCAAGTGAAAGTCTATCCACTTGGTCCTAAGGGTGCTTACTTCATGTATATTTAGAGATTTACTGTGTTTCTTTACTATTCTGTTACGATATCATAGATAAGGACAGCTGGCTCCGAATGGTCTCCGATACGGATATTTTCATAAATTTTAGCCATTATGTCATTTACATTTTCACGATTAGAATGAATGGTTACCAAGGATTCTCCCACTTTTACAGGATCACCAATTTTTTTGTTTAGCATTAGGCCTACGGCTAGATCGATTTCTGAATCTTTCGTCGCCCGTCCAGCACCTAACAACATAGCAGCAATACCAATCTCATCCGCTACAATCTCAGCTACAACACCGTCTTCTTTAGCAGGTACTTCAATTAGATATTTCGCTTGTGGCAATTTCTCGGGATGATCTACTACCGACGGATCGCCACCTTGATTAGCGATAAATTCTTTGAATTTATTCAAGGCCTTACCATTACTTATAACTTCTTTTAGCATTTCTTCTGCTTCTTCAAGCGAGCTTGCTTTATTCGCTAAGAACACCATTTGACGACCCAAGGCAAGACACAACTCTTCCAAGTCTTTAGGCCCTTTACCTTGTAATGTATCAATCGCTTCTTTCACTTCGAGCGCATTTCCAATAGCAAAACCAAGAGGCTGGCTCATATCAGAGATGACGGCCATCGTTTTACGACCCACATTATTGCCGATACTAACCATAGCATGTGCCAGTTCCTTGGCGTCTTCTACAGTCTTCATAAATGCACCTGCGCCTGTCTTCACATCCAGGACAATCGCATCAGATCCAGCAGCAATTTTCTTACTCATAATAGAACTAGCAATGAGTGCTATCGAATCGACTGTTGCAGTTACGTCACGAAGAGCATACAGCTTCTTATCTGCAGGTGTAAGATTTCCTGATTGTCCGATGACCGCAATTTTATCCTTATTGACCAAGTTCACGAATTCCTCTTTACTAATTTCCACGTGGAACCCTTCAATGGCCTCCAATTTATCAATTGTGCCTCCAGTATGACCCAATCCACGACCTGACATCTTCGCCACTGGGATATCCAGAGCAGCAACAAGTGGAGCAAGGACCAATGTAGTCGTATCGCCAACACCGCCTGTGGAGTGCTTATCTACCTTAACGCCTTCAATCGCCGACAAATCAATTGTATCGCCTGAATTTACGATCGCCATTGTCAAATCAGCGCGTTCCCGCTCCGTCATATCTTGGAAAAAGATCGCCATCGCCAAGGCACTCATTTGATAATCTGGAATCTCGTCTTTCGTATAACCTTCTATAATGAAATTGATTTCCTCTGTCTTCAGTTCTTTACCATCACGTTTTTTTGCAATAAGATCGACCATTCTCATCGTATATTCTCCTCACGTTTGCTATTTATTATAATGTCTAATTACAGAGAAATAACTGTATCAAGTGCTACTTCCATCATGTCGTTGAAAGTGCTTTGTCGTTCTTCTGAAGTTGTCTCTTCCCCAGTCAATAAGTGGTCACTCACAGTCAAGATAGTTAGGGCATTAACACTGTACTTCGCTGCCAATGTATATAAAGCAGTTGATTCCATTTCCACGCCCAAGACACCGTGACCCATTAGTTTCTCGACAATCGATTTGTCATCTCTATAGAAGGTATCTGAACAGAAGACGTTACCTACATGCATTTTCAAACCTTTTGCTAAACCACGTTCATATGCTGCCTTTAGCAGTGAGAAACTAGCAATCGGGGAGAAATCATAGCCACCAAATACATGGCGATTCACACTGGAATCAGTACACGACGCCTGAGCTAGAATGACTTCACGAACGTGAACACTCTCCTGCATAGCGCCACAAGTACCCACACGAACCAAGTTCTTCACACCATATTCTTGAATGAGTTCGTTCACGTAAATACTAATTGAAGGAACTCCCATCCCCGTTCCCTGCACGGAAATTCTCTTGCCTTGATAAGTACCCGTGAAACCTAACATACCTCGAACCTGATTGTAGCAAATGACATCTTCCAAGTACGTCTCTGCTATAAATTTAGCCCGTAGGGGATCTCCTGGTAATAATACTGTTTCTGCAATTTCACCTTGTTTAGCTCCGATATGTGTACTCATGTGTGATTGTCTCCTTCTACTTTGTTATTTCAAATCCGATAAAAAGCTGGTACCATACTGCGGCATCGTAACTTCAAAGTTCTCTGCAATAGTTGCGCCAATATCCGCGAAGGTATCCCGTAAAGGTAGTGCATGACCTTGCTTAAACCGCGGAGAATAGACTAATAGCGGCACATATTCACGAGTATGGTCCGTTCCGCGATAGGTAGGATCATTACCATGATCTGCAGTGATGATCAGAAGATCATCTTCAGTCATCTTGGCGAACACTTCCGGTAAGCGGGTATCATAGTCTTCTAATGCTTGTCCATACCCACTTGGATCTCGGCGATGACCATATAACGCATCAAAATCGACTAGATTTAAGAAGCTGAACCCCTTGAATGATTCATCAAAAGTCGCAATGAATTTATCCATACCATCTGAATTAGAAACGGTACGAACGACTTGAGTGACCCCTTCACCGTCAAAAATATCTGAGATTTTGCCGAGAGCAATGACATCATAATTGGCATCCTTGAGTGTATTCATGACTGTGGGACTGAAAGGCTTCAACGCATAGTCATGACGATTAGATGTACGTTTGAATTCACCTACTTCACCAACGAAGGGTCTGGCGATGATTCTGCCCAGCATATACGGATCTTCTAACGTGATCTCTCTACAAAATTCACAAATCTCATATAATTCCTTTAAAGGCACGACGTCTTCATGTGCAGCGATTTGAAGTACTGAATCCGCAGATGTATACACTATTAAAGCGCCTGTCTTTACATGCTCTTCTCCAAGTTCCACCATAATTTCTGTTCCACTGGCTGGCTTATTCCCAATGACTTTACGGCCGGTTTTCTCTTCAATCTGAGTAATTAATGCATCAGGGAAACCATTCTCGAAGACACGAAATGGTGTATCAATACGCAAACCCATCATTTCCCAGTGTCCTGTCATTGTATCTTTGCCACTGGATGCTTCTTGCATCTTCGTGTAATAAGCAAGGGGTTGATCGGCTTTAGGCACGCCTTGGATTTCCTTAATATTGGATAACCCAAGTTTAGCCATATTGGGCATTTCCAGCCCTCCGCATTCACGGGCAATATGTCCTAAAGTATCAACATCAAAATCATCGAATTGCGCAGCATCTGGTGCTTCTCCAATACCTACCGAGTCCATAACAATGAGGTGTATCCGTTTAAATGGTGTCATTGGTAATTGATTCCTTCCTCTCATGATTCTCTAATATTTCATATAAATAGTCCAGCTATGATTGCAGACAGGACACTAACTAACGTTGCTCCATATATTAATTTCATACCAAAGCGAGCCACAACATTCCCTTGCTTCTCATTCAGACCCTTTACTGCACCTGCAATAATACCGATAGACGAGAAATTCGCAAACGAGACAAGGAATACGGACACAATTCCAGTAGTTCGTGCGGATAGCTCGGTGTTCTTGCTAAGCTCGAGCATGGCGACGAACTCATTGGACACCATTTTCGTTGCCATAATGCTCCCCGCGTCAACCGCTTCTTTCCATGGAACACCCATAACAAAAGCAAAGGGTGCAAAAATGTAACCGAGTAATTGTTGAAACGACACGCCGAATATACCATTAAAAAGCCCGTTAATCATGGCAATCAAAGCCACGAAACCAATCAACATGGCTGCTACCACAACAGCCACTTTGAAGCCGTCCATGATATATTCCCCAAGCATTTCAAAAAACGATTGTTTCTCTTCTTCCTGTACCTCTAGAATATCCTCTTCTTCCCCGACAATATAAGGGTTGAGGATAGAAGTAATAATAAATCCGCCAAACAAGTTAAGAACAAGTGCGGTTACTACATATTTAGGATCTATGATTGCCATATATGATCCTACAATAGACATGGAAACGGTAGACATCGCCGAAGCACACAACGTATAGAGACGATGTTTCGGTAACAAACCGATTTGCTTTTTGACAGAAATGAATACCTCGGATTGTCCCAGAATTGCTGAGGCAACCGCATTGTACGACTCCAACTTACCCATGCCATTCACCTTACTAAGTATAAGGCCAATATATTTAATTATAAAGGGCAAGACTTTGATGTACTGCAGAACACCAATGAGGGCTGAAATAAACACAATCGGCAATAACACCGATATAAAGAACGAGAATTGTCCTTCATTGAGAATCCCGCCAAATACAAAGTCAACACCAACGCCTGCATACTCCAACAATTTTTCGAAGGCACTTGAAATGCCTTTAATGAAGAAAGACCCTAAAACCGTATTTAACAACACAGCGGCTAAAATGACTTGTAAGATAATCATAACAATTAAGGGCCGATATCGAATCTTCCTTTTATTGTTACTGGCGAAGTAAGAAAGTCCAAAAACAATTAGTAATCCAAGTATAACGAGTAAGTATCTCATGTTGTGTTTTTCTCCTAATGATTAATTGAGTTATTCTACATCAAATCAATATGAAGCGCTTACATAATTATCCATCAAAACCAAATTATTTATTCATATCCTTAGATTGGAATGCTCCCGGCAAAAGCTGCGCCATAGTCCATTCTTCTGTATTTCCATGCAGATTCGTTAAATAAATCTTGGTATTCTCATCACAAAATTCCGACAACACTTGACGGCAAGCTCCACATGGGGAGACGGGACCTTCGGTGTCCGCTACCACTGCAATCGCCTCAATAGTATGTTCTCCTTCTGAGACCGCTTTAAAAATAGCTGTTCGTTCTGCACAATTAGTTAATCCAAAAGAAGCATTCTCAATATTACAGCCTGTGTAGATTCGCTTGCTTCCCGTCAATAAAGCTGCTCCAACTGCAAAATGTGAATAAGGGATATGAGCATGCTTGCGTGCTTCTATTGCCTCTTTAATCAACTGTTCCTTCAACACTATTCCCCCTGTGGGGCTGCTCCATAATGGAGCAGCACAAATTATAATATTATTAGTAAGACGAGGCTGATTGCTCGCCTTCCATTATTTTCACGCCTGAACTCGCGCCAATTCTAGATGCACCTGCCGCAACCAATTGTTCCATATCTTGAAGATTACGAACCCCTCCAGAAGCTTTGACCCCGATCTTGTCACCAACAACTTGACGCATCAGAGCCACATCCTCAGCCGTTGCTCCTCCAGTCGAGAATCCCGTCGATGTTTTAACAAATTCAGCCCCAGCTTTAACCGATAGTTGGCAAGCCAATTTCTTCTCGTCTTCTGTCAAGAGACAAGCTTCAATAATCACTTTTACAAGCGCTTTGCCATTTGCAGCATCGACGACCCCTTTAATATCTTGTACAACATAATCATAATCTCCGTCTTTCAAAGCACCGACATTAATGACTACATCAACTTCATCCGCTCCACATTCAATAGCATGGCTTGCTTCAAAAGCTTTGCTTGCACTAGTATTCGCTCCAAGTGGAAATCCGATCACCGTACACACATTCACTTTGCTATTTGCCAACTGTTCAGCCGCATAGGATACCCACGTTGGATTTACACATACGGATGCAAATTCATATTTTATAGCTTCTTCTGTTAATTTGGTGATCTCAGCTTTCGTTGCGTCTGCGCGTAAAAGCGTATGATCGATGATTCCTGCTAATTTTAAATTTAACATTTCCCCATCACCTTTCTCTTATGCAAATCTTAATCCCATGATTAGAATAACACCTATATGAACAAATGTAAATACCAATATGAAATTATGTTCATGATTAGAGATCGCATTAATATATTAACCAAAATATCTGTTATAACAACGGCTGTTCTGCCGAATTCTGTTTACAGGGACATTACTGTCTGCTAGAATAGGTCACGCCCCATTGTTAACCAATAAATAATCATAGGTTAACAATATAAAAATTAACGGATGGTGATATTTTGTGATAACAGAGTACGAACGGCTTGCTACCCTCAATAAGGCTCACTTATGGCATCCTTTTACACAAATGAAAGACTACAATAACTCTGACCCTCTCATTATTGAACGCGGCGAAGGCATCAAGCTCTATGACGTTAATGGACGTGCTTATTTTGACGGTTTTTCTTCGGTTTGGCTTAACGTCCATGGGCATAACGTTCCGGAGCTAAATCAGGCGATCACGGACCAGTTAGGGCGTGTCGCACACTCTACCCTTCTTGGAATGGCAAATGTACCTGCCATTGAGCTTGCAGAAAAGTTGGTGGGGATCGCCCCACAAGGGTTAACGAAAGTATTTTATTCTGATTCAGGAGCAACCGGTGTCGAGATTGCGATCAAAATGGCTTTTCAATACTGGCATAACTTAGGGGAAAGAAATAAAAAGACGTTTATTACAATGAATCAAGCTTACCACGGAGATACAATTGGTGCCGTTAGTGTAGGTGCCATTCCCTTATACCATGAGACGTTTCGCCCTATGCTGTTCCCTTCTCACGTCATTCCATATCCCTATGCTTATCGCCATGAAGGCGGTGAAGCGGAAGCAATGGAAGCAACCCTAACGGCTCTGCGTAAGTTGCTCGAGACGCAAGCGGATACGATAGCAGCTCTAATTGTGGAGCCGATTGTACAAGGCGCCAGCGGTATCATTGTCATGCCGCCAGGATGCTTACGTGAGATGGCTGCACTGTGCCGCAAACATGGGGTATTGTTCATCGCTGACGAGGTGGCGACCGGTTTCGGTCGGACGGGCGCTATGTTTGCTTGTGAACTCGAAGACGTTTCTCCTGATTTGATGGTGATCGGAAAAGGCCTTACAGGCGGGTATTTGCCTGTGGCAGCGACGCTTGCGACAGACGAGGTGTACAATGCATTTTATGCTGATTACCTAGAACAGAAAACATTTTTTCATGGTCATTCCTTTACAGGTAACCCATTGGGTTGTGCCGTTGCTTTGGCTAGCTTGAAGCTATTTGAAGAGCGCAACATGATAGAGGGAGTAAGAGCAAAGGCGTCATTTGTAGAGCATAAACTCGCAGCACTTAAAGATCGCCCACATGTTGGTGAAATCCGGCAAAAGGGATTGATGATTGGTATCGAGCTAGTACGTGATAAGGGTACACGCGAGCCCTACAATTGGGCAGAACGAATTGGCGTTCGCGCCAGTCATAGGGCAAGAGAACTTGGAATGCTAACGCGGCCTCTTGGAAATCTAATCGTCTTTATCCCTCCACTTGCAAGCAGTGAAGCTGAGCTAGATGAAATGACAGATATTTTGGCCAAATCGGTACTTAACGTCACCGAAGGTGGTTCCACTACATGAGCATAGTAAACGTAGACACGATACGCGGATTATTTATAACAGGTACAGACACTGGCGTTGGGAAGACAGTTATGACGGCAGCCATTGCTGCTGTGCTTCGTGCTGAAGGATTGAATGCCGGTGTCTGGAAGCCGATTCAGTCCGGTGCACCACTTGGCAGCGGAGTTACCGATGGTGAACGGTTACTGAAAAGCACAGGAATCGATGAGCTACCACAGGCAGTAGCACCATTTACATTTGAAGCTCCGCTTACGCCGCTACTCGCCGCTAAGCAGGCTGGTATAACCCTTACGCTTAAGGAGTTGATCGCTGCTGGTGAACCGCTAACTAAACGTTACGATACACTTCTCATCGAAGGTGCAGGCGGTGTCGCTGTACCCCTGACCGCTGATGCCCTCGTGGCGGACTTGATCGCGGAGCTTCACATACCTGCTCTCATTGTAGCCCGTTCCAGCCTCGGCACGATTAATCACACACTTCTGACGGCGTCATTCCTGCGGCATCGAGGAGTCCCCATTATAGGCGTCATTATGAATGACGGTGAATTAACGGAGCAGACTCATGATCCTAGTGTTGCTACGAATGCGGAACTAATTGAGCATTACAGCGGCCTTAAGGTACTAGGAAGGTTTCCTCACTTACACGACGATGCGAATTCAGAAACGTTGGTACATACCTTACGAACAACAATACAATTCGCGCCTATCAGACAGGCATTGGCAGTTCAGACTATAGGAGGATGATGGATATGGAAACCATGGCAACAGCAATGAAATGGGAATCACTTGCAAACAAAGCGTTAGATGGGGAACGTCTAACGTTAGAGGAAGGGCTCGCTGTACTCGAATCTAATCATGATGAGGTGCTACTACTCATGCAGGCTGCTTTTAAAGTGAGAAAACATTTTTACGGTAAAAAAGTAAAATTGAACATGATCATCAACGCTAAAAGTGGACTTTGTCCCGAGGACTGTGGCTATTGCTCGCAATCCATCGTTTCGACGGCGCCGGTTGAAAAATACACCCTACTCGATAAAGATACGTTACTTGCCGGCGCACGTGAAGCCATGGCTCGTAAAGCTGGAACTTATTGTATCGTAGCGGCCGGAAAAGGCCCAACAAATAGAGAGCTGGATCAAGTGGTGGATGCGGTTAGAGAAATCCGTGAAACGATGCCGCTAAAAATCTGCGCATGTCTGGGCATTCTGAAGGACGAACAAGCCGAACGTCTTGCGGACGCGGGTGTACATCGATATAACCATAACTTGAACACCAGCAAAGCCAATTACCCAACCATCACCACAACCCATACCTACGATCAACGTGTTGAAACATTAGAAAGGGTTAAGACCCACGGCATGTCCCCCTGTTCTGGTGTCATTATCGGCATGGGCGAGACTAATCGAGAAATTGTTGAAATGGCTTATGAACTCCGCGAGCTCCATGCGGACTCCATTCCGATTAACTTCCTAAATGCCATTCCGGGAACTCCACTGGAAAATGCAGGACGCACGCAGCCATTACAAGCGTTGAAGGTACTAGCCTTATTCCGTTTCATCTGCCCTTCACAAGAAATCCGTGTGGCAGGCGGGCGTGAAATCAACCTTCGTACATTACAGCCTCTGTCTCTCTACGCTGCAAATTCACTTTTTGTAGGTGATTATTTAACGACATCAGGTCAAGACATTTCAGTTGATCATCAAATGATCGAAGATTTGGGCTTTGAAATTGAATTAAATGCTCTTTAAGGGGGTGACAAGCATGAAATGGATAGAAAAAGAACTTGAGTTATTGGCTAATACCTCCATGAAGCGTTCCTTGCATGATAGTTCCCCAGTCTCCGAATCCCCAGGATATACGTTTCGTGGAGAGCGATTGCTCCTCAACCTGTCTTCTAATGACTATCTTGGACTTGCACAGCATCCTGCGATCATAGAAGTGATGCGTGAGACACTACTCAAGGAAGGAGTTGGCGCTGGCGCCTCGCGGCTTGTGACTGGAAATAGCCCCCTTTATAGTCGTCTGGAAGCAGCGCTGGCCGAATGGCAAAACTGTGAAGCAGCGCTTGTATTTGCAAACGGTTATATGGCTAATGTTGGTGTTATTGGTGCACTTGTAGGTCGGGATGATGTTGTACTCAGCGATCAGATGAATCATGCAAGCATTGTTGACGGCATTGTATTGAGCCGCGCTGAACATGCCCGGTATCGTCATAACGATATGGAACATCTGCGCGCATTATTAAATAAACATAGTAATAAACGGAGAAAGCTGATCGTAACCGACGCTGTCTTTTCCATGGATGGCGATCAGGCTCGTTTGCAGGAACTCGTCAGAATTAAACAGGAGTATGGAGCCCTATTGATGGTGGATGAAGCACACAGCGGTGGGATCTATGGCATGCGTGGCGAGGGATTGTGCCATGAGCTTGGGCTGCAGAATAATGTGGATATTCATATGGGTACATTCAGCAAATCGTTCGGCGTCTATGGTGCCTATATCTGTGGCAGTCGCATGCTCATTCAGTGGCTGGTGAACAAGGCCAGACCGCTCATCTATTCAACCGCGCTGCCTCCAGCTATCGTAGCTGGGATTTCAAAGGCATTACTATTGGTACAAGTCGAACACTGGCGCAGAGAAAGGATATCCGTAGCAAGCAAGGTATTTCGGTCCGCTCTTTGCACCGCCGGTTTCCAAATAGGTACTGGCGACTCTCCTATCGTACCTCTGATTATAGGCGATAATGCTAAAACTTTACGCTTCAGTGAGGCTCTTGAAGCGTCAGGTATCGCATCCGTGGCCATCCGCCCACCTACTGTTCCTGATGGAACTGCGCAAATCCGTTTCACATTGTCAGCTGCTCATACGGATAGAGAGCTAACTGATGCCGTCGCGCAAATCCGCGCCATTGGACATCAATTAGGAGTGCTGAGTCTATGAATGCATCAGATAAGCATCCTATGAATATCAAGGTAGAGACAAGCGGCACTATTTTGTGGTTGACCGGATGGAGCATGCCGGATACGGTATTTGATCGACTTCGCTTGTTACTGCCGGATTTTTATCATATTTCTGTAGACTACAGCGATGCCGATTCTCCAGAGAAAATGGTACTCCTTACTGAAACAGCGGCAAGAAATTTCCTTTCTTCGGGTGGAACTACTTGTAAGACAAACCGTGGCCCACTATTGATCGGAGGCTGGTCGCTCGGTGGATTACTAGCGCTGAGACTAGCAATCCAAGATTTCGCTGATGGTCTTGTGTTGTTGGCTGCAACAGCCCGTTTTACCCGTTCAAAACAGGAGTTAGACCTTGGCTGGGCCGATACATACGTTAGGCGAATGATTAGAGGGCTTACGAAGGACCGACAAGCCGTTGAAACCGAATTTCGACAGCTTGTTTTAACTGAGGAAGAATGGAAAACCGATCTTGGTGAAATTCTTCCTCCAATCGGTAGCTGGACAACCCCGGCACTAATCACGGGTCTTCAGATTTTGCGAAATGAGGAATACTTGTCTCAACTATCCATGATCGATTGTCCGGTGCTTCTTGTTCACGGTACTGACGATAAGATTTGTCCTTACGGCGCTGCGTCAGAGCTTACAGCACAATTGCCTCAAGCAGAATTACTTACAATACCCGCAAGCGGGCATGTACCGTTTTTGGGAAGGGAAGCACACATAGCAGATGAACTGAGGAGATGGTGGCATGAACAGTAAAAATAGTGCAATTCAACGTCAATTTAACCGTCATGCACGTTCGTATGATGCACAAGCCCATATTCAACGTACTATGGCAGATCGGCTTACTGAATCTCTCATAGGATGGAAGAATAAAGGCTTCACAGATGAGCCCAACATTCTTGAGATTGGCTGTGGTACGGGTGCTCTAACCGAAATGCTTGTAAATGAGTGGCCTAACGCTAGCATTACCGCGCTTGACATTGCATCCGCGATGATCGAACAGGCTGAACAACGTGTCTTATCCACTGTAACAAAACATTTGAATACCCGACAAAGTGCAACGGATCGTTTACGATTTCTTCAAGCCGATGTTGAAATGTGGGCGGCTGAGGCAGAGACGGACTCGTTCGATCTCATCGTCTCCAACGCCTGTTTTCAATGGTTAAGTAATCCTCGGACTACGCTAAGCCAACTTCGACGGATTCTTCGTTCTGGTGGTTTGTTGATCTTTACTACATTCGGTCCTGATACATTCTGCGAGCTGCATCAGGCGTTTAATCAGGTGTATCGAGCCAGCGGAATGGAACCACGACGGCATGGATTGTCTTTTCAATCGATAACGCAGTGGAACAACTTGCTAGAGGAAACAGGATTTTCTAATATTCAATGTGAAGGTTCGATCCAAACAGAAAAGTATCCTACCGCGAGAGATTTTCTTCTTTCGGTTAAAGCGATGGGTGCTAGTACTTCAGAAGCCCAGGCGATACGTGACCTCAGTCCGCGGCGATTGTTCACCAGCATGTATGAGGAATATGAAGATAAGTTCAGCATACAAGGAGGCGTTGCTGCCACTTACGATCTTCTATTCATTCAAGCAAAGTCCTAATGATCCATTATCTTAATAAAGCTTGTGCAGTAAATTGATCCGTAATTAATATATTCGCGTACTTACCTGCAAGCGCAGCATGAATCGCTCCAATTTTCCGTTGCCCTCCCGCTACTAGAATAGATTTTTCCTTGTTTCTCAGATCGGAAAGATTTATTCCTACCGTACGGTTATTGATTTCTTCACTACATATTTTCCCCTTTGCGTCAAAGAACCGTGAACAGATATCAGCTACCCCAGTACGTCCAAGCAACTCCTTCTCTTCTTCATTAAAGTAACCTAGACGGAAGAGTAGCGCATCCTCCTTCACAGTTCCAACCGTAAAGACCGCAATATTCGCTTGTTTGCCCAGATCAATGATTCGTCCAATATGACGGTCTTCCTCTACCATGCTCTTAACCTCAACGCTATCAAATATAACAGGTAAGGGTAAATACCGCGCAATGGTCTGAAATGCTTCCGCAAACAAATTCACAATTTCAGCTGCGTACGTATTTACTTGAGAATGGCTCACGCCCCCCTTTAATTGGACCACTTCCACTGCTTTTAATGGTTTAGATTGCAATTGAAGAGCTACCTCGTGCATGGTTGTGCCCCAAGTTACACCGATAATATCTCCATCCTGCACGGTTCCATGAATAAATTCAGCCGCTTTTTTACTGATATGTTTTTTAATTTCCTCGTAATCATTTAGTGGTGAATAACATAATTGAACCGTGTCTAATTGAAATCGCTTCTTCAGCTCACTGGCTAAGATATCCAAGTCTTCACGGGGGTCAATAATATCTATCCTTACATATCCTTTTTCTTTGGCATGTTGTAGTAATCTAGAAACCGTTGGCCTTGATAAGCCCAATTGGGAAGCAATTTGCTGCTGACTATAATCAGATTGATAATAAAGTCTTGCCGCTTCAATACTTAAGCGTTGTTTCTCACTATCCATTTATAATCCAACTCACTTCATTTGATTTGATTTGATTATGCAGTCTTCATTATACATTTATCCCTTATTGATTTTCTACGCCCCATTTGCACATTCCCTCTAATATCGGCATCAATGTTCTACCTCTTGGAGTTAAAGAATACTCCACTTTCGGAGGGATTTGTTGATATTCTACTCTATTTACGATGCCATTGCATTCTAACTCACTTAATTGAGAGCTTAATACCTTATGGGTAATCGCTGGCAGCTGATTTTTTAATTCACCATAACGCATCACTTTCTCACACGTTAATTGGTACATGATTCTCATCTTCCACTTTCCTCCGATTATGGATAATGTGTAGTCAAATGGAGTTGGTATGACTTGTGGCTTAACCATTTGGGTCTGTTGATTCAATGAAATCACTCTCCTCGAGGTAAGTATCTAACCCAAAAGTGCATACTGGATTTTAGAATGTTCGAGTTTATACTTAGAGATGGCTACCTACTAAAATAAGTAGAATATCATACAATTATGGCATTCACTGTTCACTTGATCAAATTTTATCGAAGGAGGATGGATATGCCACAGCTTCATGGACTCACATTTAACACGAGTGACTTGAGCGAGCTGGAAATGTACAAGCTGATGATCGGATCCGTTGTACCCAGACCTATCGCATGGGTTTCTTCAAAAAGTAAGGATGATGTTGTTAATTTAGCACCATTCAGTTTTTTTACAGTTGCATCAAGAAACCCGCCAACGCTATTGATTTCAATAGGAACTGGCGTGGACGAACGAGAGGGTACAGTAAAGGATACACTCACAAATATTCGCGAAGTGGGAGAATACGTCATTAATGTTGTCTCAGAGCCACTGGGCGAAGCGATGTTGCGTTCATCCGCTAGTGTCGAGCCTGCGAAAAATGAGTTTGAGCTTGCGGGCGTCACCCAAAAGTCATGTGAGCTTGTAGATGTACCCGCCGTGCTGGAAGCGCCGATTGCGTTTGAGCTGAAGCTAGATCGGATTATTCCAGTAGGTGGAGATCATCTTGTGCTTGGAAAAGTGCTCCGTGTACAAATTGATTCGGCCGCCTATGCAGGGAACTATAAAGTAGCTATCGATAAATGGAGACCCCTTGCAAGCTTAGCAGGGGACTTTGCCAGGCTCACACCTCCGTTTTCAATTGGATAGAAGCATCCTACACTTGATGTTACTCGTAGCTAGCAGAAAGCTCTTTTTTCCTATTCAAGCGTGACTATTTGTAGTAGGTGCGCGTAGAAAAAGCCACGTTGGACGCGGCCCTTTTTCACTGCTATTCTGAGGATACGGAATGATCCTTCGTTATTTTTTTGTGTCGAGGCCATAATGTGTAACTGAAGCTAATCAGAAAATCAATACCTAACACAACTGACCATACACGCATCATCTGAAACAGCACTAACGTACGACTGTCCACATTCACCATAAATATCATTCCATACAAAATAACGCATCCGATCGCCCATGAAAGAAAGTGACGGAACCAACCATGTCGTTCGTCTCGGGCATGCTCTTTGCCAAATTTGACTCGTTTCTGCGGAGAAGGACCACCCGCGAACTTATGGGCAAACCGAACATCAGTCCACCGAATCATGGAATGACCAAATCCTATCGAAACTCCGATATAGACCGCTGCAATACCATGAGCCAAACTAGCCTCTGCCCCCTCCTGTAAATGAACTACCGTTACAATTAGAAGAATCAAGTCGATTATAGGAGTGAAGTAAAGTAATAAGGCCCCTGTCTTTTTTAAGCGAAAAATGTAACGACACGCTAATCCAGCTAGGACAAATACCCAGAATGCGATCTCACAACCAATAATTAAAGCAATCATGATCTGCCCCTCTTCCTTCTTAACAATAATTCTACCAAAACCAACTTAACACCAAATGGAACATATTTCAAATATGCTAATTGTACTCAAAGGATAGATCTTCAATATCTGTGTTTAACAAACATGCGATGAATAATTACAACTCTGCCGTAATATCTTCAATATTAAGAATAATGGGACAATGATCACTGCCCATGATCTTACAATCAATTTGTGCATCCAATAAGAAGGGATTCAGTCTTGAAGAAACAAGGAAATAGTCAATTCTCCAACCAATATTCCGTTCTCTAACCTTTGCCATATAGGACCACCAGCTATACGCATCTGTCTGTTCAGGATAGAAATATCTAAACGTATCGATAAATCCAGCATCTAGCAGTCTAGTCATCTTATTCCGTTCTTCTGGGGTGAATCCTGAATTTGTGAGATTCGATTTAGGATTCTTCAAATCTATTTCTTGATGGGCAACGTTCAAATCACCACATATAATAACAGGCTTTTGATCATCCAATTGTTGCAGGTAACTTAGAAAGCGATCTTCCCATTCCAGTCTATACGGAAGCCTTGTTAGATCACGTTTAGCATTTGGCGTATATACATTCACGAGATAGAAGGTATCAAATTCCAGCGTAATGATCCGTCCCTCTGGTTCTTCATCTTCCTCCAAGCCATATCGTACTGAAAGAGGTTTAATCCTTGTAAAAATAGCAGTTCCCGAATACCCTTTCTTCACCGCGTAATTCCAATATTGAGTATATTTTTCTCCTAGTTCAAGGTTAATTTGTCCTTCCTGTAGCTTCGTCTCTTGAACACAGAATATATCTGCATCCATTTCTTCAAAATAGTCATTGAATCCTTTCGTTACACATGCTCTTAAACCATTCACATTCCACGATACTAGCTTCATTGTCATTTATCTCCTTACAGTTCACTTTAATTACTTCATTCAAGTGTAACATATATGTACAATGTGGCTTGGAGATTCATTAGGGTAATAACAATGGAGGATCTACCTCACGCTTCATATATCATGCTTCATGAATCTAATGAAGCATGATACAATAACAAGGCTGTAATAGACAACTGACGTCAAATATGTAAAGGACACAAATTCATGAATTCAGCAGCACCCTTAAGAATGTTTAATCTTTTGTACTTTGCTCTGCTTGCCTTATTTATTCCCTTCCTTCCGGTCTTTTTAGATGATCAAGGATTGAGCCCCTCACAAATCGGATTCATTGTAGGTACAGGAGGTTTCATTACGATCCTCGCTCAGCCTCTATGGGGGATGATCAGTGATCGAACCAAAACCATTCGTAAAGTGGTCTTGTTTCTACTTGTAGGTGCTACTATAGCCGGTTATTTCTTATTTAACTCCACAAGCTATGGAATGCTTATTTTGTTTGCTATGCTGGTGTATTTCTTCCTGATGCCAATCGATCCGCTCACAGAAAGTTTGAACTTTCGTGTATCTGAGGGAATGGGCATTAGCTATGGTTCCATTCGTACATACGGAGCACTCGGTTATGGCGTGATGTCGCTTATTACCGGTTACTTTATGTCTTATTTCGGAGCTTACAGCTTAGCATTGCTCTTTGCTGGTATTGGGATCTGCTGCTTTATCATTAATCTTCGAATTCCGGATGCGCCGGTCACTGCCAAACCGGTAACGGTAGACGGTCTCAAGAATTTCTTGAGTAATCGCGAAACGCTACTGTTTCTAGTACTCGTATTCATAAGCTCCGTTCCAGCTCGTATGAATGACACTTTTCTTGGTGTGTACATCCGTGAGCTTGGAGGAAGTACCGAGCTGGTCGGACAATCCTTTTTTCTAGCAGCAGGTAGCGAAATTATCGTATTCGCTCTAAGCTTCTGGTGGCTACGCCCAGGTAAAGAACTCTTGATCGTCTCCATTTCTGGCGCTTTTTACTTTATGCGCTTCTTTCTCTCAGCTTGGATTACCGATCCACATTTACTAGCCTACATACAGGTTCTTCAACTGCTTACCTTTCCGGTGTTCTATTCAGCAGCTATTCAATACCTGTACCGTATCGTACCTGAGGAATGGCGTGCCACTGGTCAAACGGTGCTGGCGTTATTATTCTTCGGTGTATCCAGCATCATCGCCTCTTATGTTGGTGGGGCCGTGTATGAAGCCTTTGGTGGCAAAACGCTGTATTTGTCCCTCTCAGCCATGTCTTTTGTAGGGATGTTATTCGGATTACTCTTGTATCGGATATATGGTAAAAGGCATTCTGATCAATCCATTTCAGCCGAATAAGTACTCTTCATAAAATACATCGAAAAAAGCAGGTTGAACTTGATACGCTCCCATCATAGTAGACAGTAGAAAAAAACAAACCTTCTACTACTACAATGATGGGAGTTTTTCTAATGTCTAAAAGAAGTCCTACTTCTTTAGAAGTAAAATTACACGCCGTTCAGCGGTGTCTTGGGCATAAGTCAAATCCAAACTATGAAGCAAAACAGCTCGGGGTAAGTAAGGGAACCGTCACGGATTGGATAAGAAAATATAAGGCAGATGGTTTGGAAGGGCTAAAGGAATCAAAGACATGGAAAACATACTCAAAGAAAGCGAAGCTTGCTGCTATTAAAGAGTTATTGTCTGGTCATTACTCCTTATCAGCGGTAACAAAAAAGTACCATATTTCAAGTACAAGTGTCCTGAGGAATTGGATTTCCAAGTATACTAGTGAGATAGAATTGAAACCTACTCGTAAAGGAAAGGGACTATCTCATATGAATAATGGACGTAAAACATCTTTTGAAGAACGCATTGAAATTGCACAATATACCATCGCTAATGATTTGGATTATCAGAAAGCGATCGCAAAGTACGATGTATCCTATCAGCAAGTGTACGCATGGGTTCGGAAATATCAAGGAGGCAGTGAGGATGCTCTCAAGGACAATCGCGGTCGCAAAAAGCCTGTAGAGGAACTAGATGAGCATGAACGTCTTAAGCTACGGATCAAGCAATTAGAAGCTCGGAACGAATACCTGGAGATGGAGAACTCCTTCGCAAAAAAGTTGGCACAGATCAAGCAACGAAATACACGCTAACCCTCGTTCGACAAGTAGACTTGTATCATGCGATTCAAGAACTGAACAAAGAAAAAGGTTACGCAATTACGAAGTTGTGTGCGTTAGCAGGGGTTGCTCGATCTGCCTATTACAAGTGGTTAAACTGGACGCCATCTGCCAGGGAACTTGAAATTCATGCGCTAGCTAAAGAAGTGAAGCTTCGTTATGACAAGCGAAAAGGGATACTTGGGTATCGTCAAATGCGTACTCAGCTAAACCGAAAACTCAAAAAGACTTACAACAAAAAACGCTATTATCGAATCATGCGTGCTCTTGGACTCAAAGCAGTCATCCGTAGGGAACGGCCGAGCTACGTGAAAGCCTCTGAAATCCATGTCGTTGAAAATGTAATGAAACGTAACTTTGATGCCAATTCTCCTAATTCAAAGTGGTGTACGGATGTCACCGAGTTGAAGTATGGGAATGGTCGCAAGGCCTATTTAAGCGCTATTATCGATGTATACGATAACGCCATTGTTTCATGGGTATTAAGCCATTCCAACAACAATAAACTCGTGATGGATACGCTGAAGAAGGCTTACAAGAAGAATCCCAGTGTAACCCCACTCCTCCAAAGCGACAGAGGCTTCCAGTACACATCTCATGAGTATAATCGACTCCACGTAAAATATGGATATATGAAAAGCATGTCTCGTGTGAGCCGATGCTTGGACAACCAACCTATTGAACGATTTTGGGGTACTTACAAATCAGAAAGCTATTATCTTACAAAGTTTCACACCTATGAAGACGTCTTTAAAGACGTTAGCGAATATATTCGCTATTACAACAACTACCGCTATACAGAGTGTTTGGGTGGTTTGTCACCTAATGAATACCGCCGAACTGTATAACAAAAAACCTCAGCTCTGTTCAAACCAGCCGAGGAATCGAGGTCTAACTATTTTTGTTTTTTACACTGTCCACTTGACAGGGAGCACTTCAACTATCGCCTGCTTTTTTTGATATTAAATGGAACAATACATGATTCGATTTGCTCCTACGCTTCTTTTATAATACGATTTCAATCGTTGTTCCGTAACCCACTATACTGTTGATTTTAATTTCTCCATTGTGTACCCGAATAACATCATTTGCAATAGCCATACCAAGACCGGAGCCTTTATGTAACTCCCCGGTGTTTGTTCCCCGATAATACCGATCAAAAATTCTTTCCAACTCTTTTTTCTGTATGCCTTTTCCATCATCTTGAATGATGATGTGTATCTGTTCCTTCTTTTCAATACGGACAACAATATTTACATTGCTATCATTATGAACAATCGCGTTATAGATCAGATTACTTATTGCTCTCCGAATGAAGATCTCATCAACATCTATTGCAATCGTTTCTTGATCACACTGAAATTCAATGTGTCTATCGGAATACTTGGCGTCATTCAAAATATCAATCACCATATTCCGCAGAAGAGTCACCATATTAACCGTCTTTTTATTTAAAGACAATTCTTTGTTTTTCAATCTTGTAGATAAGTTTAAATCCTCGATAACCTCATTCATATATAGTGATTTACTCTCAATGATTTCAGCATATTCCATCATTTCTTCTATTGAAAATTGATATTCTGCATCTTTCATCATTTCGGCATAACCTAAGATGGAAGCTAACGGCGTTTTAATATCATGAGAGATATTCGAAATCCACTCTTCCTTCATTTTATCCAGTTTTTTTCGCTCATTTTCGCTCACTCTTAGCTCATTTGACAAATAATTAACATTGTAAAAAACTTCTTTGTAGATTCCTTTAGGTTCATAATTTATATTGTATTCTTTATTGGCCAACCTTTTGATCCCGTCAATCAACGAGTTTAATGGCTTGGTAAGCCTTTTACTGAATAAATATCCGATCAATAAAGCAATAAATCCATCAATAATTATAAAAATGAGGCTGCCTACTTTGAACATATGGAAGATGTTCCGATAATCATATGACAAGACATATTTACCGATATTAGGATCTTCAATTCCAATAAAAAAACTGTAGTTTTTTTGATTCATTTCTTTTCCACTTACAAAAACGGTGGTTTGTCCATCAATTTCCTTATATTTGTACATTTGAATCGCTTCTAATGGCGTATATTTTTTCTTTATCTCTTCTGGCAATCTATAACCGTATATTTCCTTGCCGTTTTCGTCTAATATTTGTATCCAGGCCTTATTGGCTTCAAGCTCTTTTTTTCCTTTTTCGGTGATTGTCACCTGATTATTAGCCATCGCTATATAATGACGGAACCCTGTCGTAAATGCTTCTGCAGATATCTCTCTAGTTTGAAAAGAAGGCTTCTGAGATACAGCCTGGGCGACGAGCAAACCCAATACAATCACAATATTTATAATAAGCACTAGTATGACTACCAACACAACGGATAATAAATATCTTCCAGTTAACCACCATTTCATGGATTATTCGTCCCTTATAACAAGTTTATATCCTAAGCCTTTTACTGTAATTAGATATTGAGGGTTTGAAGGCTGTTCCTCAATTTTCTCCCTTAATCTCCGAATGTGTACCATAACCGTATTATCAAAGCCTATAAAATCTTCCCCCCACACATGGTCGCAGAGGCTTTCTTTGCTAATAATTCGATTCGCGTTCTTAAGAAGATACGATATCAAGCCAAGTTCTTTTGGCCTTAGTTCAATGTTTTCACCATTCTTTTTTAATTCTGCCCTTTGTTCATTTAATTCGAAGGGACCTGCTTTCAATAGAGTGTCTTCTTCCTTATCAGCCTGGATATAATCAGCTCTACGTAATTGTGCTTTTACACGATAAGCCACTTCTTTGGGGCTAAATGGCTTTACAATATAGTCATCACCACCAATAGCAAATCCTAAAATTTTGTCAATTTCCTCTGTTTTTGCGGATAAGAACAGAATGGGTACGTTAGAGATACTTCTGATTTGTTTAC
This sequence comes from Paenibacillus sp. IHBB 10380, assembly GCF_000949425.1. Classification (NCBI taxonomy): domain Bacteria; kingdom Bacillati; phylum Bacillota; class Bacilli; order Caryophanales; family Paenibacillaceae; genus Paenibacillus; species Paenibacillus sp. IHBB 10380. The sequence continues at coordinate 2,350,796 of NZ_CP010976.1, forward strand.
AAACGTCATAACCTTCTCCATCAGGCAGCATAATATCCAGCAACACAATATCAGGCTTTTTTTGCTGGAATTGTATAAATCCGTCACTCACTGTTGTTGAAGTATAGATATTATCTATTCCTTCTTTTGTTAAAACTGTTTTTAAAATTCTTAAAATGTCTTCTTCATCATCTATAATTAATACCTTAGTATTTTTTAGTGACATGTCATAACTCCTTCGCCCAAATTCCTCTGTGTTAGTAAGTATATAGCATAGATACGTCAGTTTAAACCATAAAATTCGAAATGACAGCACGTTTTAGATGTTGTTTCATAATGAAAAAAGACTTAGTTATCTTTAATCGATAACTAAGTCCTTCACTTTTAACTATGCTTCGCTATAGAGTGAATTTCATTTTATTATTTTTCTGACTCTTCCATTTTTCCCATATGTCATGAATCGCCAGTGCCAAACCGCGAATAATATCTAATGAAATAATTCTTTCTTTTTGATAAATGGATGGATTCACTTTAATTTTTCCTTAGCTTTGTTAGAAATGTCTTCTATTTTCACTTCTTTATAGGACTTGACTTTTTTATCGTCTTTCACAAATAAATTTAAATAAGCTTCCTCACGAAGTTGCTTGTTACTTGTAAAAGTAAATGTTTGTTCTATTCCATCTTCATTAAAGGCAGGTAAGGTGTATTCATAAGTTACGAATTTCTCACCACTATCTGATTTGCTTTCTATCTTCTCACCCATCCCTTTAATTTGAACATAATAATTGTCTGTACCTATTCTGTTTAGATTCACATTTTGCATAAAAATGAAAGCGCCAAGCACCACTACAAGAAATACAACTAGGATTACCTTTTTCATTGTTTGTCTCCTTCACTATACTATTTTGTTTTCGTCACTGTTTTGTAGTAAGCATTTACTGTTACAAAGTAATACACGATGTAAATACATGTGTACACTCCCATACAGATCATCACTGGAATAACTAAGCTGATTTGTAACAATCTCGATAAAGCGGTTAGTGCCACTGCACAATGGGCTATTCCTGCAAGCAAAGGCAAACCAAAGATGAATAACATTTGTTTGGCAATAGCTAATCGTACTTCCTTTTTATTCACACCGATTTTGTGTAAAATTTCATAACGCTCTTTATCTGAGTTCGCTTCTGTTAATTGTTTGAAGTAGATAATGCTTCCTGTAGCAGTAAGGAATACTAACCCTAAAAACCCGCCCATGAAAATCATTAAGCCTGTTGATTCTAAACCGGCAGCATAATCTGCATAGAAGCTAGAAAGCCTTGCTTTATCCGGCATAATCGCTCGAATGTCTTTTGTTAATTGCTCAGCATCATCTTCATTTGTGATTTTATACAAGTCCATATTTTCTCGTTTTATTTCTTTTTCTAAACCCGAAAACAACTCATCACTGACAACAATAGCAGTACCTGCAGTGTAATGATTGAGGATATTATACTTCTTCAAATTCTTAAATGTAATATTCTCATCACGGTCATTTACCTTTACAGAAATCGTTGAACCGACATACTCAGGCGACATCCCTTTCGTGTACGCGGCATCTAATACTGCTGCTTCATTTGCTTTTAGTGAAAGCACATCATTTCTTCCTTGCACTTTAGCTATTTTATTAAAATCACGGTTTGAAACCACAGTATAGATCATTTCATCAATATAGAATTTACTATCTAGATTGGTTACGTCTGCCTCTATTTGAAGTGTCGAAATCGCCTCATGATAGATCATGTCATGGTTTTTACTGTTTGAAATCATATCATTTACTTTGTTTGCTACGTTGTTATCTCCCGCAATAAACATTATGCTGCTCGGGTCAGCCATCTCCACATTACTTCTGTTGTTGTAATACAAACTATAAGCTGTTCCAACGGCTGTTAATGTCGTTGCACTTAACACTGCGATAATTGTCAGTGTACGTGCATTACCTTTGATCCTAAATAGAAGCTGAGATGTCCCGATTAAGTTAATTCCGTTCCAATATTTCTTTTTATTCTTTCTTGAAACCTTTAATAAATAAACAGTTAAACTACTAAATAAGAGATACGTACCTAGTATCACTGTAATTAAAATGACGAGCGGAGTAACCATGAACCCCATTGTTCTCCATATCTCTGAATCTAGCGCGTTCTGTAACGCGAGCCAATAACCGATTCCGATTAATATAATGGATAGCAGAGCTATGATAAAAGAGGTTTTTGGTTCTTGGTCACCTTCTTTATCTGCATGAAATAGTTCAATTAATTTAAAACGGTAAATTAATCGATATCCTTGAAACGATGTAATGAGCGTAATAATAGTAAATACAATAATCGTGTTCATGATCGCTTCTAATGAAATGGTGAAATTCGCAATGGCATCATAACCCATGATCTTCATTAAAATCACCACAAAAAACTTCGACAATACAGAACCCAACAGAATTCCCACAATAAGAGCCAAACATCCCATGATGAAGTTTTCATAAAAAAGCATGCGACCTATTTGCTTCTTACGTACACCGAGTAGAGAGTACAGTCCAACTTCTTTTTTACGTTTCCGTGTAAAGAAGGAATTGGAATACCAAATAAAAACAGCTACGAAAATGATTAAAACGACGGCCGCCCCGCTAAATACGGAGTTGATTTTTGGGGATGTGTCAGAAGTCGCCTGAATCGTCTGATCATACTTCAATGACACGAATACAAAGTAAATCACAATGCTAAATATCATCGATGCAAAGTATAGAAAATAGTTACTGAAATTTTGCCGGATCGTTTTTCTAGCAATGCTAAATAACGTCATGATCTCCACCTCCGAGCGAAGCGAGGATATCTAATATTTTGCGAAAGAACTCCTTGCGTAGCATCTGTCCTTTATGAATTTCTGTAAAAAGGCTGCCATCTTTAATGAATAGCACTCGTTTACAGAAGCTTGCTGCATATACATCGTGAGTTACCATCATAATGGTTGATTTGTTATTTTCGTTTAATGTGCTTAAACTTTCGAGTAAATTTGTAGCAGATTTCGAATCCAGTGCACCTGTCGGCTCATCAGCTAGAATTAAGCTTGGATTTGCAACAATCGCACGAGAAGCTGCTGTTCGTTGTTTTTGACCACCTGATATATGGTAGGGATATTTATTTAGAATTTCCCGAATCCCAAATGTATCAGCCACTACATTGACGCGTTCCTCGATTTCCTTTGCAGGTACCTTGGACAAGGCAAGCGGAAGCACAATGTTTTCTTTTACTGTTAACGTATCAAGTAAGTTGTAATCTTGGAAAATAAAGCCCAGCTTGTTGCGGCGGAAATCTGACAATTGCGCCTCTGTCATTTGGATAATATTCTGATCATCGATAATGATATCGCCTGATGAGGGCATATCAATGGTTGATAAAATATTGAGTAATGTTGATTTTCCGGCACCCGATGGGCCCATGATCCCAACAAATTCACCTTCTTGAATCTCTAAATTAATATCTTCCAACGCTTTGTATACATTGCCTTTGACACCAAATGCTTTTTGCACATTTATCGCTTGTAAAATTGGTTTCATGTAATTGTAATACCTCCTGTTAAAGCTATTATAATCCTCAAGCCTTACACCCCATTAATTTAAACCTTACATAAACCTTAAAACTATGTAAGCCTAAAATAGTTAATGGAATGACTTCATCCAAACTAGCATTCACGCCTGAAACAAATATAAAACCTAAATATGCGTCAAGCCGTATAAACGGCCTGACGCATATTTAGGTTCGTTGCTCTTATTTATATTTATTTACCCGCTACTAACGGTTACACCTCATATTGTTCAACCATCACAGGTTGTTCATATACACCGGGCAAGACACGTCTTTTGTTCTTCACAGCCTCAGGTGGTTCTACTGCTGGAGCCATCGGATGTAAGAGCCATGATTTCACAAAGTGAGTGTCTGAAACTTTAAACAGAGGAGCTTCTCTTTCCGAGTCTATCTTCATAGCATAAGCACTCCGTAAGGCAAACGCATCTCCTTTAGGAGGCTTAATAAGATCCGGTGGCGTTCCTGGAATCGCTGTCAGCATCTCTCCGCTATTACTATCCAGACTAGGCATAGATGCCAATAATCCCCATGTATAGGGATGTCTTGGATCATAGAAGATTTCCTCTACTGTACCTGTCTCCACAATTTGTCCCGCATACATAACCGCTACACGATCTGCCATTTTGGCAACAACGCCAAGGTCATGTGTAATGAAAATAATTGATGTTTTAATTTTTTGTTGCAAATCCTTCATCAGTTCCAGAATTTGCGCCTGTATCGTTACATCCAGTGCCGTAGTTGGTTCATCGGCGATCAAGAGCTTGGGATTAGCTGCAAGCGCCATTGCAATCACGACCCGTTGGCGCATACCGCCACTGAATTCATGTGGATATTGATTATAGCGTTCTTCAGGTCTGGGAATACCCACAAGAGTAAGCAATTCTACAGCCCGCTTGTGCGCTTTATCTTTTGACATTTTCTCGTGTTTAAATAGGACCTCTGTAATTTGATGCCCTACTTTCATCGTAGGATTGAGCGATGTCATTGGGTCTTGTGAGATTAGTCCAATCTCTTTTCCCCGAATCTTCTGCATTTGCTTCTCAGTTTTTGAGATTAGTTCCTGACCATCAAATATAATTTGACCACTATTATAAATACCTGGTGGTGTTGGAATTAGCTTCATTACGGATTGAGAAGTTACACTTTTTCCTGATCCTGATTCACCTACTATTGCCAACGTCTCACCCTTATCAACATGAAAACTGACTCCACGGATGGCTTGTACCACTCCACCATGAGTCTTAAATGACACTGCTAAATTCTTTACTTCCAGAAGATGTTTCATTCTATCACTCTCATCCTAAGTATTTTTTTAGTCACAGCATACACCTATCTGATTATATATAAATGAATTCATATCACCTATACTCAACATCGGTAGTCAAAATTTATCTATAATGAGCATGACTGTGGCTTGTTTAGAAACTATTCTATAGTCTACATTATAACAGTTCTACACACCATCACAACAAATACAAAAAAAGGAAGACACGAAATCACTTAAAGTCATTTCATTTCATCCCCTCTATTACAAGTCTTTCATTTCATCATGAAAATTGATTACGTGGATGACCCACATCAGATGAACGAGAGTCTTTACGTCTTTTACACTCGCATTCTATATTCAACTCCGCACTCCGTGTATTCACTCCTGCGAGTAGTGAAACATAATCTAACGACTCATGTAATGCAAGACTCCCTTTAGGAAATAAGTGTTTGCGTCCTGTTAGCAATGTATATACTTCTATTTCTTCCGCAGGGCCACCAAATGCGTAGTGGCATAGAACGTTAGCCATATGCGCAAAAGCCTGAATAACACCTGGGTCATCATCCACCAAAAATTTCTGTATCAACATACCGCCTGAGGAATCTTCATCCTGCCACACCATTTGAAAGATCATAGACAGCTTGAGGTCTAACTCCGGCACAACCGTGTACCATTGTTCATATAACATGACTGGGACCTTGTCTATACGACCAGAACTCACCACTCTCGTCAGTTCTTCCACGATTTTATTGTGAACACTCCAATAATGCATTGGGTGATCGAAATCATCTGTTTTTCGTGGCCAACGCCGTTCAATCAGATATTGCATTGGAATTTCTTTACGTACATGAGGGGCAAGTGTATAGAAATCGTTAAGTGCATGACCTACAGCATACTGTGCGCGATGGCGCCAGTTCAGGTTCTGTGTCGAGCAAGTACATTTGTGAATGCTCTCGTATCTAATCATTTCTTCAATCTCATAGTCATGTATCTGGCTACGATTAACCATAAGTGTTGTGAGCCCTTTGCCATCCTGCGTTATCATATCTTTAAGAAACGGTCATACAAGCGTCGGCAAAATTTTTACCAAATACTCGGCATGCATCTTGCTCTTCCTTACTTGGACCGTATTCGATTTTAAGGCTTTCTTGAACTACAACCGCATGACATTCTTTTAGTTTATTCTCTAACACATCTACAGCCCCACAATAAATGCTATAAGTAGTATCTCCACTACCAAAAACGGCTGCTCTGCTACCGTTCAAATCAACCTCATCCATTTCTTCAGTGAAATCGAGAAATTCATCTGGCAACTCGCCATCTCCCCATGTATACGCTCCAAGCAGATAGCCATCATAAGAAAGTAACTGTACCGCATTGCAATCATCAACACATTTCACATCAACACTTGACCCCGTTTGACGGATCCCATCTGCAATAAGTTCAGCAATTTCCTCCGTATTTCCAGTCAAACTTGCATAGATTATAATAATCTTCGCCATATTCTCCCCTTCTCCTCCAATGATTTTCTATTTCACCGATTATAATTGATAATGATTATCAATGTCAATTATTCGTAAGACAGATCTTCACCAGGAGTGAGTGACAATACTTTAATATGGGGACAAATGATAGTATATAATAGAGTGATTAGGCATACTTTTTAACTTTAGAGAACATAGTGATTCTAAATCTATAGAACAACCGTTTTATTAACTGATTCACTAGTACAGAAATCACGTTATTGTATTCAAATGGGAGGTACCATGGAGAGGGCTAAAACTGTGAGGTTGATAGGTTTTTTCAAACAATTATACAAAAAGGTCAGGGATGACGATGTGCAAGCCATCAGCGCCCAGTTGACCTATTATTTAATTCTTTCCTTCTTTCCTTTTCTAATCTTTATTATGACACTAATAGGCTATGCGAATGTCTCCATGGAAGAAAGGGTAAGCAGCTTAAGTGATATTATGCCTGCGGAAGCGGTCTCTATTGTTGAGGAAATTCTCAAAGAAGTTTCTCAAGGCAGAAGTCAGACTCTACTCTCATTTGGTATGCTTGCCACCTTATGGGCAGCTTCTAGAGGAATCAATGCCATCATCAAAGGACTTAATAAAGCTTACGATATTGAGGAGAATAGATCGTTTTGGAAGGTTCGAGGAATCTCTTTACTAGCCACATTTGTACTAGGCATCGTCATTCTACTTAGTGTGCTTCTACTCGTCTTTGGAGGATGGGTCGGGGATCAGCTCTTTGTTCTACTAAACTACCCAACTGGCTTTCGGGAGGCTTGGGGATTGCTTCAATATATCGTGCCCCTTCTAGTCATGACCACCGTATTTACGCTACTGTACTTCATTGCTCCGAATCGCAAGATGACGTTTAAGGAAGTGCTACCCGGTGCTATTTTTGCTACTGTTGGATGGATCACGACATCGGTATTATTCTCAACTTATGTGAACCGATTTGGGGATCTCACAAGAACATATGGAAGCTTAGGCGGTGTAATGGTTCTATTAATCTGGTTGTATATCAGTTCAATCATTATATTGATCGGTGGAGAAATTAATGCCATTTTAGTGAATCGAAGAGCACATTGATTCATAATCCCTGCCGATAAATGAAAGATACTCCGATAGTAGCTATACTCGTGTCACCATCACTAAATCTAAAGCAAAACCTTACTTCAATAAACCGAAATTAAGCCGTTAGATAAAAACGAGATGGTAAGCTAAATTTGGAAAAATATAAAGGCAGCCTCTGAGAAGTTTATAGATGTTTAAACTTTTGAGACTGCCTTTTATGATATTTAAATTACTTCGTTGTCGTCAATGATCTAGATACAGCCCAGCGGATCAAGCTCTATTTCTTCCCCAGACAATGGATAAGCGAAGTCGATGTCGAGATATGTGTGATATACATGTCATATATAGTTTGAATATAGGGTTATAATTAACACATCAATTAAATATAATGTTATATTTAATGACAGAAAGCGTTTGCAAAAAAAGTGTTGATTATTTATAAACCATCCTCTATGATATTGTCATTAGGCTGGATCCAAAAATTAATGCACTCTAACTTTGTAGCATAATAATACTCTAGACCCTAAGTTTATCAGGTATTTCTATGCCATAAAGTTTAAGCGCTTTAACTTATATATAACATAGTAGAGAGGTTGGTGTTTCAGTGATTCATCGCGAAAGCCGGCGACAAACGTTTTATATGTATATGTTCATTTTACCATGGCTTCTCGGCTTCCTCGTATTTGCTTTGTATCCTATCTTATCATCGCTTTATTACAGCTTCACGGACTACGACATCATCCATCCACCTAAATTTGTTGGACTAGCGAATTACAATGAAATGCTGAACAGTGAGCTCTTCTGGAAATCTGTGGCGGTAACGCTGAAATATACCTTCATTAGTGTACCCATTCAGCTGTTACTCGCACTGGGTTTCGCACTCCTACTCAACCAGAAGATACCATTCCGCGGGTTTTTCCGGACATCCATGTACTTTCCAAGTATGGTGTCAGGTGTAGCAATGTCCCTCCTGTGGTACTGGATCTTCAACCCGCAAATCGGATTGTTCAACTACATGCTCTCTTGGATCGGAATTTCCGGTCCGGCATGGCTCATGAGTCCAGGCACAGCTCTGTACGCACTCATTATTATGTCCTTCTGGACAGCAGGCTCCGGTATGATTCTATTTCTTGCCGGTTTGCAAGGTGTTCCGGGTAGTCTTATCGAGGCTGCAAAACTTGATGGCGCCGGACGCTTCAATGTCTTCTTGCATGTGACGCTACCCATGATCTCACCCATACTCCTCTTCCAATTCATCATTGGCATCATTGAGTCCTTCCAAGTGTTTACCCAAGCATTTGTTATGACGCAAGGTGGTCCAAACTACTCTACCTACTTCTATGTCTACAACTTGTATACAAGCGCATTTAAAGAATACCGAGCAGGCTACTCGTCAGCTCTCGCCTGGGTTTTACTAATTGTTGTTATGATATTTACGGCACTCATTATGAAATTCTCCAACCGTTATGTTCATTATGAAGGGGGGGACGGGAACCGATGAGTACTCTTCCTTCAATAAGCAGCCCAGACTCACGACCTTCACGGCGTAAGCGCCATATTGATCCGGTTCGTATACTTAGTTTTATTACTTTGATTGTGACAACGATCCTAATGATACTGCCCCTGTTCTTCATGTTATCTACGTCACTGAAGTCGAAGCGCGAATTGCTAAAGTTCCCTCCGACATTTCTACCCGAAACTTGGCAGTGGAGCAACTACAAGGACATTTTTGAAACACTGAATTTCGGCACTATGTATATGAATAGCATAATTATTGGTGTACTTACTGTATTTGGCACCCTACTCTCGTCCTCGCTCGCAGCATATGGTTTCGCCAGATATCGGGGTAAAGGCAACAATCTACTATTTATGCTCCTTCTAAGCACTATGATGCTACCGTATCCAGCCATTATGATCCCACAATTTATCATGTTCTCGAAAATGAACTGGATTGATACGTTCCTACCACTCATTGTACCTGCATTCTTTGGCTCAGCGTATAACATCTTTCTGCTTCGCCAATTTTTCTCTACGCTCCCGAATGAATTATTCGACGCAGGTCGTATGGATGGCTGCAGTGAACTCCGCATGTGGCGCAAGATTGCCTTACCACTGTCTGGACCCGCTCTAGCAACGGTCGCCATTTTTGCTTTCATTTACAGCTGGAACGACCTGCTTACTCCGGTGCTCTACTTGAGCTCCTCTGATAAGTTCACACTTCCAGTAGGGATGTCATCCTTAACCTCATCCAGATTCAGAATACCACCTTGGCATTTGTTAATGGTCGCCTCTGTACTGGCTATGCTACCTATTGTCGCCCTGTTCGCCTTAGCTCAACGACGGTTCGTAGAAGGCATTGTGCTAACGGGTATCAAGTAATTCAATCTACGAAAATCACTTGAAACGATATGGAGGAATGAAACATATGAAGAAGAACAGGAAACGGCAAACAGGTTCATTATTACTTGCAGCGTTGATGTTTATCGTACTAACATTATCCGCATGCAGCGGAGGTAAATCAGCAGGTGACGTCGCTCCCGGCGCAGATACAGCGACCGACTCCAATAATTCAGGCAAGGATGGGCAGGTTACCATTACTCATTATACAATTGACTCGGAAGATCGGACGTTTATTGAGAAGCTAATCCCTGACTTTGAGTCTAAGCATCCCAACATTAAGATAAAAATCGACAAAGCCCCTTATGAACAGTTTGACAGTAAGTTGCAGACATTGATTGCTGGCAACAAGTCACCTGACGTTACAAGCCACTATGGCTATGGCGGATTCGCAGAATATTACAACAAAGGTATGCTACTAGATATGACTGATCTGATTAAAGAAGACGGCTTCAAATCATCAGATTATAACATTCCCGAGAATCTGATGAAGATTTACACCGTCAAAGATCATACCTACGGTATTCCGGTCAACATGTATGTCACGCTCATGCTCTACAACAAAGACATGTTTGATGAGGCACAGCTTGCATACCCAACTAGTGATTACGAGGATAAGAGCTGGACTTTTGAAAAAATGGTTGAAGATGCGAAGAAAATGACCGTTGTTTCCAAGGATATCGGCAAAACACAGTATGGAGTGGACTTCACCTGGTCCGAACGCGATATGCGTCCACTATACTTTGGTGCCCAGCCATATTCAGATGATACATGGACCAACGGCGGTGTGCCATCAGCAACCCATTTTGACTCCCCAGAAGTCATGGACGCTTACAACAAGCTGTTCGGGCTGGTTCTGAAAGAAAAAGTAGCTCCGACTACTATCTGGAGCAAGAGTGTAGCTGGTCAGAACGGCGATCCATTTGTAGCAGGCAAGATTGGTATGTCCGTTAGCGGATCATGGAGCCTCGCTGGTTCAAATGATTTTCCTTTCAAAGTTGGTGTAGCTGCTGTGCCTTGGGGTGGTAACGATAAAGTGCGCAGTACGCTTTACGTCGATCCACTGCTGATTCTGAAAGATTCCAAGCATCCGAAGGAAGCCTTTGAATGGATTAAATATCTAGTGACCACGGAAGTTCAGGAGAAATCTATTGATTTAAGTGGGGGTAATCCACCCGTAAACGCCGTTGCTGCCGAAACCTACTATAAGCATTTTGAAGGTATCGATCCTGATGACGTACGTAAAGTGTATGAGGGCGGCGTGAAATACGGCTTTGAGTCCTTCAATCATTTAATTACGAATTACTCACAAATCAATGACATGTTTATCAATGAAATGCAGCCCATTGAAAATGGAGACAAAACGGTAGAGGAAGTCATGCCGACGATCCAAAAGAAAGTTACAGATATTCTTAAACGCTAACCACCAAAGAAACCGCCTATGAGGTGGTTTCTTTGCATGAAATCACGATTTTCAAAATGTCGGAATGTGAAATCATATTGAAGCCACTTTAATTTAATTTGAAACAATATCCAAATATACAGAAAATGATGTTAACATCCACAAATATGGAATCAATCATTCCTTTCGATTCATTAAAAGTTATATCAAAAGAAGCACTTCACATATAAAAGGGGTTGATTATTTATACATCATCCTCTATGATGTTGTTATAATGCCGGACTCCAAAGTTAAAGCACTTTAACTTTTCAACATAATATTACTTTAAATCTTATGTTCTTCAGGTTTATTATATCCTAAAGTTTAAGCGCTTTAACTTATAGCATACAGAAAGGTAGGTGTATCCGCGAACCATTGCTAAGGCCGGCGGTAAACACTTTACATGCACTTGTTCTTATCAACATGGCTTCTTGGTCTCCTGATATTTCTTTCTACCCTAGTTATATACTAGCTTCACGCAACTACGATCAATATGATGTAGCACAATAAAAACAGCAACACAAATTAGTATGAAATAAAACCGACGACTCAAGGAGAAATCAAGTCTAGTCCGCCATGTACCGCCCAAGCAAAAGTGCTGCCCAGCCCGAAAATAAGCTTTGGCAGGTCTTCCCTACTACATGTATACTAAGGTTAGTTAATTATCATGTACGGAATGTGGATTGCGAGGGGGAATGGCGAAATGAAAGTTAATATATTTGACGTAGCAAAAAAATCTGGGTTGTCTGTGGTAACCGTCTCACGAGTCCTGAACGGTGCCGAATCGGTACGCGAGAAAAACCGGCAGAAAGTTCTTGATGCTATAAAAGAACTAGACTATCGTCCCAATGCTGCCGCACGCAGTCTAGCCCGAGGCAAGACGGGTATCATCGGCTTAATTATAACCACCCTGCACGATTCATTCTTTGATGCGATCGTCAAGGAAGTGAACGACCTACTTGCACTGCACGGCTATTTTCTCGCTGTTTCAGTATCGTCAGCTGGCATCGCTTCGGACGAGAGCCATTATCTGATTCAGGAAGACCGTGTTGATGGGCTGATCCTTCTCTCTCCATTAGAAGAAGACAGCTATATCGTCGAGTTGAAGCGGCGCAATATTCCTTATGTGCTCATCGACCATCAAAAGCCCGAGAATGATAGCTTTTCGATTACGGTAGACAATGTCAAAGGCGGTTACGCTGCTACACGCCACCTTCTTGAATTGGGTCACACCTCAATCGCGCATCTGTGCGGAGATGAGATGTTCCGCAGTACACGTGAGCGTCGTAGCGGCTTCTTAAAGGCTCTCAATGAGCAGGGGCTTGCCCCTTTTGAAATCTTGTATGGGGAATATGAGATCGAATTTGGCTATCAATCTTGCCGCAAATGGATAAGCTCAGGATCGCTTCCAACAGCAGTCTTCGCTGGTGACGACTTCATTGCGCTCGGTGTCGTTAATGCATTGCTTGAAGCAGGGATACGTATTCCAGAACAGGTAGCCGTTGTTGGTTATGATGGACAGGATATTGCTTCTAAGCTTCATCCTTATATAACCACAATCCGCCAGCCGGGAGAGCGGATCGGAATGGCCGCCGTGGATATGCTGCTGAAACGTATTGACGGTACAATGAAGCGAGGATCCTGCATAAGGCTTGATCCCGAACTGCTTGTCCGTGAGTCTACGGTTTCCCTACAACCACCCGGTCATTGAATTATACTAGACAAATATCTGATGAATATAGGAGTGACTACCATATGACTTACTACTTAGGAATTGACGGAGGAGGAACCAAGACATACGCGCTTCTGACTGACGAGTCCGGCTATGTACTCGGCAAAGGTAAGAGCGGTAACGGCAATCACCAGACTAACGCATCCCATGCTGCACGAAATATCCAAAGCGCCGCAACCGATGCCATTGCACAAGCTGGTTTACGTCAGGAAGATGTGAAACACGCCTACTTCGGTCTTGCAGGAGCTGACCGAGAAGCAGATTACCGTATTTTACGTCCCATGATTCGTGACATTGGATTTACGAATTATAGCATTAATTGCGACACCATGATCGGCCTACGGGCGGGTACCAATCACTCTTATGGGGTTTCCCTCATTTGCGGTACCGGTACGAATTCAGCGGGACGCAACCTTCAAGGTAAACATTATCAATGCGGTGGTTTTGATTATATGTATGGCGACTTCGGCGGTGGTGGTTCGTTAAATATTGAAGTATTCCGCTCAGTCATCCGTTCATGGGATGGACGTGAACAACCTACACTACTCACGGATTCACTCCTTCGCATGCTTGGACATGAGAATGTGGAGAATATGTTTACCGATTTCATGGACAACGGTCATCGTGTACCTGTCGATGCTGCCAGACTGCTGTTTGAAGCGGCAGCACTGAATGATGCTGTATCATTGGATATTTTACGACACCAAGGTGAAGAGCTGGGCAAGTCGGCTGCTGCCGTCATACACAAGCTTGGGATGGAGAAAGATACGTTCGACGTGGTTCTCGCTGGAAGTATGCTGACACGAGGCGATCGTGGTTGGATTCGAGGTCCAATTGAAAACGCTGTACATACGGCGGCTCCACTGGCCTCAATCGTGACGCTTACGACGGAGCCCGTTGTTGGCGCAGTATGGTCCGCCATGGAAGAAGATGGATTAACCATTTCCACAGAAACATATGAAAGAATGCGTTCATACCGTGAATATGAAGAAATCAAACAAACTATACGATAGGATGGGGAAACTATGACACAAGTACAAGGATTAAAAATTGCTGTAATTGGTGGAGGATCTTCGTATACACCTGAATTGGTTGAAGGATTTATACGTTACTATGAGGAGCTTCCAGTTCGTGAACTATGGCTGGTCGATATTGAAGCTGGTCTGCACAAGCTGAATATTGTTGGTAATCTAGCTAAACGAATGGTTGAGAAATCTGGACTTCCAATAGAAGTTCATTTAACAACAGACCGTCGCCAAGCAATTAAAGGTGCAGACTTTGTTAGCACTCAAATGCGTGTAGGTATGTTAGAAGCTCGTGGGCACGATGAATCTATTCCATTGAAATATGGAGTCATCGGTCAGGAAACAACAGGTCCTGGTGGCATGATGAAAGCACTACGGACCATTCCTGTACTCCTAGATGTATGCCGTGATATTGAGGAGTTGGCTCCAAACGCATGGCTACTGAACTTTACCAATCCAGCGGGTATGGTTACAGAGGCTGTTCTGAAATATTCGAACGTCCGCAGCATCGGTTTGTGCAACGCGCCAATCGGATTAATCAAGCAGACTTCCGCTAAATACAATGTACCTGCAGACCGCATTTATGCGGAGTTCGTTGGGTTGAATCATCTTCACTGGATCACACGTATTGATGTTGAGGGCGAAGATAAACTGGACGAAATGCTTGCAGACACTACTAGCTACAGTGCTAAGAACGTACCTGCACGTGAATGGGATCCTGAGTTTCTGAAATCACTCCGCGCATTGCCATCTTATTACTTGAAATACTTCTACATGACAGATGCCATGCTTGAAGAGCAGCAAGAATCCGTCAAAACGGCTGGCAATCGTGCCGAGGTCGTGAAGCGTGTAGAAGCGGAACTATTCGAACTCTATAAAGATGTTGAATTGAAAGATAAGCCGAAACAATTAGAGCAACGCGGCGGGGCCTTCTACTCAGAAGCTGCCATTAATCTGATGCGCTCTCTTTACAACGGCACTAACGATATTCAGACATTGAATGTAGCCAACAATGGTACGCTTGACTTCCTACCCGATAACGCTAGCATTGAAGTCAACTGTCTGGTTACCAAGAACGGCCCGCTTCCGCTTCCACTGACTAAGATTCCACGTTCAGCTGTTGGACTTATTCATGCCGTCAAAACCTACGAACAGCTTGCCATTGAAGCTGCCGTAACTGGCGACCGTGGCCTGGCTCTTCAAGCTCTAGTACATCACCCACTTGTTCCTTCAGTGGATGTAGCAATCAAGATGCTGGATGAAATGCTCGAAGCAAATAAACAATATTTACCACAGTTTTTCAAGAATTAGTCTCTACACAATAGCAAACAGCCCCATCTATTGGGGCTGTTTTTAATTATCAATCCCTTAAATTCGTTCATTCACACACATTTAACACGTATAATATGACTCCATAAAAAGGATAGATCCGCTAATTTTACATTAGCGGATCTATCCTTTTTTAAATATTATTTTCTATGCCTGTTAATATGCCCACCAGTTACCGGACATGACCATCATAGAGAAGAACTTGATGCTGTCCTCATAGTAACCTTCGTTAGAACTGTTAGCTGCTTTATTCCATACAGCATTTAGCCAACTTTGGTTGGAAGACGATGTCATCGCACTCACTCCAAAGGGAGCATAGAATGCGCCACTGTCGTACGAACCCGTTGCCGTCCCGTTCAGCTTATAGCCATCTTTGACGTTGCTCGGGTTACTGCTTACTTTACCTTTGATCCACGTGTTCATTTGGTTCAGTTGAGTCAGCGCACGGTTGTCACCTGTCATTAGATAGTCTGTCGTAATCCGCCAAGGGATACGGCAGGAGTTATAACCATAATAAGCATCACTAGCAGCTTCGAGGAATCCTTCAGGAGCAGGTTTGTAGACTCCCCCAGATAAGACAACGAAATCAGGAAGTAAGCCTGTACTTGAGCTATATCCAGTGTGGAGGGAATTAATAATGGTGTATGTTTTATCGATGACGTTATTCCACTTATTATCCCCTGTTGCTTGTTGAAAAGCCTTCATATGCTGCAGCATGAAGTCCGAAGGACGCGTAGCTCCGTCATACTTCCCTGACGTTGCCCAGTCACCCAGACGAAGGGTCCAACGGGACTGATCGACATCACTTTGCATGATCGCATTAATGATATTTTTACCTGCTTGCAGGTAATTAATGGAACCACTACTTCCCCACTGTTTGTCAGCCAACAGAAGTGAGTAAGCAATATCCATATCTCCATCAGTTGCAGAGTTAGCGCCTTCGATATTCTGGAAGCTACTGTTCTGTTTCCAGGCCATCAAATATGGGTTATTATTACTCGGGTGAGCCTGATAATATTTATAAAGTCCATCAAAATAGCTCTGGGCACTACTGTCATGTCCAGCCATCATTACCGAGGCCAACATACCATAACCATGTGCTTCAGAAACCGTATTTCCGTTAGACTGGTATTTCACATAATATTTACCGGTTCCAGCTGGCTTCAAATAAGCTGCTTTCCAGCTATCCCATTTCGATTTGACCGCATTATCCATCGTACTTTGCGTAGCATTACTCGGCTTAATCGTACCGCTAGTGTAGGTGGTGTGTTGAGGAAATGGTTTGTTAGGTGATGCGAACGCGAAACCTGCTGGGACCATAAGAAAAGCGAGACAGCATAACATTACGGCTTTGCTGCTAAAGCTAAATTTCTTATTTTTGCTCATCAACGTACGCTCCTTTGGGAATCGATTTTTGGTAGAATTAGAGTACAGGTATTGGTCATTTCCGACAAAGATTCCGTTCTACCTTGCAGCTTATCCGCCTTCTAAAATTAAATCTATCAACCCTCCTTTTTAAGTTTAAGCGCTTAAACTTAAAAGCGCTTACTTAACACTTTATATGACTTACAAATATTTGTAAATAAAATTCAAATATTTGTATCTAAAGTCCCTACTGTATGCAAAATTCGACAAAAAACTATGCCCCAGAAATAACATGCCAATTGTCATTTACCGTGGAAACAATAGTTCCTTTGTCCCTAATGTAGTCTGCAAGGATCTCAACCATATCCACTGAGATTTCCTTAACTATAGGTTTATCTTTGAACATACTGTACTCTCCCCCACCACTAGCACGGTAATTATTCATAACAACGACATACTGCTTGTCAGCAAGGATAGGCATCCCCTCTCTCTCCAAGTTCACAATTCGTTCTCCATGCGCTTTAGATACATTGATCGTATAGTTAAGCCCCTCCCACATATCGTAGTTGAAGTGCTGTGTCTTCGGATAAAGAAACGCTGAACTAACTTCGATGTCTCCCGAATCATTTAAATGAAAATACTGTGCAGACCGCTCTAAGGCTGCCTTAATATCTCTACCTTCCAATCTCAGGACACGTAATGTATTCGGGTATTTATAATTAATCATAATATCTCTCATCGTGATAATCGAGTCGAACCCAGGGGCCAGATCATCAAACAAGGCGGTACAGGAAATTTCAGCCCCACTAATTTCCATCTGTACTCGTTGAATCCATTCGATGAACGGATGCTCTGTCATTCGTGCTTGAAATGGATTTAAAATACGCATGTTATCTCCTTCAACAAATCCAATAGGCTGATCAAGCCATTGTTGAAGGTTATTCTCCGCAGGAGTTGTTAACTCAGACACGATAGGATCAGCGACGAAACTTTCACAACTCACGATCTCTGATTGTTTATGGTTGACGATCCACTTATGTTCCACCTTCTGAAGCGAGAGCGTAACTTTCCCCACAAATTGCCCTTCACTACCCGGTTGCACTACGCATACTCCAGCTACTTCCTCGCCGGATATAACTCTGTGCTGATGACCACTTAATAGTACGTCAATGCCAGATACTTCTTCACAAAGCGCGTACCCTAGATTCTCACCTGTGAGTGACTCAGTAGGTTCGCCTGACACAAGATCTCTTTCGAACCCTCCATGATAAGAAACGATAACGACATCCACTTGTTCTTGCTCTCGTAAATATGGAACCCATTGTTTAGCTGCTACTATAGGATTGGTAAATGTGATCCCTTCAAGATGATTAGGATGCTCCCAGTTCGGAACATAATGAGTCGTTAACCCCAGTACCGCGAGCCGGACACCATTATCCCATTCCCATATCCGATAAGGTGTGCCGAATAAAGGTTCTCCTGTCTCTTCGGACAGTACGTTAGCGGATAACCATGGAAAAGAGGAAGCTGTAAATGCCTTTTCTAAATAACTTTTACCAAAATTAAACTCATGATTACCAGGTACAACAGCATCATAATTCATAGCATTCATGCATTCTATCACGGTAGTCGGTCGTGATTGATCTACCTTAGCTTGGTGATAGGTTAAAGGCGACCCTTGTAGAAAATCCCCATTGTCTATAAGAAGTACCTCTTCGCTATGCTGTCTGTGTTCATTGATAAGACTGGAGATAACCGATAGCCCTTGATTGATAGAGCTTCCATCTACATAAGAATATGGCATCATGTATCCGTGTACATCACTTGTCTCCAATATAACGATCCTCATAGTTGCATGTTCTTCCTTCATTACGTATGCCCCCCCCTAATACAATATGTAATATGCATTTTCAATATTTGTAATTTCTGTGCATTAAGTCTTTCCACAATAGTATACAGACGTTTCGTCAATTGATATAAAGTGCTCTATGAAAACAATGTAAAATCATATGAATAAACTCCACGATTTTTTTACATAGATTTGAATAAAATCGACGTTACATTTGACCCTTCTTTTTCCTAAAACTGCTAGCATGGAACTTGTCGGAATTGAACTATAGCTTATAAATGCTAACATCGGTCCGGCGGTATCTAGATATAATGAGGGGGAATTAGTTTTGTTTAAGAAAACATCAACACTCTGTATGATTTTGCTTCTTGGTGCAAGTCTAGCCGCATGTGGAGGAAACAACAAGGCGAATAACGCAGCCGCTCCAGCAGGAAACGCTACGACACCAACAACAGAAGCTAAAACAGAAACCGGGTATGCACCAAAGGAATTAAAAGTACAATTTGTTCCTTCTCAGAATGCTGAGACACTTGAAGCCAAAACCAAGCCACTTGAAAAACTGTTAGGTGACCAGTTGAACATTCCAGTTCATGTCACGGTTTCACCTGACTATAATACAATTGTAGAGGCGCTGTCTTCTAAACAAGTCGATGTCGGATTTCTTCCTCCGAACGCTTATGTACTTGCACATGACTTGAGACAATCGGCTGATCTGCTCCTTCAAGCTCAACGCTTTGGCGTTAAGGATGAGACTGGAGAACCTACTGAAGAGAAAGTAGATTTCTACAAAGCAATGATTATCGTTAAGAAGGATTCAGATATTAAAAGTATTAAAGATTTAAAAGGTAAAAAAATAGGTTGGCAAGATGTGACCTCTTCCGCCGGTTATGTTTTTCCTGCAGCAGAGATGAAAAAAGCGGGTATTGATCCTGATACAGATGTACAAGGCATCACGATTAAGGGACATGACGCAGCTATCATGGCTTTACTTAATGGACAAGTTGACGCTGTTGCTATTTTCCAAGATGCTCGTAACACGGTGAAAAAGGATGTTCCCGATGTATTTGAACAGACACGTGCCATTCACTTCACTACTCCAATCCCGAACGATACAATCAGTGTCCGTTCTGATATGAGTCAGGAATGGCGGGAAAAGATTAGTCAAGCCTTCATAGCCATTACAGAAGATCCAGAAGGCGCTCAAATCGTAAAAGATATTTATACGCATGTAGGTTATGAAGTCGGCGATGATAGTAACTTTACACCTGTACGTGAGTATGCAGAAGCTGTAGGTCAGAAGATCAAATAGATTCATAGCCATGAATAGAACCTCTGTCCACCTTTCGAACTGTAATCTAGAAACTGGATAATCCATATTTCATTCACGCCGCTCACGGTTTGTCAAACGTGGCGGCGCTGTCTGCTTATGTAAGTTATACATCGATATCATCAATAGAGAAAGCGGGATTAATAACTATGATTGAATTGACACACGTCTCCAAAACCTATCCAAATGGAACCATTGGATTACATGATATTAATCTAACGATTAAAGAAGGTGAATTTGTTGTTATTGTGGGATTATCCGGTGCTGGTAAATCTACTCTGTTACGCTCGATAAATCGACTCAGTGATGTATCCTCTGGAGATATTCGAATCCATGGCCAATCAATCACTGCTGCTTCGGGTAAGGAATTGCGTTCGATTCGTCGTAATATAGGGATGATTTTTCAAAGCTTTAATTTGATTAAAAGATCTACCGTGCTACAAAATGTACTTTCGGGTCGTGTAGGTTATCATTCTACATTAAGAACGATATTCGGCTCTTTTCCGAAACGGGACGTTGATATCGCATTAACTGCCTTAGAAAGAGTGAATATTCGGGAAAAAGCTTACATAAGGGCCGATCAACTGTCTGGAGGACAGCAGCAACGTGTATCTATTGCCCGTGCACTTGCACAAGAAGCCACCATTATTCTAGCGGATGAACCTGTAGCTTCACTCGATCCCCTAACCACTCGTCAAGTAATGGATGATTTACAACGGATTAATCGAGAATTGAATATTACAACGATTGTAAATCTTCATTTTATTGATTTAGCACGTGAGTATGCTACTCGAATTATCGGATTACGCGCTGGAGAAATCGTATTCGATGGGAGTGTCCAAGAAGCAACAGATGAGAAGCTAGCTGAAATATATGGACGTCCAGTAAAAGCAGATGAACTGCTAGACACAAACGCAGACGTTCATCTCGTAGGTGTACAATGACAGCCATTCAACCACAGAAAGGTAAACGTATCGCTACTTGGATATTATTTCTAGTGATCATTATTGTGTGCTCTGTGTATGTAGAGGTCACACCTTATCAGCTTTTTGTAGGATTACCACAGATGGGTGTACTACTTAAGGAAATGTTCCCACCAGATTGGAGCTATGTTTCTACGGTATGGGGACCTACGATTCAGACGATCAAAATTGCAGTTGCAGGAACCCTTCTCGGAGCCATTCCAGCCATTCCCGCAGCATTGTTATGTGCTCATAATGTTACGCCTTATAAGACTATATCTGTCCCGATGCGCACTCTACTGAATCTAGTGCGTACTGTGCCTGATCTTTTATTTGCGGCTGTATTCGTAGCTATATTCGGAATTGGTCCGTTTGCAGGTATGTTGGCGCTCTTGTTCTTCTCTTTCGGGATTATTACCAAATTGACGTATGAATCAATAGAAGCAATCGACCCGGGCCCGCTTGAAGCTATGACTGCTGTCGGAGCTAATCGAATTCAACTGATTGTCTTTGGTGTTATACCACAAGCCATTCCTGCTTTTGTCTCCTATCTTTTGTATACATTTGAAATTAATATTCGTGCGGCCACTGTACTTGGATTTGTTGGAGCTGGGGGTATTGGACTCTTACTTAATCAGTCACTTGGGCTATTCCGATATGACCGTGCAGCAACCATTATTCTACTAACACTCACGGTCGTTCTAATCATCGATTATGCTAGCACTAGCATACGGAGGAAGCTGTTATGAACAAGAAAATGTCTTCCCCATCTCTTACAACTCAACTACGTAAATGGCTAATCGTTCTACTTATTATTATTGTGTTTATATGGTCTTTGCTAGGTTTAGACTTTCAAGGATTACAAGCGACCGCTGGGACAGTATCTTTGTCTATACTTAAAGGCTTCCTACATCCAGATTGGGCATTTGTTTACTTACCTGAAGGGGAAGATCTGCTCCGAGGTCTGCTAGAAACGTTAGTAATCTCCATTCTAGGTACATTTGTGTCGGCTATTCTCTGCTTTCCATTTGCCTTCTGGGCAGCAGCTAATATGAGTAGACTTCGTATCTTTTCTGGATTGGGCAAGTTCACATTGAGCGTTATTCGAGTGTTTCCAGAAATGATCGTAGCCATCTTGTTTATTAAAGCCGTTGGACCCGGTTCATTCGCTGGAGTGCTGGCACTTGGCGTCCATTCCATCGGTATGTTAGCTAAGTTATTCTCCGAGACCATTGAAGGGATAGATCGCGGACCTCAAGAAGCTCTAATCGCTTCTGGGGCCAATCGAATCCAAATGATTCGGTTTGCTGTTATTCCTCAGGTTATGCCCCATTTCCTTTCATACTCGTTATATCGATTTGAGATTAATATCCGGTCTGCGACAACTCTGGGGTTAGTCGGTGCGGGTGGGATTGGAACACCGTTGATCTTCGCCCTTCAAGTTCGCAATTGGAACCGTGTTGGAATCATATTACTCGGCATTGTCGTGCTAGTGATTGTGACAGACTTTATTTCCGGTTGGTTGCGTAAAAAGATGATATAGAGATTCTTATAATGGGCGATAGATTACAAAGGGAACATCATTTCCGAGTGTGTACTTGGATAATGATGTTCTCTTTATTTTCCATATCCTGCAACATTAATTAAAATAAGTACGTCTACAAGAATAAGAATAACGACAATAAATTATCAATAGGAGTGAGTCATGATGAAAATGAAAACTTTAGTAACGAGCTTAACCGTAGCTTCAATTCTTTCCCTCTCATTCGGAGGCCCGCTATTTGCGGCAGCGAAAGATTTTGCAGATATAGATAAGACGGCTGGCAAAGAAAAAATTATCGCATTACATGAACAAGGCATTATCAATGGGATAACCGCTACTGAATTCAGACCTGAACTTACGCTTAACAATGCACAAGGTATTCAGCTCATCACGAAAGGTCTACATCTTGATCTAGCCGCTATTGATTTCGTCAAAATTCCTGAAGCCAGTGATTTATTCTCTAATATTAAAGATAATGCTTGGTTCGCAGAGGCATTCATCAATGCCTTTTATAATGACATAGACATCCCCAAAAACATCGACCCATCCAAGCCTATGACTAAGGAACAGTTCACTTATTTCTTGATACGAGGAGTAGAGCGGATCGGAAATTTACCAAAGATTAATATTGTCCCTGCAAAAATTTCGGATGCGAAGGATATTACAGCTTCATACCAAGGAGCTATTCAACGTTCACTAACTTGGAAGATTAATACTCTTACTAATAAAGACAAATTTAATCCTACAAATGAAATCTCTCGTGCAGAAGCAGCAGTAATGCTATATAACGCGATTGAGTTCCTGAATGAGAGTAACGTACAACAGTAGGACATGATCCTTTCAAGAAGAAGTGGCTGTCCCATAAGTAGATTAATCTTCTGACGAGACACTCACTTTTCTAAAAAAAGAGACTGATGTCCAAAAAAGCAGGTCAAGGTGTAAAGTGACCCCTTAGCACATACCAGTTGTCTGATAAAATTTCTTCTTTAACGATTCGGATCTGTTGATTCATGTCTTAACCTCCCTGAAATCTTATAGATCAATTGGATGAGCCCGGTTCGACTTCCCTTTTCTTGATGCCTGATCCTTTTTTTGATTATATAGGGTTACGTGACGTCACCTTCAAGCTTTTTTTAACTAAATCATTTCTGTAAGGTAATCTCTGGTTAAATGGATTTCTATCACTTGTATTCATGTTGCAAATTTCTCCTTTTCATGTGAATAGAATCTAATGAAATGAACGCAAAGAAAACGTATCCTTTATGGGTTCATGTATACTCAGCGATAATGATGAATGTTCATGACAGGAACATTGGTAGCACAAACAAACCTTGGATAGGCATTTGTCTGAAATCACCTGTTATTAATCTTCAAGATATTCTGATCTTGTAGAGAATCGATATTTTGAATTAAAAAAAGCGCTCAATTACGCGCTTTTTCCCCCTAGTAATTGCATAGTTGTGATGCAAGTGTTGTCGCTTTCGAACGTAGAAATCTCGGACTCTGCTGATTTCCCGCCGTGCACGATTGTTATGCGATATTTTTTGTCATGTGGTAGCCAGAGATCGATAAATCCGTTCGATTGGGATTTCATTGTTTGGTCCAATATCACGTTGCCTTCCATATCTTCGATGTTTACGCTAAACTCTTGTTTCACCATTTCTCCTTGACAGCCAGTCAAGCTATGGGTTGCACAAGGGTGGGTTCCCTCGATATACGGCGCAATGGAAACAAAAAACTCGTTCTCAGGTAAGTCATAGGTTAACGGGTCTACTTCGCCCCCGGTCACGATGAGTTGCTTCGAAGTGATTGAGGCGGACAGGTTTTCTATGTTTCCTACACTGTATTCCTGTACCAATTGCTTAATCTCTTGCGCATCAATTTTGATAGGCTCTTTTTTTTCGACGCTACCTGTTAAGAAATACGCCCCTACCGCAACAACAACCACTCCTGTAGCCACCACTATTTTTTTTCTCAACTGGACTTCATCTCCTTGTCTCTTTTAACATGTTATTTTCTATCTCCGCGTATCTCTCATTCTCTGTCATTAGTATAACTATTATAACCTTGCCAGCACAACATTGAGGGCTGGGCGAAACTGTGAAAAATATGCAAAAAAGGAATAGAAACATAAAAAAGACGATATCCAGAAAGTCGAAAGACTTCGTGGTACCGCCTTTTCCATATAAAACGTAAATTTAATATCATGAATTACCCGTTACAAGGTAGAATATTTAATGATATTTGTTATACGTTCATAATTCAAACAAATAGATGGATAGTTATTTTCCAAACGGAATCGGTAAAGATTTAATATCCTAACCTGTTCTTCACTTAAGCTCTCTGCATCCCAGTACATATGCATTAGGCAATATTCAAAAATCTCTTTTAGTTTAAAAAACAAAGGTAGTTTTTCGATCATGTCTAGCGGTAGACTATGTTCTTCTAAATAACCCGCAAACAAGGATTCAGCAATAGATTGAGCATAGTCATTTATATTACCCTTCCCGGCGAACGAAAATTCAAGAGCCGAATATATCGGAACTACTAAATCATAAAGATAATAATGTCGTTCACAATCTTGAAAATCTATAATAGTGATATTTGACTGATTTGCCACTAACACATTCTCTAACCATATATCCCCGTGCAACAAACCATATGTATTGCTATTTCTAGGTAATTGTTGAACCTCAGCTAATACTGCCTCAGCTAACTCTCTAATTATAGTTTCCTCAGCAGGGATATACTTCAAAAAATAATACTCTTCATTTTCATTCCACTCTTTAATATATTCCAATTCGGTTTGACTCTCATACCGTGCAGTGATGCGATGCATTTTACCGATTTCCCGACCTAAATCCTTGAATATTTCACTATTCCAACTAGAACGAGGCAAATGAATTCCTTTGGCAGCTTTAAATAGAACAATACATTTTTCTTGAGGGAAATTTCCTGTTTCGACTAAATTACCTTCTATAGAAGGAACTACTGAAGGAACTCCGACTCCATGTTTACTTAAAAAGTTTATCCATTTTAATTCTTCCTGTTGTTCTTCATATGACTTATAACCAGTTATTCGAACAAAATATTCATTCTCATTATCGTTACAACGAAACATTTCATTGGTGATTTCCTCTATTTCATTAATTACAATAGGGTATTTCGCACTAATCTCTTTTAATATTATTTCTTTCATCTCAATAAGCATAATTTCTCCTTCTGAAGTCGATAGTATTTTATTAACTATTCTTCATACAAAAGGATTTACCTTTTTCAACAACTTATCCGTTGAGCTTAATTTACGTTTCTTTCCACTATGTTCGATTTGGAAATTTTTATTTTTATCATAATCGATAAGAAAGCAAGCAGTGAAAACATAATTCTGATCCAGATGAGTTGATGTATTCCCGAGTGAGAAATAAACCAACCTCCGATAGAAGTTCCTATAGTAATTCCAAGATTGGAAAATGAGATAAACAAGCTGTTTCCGAATTTACATATACAGAATTATAGATATATTAACACAAAAAAAGTACCTCCTCCCCGTTTATAGTTTCTTTTGGATATACTCGGAAAATTCCTGAAGGGTCTCTTCGTTCCGACGATAGTATGTCCACTTTCCAATTCGCTCTGATTCCAACAAACCAGCTTTTTGCATAGTGAACAAATAGCTGGAGATAACAGACTGTGCAAGTCCTGCTTTAGCCTGAATATCTCCCACGCATACGCCAATTCGAAAATTGAGGCCTTGTTGTAAATAAGGCTGTTCATCAAAGAACTCCTCTGGATTCTTTAACCATTGCATAATTTGACTACGAGTCTCGTTAGACAAAGCTTTATAAATCAATGTAGGTTCCATATAGATCATTATATCTACTTTTATAGATTTATAAATATCAAAGAGTATTTTCGTTATATTCCGTTATTCCGCGAATAGTTGTGCAAACGGATTTTCGACTTTATGTTCGTTGCTAATTTTACCTACGTTATTCAGCACATAATATTGATAGAAATGGTTTGAGAAACTCAATGATTCCGATGCTTTATCCATAAATGGATCAGCCACCTGATCACTTAATTGGTCCCCTGTCCAAAAATAATGCAGCATGAGACGATTCTGGTTATACGGATGTTTGATAATGTAGGCTCCGGATTGATTAGACTTATTCATGATATCCCGCCATTTAAACCCGACTGTATCAGCACGCTTGATGATTCCGGACTTCAAGGCTTGTATAAATCCATTCGTATCCGGTTTGCCGATTACAATGACATTGCTATCCCCTAACTCTTGCTTAAGCTTGTTTTTCAATACTTGGCGTTCTGTTATAACCGTTGGCTTTATCCCTGCTATTTGCATAAAGCCTTGAATCTGGTTGAGCAGTTGATCTTGTTGTTTTTTTGTTTTGTCCGATATCTGACCGTCGCTCATGATAATCGTTAACGGTTCGCCCTGCAACGTTTTATCGACTATTCGGCTCATCGTTTCAAATGGCACCTCTGGAAACTGGACAAACACCGAATGGTATATTGATTTAAATTGCTCGTGCATATAAGCAGCTTCCTCGTCCGCTGTTAGACGATATTCAGGCTTCAAAGAATAATTCGGGTTGCGCAAATCTGCTTCCCAATCATCCCTGATCTTTTTGCCCGCTTTGTTTTCAACAACCTGCAGTAGTCCGTCGATTGTTGCATTTTTGAATACATACTTGTCAAAATATGTCCTCATCAACTCATCAAACTTCTCTTCACCAAGCGTACGATACAACTCATAGATGGCTTGCCGACCTTTCTTATAAAAAATGGCATCGGGAGAATCCCCAACCTTATCATTGGTCGAATCAAGTGGACTATCTAACGATACTTCATCGAATTGAATCACCTTGAATCCATTTAACGGAATTCCTTGTTTCTCATAGAAATAAACCATAGAGAAATCGGCAAATCCTTCATCCAGAAATGACTCCGTCTCCGAATCATTTCCAATTAAGGCATGGAACCATTGATGCGCAATTTCATGGACAAATGCTGAATGGTTCAAAATATCAGGCTGGCCCTGGATCAAGCCCATTTGAATCGTTCGCGAAAATTCAACAGCGAGGCCTTCAACGTACGATTCAACAATTCTGAACTCTGGATAAGGATATTTACCATATTTTTCGCTGAAGAAGTTTATGACCTTAAAGGCTTGATCGATATATTGATCGATAATTTGTTTTTTGTCTTTCTGATTATCAAAGTAATAGTATTGAACGGTCAGCCCATCTCGTGTAACACTTTCTACTTTAAAATCCGGGCTCGCGAAGAAGACAAATTCTCTCGTGTTATTCGCAGTAGCCGTTACCGTCTTGCGTCCTGCATCGGCTTCCTGTTCAGTCAGTGTCCCAGGCATGGAAACCTTATACTCGGCGGGAACATTCAGAGTTACCTGGTAATCAGCAGAATCATAATAATCGGATTCAAATGTTGTACTGTAAGGAGTTTTGTCCCACATATGCTCTGCAGGGTCATAGACTGAGAGGACAGGAAACCAATGAGCGCCGTTGATAATATTTTTGTAGTAGGACAACCGCTGCGAACCATAAGGAATCTTTACGTCAAATTCAAGCTCCAGTGTGATAGATTGCCCGGGCTGTAATGCTTGTCCCAAAGTAACCGTAAGTGCCTGATTTGTATTATCAAACTTCAAGTGTTGTCCTGATGACTTGATATTGTTAATCTCAATGCCGCCCAGGAAATCCTCGGGTTTCTTATCCGGATTCTCCTTTGCCATTCGTTGATTTGAATGTTCGAATAAACTTGATTGTGTTTCCTTTGAACGGTTTGCATCTGCAAAGGTGTGAAATACAATATTGTCTAGTGTATCGCTCGTGTTGTTGCGATAGGTCACGGCTTCTGTGGCGTGAATCTTCATCGCCTTCTCATCAATCCTTGCGTCTACTTGATAGCGTGCAAGATGATGAACAGCCGTATTCGCTTCTACTAATAAATCGTTCTGAAGTGTTGGCTTTCCCGCCACCGCTATCCCCAACCCGGATACAGGGACAGCGGTTAATGCTACAACAAGACTGCCTGTAATGATGCACTTCGGTAATGTAATATTCCATTGTTTAAGTTTTTTCAAGTTGATCCTCCTAATTAGAAGTCCTAATCATAATCATAGAACTTCATCTGTGTATGAAGACTAGCATAACGCCCCTACCTTACACGAAATTAATTGGAACCTTACATGAACCTTAAAATGGAATATTGCTTTAACTTTCAGGCTCTATCTTCTCACCATTTCATCGATCCTTATATTTGGATTTGTGTATCTCCCTTTTTTTTCAGTCTCTTTCCCATATTGAATCGCACTCACGGGGCAATAATGGACACACACCAGACATAGAGTACAACGTTGCCCCCACTGTGGTTTATCGTCTACTTTAATGTTATTGCAGTTACAAACTCTCTCACAAGTATCACAATTGGTACAACGATCATTTACATGAAACTTTGTAGTATCAATCGCTTTTTTATTAAACATCGGATTTATAATGCCGGTTAATAACCACGGAAGAGCACCTTTTTCTACCTTAAATTCTCCTGTTACTCTTCGATTCCCGGTTCCCGAAAAGTAAAAAAGCATCGTATCATCATCTCGATTTCTGTATAATTATTCCTGCGCTTCGTCAAGTGCGTCTTCTATCGCTTCGAGATATGCTTTAGAGGTAAGGGTTGCTCCACTTATGGTATCCACCTGCAGCGACTGCGACTGGATTACCCTACCGAACAATTCATCTGTGGATGCTGACGACTGATTCTTCGCATGCTCTAATAGCTTGATGTCAGTAATTGGTCTTTGGTGAATACTGTATCCCACAATAAATTGATTTTTTGTCCCGATCTGTACGTTGTATCCGGGTTTCAACTGTCCGTTTTGCATGTGGACTTCTTTCATCCGCATGAATGTGGCATCTCGATCCGTCTTACTAAAACTGTTACGGTTACCGAGTGTTTCATGATATCTTTCGTACTTTTGCAGACGAGGGAGCAGATCTTTTCGAAGCGTTCGTACCGCTCTTTTCAGTGGTTTATCTTTTGGATTTTCCAGAAGACGATTTTCGATCTGTTGAACAGCTGTCTCCAGTTTATGACTTGTAAGCCCATCTTGCTCACCTAGCTCAGCAAGATCCTGACCCTTATATTTTACCAAAAAGAGCGATTTCTTTGTGTTGTTTTGGCGAAAAAGGTTGAACAATTTATGCTCAAAGTAGCGCAGAGGACGGAACGATTTCGGAAAATCGAGAGCGGTCGCCTAAAAGCTTTCCGAAGGAAAGCTACTCCGTAAGCATATGCCTTGGTCTCCGAATTTCAACTGCTGAGCAGTTTTAAACCAGAAATTTGGAGACCACAGCGATTGGAGAAACGATTCGTTCGCGGAGCGTCTCTCAAAACATCTAATTTTCGCCTACAAAAAAACAAATGGGGTGTCCCTAGCGATTTTCACGACTTATGGGACAGCCCCTTCTCGTTAAATATAAGCAAAATATAGTGAAAACTTATACTTTCTTATACTTGTACAAATGAAAATGCACCCCTCAGAATGATCATCCGTTTAAACCCACAAGTGGGTACCGATGTTTACTCTAAGGGGTGCTATTTATCTTTATATTTTATATGCCCATTTCCCTTTCCGGAATACGGGTTCAACTGTTCCATCTGCCAGTTCACCGTCAATCTCTAAATCAGCAGATCCGATCATGAAATCTACGTGTGTCAAGCTAACATTAGCACCTCTGGCTAGTAGTTCCTCCTTGCTCATCTTTGTCCCACCTTCTATATTAACGGGATATGCACTACCGAGTGCAAAGTGACAAGAGGCATTCTCATCAATCCCTGTGTTATAAAAAATGCGGTTCATCTGCGAAATAGAAGAATCATGAGGTACAAGCGCCATCTCACCTAGATAAGATGCACCTTCATCGGTTTCTAGTAACGAGGTCAAATGTTCACGTCCTGATGCTGCATCATATTCTACCACTCTACCCTCTTTAAATTGTAACTTGATCCCTTCTACCAGTCGCCCATTCAAATTTAACGGAAGCGTGCTTGTCACCGTACCATTCACACCTGTACGTAACGGCATCGTATAAATTTCTTCGGTTGGCATATTCGCTACAAAATATACGCCACTTTCGTTCTCACCACCGCCACCAGCCCACAGATGACCCTCTGGCATTTCGACGTGAAGATCGGTTCCCGGAGCACGATAATGCAGACTCTTATAACGTTTGGCATTCATTCGCTCATGGCTTTGCTTCAAATGACTAATATGCTCACGCCATGCCGCTACAGGATCTTCATTACCAACGCGGTTCATCAAGAATACGGCATCCCACATCGCGGATACTCGATCTTCTTCAGGGAGATCAGCGAATACTTTATTAGCCCAAGCAACGGTTGGCGCTTTAATCAGAGACCAACTCACTTTATTGTTTCGCACATAACCCTGATATGTCTCGCGTGCTATTGCAGCTGCTTTTACCGCTGTAGATACTTTAGATGAGTCAATGCCATTGAACAGTTCCGGATTAGGCACCTTAATATGTAGAATGGCTCCTCCCCCTTCAGCCAACTGCTCCATCATGTCTGCCTGCCACTTAGGATAGTAGCTGAAAGAATCATCAGAAGCCTTCTCATATCGGATGCGGGTGACCTGTTCATCCTCCCACTCCACCTGTACATATTTGGCGCCAGCTTCATAGGCCTTGGACACGATAAGTCTTGTTAAATCTACACTCTCTAACGGCGACTGCACGATTAAGACTTGTCCAGGTTGTATATTAACGCCTACTTTCACGACCAGCTCAGCATATTTATCTAACATCATATCAAACTCTTTCATCATCCATTCCTCCATAGTATTAAAGATTCACCTACTATAGTAACACTACTTTTAGTTTAACGTGGCGTTTATAACCTTTCTCATGCATCACGTTAGCTTCTGGAACAAACAAAGGCAGCCCTCAGGGGCTGCCTTTGTGGCTTGGCTAATGACGATACTTTACTGTGCAACTTGCCGATTTCGATTTCGAACTAAAAATTTCTAGGTAATAAAGCAAGAAAAATGTCTATTAGCCCAGAGTTTAACAGTCCCCTATGGTGTGCTGACCTCTACCGGATCTGAATTAATTCTGGTACCCACGGCTCTCACCACAAAATCATACTTAGTCGCTGTATTTATATTGTTAACCGTCAAGGTATAATCCATTTTTCCGGATTCCGAAGGCACATAAGCACTCCAGAAAGCTTTTACCTTGTCATTCTTCTCATAAATCCTAAAGCCTCTTACAGGTTCGCCACCAGCTGCAGGCGCCTTCCATGAAATGACGGCTTTATTTCCACTGATCTGAACCTTAGCTCCCTCCACTTTAGCCGGTTTCGTGTCTGTTCTCTTGATACCGTAATGATCATAGACTTTTACGCCATTATCGCCCGCCTTCTCGTCTTTTTTGGCTGCTGTATAAGCCGTAAACTGAAGCACGTCGCTAGAGACCGATACGTCTGTAAACATTTTTTTGTGCGGCTGATTGTTAATCGCTGCAAAGTAGTCATTGTAACCCGGATACTTTTCATAGAATTTATCACCAAAGGAGTTAGACATAAGATAAACTGTCCCCTTAGGATTAATCGCATTTCCTTGATTGTCGAATGACAGCTGACTAGTTGGAATAGTCTTGTCACCCAGCATCTGGAACGATCTCATATACATATGATCATGAGCTTCAAACACCATATCGATGCCCATCTCATCAAAGGTAGGAATCAGAATCTTTCTGTAGAACTGGACTCGGTCATCCTCCCATTCTCCAGCGTTATCACCTGCTGAGTAAGGTCCTTTGTGGAAGGTAACAAATTTCCATTTGGCATTACTCTTGGCTACCGTGTGTTTCATCCACTCGACCTGGGCCGTAAACTGTGGGTCCACCGATTTCACATCCTTGCCATTACTCGCTAACTCTCCACCATATTGGGAGTTAAATACAAGAATGAGAGCATCTCCATATTCGAAGGAATAGACGGATCCATCGTCAGTATTAGCTATGACCTTTTTGGGCAAGTTGAAATGGTTGTAGAAGTTAGAGTTGGCTGTTGTTTCGTCTCCGTCATAATCCTTTACTTCGTGACCGCCCAGTACCGGAACAATCGGTACATTCAGTAGTTGATTCTGTGGAAGTCCTAGCATCCACTGCCATTGCTCCTCTAAATCACCATTATCTACAAGATCCCCTGCATTGATCAGGAATTTAGGGTTACCAACGGTTTCAACTGCTTTTCGGAATGTATCCGCCCATGGCTCAAAGCCTGATTTACTTGAGGCCTGTGAATCAGATCCAGCTATAAAATGAAAAGGCTGATTGCTTGTTGTGTCGGTCTGGAACGAGCCGATTGAACTCCAACTATCTGAAGATCCACTACCGACACGGTATTTATACACCGTTCCAGGTGTCAGATTATTGGCGATGACTTTATGGCTGATAAATTTCTTCTTCTTGTTGCCCGTCCGATCGGCCTTTGTTATATAGGTCTGAATTTCTTCTGCACTACCTCCAAATACTAAGGCTTCATCCTCGGGAAAATTACTTCCTTGAACTTTGGAAGCTTCTACGACTTGCACTACCGAGCTTGTCAAGACATCTGTATACCATGTAAAGGCCCGGGTTGTTTTGGAATCCCCGTTAAATGTCATATTAATGAGCTTTGGTACGGAAGGCGTACTCTGCCCTCCCTGTATTGTAAAGCTCCATGAAATATCATTTGCGAGCATAACCTGATCATTTTTTCCCTTAATCAGTTCCTTGGGAACTTTGACGGTATAAGTTTGCCCACTTACAAATGAAGGATGTTTGATGTTCAAGGTGTCATTGTTAACAATTTCAGAAGTAACGGAGCCCAACGGTTTATTGCTTTTGTCTACGATGGTGACGCTATAGCCCGGATTGACTGAGACCGCTTTATTGAAGGTCACGGTTACCGGAGCTGCCTGAGTCACATTGGTTACACCGTCTTTTGGCGCCTTCGCCAGTTCGACTGTAGGGATTTCCACAGGACCACCCGTTATGGAACTTCCAGAAACACGTACATCTTTGATTCTGCTGGAGCCAGTGCTACCTATGCTCTTCCCATCTTTAGTGTTGGCATCTGAGCTGACAATCCAACGGATATACAGTAAATCTTGATTATTCGCGTTCGCTGGAAGGGGTACATCCACTAACTTGCACGTATTGCTCGCACAATTGAAACTGGAGACCACCATTTTCAAATTCGTGTTTGGTACGTCCGACCATGTGTTGTTGTTCGTACTGATTTGAACCTTGAAGTCTCGTGGTCCCGTACCGGAAGAATTTTGCTGTGAGGATAACGTTAAATTGTCATAACCTTTAGTAGAAACGGTCGCCAACCAGTACTTCTTACCGTTGCTCCCGTCCCAGCCCTGGTAACTTATGGCTTGCTGGCTGCTATCGTAATCCTCGTAGTAACCGCCTATGCTCCGAAACGTAGATGCGGTCTTGAATGTTCCATCCGTTGCCGGAAATACCCCGTTTTGTCCTGCGTTTGCAAAAATCCATTCTGCCAGTTTAGTCTTTTCCAGCGATGCCGCCGACTTCGTTGTAACTTCAATCTGGTTGCTTATGTCCGAATTGTTATTCGCAGAGTCATAAGCAATGACATGGTATCGGTATGTTGTATCCCGAATAACCCCTGCATCATCATACGATGTAGCTACTGTACTACTGATTTTGGAACCGTCACGATAAATGTGATATCCAGTAGTTCCAACATCGTCAGATGCCATCCAAGTCAGATTAATCGTCGAATCGGAAACCGCAGACCCGGCAAGATCAACTGGTGGGGTTGGAGGCGTTGTGTCGGAAGGAGGCTCCGTTCCCTTCAGTTCTCCTTCAACCGTAATGTTGATCAGTTGGCTTGAACCCTGATCACCGATGGTCGATCCAGAGGTGCTCACATTCGAATTGACAAGCCAGCGAATATACAATTTATCTTGATTATTAGCCGTATCTGGGAGAGGCGCTTTAATCAATGGAGTCGCTGTATCTGGATTCAATACAAGGTCCGGCAAGTCCGTACCTTCACCCGTTATGTTGAGCCAGTTCTGCTGATCTGTACTGATTTGAACCCTGAAATCACGAGGGCCAGTAGTCCCCTTACCTTGCAGCGCTGAGGATAACGTTATATTCTTATAATTTTTGGTTGGAACGACAGTGAGCCAATATTTATCCTTCCCTGTTTCTTGATGCCAGCCTTGGTAACGTATCGCTTTAATATCGTCATTCCAGTCATAATACGGTGCAGAAGGGACAGGTTGAAGCGTTGATGTTTCTTTATAAACGCCATCACTAGCGGGAAATATGCCTAGATCGGTTGGGTTGGACGTATATTTCCATTCTGCAAGCGTACTCGGAGCCACCACACTACCTTCAGCGAATGTGAGTCCGTTAAACTGTAATGTAATCACCATAAACGCCATGAGCAATGAAAGCATTCGCTTCCCTTTTTTACCCCAAATTATATTCATTTGCATCTCCTTCGCTTTTTTCATAAGTGTGCTATTCTTTGCCTGACTTCCTCCTAACCTCCCTTCCTCGTAAAATAAATCCCTGACAGCAACTCACAAAGTTAAAACGCTTTAACTTTTTTGAAATTAAAACGTCATAAATATGACAATCTGCTGTCATACACTTAATATACTATATTCCTAAAATAATAAGAACCATAAAAAAAGAGTTAGCATCTACTACAACCTTGCCAACTTCTAATCAATATATGAATTTAACTGTTCATAGGCGACTACTACAAACAAGCAAAGAAACTACCTCGAATGACCTGTTTAGTCAACCGATTTTCACGCTGCACAGTGCCTTTTAATATAAACAATAGCCACATTCATCTATAATGTTGCTAAATATCACCTAATCAGTTAAACTGTAATTATAAAAATTATAGATATGAACCTAAAGGAGAATAGATCATGA
Source organism: Paenibacillus sp. IHBB 10380 (assembly GCF_000949425.1). Lineage (NCBI taxonomy): Bacteria > Bacillati > Bacillota > Bacilli > Caryophanales > Paenibacillaceae > Paenibacillus > Paenibacillus sp. IHBB 10380. The sequence goes on from NZ_CP010976.1 coordinate 2,386,251, forward strand.
CAATGAAAGTTGAATTCTGGTCAGATATTGTTTGCCCATGGTGTTATATAGGTAAACGCCGTTTCGAGAAAGCTCTATCTCAGTTTGAACATCAAGATCAGGTTGAAGTGATTTGGAGGAGCTTTGAGCTGGATCCATCGTCATCACGTGTGGGTGAAGATATTGTAGAATCCTTAACCAACAAATTTGGTAAATCAACCTCGGAAGTGAAACAAATGACAGAACAAATTGCTGCGCTTGCTGCACAAGATGGTCTTGAATACCGTTTCGACCTTATGAAATCCGGAAATTCGTTTGATGCGCATCGTTTGCTTCACTTGAGCGCCGAACAAGGCTTGCATAAAAATTTCAATGAGCTTCTCTACAAATCTTACTTTACGGACGGCATGCTCGTTGGTGATTTGGATTCACTCAAGAAAATAGCCGCAGAGGCTGGCCTTGATTCAGCCGAAGTAAATCGCGTGCTAGAGAGTGATGCATATGCTGACAAAGTAAGAGATGATGAAGCTCGTGCATCAAGTCTAAGAGTGAATGGTGTGCCTTTCGTGCTTGTAGATGATAAATATGCGATCTCAGGTGCACAATCTGTAGAAGTCTTCCTTGACACTCTTCGTAAAGGCTGGATTGAGACACATCCGCTTACGATGGCTGGTAACCCTGAAGATGGAAATAGCTGTGAAGGTGACAACTGTATCATCTAACCATCGATCCTTATGCTTGAAAATACGACTAAAGCCTCTGGAAAGAAAGAGTATAGTTTGGCGATAGAACTGGCATTCAAACTGACATAGGTTTGAATGCCAGTTTTTGTTATATAAATGTTATATAGATATATAACCCATACACTATAAAAGACATCATCGACTTGTTGAAAGAAATGCCTTCCCATGATCTTGCAATCAGATATAATTGGAATATATACGTTCGTGGAGGAGATAACTTTGAACGCAATGAAAGAACAAGATATTATTCAACTTGTTAAAGAAGACGTGTGGATGATGGATATATTAGTAACTGCCAAATCTTTAAATCTACCTGATTGGTGGGTCTGTGCTGGCTTTGTACGCTCTAAAATTTGGGATGTGCTTCACGGCTTTAAGGAAAGAACACCCATGCCAGATGTAGATGTAATCTATTTCGATAAAAGCAATCTTGATGAAGAAGAAGAAAAACAATTAGAAAAGAAGCTACGCAGCATGAACCCTAACATTCCTTGGTCTGTCAAAAATGAAGCAAGAATGCATCTGTTGAATAACTTACCCCCTTATTCATCATCCGTGGATGCGATCTCAAGGTTTCCAGAAACAGCAACCGCATTGGGGCTTACATTAGAGGAACTCAATAAAGTTGTCTTAATAGCCCCTTATGGCATAGATGATGTAGTCAATATGGTAATAAAACCTACACCGCGATTTGAAGAAACGAAAGCATTAGCACACATTTATGAAGAACGTATTGTAAAGAAAAATTGGCAAGGTACTTGGAATAAGATAAAGGTATCTCATATTCAGCAGAGCGACTAATATAATCAAATACGTCACAAAGCCAGCGGATTACCGCTGGCTTTGTTTACATCCTTGTATCAAATTCGTAGCCAATACTCAAAAAAATCATCCCATTATTCAAATCCTGTATGGTACTTCTTCTCACTGGAAGAAGTGTGCTTGGATTCACCCATACGCCGCTTCTCTTCTTGCTTCTCCATCGTCAGATCTTCCATCGGTATAGAGTCTACGGTCTGTTCGCTCTCAAACATATCCAATAAACTTTCATTCTCCGTTGGGTATTGCTCTGGATGATCTCTATTGCCTTCGGAATATTTAGAATTGTCATCCTGCTTCTGCTCAGTCATTGGGCTCACCCTGCTCTCTTAAAGGTATTTATTCGCCAGATCAATGTGATCTAGCCATGTACTGATGTGATCACCTATGAATCATTACCTCAGAGAGAGCTTTCCAAACAGAACAAATTTATACCCCAACTCTAATTCAGATCTTCCCTACATGCGCGGACCTATATTCTTCCATAATATTGTCGATAATTTGCTGTACAGATAGTATCTCTTTAATCTCGTGCACTCTGGACCCGGCAAAAACCAACCCGTTCCGAACGTCCCCTCTAAGAGAGGTGAGTAAAGATTCCATCGTGCAGAATCGATGTGAGCAAACTTTAAGACAATTATGGCATTTGGCTATTTTTATTTTGGCATCATCGCTGATCAGATCTGTAAATTCATTTCTAATTGCTCTTCCCAGCAAACCTACTGTGGACTTGACCAATACGGTATCACCTTCTCGGGCATCCACATATTTCTGTTTGAATTCTAAGGGGGCATCACATTCATTACTGGCTACGAAACGGGTACCCATTTGTACACCGGATGCGCCGATCTGGATTGCCTTTGCCACATCTTTTCCTGTCAAGATCCCACCGGCGGCAATGACGGGAATTGTAACTTCCTCTACTACTTCAGGAAGGATATCAAACATGGATCTGTCTGTTCCCAAATGTCCTCCTGCTTCAAAGCCTTCTACCACAACAGCTGCTGCACCTAATTTTTCGGAAATTCTGGCTAATTTGGCAGAAGAAACAATAGACACCACGGGTGTGCCATATTCTTTTCCCCATGCATACACATCTCTAGAAATTCCGGCCCCAGAAATAATGAAATCCACCTTTTCTTCTAAAGCAACCTTCATCTTTTCGGCATAGTCCTTCATTGCAAATAGCACGTTCACACCGATATATCCAATCCCTCTAGAGAGTTCTCTTGTTCTACGAATATGGATTCTCAATTCCTCCGTAGTTATGCCTGTACCGGAAATAGTACCGATTGCACCAGCATTGGCAACCGCAGAAGCAAGGCCACTCAGGGAAATTCCGACACCCATACCTCCTTGAATAATAGGTACCCTTGATTTAATGTGCCCGAATTGTATGATTGGAAGGTTCAATTACGCACCTCTTTCACTGTTTTTTGTGGATCTTTAATAAGACTCGAAAGGAGTAATACCGATAAAGATATCACAAATAAAGATTTACCGATGTGATTATTCATGCTCAGGGCCAACGGTATAAATCTCATTAACATACGAAAACCCAAGTGACTGTCCTGCTGGACGTTCACTTGGGTTTTCGTATGTTAACTATAGAAATCATATCAGACACTTATACTATGCTTCGTCAATGATACTAATTCTGTCTGCCGCTGGAACACGTTTCTGAGGATTAGGGACTTGAGCTGCATAACCAACATGCAGGCTTCCTACAACCTTTTCACCTGGCTGAACACCTACGGCTTCTCGGAAAGCTGCTTCGTGCATGAATCCGTAACTCTCCCATACCATTCCAATTCCTTGATCCCAAGCAAGTAGACTGAAATTGTGAATGACACAGCTCGTTGAAGCATAGTCTTCTTCTCTAATCGCAATGACTGGATTTTCTTTCATGACAACAATAACAAACACCGGAACATTCATCATTTTGTTATAGAAATTCTGCCCCGCTTCTTTAGCTTTCTCAGGATCACTCTTCAGGAGTCCCTTCCCCTTCGGGTTAAGTTCTGCAATACGCTTCCGACCTTCTCCGTGAACAATAATAAAACGCCATGGTTGAGTCATTCTGTGGTTAGGAACCCACACAGCTGTATCTAGCAGGTCTTTAACTACATCCAGAGAAACCTCTCGTTCCTCAAATCGATGAATGGATCTTCTTTCTCTAATGAGTTGTGACAATTCCATGATATGACCCCTCCTATTCCTTGAACATTGATAAGTATGAATGATTTTATTAATTCGTTTATTGCAAATGATAATCCTTATCATTGTAAATTAGGAATACTAAAATGTCCAATGATTTTCTTGAGATTACTGGCAATTAACCTCGACTTCACACGGAATTCGTGCATATACATTGCTGGTATGCCTCCAATCTATTACAACTTAAAAAGCCCATCGAAGAAACATCATGCAAACAAGGCCCACGAGGACAGTGCCTAGTAAACTCCGAGTCATTAAGGCAACTGCGAATGTCGGTATGGCAGCTAACCATTCCAACCGGGTGACAACCAGTGAGAAATGGCCATCTGCAATGAACAGTTCTTGAGCAATTAAGGCGGACATAACAGCAACCGGAATATGTTGTAGCCAACGAATGAGACCATTAGGTAATTGCATTCGACTGAGCACGACTAACGGGAGAACGCGAGGGATAAACGTCACAAGGGCAGAACCCAAAATAATAATTAAGATATTCCATCTGATTTCCATCTTTCGAACACAACTCCTATCGTAGAACTTAGAACGGCAGCCACGATAATCCCTATACTTCCGGTAAAAATATAACTGGCACCGATCACAATGAGTACCGAACTTAAGGCCACGATCATATGTATAAATAATTTTTGGCTATTATACAATTGAAGTACAAGTAAGCCAATGAACATAGCCGGTAGGGCAAAATCGAGTCCAAATGCTTCTGGATTAGGAATCCATTTACCTAGCAATCCACCTGCGACCGTTGCTAGCAACCAATTCAGGTAAGCCGTTATATTCAGCCCAAGCATCCATTTGTATCCTAATGCTTTCCCACTAGCGACCCGATTCATTGCCACACCGAATGTCTCATCTGTTAATTGGGAACCAATCACTAGATTGTTCCAAACGGTGAGTCGCTTAACTTCGGGTGCAAGAGCAGCACTTAGTAGAAGATGTCGAAGATTTATGAAAAAAATAGTAAAGATAATCGCTGATACCGAAGAGCTTGCAGCAATCATTCCCGCGGCGATAAACTGTCCTGATCCTGCATAGAGTAATGCACTCATGAGAGCTATTTCAGCTATGCTGAGTCCTGAGGTATTCCCGACAACACCTGCCGCAAATCCAATACTTAAGTAACCTAGCAATGTAGGAACACAATCTTTAACTCCTTGTAAGAAGCTATCTTGTGACTTTGAAGTTTGATGATTTATAATCTGATCCATCTCCATGTATTCTAACCTCTTTAGTATTTCTTGATATGATGAACCAATCTCCATGATGTGAAAAAAGGGTAAATCCTAAGATCTACCCCTTTTTCACAATACATCATTATAAGTCATGATATAGATAATATCAATTTTTAATTACTTTTCTATTAACGATGTTGCTCATAGCGGTCTTCCTTGCTATTCTCTCGAATGAACGCTAGTTCCTCCTCAGATAAAGGCGCAGTATCTCCAGCAGCAATATTATCTAGGAGTTGTTGTAACGAACTAGCTCCAGGTACAACTACAGCGACGGCTGGGTCAGCTAACACATACTGAATAGCAATATGAGCCATACTTCGATGCTCTTCAACTAAAGATTGTAATCTTTGGCGTACGTTATGAAGTTCATCAGAACTGTAGTTCATATATTTATTATCTGCTTTTCGATCTCCACCAGCAGATAAGATTCCTTTCGCTACCGGTCCACGAACGATCATACTGATATCATGTTCTGATAGTAACGGTAAGATTTCCTCTTCTGGACGACGATCTAGAATACTATACTGACTCATCACACTTACTATGTTGGATTTCTGTACATACTCACGAATCACATTTGGACGTATCGATGAAACCCCATAATAACGTATAAGTCCTTCTTGTTTTAATTGCTCAAATGCTTCAATGGTCTCGTCTATAGGATCTTCCATCGTTCCACCGTGAAGTTGATATAGATCAATATAATCCGTCTGCAAACGTCTCAAACTTTCTTTGACTTCAGCAATGATATATTGTTTAGATGGGTCCCAGATCCAGCTGTCTTGACCTTCAACACGTCTGTTGCCAACCTTAGTACTTAGAATAACCTGATCACGACGACCTTGGATAGCCTTGCCTACGATTTCTTCATTGCGCCCAGCATCGTATAAATCAGAGGTGTCCAAGAAATTCACACCCTGTTCCAAGGCTTGATGTATCAATGGTATGGCAGATGACTCTTCGGTCCCAAGTGACATACATCCAAGACCGATCTCACTTATCAACAGATCGGATAACCCCAGTTGTCTTGTCTTCATTAGTCAACCCCCTTTCTACAAACCCAATCTACATTAGACCACCATATGGAGCACAGTAAGAAGGATACCAATAATAAAACCACATAAAGCTCCATTCACTCGGATCCACTGTAAGTCATTACCCACTTTATCCTCTAACATTTCCACTAGCGTTTGATCATCCATTTTGTCCAAATTATCTTTAACTAAGAGTGATATTCGATAATAATTTGATTCCACAAGGTTGACAATAAGGTTTAATAATCCTTGCTCCCAACGATTAACTAAAGCTTCTTGCTTATTTAAAGTCGTTACCACCCAACGGAATGAGGATAATATGATACGTCCACCATTGTCATATTCTCGATCTAATTTAAGAAGCAATTGACCTCTCAGCTCCCCCAATTGATTGAATATGAACCTCTCCGTACTTTCATCTATTAGCTTTGTCTCTATCCATGATTTAATTTGATGAGTTACAGATGGATTTAGAGCGGCCGTTGTTAGCTGGACCCTTATCTCTTGAAGGATTCGTTCCCGATAAGCACTATCTGAATTAGATAGATCTTCTATAGAAGAAACCAATAAGCCTGTAAGTAAGGAACCTAGCTTCTCCTCACTCATGAAACCTATGAATGCCTGAATAGCGAACCCCTTCATACCTCCAACCTGTAGGTCTTGTAATTTACTGTGTACAATTTGGCCCAATAAAACTTCTGTCTCCGGCTTACTAGCCCACTTCTGACCATAATCCAAGGCATAGTCTAACACTTTTTCATCATATCGCTTCTCAACAATAGAGATCGCCGTTTGAGCGACTAGTGGCTCTAATTCTTTATTTCTTACATAACTCACCATCGCAGTCTGAACGGAGGATGCTACTTTCTCAAGTGGAAGGGCTTGAACCAGCGATTTAGTAGAAAAAACGATATTTTTTCGAACCTCGCGCTTACGAATCATTCTGAAAGCACCCGAAGCTAGCGCTTTAAATACTTTTGCCTGACGTAATTTGTTCTTGATGCTTTCTTTATTCAACAGTTCCGTTTCCATGGCTGCAATTAAAGAATTTACAATCTTAGTCCGATTGCTAAGAAGCAAAGAGGTGTGTGGAATTGGAATGCCCATAGGATGACGGAATAATGCGGTAACCGCAAACCAGTCTGCGAAACCACCGACGAGCCCAGCTTCAAATCCACCCTGCATCAAGCGAACCACAATATTTTGAGGCATGAACAAAGTGAGTAGGAATCCAATTCCCATGATGATGAGTGAGGAAGTTGCTATATGTTTGGTTCTCATGTGATCCTCCTAATAGTTTGTTTGTTAAAGTTGCTACACGAATATGATCATACCATTGACGTTCTCTTTTTCCGTCTTGTTCTAGTAAATACCATCCCAATGATTATAAGTATTACCCCGAAATTGATCGCTATATCTGCTAAATTCATAATTCCAGTATTAGAACCTAGGACTATGAAATCAGTAACCTTGCCGCGCCATACCCGATCTATAGCGTTTCCTATAGCACCACCTGACAACAATCCTGTGCCCACATTCATGATGAACCCTTGTAGTTCACCCTTCTTTCGGTAGTACACGATGACGATGACAACGAGTATGGCTAATATAGCAAACAAACGTCCATATCCCTGAAAAGAGCTAAAAGCGGCTCCACTATTCTCATAGTAATTAAAGTGTATATAATCATTACCCCAAAATTTGACCTCACCTAGCTCCATGTTGGAACGAACCCATATCTTCGTGATCTGATCTAACATGATAATGAATATCGAGAGTATATAAAACATGTCTATTTCCCCCCATCCACAACATGTACTTTCTAAAACTCAAAAAAAACCGTGCGAACACACGGTTGTGTACTTCTCTTACTCCGAAGCTGTCGGCTCCATTGAATCCAGCGCTGCATCTAGCAATTGATCGAATAGATCATCATCTTCTTCGATCAATTTATCGATCGTAAGTAAATCCTCTTCCTTACCGGATTCCTTAGCAAAGTTGATACTATAATCCCACTCTTTTCCCCTTTTGCTAAAGAAGGTTAGCTCGTACGAATCTTTATATCCTTCAATACTAAACAGGGTGTGACCGATAAAGTGTCCATCTTCATTTTTCTTCATATCTGCGCTCTCAATATGTACATTCATTTTACAGTGTTCTCCTTTGATTAAAATATGTTTCTATAGTATACCATTTTTGCGATAAATACATGTCAGTTTTCATTATGCTTGCCAATTTAGTACAATAACTGTTGAGTAACTAAAAATGTGGAGGTATACATATGACTGATTTACAACAACAATTGAACAAATATGCCGATTTAGCTGTTAGAGTCGGAGTGAATGTACACAAAGGTCAGACTCTTGTAGTAAATGCCCCGATTAGTTCAGCTGAATTCGTTCGGTTAATCGTCAAGAAAGCATATGATGCAGGAGCCAAAACAGTTAAAGTCAACTGGAGTGACGAAGTTGTTACACGTCTGCAATATGAATTAGCCGCAGATGAAGCATTTACTATACCCCCAAAGTGGTATGCAGGTGAATTGATTGAACTTGTAGAGAATGGAGCGGCTGTTCTTTCCGTTCTAGCTGAGAATCCTGATCTACTAAACGGAATACCGCAGGAACGAATTTCCACAGCTCAGAGAACTCGTGGGGAAGCATTAGCGAAGTATCGGGCATACGGACAGTCAGATAAATTCAGCTGGTGTTTAGTCGCTGTACCTTCACCGGAATGGGCAGCTAAAGTTTTCCCTGAACTCCCACCCGAAGAGCAGGTTCAGAGTCTATGGGAAGCAATTTTCCATACCGTTCGTGTCGACCAAGATAATCCTATCGAAGCATGGCAGACTCATCTTGATACACTTGAGTCCAAGTCTAAAGCGCTCAACGCCAAGAAATATAAGAAACTTCATTATACTGCACCTGGTACAGACCTTACCATTGAATTACCCAAAGGTCACATCTGGGCTGCAGGAGATAGTACAGACGAACAAGGACATCACTTTGTAGCTAATATGCCTACAGAAGAAGTATTCACAGCACCACTTAAGACAGGTGTTAACGGAACCGTGAGCAGCACTAAGCCTTTGAGCTATAGCGGTAATATTATTAACAATTTCTCTGTGACTTTTGAGAATGGACGCATCGTTAGTGTATCTGCTGAGCAAGGCCAAGAAGTACTTGAGCATCTAGTCGCGATGGATGAAGGTTCACACTACCTTGGTGAAGTAGCCCTTGTACCCCATCAATCTCCAATCTCGGAATCGAACATTCTATACTACAACACATTGTTTGATGAGAATGCTTCCAACCATTTAGCTATCGGGAGTGCCTATGCATTCTGCATCGAAGGTGGCAAAGATATGAGTAAAGAGCAGCTTACTGAGCATGGGTTGAACACGAGTATCACGCACGTCGACTTCATGATTGGCTCGGCTGAGATGGACATTGACGGTATTACAGAGGATGGTACAGTAGAACCTTTATTCCGTAACGGCAATTGGGCATTTTAATAAAAACTACTAGATAATGGAGGAATACTCATGCTTAGTTATGAACAAAAATTAGATAATTATGCAACTTTGGCTGTTAAGATTGGTGTCAATATCCAACCCGGTCAGACCCTAGTATTGAACGCGATGATCGACGCAGCCGAACTAGTCCAGCTTATTGTGCGTAAAGCTTATGAAGCAGGTGCAAAGCTTGTTAAAGTGAACTATTCAGATGAGGCTGTATCTCGGATGCGTTATGAGTATGCATCGGATGAATCCTTTCTAGAAGCACCCAAGTGGTATGCAGGTGAGGTGGAGGAATTGGCTGAGACAGGCGCAGCTTTTCTAACGATCCTCTCTTCAAGTCCTGATATGCTTAAAGGCATAGACCCTGAACGTATTGCTAACCATCAACGAACGTATGGTCAAGCACTGTCTAAGTACCGTCAATATCAACAAGCCGATAAGATGAGCTGGAACGGGATTGCCTTCCCTTCCCCAGATTGGGCAGCGAAAGTATTCCCAGATGTGGCACCCGAAGAGCAAGTAAATAAACTGTGGGATGCTATTTTTGCAGCTGTACGTGCAGATCAACCAGACCCTATTCAGGCTTGGCATGATCATATCGAAACACTTCAAGCAAAGTCAGATGAACTTAACAGCAAGAAGTACCATAGCCTCCAATTCGTGGCTCCAGGTACGGACCTGACTATTGAATTACCGGAGGGTCATATTTGGGCACAAGCTGGAAGTGTGAATGAACAGGGCGTATCATTTGTAGCTAACATTCCCACGGAAGAAGTGTTCACAGCACCGCTGAAGACAGGCGTTAACGGTACTGTGAGCAGCACCAAGCCTTTAAGCTATGGCGGTAATATTATTGATGGTTTCTCTCTAACTTTTGAGAATGGACGTATTGTGAGTTACAGCGCTGAGGAAGGTCAAGATACACTTGATCGTCTCATCAACATGGATGAAGGCTCTCATTATTTAGGTGAAGTTGCTCTAGTTCCTTTCCACTCTCCTATTTCTCAAAGTAATATTCTATACTACACTACGTTGTTTGATGAGAATGCATCTTGTCACCTTGCTATCGGCAGCTCCTATGCCTTTAATATTGAAGGTGGTAAGACTATGACCTCCGAACAGCTTGCTGACAAAGGAATGAACGCTAGCATTACCCACGTCGATTTCATGATGGGATCACCGGAGATGGATATCTATGGTGTAACGCAAGATGGAGTAAAGGAACAAATCTTCCTTAAAGGCGATTGGGCTGTCTAATCGTAATCTATCATCCTTGGGAGGATTGAACTTAGATGCTGAATGTAGATTTGCAAGGTAAAACGGCATTGATTACAGGAGCTACCGGTCAGCTAGGAAGAGTTATGGCACGTACATTAGCTGATTGCGGCGCAAATATCGTTGTTCACTATCGGGGTAATGAAACAAAGGCTATCGAATTGAAGCAAGAGATCGAGTCTATCGGTCGTAGCTGCATGATTGTACAGGCCGATGTGACCCAATTTGATGACGTCCTACGTATGAGAGATCATATATTCAATCATTTCAAGACTGTTGATATCATAGTCGCCAATGCTGTGATCCAGTATGAGTGGAAGTCGATTCTCGACCAACCTCTTGAAGATTACGCTAGTCAGCTAGATACATGTGTCATGCAAAGTGTCTATTTGTCCAAAGCTTTCGTACCTGCCATGATCGAACGTAAACAAGGTCGTGTCATTGGAATAAATACCGAATGTTCGATGCAGAATGCACCTGGCCAATCGGCCTATGTGGCTGGTAAAAGAGGTATGGATGGCATTTATCGTGTACTCGCAAAGGAAATTGGAGCGAATCAGATTACGGTTAATCAAGTCGCACCAGGCTGGACCATCAGTGAGAATGACCGCGAAAATAAGACAGAACATAACGAAGCATATGAGCAATCTGTCCCATTGAAACGTAGAGGTACTGATCAGGAAATTGCGAATGTCGTAGCTTTCCTAGCCTCTGACTTAGCTAGCTTTATAACCGGTGCCTACATTCCCGTTAATGGTGGCAATGTTATGCCTGCTATCTAATCACAAGATATTATGGTCTAATGGATTACTCCGGAAATTGGCGATAGCCTTCGCCAGTTTTCGGATTTTTTTGTATATACAAATCCCCTCACTATTAGGTATTCAAGAACACTAATTGCACATATTGTGCAATTAGTGTTCTTGGCGTATACTCAATAAAGGGAGTGATGGATATGAGAAAACTAGGTAAAATAACCAAAGTATTTGTAATCAGTCTATTATGCGTCATTATAGTGAGCTCTGTTGCAATTTATGCTTTTGCTATTAAGAGACCCACAACAATCCCTGTTATGGCCGATACCAAACCCTATAAATGGAACAAAGTCACCCTTGGCGAAAAGGTTCTCTCAAGCGATGGATCGGAGTATTACTTATGGACCAAAAAAGGAGAAAACCCGAATTGGATTATCTTCTTTTCCGGCGGAGGGGTCAGTTGGGATGCAGAAAGCGCCTCGCACCCGATTAAGATCATGAATTTCATGACAGGCCGTGATACGGGGAACTATTTTGCCAACATTCCGTTCTACATGCTAACGTTACTCGGTGGTATGCTGGCAACCGATAATCCCGACAATCCCTTCAAAGAATGGAATGTCGTGTATATTCCCTATTCGACTGGTGATTTCCATGTCGGCAATAATAGTGCCGAATATAAGAAAAAAAATGGTAGCAGCTTTACCATGCATTACAATGGTAAGAATAATGTACAGAGTAGCCTAGACTGGATTTATGCAAATGTAGATAAACCCGATAAATTGCTGATCGCCGGTGAAAGTGCGGGAGGATTCGGGTCTGCCTTTTGGGCAAATACCATTGCCAAACACTACAATGAATCGGAGATCTATCAATATTCTGACAGCTCCTATTTAAATTCCGACAAATGGCCAGATATCGTGAAGAACGAGTGGCATGCAGATTTCAAACAAACATTCGGATTTTCCCCCGAAGCGGATTTAATTGGGTCAGCTGTTAAAGCCAACAGCCACCTATTGCCTGCAAATGCTGTTTTATTGCAATCCTACTCACTCTTTGATGAGATATTAATCCACTTTCAGAATAAAATTAATGATTACACAGGACCTTTTGATCAGCGGAACGTTGCCGATTGGTCTCGCCAAATGAGGGAATCTACCAAGGCTTTGGATTCGTCAATTCCGAATTATTATTACTATTTAACAGATTATGGCTTGAATGCCAAGACAGGAACAACCCCGCATACGTTTGCTACACGTGAAACCTTCTATAAGGCAGAACAAGATGGCGTTAAGCTGCTGAATTGGCTGGATGATATCATTAATAAGCAGAAGAACTATTCCGTTGGACATAAATTTATCGAAGAATTGGATAATGGGCAAGATTAAGAGACGAACATCCAAAGGAGTGGCAGAAAGACAATATGAAATTGCGGGAAAAGCAGACCCGGATGACCCGGGAGATCATTAAGAGAACGGCACTCGGTCTGTTCTGTGATAAGGGAATTGAAAACACGGATATGTCTCTAATAGCGGAGACAGCGGACGTTGCACGCCGAACGTTGTATCATCATTACAAGGACAAGGAAGAACTGGCTGCAGAGATTTATACGGAAAATTTGAATACGATGTTCGGACAATTGTTACCTGACTTTAATTTTGAGCGACCGCATCAATCGCTGGAAGCAATTTTGGACAAATATCTGATGCTTAGGGAGCAATCTGAGTCTCTTCTCTATTACGATGCAATCTTTAATACGTATTACAGCACACTCTCCAAGAATCCAGCAGAATTACCCGATTACAAAAGAATTATGGAAGAATGGTATGGCAAGATCGTACAGCTCGAAGCGGTTTCTATGGCTTCGGATGAACGAGCAAAGTGGCTGGAAATGCTGTTTATGTCCACTCATTTGTTTTTTAGCTACTTGCAGAAAGCCGTCATTATTACTCATCAAACAGGTGGACTTCTAACCGAGGCTGACCGAGAAGCAGATCGAAAATTCAAGAATTTCATTATAAACAGTGTAAAATACAACCAGCTGGCGGATGATTCTTTTATAAATGAATGAAAATGAGATTACTCGAAAACCTTTGACAAAAAGGGCTCACAAAAGTCATTAAAAACGAACCGCTCCTGCAGGTCGATCTGAGTATCGAATTCTAGTTTAGTGACTTATTCCCTGAATTAAGCTTACGTGGTCTTCCTTACGCCGATTGATTCAGTCCCTATAAACAAAATTCCAGTCAAAACACGAGACTAAAAGTGTTTTGACTGGAATTTGTTTCACTATCGTTTCCTCGTTATAGCGAGGAGGCTTATTTGCTTTCCTACCCCATCTCACTACTTATCTTCACCAATTTTTCTCCTTGTTCTAAAAGTGTTTCATAATCATAGTCTTCTTTAATTTCTTTTATTTTATTTTCAGAAATATCATTTATTTTAAAGTACTCGATTAAAATTTCATATTGTGTCTTTCCTAGTTTAGTTGAACTATCTTCAATAGCTTCTTTCCATGGAATATTTGCTTTATCCATCATTAATTCAAGAGCTGAACCCGTCTCATATCGCATACTCCTCTCTAAGAACCTTGGAGACTCTGCCTGTCCACTAACAATAAAATCGAATGCTTGCATAAAAGTAACGTGATAAGGCTCCTGCTTTTTTGCAAGCACCCTAAGGTTTCCGCCTGCTAATTGACTATAACGATACTCTAAGTATCTTGCTGAACCTTCAATCGCTTCTGTTTTTGTTTCACCTATTAACTGTGGCCACTTTGTATAACGATAATTACGTACTAAGGTCCAATCATATAAAACTTGTTTGATCGTTTCGGAATTATTATTCATCATGGCCTTATCTAATAGTTTGAACTCCAATCCCATTAACGCATAATTTTCTTTATTTATAGGATAATCAGGAATGTACTCTGCATCATTTGCGTCATATGTCCATTTTTTTTGTTTATAAGCATGAAAAGACTCATGTAATAAAAAAGAAGAAAAATCAAAATATAAATCTGGATCACTAAACATTTTAGGATAATATTTCAAGTGAAATATTTCAGTGTTATTAATATTTAGTGTCCCGAAATTCCCAGGAGCCCACGTAGAAATGGTTCTTAAATCAAAATGATTTAAGCGATATACCTTGGGTAAATGAAAAGACTTCGGTACTTCTATTTCTTTTGCAAATATACTATTTTCTATTTGCTTTACATTCATTGCATAAGCTTCTTTCCTTATAAATCCATTCGATTTATTGCTACGAATAAGAATTAACGGTTTTTTTTCAAAATGGTAATCTTCATTCCAAAGCTTGTCACTGGATTCTTCAAAATGGTTATATATAGTTGATAATTCTCTTAACATGCTTTGATCCGTTTCATTTAATGACTCAAATTTTGTATGATAATTTTTATTCAACATGATGCTTACCAACAAAATCCCTACAAATACCACTAATGAGATTAGAATTACTTTTACAAGTTTCTTCATCTTATACTCCTTTTGAAAGTCACAATTCTTATGATGAATAAGATTATCAATCCTTATATGATGCCCAAAAGAAAATAATTGAAATTATCAATGATTTTCTTTTTTATAGTCTTAGTGAATTCATGTCATATTTTCTCCAAGAAAAAAACGCTTGGAGAACCAAGCGTCGTTACAAACTTATACGGAAAGTTATTCATCGATTAGTTATTCAGACTGCTCAACTTCAAGTACATCCAACAGGAACATAAATATCGGAATTCCAATAATCAATCCCCATATGCCCATGTAATGCTGTGAGAAAATCAGAATAATAAACGTGTAGAACATAGGTAGCTTCGTCTTATGAGCATATAACTTGGGATTAAGGAAATATGTCTCAATTCCATGAATAACTAGGATCATCACAATGGTCCAGACTACCAAAGATAAACTACCAATTTGGTATGCAATGATACCGATCGGAATGAACGAGATAATGACACCTGCAACAGGAATAAGACTAAACAGGAACACCATAATCGTAAGTGCAAATAAATACGGAAAGCCCATAATCCATAGACCTATGATCGTCAGAACGGTATTGAATACTGCAATGAGCAGCTGGACTTCTATAACTTTTCCGAAAGAAGAAGTGAATTTTCTACCGAAATAATTAAACTCACTGTACACCCAACCTATTTTACTTTTACGAAATTTCTCTGTGAACTGATCGACCTTGTTTTTTTGCAGAAGATAAAAGAAACTAAGCAGGATAACAAACAGAATAATCTCTAGCCATTTTCCCAACTTCATAATGTAATCTACAGCACTGCCCAAATATTTCTGGTAGTCAATTTTATCCAGCGCATTTGTTAACATCTGGAGGGTTTCATCATTCTTAGAGGAATTTAGAAATCGGTTGATATTATTAATCATATCTACGACTTGATTTACAATTTTAGGTGCATAATTGAAAATTCCAAATATCAATGAGGAAATAAGCAGTAAGTACAGAATTACGTTCACTACTGTGGGAGAGATGGGAAAGATACGGCTTATTTTTTTAGTCACAAAACCTTCAAGACGTCCCATCACGAAAGTAACCAAGAATAATAGAAGTAATAAATTGAGCATATGACGCAGACTATATAATAATAATAAGACCAGCATCAAAAATAAAACCCTTTTTACAATCGATTGAGCAAAAAATGTGCGTAAAGCTTCCATAGGCGACCCTCTTTTTCTCTTTTATTCATCCTCCCTTAATACGGATAAATGTTGCTTACGTTTCACTTTAAAGTAAAAATTTTTCTCTTAATCCATATAAGTTTTATTAACCTACTTATGTATTGATTTCTCCCCTCTATATTTGGTTCAATTAACAAATAAAGGGGCTTATTCATGCGTACACATTGAAATGATGATGGATTCAATGAGTAATGAGTATAACGCTTTAACACTATTAATCAGCCATCTCATTTTATTTGATTCACGTCTATTTTATCTAACGGCGACTTTAGAATACCTAGAAGAATAATTATCCAAAGCGGGGAATTCCCAATAGTATGTACAGCAAATGAAGCCCAAGTTGAACCCGTATGTTGTGCAATCCAAGGTGCTATTAACATTCCAGGAATCATCCCAATAAAATGCCATTTTAAACAAGCATGAATCATCCAGGCCCAAAGTATTCCGTTAATCATCCATGAGTAAGTCCCGAATGTATTTACTTGTAAAGGTAAAATGTACCCTCTCCACATTAACTCTTCACTAAACATTGCAAGGATATGTATTGGAACAAACAAGGCAAGTAGTTTCCAATTTCCCCTTAGTGATATATCGAAAAACTTAGTTGGTGGTATTACAAATTTCTTAAGTGGATTAAATGGTGCTGGTAAGTACCCAGGTGGAGAAAAAAATTTCATCCGTGCAAAATATTTTCCTACTGGTTCTAGGAGTTGATCAAGAATTATTGTCAGAATAACTGCTCCGAATACCCAAAACCAATCATTCGGCTGAAAAGATATAAGATGAAATCGTTCCTTGAACGCTGAAAATGACATCGTTCCCCCGTCTAACCAATAAAAAAAAACGGATAAAGGGAGCAAGATAATGACTGGCATCCATAAAAAGAACCAAAAAGAAAAAATTAATGGGACACCTCTACTCACTGATTTCGGTGTCCAATAGTAAAAACCACAATATAATAACATCCCTGGAATTCCAAATAGCAAAAGTTGCACCCACAAAGACATTATTTATCTCCTTATTGGAATCATCTATAGTATTTTCACTTTATCCTCAAGCTCTTCATAGGCTTCTTTTAACCATGGATGGACGACCTTTAAGGTTTCTTTCCGTTCCCATAAGTAATTGATATATGCAAATGATGCATGTGTTAAAGATTTCTTTAAATGTCTATTCAGTACTTCAATATATGGAGGCACTCCTGACTGATCCCAAGCAATCTTATCTGCAACAAATAATACGTGATCAAGTAAAGTTGCATTTGCCCGTAAAGTCGTATGGCAACCTACGGCATCTAATATTTCTACATCTGTAATTCCAAAAATATTTCTAGCCATTACTTTTGATATCTTTTGATGGATAATCATTGGAAATAGTTCTTCTTCAGGTAAAATATCAATCTGTAAATGTCTCGACACATCTATTCGCTCAATGAATATTGCTTTTCAAATCACTTGAAAACTCAATATGTTCTGTGAGGTGTTTAAAAATGGTATGCATACATACATTCTCTCTTTCTTATATTATGCTGCATTAATGCGTGAATAGGAAGTTTCAGTGGCTTATTCTAGTTACTTAATCCCTTATTGATCATGGATAAGAAATATTCCTTATTATCAGGATGACAGGCAATTAAATAGGGTTCCTCGTTCATCCCATTAAAGGGATTTCCCTCAAAATCGATTACAATACCTCCTGCTTCTTTCACCATAAGTATCCCAGAATATAAATCATCACCCTCCGAGTTATACAGGATAATACCATCAAGGTCACCTTTGGCTAACATACACCACTGTATGGTTGGAGCCCATAACCGCATCATTCTCTTGCAATTGATATCTATATATTGTCTTAATTTTACTGCTTTTTCTTCATTTTGGACTTTGTGCCCTTGTATCCATCCCAGATTAAATCTCTTATTTGTATCTTTCTTTTTCATTTGGAGCCGTTTATCATTACAGAAGGCGCCCTCATGGATGCAGGATATAAATAATCGATTAATCATAGGCTCAAAAATAACCCCAAGCACTGGCTCCTTCTTATACATTAATGTTATGGATGAAGAAAACACAGGTAAACCAATTGCAAAATTATTGGTGCCATCCAAAGGGTCTACTAACCATAGCCATTCACTTTCCTGTCCATTATCACCTGCTTCTTCACTATGAATTTTATGCTCTGGAAATACTCTATTAATTTCTTTAAGAATTAATTCCTCTGCTAAGAGATCTACTTCCGTAATTACATCACCAAAAATATCTTTTTCTTCAAGAAAGGTGAATTCATCAAATCGATTTTTAGCTATTTTTCCTGCTTCAAGAATCACCTTACTAGACAACCTCTTAGCATCTTCTAATATTCTCACGTCCATAAGTCACCTCATTATCCATAGCTTTTTCTTGAAACCATATTGGCATAGTGTTACTTTTTTACTTAGAGTGAATTCTATATGTAATCTTTTCTATTTTACTATATACTTCATAGTTTATCACAATTATATACTCATCTGGATATAACTACTCATTCTCAGCTATGGTTACATATTCAACACTCTGTATGGCGTAAATCCTGTTTCCTTCTCCAACATTTAGAGATGAAAATGAAGTTAGTACTCAAATCAAACATGATTTCACACAAACAAGAATAGACTTGAATAATTCCAAATAAAGGAGAATGTTAAATGGCTGAATGGAAACATCCTTTTTCAAACAAATTAATAAATCGCGCAATGTGCTTGGCGTTAGGCACCGTGCTGCTCGTCACACCACTTACAGCCTTCGCTACACCCACCGTATCAAGTGTGACTGGCTCCACATCTTCGCAAGTGAAAATTAGTTTCAATCAAAATGATAGCGCTTACTTCGACTATTATGATGGAGATAGTACTTTGGAAGTTGGTGAAAGCCGTGTCCTAAGCAAGAGAGAGATAAGAAAAGAGTGGGATGGAATCGATCCGGATTACAGTCCTGAGCGTGCTGTTGAAGCCGTTAAAGCGGCCCTGCCGCAGAAAGATTATGAAGAGCTATTTCCTTATCGGCTTGGATCAGAAGAATGGCATAAGGCAGCCAAAGGAAAAGAGTATTATAAAGAAAACCAAAGCGATTATTACTCTTATGACAACTTAATTAACGCAGTAACTGAAGTCGCTAACATTAAATATAAAGTAAGAAACCGAGAAGGCAGCGATACGATACAAGAAGTGTATAGACTGGATAAGGAAGCGAAAGTAGAGACACTCGTTGCACGTTCGGTCGATTTCTACTCAGATAAGAACCGACAACAAGCTACTACAACCCAGATCGTGGATTATGGTACTTTCCTAAAAGAAGGCACCAAGATCAATCGGAAGAGAGAGCTGGCTGCGTTACTAGCGAATCTTGCACATGAAACCGGTGGTGGATGGGATGCAGCACCCGGAGGTCCACTAAAATGGGGATTATTCTGGAATGAGAATATTGCCGGAAGAACTGGAAAAAATCTAGATCCTTTCGTCGACCCAGCTAGCAGTGAGCTATACCCTGGTATCAAGGAAAAACGGTACTACGGCCGTGGACCCATTATGCTAAGCTGGAATTTCAACTATGGATTGTTTAGCTCCATTATTTATGGCGATAAGAACGTGTTGCTAAAAAATCCTGAGCAGCTCGCCGTGGACGGAAAAACTGGTTTTATGACTGCCATCCTGTTCTGGATGACACCACAATCTCCTAAACCTTCCGCTCATGATGTTATGGTAGGCAAGTGGAAACCGACAAAAGATCAAGCCGACAAAGGACTTAAGCCAGCTGGATTCGGTATTACGATCATGGTTCTTAACGGCCTAGAAGCCAACCTTGGCGAGACTGAAGGAACAGGAGTCAAACGCCGTGCCGGACATTACCGTGATATTACAGCTAGAATGGGTGTAGATATTACCGATGAGAAGGTCGATACCTTAGGAATGCAACCATTCTAGAATACAGCTTCTAAAAGTACACAATAATAACAAAAGGACTACTCGCTGTCCTTTTGTTATATATCCGCTTTAACCCTCTCGGACCAATAATGCTATCACAACGATCGTGAAACAGGAATCCAGCCCAAAAGATCTTCAAAGGTATACCAGAAATCTAAATCTTTAGTTCTTTCGAAAAATCAAACTTGCAATAATGACCCCAAGAAAGAATCCTGATATGGAAGAGACAATAATGATTCCGATGATATTTGTACTTGTAGTAAAGACTAACTTTGCAATGATGACGCTTATCGCTGTTATAAGTACGATTAACCAATACACTAGCTTTCTCTTCAAACTGATTCTTCTAAAGGGTTTTGTTGAATAAGGAGCTTTACGTATTAACACAACTATTAAACACATCTGAACCACAATACCAATGATGGAAAGTGAGTATTGAAGTAACTTGTACAATGGAATAATAAAATAACTGTTTTGTAAGAATGGGTAATTCATGACAAGGAATCCCGATTTATGAGTGAATGAATCTATAAATATATGACTATAGAATCCAACCACAACAGATATTAAAAACACAATCCAATTCGAAAATTTCCGAAAGTCAAAATATCTAATGAATGAGTATGACTTCATATCGATATTAAACGTGGAAGGCAGATGAAGTATGAAAGGCTTCATTATTATTTGAAGTAATAATAAAATGACTATACATAGGGGAATTCCTTCTAAGAATAGTCCCCAATGTGTATGACCTATGATTTGATATGGCTCTAATGCAATAAAATACTCAAAATCAGGAGACATACTACCAAGAACAAGCCCAACTAAGCTAAAATATCGAGGTTTAATATATTTAATTGGAAATGAATATAATGGATGTGCAAATGTAAATGGCAAAGCATCACTCCTCGTTAAACAGATCATCTACTATGATACTTCCAAGTATTACATATTCACTAATTTTTAATCCATTTACTTTCCCGAAATTCGTGCTTTAGAATGCTCATTGTTATCGAATCATGGTATTCATGGTTATAAAAGAGAATTTATTCCGAACTTCCTCTTTAATCTTCTCTGATTACCTTCCAAGATTTGTTTACATTCGAATATTCAATAATAACTTTATATTCATCTATATGTTCTTTGAAATCATAGACTTTATCCATGTCTGTATAATGACCCACTGATGCTATTGGTATCTTTAATTTACCTCGGGTCTTTATTATTTTGGATAGATCAATAAATAAACCTTCTCTAGTACATTCTAGGAGTATTGAAGAAATATCACTGGGTAACTTCGGAAATAATCTACCCGTTAACAAACCCAATTTATTAATAATTACATTTGATAATAGGGATTCATAATCTCTCAAGTCAGTCACATAAAGTTTATTGAACCAACCATCATCATGAGCATAATAGGCAAATCGATTCATTGGTATGGATTTCATAGGTTTAGCCATGTGCGAAAAAAACAATAATTCGGCTATCTGACCATTACTCAACCTATTTAAGTCTTCCTCTTTGGCGAAATCCACCCAGCAGAAATTACCGTATCCATAAACATCATCATCAAGTAATAGTTCAATCTCTAGTCTTGTAACATATTCGAAATTGGTGTGTTGATTCCTCCTAGCATAATCAAAGTGATGGTTAAGTAGTATCAAGTTCTCCGGTCTATTAGGTATTGAATTAATAAATTCAAAAAATTCTATTCCATAGGAATAAAAACACTGTTGATCATTAGTTCTACTTACGTAAATTAAATCTCTAATTTTATTCTTTTTCATCGAAACATCCCTCATTAAATGAATTGTTAAATCTATCATTTCAAAATTTGTTGTTACATTGTTCCATAATATAGTTCATATATGTAATTGCTTCTTGTTTTCTTTTAATTTTTGATCGGTAGAGTGATTTTGTTACGCCTTGTCTTACATTAATTGATTCTTGAATTATCTTGTGCCAGTGTTTTGGTACAACTTTTAATGCATATTCACCCGCTCTAGCCTTATTTGTAATATCGTGTTCCTGGTGAACAACAAACGAGTGATCCCAAGTACTCCCCATTCAATCTCTGTTCTTCTTATGTAAAGTAAGTATGAGTTAAATGAGAATCGATTTATCGATTTTTTTATCCAGTTCTTCCAGTATGTATTTAAGTTCTCATGCAGATTAGATTTCATAATATTCTCTCCATCTTTCCAATTAGAAGCATATCTAAGATCTCACCAAGGCATGTCTTGAACTAATGGTTGAACAAAAAGTCCTGAGCTATTAATATCAATTGTCCCTATCCATTCATAAATATTCTCTGCAGCTATTGATGGATCTGTATTTGCATCAGTTGACCTACCTCTTGTTAACAACTCACCCGGATGAATTGCACACACTGTTATATTGAAACGCTTAACTTCTTGACCCAAACATATTGTAAACATGTTCTGAGCAGCTTTTGCCATTCTATATGAATATGAGAATCCTCGATCTTTAAATTCTCCTGAAGCCATTCGTGTTAAGGAACCGAGTCTTGAAGAAACATTAATTATTCTTGGATTATTTGATCTTTTTAATTGAGGAAGGCAAGCTTGTACTGTTCTAATAGGACCTAAACAATGAATATTAAATAGATTATTAACCTCTGCGGTTCCTAATGTCTCTATTAAATATTCCGAACCTGAAATACCTGCATTGTTAATCACGACATCTAGCGATTCTGTACTATTCTCTAAGATCAGTTTAATGCTGTTTATGGACTTATCCTCTGACAAATCCGCCACTATTGGTCTACAGTTATATGGGAATTGCGCTCTAATTGTTTCTGCCGATTCCTCCGTTCTAACTACAGGAAAAGTAAAGAATGCATTTGAATTGAATACTTTCAGCAATTCGAGACCTAAACCTCGATTTGCACCTGTTATTAAAATACTCTCCATAGAAACACCTCCGAGAATAGAGTTCAACTCTTTCATGTAACTAAGGCGCAACCAAATAGCGTAAATAGGTTGTTATCTGGTGTATATTCCTTATTCAAGTCCAATTCGGCCGAATGATCCGATACGTGAATATAGTATTGTACTATGTAACATGGCTCTCAAGTCAGCTAATAAAATCTTGTATCCTTCTCCCATTCTCTATTCGCTCTTTAAATTGCCCACTGCGGAAAGCGGTTTTATATGATAGGCATACCTTCTCTTATCGCCTTTAATATCAAGTTTTTCCTTCACCTAATCACAATCTCTTCTTAATCCTATACCAATATGTATATGATTCTTTGTATCCGAGTTTACCATATCCTTGATTTCTATATTTACTGTCCGTGATGATATCATAAAGTCCAACATAGTTTCCTTCAATCACACCGACTCCGCATGCAACAGGAACCGAATCAACATAAAGTATAAAAAATCCTTTCATTAAATACGACTTTGATAACAATTCTTTTGTTATCCTTACATTAGAATCTGTAAGATTTTTAAATTTAGTTAAAATTTCTACCCATTCGTTGTTAATTTCAGTAGAAACAATGGCATCGTTTAATAGAGATTCTTCAATCTCGGATAAGTCTACTGTCTGCACACTGGAAGGTTCAACAATATAGTAGCCCAATCCTTCTAAGATACAGTCGATATTAACTGGATTAACAAACGGAGTTACTTTAAAAATGGTGTCCAAGCCAACGTCTGTATAAATATTCTCACAGGACTTAATCTTTTCTTGAATATTAAGTTCATTGGTATCGTATATAGGACTTATTGAATTCGATCTCTTGGTATATCCATTAGCAAAACGCAAGAGCCAACCATCATAAACAAAATTTTGTAGAGCAGGCCAAGCATTTAGTGAGTATTCTTCAATTTTCTTAAACATTCACTACAACGAATTGCATCGGTCAGACTAATGTTATGTAATTAATTCCCTCAATGTGAAGACCTCATTGTAATTATTGAATGTATTATGCTCCTGAATCCAATTATTCACCAAGTTCTCCTGTTATTTATTGTTGTTCTTATCTTTATCATCACCTTTGTCATTCTCTTCCTCAGTCTCCTCTTTTTCTTCATGAAATTCAATATTTGTTTGGCTAGTAATATAATCGAATGGCGTATAATTACTGCTCGGTAATTCTTTCTTCGTAATTATCTTACGATCAGCATAGAATTCTATTTTCAGCAAGCGCTGATTATGAATTAGAGCCTTATTTGTATTAGATAATCTATAATTTAAACTCATAACCTTTAAAACTAAATTCTCTTTTAAAACCCACTTGTTGTGCAACTGCATTTGATGGATAATTCACTTCCATACAATCCCAATACGGTGTAAAACCATTAGAGAAACAATGCTCTACAAAAGAATGAACAACATTTTGTGCAAGCTTTTTCCCTTGAAAGGATTCAATAGTTTCAATATCAATTCCATGTATTTCATTGTAACGAAATCCAGTAATGCATAGACTAGCAATTTCATTTTTATGCAAAACACAAAATCCAATACCATTTTCAAAAAAATCATTTTCACTTTCCCAGAATTTTAATATTTTGGATTTTAAAAACTCTTGATTCAAAATTGTATCTGATTCTAACATGTCTCTAGTTACCCTTTTGATAACAAATGAATGATCAAGGTTATGTCTACCCTCTGTTTTATATTCACGAGAGGATAAAGTATATACATTTTGATCCCATGATCCTAATTCCCTATCACTAAAGATTTCTTCGAATGTAATATACCAACTTGAATGGTTACCGATACATTCAAACCATTCAAGGCCGAGTTCTTTAGCCTGTACTGTGATTACTTCGTCAATATACTTTTTAATTTCCTTATTAAAGAGATCATTTTTTGAATCGCCAATAAAAATAAAGCCATCCAAATTGCCTAGCCATATCATAGCAGAGCGTGGTTTTTCAATATTATCAACAAATATTCTACCTGGATTTGTTCCCGCTACTATCGCCTTTTCTTCAATATTAACACCACGATTCACAATATCACTACACCTATGAAATTGACTTCTTTCTAATTCGTAAATCATCTTGTCACTCCCTTTTAATTTGATATCATTTATTATTTTTTGGAATTTCCGCTGATTTCCTATAAGCGTGAACACATTGTTATATGATGGTGATGCCTTCATCGATTTACTCTACAATAATCTCTTTTAAGAATTTATTCAGGGTATTTACAATATAAAGCTTCTCAATGTTACCTTCTTCATTTTTCAAATTAACCACTTCCAATATCGAACGCTTGAGCCCTTCACCCCACTCGACAGAATCAGATATTTCTAGTGTATAATTTGATAAATCTCCAGTCTTATCTTGTATTACTGTAATTGGATCATAGTGTTTAAGACCTTTATAAGGATTTCTAATAAAAATACGTTCTCCTATGTATGCTTCTTTTATTTCATCGTTAGCTGTTTCTAAGGTAAGGCGCATCCTTATTTCATCCCCAGCAAACAACAATAGACCTTTCCCTTTTCCATACTCATCATCAAAAGTGAATTCTGCACTTTTATCATTATTTATAGTGAAATCTGCACAAGAATCTGTTACTCGATCCGGATTATATAAAAAGAAACAAATTGAACCAGACAACCCATCCTCAGCTTTACTACCAATATCAATACTATTTTCCGATTCGTTATTTTGATACAGATTGTATGAATCATCAATCCATGACCCATTACTTTTCACTAATAAATCTCTTAATTCTGATTTTGAATTTTCTTCTGGTATATCTGTTTCATCTTTTGTTTCAACTTTTATTTCATCCTGTATAATCTTATTACTCTCACTTATAATCTCTACAGAAGATAGTTTTTTCTCGCCTATCAAATTACAAGAAATCAGTGGTACTACTAGTAGTAAACCAAAAATAATCATCATGATTCTTGATTGATATCTCAATTAGGTTCCTCCTTAGATTTGCATTACTTTCACATAACATTGCGTATTCACGGACCCTCACTGGCTTAAGGGTCATGAGCTCCGGGCCCGACGGACTTAGCCAGTGCAAGGTTAACTGATGAATCCACTTCATCGAAAATACCTCAAGCAGACCAATGGTCCGCTAGGACCCACCGCGTGAATATGCTGTTAGACGATACCTGTGCCATCTCGAATCAACATTCAAAAACTGTCTTGGTCTTATTCGTCTTATTGTTCTTATTGCCCTTATGATTTCCATCTGCTCTCTTGTCACTACAGCACATGCAACTATAGTCTTTCTTCATCATCGTTATACTCATATAGTTTTACAGAATCAAAATTGGATGAACTTAGAAAATCATTAAGATATTTTTCTTGTTCTTCGATAGGTACATGATATGGTGGTGCTACATCTTTTAGATTAGCAAACAATACCCACCCTACGTCTTCATTGGGAAACTTACATTTCCCTTCTAAATCTTTATTTGGGTATATTTCTACATATACTTGCTTTTCTTTATTCAAATTCAAATTCCAATAA
Source organism: Paenibacillus sp. IHBB 10380 (assembly GCF_000949425.1). Taxonomy (NCBI): domain Bacteria; kingdom Bacillati; phylum Bacillota; class Bacilli; order Caryophanales; family Paenibacillaceae; genus Paenibacillus; species Paenibacillus sp. IHBB 10380. Next base: position 2,412,996 of record NZ_CP010976.1, read on the forward strand.
AAATATTTATAAATATATGGAAGTCTCGCATTCAACATACCTTTATTATTGCTTTTTGAGAAGGTTCTATTAAGTGGTTCCAAAAATTTATAAAGAGCATTCATTAGTGCCTTTTCATCCTTACTTGTGCATAAAAAACCATACTCCATCATTTTATTCATCATAAATCCTCCACAAGAAATGATTAATGCATTTAATAATCCCCCCACGGACAGGCGGTCTACTTCGCGCAATTTTATATAACGGTCGGGCTTTGCCTCGAGATCCCAAACCGGTCGCAACGCGGTTTGGTGGTAGGGTGATTCTATCTTGTTACGGCACCAAACTCTAATACATTAACTCGTATTGACTCGCGAACTAACCAATGTATTAGAGTATACTTGTATCTTTAAAGTACTTTTTAGGTTTTTAAATATTCGGTTACACCGGTTTCGTCTAACGTTTCCGCATTCCTGACATTTGAGCGGCTTAAGTGACCGTAGGGAACGCGTCGTCAAACTTAGCCGCTGAATGTGTCGCCTGAATTCACCTCTCAGAATTTCCTCTTGGCGACCAAGGAGCGTCAGCGACGCAGCAGGAATACTCTGTTATGTGATGTCATTGCCTTCCTGAATTCGCATTCAGATAATCTTGTATGTATTTCATAATTTCTTTATTGTCCTTGACTATAATTCTTTTCTCTGAATATTCCTCAGTTAATTCCATGATTTCTTGAATACTATCTTTATCAAAGCCTTTATTCCATATGAATAGCATTTCATATAGATTCTTAAATGATTGTTTATAATTCCACTGTTCTAATCCAACTCTTGTCCTGACAAATCTTTTAATTATCCTGAAATCCCTTACATATTTATTAGATTTAATTAAGAACATTAAGTCGGCCTGCTTAAAGCTTTCTATTCCCCATTTATGATGTATGCCTTCGATAATCCACGCTTCTGTGGTAACTATTTCATTTAATTTGGCATCCCGAACTTCAACTGGGTATCTAGTATTCTCTAACGTCCTGTCCCAAACAAAGTTATCAGTCTCATAGTATTTTATTTCGTATTTCTTCGACAATTCTTTTGCAATATAAGACTTTCCACTACCACAAGCTCCAATAATACGGATCTTAATATGGATCGCTCCCCTTGTAACTTCATCTATATTATAGTTTGCAATGATTTCACATAACGTAGCGCATTCCTAACGTCCGAACGGCTTAAGGCACGTAGTGCCTGGTGGATCTGCCACTTATCCGGTTGGATGCGTCGCCTGATTTCACTTCTCTGAAAATCCCCTTGGTGACCAAGGAGCGATAGCGACGATGTAGGAATGCATTGTTATAGGATGTCAGCGTCTTCTTTGTAATACCCATCAACTTTAGTTATCTTTAACTATCGTTATCCGTTAGTGTAACAAATTGTTGCATGTGATTTTATAAATGATCTCAAAAAATTAGTTCCAAGAAAGGGATGTCATTTTTGATATTAAACTCTAAATCCTTTAATATTTGTTGTTGTTTAAAGGTTAATTCACCTAAATTCCATCGAGTTGTGAAAAACAAGTGCAATACGACCTCACGCATTTTTAGAAGAGCTGGAATATGTTTTAGAGTATCATCGGTTATTGAAATTTCCTTTGCATAACCGTTCAAAAAGTGATAGAGAAACTTCTTTGCAAATTCAGTTCTTTCGATGTTTTTTGGCGTAGCTTCCCATACTGAATAGAATAAGGGAATTGCAATATCATTCCCAAACCAATTATAGGAACATTCATCAAAATCAAATAATTGCAATTCCCCACCTAGCACATGAAAGTTACCTCTATGAATGTCATTATGTACTAGGCCATATAAATCATGTTCTATTTTCTTGTCAGGATTTAGCACTTCCGATAAATATATAAACTTTTGAAGTGAAAAAGTTTGAGTATCATCTAGTTTCTTAGATATCGTATGTATGAACTCTTGATCTTTTTCGTATTGATGTGGGCGTCGAGTATTAACTTGTTTTGATTTGTATTTTTTTGTTAATGAATGAATTCGCCCCGCCATACTTCCCCATCGGCTAAAGAACTCTTCATTCCATTCGCTTTCATTGTTAATATTAATCTTTTGACCTTTTGCCATTTCAAAAGCTACAACATAATATCGATCGTTATTTTTTTCAACCATTTCACAATCAACCTGTCGTATTGATTGAATTGATTTACAAACGGATAATCCGTTGTCTGCTAGGTAATTTATCCAATCCAATTCTGCACGGATTAAAGTGTCTGAACGGTGAGAATCATGCGAGAAACGAAGAACATAGTTTTTGTTTTCTTTGGAATATGAGTAGACCAAATTTTGAAAACCACCAATGAAATTGCATTCTTCTTTGGCTATGCCGTAGAGTTTCGATGCTTTAATAACTAAAGCCTCATCCATTTTTTATTTTCTCCTCTTTTCACAACAGCGAAATATAATCTGCTCTATACTTTTGTTGAAGCCTGCATATTTTCCTTTTTAACTACACTATTGAATTCTGTTATACTGCCCGTTAGCTGAAAAACATCTATAAATAGATGATCATTGCTTATACAGTGTTTTTATGATGCTCGCTAATTTCCTATAACGCTTGGTATTCATGAACCCGAGAGGTTTAAGGAGCTTCAGCTCCGGGTCGCAAGACTTAGCCTTACAGGGTTGTCTACCTGAATCCACTTTCTCGAAAACCCCCGGGCATACCAAGGAGCGAACGCGACGCGGCAGGAAAACGGTGTTAGGCGAAGTCATTGCCATCTATGATTAATCTTGCACACTCACTCCAATTCTTCGAGTCAGTATTTATTTCAATTGTTGGAACTTTAGATTTACCAGCATGATTTCGTAATTGTTCTTGAATATTTAATAATTCCTTACAAGCTTGTATAGTCTCTTCATCTGATTTATTAATCCATTCTTCAGGATTTCTACTCATAATTCTTTCTTTCACTATTTCAGGTGATATTGTGAGTAATATGCACTTTGAGCCGAGTGTTACTAAATCCTCCTCCAGTTTAAATATCTCTTCTTTGTCCGAATCCGGGAAAGTAACTCTATGATTTAAGTGAAATCGCTCTAATACAAAAAACAATCCCCTTGATCTTCTAGATGCCGGACCTAATTTAACTGCCCAATCATTTAATTGTTTTAACATATCTACTCTTTCACGGAGTAATTTTAAATGTTCATCTCGTGATAGAGTTATGTACTGTCCATGAACATTGTTCAATATTTGAGAATAATGTTCACCAAGAATAACTACACTTCGCTCAGCTGTTTCATTTTGAGCTTGATATTGTTTGATTGCTCGTAATACTGATGTCTTTCCAGCATTTGAATAGCCTTCAAGAATAATACCTCTGATATTCATATCTTCTCCTCTTTATGCAATGATTTCGCCTAACGTTCTTGTGTTCACGAACCCGAGAGTCTTAAGACGCAAAGCGCCGGGTCGCCAGACTTAGCCTCGCAGGATTGTCTGCCTGACACCATTTCCTCGACTTATCTTCTGACAGACACTGGGAGCTATGGATCGCAGCGTGAATATGATGTTATCGGAATGTTCGGGCCTCGTTGATGCCACTCTCTAATTGTTACTTTATTTTTCTAAAGTCTTTTTTTATTCACTTTGTTTCTTTCCAACAGCAATCCATCTTCCATCAATATCCTCAAATACAAATTCACTATTGTTATAATCCGTTCTTGCTAACGGGCGAATGATCTTTACCCCTAAATTAATAAATTCATTTTCTATTTCTTTTTGTTCACTTGTTATCAAGTACGCATCATAACCGTATCCATGAATTAATCTATTGGGTTGAATTTTATCATTCTTTGATTTAGTAAGAACAATTTCAATCGAATCTCGATAAAGGCATACATGAGGTTCCACCGAATTAAGATAATAGACAGATCTAAATCCCAATCCCTCAAAGTAGCTTGCCGTTTTGTAAAAGTCAGTTGTCGGGAATATTTGCAACAAATTCGAAAAGCCTTTAATCATCACTTTATCTCCTTTAGTTCTTTTTGAATTTATATTTTTTTACCATTTACCGAATTTCCGATAACGTTCCTGTATTCACGAACCCGCGAACCTTAAGACGAGGAAGTCGCCGGCCGCGGTTAGGTTCGCAGGGTTGTCCGCCTGAATCCACATCTCTGAAAACCCTGGAGCCGATGAGAATCGTTAATAGGTTGTTATATGATGTAGGTGCCTTCTTTGAATATTCAAAACTCACTTCAAAATCAATCCTCTTAAATACTTTTTCATTAATTCATTTGAGATACTAAGAGCTTCTTCTCTATTTGATGCGGGTATTGTATCATTTGTCCATTATCCGAGCTACAGCCCTTATTTTCTTTCTCCTTAATATCAAAAACTGAAATAGTAACCTTACTAAAATTATGATTTATATATATAACTCCATATTGATATAAATTTGCAGTTTTATTCTCAATATATGAATGCACAATTACTCCGTTCATTTCCTTGAAAAAGCTTATTTCTAACTCTCTTTGATTCTCTGGTACTGGAATTTCTTCACCTTCAATAATAATTGTTCCTTTAAATGTTTTGTTCCCGGTTAAACTTCTCCGAAGTTCACCTTGGCGATCAAGGAGCGACAGCGACGATGTAGGAATGCAATGTTAGCCGATGGCCCTTCTTCTCTGAAATACTTACTATTTTTTATATTCTTTTCTTGTTATAAATTTTTGGTAGTATTCTTTAAACATTTGATAGATAAGATCTATTTCATCAATTTCATTTATAAATTTTACATATATCTCATTTTTTTGTTTTTGTTCTAGTTCAGTATTGAAATCAGAGTCTTCATATTCATTAAGTAATTCATAAAAATACTCACAAGATTCTTTAACACTTTGACAACTGTCGGAATGCTGTCCTGATGAAAAAAGGAAATTAGCCCATGATATTTCTCTTGTTACATATTTCAAATATAAACAGGCAATGTATTGGTCAGAAAGATCCCCATAGTTAATCTCTAAAAATGGTTCGGAATGTATATATTTATTAACAATATCTACTGCCGCTGCTTGAAATCGAACAATTGATAATTCTATTACCCAGTACGGAGGCTTCGTGTACTCTTGGATAATATCATCACAAAATAACTGATAGTGTTTGTACCATATTAATTTACTATCAAGCATAACACTTAGTTTACATGCGAATTCTTTATTAACGATTATCTTCATAGGATAACCCCAGTTCTTTTTATATTAATTATTAAGGGCTTTCGTCTAACGTTCGCGCATTCCTGACGTTCAAGCTGCTTAAGGACTGTAGGTCCGGGTCGTCAGACTTATCCGGTTGAATGGATCGCCTGAATAAGCTCCTTGGAAATCCTTCTTAGCGATCAAGGACGAATGCCCGCAGTAGGAATGCGGTATTAGGTGATGTCAGTGCCTTCTTCGAAATCATCTACAATATATTTATCTTTTTATTTATTTATTTTTGCCTTGATAAATCTGATCCATCCATTCTTCTAATGTATCCCTGATTTCGAATCTATCCTTTGATTTCTTACTCCATATAACTTCCCATTCTTCATTAACTAAAACTAATTTATACGAACCATTAGCATCTGAATCAGGATACCAGCCAAGATCTATAATCAATTTGTTTTTTTGAGGTATTATCCAACTACCATTCTTCAACTCCATTTTATTAATTTGTAATATATCTTCTGGTAATTATTCCCAATTTACTAAAAATTGATCTTCTTCAGATTTCTCAGGTTCAATGTCTTCAAACTTGTTATAACATACAGCAAAATCTGCAAGTACCATAAATCTCATCAAAGGCATTTGATCTAATCCCCTTTATGTAAAAAACTAATTGAAGTAATGTTTTGTCACAAGTTTTTTATGTTTTGGTTTTATATTGCACTGATTTCACCTAACGTTTCCGCATTCACGACGTTCAAGCGGCTTAAGGCACGTAGTTCCGGGTGGCTCAGCCACTTTGCCGGTTGAATGTGTCCTGTGAATCACTCCCTCGAAATGCCTCTTCCGGACCAAGGGTAGGCTTGCCGGCCCGCAGCGTTGAATGCGATGTTAGGTGTTGTTCCTGCCCTCTTCGAGATTACTTAAAGGTTCGTTAGATCTTTGTGAATGTGTTAGGATTTAAATAAAAAGTATCATTTATCTGTCATATCCCATTAAATTATATATCTGCACTTAATAACTTGTATTTATTATTAAAATAAACATGTATTCTGTGACCACCAAATAACCCTCCATCATCATATTCACAGTATATATTGTTATCATTGATTACAATGTCGAGAAGAGTAATAGCTCTTTCAAACTTTTCTTTTGTTACATCATATTTCCCTGCATCTACATCATCCCAATTTAAGCTTTCATCATTCTCATCATACTCGGGCCAAAAATCATTTTTGTAATTAATTAATTTATCTGTTATAGCTAACTTTGCATTTTCATCAAATTCTTGAATACATAAAAAAAGTTTTTCTGCTCTTTTCATCATCTCATTAAAATCTGCAGATTCATCCCTCATATCCAGTGACCAATGTATGTCGCCGCCTTTATGACTATATGCTTTACTAATCCCTTCATAGACAAATACTCCAATTAACTCACTTTTAATTACCCTATCCAAAATCAATTACCTCCTGACACATAGCTATACTTCATTTGAGCTACTTTTCTTGGCTTAATTGCAGGAATTGCACCTAACGTTGCGCATTCCTGACATTCAAGCGGCTTAAGGCACGGAGTGCCGGGTCGTCAGACTTAGCCGGTTGGATGTGTCGCCTCGATTCTACCTCTTCGAAAATCCTTATGGCGACCAAGAGCGCATGCGACGATGCAGGAATGTTTTGTTAGCTGATGTTCGGCACTTCTTTGATATGCTTACTTAATTTGTTCTACTAATATTATTTCTATATCATTGCAATAAAAGCTGATGTCATCAGTCACAATATCCCTTGAGAGCGTAAAATATTTTGTGTAAATAGATAAATAGAAAAAGGAAGACCTTTTCTTGTAGAATTGAGTTACCACACAAAATTCACAGAGAGAGGTCTTCCCTATGAATCATTTTACAACAGATTTAGTTCAAGCTCTAGTCACAAAAAAAGATGTGACGGAGGTTTTTCGTAATCACTTAGAAGCTGCCATGAATCATCTGCTAGAGACGGAACTTACTGCATTTCTAGACTATGAAAAATATGACCGTATAGGCGTAAATTCAGGTAATTCTCGAAACGGTGGCTACTGTCGAACGCTTCATACCGAGTATGGGGACCTGCAGTTAAACATTCCTCGAGATCGTAATGGAGAGTTTAAGCAACAGACCGTAGCACCGTATAAACGCTCAAATGACACGCTAGAATCTTTCGTTATTCACATGTTTCAAAAGGGTGTCACGATGACGGAGATTGCCGACCTAATCGAGAAAATGTATGGTCACCACTACACGCCGCAAACCGTATCGAACATGACCAAAGTAATGGTCGAACATGTCGATGCTTTTATGAAACGACCACTTGAGAAGCGCTATGTGTGCGTCTATATCGATGCTACCTATATCGCGGTTAAGCGTAAAACCGTATCTAAGGAAGCGGTCTATATTGCCGTAGGAATTCGTGAGGATGGCACCAAGGAAGTACTCACGTACGCCGTTGCACCGACCGAATCAGCTTACATCTGGAAAGAACTGCTCCAGGACGTGAAAGAGCGTGGTACCGAACAAATCCTTCTGTTTATCTCCGATGGACTCACAGGCATTGTGAATGCGATTCAGGAGATCTATCCGCATGCGAAGTACCAAACATGCTGTGTTCATTTAGTTCGTAATATTGCCCATAAAGTTCGAGTCTCAGATCGAGCAGAAGTCTGTGAGGACTTCAAATCCGTCTATCGATCCGACGATGAACAAGCTGGTAAAGAAGCGCTAAAAGCCTTCTGTGACAAGTGGAAAACCGCTTATCCTAAGGTCATTAAATCCCTACGAGAAAACCCCTATATCTTTACGTTTTACAGTTTTCCTAAGCCGATATGGAGAAGCATTTATTCGACGAATTTAATCGAGTCGTTTAACAAACAGATTAAGAAATACACGAATCGTAAGGAGCAATTCCCCCATGAAGAAGCACTAGAAAAATTCTTGGTTGCACAGTTTGAAAGCTATAACCAACGCTTTGCTACCCGTTGTCACATTGGTTTTGATAAAGCTCGTTCAGAACTGCTAGCTATGTTCTCCACCAAAGACTAACCCTAGTTCTACAAGATAAGGTTATTTTCATTTACACATAATTCTTGACGCTGCCTATCCCTTATCCAGTAATTTAATGAATTCCAACCGTCTTCTCTTATATCGATTATTTCAAATATATCTAATTGAATCTCTTTACTGTCAATCGATAATTTCAGACTTTCAATATGATTAAAGTTTACAATTATTTTGTATTCGTTATTGTTTGTTACATAGATTATCGAAGTCTCTAATATCGTTTCATCTTCATAAAATTTGTTCTTCACTGAAGTGAATTTAAATTCATTTATTGATCTACATTTACTCCATGAAAAATCCCCAATTACATTGATCTTTTCAAAGTTTTTAATTGTGCTTTTCTTCATTTATTCACTCTTCCCTTGATTAACTAGAATACCCTAGAATATCACTTTAATCACAAAAGGATACTTAGTAAGACCACGCTTTATATGATCTTGCCGAATTTCTGCTAACGTCTCTCATATTCACGAACCCGAGAACCTTAAGGCACGTTTGGGCCGGCCCGCTATGCGGTTAGGTTCGCAGGGTTTTCCGCCTGATCAACTTCCTCGAAATGCCTCGGGCGGATCGAGCAGCCGTCAGGTTGCGATGCGTGAATACGATGTTATAGGATGTATCTGACTTCTTCGAATATGCAAAGAGCCTTACTTAACTCTATCTTTAATTTCATTAATTTGTTTAATATGTCTTTGTTCATGCAAGTATAGTGATCTAACCCATTCAATTAATAACATCTCCTTAAAAACTGGGTGTATAAAATGTCTTCTACTCAGCACTGATGGGTCTTCTACTGTGTTTAATAATTCGTATAACTTTTCTCTTGAATTGTTTAGTTTTTCAATGATTTCTTGATATTCTAAAATTTCGTCAGTTGGTTTAGCAATGTCAGGAGCTTCTATCTTTTTACTTCTATCAAGTAGAAATTCTAATGGTTTATTCTCTATGAATGAATCTTCCTTGCTCTTTAATCCTTTCTTTATTGCTACGACATATAATTCTTCTGTCTTAATTAAGTGTTGACATACCTGACTAATACTCCAACTGTATGCGTCTTTCCGTTTGTTTAATTGATCTCCACTCAATTCATTAAGAATTCCTAGTAATTCGTCTCTTGTTTCTTTTAATTTTTGATTGATATCTTGAAGTTCCATGGAAAACTCCCTTTCTTTAATTTTTTGCGGATATTTCCTATAACGTTTGTACATTCACGAATCCTGACCGACTTAAGGCCGTCAGGCTGGGCGCCATGCGCTTAGTCGGTGCAGGGTTGTCCGCTGAATTCACTTTTCCGAAATGCTTCTTGCGGACCGAGGAACCGTCAGGGTCCGATGCGTGAATGTTTTGTTATCTGTAGTTACCGGCATCTCGAATTCACCTACATTTATCTTATAATTTCATGCAATAAAGAACTTCGTCGTCTACGATTTTACCTGTATTTTCAAATCCAAATTCTTCATATATTTTTTTTGCAGAATCGTTTTCTGGATCAAACGATAAATATATTTCTGAGCATTCCTTGTTCTTACTCATCTCTTTAATGATTAGACTTATGGCCTTTCTACCGAAACCTTGACGTTGAAATTTATAGTCAATCATAATACGGCATAATTCAAAACAATTATCCTCCTCTGAATATCCATACATTGTAAATCCCACCATTGTATCTTCACTATAAATTGCTTTTGTTATCCATCCTTTTTCTATCTTTGATTGTGCAATCGAAACTGCATTTGAAGCTACAAATTTCTCTACAAGGTAATGATTTTTATCAGGATCAGTCGTTAGAAAGATACATTCTAGCCAGTTAGCTTCGTCTATATCCTTTAATAAAACTTCCACGAGATCGCCTTCTTTCTAATGTTCTATCGGTAATTGCAGATAACGTTTATGTATCTACGAACCCGAGAGGCTTAAGGCGCATCGCGCCGGGTCCGACAGACTTAGCCTCGCAGGGTTGTTCGCTGATTCAACTTCACCGTTTGTCACTTCTTGCTAACCAAGGGCAAAGCCCGCAGCGTAGATACGTTGTTATGTGATGCACCTGACCTCCTCGAATTACTTGTGAAACATTTGTTGAATCTTAATCAGCACATACTTAGAAATCATTTCTCTAACACAATAATTTTGTAATTTCCATTTAATACAGAACTTTCTTGGTGATTAATATTCAATGGAGTACTTCTTAGTATTTCATCAAACCTTCTATTTATATCTGTTCCAAAAATTGAGGTGATCATATTCAAAGCTTTACGCAGAATGTTTGGTTTTTTATTCTCATCTAAAAACTTATCAAATACCAATATGGTACCAGAAGGTGAGAGAACTCTTGTTGCTTCTAACAAAGCTTTTTGGGGATTCTCCACAACACTTAAAATTAAGTTTAAAATCACAAAATCAAATTTCTCATTCTCAAACTTTAATGATTCTGCATCCATATTCAGTAGTACAACATTATTTGTTTTTTTACGTGCTTTTTCTAGCATCTCATTTGAGATATCAATACCGAAAATCTCAATATTGTTAGGTAGCAACAGAATATCTTCTCCGGTTCCAACTCCTACTAATAAGACTTTATTTTTGGGTTTAATATCTATCAATGAAAACGCCCTCATCCTAGCATTTCTAAATATACGATTCCCCATCAAAAAATCATAAATAGGAGATAAAATCTTGTATTTCTTTATATTTGTATTGTTCTTCATTACAGTTAATCTTTCTCCTTTCATATTAGTATCGTTCTACAATTTTCAGGGGTTTTACATAACGTATCAGCATCTGCGACATGACCCGGCCTTAGATAGCTCTTATCATAGGCCGGGTCATGTGTTGTCTGAGTTTACTTCCATGATTTCACTCCCGACAACCAAGGGGCGAATGCCACGCAGCGCAGATGCTTTGTTATATGCTGTTGGGGCCATCTTGCGTTACCTTCACATTCTCATTCATTTGCTAAGTATTCAATTACGGGATAGGAAATCATGTTCCTATCTCTGTAGGTTGAAATGATTACGTCACTTTGTGTACTCAAAATGCCTTGTTGTAATATTACAGGTTTGAATCCTCTTTCAATTGCTCCATTATAGGTAAATAATACGCAATGCTCTGCTGCAAATCCTGCAATGATGACTAACTCAATACCATGATTCAATAAAATTTGTTCTAGTTCTGTCTTCCAAAAAGCATTCGAGTTCTCTTTAGTCATTTTTAGGTCATTATTCTTGATTTCAATTTCTGGAATAAAATTATATTCCTCTCTATTTGATTCTTGAATACCTTCTAAGTCCTGAATATGTATGACTACGTGGTCTTTAGAACGAAGCAAGTCTGCAACATAATTGATATATTCACAAGCTTTATCTACAATTTTCTTTTCCATTTGATCCTGCAAGTAAATTGCTTGCATATCAACAATTAAGAATCCTAACCTCATCGAATCTACTCCTCAAAATGTTATTTAAAGTACTTGCCCCAATTGCATATAACGTTCTTGTATTCACGAACCCGAGAACCTTAAGCGAACGAAGTTAGCGGCCGCGACGCGGTTAGGTTCGCAGGGTTGTCCGCCTGCTCCCGCTTCTCCGAAAGTCCTCGGGCGGACCAGGCCCAGGAGATTGTTCTTATGCACTATATTCAATTGCTGAAGACCTACCAGAACTGTATGAATGATCTCTTGGTAACCATGGAGTCGCTGGCTGAATCTATTAAAACCTATCACTTGCTCCGAACCATTCCGGGTGTCGGACCACTAACAGCTGCTATGCTGATCGCTGAAATTGGAGATATAAAAAGGTTTCCATCAGTTAAACAGCTAACAGCTTTTGCAGGGCTAGACTCAGCTGTTCACGAATCAGGAACCTTCAAATCTAAGAAGAATCGAATATCTAAACGAGGCTCTTCGTACCTTCGAACAGCCCTTTACCAGGCTACCATTTGCGCGATTTCCAGGCAAATTCATGGCCCAAGAAATTCGATTCTCTTTCAATTTTATCAGCAAAAACGCAATGAAGGCAAACCGGCAAAAGTCGCGATCGTTGCTACTTCTCACAAGCTTTTACGTATTATTTTTGGAATGTGGAAGTCTGATCAAGCTATTAAATGTGGTTAATCCTATAATTAGAATTTAATTTCCATTAAAACTCACTCTAATGAGTTAGTTTATTTAAGTGCGTCTATCTTTTTCCTATTAAAATATTATTAATGGTAGAGTTGACTTTGATTAGCTGGTTTATATGATGGGCCTGACGTCTGCGAGAATTACCCATTTCTCTCTTACCCTAACTCCTGGGGACACTCTGAATTTATTGAATTAAGCACCTTATGTTTCTGAAAGCTCAATTAATTCATTTATCTCATTCTCTGGCAGCAATATGTTTCCGCAATATACTCTGTCTGAATGGAATTCCCACTCACCATATGCAACCATAATAGTCTTACATTTAAATTTTTTTACTAATGCCCACACTCCTAAATCCCCTTGTGCACTAGCTTGAAATAAAATCCAATCGTTATATTCAGTCCTACATGGTTTTCTAAAAAATTTAAAATATCCTAAATATTCTTCTCCGTCCTTTTGTGTGAATTTATCAGTGATCCTTTCTAAGCGTATTACTTCTTCGATCTTAATATTTATCCAAGCTCTTTCTTCATTTTTAGAAATAATACTTTCAAAACTACACTTAATAATTGCTGATGAATCTATTTCATTTGGATGTTCCTCCCATCCGTTAAAACTTGATAGAGCAGGTCTGAACAAAGTCCAAAACTTTTCTCCAACTGACATATTAAAAGGAAAATGGACTTGTACTTTTTTCATCTCACCAGCTATTGGGGGGATTGAAGTCCTTTCCCAATTCCTAATACTCAGATCTGGTACATCTTGCGAAAAATTTGACCATTCCATAACATCTTCATACGCAACCATTTCAAAACCTTTTTTATCATTTAAGTTTTTTTCCGGCACTTGTTTACATGCACTACATATAAAAGTTAAATTATCAAATTCCATACATTACCTACTTTTAATTTAATTTCCCTAGTCACTTCATGAATTGATGTTTTATTTGGTTTTTAAATTTACAGGCCTTTCACATAACGTTGTTGTATTCACGAACCCTCACTTCCTTAAACGACTGAAGGGAGTGGCCGCGACGCGGTTAGGCAGTGCAGGGTTGTCCGGCTGACTTTGCTTCCCTGCTACTGAATCATCTTCTTCAAAACTACTTTTTACAACTTTGGCCGGACCAAGGAGCGATAGCGACGCAGCGTGAATATGGTGTTGTAAGATGTCAGGGGCTTCCTGAATTCACTTTCAAAATATGCTCTTCTATATGTTCTAATTTTAATTATTCATTGCACTATATATCTGTTAAATACTAATGCTTTTCAGTTTAGAATTCTTCTAAAAAAATAAAATTAAGATGCCTCCAAATAATAAAATACAAATAAATACTACAATAAATGCAACTATAAAGTTTAACCATGCTGGACGTTCGCCAATCGGCTCTTTATTCAATTGAGTAATTTTGATTTCAATATTTTCTAGTCTTTCATTGATCTTTTTTAATTCATTTTCAATCTCCATTGAAAATCCTCCAAATAATATCAAGTATAGTCTTTCCCCGATTTCTTATAACGTTTTGGTGTTCGCGAGCTCTCACTGGCTTAAGGAGCAAAGCGCCGGGTTCGACGGACTTAGCCAGTGCAGGGTTGTCTAAGACTCCATGGGAGAGACCTAAAGGAATAATTCGGTTATTTCTTTCATAATCCTCATGTTCCTCTTAATATATCTTTATATAAGGAGACTCAAGGGAAATTCTTTCAACACAAAAAGAGATTCTCTCTAAAGTTTCTTCCTTTTTAACCTCATACTTATAAGAGGATATATAGCCAAAACTACCAAGTAATTTTTGTTCCTCCATTGAGTTCACTTCCTCAACAATTTATCTTTTCCCGACTTTCGCATAACGTTCTTGTATTCACGAACCCCCACCGGCTTAGATAGCTCTTATCTTAGCCAGTGCGGGATTGTCCGCTGAAATCACTTCCTCGAAATTGCTTCTCGCGGACCGATACTTGAATTCTTTGTTATCTGAAGTATCAGACTTCTTTGAATAACCCTCAAAAGCTCTTCTTGATAAAAGGCATATCTGAAAGAAGTTGAATGTTGTTATTTATTTCAAGGAATATTCCTTCGAAGTCAAATTCCTCTTCTTCTAATTTAATAATCCAATGATGACCGGCCGTAACCTTGGATACCCCTGCCTTACCTTCGGGATTTACAAAGGCTTCCCATCTAATAAAAGGTAAACTGTTATGGGTCATACTTCCTTGAAAAGTATTAATTAATTCTTTGTTTATAAAATCAGTCTTGTTTAAGTAATTCTTATCAATCTCAAATTGATATTCGATTTCTAATTCAGTAAATGCTTCATTGTCAAGATCATCATGAGTACACTCTTCGGTCTCATCATGGTAAAGTGAGCAGTTCCCACCGTATATTGATTCGGCAGTCAACATACTATCCCAATGAAAACTTATTTCTGCTCTAATTAAATGTGGAGGATTGTCATCAATTGGCACACAGAGGAAAGAGAAGTTTCTTTCTAAACTTATAGTGTCGATTTGATTTTTCATGTGATAGGGATCCAACCCAGAATCACTTGCAGATTGTAAAATTAGATTAGTAAAATCCTCATATTTAATCATATATACCTCCGTGAGATTACCTAAAATTATTGTTATATTTCAGCTAACGTTTCCGTGTTCACAACGTCCCACCACCTTAAGGCTCTATAGGAGCCTTCGTCTGTATTTGCCTTCTTCGATTGGATCAACCATTAACAGGTTCATGAATGTTCCGCCCCATCCGATCCAAAGGACTCTGGATGCGGCGGATATCTTTGATGCTGACATGGGTATAGATGTCGGTTATCTTCGAGCTTGCGTGTCCTAGTAGTTCTTGAATGTATCGAAGATCTGTGCCGTCTCTAATAGGTGAGTAGCCAAGGAGTGCCGCAGCGTGTGTACTGTAGCTGGCTTAGATATTCCCGCTTTACGTATAGCTTTCTCAAAAACATGTTGCAGAGACCATTCAGTAAGATGGTGATCTCGATCTTTTCCTTCTGGGAACAAGTAATTGATTATAAGTTGAGTCTCCATATAGGATTGTAGCATTGAATAAGCTGCGTTCACCGTGCCCTATATAGGCCTTTTGAGTCTTAATGTATACCCTTTCATCTTTAAAGTGTCCCTCAGCTTTTGCAAAGCATCCTTTTCAGCACCAGTGTGAAGTTGTAGAAGCTCAAGAAACCACTCCACCAAGTGAGGGCTTTTCACCACTACAGGCAAGTCCTGCAATGCATGGCACAGGACCAGAATAGCCAATTTCCTCCCTGGAATCACCCAATACTTTGCCGTAGCATCCGATTTACGACCGGGAACACTATTAATTGCTTTAATCCATTCATCAATATAAGGTGTTTCTACAATCGCATCACCATTCTCTGCACGATCCAATATGACATATTGACTTGATGAGTATACATTCGCTTTCATCATTCCATTCTCCTTTCAAATTATAGAATCTATTGCTACAATTCCAGACAAAAAAAGACAGCCCCCTTAGTGTCGTGACTGTCCCAATCAGGTATTCAGTTAACGGTAACCAAAATTTAGAATCCTCACACTGTCTTATCTACATCTTTAAATCATGCTTCACGCTTTGTTCCTCACCAAATCCATCAAATCCCTGCCCACACATCCTTCGCATATCGCCCTTCATTCTGAAGTCCATCCAGCCATGCTTTGGCTTCTTGTTCATCTACGGTGTGGACCTCTTGATAAGCCTCTTGTAATGTCTTCTCAACATCTGGTGCCATCTTACTGCCATCACCACATATATAAAGTCGGCCGTTATGATCCAGAATGTCGATTAATTCTTCCTTATTCTTGTTCATTAGATGTTGCACATACGTTTTCTCATCTTGTCCCTTACGGGAGAAGGCCGTATGAAGTGTAACTACACCATCCCGTTCATATTGTTCAAGCTCTTCGCGGTATATGAAGTCGTCTTCGGTTCTGCATCCAAAGTAAAGATGGGCAGCGCCGAGTGTCTTGCCTTCCTGCTTCAATGCAGCGCGAGCCTGTAAGAAACCACGGAATGGCGCTACACCCGTTCCTGGACCTACCATGATAATGGGTGTCTCCGTATCTTCTGGAAGCTGGAATCCAGATTCCGGCGTTCTAACGAACATGACGATATCATCTCCGGGCTTACGATCAGCAAGGTAGTTGGATGTCACACCACGATATTCGCCGTGACCGCTCCAAGCCGGACCTTGTACGACTGCAACCGTAATACTCGATCGCTCCGGCGTAAGACGCGGTGAGCTGGATATGGAATAATATCTTGCTTTTAATGGTGGTAGCAGCTCCAAGAATCGCTCAAACGACATTTCGCAAGCTTCATATTTTTCAAGAATGTCGAGCATGGAGATCCGTTTCTTCAATACTTGCTCCTTGTAAGCTTCCTCCTCAAGCAAAGCTTCAATTTCATGCTTATGTGGAGGACATACGGTAACGACCATCAGTTCACGGAGTTGCGCACGAGTTGCCGCTTCCTGTAGTTCTACGCTATGGCTGAGCAAATCATATAGACTCACAGGACTATCCAAAGGAAGATGAGCCGAGCTACGCCCACTCGCCTTCACAACCAATTGATCGTTACCATTCAATCCGAATCGTCTTAAGACTCTATCCACAATCTCTCTGCTATTGCTAGGTAATACCCCAAGGTGATCTCCTTCTTGATACGTTACCCCTTCAGGTAAAGTGATCTCAATATGTCGAGTACTTCTACCTGTATTGACTAATTGGAGTTCATTGTTTTCCGTAACTGTAGCGTGTACGGCTTCATAAGATTGAGCAAGCGGTGCCCCTGCTAAGCCACTTACAAATTGAACAGTCAATGAGCTGCGCTCTTTGTCCATCTTCTCATTGAATTTCAGTTCGAAAGCTTCCATTACGTCAGGCCACAAGCGATCTCGCCAGTCCTCCAACTCCTTCTCAAAATCTCCACTTGCATCTCCCTCTCCACGTAGAGAGAGTCTTCTAGCTCCCTTATCAGCAAGTTGCTTATCGATAAATTTCGGCACATCTTGATACGTACTGGCCCAATTTCGATCTCCACAACCGAATACTACATAATTAACACCTTCCAGTTCACCTGGTTCCACCCTTTCAAGCCATTGCACGAACTCACTTGCATTACTAGGTGGCTTGCCGTTATAAGAGGCGGTAACGATAAATACAGCTGCCCCTTCTTTCGGTAATTTCCCTATTCGGTTGTTAAGGGTGTCCACCTCACTTCTGACACCATAGAAACGAGCGGTATCCGCCAGTTCGCGGGCAATACCTTCGGCTGTACCTAAGTTAGATCCATAAAGAACTAACAGCGACAAGTGACTTGCTCCGATAATTGAGACACTTTGTGGTTCCTGATTGGTTCGATTGTCATCTTTGCCCGTGCTAGATGATTTGTCGGCTACAGACATATTCAATTCCATCGGCTGTCGAGAACGAACATGTATTGTGAAATTATCCGGTTTGAGGGTTAATGTTTCCTTCACTTTAAGCTGATAATGAGTATGATCTATCAACTCGAAATGTTTAAGTACCATCCCAAGCACGAGTACCGCTTCATGTAATGCGAATTGCTGTCCAATACAGGCCCGTTGTCCGTTACCGAAAGGTTTGTAAGCATCCTGTGGTACTTGGCTCTGATCCTCGAATCTCTCGGGTCTGAAATCCTCTACATCATCCCCCCATGCATTCGTATCGCGATGAAGCTTAGGGATTAGAACATTCACACTTTCCCCCTTCTTCAGCGGATATCTCCCAGCAAGGATCGTATCCTCTTTGGCAAATAGAGAAAAGGCTGGCGCGGTTGGCCATAAACGTAAAGTTTCACTCAAGATCATTCGAATATATTTGAGATCAAGAACCTGCTTATAAGTTGGGGTTGAATCCGTTAGAACACGGTCCACCTCTTCATAAGCCTTATGTAGCTTATCTAGATTATTCAGAAGATAGTATATTGCAAAAGAAAGTAAACCACTCGTTGTTTCATGTCCAGCTATTAAGAAGGTAATAATCTGATAGCGAATATTCTCATCATCAATACCTTCACCTGTTTCAGGGTCTTTATTATTTAACATTCGAGAGAGTAGATCCTCTGCGTCTTGATTCCCACTCAGTCTACGCTCAGCAATAATGTTATCCACTAGGGAGTTGATGGCCTCGATATCGCGCTTGAACTGACGTTTTGTCATAGGCATCAACTTATCTTGAATCCCTAGACGGGTCAGCTGACTCATCGCTTCATCTAATGCTCTAACCATACTAACAATAAAAGGATGGGGCTGATCACGATAGAAGCTATTAAAACGATAATCAAACCCACATAAGCCGATCGTATCAAGTGTAAGACGGGTCATATCTTCCGGAACATTGACGCTTTCGTCTGGATTCAATCGTGCCCACTTTTGGACAAGTTGTACCGCAATATCAACCATCATGTTGTGGTATCCCTGCATCGCTCTTTGACTAAAGCTAGGTAGAAGGATGTTATGTGCCTTTTGCCAATTGGGTTCCTCTGTAGCGCTTGTAAACAGCCCATCTCCTGTAAAAGCACTGACCTTCTGCAAAGGGGCCCACACTTTTTTATCAAAACGAGACTCATCGCACGCATCAGCCACCAAATCTTGATCGGAAATGTAAATCTCGCTTCTTCCCCCTGGATAATCCATTCTGAAAATAGGTCCGAACTCATCTGCCAGTCTGACCATCGACTGAACGGGTTCCTCTATGTTCAACTGGGGTAAATTCCCGAGTGGACCGAATGTTTTGGGTTGAGGGATTTGAGGATTCTTGTTGTTGTCCATTACACTAGTCCTCCATTATATTTATTCTATGCATCTGTCTAATTCACAAGTTCAATGAACCATTCATGCTCTTATTATGATTTCCATCTAAGGGATTTTTATTTACGTACTCATGATTTACCCAATTCAATCTTCATTGACGCAAAAAAACCTTCAGCGTCACTATATTAGTGGCACGGAAGGTTCTTTCATGTTTATTTTAAATTCAGTCAGACCACATCGCTAGGATCAACCTTTAAGCATCTTCCCATTTATGTTTGAAGAACAGTTGATACACCTTAATAACTACGATTTTGACAATCATATATCCGGGAATAATGACGATCATACCGATGATGCCAAACGCATCACCACCCACTAAGACCAATATGATCGTAGTAAGTGGGTGAATATCTAGCTGTTTGCCGAAAATATATGGTGATATAATATTATCCTGAATTTGTTGTGCGACTAGAATAACAACTAAAGACCAAATGGCAACGGAGGGCGATTCGATCAAGCCAATAATAACAATCGGTACGGAAGACAGAATGGCACCAATAAAAGGGATAAAGTTCATTATAATGGCTACCACAGTCAGCAAAAGCGCATAAGGCAGACCTATAATAAGGAATCCAATGTACATGAGTACGCCGAGTGCAACATTGACAACAACCCTGCCCACAATGAAATTGCTAAGAGCATGATCAATATCTTGCATGACCTTATTACCTTCTTCACGGAAACGTTTAGGCATAAAACTAACAATTTTCTGACCAAATTTCTCGCCCTCCTTCAACATATAGAATAGAAGGATCGGGAAGGTAAAGAGAATGACCGCAAAATTGGAGAAAAAAGAAAACATACCTGCTACGTAATTAGTCAAAAATGATAATCCCTTGTTCAGATATTCAGTCAATTGAGATAACGGACTCACTCCTTCTGGAAGAATGACCGACAGAATTCCGTTCTGTTCCAGTTCTTGTACCTGCTTACTCAACGCATTGAGCAGATTCGGAGCATTATCCATTAAATTATAAAATTGAGTGCGTAAAGAAGGCCATACCCCAATGATAAAAAGGACGAGTAGGATTGCTATAACTAAATAAATAATTAGAATAACCAAAGACCTGTTTAATTTAGGGCGTTCCATCCAATTGACCAGCGGGCGCAATAGGTAATAAAAGAAAGAGGCCAGCATTAATGGAACCATAACAACAGTTAATAACGAAAGTAATGGCTTAAAAATAAAATCAACAAGCGACCCCAAATAAATAATAGCAAATACTAAAATAACAGCGATACACATTTTGATAAATCGGTTCAATGAGGTCAAGATGTTTCCTCCAATTTATGTTAATTCTTCTTCAAACGAATGGTGAATAACGTTACTTCTTTACTATGTTCACGCAGTTCAAGTGTTCCCCCCATTTTTTCTGTATTTCTCATCGCAATAGATAATCCAAGCCCTGTACCTATATTTCCCGTTCTTGACTCATCCCCACGGACAAAGGGCTCAAACATTGTACTTCTCAATTGCTTAGGAATACCTACACCCGTATCAGCAATTTCTATGACAACATCATCGTCAAATGATATTAATTCCAGACGCAAACAGGTTCCTGTTGGATTATGGGTAAGCGCATTAGCAATTAAATTGCGGATCACACTGGATAATAATTCAGAGTCATATACAGCATAAACACGTTCGTTGGGTATATTCAACTCTAGAATAAATTTTTTCTGTTCAATATCACCATAGATATCAGCCACGACTTCACGCAGGAAATCATTCATTTCATTACGTTCAATCTTCACAAGATAATCCGGTGAATCTGTCTTCAACAAGTCTAACATATTATGAATCAGTCTCGTAACTTGAATGGATTTATGATAGATATAACTCAAATAGCGCTGCTGACGTTCGTGATCTTCAACACGACCTTCATATAAGGCTTGAGCAAATCCCTGAATACTTGTAATTGGCGTTTTTAAATCATGTGATAAATCCACAATTAAGCGCTGTTTACTTTCTTCTGCATGCTTCTTTTCAGCAGATGTTTCTTCAATCACACCTGCCATATAGTTAAATGTGTCCCGAATTTGGATGAATTCTTTCTCTGCTTCCAAAGAAATACGCGTACTATAATCGCCTTCAATCATTCGATTTAGACCTTTGGATATTTGGTTGAGGGGTTTATTAATACGCCGTGCTACCCAGTAACTATAGACAAAAATGAGCAATAGCATGAGCCCTATCCATACAAATAAATACAAATAAAACGGGGGCACCGATTCGGAATTAGATTGTACATCTTGTACCGTTATCCCAACATTCTCCCGTGGCATTTTCAGAATTAAATAACGTGATGTCTCATTCTGGTCTAGAACAGCTAAAGAGTAATAATAAAGTTGCTCACTACGATTCTCAAGCTGCGCCAACAACTCACTTTCAGAATATTGATTAAGGTCGTCTTGTTTTATCCCTTGTACCTTGATAACGCGACGTTCCTCATCGAGCTCTTCTAACCAACCGCCGCTCTTCACAAGTCGATTCGTTTCTATTAAATCCTCGGTATCGTTCACATAGAATTTAGCTTCGAATTTCAAATCCGGATCAAGAATCCGGTCTGACTTAACCCTGAAATCTAAATCCACCATCACGATAATGAAAATGCCTGCCATCAATAATAGCAACAAAAAATTGAACCAAAAAAAATCGAAAGTGAGTGAGGTTTGTAACTGTCTTTCCCCTCTATAATTCCATAGGCGCTTCAATTTTGTACCCCAATCCTCTGATTGTTTTTAAGTATACCGGTTGCTTGGGATCTCTTTCAATTTTTTCTCGTATATTGCTAATATGCATCATAATCGTGCTATCCTCATGAGCATAATAGTCTTCCCAGACGGATTCATATATCTTTTTACGTGTAAAAACACGCCCCGGTTGTTCTAGCAATAAGCTAACGATCTTATATTCTGTTGAAGTTAGTAAGACCTCCCGACCGCTACACATGAGCTTGCATTGCATTCGATCAAGTATGAGTTCACCAATAATTACCTTCTCGTTCTCTTGCGGTTGTGTGCCCACCGCATCGAAGTGGTAGACTCTTCGCAGTAGCGCTTGAGCACGTGCAACAACTTCTAGCGGATTAAATGGCTTGGAAATATAATCATCTGCTCCCAATCCAAGACCTAGAATTTTGTCGTGATGTTGACTCTTAGCAGATAAGAATAGCACAGGTAACTGATGGGCTTCTCGAATTTTTTTAATTAATTGCAGTCCATCTATACCGGGCATCATAATATCAAGGATAGCCAGGTCTATTTGGCGGCTTTGTACAATCGATATCGCTTCAAGCCCATCCCTTGCTGTAATCACCTTATAATCTTGCTCTAAATACAATTGCAGTAATTCTGTTATTTCCGGTTCGTCATCAGCAATCAAAATGTTATAAAGCATATTCCCGCCATCTTCCTAAGTTTCCCATTATGAAAATATAAGCAAATCATAAATAGATATTGAATAATCATTATACTGTTGCAATCTAAAATTGTCTTAAGTGTAACCTAAAGATTGTCTAAAGATTCGTTAAAAACCGTTGATAAACGACTTTATTCCTAATTATTTTAACAGAATTTGCTTTTAGGCAACAAAGGCATTTAAGATAACATTATTATAGTCAAAGGAGTCCATAACATGAACAACCAACTTCAAGTTAATATCGGCAACATTTTAATTGCTAAAGAAGTGATTGCAAAGATCATTGGAATAGCTATTCAAGAAACACCTGGCATAGCAGGCGTGCTAGCGGGGAAAAAATCTGTCAGTAGTAAAAATTTTTATAAAGCAGTAGATATAAAACTGAACCAAAAAGAGGTGGAGATTGGTCTGCGTGTGATTATCATGTATGGAATCTCTCTTCCTGAAGTTTCTCGATTGCTTCAGGCAAATGTGAAAAAGGCAGTTGAAGAGATGACAGGACTTCTCGTAGTAAACGTTTCTATCGACATCGCAGGACTTGCTTCTAAAGAGGACAATATATAAAGAGTCGGATGACAAATTAAAATCACTCTATCAAGCAAGTATCCAATTAACAATAGAATCCCGACCCCATAATAAGGGTCAGGATTCTATTAGATTATGAGCCACATAATCATTCTGCATCATCCATACTGTGTATAGTCTTCCAGCGATGATTGTACTTCTCCAGCTTCGGATGTAACGTGACTGGCTCTGATGAAAGAATCAACCTAATCTTTACAATCCACTCCTCAAAAGAAGTAAAGGAAGCAAATAAGTTAGCCATCTCTGGTGTTAGATACAAGAAATGTGGCGCCGGATACATATGGGTCAAATGACGAAGAGCAGATTCTATGGGTGTATATTTTTTACGTTTACTTTCCCATCCTTCCATAACAACAACGGAATGATCTAGCCCACTTGTCCATAAGTTCAGCCGCTTCTCACGCTTGTAAAGTGCGCTTACTTCATCTTGTGGGGACATACGTCTCAACGTCTCTTCGTGAAGTGGATATAGAACGAGCTTCGTGAAGGAATGCTTCATTGTCGTCTGAAGTGCAGCTTCTAACTCATCGTCTGTCGTGTGTTCAAAAGAGTCGTAGAACACCAACGTTCCCTTACGTTTCTCTATCGGTGGCACATATCCATACGGTACAGTTTGTATATTACGTGTCATTCTGACTTCCCTCCTACCTGTAACGTATACCTCTAGTGTGACCAACAATACATGAAGTATAACAAAAGGCATCTTTATAATAAACCATATAATGGATTATGATTTAACAGAATAACAAAGCATAAATGAAGAGACAGGCACTAGAATCGTACAGAATACGGCAATAAGCATCGGATCATTGGAGTGCATCCCCAGCATTGGCCCCATTAACCCTGACATGATTCCACTGGTTACTCCCGCTACCAATGTCTGATAATCAATAAGCGAACCGAATAGAACTCCAATAAGGACAGCAAGTAAAGTCGTTGCAATCGTAACCACAGACGAACTTTGATGATATTGAGCTCCGAGGACCGCTCCTATGGCCAAACCATAGACACCGCTTGTTGTCATCGCAATATTCATGCCTAAGTGATAACCAATAATCTTCCTAAGTTTATTTAGATAAATGTAAGCTATCAGACCACTCCCTATAATAACCGCCAAGAACACCCACCACATATTTCCAAGCATCAAATTCCCCCTTTTACATTAACATTATGCTATTAGGGCACCTAACCATTCTTCTTTATGCAAAAAGAGCAGAAGACAGAATTTTTTAGGGTGGTTACTTTTTTATTCATATAGATTATAATTGCAGAATAACTAAGTGAGAAAGGAGGCAAAAAGCGATGGAAAATGTGTTCATACATGTAGAGTTTGGAAAAAATATGAAAATTTCTGGAGATGTGGTAACTATGGGGACCCGTCTGCCCTTTTATAAGCAAATATTTGAAAAAAAATCATATGAAAATAACAACCGGAAGCTTTTTGCCACTTTATATTAATATGTGCAAAAACGAATGTACCTAATTAGTTTGCAATTAAATGCAACGTAATGACTAGGCGCCGGTTCTATATACGGCCCCTTTTTTTTGTGTGCTAAAGGTGAAATTTATAAACAATATAATACAAAAATGGAATCAAGTTAAACAAACCTGTGTTTAGTTTAGTAGTACAAATTAAAATAATTATGGGGTGAGGATTTTGGTGAAATCCATAGATTTAGCCTCCTAAAATAACAACACACAATTTTAGGAGGTAAACATAATGAAATTTAATATAAAATCTAAAGAATTTAGAACATCACAAAAACAAATGTCTACAAGGCTCTTAATGATGATACTCGTTCTATCTTCACTTGTGGCTGCTATAACGGTTGATATAGTCAATCCAGTTCTTCCTCTTATAAGCGAAGATTTAGAAGCCTCGAAAGCTCAAGTTAGTTGGGTGATAAGTGGTGTAGCACTTGTACTTGCTATTGGAGTTCCCCTTTATGGCCGTATGTCGGACTTCTTTGAGTTGCGGAAGCTGTTCTCTTTTGCCATTTTGATATTGGCGATTGGAAGTCTTATCTGTGCTCTTGCTCCTAACCTTCCCTTATTGGTTTTGGGACGAATGGTTCAAGGGGCTGGAATGTCAGCTATACCCGTTCTTTCAGTCGTCGCCATTTCGAAGGTTTTTCCAAAAGGACAACGAGGGGGCGCTCTGGGCACCATAGCAGGATGTATTGGTGTCGGAACAGCTGCGGGTCCGATTTTTGGAGGAGTGGTCGGTCAATTTTTAGGTTGGCAATCTCTGTTCTGGTTCACGTTTTTGTTGTCCATAATTATCGTTCTTGGTGCACTTTATGCGCTACCGACGATCACACCGACGGTAGCGGATGGGAAGCATCGAAGATTTGATCTCATCGGTGGGGTTTTGCTCGGACTTACAGTAGGTTTTCTTCTTTTTGGCATAACACAAGGAGAGACGGTGGGTTTTGCTTCGTTCTCTTCGTTAGGTAGTCTAATTGGCTCTCTATTGGCTTTGTTAGGGTTTATCTGGCGCCTTGTCACTGCAGAGAATCCATTTGTACCTCCTGTCCTGTTCAAAAATAAGTTTTATGTGAATTCGGTCATTGTAGCCTTTTTTTCTATGTTTGCCTATTTCTCAGTTCTTGTTTTCGTTCCATTGCTAGTCGTAGAAGTGAATGGTCTCTCCCCTGGAGAAGCGGGAATGACACTATTGCCGGGAGGTGCGGCTGTGGCGATTCTTTCGCCTTTAGTTGGTCGTATTTCTGATCGGGTGGGGACTAAACGTCCGATTATTGCAGGACTAACAATAATGGGAATTTCAACTCTATTCTTATCGACATTTGCTTCTGGAGCTTCTCCCTTTTTGGTTTCACTGGGAGTCCTAGGCGTAGGTATTGCTTGTGCGTTTACGAATTCCCCCGCCAATAACGCTGCGGTAAGTGCGCTTAGGAAAGAACAAGTCGGAGTAGGAATGGGAATATTTCAAGGTGCCTTGTACCTTGGAGCAGGTACAGGAGCTGGAATTATTGGGGCATTATTATCAGCTCGACGAGAAGCTGATAACTCCATAAATCCCTTATATGTGCTGGACGCTGTATCATACTCAGATGCATTCCTAGCAGCGACAGCCGCTGTGATCATCGCCCTGATAGCCGCACTCGGGTTGCGTAGCGAAAGTCAGTAGTAGCATAGCCATTTCGTGATTTTGTTATTGCTTTAGATACTCCTCCGTAGTCAACACTTTGTTTTTATGGAACATAAAGCCTAGTTTTTCGGTGTTAAAATCGAGAAACTAGGCTTTTTATATTTAACTATCTTAGGGTTGTAAATTTCACAAGAAAGAATTGTTCATATTGAATGGTTAGAACGCTATGTTGTCTCAACTATTATGTATTAGGATATACTTATATCGTACACAAAAAAACTAGAAATAGAGGGCATTACATCATGATGTTTCATATAACGTACATATCAGAGGGGTTGAAGGTAAAGGGATATCTTTGCTTACCTCATGGCTACAAAATCCCTGTGTCGGATTTACAGACATGCATAGAATCGTTCTATCCTTCCGTAGAATTACCCATAACCCAGCTCGCGAGCTCTATAGAACCAGACAAGCAAGATATCAAGAAGCACAAATGGCCAGTGCTTATGTATTGCCGTGGTGGCATTGGACGAGTTGGAAGTGTCAAGACACAGTGGCTTGAGCAATTTGCTAATTACGGACACATCATCTTTGCGCCTTCTTATCGTGGAACAGAAGGCGGTGAAGGTCGAGATGAATTCGGTGGACAAGATAAAGAAGATGTTTTGTCTGCTTACCGTTTGATAAGTAGCCTTCCCTTTGTTGATCCAGATCGAATATCCGTAATGGGCTTCTCACGAGGAGCCATCAATGCAACTCAAACGGTTACCGATATCACTCAAGTTAACACATGTATCCTGTGGAGTGGGGTGTCCGACCTAGCACAAACCTATGAAGAACGTGTTGATTTACGTAAAATGCTGAAACGCGTCATCGGAGGATCACCTATGAAGGTTCCAGACTCTTATCATGCCCGTTCCCCTATCGCCATGGCTGAGCAAATCCGATGTCCTATTCTTATTATTCATGGTACGCAAGATACTCAAGTTGACTACAGTCAAGGCCTACAGATGGCTAACAAACTTCAAGAGGTCGGTGCAAATGTTACGCTACATAAATATGAAGGCTTAGGACATCATTTCCCTCTGGCAATTCATAAAGTAGCCATAGAACGCATGTTTGAATGGATAAACCGCTCTTCAACATGATTTATTCAACCTTACTTCGCTGAGGAACCGAAATCTGTAATTTTCAAGTTAACATCGTACGTAATATCTGACTGACTAAAAGTCTCGTCCCACTCCTTTTTAACCTTTTTCCAAACCTTAGGGTGTTGTATGCGAAGTTTATCACGGAATCCCGCAACATCCACACGGTAATCCTCTTGCAACTTATGAACAGTTTTATGTAACGTATCTTTTAATTCTTGTTCGAAATAGCCCTCTGCTTCTTTCAAAAATTCGTTGTCTGTAGGAACTTGTTCTGTATCCCAGTTCTCAATTAACCGACCTTCAGATTGTATACTCACATGAAAAGAGATATCGTTTCCTTGTACCTTTGATTTAATTTTGGTTTTTGCAGATTTGATTTCATAAGCAAGAACTTCACCCGACTTATCATACGCTTTGATTACCCCACCTTTTATTTCTCCCTTAATCCAAGTCAGTCCTTCGACCTCGTGCTCATTTAAAGTTCCGATCCATTTATTAATTTTCCCTTTAATAATACCAGCCCCAGCGAATTCAGTTTCCCCTTTGGCAGAAACCAGATTTTGCAAAACAAAACTTGATCCTGAGTTCATGATTCCATCTAATTTAGTAAGAATCATAGGTGCCAATATTTTATTGTTTCTAAATTGATTCTCTACCATACTTCTGAGATGGAACGAGGGAATGTCTCCGGATTGACTTGAATTTAGAGCTTCGCTAGCTTTTCCGTCACTTATTAATACAAGACAACTGGGTCTAATATCGTTATCTCGCAAAATAAATTTTAATAGCTTGTCTAAATCCATTTTACGCGAAAGCTCAGAAGAGATTACAATAACTTTCAAATGATGTCCGATAATGGGGCGATACCGCCTAAGAGAATACTGACGGTATAATTGAAAGATCGAATCTCCTGTTTCCTCTGTGTTCAAATACATCGAGGAGGATTTTGAAGAGCCCATTTGTTGTTCTTTTTTCCCTTTAAGAACAGGTACAGTTTGGATCGTTACTGTTATGAGGTCCTTTTTAGGATAACTATCGCCTTCTTCAGCCAATTCTTGTTCTAATTCAGACTCCTCGCCAACATCAAGTGCTAGCCCTACGTTAACACTCAGATCTTCAATCTCCTTATTACCCCAGCATCCAGTTAGACAGAGTACGAATAGGATGGAAAGTGCAAATAAGAAATAGCGTTTCATGCTATTCATCTTCCTTCACAGCTCCTTTTTTGAAGATTTTTGTAATTAGGAGAAGGAGTACAGGCAATAACATGAACAAATAAGACATAATTCCAATGAAATCACCAAAATTAAATACTTCATTCATATTTTTGGGTAGCAGTGCAACGATGAATATGATCGGAATCAGGCCGTACATGAAAGGTTGAATATTTTTTTTCGATAATTGAGCCAGACCCAACGATGCCACATAAAAAGAAATCGTATATGTCGAGAATATTTGCATGATCCAAATAACAAGCAAGAAGAACTCAAATCTTTCAAAGAGGAGACCCGTAATTTCAAAACTTCGCATGAGATCAAGCGTTGGCCAAGTACTTCTTACGACTCCATCAACAGACAATGCACCCACAACCATAATAAAAGTGATTATGTACAGAACTAGAGGTATTGAAGTACCTATAATCATTGCCTTTACGCCTTTTTTGGGATATTGCATAAACGCCGGAAGAATGAACATGATCTCATAGCCTATAAAAACAAGTGTTGTTGATCTCAACCCCTTAAGGACAGGAAAGATTCCCTCTCCTAACACAGGACGTAAATTATCAATATCAAATATTCTACTACTCAAAAACAAGCAAATTAATAAAACAACGATCGTAATCGGTAGTATAATCTCAAACAATCGCGCAATTGAATTGATCCCGCTCGTAATTAGATACAATCCAATCCACATGAAAGACATAACAATTGCCCATATAGGTGTACCTTCAAGTAAATAAAGCATAGTTACTTCAGCCATCACTCTGATCTGAAACGCAGATATAGCAACAACATAAAGGATCATCAGCGTGCTCAAACAACTACCGATCCAACTTCCTACAATTTCTTTTACGAATTGATAAATGGTTTTACCAGGAAATTGCTCACACAGTTTCACGATACATATTCCTGCGAGCATAATGATCAACCCGCCTAAAATTATTGATATCCAACCATCTGCAGATTTAACTCTCTCGGTTAAAGTTCTTGGAAGTGTAAGAACCCCAGATCCAAGCATATAGCAACTAATAATTACTATTGTTTGTGCCGTTGTTATCTTATCATCCGTCCGGGTAAACACAGAATCCTCCTCCTTTCCGCTCCCATTTATTTTTTACGGTCAGAATCCTTAGTCTTCATCATGAGCGGTCGGCGTTTCATCACCTTAAAGGGCAAACGAAATATAAAGTCTTTCCAATCATCTAATCTGTATGGAGCTGCAGGACTAATGTACGGCACTCCAAAACTTTTCAGCTTCACTAAATGGCTGAATAATAACAGAAAAAACAAAATTGTTCCATAAGCACCTAAAACAGCGGCGCAGAACATGGCCAGAAAACGTAATAATCGTAGCGTTATTCCTGCACTATACGTCGGAATGGCAAATGAAGAAATAGCAGTTACGGCTACAACGATAACTAGAAAGGGACTAACTAGACCCGCATTCACAGCTGCATCACCAATAATTAGACCACCAACGATACCCATAGCAGGACCTATAGGTTTCGGTAATCGGACTCCTGCTTCTCTTAATATTTCAATGGATGTTTCCATAATTAATGCCTCTATAAGAGATGGAAAGGGTACTCCTTGTCTCGCTTCAATAATAGACATAACCAACTTCGTAGGAATAAGCCCAGGGTGATAAGAAATAAACGATATATACAATGCAGGAGCAAATAAAGCAAAAAATGTTGCTAGAAATCGTAACATCCGCAAGAGCGTACCCGGTATCCATCTTTCATAATAATCCTCGGGTGACTGTAACAACATACTAAAGGTTACCGGCACAATCAGTGCAAACGGACTCCCATCCAGTAAAATTGCAACTCTCCCTTCCAACAATGAGTTAATGACTCGATCAGGTCGCTCGGTATTTTGAACTTGTTGAAACGGACTTAAAGTATTATCCTCAATCAATTGTTCTACATATCCTGACTCTGGTAAATAATCCATATTTATTGCTTCTATCCGGCGTTTAATTTCCTCCAGTAAATCGGAATTAACTATATCCTTCATATAAGCAACGACAAGATCTTTCTTCGCACGTGACCCTACTTGAAATTTAATCATTTCCAAACTTTCATTCTTACCATGACGTCTTAGTAAAGCGGTATTATCGCTCAATATCTCAGTAAACCCTACACGTGGACCTCTTAATAGCCCTTCTGATAGAGGTTCCTCTATACTTCGTTTTTTCCCCGTTGCTGTACCTAGAAGTAATACTTCTGCTATTCCATCCATGAGCAGTGCTGTAGATCCCATCAATATATCCGAAACTAATTCCTGTAGATTGAGAGCCTCACTTATTTGACTAACAGGAAGCATTTTATTTGTAAGATACGTTTTTGTAATCTTAGTATCTTCAGATGACTTCTCCGTTTCTTTCTTTTCTTTAGTTTCTTTCATTTCCTTCTTTTCTTTCGTTTCTCCCGTTTCTTCCGTTTCTTCCGTTTCATCGATCATCAAAGACTTCATCACTTGAATCTCAATAAGATCTTTATCATAAAGTCCTTCGACATATATAATAGCTGCCTTTTTACCAGTAGCCATCGTAAACTCTCTAAAATGAACATCACAATTTTGAGCTATCCTTTTCTTAATGGACGCTAAGTCTGTTACATATTTACCTGTAAACGGGATATTATCTTCTGCCTCAGCCTTCCCATTCTCAGGTGTATTCTCTTCAGATTTATTCTCTGTTGGGGTACCCTCTGAAGTTCGAGTTCCCAAAGCAGACTGAAGCCATTTAGATGTAAAGTAAATAATTATAGGAACGATCAAGATCACTAGAGCTTGAACAAAAACTAACCAATCCGGAATATAAGAAACAATTGTTTTCCACATATACATCATCCCAACAGCAACAAGGCCAGAATTGACATGAAAGAGTCATGTCATTAGTACAATGTAGTGTTACCATTACTCTCCAAAAAATACAAAAAGTTTTTACTCCATTAAAAAACGCCTATCCGTCAGCATTTTGCCGATTCGAATAAGCGCCTCATCCATTTACTCAAGCGTCATATATAATCACATAATAACCCCAATATAATATCCAATAGAAATAAAAATCAAAACCCAACTTAATCCGCTTAATCCCGCTACAAATAAATATTTCTTGAAGGGCATAACGCTAATACCAGAAATATAAAAGGTAACTTGTCTTATTCCAGGAATAAAATAACCTAACACAATGGCCCAAGGCCCGAATCGAACAAACCAGTCTTCTACTTTATTGAAGCGTTTCGGTGTCATACCTACCCATCTACCATATTTATTAAATAGAGGTTTACCTACTTTCTTACCTATCATGTAGCTAATCGTCATCCCAGTAATTGCTCCCGCAAAACTTACCAAAACAGACATCAGAAAATTTAGCGCCATTGTGGAGATCAAAAAGCCTACAACCGTCATGACAACCTCGTCAGGTACTGGAAGGCCAACAATTCCAATAGCAAGCAATATATAAATAGCTAAATATCCATATTGTGTTATGAATTCCATGGCCCACTCCATCATGTGCCCCCTTACCCTATATCATTTTTTGAAAGATGGGAATGGTATACGACTAATCATTAAACAAGATAGTAAACAAACGATAATAATCATCATCGTCGTATGAACGTACGCTCCCAATACCGAAACACCAGCCAGTATGACGCCCGCGGCTGTAATAGGTAGTCCAATAAAACCTTTCGTTGCTGACTCTTTGGGCTGAATATTGAATCTTGCCAGACGTAGTGCACCACAGACTGGAAAAATAACAATAACTAATTCACTCATCCGCGGCATGTCCTGCAAGTTATTTAGAAACATCAGAAATATAGGTGCTACTCCAAAAGAAATGACATCAGCAATAGAATCTAAGTTTTTGCCATATTCGCTGCTCACATGTAGTAATCTCGCTAGTAGACCATCTAATACATCCCAAAATGCCGCAATCATCACCAATACAAAAGCAGCGATATATTCTCCGTCAATGGTCAACTTCAATGAGATTACCCCTGCAGCGAGATTCGCTGCGGTGCAGGCAGAAGGCAACCAAAATAACTTCATCATTCTCGACTCCTTATCATGAATCCCATTATACTACTCGAACCTACTTAGTCCTCAAACCAAACAACAAATCGGACTCCTTCATGAATGTTCTCTGCTGCATATCTACAACGATGTAAGTCTAGTATATGCTTCACTATGGATAACCCTATCCCCGTGCCTCCCATTTCCCGATTTCTTGAAGGTTCGGCGCGATAGAATCGTTCCCACACGAGTTCGAGCTGCTCCTCGGGGATATGGATCCCCTTATTCTCTATCGCAAACATGGTAGATTCTTTGGAGCTCTGAATTCTAATCATGATTGAGCTCCCCAATTCAGCATAACGGATTGCATTCACAATCATATTAAATATCACTTGTTCAAGTCTGCCCACATCGGCCTGAATTGGCATTTCATTAGTAGGAATCACGATAGCTTGTAATTGTTTGTCTTTCAGTAGGTGAACAAGTTTAGCTACAACTTCTTCCACAAGATCACTTAACAATAACGGTGTTTTCCTTAATTTGACCGTACCCGATTCAAGCTTTGCTAAATCAAGCATATCCTTAACAAGCACTTCCATTTTCTCTGACTCTTCAATAATGACCTGTATATAATGATCTTGCTTCCCTGCACTCACTCCATCGTGTAGTCCCTCAGCAAATCCTTTAATGATACTTAAAGGTGTTTTTAATTCATGTGAAGCACTTGAGAAAAAATCTTGTTGAATCCGCTCCATCTTCTGTTTCTGCTCCATATCAACTACTAATTGCCGATTGGCTTCTTTCAATTCATGAAGTGTGCTGTCTAATGTTCTTGATAAGGTATGCAAACTATCTGACAGACTCCCAAATTCATCATTACGTCTGACTGGAGTAGGCGTAGTGAAATCTAGCTTCGCCATCCGTTTGGCGACTTGATTTATTGAAATTAATGGTTTAGTCACCATTTTGGAATACATGAATGACATAATCACCATAATACAGACTCCGCCGATTCCCAAATATAGATAAAACCAACGTAAGGCCTCATTCGCTTCACTTATTTCTTGAAGTGACGTGACTGAGAATATAAGCTCAGGTGTCGGCTGATTAGATTGAATCGGTTGAACAACAATGATGTTACGCATGCCACTCCAAGGCTCCGTCCATTCCTCTTTGACGACCACTCCACGCTGTAATTGTCTCATATGATCCTCAGATAAGGGAAACCAATCTTCCAAAGCCATTAGAAGCATGCCCTGGCGCAGGCTCAATGCTTTCCTATTAGGTAATAAGAAACTTACTACTTTACCAGACACTTGCTTGGTCTGAAATTCAGCCCTTCCATTGGTCTGACTCCCTATGGAAGGACCACCTTCTTTACTAATACGAATAGGATACAGCAATTGGGAAGATGATCGCCCATCCTTCTCACCTTCCACGTCTAACTGATCACCCAAACGAATTTGAGCAGCCATAAATTGTTCTCTATATTGACTCATAAACAAGGAAATGGACACATCCGTTAATTGACCATTATCTTGCTTAATTTTGATATGATAGGGATCGTCAAATTTTACTTTTCCATCTAATGTTACGATCGCAAGGTGATTTTTATTCTGTGTCATTACCTTGGCTGCTTCTGTGGAGACACGTTCTGAATCCCAATTAGCTCGTGCATAATCGTTGCTGAACTTCTTCAAGCTGCTCTCAACACGATTAATTTTTTGATACTGATAGAAATTCTCAAAGAATAGGAGTTGCCCTAAAGTAAACAATCCATAGAAACACAGAAAAAATGAGACTGTCACAGCAAATAGTTTAAATGTAACTCCTTGTTTCTTCATTCTTCTTCCTCAAATCTATATCCTGTTCCGATTACCGTTCGAATATAACGAGATTCATGCCCTAGTTTACTTCGCAATTTTTTGATATGTGTATCCACTACCCGTGAATCACCATCGAAATCCAAACCCCACACACGATCAAGAATTGTATCTCTAGATAATACTATACCTTTGTTCTGAATCAGAAATTGCAATAGTTCATACTCTTTCGGTGTTAGTTCGATCTCTGTATCTTCTATGTTTAGACGATGTGCTAATGTATTCAATACAGCCTGACCAAAGCGTAGAATATGTGACTGAGGACTAACCAAACCCTCGAACCTTTTCATTAAAGTATTGGCACGAACAACCAGCACTTTGGGGCTGAAAGGTTTCGTGACATAATCATCGGCTCCAAGCTCAAATCCATGTATTTTATCATCATCATCAGATTTAGCAGTCAATAATATGATAGGTACATCAGACTGATTGCGTATCTGCTTACAAACTGTCCATCCATCCATACCAGGCATTAAAATATCTAAAATAATCAAATTAGGCTTGTCCATCTCGAACATCTCCAAGGCGCTCTTGCCATTATCAGCTTCATAGACGGTCCACTGTTGCTGCTTGAAATAATCCGCTACGATTTCTCGGATTCTTCGTTCATCTTCAACAAGGAGGACTTTTCTACTCAAATTTTCATCCCTCTCTCCAGCATAATGCTCTGTATCATTATAACGATGTGATGTGTTTTTTATGTGTACTGGAGTGTTGCATATGGCTCTTTATTAAAACCACATACGCACTATAATACCAATTATTCCTAACACAAACAATTCATATTATCTAGGCCAGCGCTAAAACTTCGTATAACAAAGAAAAAAGTTCACATATTATATACGACAATATTCGCCCTTCTAAGCTAGTATGAGCAAAATCATGGATATTAACATCTTAACATTGACATGAAACCAAATGGTTGTATATAATCCAATAAGTGAAACCAAATGGTTGTACATTTATTAGAAAGTAGGAGAATGATTATGGAAACAAACCATCAGAATAAACTTGAAGATGTTATACAAACCGTTATTTTTGAAGCATCTATTCAAAACGTATGGGATACAGTATCGACTGCAGATGGCATTGCATCCTGGTTCATGCCCAATGATTTCCAACTCAAAGAAGGACATGAATTCCATTTGCAATCACCTTTTGGTCCATCTCCATGCAAAGTAATAGAAATTGATGCTCCGAATAGACTTTCTTTTACATGGGATACCGATGGTTGGGTTGTTACATTCATGTTAAAAGAGTTGGGGGATAAAACGGAGTTTACTCTCATTCATAGTGGATGGAAACAACCTGATACAATCCTCCCGAAAGCGAACGAGAAAAGCTCCGTTATTCGTGACAGAATGGGACACGGTTGGGTTCAGATTGTTAATGAAAGACTTAAAAAGGTTGTCGAGGGTTAAATGATACCCTCAACTGCAAAGCGTGATGTATTTCAAGCTCTTGCTGACCCCACTCGTAGAGAGGTACTTCGATTGCTTGCTGAAAAGGAATTACCCATTTCAGAAATAACATCCCATTTTTCCATGAGCCGTACAGCCGTTGCAAAACACCTTCATATCCTTTCAGAAGCAGAGCTAGTCCGTGGACGTAAGATAGGTAGAGAAAAAATTTATTGGTTGAAACCAGAACCCTTAACAGAATTAAAACAGTGGCTTTCCTTTTACGAACAGTTTTGGACCAATAAATGTTCAACCCTTAAACATGTGGTTGAAAATGGGGATATTGGATTAAAAGCCATTGAAACAGAACCTAATAAACTGGATAAATAACAAAAAATGGATAGATCCACCAGAACACATCTGATTCTCTATCCATTTTTATTTATTTTTTCACAATTACATAGTAAAATAATTATTTAATAACCAGTCCTAAAAGCCCTGCAAAAGACGAAGCTTGATGCGCTGAGATGATACAGCCATTCAAGTCTTCTATTTCCACATTTATTCCATCAAACTCGCAGTCACTTAGATCTATAACCCACAGTTCTCTAGTTATTAATGATAGCAGCATTAGACTTGGAATCCCATTTTCCTTGTAAGCCTGATAATTGAAGTAAACTCTTTAAAGAAAGCATTACTGTTTCACCTTGGTACCGAGATTCTATAATTTTAACGTTCGTTCCGTCCACTGTCGCTTTGTTGGTAAGTGGTTTATGAGTAATTGTGCGGCCATTCACCAACATGGTGATGGTCTCTGTTTTATTGTTCCATTGAAGATTACCTCCAAGTAATTTAACGGACTCCCTGAGTGGAATATAGACGCGGGAATCTTCAAGTACAAGAGGTTCTTTCAATGTATTTTTCTTACCGTCAATCATCAGTTTTCCCGTAAGCACCTTCATATTAGACAGTTTCCCATTGTTGATCGCAATCTGTTCAAACGATAAATTGGAAGAAGTTATGATAGCAACAATATTTAATTTAATTTGTGAGAACAACCAATGGATCTCGTCGTTCTTCATCCTTATACAACCTGCACTTACATATTTCCCAATAGAATTCACATTATTGTTACCATGAATAGCATACGTTGTTCCCTTAGTCCCATTCACTTCTAACCCTAGCCACCTATCACCTAAAGGATTTCGAGGATCCCCTCCGGCAATCTTCTCTTTGTAATAAGGCCTGTTTTTTATTTTGTTCACAATTTTGAAGCTACCTTCCGGTGTCAAGCTAGGATCTTTCCCTGTAGCTACCGAGAATACTTTGTCTAACTTTCCATTTCTAAAATAAGCCAATTTGTTCGTTTTCTTGTTCACGATAATAAAATCAGAACTAACCACTTCTGCCGCTGCCGCTTTGTCTACAAAGGCGGTACCCCATAATAAAACTAAACAAATAAATACCAGCATCACGTTTCTTCGTTGCAAATAATGAACCAGCTCGTAAACCTCCCTATCCAGCATAAATGTACTATTTATAAATATATTACTAGAGTGCCTGTCTTACTACATTTTTCCACACAAAAAAACCTCCTCAAAAACTATGTATGATTTACCTAAATACCCCTACTACGAATCTTATAACGGATTCATAACCATTTAAAGGGTTGCTGCTTATATTTCATCAGCTCAGCCCTACCGTTTTGATACATATGTATATACGATTTACTTCTTTATTAGTTGCATCAATTAGGTTCAGCACAAAATCAGAAAACTACCCGAATTTAGGGTAGTCTCTGATTCCTCTATTATTAATTCAAGGGTTCAAAATCAGCGACAACGAGAACATCCAAGTGTCTGGTCGCACGAAGGAGTTTTTTTATGATGGAGCCTTGCCATACTTCTTTCCACAACTTAGTTTTCGATTGACCCACGATCATCTGTGTGGCTTGGTATTCATTGGCTTTTGATACCAGAACATCAGGTATGTGCTTCCGCCTTCTCGTCGTTTGAATCTCAAACTTCCCTCCTAACCGTTCAGTAAGTTTCTTTAGAGCTTCTAGTTGCTCAGTCATGACCGCCGTACTGTCTGCGTGCTCCAACTGAACAAATGTAACATACCAAATCGCCTTCAGGCGGTTGGCAATCCGAAACCCCCTTCGAATCAATCTTTCTGCATGCAGAGTATTGTTGATGCACACATAAATCACTTCTTTCCGTCTCCACGGACCTCTTAAAGAGTTATTTCGTTCCCAAGCCTCTAATCTCTCATCAACATCATCAGCGATTTCCCGTAATGCCAATTCTCTAAGTGCAATCAAGTTACCCGTTCTAAAAAAATTATTGAGCGCTTGATGAACCTTTTTCATATTATAAATTTTGCCGTCTTTCATGCGCTGTTGCAGCGATTGAGGCGTAACGTCTATTAACTGGACTTCATCCGCAAGCCTTAGAATATGATCTGGAATCGTCTCTCTAACTCGTACACCAGTAATTTGTTCAACTGCATCATTTAGGCTCTCCAAATGCTGTACATTGACCGTTGTAATGACCGAGATTCCCGCTGCCAAGATTTCAAGAACATCTTCATATCTTTTTTTATATTGACTACCCGGGACATTGGTATGTGCCAGTTCATCGACTAATACGACCTCTGGATTTCTTCGGATTATTTCCGCTGTATCCATCTCTGCTAATTGGGTTCCTCTATATTCAATCACCTTTCTCGGTAATATTTCTAAAAGATTAACTTGTGCTTGTGTGTCATTACGACCATGTGTTTCCAGTAATCCAACGCAGACATCGATTCCTTTTTTGAGCAGATGATTCCCTTCACGTAGCATGGTAAAGGTTTTTCCGACACCCGGAGCAGCACCGATGTACACTTGAAAAGTACCCCGCTTGATTTGTTCAATTTTTTGGTCCAATTCCTGAGAACTTAAACGGCGAAATAATTCCTTATCTTCCTCTGGTTTGGAAATTTTTGTAGGCAGGATTCGTTCTCCATCGTGTTCTGCACGATCCGCAACGATGAAGATATCTACATTGCGCGTTTTTTTCAACATATCATGCACGATGGACCCATGCCACAACTCTTGCCATCGCGTTTGTTTGGAATGTCCAAGCAAGATACGTGTCACATTATTCTCAAGTGCATAATGGACCAAAACCCTAGGTAACTCCCTTCTTGCACATAATGGAAGTTCCTCAAACTCGGCTCCGATTCGATTAGCAAGCTTAAGCTGTGATCTTTTAAACGCTGCCGCCTCTCTGGTAAGCTCCTTATCCTTGTTCACAAAAGTCACGACAAGCAAATCACCATTCAGCCTCTTGGCAATTTGTTGCCCTCTACGCATGTAAATCGAACCATTCCAATGATACTGTGTTGAGACAAGGATACGTTCACCTGCACCTGACGGGCCGATAAGTCCCCATTCTTCACGATACTTTTCGAGTGAATCATTGACCCCTTCAGCTACTAATCGTAACGTTAGCTCACGGAGTATCGCCAAATTTCCACGTTTAAAGATTTCTTTGTCGTCGAGACTTAATTTCCCTTCAGCAACACGGGTTAGCATCTTCTCGGGGGTAACATCAATCAGTACCACTTCATCAGCTAGATTCAGCGTATCTGTAGGTACCGTTTCAGCAACCTCAATCTTAGTTAGTTTTTGTGCAACTGACCGCACATCTTCAAGTTCATACACGTTGACGGTCGTAATGACACTCATGCCATGACTGATCAAGCGTTGTATATCTTCTAATCGTGTACTCAATGGGGCATCTTCCCGATTTCGGTGAGCCAAACCGTCCACAAGTACAACCTCAGGATTCCTTTCGATCAATGCATCCAAGTCCAAATCCTTTTTCTCTATTCCATTCTTCCACCAGTGAATACTCGGGACACGTTCTAGATCCCCGATTTGTTCTATCGTCTCTGCACGCTGCATCGTAGAAACAGCACAGATTACAACATCAATGCCTTGGCTTTTAAGAGATTGTCCTTCACGTAACATATGATACGTTTTTCCAGAACCGCTAACAGAACCAATATAAACTTTCAACCGGCCTTGATGTAGCTTGGAGATGGACTGCAAGATCTCTTCCGGTTTTTTTCTTCTGAAATTATCCATCGTCCCTCCTGCACGGATAAAAACCGGAGCACCCTCATAAGGGTGACCGGCTTCTTTCATTATTTATTAAAAGTTTCTTTCAAGGCTATGTTCAATTTAAGCACATTAACGCGTGGTTCCCCGAACACACCAAGATCGCGTCCTTCCGTATTTGCTTCAACCAGATTACCTAGTTGGGCCTCAGATATCCCTAACAGTTTGCTGATCCGTGGTATCTGAACTTTAGCTGACTCTGGTGTAATATGAGGGTCCAGACCAGAGCCTGAGTTCGTAATCAAGTCAATGGGAAGCTTGCTTACGGGTACGTCGGGATTACTTTGCTCCCATGCAGCAATGGACTCTTGCGTTCTCTTCAACAATTCTGGATTGGAAGGAGCATAGTTATTGGTTCCAGATGCCTCGGCTTTATACTCGATGCTCGATACTCTACCTTGAAAATACTTTGGATCTGTAAAATTCTGTCCGATTAATTCCGAGCCTATCACTTCACCTTGACTGTTCTGAATAAGGCTACCATTTGCTTTATCGGGCATTAACAGTTGTGCCGCTCCTGTACTTACAAGCGGGTACACGATGCCGCACAATACAATAAGCACCAGACTACATCTTATGGCAGTACTAAGGGAGAGGCCCACTGTTTTCAAGCTTGTATTTAACGTTTTATTCATATCTCTTCATACCCTTTCTATATATAATCTAAATCCAGAAATGTACAACCATATCAATTAACTTGATCCCGACGAACGGCGCTACGATACCACCCAATCCATATATAAAAAGATTACGTTGTAGCAGTTTGTTGGAGCTCATCGGTTTGTATGCGACACCTCTCATGGCAAGTGGGATCAATAATGGAATGATGATCGCGTTAAAAATCAATGCTGATAATATGGCGGACATCGGCGAACCTAAACCCATGACATTGAGAGCTTCCATTTGCGGTATGGCTAGCATAAACATGGCCGGAATGATAGCGAAATATTTGGCAACGTCGTTTGAGATACTAAATGTCGTTAGTGCGCCACGAGTCATCAATAGTTGCTTCCCGATAGCCACCACTTCAATGATCTTCGATGGGTCGGAATCCAGATCGACCATATTGGCCGCTTCCTTGGCTGCTACCGTACCACTGTTCATCGCAAGTCCTACGTCTGCTTGAGCTAGTGCTGGGGCATCATTTGTGCCATCCCCCGTCATCGCTACCAACTTACCTTGCGCTTGTTCTCGCTTAATGACAGCAATTTTATCTTCTGGTTTACTTTCAGCGATAAACTCATCCACACCTGCCTCCCGTGCAATGGTTTCAGCCGTCAATGAATTATCTCCCGTACACATAATGGTTCTAATCCCCATTTTACGAAGTTGTTCGAAGCGTTCTTTCATCCCCGGTTTCACAGTATCTTTGAGATAGATCAGTCCGAAGATTTGATTATCGACCGCTACGGCCAGCGGGGTTCCGCCTTCCCTCGCAATCGAGTCACCTTTTGTACCCAAGTCCACGGGTATTGTGCCGCCTTGACCTTCTACCCATTTCTTCACTGCATCGACTGCGCCTTTACGCACTTTACGACCGTCTTTCAGATCAATTCCACTCATCCGAGTTTCGGCTTTAAATTCGATAAACTCGCCATCTATAGCGATGGATTCGTTAAAAGGTTGCTCTTGCTTTTTAAGAAGATCCAACACAGAGCGACCTTCTGGTGTTTCGTCTTTGACGGAGCTAATTGCAGCCCACTCCGCAACTGAAGCTTGGTTCTCTGAACCAACAGGAATAAACGCGCTGGCCATTCGATTACCGAAAGTGATCGTTCCTGTCTTATCAAGAATCATCGTGTTAATATCGCCAGCGGCTTCAACGGCTTTACCCGACATCGCCAGCACGTTGAATTGGGTAACACGGTCCATACCTGCAATTCCGATAGCTGACAGCAGCCCACCAATCGTTGTTGGAATCAAGCATACAAGTAAAGATATAAGAATAGGAACCGTCAGCTCAATTTCCAAGTACCTTGCGATCGGTGCAAGGGTAACGACAACAATCAAAAAAATGATCGTCAAGCTTGTTAGCAGGGTGTTCAACGCAATTTCATTAGGTGTTTTTTGTCTTGAAGCACCCTCCACCAGAGCGATCATACGATCGATAAATGACTCTCCAGGATCACTTGTAATTTTGATCTTGATCTTATCACTGACAACCCGAGTACCGCCTGTTACCGAACTAAAGTCACCACCCGCTTCTTTAATAACGGCTGCAGATTCACCCGTAATGGCGGATTCATCGACAGAGGCCAGACCTTCGATCACCTCACCGTCACCAGGAATCATCTCTCCTTGTGACACGACGACGATATCCCCTTTACGGAGGTCGGTTGAAGGTACTTGCTTCAGAACGCCATTCACTATTTTATTGGCTGTGATCTCTTTCTTCGATTGTTTCAAAGAATCGGCCTGTGCCTTGCCACGTCCTTCTGCTAAAGCTTCAGCAAAGTTAGCGAACAGCACCGTTAACAACAAAATCAAAAATACAGTCAGATTAAAACCGATACTGTCTTCCGTACCGAAGTAATTTGGGAACATCGTCATGAGTAGCACAATGAATGTCCCGACTTCTACCACAAACATCACGGGATTTTTCATCATCTTGACTGGGTTCAACTTCACAAAGCTATCTTTTATCGCCTTTGTCACTATATCACCGGTTAATAACTTTTTTCGATTTGCA
The DNA here is from genome assembly GCF_000949425.1 of Paenibacillus sp. IHBB 10380. Taxonomy (NCBI): domain Bacteria; kingdom Bacillati; phylum Bacillota; class Bacilli; order Caryophanales; family Paenibacillaceae; genus Paenibacillus; species Paenibacillus sp. IHBB 10380. The sequence goes on from NZ_CP010976.1 coordinate 2,455,927, forward strand.
TTCATATCTATGTTCCACCTTTTCTTTAACGGTTCGTTAAATGCTCAGCAATAGGACCAAGCACAATCGCCGGCAGGAATGTCAATGCACCAATGATCAAGACCGTACCAATGAGAATACCAACGAATAAACCATTATCCGTACGTAACGTCCCAATCGTTTCTGGAACCCATTTCTTACGTGACAGAGAACCTGCTACAGCAAGGAGTGCAATCATCGAAATATAACGACCTAATAACATGACAACACCCGTAGAAATATTCCAAAATGCCGTGTTATCACCGAGACCCTCAAAACCGGAGCCATTGTTCGCCGCAGAAGACGTGTATTCATACAACACCTGAGAAATACCATGGAAAGATGGGTTTGTTATCGCCACTTTACCAACCTCTGTCATCAGCGCAATGGCTGTTGGAGCCAAGATAATCAACGGATGGGCCAAGATGGCGATAGCTATAAGCTTCATCTCTCTAGCCTCAATTTTTCGTCCTAAGAACTCAGGCGTACGTCCGACCATCAATCCAGCGAGAAAAACAGCCAAGATGGCATACATCAGCATGTTCACAATGCCTACGCCTTTTCCCCCGAACACGCAGTTTAGCATCATTAATGCAAGCGGTGTGATCCCACCAAGTGGTGTCAATGTATCATGCATGTTGTTCACCGAACCTGTAGTCGCCGCTGTTGTCACCGTGGTGAAGAGCGCGGATTGGGCAACGCCAAATCGTACCTCTTTCCCTTCCATACTACCTTGTGAAGAATCAGTACCCAATCGGTTCAGTGCTGGGTTACCGTTAGACTCTGATACATAGACCAAAGACAAGAACACCATAAATAAAATCATCATCGCCGAAAAAATAACCCAACCTTGCTTCTTGTTTTTGGCAAACAAACCGAATGTATAAGGCAAAGCAGCAGCCAATGACCACATGGATAATATCTCAACTACATTCGTAAGTGGATTGGGGTTCTCAAACGGATGTGCCGAGTTTACGCCGAAGAATCCACCACCATTCGTCCCCAAGTGTTTAATGGACTCTAATGAAGCAACCGGTCCGATGGCAATTTGCTGTCCTTGTCCATCAAGCCCTGTCACCGATAACATGGGTTGCAAGGTTTGTGGAACTTGAAGCGCTACAAGCAGCATTGTAACCACAAATGCTATTGGAAGGAACACACGTATAATTGCCTTCACGAAATCCTCAAAAAAGTTACCGATGGTTTCACCCTTGCTCGTAATAGCTCGTATAAACGCAATCGCCACACACAATCCCGTCGCCGCGGATGTGAACATCATCATCATGATCACGGCCATTTGCGAAAAGTATGACAGACCGCTTTCTCCGCTGTAATGTTGTAAGTTCGTATTCGTCATGAAGCTAATGACCGTGTTGAAGGTCAAAGTCGGCTCCATGTTGTCAATATTATTCGGATTAAACGGCAGAAATTTCTGCATTCGGAGAATGAGATAGCTGACGATAACCAGCACAATATTCGTTAAGATAAAGCTAAATGCGTACCTTTTCCAAGTCATTCCCTTGCGTTCCTTCAAACCAATTAAGGAAAATATCGGTCTCTCCACAAAGGAGAACCATTTATCTGTTTTGTTGCTTTCATTCTGAAATACGTTGTACAGGTAAGTACCCAACGGCTTGACGAGTAACACCAAGACCAGGATAACGATAGCAATTTGTAGAATGCCCATGAGTGATTACTTCCTCCTTAGATTTGAAGCTTTAGAATTTTTCTGGGTTAATCAACGCATAGATCAAATAAAGAAATATAAACACTGTTAATACTGAAACAACTATCATTGTCCATCGCCCTCCGCTTCTCGGACCACACTTCCACACCAAGATAAAAATCCAGTAAACAAAGCGTAGGCTCCTGCCAGAATTAACACCATGTACAGATCTAGCATGTAAATCCCTCCCAAACTTCAATTGTTATTTATCAACTAACATAGAGACTAGAAACGAAGCATCTTGACTGTGCGTATGAATCACATAACTTGCTCCAAGCCCTTTGTAGATCGATCTTGGATTGCTCGAATGAGTAATAATATAAATGGGCTCTGAGGTCCATGTGCGACATATTCGTAAATACCGGCAGCTTAGATTCAAACTGCTTTCAAATAAAATGATTTTACCCACTGAGAACTCCGGGATGACCCATGTACGTTCATCCGTAGTACCGACCATGAGGGTTTTCTCTACGCCCATTTTCTTCATCCGCTCTCTCTCCACTTTATTGTTCGTTATAGCGGCGAACGGGATCTTGTATCTCATTAATTGACGGATAAAAGCTTCTCCTATTAAATTTGGAGCGGATACGATCATCAAATCTTGTTGTACTTTCATGTGATTCTCCTCCTATTAATTAGAAAGAGAAGACAACAAAAAGAAAGCCTCGGGGCAGAGAAGAACTCATCCCGTGGCTTCTTAAGGCAGGTCAAAGACCCTGTCTTATTCACGAAAATTGTTGCCTCTCTCAATACGCTTACGAGGTTAGCTGTCGGATTCGGGCGTGAGAGTCGCCCTACTCGGGAGCAAGCTTACTTGCCCCGAGATTCACCCCTTGAAGTCATGATCAATTATAAGGATCATCACTTCCGTTGGTTCCCCCGTTCCTTTTCTATTCAAGGACTCAGCGATAAAAAACACAGTAAAAAACCACAGAGGTCTAAGCCCTGTGGTCGAAATACGATCACACGCTCCATCATCCTCTCTCATATAAGAGCAGCGCTGTTTCCTTAGTACCAAAAGGAAAAGCAACTGCATTCCAACGCTTACGAGGTTAGCTGTCGGATTCGGGCGGTGAGAGTCGCCCTACCTATTACGAATTTCATGATATTCGTAATAGGATTCACCCCAGATGATACATGAGACGGCTCTCACACCGCTTATGCATCATCAATTTATTGGTTCCCCCATTTCCCTTACATAACAAGGAAATTCAGCGATTCTAAATGGAAAACTTTGTTTGTTGTACTGATGAGATGAATCATACCCTCGACGTTTATTTCTGTAAAGAATGGTGTGGATTCAAATAAGGCAATGTAGGACATTTAGGGAAACTAATTCATCACTTATCTTCGATTTACTGCATCCATCTCTTTATTTCTCATTTTCTCTTATAAATGTTAAAAATACTAGCATAACGTAGAATTCATATAGTAAATCAAAGCATAAGCCATATGTATTCGTTTCCACGTTCATTTTCAGTCAAAACACGAAGAATAACCCTCCAATTCGAATTTTACTTTGGCAACCGTTCAGCGTATGATTCATATGGATTTCTAAGATTCTAATATACATAGATTACATAGATACACAAAAAGGCATTAGATAAGCGCTACCCAAGGCTTCTTAATTCACCTTAATCCTTACTTATTCATTAAGCCTGCTTCTCTTAAGAAACTACAAGCTATATCTACCTGATACTTCACACGAGTCGATCGTTTTAGACTCCAACATGTTTCAACTGTTATGGACTTCGCACATAGAATTCGAGCTACAGCAGTACGTGAGGACCCCGGCAATTCATGTAAACGAAGGTTAAAATGGTGTGATTTCACTTGAGTCTTCCCATTGACTCTATTCATAATTCGTCTTATAGCTGGTTTACTCAAGCTCTTGGGATTCGTGATCAGCGTCTGACCGAGTACCTTTGAATTTAATTGAGATAATCCATTGGCTTCATGAAGATCTAAATACCATGAGGGCTTGTACCTTGTAGCCAACTTAAATAAAGATGCTGCTAAAGAATGAGTAGCTGACTTATTTGCCTTCTTTGGAAAAGTACGGTTCAGATCCGGAATACCTCTGATCCGTTTCTCATAAGCTTTTTTATTTACAATAGGAACGATGATCAGTCTGCCTTCATTAATACGTAATTTACCTTTTTTGAAATCATCAACAAGTTTATGTGCTGCCGCAATGCTTCCTACTTCATTCCCATGAATACCAGAGACAATCATGAAGTTGGGGCCTGTCTTGTCTCCCTCTATGACAAAATACGGCGTTGCAAATGAAGATCCTGAGGCTAGGACATGCCGTTGTATAAGCACTATGGTCACCCCCTCTCATTACATTGTGATCACCACTATATTCATATGCTAAGTAGAGATCAATAGATTGGACAGGACGCCAATAGTTACAAATTTCTACACAAAAAGAACCTACATGGGCTGTAGGCTTCTCTTCGGTTACTACATAACTCTCTCATCAATACGTCGTGAATATTTGAATAAGGCACTAACGGAATTCGTGACTGCTGGATGCCCGTAATGTTTTTGAAGAAATCATCTAGCAACAGCCCTTTTTCTATTCCCTTCCATAAAGCGTAGGTATATCAATTTTTTACATGGTAATGATTTACTAATACTCCAAAATGATATAGTATGGAAATGAAATACATAACTTTTTGGGAGGCTTATAGAATGAAATCATTATTCAAAAATACCGCGGTCGTGGCGGCATTAGGTGCGTTAATCTTATCCGCAATGCCAGTCGTTGCACTGGCCCAGTCCAGCGAAGCCCCGAATCATTCTTTAATATCGACCCAATCCTATGGTGATATCAAGAGAGTTGCTATCAGCGATAATTCCAATGTAGGGTGGGTCGCTTATGTACTCGATGGCAACACCCATAAATACATTGTTAATTTGAACGGCGCTCCTTACAATGCAAAAAAAACTATCCTTACCAATCAAGCCGTTCCGTATGGCTGGGCGTTTACCACCTATGACGGAAAAACACAAAATATTGTAAATCTCAACGGCGCTCCCATCGGCAGCATGCATTCTGTTCTAGAAAACTCTCCTATTCCTAGCGGCTGGATTGTAACTGGCATCAGCAATGGAATCAAATTAATTAAAAAAGTTTCGTAATCAATCGTATCAAAATAACATCGTTTATCGAATGGACAAGGAAACAAAGGGCAAAAAGAGGCAGCTTTGGCTGTCTCTTTTTCTATTAATGATCATTACGAGTTCGTCTCATCACACTTCGATCAATTAAATAACACACCCCAATGCCAACTGTGTATCTCAGTAAATCTACGAATAGGAATCCTCTTCCCAGAATTAACGAACCTAATAAAGAACTTCTGATGTCATTGATCCAATCTGCTTGATACAGCTGACTGAACTCGATAGCATAGCAGAACATTAGGCTGATTAGAACAGCTAATGCTAGCTTCTTATGTATCAGCAATGCGCGAACGCCCAAATAAATCATACATGCCCATAGTGCATCTCCAAAGTGTCTGGACACAATGCCTGGTAAGATGTCCGTAAATGCTCTTGAACTTATGCCCAAAATCATTGTAATGATAACAGCAACAATATAAATTATTCTAGCTCGCATCTACATCATTCCTAATTGATTATTAATTATCCTTGAATAACGGAAACACTAACCAATATCCAACCTACGATAAAAGCAAGTCCACCAATTGGGGTGATCGCCCCAAGCTTTTTCACACCTGTGAGGCTTAGCACATATAGACTGCCACAAAATAAGACAATCCCAGCAAATAGAAACCATCCCGCTGTTTGTATAAGAGAACCCTGAATAGCCGTAGTATTGCCCAAGAGTCCAACAAGAATCAAGCCCAGCGCATGAGCCATTTGATATTGAACAGCCGTCTGATAGACTGCGGACATATCCGCGGATAGTCGTTTCTTGAGCGCATGAGCTCCAAATGCACCTAGAATCACCGAAATAACCATATTGATGCTTCCAAGCAGTAATAGTACCTGCATGATAATCCCCCTTACTATATTGATATGTTATTGTTCATTTAATCATTATAACAAGGAAAACGCTCTTGCAAGACTATTTCTTATACCTGAGTCAAAAAATCCTAATCGAGCCGCAGCAATTGAACATATTCCATAGGCGTAATCTCAAATTTGTTCTTAAACATACGAACAAGATGACGCGGACTGATCTTGGACACCCCAGCCAGTCTTTTAACAGAAAGTGGCTCACGATAATGCTGCTCTATATACATCCGTGTCTGCTCAAGAGCTGTGTCCAATTCATTATTCCCCTCTCCCATTAACTCATTAAACAGCCGATGAAGCAGTTCTTGAAATATATACTGGCTTCGAAATCGCTCAAGCCCATTCTCTCCGAATGAACTAAGATAAGCAGCATTACATATGACTGCAAGCGAGACTGCTGGAATTTTCAATAACTTGCTTAGATAAGGAAACGTAGGCTTACTGGAACCTTCAGGAATACTCTCTTCAGTCACTGAATCTGTATCTTCTTTTATATCAAATTGAAATACAAATAATTCTGCATCCGTATATTCGTCCGTTAAGAATGATAGATTCTCTCCAGGAGCGGATACATAGACCGAGCGTTCCGTGATGGACTGTTCTCCGTGTACTGTTGTAAACTTTCCATTCCCCTCAGTTAGGACAAACAACATATATGATGAATCCGCGGGAAATTTGAAATTTGTACTTCTACCGTGACTCGTTAATTTTTGTGCATTTCGCAATTTAAACCAAAGTTGATCTAGGGAATTCAATCGATTCGTATGCATCATTTCCACCGTCTTTCTCCATCCAATGGCTAGATTGAGCATTTCTAATTATAGCTATGAGCTATACTTTGTTACTCTTCTCTATTTTATTGATAATGATTATCATCGTCAATAGTCAATTTGTTTCTCATGCAATCACACCCTTTCTTACTTTTTAAATCAAAGGCACTCATCTCTGAACATAAAAGACAACGCAGATATGTTATAATGCTAAATATAAAAATTATTGGAGGATATGTGAGATGAAATTATATGTCATTCTCTCGTTTAACGAGGAAGAGATGGAGAATGTGTATGTAGGCGAAGACGAGGAAAAAGCTCTCGCGCTGAAGACGGAGGATTTTGATAATTGCGCTGCTCTGTTTGTAGAAGTTTGGGAAGACGGAGAGAAAATAGACGATTACCGTTTAGTTTAGTAATTAATAAAGAGCAACTGGTTGACCCTTTAGGGATCGATTAGTTGCTCTTTTCATATCTAACGAAGAGAATTCACGTCCCCTTCAAATTGATTGGCTACTTCCATCTAATATCTGACTGTGAAAATTGATAGATCAAAAATGATATTGTTGGAATAATTACCATCCTTATCATTCCTTATACATGTATATTAATGTTAAATTTTTACTTATTACTTCCATTCTATATGTTTTATATCCTAATTTGTTGTAAAGATATAAATTCCTAACGCTTTTATGTCCTGTAAATAGTTCAAATCTTTTAGTATGGTTAAACATATATTCAATGCATTCCATAAGTTTAGTTCCTATCCCTTGATTCTGGTAATTGGGGTTAACAATAAGTTTGCTTACTTTACATATGCCGGTATCTTCGATTGCTCTTATTGAGCCCACAATTATATCATCAATGACTGCTTTTAAAATAATGTGATTCTCATATTCCTGCTCTAACTCTTCAATATTCTGTGTAAGCGGTTGTATATTATTATCATTATAAATTTCAGCTTCACTTCTATAAGCTATGTATTGAAGATCTAGAATTTCTTTGAGTTCTGATTTATGGGCTTTTGATATGATCATTATGATATGTCCTTTCCTAAATAGATATCCTTATTTCCATCTCTACCCTCTTATACTAAAAAGTTTATGATTTCCTTGTTGATAATCTCTGCCTGTTCGTGATTAATTGCATGACCTGTGTCACTTATCATCTTGTAATACATCTTATTCTCTTTTAATTTTGCTATTGCCTTTGGATAATTTGTTAACTTATCGAATTCTCCTATCAAAAATAATGCCTTATCTTTTAGAATAGTTAACTCATCATTATCAATGATGACTATCTTGTGCTGTCTCATTGATTTGTTGTTAAAATACTTCAATAAATAGTACCAATGTTTCATTAACTCTTCATTTTCTCCAAACACAGAATAATTGGAGCCGCTCAATTTCCTTAATAATTTCACACAATTTTTTTCAGATGGGAATAAAGCCTCCGGCAAAAAGGCAGCCACCATTTTGGATATAACTTCGAACTGACTTGAGGGAATTCTTCCTGCCAAACATACCACTTTGTTCACTTTATTGGATCTCTTTATTGTATAGTAATAGGCTAAATATGCACCATATGAAACCCCAGCGATATTTGTTTCATATATTTCAAATGCATTTAATATCTCATCTATCCATAATAATGAATCGAAATTGTTATCATAATTTTCATTAGGTTCACTTTTTCCTGAACCTCCAATAGCATCAACTGCAATAACATAGAATTTTTCTGCCAATTCTTTAACATTATAAATCCACATCATTGCTGAATTATCAGCTGTCCCATGAAAGAGTAGTAATGAAGGATTTAATCGGTCACCTGCAGTAATAATATGTGTCTGACCGTAGGTAGTTTCGATCTTTCTCTCTTCAAATTCGATCCCCCATGAATTCAGTAATCTATCATAAGATTCATAAATCAGTTGTTTACCCATAGGTTTCTTATATCTTTCCATCAAGTGATTCCCCTCTCATGAACACAATTTCATAGAGTCACTTTCAAATTCCATTGTTCTATTATTTCTTCAATCTCTATTAAATCCCTTACTATTTCATCGTATTCGAATAAATCTTTATAGTATATATCCTCTTTCCAAATTCCTCTCATGCCAGCATCCTTGCTCGCCATTACATCATTGGTTGGATGATCTCCTACATAAACACATTCTTCTGGAAGTAAATTCATCATCTCAATAGCCCTAAGAAATATTGCCGGATCAGGTTTTCTTAGTCCTTCTAATTCAGATATTAGAATCACTTCAAAATACTCTTTAATCCCTAATGCTTGAATATTACTAGCTTGAAAATCTCCAAATCCATTAGTAATCATTCCTAGCCTATATCCCTTTTGTTTCAGTCTTTCTAATATTTCAATAGTATTGGGAAAAGCAGTTACACAGGAAGAAAAGCCAATCTTGTAATCAGATAGCAAATCATTCCAATCGAGTAATAAACCAAATTCCTTTACAAGCTCTTGGTACACCCTATCTTTCCATACATATCCACGACTATCTAGTTCAATAAATCTATTTAGGAACGTTTGTTTATTAACATATTGAACATCTTTAATCATCCGATCGAACTGATCGTTTACAAAATTAAGCAAGGATTTATTACGATCTAACAAGGTTCCATCCAAATCAAATATGATCGATTTAATCATTTCTTAGTCCCTTCATTCGTCTTATAGCAGAGTTATACGACGGAAATTTGAAATGCTTATGAATTCATTCTTTTGAGTTATTATTAAATCTAAAAATCAACTTAAGACCATCATTAGTTGTTTCACCGCATTCCTCTTTATACGTATCGCCAGCATACCCTTTAATGGTTTTTTTCCAAAAGTTTTGTGCTCTTACATTAGCTTCAGTGGGATTGGTCTGTAGCTCCCAACTGCCCATATGATTATTAAAAACTTCTTTCGCTGCATTTTCTGCGATACCCTTACCTCTAAAGGGTCGTAATAAAAAGAATTCATTCAAATAGTAATCGCTACCATGAGGTGTATAGGGTGGTGTTGCTACTAATGCAAAACCAGCGGGAATTTCATTTACTTTTATTAAATATGGAAATAGTATGGAAGGCTTCTCCCACCATATGTCGAAGACTTTATTCTGTTCGTTTAGAGTCTGCGTTCCATCCTCTTCATATACTCCATATTTATTGGGCAGCCATCCCCATATCTCTGATAAATCATGCAAATATAGTGGATAAAGATTGTTAATAATAAATTTCGTAGATGGGTCGGTTAAATATACTGCGATGTCAATAATGTTTCCTCCGTTCTGTCATATAACATTGCGTATTCCTGATGATTAAAGGGTCTGGATGAACATAGAATGTTTCGTAAGTTAATCCGTTACTACATGGGAATTATTCATTGTTATCCGAAGTTATGAAGAGACTTATCCATCCCAACGTGTCCGATAAATAATTGTACAAAAAGAGGTCATTCATTTAATAGCTCTTATATTACACCTGACTATTATACCATTTTAATCCAATCATATCAGGACATCAATTATTGTTTCTGCCAATTACGTACCCAGACTCCACATACAATCGCTGACCTTATCACTGTAGCGCTAGAAAGAACCCGAGGCCTAAGCCCGGGTTCTTTCTAGCTCACATATATACCTCAGGAAATTTGTGTCTCGTGTTTATCTCCCAATGAACTTCTACTATGAATTTAAAGGTATTTTAGGATGACACGATAGACAAGAACCGCCGCCTCTGCTCTTGTCGCCATCTGTTCAGGATGAAGTGCGTTGCCGTCACCTTGAACGATCTCTTCCTTGACCAATATAGCAACGCTATCCTTGGCATATTCAGCCACCTTCGCTGCGTCGGAGAAACTGCTGAGATCGGATGACGCTTCGATGTTCGATTTACCTGCCAATTTTAACGCTCTGGTCAACAGCACCATCATATCTTGCCTGGATATAGGCGATTTAGGATCAAATTGATCTCCTCCCGTTCCAGTAACAAGTCCGATCTTCTTGGCGACTCTCAATGCTTCATAATAATAGGATTCTGGAGCAACATCCTTAAAGTTGGCATCGGCTTCAGCTTTCAAGTCAAAGGCTCTCACTAAGAGCAAAACGAAATCCGCTCTTCTCATCTTTTGCCCAGGTCCGAATGTTTGATCCGATGTCCCATGGATGATACCTTTAACTGCTAGTTGCTCAATAGCGGTCTTCGCCCAATCGAAACGTGCATCTACATCATGGAATGACCGAACTTCAGGTTGCTTAGGCCCATCCGTAACAGGATCCGATGTTGAGCCATTATCAGATTGACCCGTGGTTCCCTTGTCCGCGTTGCCCGTGCTTCCGTTGTTCGTACTTCCGCTTTCCGATCCCCCATTACCTGTGCCACTGCCTGTAGAGGAAGGAGTCGATACGATTCTAATATTGCTAATTTTGGACATGTTACCAGCCGCATCGTAAGCGACGACAAAATATTGATACGTCGTATTCGGCATTAAATGGCTATCCCGATATTCCGTTCTCACCGTCGTATCCATGACAGCATTATTACGATAAATCTTATATCCCACAACTCCCATATTGTCAGAAGAAGGCGTCCATTTAAGCTCAACGCTCATATCTGATTTCACTTCTGCCTTTTCAATCGTCGCTTCCGTCGGCGCCTCGGCATCCACGATAGTCGGCGTCCACCAATTGCCCGATACAACGATCATACTTAACAAACGGAGCGTATTACCAAAGTAAACATCCTCACTCGTAGAGAGCCCTGCATTGTAATCCCACAAACCGTTAAGCCAATTTTGGTTGCCTGCATCCAGCATCGCACCGACCATCATTGGAGCAGAAAATGCAGTGTCCCCATATTCCTCCAATGCCGCTGAACCGTCCAGCTTATAACCTGCTTTGATTTGGCTCGGATCATCCTTTGTCTGCTGACGGATCCACTTGGTGAGCTTGTTCAATTGCTCCTTAGCCCGGTTGTCTCCTGTCAGGAGATAATCCGTGCCGATGCGCCAAGGCGTGCGGGAAGAATTATAGCTATAGTCGCCATCCGTTTCCGATTCTAGAAACTTCGGCTCCGCAGGAACGTATTTACCGTCTTTCTTCACCACAAAATCGGGGAGAAGTCCAGCATTAGGACTAAATTTATTGTATAATTCCTGGCTGATCGAATACGTTTTGTCGATCACGCGATCCCAATTACGATCACCCGTCACGTTGCGGAAATCCTTCAGGTGTTGCAGCATAAAGTCAGATGGGCGTGTCGCGCTGCCGTATTTAGGATCACTATCATCGACCCAATCCGCCAATTTCAACGTCCAATCGGAATGATTGACGTCATTCTTCATAATGGCATTGATCACTTTTTTGGCTTCTGCCAAATAATTAATTTCGCCGTTACTTCCCCACTGGCTGTCTGCAAGCAGTAAGGCATAAGCGATATCCATATCCCCATCTGTAGCGGAGTCAACACCGCTGACATCCACGATAGCCCGGCCTGTATCTCCCTGCTTCCAAGCCATTAGATCAGGATTAATACCGCTGGGATGAGCCCTGAAATAACGGTATAATCCATTAAAATAAGACTTAGCTTCTGGATCGTGTCCTGCCATGTTAGCAGTAATCAACATACCGTATCCATGGGCTTCAGAAACGGTTATAGAATCATAATCAACATTTAGTTCATCGTCATGCTCTTTCTCAAACCAATCTCCATCCGCATACCATACATAGTACTGAGAAGGAGCCGTTACTTTAAGATACGGATTCTTTTTCAAATACTTCTTCTTCCATTCATCATACAAGCGAGCCACGGTAGCATCGATTTGTGACTGTGGCTGATGATTCGGCTTGATTGAGCCTGCCGCAGTGACAGTATGCTGCGGGAAGGGCTTCTGAGTATCCGTCCCTATGTAAGAGGACTTCGTCTTCAACCTGATCTCGTCAGTGGCTATCGATTCAACGCTGCTCTCATTCACTGCCTTGACCGTATACTTATATTCCGTATTCGGCTCCAAACCAATATCATTAAAGGACGTTTCTTTGGTTGTTCCAGCGAGAACCTCGCTACGGTATACATGGTAACCCGTAGCACTTTTACCTGTTGATGCTTTCCAGGACAGATCAATTTGGAAAGGAGAAATCACTTTGCCTTTTAACTGAGTCGGAGCAGAAGGTGGTTCATTTGCCGTTGGATCTTTCAGTGTGCTGACTTCTACTTTATCTGAATTATCTCTGATACCAACGGCTTTAATGATCAGATTGTATTGAATAGCCGGATTCAAATTCTTAATTGTTAAGCTATATTGCTTCGTATCCGGATTAACAGCTACATATGTGCTCCAATGCTTGCTGATTTTGTCATCCTTCTCATATATTCGGAACCCTCTTACTGGCTCTTTACTGGACGATGGTACGTTCCAGGTAAGTATCGCCTTGTTGCTCTGTAGCTCAACCTTGACCTCTTCTACTGGGTCTGGCTTGGTGTCTGTTCGCTTAATTCCGTAATGATCGTATACCTTCAGACCATCTTCTCCATAGCCATCCTTTCCTTCGTCCTCTACAGCTGCAGTCATAGCATCAAATTTCAGAACCTGGTCCGAAAGGGACACATCGGTAAACATTTTCTTCTCAGGTTGTTCGTCGATTGCCGCAAAGTAATCATCGTAAGGAATAGCGTTGCCGTCCTTATCCTTGATCTCTTCAGGTTCTCCGTCTTTTCCAATCTGATATTGGTTATTCTTATAATAGAACTTATTGCCAAAGGCATTCGACATGAGATAAACCGTTCCTTTGGGATTGATGACGTTACCATCACCATCTTTCTCTAAATCATCAGGATCGATAACCTTGTCGTTGTACATCTGAAAAGACCTCATATACATGTGATCATGAGCCTCAAATACCATATCGATTCCAAGTTCGTCAAAGACGGGAATCAGATTCTTCTTGTAAAATTCAACGCGCTCGCCCTCCCATTGAGCCGAATTATCACCAGCTGCATAAGGGGATTTGTGGAACATAACGAATTTCCACTTCTTATCGGTCTTTGCCACCGTATTTTGCATCCACTTCACTTGATTCCAGAATTGTTCCTTCTTGTCATCGTCCCAATCGACGGCACTTCCATCCTCATTAACCTTCCCGTCAAATTGCGAGTTGAACACCATATACAGCCCATCGCCGTACTCATACGAATAAACGGAGCCGTCGTGCGTAGCATCTACCACTTTACGGGGCAAGTTGAAGTGATTGTAGAAGTTATTGTTCGGAGTTGTCGCATCCCCGTCCCAGTCTGAGATCTCGTGTCCACCCAGTACTGGCACAAAAGGTACCTTCAATAAATGCTCCTGAGCCAGGCCGAGCATCCACTGCCATTGCTCTTCCAGATCACCATTATCGACCAAATCGCCGGCACTAATGAGAAATTTGGGTTTGCCGATATGTTCATACGCCTTCTTGAACGTATCCGCCCATGGCTCGAACTCTGATTCGCTCGAAGCCTGCGAGTCGGACCCGACAATAAACCGGTATGGCTGAGGAGTAGCCATATCCGTCATGAAGGATCCGATTGAGCTCCATTCGGAGCCGTTCCCGACCCGGAATTTATAATCTGTTCCAGGCTTTAAATGATCCGCAGTCACTTTATGGCTGAGGAACGTCGTTTTATCCCCAGTTTCTCTGTCCTTCTCACTCATATAAGTAGAAATTTCATCTGCAAGACCGGTATACTCAATTACATTATCATTCGGAAATTCATTTCCTTGAATCTGGGTAGCCTCAACGACCTGCACCTTCGTATCGGTCGTGACGTCCGTATACCATGCAAAAGCGATGCTCGTCTTCGGGTCACCATTAAAGGCCATATTAATAAGCCTTGGCATAAATGGTGAAGCCTGCGCTGTAAAGTTCCAACGGATATCTCGAACGAGTGGTACACCATCTTCGCCTTGAATCGCCGCTTTTGGAATCGAAACCGTGTAGCTTTTACCGTAAGACAATGCGTCATGTTCGACCCGCAGTATGTCGTCTTTCACTTCGATCTTCAAGCCGGGAGCTGTCTGATTCTTTTCATCTACGACAGTAATAGCTTGATCTGGCACTAATGTAACCCCTTTGTTAAATTTGACCATAAACGGATCGGTTACCGACACCTTCTCCTCTTTATCGCCGGGAAGATGCATTAGATCAATTGTAGAATGAACGGGATTAATGCCAGAAATAGGCACGCCTGTCACATGAATGTTCCGGATTCTACTAGATCCTCCTCCGCCTATGCCTGATGGATTCTCTTTAGCGTTGGTAGCACTGTTCGAGTTGACCAGCCAACGAATGTACAACAGCTCCTTGTCGTCTGCATTCGGAAGCGGAAGCTTGTCAAGCTTACAGGTACCCGCCGGACAGTCGTAGCTGGATGATGTATTCATCTTAACGGTGCCGCTCAGCACATCGGTCCATGTGGAACGATCCGTGCTAACCTGCACTTTGAAATCGTTCGGACCTGAACCGGATGAGTTTTGTTCGGAAGACAAACTAATATCTTCATAGCTTGACGTAGAAACTGTCGCCAACCAATACTTCTTGCCTTCACCGTTATCCCAGCCTTGGTAGCTGATTTCTTTCTTTTCTTTATCGTAATTTTCGAAACTACCACCTATGTTCTGAAGAATGGAGGATGATTGATATTGACCGCCAGTAGCAAGGTGGATACCCTTCTCTCCCTCGTTATTGAAATTCCATTCGGCTAAGACTGTTCCAGACGAATCCGCTGAATCTACTTTCGTCCTCTCGGCATATGTAGCGCCCTGTAATGGCCATGGAATCAGCATGAGAACCATTAATAGAAGGGCCGCTTTACTCCAATTATTTTTTATTTTCTTCGTTGATCTCATTTTTTAGCCCCTTTTCATGTAATTAAAGCGCTTTAATTTTTAGGGTACATACTTCTCTTAGTTTCTCGTCAATACACTATCTCTCCCTTCCGAGAGGTTTAGAATCTTGTAATCAGATCCGTTATGATTTAATATATCGTTGTTTGCTCTATGGTTCTCGTATTATTCTTTTCAAAATTAATGATTTTCTACGTTTATTGCTATTATTTTTATTATAATAAAACAGTCAAAGTATAAGCGGTTTAATTTTATGATTAACATTTCGATTAGCATCGGTTACAATAAGGTCACGATTACATAGTAGGACTTTCTGGAGGTGCTCATGATCCGTTTCTATCGATCCGCTCCCTTCTACATCAGCCGAGAGAGCAAATCGCACTCAAGCATTCCTTCGGTACATTATCATGACGCTTATGAAATTCTCTACTTGATCTCGGGTGATCTGTATTATTTTATCGGCAATCAATCCTATCAAGTCGTAAGTGGTTCTTTGCTGCTCATTAGAATGAACGATATGCATAAGTTGATCAATCCGAATGGCTCAACTTTCGAAAGAGTTACTCTGCTGTTCAAGGAAGAGTACCTATGCGGATTGTTAGCCGAGGAATCCTCTTTCCATCCGTTGACCCCTTTTCAATCTGGTTCAGGTACGATCCGGCTAAGAGGCCCGGAACAGGGTTTTATCGAAGAAATCTTTGAGAAAATGATCGCTGAGCAAGCGAACGGATTGTCTGAATCAAGCCTTTACCTCAAAATCCTATTAGCGGAACTGTTAATTTTCATACATCGTAAAATAAACAGCGGCTGCCAACAACACTATCTCTCGTCAAATCGGTTTCATCAACATATCTCTCAGGTTGTCCATTACATAAATCATCATTATGATCAGCGCCTGACCTTAGATGATATTTCCAGACGATTCTACATGAGCCCCTCTCATCTAAGCCGAACCTTCAAAGAATCCACAGGCTTTACCCTAATCGAGTATGTCAATAACGTTCGAGTCAAACAGGCTTGCTACTTCTTGAAGGAGTCTAAATTACCGGTTTCAGAAATCGCTGAACGCGTCGGCTTTGAGAATTTAACCCATTTCGGGCGAACGTTCAAAAGCGTTGTTGGTCTCTCTGCCCTGAAGTTCCGCAAATCATGTGAAGTGGTTATATGATCATGACGAATACGAGCCAGAAATTCCTTCACCGAGGGTATCTGGCTCGCGCATAATATCATTATCTTGGCATTTAGAGATCAGATTAATAGTTAATTTACATTACTGCTATATAAACGCCCGCCACCTATGCGACTATCATTCTGTGCTGTCGTTCCTGTTGTGGCACTTGTTGCAAAGACAACGTAACCTGCTGAATTATCCAAGTTCACCGTGTTGTGATCGAAGGTATTGTTCTTTCCTGTTACATAAGCGGTACCATGTGTTCGAACCTGAAAAGCATCCACAATGTTCACATTTCCATTTCGGTAACCCTGATTGTAACGAATGATCGTGTTCGCCCCCTTTACATCCACGAAGCTATCCGCGCTGTTCTCGCCGCTAATTCCAGTTCCGTTGAACGTACAGTATTCGATAATGGTGCCACTCGCTCCTTCTTTCACATCAATGTGTTCAGCTGTAATGCCACCATCAAACAGGGTGTGTCTAATCACATTACCCGTTACAATATGCTCATAATTTGAGCTGGAATCCGATCCAACGTAAGCACCCTCGCCGTAGCCTGCTTGATATTTACCCGTGTCGTAAATCGTTGAATATTCAAGTGTATTATAGGAACTGCCATCACGGAAATGAACACCTTCATCTCCAATATTGTGGACTTTGACGTTGTTTACAAGATTGCTATTTCCGTTATCGATAATGATTCCTTTTTGCGCGTTCGTAATTTCGATATGACTAATTTTCCAATGGTCGCCCGTCAGATGTAAACCATAAGAACCATTATTCACATTTACTCCTTTTAGGATAGCTGGATGGGTCGGATCACAACTGGTTAGAATGATAGGGCTCGATGAAGTCCCATTCTTATCAGAATAAAAGAGTCCTTGACCACCGGGGTCTCCACTTGTTGAGCGATTTCCTGTGTAAATTCCTGGAGCAATGGAAATGACCGAGCCAGGTGTGGCTGTTTTCAGTGCATTTTGAATGGCGGATGTCGTATCCAGTGCTTGATTGCATCCTACCGGCGGCGTGATGTCTGCTTTCGTTGTAACCGTGGTCGTACTGCTTTGTACTGAGACATTGCCCGCGGCGTCTTTTGCTTTAATAGAGTAGCTATATGTCGTGGAAGCAGCTAAGCCTGTATCACTCGTGGAGGAGCCCGGTACACTTTTGACCCAAGTCCCATTCCGGTATACCTCATAACTTGTTACCCCTACGTTATCGGAGGAAGCGTTCCAACTCAAGTCGATTTGGCTGCTAGATGCTGCTGATCCGTTCAAATTTGTTGGTACAGTTGGCGCCTGCTTATCTCCTCCAGCATCACCACTGCTTATGATAACAAGCTGAGGTTTATTCGCAACATTCTCTTTACTGTTTAACGTCGTATATTTACCAGCACTCTCTTGTAGCACGAAGGAGGCAGTAACATCTCCCCCAGATTCCGTTATCACATAAGAAGTAACATCCATTTCATAGTAATTGTTCGAGTTATTCATAGATATGCTTCCAACTGAAACACCAGCTGTAGGCTTGTTATTCCAGGTTATAGATGATTGTGTCCAGTTATCCGTTGTCTCATATGCCGAAAGGACCGTATTCCATGAAGCACTTCCATAAACCCTTAATTTGGCATTGGTAATCCCAGGGATTCCTGCAAGATTGAATTTAAGGAAAGTAGCGCGTGAACTTATGGGGTCATTTTTGACAAAAAGAGATGCAGTTGTTCCAAAGTTTGAAGCAGGGCTGTTTTGTTGTACGTAGGAATCGTCTGATGGATTAAGTGTTGTTATCGTTGTGGCCAGCGCCGAGGTAGGAGTTATCATTATGAGCGATGAAATCAGGGTCACAACCAATGCCTTACCTATATTCCGTTTAATGAACCTCAACATTTAAATCAATCCTCCTCAAATACGTATATTTTATGTAACTAAGTATACGAGACGAAAAATATTTCATGTATATTTCTGAGCCCAACGGAATTATTTTAGATAAAATGGATCAATTTGGACTATTTTTCACTAATATGCATCATAATTTTAATAACTTAGTTATTTAAGCCCTGTTTAATAAAAATCTTCTTAAGTATACTCTTGCTAAATAATATGGTGATGGATGTTAATCCAAGAGGGGTTAAAAGTGACTTCGGTGTTGCTAATGGCACAGAATCATTTTTTCTATATGCAGCACATCTTTTAGCCTAAAAGTATAAGCGCTTAAATTTCATAATTAGAAGGGAGGAATATATTTAGCTTATAACCTTTATTGTTTTCACCCCTAAAGTTAAAGCGCTTAAATTACTGGCGAATACGTAGAATACTAATTATATGCTCAACTATCACATTATTATTGGAGGAATTATATGTATAAGACAAGTACTAAACCCGCTACAAATAGAGTAAAGTTTTTTGTTATCATGCTTTGTTTTATCGTTATTGCTTCATTTTCTGCTATGTCCAGCCCTATTCAAACGAAGGCTTTTGCTGATGAGAATATTGCTCCTACGGAGGAATATATCGATCCAAGTGAGTTATATGATGATTCAAATGAGGTAAACACAGATTCATTATCTACGATAGACGAAGATGTGTTCAGCCAAGAAGCCATAACAGCCATTGATCATGACGCTAATTTCTCTCCAGTGACGCTCCAGTTCCTGAAGACCAATACGGGTCTTAATGGCGAACAGTGGAATAACATTATGAAGCTCATCAACAAACCAGAGCAAGATTCCCTCGATTGGACAAAGTACTATGGATATGCTGAGGATATTGATGATGATCGCGGATATACCATCGGTATATTTGGGGCTACTACAGGCGGTTCTAACGACACTGGCCCTGATGGCCCAGCATTATTCAAAGAATTTGATGCTGCCAGTGGAGCTAGCAACCCATCGATCCAAGGTGGATTGACACGTGCCGGTATTAAAGGAACGATGAATGGTAAGATTTTGAAAATTACCGATAGCAACAGTGTTTTTGTCAAAAAAATCAATGCACTCCAAAATAATGCAGTATGGAGAGAAGCGATGTGGCGCACTTTCTATAACGTATATATCAAATACAGTGTGCAACAAGCGAAAAATCGCGGATTCAATTCGGCTCTGACTATCGGATCTTTCGTCGATGCAGCGCTAAATCATGGAGCATCTGGTGATTCTAATAGTCTCGAAGGCATACTCTCCCGGTCTGGAAACAGCACCAACGAAAAAACCTTCATGACCAATTTCTATGCCAAACGTACCTTGATCGTAGACACCAATGAATACAATCAGCCGCCCAATGGCAAAAACCGTGTGAAGCAGTGGAGTTCTCTCCTGAACTCGGGTGAGACGGATCTGAAGAATGCAGATGCTGCAGTTGTTAAAGCCACCAAATGGACCATGCAATAAATAAAGGTCGCATTCCCAGTAATCTTGGGAATGCGACCCATTTTTTGAATCAACTGAATTTATGATTTCAATTCGTCCAAACGAACTGCACGATGTTCACGAGCTGAAATATTAGACGCTTCCATTAGCTTCGTTAGCTCGATCGCACATGCAATGTTCTCATCTGCCGATGTATCCTGCTGAATGTGGGTAATCCACTGCTCGAAAGCACTCACGCGATTGTCAGGTACAGGGATTTCCACCCAATCATTCTTATATTCCTCTCTTTGGGAAGTCCGAATGAGCAGCTTGTCATCAGGTGTTCCGAACAGAAGGGTTCCATCCGTACCATGAACTTCTATCGTAAACGGAGAGAAGTTATTTACGAATCCCGCTTCCACCACGCCGATAGCACCAGAAGCGGTTGATAGCATGGCTACAGCATTATCTTCCACTTCTTTTCCCGTGATATAGCCCAATTGTGCATTGACCTCAATCGGTTCCTGTTCTAAAAACAAACGTGTTAGATACATGGGGTGACATCCAAGATCAATTAGCGCTCCACCAAGACATTCTTCTAAATGGTAAAAGTGCTCCGGCAACCAGCCTGCTGTGGCACCATTATGAGATAAACGAACACGAACATAGGTCACCTCTCCAAGAAGTCCTTGCTTCAATACATCCTGAATCGCAAGTGTGTATCCGTCATTTAATCTTGGAAGGGAAACCGTCAATTTCACTTTATTATTATCAATCGATTTTATGATTTCTGTGACTTCACTCAGCGTTGGGGCAATGACTTTTTCCGTAAAAATATGTTTCCCCGCTTCAGCTGCTTTAATCATTACCTCCTTGTGCATGGATGTAGGCGCATCCACAATTACAGCATCGATATCATCACACTTTAGCATCTCATCTAATGAATCGAAAAAGGGCACCCCTTGTTTATCTGCTGCTTCTTTCCCACGCGTCGGATCTTCATCCCAGACCGCAACGATTTCTGCCTCCGGATGCTCTTGAGCTTGCTTAGTGTAATCCCACGCATGTACATGCCAATAACTTATTTTTCCGATTCTTATCATATTCAGTCCACCTTTACATTTAATATGAAGACTATTCCAAATCATACTCTACCCAGGTCGCCGAAGAATCCGAACTGTAATCTGTTCGGATTCTATCTTCAGGTTAAACTATTTATCAAAATATACGGTTTTTCCAGTCCGTGCCGATTCGTAAATCGCCTCAAGTATTTCAGTAACAACTAGCGCCTGCTCCGGTTTCACGAGTGGTTCTGTGTCATTGATGATACTTTCGATCCACAATCTGCATTCTCTACCCGCTTGGCTCTCGGATTTCCCATCAAAATAAGCAACTCCATCTGTACCCAATTCCGGCTTCTTAGTAAATAAATGACCCATCTCATCTCCATTTATCCGCAGACCGTCTTTCATGTCTGCACCACCTTCGGTACCACATAGCGTAGCCTGTGCTTCGCCTACATCTAATGTATTCAGCGCCCAGCTTGCTTCCAACGTAACTGTCGCACCATTTTCCATTGTAATAAATCCGAAAGCAGAGTCCTCTACTGTAAATAGTTCTGGGTCCCACGGTCCAAAGGCATTTGATGAATCTTTCTTGCTACCCAATTTGTGATACACATTGCCTTTAACACTCTTCACTTTGTAATTGTCCATTAACCATAAAGTCAGATCTAGCGCATGGGTTCCAATATCGATCAATGGTCCTCCGCCCTGCTCATCTTCATTTAAGAATACGCCCCATGTTGGCACAGCACGTCTACGAATCGCATGTGCTTTAGCGAAATAAATTTCGCCTAATTCTCCTTTTTCACATACCTTTTTAAGTAGCAGGGAGTCTGGACGATAGCGGTTATCGTAACCGATAGACAGTTTTTTGCCCGTTCTCTTAGCAGCTTCAAGCATTAATCTGGCTTCGGCAGCCGTCTTAGCCATTGGTTTTTCACACAGAACATGCTTTCCTGCTTCTAATGCATCAATAGTAATGAAGGAATGTGATTTGTTCGGTGTGCAGACATGGATCACATCGATACTTGTATCCTTCAATAACTCTTTGTAGTCCGTATATATGGTTACGTTCTCAAGGTCAAATTTCTTGGCCGTTTCTACTGCACGATTCTCAATAATATCGCAAAGGGCAACCAGTTCCACATTGGACTGTGTAATTAAATTAGGGATATGTTTACCATTAGCAATCCCCCCACAACCGATGATTCCTACTTTTAGTATTCTTTCAGCATTCTGTGTCATGTGACTTTCCCCTTTGATATGTTATAGAATTCCTCTTAAATATTGTAAGCTCATCTCAATACTCTCAAGCTGTGGAAGATCATACTCTTCTTGTTCTACCGTGTACCAATCCACGTTGTATTGCTTCGCTGCGGCAGTAATCTTATTGAAGTCCATAATCCCTGAGCCAATCTCTATATTCTTCTTGTCCTCTTCACTCTTCATATCTTTAATGTGCAGGATCTTACAACGTTCCTTGTATTGATGAATAAAGTCTGTAGAGTGAAGACCCGCATGTTCTACCCAGTAAGTATCCAACTCCACAAACAAATGATCTGCTTGTGTATGATTCATCAGTAGATCGAGCCCATATTGCCCCTCGAATTTCTGAAATTCAATATCATGATTATGGTAACCAAATCTGATTCCATTCTCTTTGCATCGTTCACCAATGCGATTAAACCGTTCAGCCGTCCGCTTATAAGCGTCAGCACTATCACGCATCTCTTCTGGTAGACCTGGACAAATGATATACGGACTATGAACCTCAAGCGAATACTCTATCGTTTGATCTAAATTCTCTTCAAGCTCAGTAATGCCAATGTGACTGCCAGCAGCCTGTAGTCCCAAATCATCCAATGTTTTTCTCAAATCCTTAGCAGAAGTACCGAAATATCCAGCGAATTCTACACCGTCGTAACCGATTCTAGCTACCTTTTCCAGTGTGCCAAAAAAATCTACGTTCGTTAATTCTTTAATTGAATATAGCTGCAATGCAATCTTTCCCATGTCTTTGCACTCCTTTCTTGTTACAAATAAAGTTACCAAAGTTAGTGTAAAAGTAATACAATGAAGCTATTGAAAAATATTAAATATTTGTCATTCGGAGAGTGATGTAATGACGGAAGCCTACTTTGAATCCAACCGATCCCCTATGGGATCAATCCATTATCCTTATGAATGCATGGTTCATTCGAGTGTTGGAAGCCGCTGGGTCGTAAATGCTCATTGGCATATTTATATCGAAATTCTCTATTTCTTATCTGGACAGGCCAAAGTATACCTCGGTGGAGAATGCCATCTCCTCAGCAAGGGGGATCTTATCCTTATTCATTCTCATGAGACGCATTCTATTTTTTCCATGGACGTGGAAGAGGTCTCTTATGTCGTGATCAAGTTTGATCCGGAGATTCTATACTCCACTTCAAGAACCATTTTCGAATCGAAATATGTATTACCCTTCACCATGGCGAAATCAACCAATCAACGGGTTTTCACCGAACAGGAAATTATAGATACTCCCATCCCTTCTTTGGTTACAGAAATTTATGAAGAGTTCACTTCGCGAAACTATGGGTTTGAACTAGCTGTTAGGACGTTAATATGTAGAGTATTTCTGTGGTTTTTAAGGAAGTCGCAGGACCAGCATCCGAATTGGGATATTGCGCATTCACTGAAAGAAATTGATTTTCAAATGTTGCAAAAAGTTTTCGAATATATCGATGATCATTATATGGAAGACATCAATGCTGACACTGCAGCACGTATGTGTAACCTAAGTTACAGTTACTTTTCACGAAAGTTCAAAGCAATTATGGGCAAGACATTTACGAACTACTTGAACTACATTCGGATTACAGAAGCTGAAAAGTTACTGCTAACGACCGACTCAAGTATGACGGAGATTGCTTTGGAAGTCGGATTCTCCAATTCAAGCTATTTCATTCAGCAATTTAAACAATACAAGAATATTTCACCCAATCAATTTCGTAAGAAGATTAGCCAAGAAAACTCAGAAACCGCCGTTCAGTACATGAGTTAGTCGGTTTGCACAAGAAGAAACGGTTACAGTCCTATAAGGGGCGGTAACCGTTTCTCGTATAAATGAAAGTATAGTGAAGACTTATATTTTTCTAATATTTCCAAAAAATCTGGAAGCTAATATGCCTTTCAGGTCAATAATAATTATTTTATCACTTTAGGTGACCTTTATTGGTTTGAGAACTTGAGACCTTTCATCTCGAGAGCTGAGCGTAGTTGTTCAACTGCGTTAGGCCCTATACCATGCAAATTCATCAGTTCAGACTCACTGAGCTTTGAGATCTGTTCTAATGTCCTAAGATCCGAATTAGCTAGCGCTCGTAACGCTGGCTTCGCCAAGCCAATTGGAAGATCATTTTCCTGCATATTGTGATTGTCCGTCTTCACGATAATTCCTCCATATCAATAATAGATAACTGATTATATCATTAGACTAATATGATAACAAAAATAGAGCCTGAAAATAATGAAAAAACTAAATTTACAATACCCCTTATTCGTTTCAATTTGAATAGATAGCAAAAAGACACAAGCAGATTTTTAGTCTACCTATGTCTTTTCACATTCATCAGTTAGCTGATGTTACTAGCCTCATCGATAAGCCCACATTCCCATTCTTCAAATTGTAATTTTAAACGACCAATGGTCTCTTCAACAAAATCAGCCACTATTTTATCTGTAATATATTCTGGTATAATCCCCGGTTCTTTGGAGGGGTCATTGAAAAATAAAAATGTCCTATCCCGCCACTGAATGACTTCCTCTGAGGTCAATAATTCTCCAAAAGAAAAACTTCTAGATTCTGCTAATAGCTCCCATACTTCAGAACTCCACATTTTATGTTTATAGAGATTAAAGTCAATTTGGTCTGTCTCTTTGTAGTATAAAGTTCTAATCTCTTCAGGTGTTCGGTTCAGTAATTCATTAGACTCAACAAATTTAGGGTGCAGTTCTTGAAACCAGTAATAATCAGTTAACAAATGCATAAAATATCCCCGTACAAACCATCTCCATTTCGTATCTGAACTTTGATTAATATAACTGGAATAGAGTGGTCCTAACCTCGCTAGATAATTCCCATCAACTCCCGGAGAAAAATGGGTTTTGTTCTTATCCTCCCTAGTGGAACCATCTCTCATATGTATAGAATCTGGAGCAATATTCCCTAGGAAAAATGTATCCTTCTCAGTTTTTATTCCTAATTTTCCTATAAAACCAACAGCCACATTTAAATGAACCATAGGCAATGGCATGAATTCGTTTCCTCCTCAAAACTACTAGAAATATCTTTGAGTTAGCTTAACAATCTCTCCGTTAAATTTACTTCTGGTTTCCTTTAATCTTGTTTCTGCTCTATGTTCAATCAGTGGTTCGGACCATGTAAAACCATCTCCCTTATACCGAGGTATTACATGCATATGAAAATGGGTTAAGTCATTAAAAATACCACCATTCTGACAAATTGATATCCCATCTGGTTTATATATCTTTTTAATGATATTGGTCATACGAATTGCACCACCCATTATTGCAGTAAGAGTATCCTGCTTCAACTCCTCTAAATCATGAAAATGTTCTTTTGGTAAAATCAATATGTGTCCCTCGTTGAATGGTGCAATATCAAGTACACAAGTAATATGATCATCTTCGAATACAACGTTCACTTCAGGTTCATTATGATTTGCAATTCTACATCCAAGACATTCCATAATGTACTCCTTAGTTTTTCAATTTTAATTATTGGATCCAGAATCTCCACTCTTTAAAGTTGCTACTTATTTTTTGACAATGCCTATTATTTCTCTTGGATCTTCTATTAAATAGTTTGGTTTTTCAGAGAATAGTATTTCTTTATTATAAAGACCCCATGAGACAGCAATGACTTCAACATTATTTCGCTTGCAGGCCTTTATATCCCTTACCTCATCTCCTATATAAATGAGTTCTTTATTAGATATTTTGTGCTCCCTCATATAGTTCTTAATCGCTTGGTCTTTGCCAAATAGCCCCTTTGATGATGTTATATGACTAAATAAGTTGATTTTTTGGTGGTTCAAGTACTCATTGATATTTAATTCTGAGTTTGAAGTAATAATGGATAGAATGTAACCCTTATTCTTCAATTCACGTACAACATCTATTATTCCATCAAAAAAATTAACCGATTCCAGATAAAATTTGTATCTGTCTTTAAACTCGTGACCTATCTTTCCTATCACAAAGACCCTGAATATTGAAGCTTCAAGAGCCTTAAGTCTTTTTCTCAATGGGAGACTCATTATAACTTGGTACTCTTTCCGATCTAGCTTCTTAAGTTTGTATTTAGCAGCTAACTCGTTATATACCTTAACAATCACTTCAGCGGAATCTACAAGTGTTCCATCAAAGTCGAAAACGATATGTTTCTTCACTTGCTGACCTCATCTCTGAATTTCCTAAGCAAGATTCATCTAACCACCCCACCCATCTTAAGGTCTAGAGGACCGACCGATGCGGTAGATTCCTCCTCTATTTTATATTTATATAATGCTCCACTATCGGAAATGGCTCATAAAAATGATGTAATAATGCCTTCCATTCCTTATACTCATCCGATCCTCTAAATCCCTTTACATGGTCTTCGAGGGTTTCCCATCTTACCAGTACTATGTATTTATTATCCTCTTCTAAACACTTCTGCAATTCATGGTTTATATAGCCCTTCATGTTTGAAATAATCTTTGATGCTTCTTGAAATGTTGACTCAAAATGATGAGTTAATTCAGGTTTAATATGCAATATCGCTACTTCAAGTATCATTATAATATGCTCCCATCTTGATTTCAGGTTATTTTTAACATTTATGATTAGCGGACCTATCACACTTCTTCAACTAAACTTACAATTAGCCCTCAAAGTACTTAACGAGCTTTCCAGGTTCAATCTTCTTATCAATAATATTTATTAAGTGTTTCCCAAGCTCTTCAGTTGATTGTAACTGTCCTGTTTGATGTGCCTGTTTAAACAATTTAGCCATTTCAAAATCTTGATCATCCTTTCCTCTCACGACTTGCTGCAATTCCGTTTCAACCATACCTGGATCTACAGCAATTATCTCTATTGGATATTGTCGCTTCGATTGCTCAGCCCCGATACATTGAGTAAACATATTTATTCCAGCTTTAGCAGTACAATACACGCTCATCGCGGGTGCTGGATATGACCCAGAACCTGAAGATATATTTATAATCTTTTTCCTTATTGGAACGTCATCCATTTGATTTATAAAGTAAGAAGTCAAAACCATCGGAGCAATTAGACTTATTTGTATGTTCTTATTAATTTCTTCGGCATTACAATTGTCTATGGTTTTTAAAGGTTCGATCATGGCAGCATTATTAATAAGGCAAATCATTTCCGAAGCATTTAAATTAATTTGACTGAAAATCTCTTTCAGTAATGGTTCGATTCCCAGTATATTACTCAAATCAAAATGATGATGGGTGTAATTTTTGTAATTATCTAAAATATTTGAATCACCACGTGAAATACCATGTACACAATTTCCATTATCAAGGAGCATTCTGGCTAATTGTTCACCGATACCTCTTGATGTTCCAGTGATTATGAAGTGACCTTTATTCATTCAATGACCTCCGTTAGGGTATCGCATCTCTTCTAAATTAATTACGTGCATTCTTCATGAATCACTCTTATAAAAAAGATTGGTTAATATGTTTCTATTTCTTTGATTAATAAATTGCTTTTCTAGTATCATACCTAGTTTCTCAGCAACTCTCATAGAAGCAACATGATCACTTGGCATATTTACACATATCCGTCTAAGTTTTAGATCATGTAGTCCGTATTGCAAGCATGCTTGAGCTGCTTCAAAGGCAAATCCTTGCTTCCAATATTCAGAGTAAATAATATACCCTAAGTCATATTCGGGTTGTCCATCTATTTCAGTTTTTACTATCCCTACATCACCAATCAAGTCACCGGTATCTTTTAATTCTAATCCCCATCTGCCATATCCATTATTATTGTAAGATTCGATATTTCGTTTTAACCATTGTTCCGTTTGATCAACCTTAAACGGAGAAGGCCAAAATGACATTGTAATAGGATCAGATAAAATAGAATTTAATGGCTCAAAGTCGTTCATTGTATACTGCTTAACTAAGAGTCTTGTGGTTTCTAAGATGTTTAACACTAGCCTCACCCTTTCGCATAATCTTGTGAATTCACGAAATGATCCAGCTTTAGATAGCTCTTATCTTAGGCTAGGCCATTTGTTGTCTGATCTTCTTCCATGATTATACATCTGATAACCAAGAGGAGAAAGCCCAAAAGCATGAATTTCGTATTGTCCTAATAACCTCGCTATTTCAGGGTATTATTGAATTCAAATAACCTATTACAATTTCCACTCTTTCTTTGACAGAGTGATCTCCCTCAATTCTCAAAATCGGACATGATAACCCTGACATCCAATGTTCATGTAAAGATCGGCTTCTAACTTCCAAGCCAGCTTTATCATAAAGTAAGGCCCACTCTATAAATTCCTTCGATTTTTCGTACATCGTTCCACCAGGTAATATTTCATCTCCGTATCTTAGAAATTCCCTTTCCTTTAATCTTTTCTCTCTTATATCTTGAGGGACATATAGAAAAACAACTAAATCAAAGAAAGCCTTTAATTCATCTCCCCAACCACAAACCGCTCCAGAAAGTATCCATTCTTTATAATTTACAAGGTCTTCTTTTAAAAGATGAACCCTTTCTTGTGGTTCTCTCTGTTTCTCAAATTTCTCTATCCAAAAATAATCATCACCATCAAAAAGTACATGAGGGAGAGATAAAGATAATCCTCTTCCTAGTGTCGTTGTTCCTGAACCAGAGGCACCAAATATATGTATTCGATTATTCATACTAACCTCCGTTGATTTCATCAAAACTATAACCTCGGCGTGTTTTTTTTATGATTATTTTGGTGTAAATGATTATCTCGGAACCATTCTGATATTCCCTAAATAAGTTTCTTAACAATATCCTCTAATTTCATTCCTCTTGAACCCTTAAACAAAATCACATCGTTTTCTTCAACTAAACTAATGATGTTGTCGATCAATAGTTGTCTACTCGAAAAATGCCTTACTAAACCAATTTTCATATGACTCCTTTTAATATTGGTATGGTTTCACCACATTTCATATAACGTTTCTGCTTTCACGACATCATCCACTTTAGACTGAGCTGAACGAGCTGTGCAACTATCGCGGTCTTAATTTACAAGAAGTGCTAATGTGTTGTTATACGAATGATGGTCTTCCTCGAATCCACTTACAAATCTTCAGTTCTTGTATAATATATTCTCTAATCGTTTTATCCAATTGCCATTCTTATCAGCAATGAGAGTATTCCATAATAGATCTTTCGCAGGTTTCATATTCTTCTCTTGGTCATCTACAAAAATTACTTGTAAATCGGTTTTTAATCTTGATTTAACGATTTCATAACTCTCAGGATCAGGTTTGCAATATCCAATCGAACTATCTATACGATGATTACTGAGTAAATGGATATCCGCTACTTGACTCCAGTTAGGAACATAGTTGAACGCAGGTAATCTCTTTAGGTGCTTAACCAGGATAGTTTGTGCATTATGTATTTCAATCAATGGGCATTGCTTACTGATCCATTCCCAAAAATCTTCTTCGCTTATCTTACCTGTCCAAAGCAATTTTCGTATTTCTTGTTTGAATTGAGTTTTCAAGTTCTCACTTGAAACGAATGCTGATTCTGCAAGCTCATTCCAAAATAAAGGAGAAATATTTGTTATTATTACGCCTGCAATATCTAAAATTAATTGATATTTAATCATATTTTGATCTCCTAGGTCCTTATTCAAGCTCTTTGGTTCTTTCGTATTACGTATTTGCATTCATGAACACGAAAGGTTCAAGTGACCTAAGAGAAAACTGGCTCTGCCAGTTAGTCTCGCAGGGTTAAGTCTCTGATTACTCTTCCTCGAATGAAGCAATCTTCTATGTGGAGTGTTTCAAGAAGTAAAAGTGAGGTTTCAATAGGAACATCCATATAGTCGCTTAGTTCTGCCCATAAATCTTCACGATAAGAGTCATTGTAATATCAGGAATCTGATTAATGATATTTATTCGCTCTTCAAACGAAGGACTGGGAATCGGTTCAAAATGACCCAAGGCATTAGCCCGTAGCATAAATCCTAGCTATCCGTGCCATACTCCACTATAATTGAAACTTTTCCTTAATAATATTTGCGACTTCTATTGGACTCACACCTGTATTATTGATTTTAATATAATTTTCTTTTTTGATTTCACCATCCATAGAGTTTAATCTGTATTTTTCCATCGTGCTTCTTAAATCCTCTTCTGACCACTCAATATTTCGTTTTGTTGGTTTATGGTTTAATCTGTGGGGACTTTTGTTACGCTCAAGTCTTTCTTCTACAGCTGCTTCAAGTTCAACAAAATAAACAACTCCACCTTTTGATTCAAATAAATCACTAATTTTATTAATATAATCCCAGTCAGTTTGCAAATCAAACGCCCATACATAAGTAAAAATCAATCCGTATAGATCACTTTTTGATACTTCTTCAAATATTTCCTGACGAAATAAATTAACTAATCTTTTTCCCGCTTCAGTGCTATAGCTAAAAGAGGGAGAAACCAATTCAATAGTCATATGATTATGAAAAAGCTTCAATTTCGTTATTTTTTCTAGTTCATGTCCAACTGTCATTTTACCAACGGCCTGTGGTCCAAATATTATAATAAATTTCATAAATCCTCCTATTTGGAGCTTAAACACTATTTACAGATACTAACTCAAATTACATTTATTAGATACAACCCAAGAATAGCGAAATTCAGGGTTTAGCGCATTTCATACAACGTTTAATGTATTCACGACGTCTATTATCCTTATCTTTAAATAGAGAGCTACTTCCACTATATTTTTCTTCCCTGAGGCAGTCTTCCCATTAATCGTTCTGATTCTCTTTCAAACCCATATTGTTCATACAATCCATGAGCATCTAATGTCGCTAAAATACCTGTCATCCATTCATATTCTTCAGAATTAATAATAACTTCAACTAATTTCTTTCCAATACCTTGCCCCTGATATTCTTTCAACACAAATACATCACATAAGTAAAACATGGTTACTCCATCTGTGACGATCCTTGCAAAAACCAATTTGGTTATTATTATAATAAACGCCATAACAATGAGAAGATTCGATAGATTTCAATATCCGTTCAGGTGGTCTCCTGTTTGCCCAATAGCTTTGAGCTAAGTAATCCAGTACACATTGTCTGTTGATTTTGTCTTTATCATCTGATATTAAGAAATCATTGTACAAAATTTCCATGAATATCCCCCTCACAATTGTCTTTATCACTACGCAAATTTCGTCTAACGTTTCCGTGTTCACGACGTCCATGCACCTTAAGCTGCACAGGTCGTGAGTCTAGCGCGATCATGACCGGCCCGATGCGCTTAAGTGAATGGATGTGTTACCTGAATTGGCTTCTCAGAATTACCTCGGCAACCGAATGACGGCGTAGCGGGCGATGCATGAACACTTGTTATCAAATGGGAATGCCCTCATCGAATGACACTCATGATTTTCTTGGTACAAGAAACGTCTGAGACAACACTTGATGAGATCCGAGTAATCCGTCTATCTCAATGTTGTCTTTCTCCTCAATGTAATCAATATTTCGTTTTTTGTAAAATCTCTTCCAAAATTGAACTGCGACAATATTGTTTTCTAATTGTTCAATCTTATATCTACCTGGAAAAAGATTTAAAATCATAGCTACCGCTTCGAATGCCATACTCTTTCTTCTATACTTCTTCAACATAAACAACTCTTGTATGGCGTAATCTACCCCTTCTACTACAAAAGGTGGAGAGCACACCAGGATAAATCCTACTATCTTATTATTATATTTGATGAAATA
The DNA here is from genome assembly GCF_000949425.1 of Paenibacillus sp. IHBB 10380. Lineage (NCBI taxonomy): Bacteria > Bacillati > Bacillota > Bacilli > Caryophanales > Paenibacillaceae > Paenibacillus > Paenibacillus sp. IHBB 10380. Next base: position 2,487,999 of record NZ_CP010976.1, read on the forward strand.
CGGATGTAACTCTTCTCGATCAAGATACAAGTAAGTATTGGTCGGATCAAATTTCCCATCATCCTTAGTATCTTCATCAGTGTATTCAGACAACTCCATACAGATAGAGATTGTAAAGATTGAAAAAAATCTCTTTTTGTTCTTTATTGATTTCAGTTATTATTACACTCATGTTCATTCTCCTTGTATTTATATTTTCATCCATTTCTGATAACGTTTGTGTATTCCCAAACCCTCATCGGCTTAAGCCTACTCATAAATCCTTATTTTCTTTAAGTGCTCTAGGTTTATTGGTTATTATAAATTCTTTAATCATATTTGCACATTCAGTTATTGAGTTATTATTCGTATTTATTTCGAGATCATATTTGCTATATTTATGTACGATTTCAAATTGTGCTTTGGCTAACCCTATTGGCCTGTCTCTTCTGTCTCGTTCTCTTCGTTCGAGTTCATCAAGTGGACAATGGACCCCAATATAGAATGTTTGTGTATTATTAAATAATTTAATACATTCCTTTAGCCATCTTGGCTCAATCAGTACATGATCAACTATTATATTCTTTCCAATCATAGAAAAAGCCGCAATATAATGATGAAAAAGTGATATTACTGGTGTTTCTATCATTTCTTCATTTTCAATAGTTCGTATTTCTTCTCTAGATACGTGTTCGCCAAACATACCCATCAACATATCATTTACGCCAGCAATTGCGTTATCGACAGATAGGTAAATGAAATCTTCATCGAGTATTTGCATTAGCTCATAAGAAATGCTTGTTTTCCCTGCACTTGAGGTGCCGTTCAGGAAAATTACTGTTCCGTTTTTCAAGTTTATTTATCTCCCTTCATGATAGGCTTCTGTCGGTATTGCATAACGTCTGTATATTTGTATCTATGACAACTGTTGGTTCCAATCTATCATTACTAAGACTTCTATGAGAATACATCTTAGATTTCCTCCTTTATTTGACTTTGTTCTACGATTGGGCGTACTTCCAAGCTGCATAAAATTTGGATAACGAAGAAAATCTATTGTTTCTGTTTGGGTCGATAGCTTTTGCTGCTACATTGTACAACTCATGTCCCGCCTCCCACTTTGTGAAAGATCTATCCATTTCTCCACCAACTAAAGCAAAAGCTGCGGCTCTCCCATATTGAATACATTAGTTTTACTATCAATTTCCGCACCATATTCAAATTCCTCAGGAGACATAAACTTCGAAGATCCCCAGAGTCTCCCAAGACTGTAAAAACGGTTCCCAATTCTTCTAGCCAATCAAAAACCTATGTTCTTTTTGTAATTGAAAAGATATAGTTTCTAATTCAATTGATACTGGACTCATTCAAATCCTCCCTACTTTTTTCAGCAGTCAGATTTCTTCTAATCTCTTGAATTAATAAATTCTTCTCATCTTCAGATATTGCATCAGCTGATAATTTCCTTGCTGCAACAGGTATAAACCATGGATAAACTTCATTATAAGAAATACCTGTTAGTTCGGTGTATTCATCCATAAAAATGTTGATAATTGATTCTCTTATTGAATCAAAGAATTCCGTGACTCTACTTGGGAAATGAGATGGCAATATCGCATATCTTATCATAATTATATATTCAGCTAAGTCTGCTTCAGGATTACCAATTGAAGCATTCATCCAATCTATTGCTACAGCCTTGCCGTCGCTACTTTTCATGAAATTCCCTGGATTGGGATCTCCATGGCATAGCACTTGTTTGGAAGGTAGAGATTCAAGTATGGAGATAATTGACTCTTTCTCAAGCAATGTTAAATATCCAACACTATGTATCGAGTATGTTATATTTTCTCTTTGAGATGATGATAGTCTGGCATCTGATACATTGTGTATTTCACTTAGAATACGAGCAGTTAAACGGATATCTTCCCCATTAATATCTGAAGTACTAGTCATTTGATTCAGTGCTTGTGTCAGAAATCTTTCCATTAGTGTTTCTCCATGAATCCGTTCAAAAACTATTCCCGGTCGACCATCAATTTCCAATAACTCATATGGCCTGGCTACTGAAAGCCCCTTTTCCCATGCAATAACATTATTTTGGTACTCTCTACTCATAGCATCATAGTCTGTATTAGCTTTTGCTAGTTTGATAAGCTTGCTGCTATCCTCAAGCTCAAAAACTTCTGAGCAGCCACCTTCACCAATTTTTAATCCAAGCTTTATGCCCATGCTAATTTCTCCTTTATTTACCTCGAATCAACTACCAAACCAGCTTCCTCTACGACAATTATCCAAATAGAAATTTCTTCAATATCATATCATCACGCATTTAGAGGTGCTCATTACACAAGAATTCATTAATTTTCATGTTTACATATTGTGGATCTTCTAGATTAAGTAGATGACCTGTTCCAGGAATAATCTCTGCATGTATATTCTTGCATAATTGAGTTGCGCGATAAGATGCCAAATTGGCGTCACTAATGACTTCCTGATCCCCGAGGAGGAGGAGGACAGGCATAGTGAGTCTCTTAAGCTCATCGTCACTGTAAACATCTGGTGGAACTTTCAATGAAAGAGAACCATATCTAAATGCAGCATGAAATTGGTCTACCAACGCTTTGTTTAGTTGATGTTTGGATAGCCACTTTATAAAGTGGCACACGTTCCATTTCATTGGAATTGCAGACATCGCAATAATTCGATAAATGAATTGTTTATACAATGGCACAAATGAAGAGGCAGGACTAAGTAAAAACAATTTTTTAACTTTATGAGTCGCATAAATAGCGTAATTTATACCCAGAAACCCTCCATAAGAAATTCCACCGATACAACACGCATCAATTTCCAATCTATTCAACACTTCGTCTAACCATTCCCCGCATTCTACCCTATTCACGGGTAATATGCTCGGTATACTCTTATTCAAATCACCAATAAAATCAATTGCCTAGACTTTGTATTTTTTTGCTAGGTGTTGGATATTGGGGAACCAGATCGTTGAACTAAATCCCATGGCATGCAAAAGAATAAGTGGTTCACCATCATCTGGACCACAAGAAATGACATGAGTTTTTCCAAATCGTGTAGGAACATAGAATGTCGTATAAGGGACATTCCATAAAGAAAGACTTTTTTCGTATTTAATATTGTATTTCAATTCCTTCTGCAAGGTTTTAAAGTGTATCGGATTGCTTGAAGCTACCTGAGTCTTGATCCCCTTTCTTTCCATAGTTCTCCTCCTGATTTTAAAAAATTCAGATGATATGATGAGTCCATTTCATAATAACTCTTTCCGATAACGTTGCGAATTCCTGACGTCCAATCGGCTTTAAGGCATGTAGTACCGGGTCGTCTATCTTAGCCGATTGAATGTCAAACAATCATTACCTATAGTTTATACTTTTGCTCGCTTAGAGTGAATAATAGACAGCTTTGCCCTGAATAAAATCCCTACATAAGGTATCGCAAATTTCATCTGCATTGGTTTTAATCCAACCATTTCTATTAGAGTCACGAATAAAAAAAACGTAACTAACAAATATGTCCATAAATATTAATCCTTCAATGTATCTTAAATCATCGAGAGTAATAGAACTTTTTGACGAATAACCATTTAAAAATGTTCTTCTCAACTCACTTGGAAGAATGGAAGAAGCACTACCTAAATCGAATAAATAATAACCATAACCAGATAAACTAAAATCGATTAAACTTGGGCGACCATTACTGATAATCACATTTCCTAATTGTAAATCGGCATGGATAAGACCCCAAGCGCATTCTCGCATATCCGTTATACTCTTCGTTAAAAGAAAGACTTCTAGGTAAATGGATGTATCTACCTGAATCACTTCCTCAAAAAACTCCTCTGGCAGATCAAGGGCCATATGGCCCGCAGCACGAGTATTGTGTTAGATGAAGTTACCTTGATTTACTTGAAAAATCCCTTAAACCATTTCTTAATATTTCAATTCCTTCAATCACTCTTTTCATATTCTCTTCGTCATTCATGTTATTTCTTGCATGTAACAAAACAGGTCTTAATGATTCAACTGAATTACCAAACTGATACATCCATTCATATCTTGGAACCATCCATAAATGAAAATGATGTGTCGTGTCTTCATTATAAAAGTAATACACCTTGTCAATTCCCAATAATTTTCTTTGTTCTTTCCTTATCTTATGTATTAATGAAATATATTCAATTTGTTCTTCATTCGTTAACTCATCCATGCTGTAAAAATGTCTTTTCGAAGCTAGAATCACTAAACCTTTAATAGGGTAAGCAACATCTTGATGAGCATGAAAATTAGTGCTTTCATAAATCGTTCCGCCCGTTGGTGTGATTAATCCACTTGTTAAAGCGCAACTTAAGCATTCAACTTCTATTGATCTTCCGTCAGCCAATAAAATATGTCTTGGCATACTTCACCTCCTGGTTTTTTATAAACTCACTTCGTAATATCATCTAACATAAAATTCAATATCGATCCTATAAATCCTGCTATTTCCACATTTACCGATTTAATGTGTGAGATTAAAGGTTCAAATTCATAATCAGCGCTTGCTGAAAATAGAATTTTATGCTGATCCTAGCGGAGAGGATGGAATTGTCGTGGAGAAGCGTAGCGTTCGCCTTTGTCCCTGAATTTTTACCGCAAAGAGCGGTAAATTCAAAAAATTTGGGGGCAACAGCGATCGGAAGGACAATCCATCCGCGTAGCGATCACTTATCAACTCGATACGGTGTTGAGCCAGATTAAATAGAAATATTATTGTGAAATAGTAAAAAACCTCGAGAATAGTTCTCGAAGTTTCTTACAGATCATATTTAATCTCTAGGATAATCAACTCTCATGATATCCATAAATGGGACTTTATTGAGTACTTCAGCATCTTGAACATGGACCAATCTTGTACGAGAATCCATATTCACAATCACTCCTCGCACTTGTTCAGAACGTCCCCAGACCGTTAACAGTATCTCACTATCCTCATTTTTTGCATCTACTAGTTGATTTCCTAATTCTTCAAGTTCAAACTCGTCACGCGTGGGCCTTTTTGCTACCTTAGCCTTAGCCATATATATCACCCCTTGCCAAGCACAATCCTATATCAATTATACCTCAAATCTAGCAACTCGACATTTGATTTCCTACATCGTTCTGAATCTATTCATTTAATTCCTTTTTATCCCTGTCAGTAGTAGCATTACGAACGATATTAGAATTATGGTAATCGTCCATACCCATGCTAGAGTCGTATTTCCTGAATCTACAGCAACATATATGGCAGTTGGGATCGTTTGTGTTTTCCCTGGGATATTTCCAGCTATCATCAATGTCGCACCGAATTCTCCAAGTCCACGGGCAAATCCAAGAATATAAGCAGATATTAAAGATCTAGAAACTAAGGGAAGTGTGATATATCGAAAAACTTGCCAATCCGTAGCTCCTATGGAACGACCTGCATCTTCTAATTCCTTATCCACAGAAGTAAAGCCAACCTTCATTGTCTGATATACAAGTGGGAAGGCAACAACAATTGAAGCGATCACTGCAGCCCACCATGTAAAAATGACAGGAGCTGAGAAGAGCCATTCTATGGCCTGTCCCACCCAACTGCTACGTCCTAATAGAACCAATAATAAAAACCCAACAACCGTTGGAGGTAATACAAGAGGGAGTATAAATAGCGTTTCGATTAACGTTTTTCCTTTGAACTCATTTCTAGACATCCACCAGGCAATGCTTACTCCCAATATCACAGTCACAATGCTTGATAATAGAGCAACTTGTAATGATAATCGGATCGGCGACCAATACATCTGCCAATCGATGTTCCCATCTATCATTTAGAAATCGAAAAGCCATATTTCACGAATATATCTAACGCTGGACTAGACTGGAGAAAGGTATAGAACTCTTCCGCCTCCTTACTATGATTTGTCGCTTTAACGATCCCTACAGGATATTCTATCTTGGCGTATGTAACCGGATCAACCGCAAATGCAATCTTTACCTTATCTGAAGTCAACGCATCTGTTTTATATACGAAACCAGCATCCACATTCGTTGTCTCCACATACTGCAATACTTGCCTAACATCTTTAGATTGTACGATTTTAGATTGTAATTGTTCCCATAATCCCATATGACTCAATGCTTCCTTCGCATAATTACCGGCTGGAACAGTTTCCGGAATACCTATAGCTACCTTTTGAAAATGTTCATCTATGAGGTCCTTTTCACTTGAAATAGGTACCTTTGATTCTTTAGGTATAACGACAACTAATTCATTAGTCAGCAAATTTTGTTGTTCCTGTGCATCAACTAACTTTTTGTCTATAAGTGCGTTCATATTCTTAGTCGCCGCTGATAGAAATACATCCACTGGAGCCCCTTGCTCTATTTGTTGCTGCAAAGCACCAGAAGCACCAAAGTTAAAATGAAGCTTTACATGCAAATGATCTGTTTCATATAAAGTTCGTATTTCCTGAAGTGCATCTGTTAAACTTGCAGCCGCCGAGATGGTTAGCTCCACCTTCTCATGAGAAGATTGACCACATGCCCCCAGTATAACTGCCATGAGTAACATAAGAGTCATAAGGCGACTAATTTTAACGATATTAACCATTTGAGCCCTCCATCCATATCATCTATGATGTTTAGATTTAAACAAAATTCCTTATATAGCGATCGAACTTGATAATTACAATATTATCACATCATTCACATCTATTATTACACTATCTTTCATTCATCACGGCTAAGTAATTAAGAATAACTATGCCACTCTTTGGTAATAGCTATATACTAGCAGCTTGCGGAAGAGGGATAACAACGATGAATTTTTGGAACGAGACGATAACCAAAATATTTAAGCCATCGTCACCAGAACCAACCACTAATATAGAATCACACAAAGAGCCTTTAAAAACAGAACTTCAAGAAAACATACAACACATCAAAGAAGCGCTTGGAAACAGTAGCGACCTTGTGATCAGAGAAATTCTAATTGGCTCAGAACGCCAGATTAAGGCAGCTATTATATATACAGATGGATTAACAGATATCAAATCCGTTCAGAACTTCATTATGGAATCGCTTCTCGTAGATATCCCAAGCCTAGGTACGATGAACTCTTCTGAGCATAATGCCACTCATGTATTGAAAAATCATCTTACCGTTGGAGAGATCAAGGATGTTACGGAATTTAGCTCTTTATTTACTTCCCTATTGTCAGGTGATGTAATTCTCTTATTGGACGAATACGACCAAGGCTTCACCATTGGTATGCGAGGCTGGAAAGACCGTGGTGTAACAGAGACGACTACAGAAACTGTTATCCGGGGACCAAAAGAAGGTTTCACAGAAAGCCTACGTACCAATACTGCCTTAATACGTCGAAAAATAAAGGACCCTAATCTCTGGCTAGAAACAAAGGAAATTGGACGAGTAACCAAAACCAATGTTGCGATCATGTATATCAAAGGAATTGTGAGTGACGACATTGTAAAAGAAGTTCATGCACGTTTAGATCGAATCAATATTGATGGGATCTTGGAAAGTGGATATATCGAGGAATTGATTCACGATGAAACATATACTCCTTTTCCTACGATCTATCATACGGAACGTCCTGATATTATTGCCGCCGATCTTCTAGAAGGGAAAGTTGCCATATTAGTGGATGGAACACCGATGGTTCTGGTCGTCCCTATTGTGCTTATCTCTTTCTTTCAAGCTGCAGAGGATTATTATCAGCGCGCGGATATTAGTACGCTCATTCGTATACTTCGTTTTATAAGTGTCTTCATTTCTCTATTGGGTCCCGCTCTGTACATAGCCATCACGACTTTTCATCAGGAAATGTTGCCCACTCAACTGCTGATTAATTTGGCAGCTCAACGGGAAGGAGTTCCCTTCCCTGCATTTATTGAAGCTCTCATGATGGAAGTATCATTTGAAATTCTGAGGGAAGCCAGTTTAAGATTGCCTAAGGCCATAGCACAATCGATATCCATCGTAGGAACATTGGTCATTGGATCAGCCGCAGTTGAGGCCGGATTCATATCCGCAGCCATGGTTATCGTCGTTGCTATTACGGCAATTTCCAGCTTTGTACTGCCTGCTTATAACATGGCCATGACCATCCGAATGCTACGTTTCCTAATGATGGGATTGGCCGCTTCGTTCGGTTTGTTTGGAATTATCATCGGTGTCATTGCGATTGTTCTTCACTTGTGTAGCTTGCGTTCTTTCGGGGTTCCTTATATGAGTCCATTGGCTCCGTTTATCCTTGAGGATCAGAAAGATACCCTTTTCCGAATGCCCCGGTGGGCAATGTTTTCCCGTCCCCGAATGATCAGTAAGAATAATATCATTCGCGAACAAAGTACTCCTCCGGAAAAACCGCAGGACAACACAGGAGGTTGAGCAATGAAACGGAAAGGATTGTTACTTTGTATTTTCATAATCTTGCTCATATTCGTCACGGGTTGTTGGAACCGCCGGGAATTGAACGACTTAGCTATTGCCGTAGGCATAGCGATCGATAAATCTGGGAATCAATACAAGGTTTCTGCTCAAGTTGTAGAACCAGGAGAAGTCAGTGGAAAAAGAGGGGGTTCCGTGGCGCCGGTCACTTTGTATCAAGCGACAGGTGACACCATATTAGAAGCCCTTCGACAAATGACCACGATTAGTCCCCGTAAAATATATTTAGCCCATATTCGAATTTTAGTCCTTAGCGAATCATTGGCCAGAGAAGGAATCAGAGATTCTCTCGATCTCATGTCGAGAGAACCTGAAACACGAAATGACTATTTCATTGTTGTAGCAAAGCAAGCTATGGCTGAGGATATGTTAAAAATATTAACCAACTTAGAAAAAGTACCTTCTATTAGATTGTTTTCTACTTTGGAGACATCGGCGAAACAATGGGCACCTACAACAACGGTTAATTTGGATAAACTGATCTCTGAACTTGTGAGTGAAGGAAGGCACCCAGTATTAACAGGGCTTAATGTCATAGGAGATAAAAAAATAGGTGAATCCAAAAGAAATGTTGAAACCGTGCCGTCTCCTGCCGATATGCAATACTCAGGATTAGCAGTGTTTAGAAAGGATAAACTGATTGGTTGGTTAAGTGACGAAGAAGGCAAAGCATACAACTATATTGACAATAATATTAAAAGTACAGTTGGACATGTAAACTGTCCCGATGGAGGAAAACTGTCATTAAAAGTCATTCGCTCAAACACGAAGGTTAAAGGTAGCCTCCGCGATGAACACCCGCGTATCCATATCGAAGTACAATCGGAGGCCAATGTAGGAGAGGTACAATGCCATCTTGATCTAACAAAGACGGAAACCATTGCTGAAGTGGAGAAATTGGCGGACCAGAAAACGGAAGAGTTCATTGAAAAGACTATAAAAAAAATGCAACAAGAATACAAAATCGATATTTTTGGATTTGGCGAAGTCATTCGTCGCTCGTATCCAAAGGCCTGGAAAAAGTTAAAAAAAAATTGGGATCAAACTTTTGTGAATATTCCAGTGAATGTGAAGGTTACTCATAAGATTCCGTATTTAGGAAAGATATCTAACTCGTTCCTCGAAGATATGAAAGAATAAAATGGAGTGAAATAAAACATATGCCTGAGAACGTTAAAATAAGTATTCGTCAATTCACCGTCTTAGTGATGCTCATTACCATTGGGGATTCGATTCTGGTATTACCTTCCATCGCTGCATTCGAAGCGAAACAAGATGCATGGATATCCAGTTTGATTGGGCTAGCGGTAGGCTTGTTGGTCGTTTACATTTTCAGCATGGTGGGAAAGCTCTATCCCCATTTGACTTTGGTTCAATCCATTCAAGAAATTTTCGGAAAATGGTTCGGGACATTCGTATCGCTTATGTTCCTATTTTACACCTTTCTATCCGTTGTGGCACATACGAGAGAGACAGGGGATTTTGTGACCTCAGTAATGATGCAGGAAACTCCAACTCAAGCGATTCAAATCTTATTTGTATGTATTGTTATCATGGCAGTACGCTTGGGTCTTGAGGTTATTGGACGTACCGGGGAAATATTCTTACCCTGGATCATCTTTTTTTTCCTCATCCTAGTCATCTTACTTTCTCCTCAAGCAGAATTCGAGAAATTACAACCCATTCTAGAAAATGGAATCAAGCCTGTATTTCATGGCTCTCTCTCATGTATAGCTTTTCCCTTTATGGAGCTAGTTGTTTTTTTAATGATATTTCCTTATGTGAATCAACCACAACAAATAAGAAAAGGTTTTTTACAAGGTGCACTGTTAGGAGGCATCGTATTAATCATCATTATCACTGTTTCTATTCTTGTTCTCGGTGCCGATCATACTGCGAGAAGTATGTATCCCACTTATTCCTTGGCAAGAAGGGTAACTGTCGGTCGCTTTTTTGAAAGGGTTGAAGCCATATTAGCCCTCATGTGGACGTTAACCATTTTTATGAAAGTTTCTTTGTTTTTTTATACTTTCAATTTGGGTTTAGCACAATTGTTAAAATTAAAGGAATATCGGATGTTAACCTTACCTGTAGGCTTGCTCCTGATTGTACTTACGCCAGTCATTTCCCCTAGTATAACTTATTATAATAAAGTACTTTCCAAATACTGGCCGTATTTCGATTTGACTTTTGCCTTACTCTTACCGTTGTTATTGTTGGTTGTTTATTTTATTCGAGCAAAGTTCAAGAGATCAACGACCTGAAAGTTGAAGAAAAAGGAGCCATTGGCATGCTGTCTATCACAGGGATTCTTTTCATTGTCGCTGTAATCATTGCCATCGATGTCCCTCATCTTTGGAGAAAAAAATTAATAAAGGAACTCTGGGTATCTTCCATTCTCCTATTGATAGCAACTGTATTAGGTATTGCTCAAGCACTGCAGATCAAGGTTCTTAATCCTTTGGATTTGATGATTACTGTTTATAAACCGGTTGCTGATATGGTTGACATATGGTCAAAGTGAAAATAAAGGTACAGGGAATAAAAAAATAAAAAAACCGCCTGTAGCTGGCGATTTTTTTATTTTTCACATATTTTTCAATCATTCAAACTATAATAACAGATTGTTTTGACTACCCATAACTAGATAGCTCTCGCACTATCATTCCATGAAGTCCTTCAATTGTTTGCTTCGACTTGGATGTCTAAGTTTACGAAGCGCCTTAGCTTCAATCTGACGAATCCGCTCACGAGTAACACCGAACACTTTACCAACTTCCTCTAGTGTTCTTGAACGACCATCGTCTAATCCAAATCTTAGACGAAGTACATTCTCCTCACGCTCCGTTAAAGTATCCAATACATCTTTCAATTGCTCCTTCAATAGCTCATACGCAGCAGAATCGGCTGGAGCGATGGCATCTTGATCCTCTATAAAGTCTCCTAGATTGGAATCGTTCTCTTCACCAATAGGTGTTTCCAGTGACACGGGTTCTTGCGAGATCTTCATAATTTCTCGAACCTTTTCTGTACTTAGCTCCATCTCCACCGCTATTTCCTCAGGTGTTGGTTCACGTCCCAGTTCTTGAAGCAATGATCTAGAGACTCTTATTAGCTTATTTATCGTCTCTACCATATGAACCGGAATACGAATCGTTCTAGCCTGATCGGCTATCGAACGGGTGATTGCTTGACGAATCCACCATGTTGCATAGGTACTAAATTTATAACCTTTTGTATAATCGAATTTTTCAACAGCTTTTATTAAGCCCATATTACCTTCTTGAATTAGATCTAAGAACATCATACCACGGCCAACATAACGTCTTGCGATACTGACAACTAGACGTAAATTTGCTTCTGCTAACATTCGTTTGGCAGCTTCGTCGCCCTGTTCAATTTTCTTAGCTAACTCTACTTCTCTTGCTGCGGAAAGGAGCTGAACTCGTCCAATTTCCTTTAAATACATTCTCACAGGATCATCAATTTTAATCCCTGGAGGTAGACTGAGATTGTCATAGTAGCTAGGCTCTTCTGACTCTTGTTCTTCTGATCCTGAAGCCTCGTCTCCAGCCTCATCATCAATATCAATCCCTTGCTCTGAGAGCTGTTCGACAAATTCGCGAATCTGCTCCGGATCAAGATCGAACGAGACAAGCTTGTCCACAACTTCCTTATAAGTAAGAACAGCATGTTGCTTACTTTGTTCAATGAGCTGTTCTCTCACGTGGTCCAATGTTAATTCTGTTTCTACTTTTGTAAGTTGATCGTCTTCCATATACGGACCCCTCCCTTAGGAAAAACCTTGCCGAAATATCCAGCAGCACTAAGACCATTCTCATATATTGACATAAACTAATGAATATGCTATCATAGATAAGATTAAATGAATTAAAAAGTTCACAGTCACTATTCGTCATAATATCACATTTTTCGTTGGTATTCAATACCTAATTTTATACATACAACACTTCACTGTCCCTGAGTTACATGGTGGCAGTTTTTTGACTGTACTTATAATCAGAAATTGAAACTCACATTTCGTCATCTATATCATCTATGTTATAAAATATGCGCTACCACAGAATAGCATGTGAAGGAGCATGCTATTACAAAAATCACCAAATTCGAACGGATTTTTATACCCAATAACCTTGGAAGTTCAATAATTAAAATAATGGTTAAAACAATAACAGTAACTACTACACTCCATCTCATCTATTGCCCACCTCTTGTTTAATGAGCGTAGTATACTCTTCCTTAACTTAGGTTATTCAGTCAGTAACCTAATAAATGAATTCTTCTATTTAAGAAGACATTCTTTATGCCAAACAAATGCCCCTAAGGTAAAACATTAGTTCCACATTGGGAACATCATCATGTTTTATTACTAAATAGCCTTAATATATCCGAATTTATCACCAATATCATACCTACTACCTTCCAGCTCCAAGCCTAATAATCCTTCCATTGATTACAAAAATAGTTTCGTTGGGGAGTATGTTATGGAAAACTTAAAGAAAGAACTTCTCTTGAATGTTCTTATCGTATCTCCGATCTTGACCTTCATATGGGCTGGAATTGCGACAACGATTGATGAACCTTCAGAATTAATACAACATGGGCCCTTTTTGCCGTTCGCGTTAGCGTTCCTTATGATGTATCCATTCAATATGCTCGTTAGTTTTGTAAATTACTTCATAGGTATATGGGTAAATCTTGTTATCTCTCTCATATCCTTTGGAATAAAAGAACGTTAAAGAACCCAAAAGATGACACCCTTTTCAAGGTGTCTATCTTTCGGGTCACAGTTTTAAGCGTAGTTAAGTTAGGTCATTTATAACTTATCTTGTCCTTCTTGCCTGTTTTTGTTGTTCTTTCGTAACTTTCCTTGCTTTTTTCATGCCGCCTACTCCCGCAAATATAGTATTGAATTTTTCGGTTTCAATCTGCCTAGAGCTCAAGCCAACATACTTTGCTTCTTTCTTCAGCTTGATAAAAGCCTTCTAGCTAGTTATACAGAGGGTACTTCTGGTAACCAAACTGTAAACACGCTACCTTTTCCTTCTACACTACTCACGTTCATAGAACCCCCATGAATATCAACAATCGTTTTCGTGATGGAAAGGCCTAGCCCTGCTCCACCATACTTACGGGTTCTAGAAGTATCGCTACGATAGAACCGGTCAAATACATGAGGAAGATGACTCTGAGATATGCCGGAGCCGTTATCTTGTATTTCCAACATCACACAACCACTTCGATCATACTTCAAAGATAACTCAATGTCCCCTTGTTCTGCATCAGTATGTTGCACTGCATTTTGGAACAAATTCAGAATAACCTGCTTCATCTTATCTTCATTAAAAAGGCATCTACAATTCGGTGTAAGTTGTAAATGAACCTTGCGATCACCCGCAAGCATCACCAGTTGATCTTCCATCTCCATCATGACAACGTCAAGCGCCCCTTCGGACAAAAGAATATGTGGTGACCGATCAAGCTTCGCTAGGAGTAGAAGATCCTGCACCAGCTTATTCATCCGTTCAGATTCGGTATGCATACTTTTTAAAGATTTCTGTAGTTGTTCTGGCTGATTCATGGCACCTCTAAGCAGCACTTCTAAGAACCCATGAATCGAAGTGAGTGGGGTCCGTAGCTCATGAGACGCATCTGCGACAAACCGACGCATTTGCTCTTTCGCTTCTTTCTCTGCTTCAAAAGAGGATTCTAATCTGACAAGCATACCATTAAAGGATGCTGCAAGTAGGTCGATCTCAAGTTGCCCTTGTACGGAGGGTAATCGTGTATCCAGCTTGCCTGCATCAATCTGTTCTACAGCCTCCACAATATTAGATAGAGGGACAAGTGTTTTACGTAACACTGGGATAAAGAGCAATACACCGCAGATCAACGCCAACAGGGAAAGTGTTAGAAATATGATCAATTGCCGAAGTAGCAAATCTTTTAAAGGCTTCGTATCTACACTAACTTGGACTAAACCGGAGATCCCCCCTCTCCCTTCTACCCGTTGCAATACTAATAAATGCTCATTTCCAGTAGAATCCGTAAATATTCGATAATCGAGCGTATGTTTTCTGTTCATCGATTGTTCATATTCTTCCTTCGTAAGCTTGGGTGGTTGAGTAGAATCCGTTCGGGTTAAGTTCGTATAATGTCCCATTGTATCAATGAAAGCAAGCGTCGAGTCCTGCAAGAATAAAAACGGAAACCGAAACTGTCCTTCAGATGAGGTAGGGGAGTTTCTCTTGATCTGTTCCCATATGTTAGGTGGTGTCGACATAATCTGAGTTTGAATACTCGATGCTTTGTTCTTATAAATAAAATCCTTCATAAGTAGAAATTGCGAAACTCCTATGAATAGCAATAAAATAGCTAAAAGGATGAGTGAGCGAGATAGCAAATGGAATCGAAGTGACTTTGGAACGAAAATGCGACGCAGATAACTTGTTCGCTTCATATTAGATCAACTCGATACCCAGCTCCACGTAACGTGCGGATGAGACGATGTTCCTTATCCTGCAATTTATCACGCAAAGAACGAATATAGACTTCAACAATATTCTCTTCCCCGCCGAAATCATATCCCCATACTTTATCTAGAATAAGAGACTTACTTAGTACGATCCCTTGATTGATTACCATAAACTTTAATAGCTCATACTCGGTCGGAGATAATTCCAGAACCTTCTCGTTATAGAGTATTTCATTACGCGTATCGTCAATTCGAAATGGTCCGATATTAATTTCGCTCAACAGATATGGAAATTGATTACGGATTCTAGCATGAATTCGTGCCAACAACTCTTCAAAGCTAAAGGGCTTAACCATATAATCATCTGCACCGAGCGTAAGTCCTCTGACTCGATCGTCGACCTCATCCTTCGCTGTTAGCATAATCACCGCTACATCTTCTGTATCCTTAAGCATGCTGCATACTTCAAACCCATCCATACCCGGCATCATGACATCCAGAATCACAATATGAGGTTGAAAATCCTTTGCAACCCTTATAGCTGTCATTCCATCATTCGTTGTCATCACTTCATAGCCCTCATTGAGTAGGCCTATTTCTAGAAACTCCAATATGTTAGGTTCGTCATCTACCAGTAATATTTTGACTCTTTTTATTTTGTTCATGAAATTAGCTCCTTTATATCCTCGTCACACCATTATATCTTTATTATGTATCTAACTACTGAAGATTAACTGAAAATAAGCTGAACGTTCGCTTAATGCTCTCTCACAAGTGATTCCGATGCAAAGGGAGTAGATCAGTGGTGCCCATTTGGACTGAGGCTTATCTATTCCATCACAAAACTCCTTTGCTCTCCCCATCCTTTGAAATGTTAACGAGTAATATGTACAATAGTATGGGTACATACAATCATATATTTCAATTCTAAATAGATAGCGAGAGGATCAATCATGAATCCTAATAAACAGTCACGAATTCTCATCATGACCGCAGTAGAAGCCGAAAGAAATTCAGTCCTACGCGGGCTCAAAGGCTCGCCTCAATTTGACGTTCTATTAGCAGGCGTTGGACCAGCTTCTGCGGCCGCTTATACTGCTAAGGCACTAGCAGCAACTGAATATGATCTAGTCATTTCTGCTGGCATTGGCGGAGGATTTGTAGGAATAGCTGAAATAGGGTCCATCGTTATTGCAGATCATATCATTGCCGCTGATCTAGGTGCTCAGACCGCAGAAGGCTTTAGCACCGTAGATGATTTAGGTTTTGGGTCGTCACATGTCCAACCTTTTACTCCCCTTGTAACACGGCTGGGCGAATCATTACATTCAGCGGGACTTTCCGTGCATACAGGCCCTATTATTACAGTATCGACGGCTACAGGGACCGCCGCTACTGCAACAGAACGTGCGAGCCGAGTACCTGGCGTAAGTGCTGAGGCCATGGAAGGTTATGGCGTGGCCACAGCAGCTACAATATACAACATTCCGGTTCTAGAAATCCGAACCATATCGAATGCAGTAGGTCCAAGAGATCGAGCTGCATGGCGGATGAAAGAAGCTTTCGACGCATTAGAAGCTATGAGTTCAATATTACTGGAGGTACTAACATGAAGATTGCTTTCTCACCTTGTCCCAATGATACCTTTGTATTTCATGCTTGGGCGCATGGCTTACTACCTGATGCTCCCAAGCTCGATATCACTTATGCAGATATAGACATCACCAATAATCTTGCAACGACATCCGAGGGACCGGATATACTCAAAATTTCTTACGCAGCCCTACCTTGGGTTCTTGATGAATATGCTTTACTCCCTTGTGGTGGCGCACTGGGTCGAGGCTGCGGACCACTCATACTCACATCTGGAGGCGACAAAGGTTCTAATCCACAATCATTATCCGATAAAATGGTTGCCGTTCCGAGCGAACGCTCTACTGCCTATTTACTATTCCGATTATGGGCAGCTCAACACGTACCTGGTGGTGTAGGTAACATTGTGGTAATGCCATTTGACCAGATTATGCCTGCGGTTCGAGATGGATTGATCGACGCTGGACTCGTCATTCACGAAGCACGGTTCACTTATCCTTCCTATGGGCTTACACTGCTAACAGACTTAGGTAGCTGGTGGGAATCCGATACGAACTTACCCATTCCACTAGGTGCGATTATTGCCCGTCGATCGCTCGATCTAGACAGTATTTCGAAATGGATTCGCAGTTCTGTAGAATATGCTTGGGAACATCCAGAGAAATCACAATCCTATGTACTGAGCCATGCTCAAGAACTATCACCTGAAGTCGCACAGTCACATATTGATTTATATGTAAATGAATTCACAGCAAATTTAGGAGAAGCTGGGTATGGTGCGGTAACGGCTTTACTTACGCGTGCTGCACAAGAAGGAATTATTCCTTCCGTTGATCCTACCGCACTATTATGGAGACCCTAAATTCTAGCAATAAAAGACAGAGAGCTAGAACAAGGGCAACCCGTTCTGGCTCTCTTTTAGATCATATATTAATGTCTTCCCAATCAGGGGTATCTCCATAGCGTAGGCTCATAAAAAGAGAGTCCAGAACAAGCTAATCTCGTTCTAGACTCTCTCTTTATTGAACTATTAATGCCTTCCCCAAATAAACTCGCCGGTAATGGCATCGATATATCGCAACTTCCGTTCGTTCCCTTGCTTGTGGGAGATCATGGTGGTCGGCTCATAAAGTAGCCGAAACACTGGTATCTCCTGATCTTGGTCATCGTTATGATCCTTGTACCAATTAAGACGAAGTTTCATCTGTTCAACATAGCAATCAATTGCGGCTTCTGAAGTGAGACCCGACTGGAATTTACGTCCTGTCAATTCTCGAATCATTTCATAAGAAACACCCATATAGGTGCAGATGTCTCCAGTCGATGTGCAGACACTGATCGTGATCCGCTCAAGATTCACAGAGATTCCATCCATATAGACTGGCAAATAGAAGAATTCACGCTCTCGCGGCTCTCCATCTGATTTCTCTTGATCGTTTTCGAGTTGGAGATAATGCGCGTAATCTGGAAATGCGTTGTTCAGGAACTGTGCCGCCTTATTCCAACATTGCTCACGGCTTAGCTTTGGCGCTCCTTCCTTCCCACAATTCATCCTATGAAACCCGACGAGTCGTCCCGTCGTCTTCTCCAGCTGTACGATAATCGAGGAGTCCCTAATATTACTTAGCTGATTTCCCCATTTTCGTTGCATGTAAGCATCTAACGACAACGCATTCGTGTCTGGCTTCTCCTCCTCCTGCTCAGTGAGCTGATACCAATATTTAATTCTTCCCCCGTCATCCGATGACTTCTTGAGCACGTAATGCTCTAGATTAATACCCAGCCAATGCTCCCATGACACCTTCTCATCCTTAGCAAGATTCGAAACCGTCTTCATCAGCGGCAAGGGACCGCTTGGCGGCATGACGTAATGTTCAGGACTAAACAAATCAAGGCCAGTAACGGCATCAATCAATTGATGTTCAGGAATTGGCATGTAAACTAGACGATATTCCTGTTCGTTTCTATTCATCTCGTACATAGAAGGATGTAAAGAAACAATGGTTAGCATCATCCGTAAATTGCTCCGAATATACCGCTTTACTGTCTCCTCGTCCACAATGGCAGCAGGCCATTCAGGATGGTCCCATCGCCCATTCAACCGATACCTTACGACGTTCAGTCCCGCATCAAGCATCAAATCGCAACCTGTACCGGGAAGCGGCAGCCCCCCAGCCTCCTGGCGAAACTTAAACGTGATACCGCTTCTTGTCTTCTCAATAAATACAGACGTAAATTCAGTTGAATTCGGAGCATGCCTCGCTACGAAAGTATCTGCAACTGCCCTCGCCTCATCGTCTAAGCAAATCTGCTTAGCCTCATCCTCATTGACCTCTCCCATTTCTTCCCGCTCAATAACAAGTCCCGTGAGATGTCCGGTGAATAAATCAAACGTTACCTCGATATTGTTATCTTCGTTTCCAGGGTCCTCCCAGATGAAACAGTGTTCTTGCTCATCACCTTTTGGAATATTGTCATCCATTTCTAACCGATAATGGTCGGGTATCGCCACAATATTAATCGCTGTGGTCCGAAGCTTCTCTATGTCGATTAACACAATTTCCCTCCTGTGTAAAAGATATTGTCGGTATGACCGCTACGATCTACCTATACAAAGCCAAATAATCATCAACCTAGGATTCATCTGATATGGTTATATATTGTACCAAATACATAGGGTCAAATCCAAGTTTGTAACAATATATAATGTTGCCATGTTCTTGACTTCGTTCGCGAAAGAAATAGTAATTATATTTTTAAGTAATTCATTTTTCATATTAATAATGAGTATTTTATATATTTTTAAATTAAATAACACTTGTTATAATCAGATTTATATTGAAGGGAGGAATTAAGAATGAAATATCGGAAACTTGGTAAAAGCGGCTTATTGGTAAGCGAAATAGCATTGGGTAACTGGATAACCCACGGTGCACAAGTGGATGAAGCTACAGCGCAAGCTTGTGTAAATGCTGCACTAGACTCCGGGATTACAACATTCGATACAGCTGATGCTTATTCGGAGACGAGGGCGGAATCTGTTCTAGGTGAGTCTTTAAAGGGAATACGTCGTGAAAGTATTGAATTGTGCACGAAGGTCTTCCATCCAACGGGTCCTGGACATAACGATAGAGGGCTGTCCCGTAAACATATCATGGAAGCCTGCAATGCTTCGCTTCGAAGATTGCAAACGGATTATATTGATGTTTATTATGCACACCGATTTGATTCGACCGTATCACTTGAAGAAACCTTCTTGGCATTTTCCGATTTGGTTCGGCAGGGAAAAGTTCTGTATATAGGGGTAAGCGAGTGGACAGCAGAGCAGATAAAGCTTGGAGCAACTTTGGCAAGGGAAATGAGAGTTCCCTTTGTGGCAAGTCAACCCCAATATTCCATGCTGTGGCGTGTTATTGAAGCCGAAGTTATTCCCGCTTGTGAGCGTGAAGGAATGGGGCAGGTTGTCTGGTCACCACTGGCGCAGGGTATTCTTTCCGGTAAATATGCACCAGACAAGCCGATACCAGAGGGCTCCCGAGCTTCTACGACAGCAGGTTCGGGATTCTTCAAACGTTTGGCAGGACAGTGGTTACATCAGGAAGTCCTTCAGGCAGTAGAACGAATCCAGCCGATCGCGAAGGAATGCGGTTTGACGCTGCCACAGCTTGCGGTAGCGTGGGTTCTGCAAAACCCACAAGTGTCCTCAGCTATTATTGGCGCCTCCAAGCCCGAGCAGGTAAAGGAAAACGTAAAAGCTGCAGGTGTCTGCCTAGATCCTGAGGTCATGACGCAAATAAATAGCATCTTAAATGGCGTTGTTGAGTTTGATCCAAGTAAAACCGGTTAAGATTATAGGGTTACACAAGGTTGCTTGTCTGACTATTGGCTGTTTCCTCCATCACTTCTAGGAAATTAGTCAGAATGGTCTCACTCATATCTGTTTTCCAGGACGCATACAGAGGGACTCGCGGTGTATCTTCGATAAATGGCCGGAATACGACATCACTACGCTGAAAAACAGAAACCGAAGAGGGAACAATTGAAATTCCTATACCCGCAGCTACCAGATTAACAATGGTATACATTTGAACAGCTTCCTGCACGATGTGGGGCTGAAATCCATGCTGCCTGCAACAGTCTATAATGAGGTCATGAAAAGAAGCCCCCATATGATGCGGAGACAAGATAAAAGGTTCGTCCGCCAAAGAATGTAGAGACACAGTTGGATGTAAGGCTAACGGATGTATTTCGGGTAATACGGCAACGAGTGTTTCGTTGGTGTAGAGTCGAGAGGTGATATGTTTGGACGGATCTAGCACACGAAGGAAACCAACATGGATTTTTCCATCGTGTAAAGCTTTCAGTTGTTGAACAGATGTCATTTCAGATAGGGTAAGCTGCACATCGGGAAAACGCTCCCGAAATCGCTTTAAAACGTTGACCATCATACCACCAACGGCCGAATCAACAAATGCGATGGACAAATGTCCAATTTTTCCCTGACTTGCCAGTTGTGTCACCTTAATAGATCGTTCCAGTTGAGAAACGATGTTTCTGGATTCCTCCAAAAATATCGTTCCTGCTGACGTAAGTCGAACCTGTCTCTTGGTTCGCTCCAAAAGCTTAACGCCGAGTTCTCCCTCAAGATTTTGGATTTGTTGGCTCAAGGGAGGTTGGGTTATATTCAGCTTTTTCGCAGCACGGTTGAAATGCAATTCTTCCGCCACTGCGATAAAGTAACGTAGTTTTTTCAAATCCATAGACACGATTTCCCCTCCTGTTTTGTAGTACTCTCATCGATGTATTCGACCATTTCACAATCAATAAACTGTATTATGTAGAACACCTATCCCCCTAAAAATTAGGATGATAGGTGTTTTTATTCTATACATTAAACCGTTTACGATACCCACACTTTCTGCATAACTCTTCTACGACTTCTCGTCTCGAGAACCCATCATACATGTTATTCGCTCTCTCACTCTCCACAATTTCAGAGAACGGTGTATCATTGATGTTACCTAGATTAATAACCCCTTCTCCATCCAGACAACACGGGATCACGGTTCCGTCCACTAATATACCGGCTTGGTTGCGGAGACCATGACAGAACCCTTTCCCCTCATCCTCCTCTTCTTTAAGATCTGGCCATTTGAACTCATGATCCTGATTTAGATAAATTTGTTTAGCTATTTTGACGCCACTCCCCGGCATGACTTTTTCTTCAATCTTAAAATCCAAGTTGAACTCTGTCTCAATCATTTCAAGAATTTGGCGGTTTCGATTCCGTTCAAGATTCGTCATATTGTCCTCAGTCAGATTCCACAATCTTAATGAAATAATAACATCGGTATGCTGGACAGCCTCTTTAGCAAAAGACAAAACCGTCGATACGTATTGCTCTTTATTCGTAGATCCTTCATGCCCATCGAAGCTGTGTAGTGAGAAATTCATCTGCCGTAATGCCGGCTTCATCATAATTTTATCTTTAACTTTAGGGAGAAGCGTCCCATTCGAAGTAATATTCACTTTGAACCCTCGCTCGTGACTCAAGTCCAACAATTGATCAATTTTGGGATGAAGAAGCGGTTCTCCTTTGACATGAAAATAAATATAATCAGTATGAGGCTTAATCTCGTCTAATATCTTGGTAAATGCATCGACTTTAATAAAATTAGCTTGTCGTTTCGTTTGTGGACAAAAGGTACAAGCCAGATTACATACACTCGTTATCTCGATATAAAACTTCTTAAATTTTTTCATTTAATGAAAACTCCGCCTTTGTCTGTTTAGAAATATTACCCTTTATGGTAGCATAATTGATTAGTCATTGCTAAGCTTAATTCACCCTCTTACGGGAGAAGATAATGCAAAAAGACCCACCAATGGCGAGTCTTTAAAAGAAAATTATTCATATTCATTATTTAATACATTATCTTCATCCCTGCCAAGAACGGATCTTTAGACAATTACCTTGTAACTCAAGGCAACGATTTGCCCCAGTTGTTCCATCTTCAGTAATTTAAATGAATTCGGAATGGTTCCTTTAGGGAACAGCCGAATGCCTTCTCCCAGCACCTTTGGAATGATTGCAAGATAAATCTCATCAAGCAACTTCATCTCTAGAAAAGTTTGGACAAGCTGACCACCGCCAACTAGCCAAATATCTCCCTTGGACGTATCCTTCAATCTCGGAATGAAGCTCTCTAATGGTTCATCCGTGAACACAACGTGAGGCGCTTCCACTTGCTTGGACCTTGAATACACATAACAGGGTTTATCAGCATACGGGAAATCATCTGTCAAGCTAAGTACTTCATCATAGGTGAGTCTGCCCATAACCACCGTTCCAATTGAATCATAGAACTTTCCATACCCGTTATCTACCTCGTCACCCTCAACATCATCTAGCCAATCCACTGAACCGTCCTTCCTTGCAATATATCCATCTAAGCTCATAGCAATGTATAATACCACTTTGTGCTTACCCATCCTTCATCGCCCCCTTCTGTATGAGCAAAACTAATTACTCTCTATTGACACTTATTTAAATTTTCAGGTTGTTCAACATATCATTTTGTAATCCACATTGAGAACATACAAGTGGAGTTATAGGTATACATTCGCCTTAGCTATTTGAAATTCCTTCCAAATTATAGAAATATAGACATCCACACTTTAATGGCAGTCCCTGAAATTAAAACGACTAGAGCGTAACGTAAATATTTCACATTCATCCTTGCACTAATCCGTGATCCGAATGGCGCACCTAATAGACTTCCTATAACCGTAAAAAGAGTTGGGATGATAGGAATAGGTCCCCCCGTTATTTTCCCAATCACACCACCTACGGCAGAAATAAATACGATAGCAAGGGAAGAAGCAATGGTAGTTCTAGTCGGTATTTTTAAAATGGTTAACATAATAGGAATAAGAATGAAAGCTCCGCCTGCGCCAACAATTCCTGATACGATACCGGTCAAAAAGGCCGCTATAGTCGCAATGATTCTATTATATGATATTTGATCCGAATCTTCTTGTTGTGTCCCTTTATTCGGAATGACCATAAGCACAACAGCAACAATGGCTAATACACCATAAATAATGTTAATAGAATCTTCAGCTAGAAATTTAGATACGTATCCTCCTATAAGACTTCCAAGCAGAATACTAATCCCCATGTTTAATACAAGTCCCTTGTGGATCAGTGAAGTTTCGGTTTTACTCTTCTTAGCCTTCTTTCTGAAGGCAAGAACACCCGCTAATGACGCAAAGAAAACTTGAAACATACTTATGCCGGATACCTCTTGTGCCGTAAAGTTAGCTACACCAAAACTTGAAGGAACAAAAAGTAAAAGTGGATAATTAATGATGCCTCCACCTATACCCAATAATCCTGAAAAGAAGGAACCGATAAAACCAATGATAATCATAATAATGGATAGAAAAATGTCCATAGGCACCACCTCTATATCGCTAACTCAATAGACTAAGCCCACTGAGATTCGCAAAAATAATCTCATAACCCCTATACATCAGGGAACTCTGAAGTTATAATTAAAACCAAGTAAATTCATAAGAATTAGGTGGTTATTAAGTTGAATAAATGGAAAAGTCTTTTTGAAAACAGATGCCCTAAGTGTAATGAATTACTATCCGTCGAGAAAACTAACTTCTCCTTGGTTAAGTCTTGTTCGCAAGGCCACTATAAGGAAGAAACCTATGCTCCCCTTGGAGTAAGAGTTGTGTATGACTCGTCAGAAAGCCAGGAATAGTACTGTTTATCAGTCGTGGATCGCACAACGATTCGGACCGATCTCCATACCACGTTGTTCGTCATCACTCAACTGAATCTTACCCACTACCCACTATACATATACCCGTATGTGTAACATGGGAAGTATAATGTGGTCTTCTTCATACGTCAACAGGCAGTAACTGCTGAAGGTGTCACTATTCATATAAATGAATGGATAAACATGTATTTCATGAACATATCCAATCCATCGGATCTTCTATCTGTATACACAAACCTCCCATCCCACAGCATGTAGGACAGGAGGTTCGTTGTTAGTTTCTCAATAGTAGAGGTCAATCGCAACACCTAATAATTAGTTACTTATATTTCGCATCGATGCTTGTGTTAAGTGCCTTCTGAGACTTTTTCTTTCCATGAACAGCCGCCATATACACGCGTGTCTCTTGCACAACGACACCGGATAACCCAAGTAATGCAATCAAGTTCGGAAACGCCATCAGCGCATTGAAAATATCAGCCAACAACCAAACCGCCTCTAACTTAATAAATGCTCCACCTGCCACAAGAGCTAT
Organism: Paenibacillus sp. IHBB 10380; assembly: GCF_000949425.1. Classification (NCBI taxonomy): domain Bacteria; kingdom Bacillati; phylum Bacillota; class Bacilli; order Caryophanales; family Paenibacillaceae; genus Paenibacillus; species Paenibacillus sp. IHBB 10380. The sequence goes on from NZ_CP010976.1 coordinate 2,512,908, forward strand.
AAACAGATAACGATAAGGTTTAATCCCTTTGACCCCAACTAAATACTCCACACAACGTTCCCCATAATAGTTCCATCCGAGAATCGTTGTAAAAGCAAATAGAATCAAACAGATCGTCACTAACCCTGCCCCAAAAGCAGGAAAAGCAGTAGCAAAAGCCTCTTGTGTCATGAGTGCGCCCTCGCTGTCACCATTCCACACCCCCGTTACCAATAGCATGAGTCCCGTCAGATTACATATAATAATCGTATCAATGAAAGTACCTGTCATCGAGACTAATCCCTGCTCAGCGGACCATTTGGTTTTGGCTGCAGCTGCAGCAATCGGTGCGCTCCCCAAGCCGGATTCATTCGAGAAGATCCCTCTGGCAACACCGCTGCGCATAGCAAGCATGATCGTAGCCCCGAGGAAGCCACCCGTAGCTGCGGTAGTTGAAAACGCAGATGTGAATACGAGAGAAATCGCATGGGGAAGCTCTTCAGCATAGATAATGAGAACTCCTAGACAAGCAATAACATACAAACCTGACATGAAAGGCACCACTTTTGTAGACACCTGCGCAATGCTCTTAATTCCCCCAATGGTCACGATCGCTGTCAACACCGTTAGAATAAGAGCTGTTACGACGACTGGTACTCCAAAGCTCGATTCTGTAGCAGATACAATCGCATTCACCTGCGGAAACGTCCCAATTCCGAACAAAGCAACCAGAATACCACTAGCTGCGAACATGATCGCTAGCGGCCGAAAGCGTGGACCAAGACCTTTCTCAATGTAATACATCGGTCCACCAGAATATTGTCCATTCTTGTCTAGTGTCCGATATTTAACAGCCAGTAATCCCTCTGAGTACTTAGTCGCCATTCCCAGAAAGGCTGCCGCCAGCATCCAGAACAAGGCTCCGGGTCCACCCAGCTTTATGGCTGTAGCTACACCTACGATATTCCCTGTTCCTACGGTTGCTGCAAGAGCTGTGCTTAACGCCCCGAAGCTACTAACATCTCCGCTACCATCATTAGGCGACTTTCCAATCAACTTGAGCGCCAGCGGCAGGCGAAGAACCTGTAGCAGATTCAGACGAATCGTCAGCCACAACCCTGTTCCCATGACTAGAATAAGTAATGGAGGTCCCCATACCCAACTATCAATCTTGTCTAATATTCCTATCATCTTAACTACTCCCCCTTAAAAAATGAAAACAAAAAGAGCCAAATCGACTGATTTTGACTCTTGGAGAGATTCAGGATATGAGAAAAACACACCCACTGCCTTTATCGTGAATATAATCACAAGGCGTAGGCTTTCTGCTTACATCATTCCCATCTCTGTCCTTTTGCCTGAGAGTTTAAGCAGATATATTCATCTGCCGTGCACCTTCGGCGCCCTATGACAAGGGTCTCTCCAGAGTTCTGTCCGTTTACGGTCTTCACTTGTCATTTCCACAAGCACCTGAGAGTTTTGCCCCTTCGGTTGGAACACTTCGTTCCATCTCCCATAAACATCATCCAGCCATATGAAATTTTTCTAAGTATACAGACTAATACCACTGCTTCACAAGTGAACATTCTGTGAATCAGTTTATAAATGCTAGCCAATCCTACTATTGTACAATACTTTTAATATAACAATAAGATAAGGAGTTCATGACTAATGCGGAACAAATATGAGATTACAACCTATCTGTATAACCAATTAAAAGTACATAACCATTTAATTGGTGTTGCTGCAGGTTCAGGTATGACTGCTAAATATGCAGAACAAGGCGGTGCTGATTTTATTTTAGCTTTAAGTTCAGGTCGCTTCAGGCAAATGGGTGTCAGTTCGTTAGCGGGGTTTCTACCCTATGCCAATAGTAATGAAGTGGTGATGGACTTTGCCTCGAAGGAACTCATTCCAAGAATTAAGAATATCCCTATTTGTTTCGGTATATGCGCAACGGATCCAACCATCCTATTAGATCAGTACATCGATTTAATTAAAGACAAAGGTTTTGCTGGTATTAATAATTTTCCTAGTATCGGACTCATAGATGGTATTTTTAGAGAAGCATTAGAAGAACAAGGGATGACTTATGACAAAGAAGTAGAGGCTATTCGTCTTGCTAACGAAAAAGGTTTGTTTACCGTAGCTTTTGTCTTCAATGAAGATCAAGCAGTGAGCATGTTAGAGGCGGGTGCTGATGTCATTTGTGTTCATTTAGGCCTAACCGAAGGTGGCTCATTAGGTGCTAAAAAGATTGTATCGTTGCAATCTGCTAAAAAAATGGCGATAACGATTTTTGATAGATGTAATCAAATCAATCCAAACATCATTAAAATGATCTATGGTGGTCCTGTTACTAAACCGATAGATGTTCAATTCATGTATGATGACACGGATATTATGGGTTATATTGGCGGTTCCGTTTTTGAAAGAATACCTTCCGAACAGGCTTTAACACAAATTACGAAATCATTCAAACAATCCAATGATTTTCATTACGACGAATTGATAGCGAAAATAATTGAAGGTATAGGAAGTAAAGTAGATTATATAGAATTCATAAAAAGGTATATAAGTTTACACTATATGGACGACATCACGTTAAATGAAGTATCAGCTATATTAAGCTTATCTCGCTCCTATTTAAGCACATTGTTTAAGAAAGAAGTAGGTATCTCATTTACACAGTATCTGATTCATTTCCGACTTCACCGTGCGATTGAAATATTACAGAAAGAAGATTTGCCTTTGAATAATGTTGCAGAAATGGTTGGTTACCCTAACTATGCTCAATTTAGTAAAATATTTAAGAATCATAAAGGCATCTCACCCACAGCGTATTTTAAAAACTTAAAAAAGTAACATAAAGACAAATATATAGAACATAAACACATTAACTTTACGGAAGGAAAGCGTTATCATGTAATTAGATTCATGGTCCTGTTTTCTTTCGTGTTTATTATTACAATAAACGAGGAGTGATTAATGTGAAGACGATTGCCTTAGCTGGAACATTAGATTCAAAAGGTGAAGAATATCTATTTGTGAAAGAACTGATTGAATCATTAGGTCTACAGACTTTTACGATTCACACAGGTGTATTTGACCCCATATTTGAGCCTGATGTTTCCAATGCACAAGTCGTAGCTGCGGCCGGAGAAGATATTAGAGAAATTGCCGCAAAGAAAGATCGAGCGAATGCTACAGCAGTTCTGTCTAAAGGTATGGAAATTTTATTACCTAAATTATATGCAGAAGGTAAGTTTGACGGAATACTATCATTTGGGGGTACAGGCGGTACATCGATCGTGACACCAGGAATGAGAGCTTTACCCATTGGTGTACCTAAAGTGATGGTATCTACCGTTGCATCTGGAAATACTGAACCTTATATCGGTACAAGCGATATTATTATGATGCCATCGGTTGTAGACGTTGCTGGTTTAAATGTCATTTCCACTAAAATATTCACAAATGCAGTGTTTGCGATTGTTGGAATGGTTAAATTTGAACATACAACGGTATTAGAGAACAAACCTTTAATTGCAGCAACCATGTTTGGTTTAACCACACCATGCGTGAATTATGCTAAAAAATATCTAGAAGATAGAGGATATGAGCTGCTCATTTTCCATGCTACTGGTGTAGGCGGCCGTACTATGGAACATCTCATTTCAACTGGATTTTTTGACGGTGTCCTTGATTTAACGACAACAGAGTGGGCTGATGAGACCGTCGGCGGTATTCTGGCAGCGGGTCCACATCGATTAGAAGCAGCAGCTAAGAAATCAATCCCACAAGTTGTATCCTTAGGAGCTTTAGATATGGTGAACTTTGGTCCATTTGCGTCTGTTCCTACACAATTTGAAGGCCGTAATTTCTATAAGCATAATCCCACGATTACCTTGATGCGCACAACGATTGAAGAAAATAAACAAATCGGTAAAATCATTGCCGATAAATTAAATATGTCACAAGGACCTACAACGTTAATACTTCCGTTAAAAGGATTATCTGGCATTGATCTCGAAGGGCAGCCCTTCCACGGTCCAGAAGAAGATAAGATGTTATTCGATACATTGAGAGAACATATAGATCCAAGCAAAGTGGAAATCATAGAAATGGATACAGATATTAATAATCAGGAATTTGCTGAAGCCGCAGCTGAAAGATTAATTCAGATGTTAAGAAACAAATAAGGGGCGAATGATCATGTTATCAAGACAAGAAATTATAAATCGTTTCAAAGAAGAGATTGCTAAAGGAAATATATTGTTAGGTGTCGGCGCGGGTACAGGTATTACAGCGAAAAGTAGTGAAGCGGGTGGTGCAGACATGTTAATCGTCTACAATTCCGGCCGTTACAGAATGGCTGGTCGTGGTTCTCTAGCTGGTTTACTGCCCTATGGAGATGCTAACCAAATCGTCGTTGAAATGGGCAGTGAGGTACTCCCCATTGTGAAGAACACCCCTGTACTAGCCGGTGTATGTGGAACAGATCCTTTTAGACTTATGCATGTTTTCTTAAAACAATTAAAAGATCAAGGTTTCAGTGGGGTACAAAACTTCCCAACGGTTGGGTTAATTGATGGTGTTTTCCGTGCAAACCTAGAAGAAACAGGTATGGGCTATGATTTAGAAGTGGATATGATTAGACAAGCTCATGAATTAGATATGTTAACAACACCCTATGTATTCGATGAAGAACAAGCGAAAAAAATGGCTGAAGCGGGTGCAGATATATTAGTGGCTCATATGGGACTGACTACAAAAGGTACCATTGGTGCTCACACAGCTCTAACTTTAGATGATTGTGTTGAACGTATTCAAGGTATTATTGACGCTGGTAAATCTGTTAATCCTGATATTATGGTCATTTGTCATGGAGGTCCCATTGCAGAACCTGACGATGCCGCTTATGTCATTGAAAAAGTAGAGGGCATTGTTGGATTCTTTGGGGCATCTAGTATTGAAAGATTTGCTGCTGAAAAAGGAATTAAAGAGACATCTGCCTCTTTCAAAAATATTAGAAGCAAATAAAGTCAAATATTAGTCGCTCAACACCAAAATCGGTGCTTGAAAAAATGAGTTGATAAATGACCGCTACGCGGATGGATTGTCTTTCCGATCGCTGTTGCCCCCAAATTTTTTTATTACACCGCTAATAGCGGTTAAAATTCAGGGGCAAAGGCGAACGCTACGCTTCTCCATGACAATTCCATCCTCTCCACTATAGTCAGCATAAAATTCTAGTTTCAGCAAGCACTGATTATGAATTAGAGCCATATTAGTTTTCACTATTCATTGCTTATATTTCTATGAGAAACGGCTTCGCCTTCCTTTAAGGACGCGAAGCCGTTTCTTCTTGTTTTATTTGATGAACTTATATCGATTCACTAGAACTAGAATCATCCTTTAATCGTTCGTCAGCATGAAGCTTTATTCGATACTCATGAGGAGATATCCCCTCTAGTTCTTTAAAAACACGAGAGAATTGCTTGCTATTCTCGAACCCGACGGATTCCCCAATCCCTGCAAGTTTAAGCGGACTATTCAACAACAATTCCTTGGCTTGTCGAATCCGTACCTTTTTTAAGTATAGAACGAAATTGTCACCCGTATGAGCCTTAAATGCCTCACTAAAATAAGAGTAACTCAAGGACACATGATTGCTCACCATCGCCATATTCAACGGACGGGCATAGTACTCATCTATAAAAGCAACTGCTTCTTTCATATCACCATGCTCTGTATATGCTGATCGAACCTGTGTAACATAATCATTCACGCTAATAAGTAAGTGTTCTAACTTGCGATAGTAATCATGAAAGCACCTGAAGTTGGACATATTCCCTACCTTCTTGTATAGCTTAAGTACTTCCACTGAAGATTCTCCGTATACAAGAAATACCTCATCTAGTACCTGCTCATTCACGAGTCTACTAACTCGCTCCAAATACGCAATGTCGATCTGATGCAAATGTTCAATCTGAAATATTGAACCCAACAGCGCCATCATTTCTTTCTCACGGTCTGTACCGAGCATGTTAGCCAATTTACGGATATCCTCGTGGGGTAGTGAAAAGCTCCGACGTTCCTCTTTTACCGCTGCATAATCAATATAATTAGCTTGTGGATACACAAAGGTATATTGCAGTGCTCTAAGAGCCTCCTCATATTGCATTCTAATATCTAATAGGCTATGAGCCTCAGTGTTGCTAATACCCATTCGCAACCCATGCCAACCTTTTACTTCAGCCTGTATAGATAACTCTTGAAACCAATTCTTTGGACTCCCAACCAGCACTATTTTTCCTTCAAAGTCAGAGGTCATCGCTTCAAGGTTCCCGTCAAATGAACCAGACAGTCGTTCCACTAAACTTTGTGTCTCATTTGGAGACATCCTAGACCCATCTTCATATTGAAAATTCACAACGGCTACTCTATAGGGCTTCTTAAATTGATGAAACCCAATCTCGACAATATAACGCTCCAACTCCTCGTCCGACAAATCCTTAGGTTGAAGCAACAATTGCTGTATACAACTGGAACGAAGCCCCTTGTAGAAAACTTCACTTTGCTCTTCTCGTTGCCGATTGATCGCTTCCTGTTCTGTTAATTCCTTCTCAATACGTATGAGTAGATCGAACAGTTCTTCACGGCGAATAGGCTTTAGCAAGTAGTCCTTCACCTTATATTTGATCGCTGTCTTTGCATATTCGAAATCATCATATCCACTTAAAATGACAACGACCGGTCCTTTATCGCCAGTCTCGATGGCTAAATCACCTATAAGTCGGATGCCGTCCATTACAGGCATTCGTATATCCGTAATCACGATATCGGCACGTGTCTCTCTGTATTGATCCAATGCATTTTGTCCATTGCTCGCCATATGAATACCATATAAATCTGGGAACTCTCGCTCAATCATCGTCTTTAATCCATATCGAATATTTTTCTCATCATCTACGATCAGTAGCGTTCGCTTCATCCGTACTTCCTCCTGTCAATAGCACTTTAGGTAAAGTTATAAGTACTTTCGTATAAACGCCTTCTACACTAGAAATCTCCAACCCATAACTCTCGCCATAAAAGAGTTGAATCCGCTGATGTACATTATGTAATCCAATTCCTTCACTAGTCCTTACGTGGCCTTGTTTATCTTGATCTGACGCGTTCTGAATATTGAATCCATCCTCTTGTATCCCTTTATTTAGTTCTATAAGCTGATCGCTTCCCATGCCATCTCCATTATCCATAATCGAGATACAAATATCTTCTTTCACTGTCTCGATCAAGATATGAATTCTCTTGTCAGCCTCTTCTGTACTGGATTCTGACCACCCATGCTTCACACTGTTCTCTACGATGGGTTGGAGTGACATCTTCAGTACCTCTAGCTCCATATATTGAGGTGAAATATCCATGACCAACAAAATTGGCTCTTCAAACCGAATATTCATCACATCAATATAGTTTTGGATATGTCTGATTTCATCCTTTAATTTGACATATTCACCCGACCATTTGAAATTATAACGCATCATTCCACCAAGCGAAGTCAGAGCATCGGATACGGTGCGATTGTTGTCTATTTCCGCCAGCATTTTAATATTTTCTAACGTATTATAGAGGAAATGTGAATCAATTTGATTATGTAGCGTTCGTAATTCTGCTTCTTTGGTCAGTGCCTGCTTACGAACAGCTACGGCAACAAGTTCATTGATTTTGTACATCAGCTTATTGAAATGATGAGCCAGCTCACTAATCTCTCCGCCACCACGAATCGTAATCCCTGAGTAGAGCTCCCCTCGACGAACCTTCTTCACCGCTTCGGTAAGTCTTACTAAATTTTTCAGAATAAAAGCATTTAATACATAGGCGATCACCGTGAATAATACGATAAATAAAACATTGACTCCAATTGTCTTGTTACGGATAACCGAAATATCCTTCAAAACATCCTCCATAGAGACTACATTCAGCAAGTAAGCGTCCATACGCTCAATTGGAGTCTGGATAAATAAGAACGATTTACCCTTCTCATTGTACTGAGTGTCCCATACTCCGCCTTGTCGAAGAGAGGTAAAACGATCGAGAATCACTTTATTCATTTCTTTATTGTCTTGAAGGAAGGAATCATTCTCTTTTGTAAACATTTGTAAATCTCCATCTAATAAAAACAATTGCGACTGAGCATCCTGCATATTCGAGAATGTCCTAGGTGAGAATTGAGACAGTAACATATCCACTTGAATAATGCCCGAATGCACACCGGTAGGGATACTGATCTCTCGAAGCAAAGAGAGTTTAGGTTTTTTCTCTGTTATTGAATTAGAATTTCTCTTCGTAAAGTCATGATCATCGTCTTGGAAATACCACATCTGTTGATCCCCTAGACCCAATGTCTGGTTATACCATGGTTCTTGCTGAATCCTATCCTCTCGGAAAATAATAGGCCAAATTTCATGTACATACTCGCTAGCCGAGAACAATCGCAAATGCTCAATATTAGGATTGTTGAACTGTATCCGTGTTAAATTAACAAATGCATTCATATTAAAATCAACAAGTTCTCCTAACTGTGGTTCAGTCTCACTCGTCAAGTAATTCTCAACATCTGTATCAGATACAGCAAGCTGAGCCGAACGCTCCATCGACTCGATTTGATTCAGAATATGAAGTTTTTCCATTTCCAGTAAATTCCCATTCTTACTCATCGTATCTTTAATATAGGTTTCATTAATTGCATTGAAAGAATAGACAGAAACTATTAAACTAGGCACCAAAATAATAAAAATATATGCGAATATTAGGCGACTCTGTAACGATCTACGATCCCACCAATACAACAATGATTGTACATATTTGGGTGTCCATTTCATCATCTAGCACTCTCCATTCTCGTTGAAACAGCCCCGAACTCGTTCAATTACGGGTTCGGGGCTCTATTACCTATATCATTATTTGAGGAATTCCTCTAGCTTCTTCACGTTCTGCTCATATTTCGCTTGTTGGAATGCAGTCACTTTATCCAATCCGTCTTTCTTACGTTTATCTTGATACTCATCCCAAAGGGTGTCGAACTCGGCATCCGATTGTGCCATAAGAAGCTTAGGTAACGTCTTACCTAACAGCTGTCCAAGCTTCGTATTAATGATACCTTCTGGGGAATTACCTGTCGGATTCAATAACTCGAACTCAGATGCACTCACCGTCTTCCCTCTCGTCCAATCTTCAATGGATTTGTACGGTTCTACCCTTTTTGGTGCCCATTGATCTGTCATGTTCGTATTCATCAGCATCCAGAAGGTGTGCGATGCCCCATACTCTTTATCAAAGGCAGATCTGTCTGAATTTAGTAGTGCTAAAGCTTCTGGTTTAAACTGATCTTTTCCATCAATTGTATCATAGGTGAAGCCTTTTTCTCCTAAGAACAAGTCCTTATTTCCCTCTTCACTATTCAAATAACTTAGGAAACGAATAGCACGAGCTTTGTCTTTCACATTCTTGGAAATCAAGGTTACTGTCCAGCCAGAGATACCAGGACCATCCAGTGTAGGTGTATCTAGATTGCTGTTGGTTGGTCCATCAACAGCGATATATACTGAATTCGGATCATTTGTAAAGAGCGTATTTAATTGTGCTTCCATATCTTTACCTTGATAGATCAATGCAAAATAACGGCCTTGTGCAAGCTTCTCTTCCATTTGAGGACGCTTATCAATGAAAATGTCTTTGGAAAGTAGCCCATCTTGATTCGCTTGACGTAATGTTTTGAGCCATGTCACATATTCTGGATCCGTCGAGCGATCATATAGTTGGCCATCCTTCGCTTTTGGGATTGCTAATAGATTCTGTATATAACCTTCTAGGGAATAGTTCCCGTTCTCTGTAAACTCATGTAATCCAAGTGGAATTAAAGGTTGACCGTTTACAGTACCGAATTTCTCCTTAGCGGATTGTAGCGCTTTCAAGAAACCATCTGGTGTACGCATATCCGGTTTACCAAGGGCTTCGTACATGTCTTTACGTACGAGAAACACTTGGTTAGAGACATAAGTATCTCCATATTGAGCATAATCTTTCGGAGAAGACGACGCATTGGGATAAGCATAGACATTACCATCAGGCTGTGTATACCATGACAGCTTAGCTGCATCAGAGGATGTAAAGAAGTATGGATCATATTCATCAGCTAGTTCATTCAGCGGGAGTACCAACTCACCGTCAATCATCTTCTGTATGGAAGCTTCTCCTTTATCTAACGTTATGAAGTCTGGGAGATTACCAGACGCGATTAATGTATTTAGCTTCTCATTTTCATTACCTGCAGGAACGATAAAATTAATATCTACGCCCGTCTTTTTCGTAATAAATTTCGACGTCGGATCCACGCCCCATTTATTTGCAAACCAAGAGAAATTCAAATACCAATCAAATGTAATCGGAGTAATATCTTCTTTCCAACCCGGTTGATCTGCGGTCAGCTTGACGATGGGAGTGTCTTCCCCTTTATTACTATTAGCAGCTTTCTCTTTCTCACTATTCCCTGAGGAACAGGCAGCTGTAGAAACTACCATTACCAACGCTATCAGCAGGAACAAGCTACGCTTCAAATGATGATTCATGTTTTTTTCTTACCCCTTTTCATTGGTATCATTATTTATATTGCAACTCTCACCATCCGTAGATAGTAAGAGGAACTACCTTGAAATAATAGACTATCCTTTGATTGAACCAATCATCATACCCTTCACAAAGTACTTTTGTAAGAAAGGATAGACGAACACAATAGGAAGTGTCGTAACGACCATGGTCGCCAATTTAATCGATTGGGATGTCACTGTCTTTGTTCCAGCACTTCCTTGCACCGCAGTCATCATTTGACTTGAACTCGATTGCGCAACAACTCGGTATAAATAAGTCTGTATAGGCTGTAGATCCGTATTGTTGATATAGATCATTCCCGTGAAATAATCATTCCATTGAAATACACCATGGAATAAGGCAATGGTCGCAATAACAGGCATGGATACGGGAAGAATCACTCTCAGAAAGATAGACCAATCGTTCGCACCGTCAATTCTAGCAGCTTCCTCCAACCCTTCTGGAATTTCTCGAAAGAACGTCATGAAGATGATAAGGTCGAAGAAACTGAACATGAAAGGAATGATATATACTAGGAAATTATCAAGTAAATGAAGATCTTTAATCAGTAAGAATGACGGGATCAGTCCGCCTGCAAAGAATAGCGTAACCGTACCCATGATAATATAAATTTTACCTCCTATGAGTCCTTTTCGTGAGAAGGCGTAGGCCACCATCGCCGTAAAGAATACATGCGCTACAGTACCGCTGAGCGTCTTAGCAACCGTAATTCCCATGGCAGTCATAATACCTGGGCTTTCGAATACCGCCTCAAAATTCTTAAGACTGAACATTCTCGGCCACCAGTAGATCCCCCCCGCATAGCATCTGTGCCATTATTAAAGGCGTTGACCAAGACGTACCATATCGGGTAAAGGGTAAGGAAACAGATAAGGAGCATACCGATCGTGTTGAGTAGATCGAAAAGGGCCTCACCTTTGGTTTTGCGTTGCAGAGTAAACATGTGTGTATGAACCTCCTTGTTCTAAAACAGCGACGTATCATTGATTTTTTTAGATATTTTATTTGCGACAAGTAGTAGAATTAGTGCAATCACTGACTTAATCAATCCGACAGCAGCTGAATACGAATACCTACCCGAGAGTAAGCCCGTTTGATATACATAGTAATCAATAACATTACTAGCACTGTCATTCAATGCGTTACGCAAGACTAGAATCTGATCAAAATTGGAGTTAAGCACGCCGCTAACGGCCAGAATGAATAGAATACTTATCGTAGATTTAATCGAAGGTAATGTAATATACCACATTTTCTGAAAACGTCCTGCACCATCGATGGTCGCTGCTTCATACATTTCAGGAGATACACTCGAGATCGCAGCAAGATAGATAATCGCTGACCATCCCAACTCTTTCCACAAATCCGAGGTGATAATGATCGTCCAGAAATAGTTAGGTTCAGCCAAATATGTGATCGGTTGATCGATAATATGTAATGCAAGTAATATGTTGTTAATAATCCCTACATCAGCTAACCATGTTGCTAGAATTCCACCCAGTACAACCCATGAGAGAAAGTGAGGCAGATAGGAGATCGTCTGTACAAATTTCTTGAATCGAATAGATCGTACTTCATTAAGAAAGAGAGCAAATATGATAGGCAATGGGAACCCAACAATTAACTTAATAAAACTAATTCCTAACGTATTTTTGATCACATTCACTAAATTATCATCATCTAGAAAATCTCTGAAATGCATCAACCCTACCCAAGGTGCCTCGGATATTGAACGTATGATGTCGAATTCTTTGAACGCAATGATTACACCGTACATTGGAATATAGTTGAATATAATCATCCACGCGACTCCGAGTAGAGCCATCGTCTGAATATGCCTCTGGGCATACCATTTCCTCCACCACTTGCGTGTAGATGGAATCTGTTTGGTCGATAGCTCTTTATTTATTGTGGGTTCCAAATCCATGATTTCTTACCTCCATGCTGTCTATGTTGTAAACACTTACATTACTCTTTTATAGTACTTACTTTCTCCCATAGACATAAGGCTTCATATTTCATATTTAGGGTCTCATATTTCGGATATACCTCCTCACAAGAAAAGCCTGACGGAAAATTAACCGTCAGGCCCTTCTGTGCTATCTCTTCTCTTCTTTTCTATTCCATGAAGATTTCTATCGCTGCTACTTCACCATTACGTATGGCTACGGACTCTATTCCTTGTATGACAGCTCCATCGCATTCAACTATCGTACCGTCACGTTTAACCAGCTTCAAGAACCTTATGACTGCAGCATTGGCTCCGAATGTATCTACTCGGCGGGGATTGTGGTACGTCACTTGTATGCTTCCAAGGAAAGTAAAGGATACCTTACCTGACTCATCGAATAACCAGCTTGGTAATGCTGGAGTAAGAGTAAGTGTTAACTCTCCATCGCTAACTGTAAATACGTTCTTCCCAGCCATCATCCTTCTCCACATACTGAGGAACTCCGCTGTCGATCCACTCAATCTGGCAACGAAACCTCTTCCATGAACTTCAGGATCTGGATTTCCACCCGTTGCAATAAATGAGGAATTCTCTAACGTGCTACGTCCATATACTGCCGGATCTAAGAAAGGAACGAGCGCTGTCTTCAGTTCTCCAAAGTACTGCTCATAAAGACCTGCATTCAATAGCTCGAATAAGTATTTATAAGACATATGAAGAAAATTGGATTCTCGTTCTAACCACCCTGGTGTAAAGGCACGCATCCGTCCAATTTCATGTGATTCTGAATCTAGATTAACAGATGTTTGATACATTTGGGTCGTCTGATCGTACATCTCGGTCTTCTTAATCCGGTCGTAAATATCCTTGACCTGGTGTGGATCGTTCAACGTCTTCATCCAACGTGTAGGCCCTTCTAGGAAATGTGGTAATGCGTAAACTTGGAAGCTCTTCACTCTTGCTCTCTGAAGCCCACTACTACTCAAATCCGGTTTTCCGTTCACATCTACTAAACTTTCAAACTCCGTAGCTTCAAAACGGAAATAGGTAGGAACGATTCCGTCACCTAGCTCAATGGCTCTCGTAATTCCCTCGTCTAGTTTCACTAAGAAATCGGAGAATTCTTCCTCAATGACTGTTAAAGAAATTTCACGCTCTACTCCCGTAATTCCGTATCGAATACGCTCCCGATAAGCTTCACGGGCAGAGGCGACCACATCCCAGTAATGGAATGAATCTAGCTGTTCTTCTTGATAGCGTACAACGGCTTGATGGACATCATCGAGCAGCTCAGCCATTTCTTCGGGTAAGCGAATAAACTTATCGTCGTATTTCTTCACACTTTCTAACAAGAAAATAATCATACGCTTCAATTCAAAAGTCTCACTCATACCTGAGCCAAACAACGCAGGAAGTCCATTCATCGCGTCATTCCACCCCGGCTTGTTCGCTTCCATTTCAAGACCCATGCCATAGGGATCTAAGGAAGTGAATTTATTCAAGGCTAAAGATACAATTTTGGTGAATAGATTCGTCTGATATATTTCTCCTATGCCACCGTCTGTTTGTAGCCAGTTCGTATCCTTCATTGTACGTCCAAGACGTTTTAACTTCTCCTCGTCCTCGATCAGCGCATCATACTGCCGAACTTGGTTATGAACAACGACATATTTCTTAGACCGTGGCTGAACATAAGCAGCACTATCGTAAAAAGCATAGGTATCATCTGCAAACAGAAGCTCTTCTTTCTTGTCCGGGAATATGTCCAGATAGCTGTCCACTAAGTCCATATTATAAGTCCAATGATCAGACCAGAACCCTTCACCGAAACCGGCTTCGATATTTTGCTGAGAAAGAGCCAGCACACCGCTTAGTAAACGTTCCTCGCTTACATGAAGCTGAACGGCATGATCTGCAATGAAGTTAATTATTTGCCCTGGTGTATATTTTCTGCTACACAGTGCAATTAGTTTCTCATGTTGATCTGCAGCAGCACTTCTAAGCCATTCCTCAAGTTTACTTTCATTCTCTGACCTAACCTTAAAGCTACACCCTTGCACGCTAAGTGGATTATACCCATCTGCCTGCATCAGACTAAAGAACATTTTAATATTAAACGTGCCTACCTTAGGGTTGAAGAACACATCATTACGACGGTTCTGATTCATGTCCCGGAAATTGCCGTTACCTTGGGAGTAATATTCTGGAGCCAGTGAGAAGAAATTGTAATCTCGCTCCAAGTCTCCATGCTTACGGGAATACAGATGTACAACAAACCCTTCACCCTCATTGTCAAAAATAAACGGATACCCTCCACGGAGGAAATTATCCATATAGGACTGCCGTGCGTAAGCATCAAATAATTCAGAAGACGTGTGCGTTGCAATGTCTGACGTCAAACCTTCAACTAAGCTACTCGCCTCTTCTCGCTTACGAGAAATATAGTCTACAGAGCATAAGCGATCTGCTTTGGCATTGATTCTCTCAATATCATTCACATGACCGATGATCGTGTTCACGGTTAGATGCTCTCCCGGAGCAAGATTCTGTTCTACACCGCTGAAGCCACAAGGCACTTTATTAACCGGATATTGTGGCTGTTGAACAAGTTCAGCAAGCGTAGCAGATGCAAAGTTATCCGGATACATCAGTGAGGTATTGCCTCCAAACACGACCTCGAAATCAACAATCGGAGCAATCCGTTGTCCTTCACCTGTGAAGGATAAATAGAAATGTCCACTCGTCACTTCGCTGACACGTGCCTCATCCCCAGTACTCGAACGCACGTGGAAGAACGGGATTCCATTGTCTAGATTATAGACCTCCATCCAACTACGTAACAGATTGCCGATCTCCTTAAACCCACCATTCTCTACTCCGTATGGGAGAATTTCCGGCATCCCATCTAGCAGTTCTAATTGAATAGGTTCCTTCCCGATATTCACGATTTCAACCTGACGGACCAAAGCAGCGTAATCGTCATTCGGTAGATTGAAATAATTCACCACCGTCTTCAATCCGTGTTCTGTATGTGTCTCTTCGATCGTGAGTCCATTCGGAGAAATCCTCATCACGCGAGAAGCCTGTGCATCAGGGCGGGCCGATTGAAACGGCTCATAGATAACATCTTGGCCTAGCACCTTAATAAACGTCCGAAATCCATTAGCTGCAACGTTCTTATAAGTAATACTGGCGGGTGAAAATTCCATGATGGCTGAATTCTTATCTCGAATCCCGAAGCTACATACCCCTTGTCCCCGATTGACGTAGAATGTCCACATAGGAATTCCCTTTAATCCTGCCATTCCCGGCAGGAAACTGGAGAACGGTTTAGCTTGATCAAATTGCTCAATAACAAACGTGTTTTTCTCATAATAATACTTAGACATGGTGATTCACTCCTATTTAGAAATGATATAAGTGATAATGGAATGCGGTTGTAGCTTTGCTTCCAACAACCCTTCTCCTAGGCCGATCGTCGCCTTTTGTATCTCATCCGTCTCATTCATGACAACTAGCGCTATGCTACCGTCTGGATTCAAGAACGCTGTCGAGAGCAGACTGTCGACTTTGGATATCTGTCCAATACGTACAGCACCTGGAGCGATATATTTACTGAAATGTCCAATGTAATAATAAGAGCTATTATAGTGAATGGTATCTGTCTTTGTATCTGCTATGATCGGGGCATCGCAATAGTTACCAACATGGTTAGGTCCACCCATCTGATCTAGAACGATGTTCCAATCTAAGTACCCTTCGGTCCAGTTATTCAAATCCCCAATCATGTTTCTACCGTATCTTTCGCCTGTGAACCATTCACCAAGCTTGACGCCACCTTCTTGACATCCTTCTGTAAACAACAGATGTTTGTCCGGGAACAAGTCATGCACCTTACCTACATTCTCAAATTCCTCACTTACGTACCAGTGTAATCCTGTACCCCACACATATTTCGCCGCTTCTGGATCAGACAGTACAACCGATGCTCTCTCTACGATAATGTCGCGGTTATGATCCCAGATCAGAATTTTAACATCTTCGTAGCCCTCTTGGTGCATGATCGGACCCAAGTGATTTTTAATAAAATCACGCTCTTCTTCAGCACTGTAAATACACGAATCCCATGTTTGTACAGCAGCTGGTTCATTCTGTACGGTTATCCCCCAGATTGGAACGCCTTCCTTCCCATAAGCTTCAATAAACTTGGTATAATAGCGTGCCCAGACTTGCGTGTATTCCTCTTTCAATTGGCCACCGTTATTCATTTCCCCATTAGTTTTCATCCAAGCTGGTGGACTCCAAGGAGAAGCAAGCATGATAAATGCGTCACCTTTTACCTTCATCGCATCCTTAATCAGCGGTAGCACCCATTGATGATCATGCGATATATCGAAAGTCGACAGCTCTGTATCGTTATCTTCCACATACGTATAGTTACCTAGGGCAAAATCACAACTGTGAATATGTACTCTCCCTATGGAATAACCCAATCCTTCAATCGGATCGAAATAGCTACGGATAACCTCCGCTCGCTTCTGTTCACTGACACGAGACAAGGTATACGCCGAAGCCTCCGTAAATGCACCTCCAAAACCAACGATATTTTGATACGTTATGCTTGGGTCAAGCTCCACATCTGCCACTTCTCCAGAACCTCGATGCAGTAAAGAAATGCTCCCCGTCTCACTTAAACGTTCTCCCGAATCCTTTGCAGTTACGACCATTTTGACATTCTTCATTTTTGAAAAACTCCTTATTCCATAAGATACGAAACCGGTTTCGAAAAATATTAAAAAAAAGAATTCCATAGGTTTTTTAATACATCTTACATTTCGGTAATAACCAAGCTACATGAATCCCTAACGACCAATTTTACAGGTACCAACAATGATTCTAGATCGAGCGTTGGGTCATCTATAGAGCGAATCAGCATGTCTGCGGCCTCACTTCCCATAAGCACCGTATCTTGTGCAATGGTTGTTAAAGCAGGCGTAATATATTGAGATAGCTCAATATTATCAAATCCCACGATAGACAGGTCGTTAGGAATATTAAGCCCTCGCTCCTTAGCAGCCCTTATGGCCCCCAGTGCTAAATGATCCCCTGCTACAAAAACAGCAGTAGGACGATCTTGCAAATCCAAGAGCTCCATCATCGCAGCGTATCCGCTCTCAATGGAATAATAACCACTGTGGACGATATAACACTCTTTCTTCTCAAGATTTAGACTTGTCATTGCCAATTCATATCCCTGCACGCGATTAGAGCCGGCGAATGTATTCATCCCACCTGAAATATGAGCAATTCTGCGATGTCCGAGTGAATGCAAATACTTCACTGCCAGAAGGCTACCTTCAATATTATCTGAATACACAGTATGAGCTTGCGAGGTATCATAATCCAGAATGACGCAGGGAATGTCACTATCCAGAAGTTCTTTGAAATAAGGATCTTCATAATCAGATAAAATAACAACGACTCCATCCACACCCCGAATTTTGCAATTCTCTAAATACCCGCTCTGCTTTCCACCTACATCCTTAGAAATAAACATCAGCGCATATCCTTTAGATACCGCAACTTGCTTAAAACTCTCGATGACTGCACTAAAAAAAGGATGTTGCATACCCATGCCAGAGGATTCAACAAATAATACTCCAATGGTCCAAGATTTCTTGGTAGTCAATGTACGTGCATGAGCATTAGGCAGATAACCAAGCTCTTTGGCTGCCTGCAAAATAGCCTGGCGAGTCCGTTCTCTTACATCTGTGTAGTTATTGAATACTTTCGAGACTGTGGTGGGCGAATACCCCGTCTTCTTGGCAATATCATAAATCGTGGTCATTCTTGAAATTCACTCCTGTTGCAAATAGCCTATGGCACATTCTTTAATTGCATTCTAATCGTTTATATTGTGGACGTCAAACAAAAAAATAAACGCTTTCATTACTGATCTATTAGATCCTGATTCGCAGTTCGATTATAAATCTAAGCAATTAAGATAACGTAAGATTTAAGAGAGCCTGTGTCTAGACTTAGGGGGTAATCCGGAAGGATCACTTGACAGGGAGGGAAATGAGTACTCAATTCCGTAATTCCGTGTTTGGAGAATTATTGAATCAAATGCTACTGTGATATATCGGTAAATCAACTGTAAACACCGTACCCACACCAACTTCACTTACTACTGTGATATGACCATGATGATCTTCGATAATCTTTTGGCATAACGACAATCCTAGACCCGTTCCATCTTCCTTGGTTGTATAAAATGGATCAAATATTTTGTTGATTTCACTTGTTGGTATTCCTTTTCCATTATCACAGATCTGGATTAAGGCCCTATCTCCTTCTCTGCTGAGTACAAAGTGTACATAACCTGCTTGTTTCATAGCCTGAATAGCGTTACGAACCAGATTGATTAATACCTGTATGATCTTATCGCGATCCATCAATACCATAATATTCTGATCTGATATGTCCATTTCAATGATGTGTCCATACGATGTAGCCTCGGATTCACACAGAGAATACACCCTAGCCATACAGATTGCCAATATGTCATTCTTTATATTCGTCTCATGTGGTTTCGAGAATTGCAGGAACTCTACGGTCAGTTCACTTACTCTTGCGATTTCTTCCATAATTACATCATACCAGGGTTGAATATTATATCCTGTTTTTTTCGATAACTGGATAAATCCTTGGATCGATGTTAACGGATTACGAATTTCGTGTGCCATGCCCGCCGCTAATTCCCCTAGTGTCTTCATCTTATCTGAACGCAATAGTTCTTCCTGTCGTTTGAGCCGATACTCTCGTCTTACATTATAGATTCGATCTTCCGCTGTTAGCAGCAGTTTCTGGAAGGTGGTGCCTTCCTCTGGGAAGTGAGTGGTGCTACACGTGACCTGAATACCTATTTTCTCGAATATCTGTAGTTCATCCATTCTCTCTGTGCCCGGCAGAATGAGAGCAAAGCGGCCTCCTGCATATCGAGAAGCTGCTAGATGATTTGGGAAATGTTCCTGCAGGATAAGTGAGCATTTGACTAAGATCTCTTCGAAATCCACGGACCTAAAATTATTAATATCAATTAAAACAAGCCGAAATCCCCTGTTCATTCCGATAATCTGCTGAACTTTTGTGATAAACCCATAGTAATTATATAACCCTGTCAGTGGATCATAGTTGATGAGATACTCATTGTGCTTCGCCAATTGTTTACTCTTGAATATAACCCTTACGAAGCCGCAAAATAATAGAAGGATGACTATTGGAATAAACATATAGATAATGAAAACTACCATAATGTAGTCCGAAATGTCTTATGTGGATCTAGCTCAACATCCACCATTTCTCCTAAACCCCGATGCAGAAAAGAAATGCTTCCCTTATCACTTGAGCATTCTCCCAAATCCTTATCCATTACAATCATTTGGACTTGTATCATTTACGAACCACTCCTTATTATATACGACACCGGTTTCGAAGAAAGATTGTTATTCTATCCTTGAGAATTAGGCTAATTACCGAGCTCTTGAGCTTAATTAAATTCTAATCTTTTATATTGTGGACGTCAAACAAAATAAGCCGTGTCAAATCTATAGTTTCCAATGGTAAAAAAACTGCCGAGAACATCATCTCGGCAGTTTAAGAGAAGTAGCAGATTCTTATTGAATCGCTTTACCAATTTCGTTGATCATTTCTACCATCGATACAAGACCACCACCGGATAGATACCAGTAGTTAGGATCAAGGTAGACAATATGTCCTTCTTTGTATGCATTCGTATTCTTCACTAATTCGTTCTCAACAGTATCCTTAGCAGAGGTAGATTCTGCACCTTCAGTAGCTACAACACTTCCCCGATCTACTACAAACAAATAATCTGGATTCTTCTCTACAATAAACTCTGAAGTGACAGTATCTCCATGCGTAGATACTTTAATCTTAGCATCTGCTGGTTTAAATCCTAATACATCATGAATGATTCCAAATCTTGAACTTGGTCCATATGCACTTAGTTTACCTTCATTAGCAAGTACGATAAGTCCATTCTTACCACTTGCTGCTGCTTTATCATGAATTTCTTTAATCGATGCATCAATCTTAGCTAACTCTTCGTCAATCTGTGATTGTTTATCAAAGATTTGACCTAGCGTATTCATATTCTCTTTGAAAGACTCTACTAATTTCGTGTTGTCTACGCCTAAGAAAATCGTTGGAGCGATCTTATTCAACTCTTCGTAAGCATCACTTTGTCTTCCTGAAATGATGATAAGATCAGGATCAAGTGCATTAATTTTTTCGAAATCAGGCTCTTTCAAACTACCTACGTTAGCATATTTTGCATCTTCAAATTTCGCAAGGTACGGTGGAATGTTGGCTTGCGGTACGCCAGTTACTTCAACACCCAACTTATCTAGTGAATCCAGTACTCCGAAGTCAAACACAACCACTTTCTTAGGGTTTGTCTGCACTTTAGTATCACCTAATTGATGCTTGATCGTCAATTCTTTACTCTCCACTGAAGGAGTTGCTCCATTTGTACTTGCTGCTGGTTCTGTCTTTGCTTCTTTGTTATTATTCGAACCGCATGCAGCCACTACTACAGCCACCATTACAGTCATTATGATCATGAGTACACTTTTTTTCAATTCAATCACTCCTAGCTTTTTTTGTAATACTATTAAAATCATTGATGCTGTTTATACCACACTGGCGCCTTTACATATGGCATACGCACATCATAATTTCCCAAATTAGAGTCAACCCTTAAGCAAAATAAACACATATTTTATTTTCTTTTATTTTCTCAATATGAATATCCATTCCATACACATCCTGGAGAACTGTGGGATCGATGATGTCATTTGTAGCACCCTCTTTAACGATTCGCCCATCTTTGAGGGCAACAATATAATCAGAATAGACAGAAGCAAAATTAATATCATGAATAACAATAATGACCGTTTTACCCAGTTCATCAACCATGCGTCTTAGTACCTTCATAATCTGAACGGAGTGCTTCATATCTAGATTATTAAGTGGTTCATCTAACAAAATATAATCTGTGTCCTGTGCGATGACCATGGCGATATAAGCTCGTTGGTTCTGTCCCCCACTTAATTGATCTAAGTATTTATCCTGAATATCTTCAAGATTCATGTATTGAATGGCATCATTCACATACTTCCAATCTTCTGTGGTCAGCTTACCTTGCGAATATGGAAACCTCCCAAAGCACACTAGTTCCTTTATGGTCAATCGGATATTAATATGGTTCGACTGTTTCAGAATGGAAATTTGCTTAGCCAGATCATTACTCTTAACCTTGCTGATTTCCTGCCCCTCAATATATATCTCCCCTTGATCCTTGCTTATGAGGCGACTGATCATCGATAAAAGCGTACTTTTCCCTGCACCGTTAGGTCCGATAAAAGAAGTAATGGTCCCCTTGTTAATTTGGAGGGAAACTTCATCGACGACCCGTTTATCTGCATACTTTTTAGAAACATTTCTTACCTCTATCACGACTTATTCTCCTTTAACAGAAGATATATAAAGTATGCTCCCCCAATAAAGTTGATAATGACACTTAACGTGGTGGAGAATGTAAATACCTTCTCAACAATGAACTGTCCTCCGATTAGTGCGATGATGCTAATTAATATAGAACCAAAGATCAAGTACTTATGTTGATATGTTTTGAGAAATTGATGAGCCACATTGACTACCAGAAGTCCTAAGAAAGTAATCGGACCGAC
This sequence comes from Paenibacillus sp. IHBB 10380, assembly GCF_000949425.1. Classification (NCBI taxonomy): domain Bacteria; kingdom Bacillati; phylum Bacillota; class Bacilli; order Caryophanales; family Paenibacillaceae; genus Paenibacillus; species Paenibacillus sp. IHBB 10380. Next base: position 2,535,288 of record NZ_CP010976.1, read on the forward strand.
TAATGCCGTTGCGATAGACATCAGTATGGCTACGACAACAAGCAATCTTTTGACAACATAATCGTAATTCACACCTAGATTGACAGCCTGATCTCGTCCTAACGAAATGACATCTAGATACTTAATGAATTGCAAGAAATACACAGTAACGCCAATGACCGCAATGATCGATATGATTAACAAATCTGAATTGATGTTGTTGAAGCTAGCGAACATTTTGTCCTGCAGCATCATAAATTCATTAGGATCAATGAGCACCTCCATAAAGGAAGAGACACTTCCAAAGAATGTCCCGAGTATCATACCAATCAATAACAGAAAGTAAATATTTCTGTGACCTTCTTTGCGGAATAGAATCTTGTAGAACACACCTGAGAACCCCACCATTAACAATACTGAGATCATAAAATTAATATTCCGGTCCGCTGATGTTAGATGGGAGGATCCAAAAGCATAAATGACAAAGGTCTGAAACAACATATATAACGAATCCAAACCTAGAATGCTAGGTGTCAATATACGATTGTTCGTAATCGTCTGAAACACAATAGTAGAGAAGGCAATTGCGCCACCTGTAAGAACCATAGCTAGAATCTTCTTCCCTCTCCTTGGAAGAACATAATCCCAGTGACCACCCACGTCATACAAAAGGAATAACGCAATAAGTGCTATCACAATAACGAATAAAAAACTAAGCTTAACCTTCATTATGCATATGCCTTTCTTCTCATAAGTAAGTAAATAAAGATCCCGCTTCCTATAACGCCAACAGTCAGACCAATGGATATTTCATAGGGATATATAATAAGTCGACCTAGGATGTCACAGAATAGAAGGAATACCGCACCTAATAACGCGGTATGTGAGAGACTCTTTTTCAGATTGTCTCCTTGATAGATCGTTACAATATTCGGAACAATCAGCCCCAAGAAGGGAATCATGCCGACCGTTAGTATAACGATTGAGGACACAGCCGCTACAATGACAAGCCCTATATTTACGACTTGCTTATAATTTAAACCTAAATTCTTAGCGAAATCCTCACCCATACCGGCAATAGTGAACCGATTAGCAAATATGTAAGCAATAATGACGAGCGGAATACTGATATATAACATTTCATATCGGCCCTTCAAGATCACTGAGAAATCCCCCTGCAACCATGAAGCCATATTCTGAATGAGATCATTCTTATAGGCAAAAAATGTCGTGATCGAGCCCACTACATTCCCGAACATAATACCTACCAGCGGGATAAAAATAGCATCTTTATATTTCACCTTGTCAAGAATCTTCATAAAGATAAATGTACCTAGAAGTGCAAATACAAATGCGACTAACATTTTTTGGATCGATGTAGCATTAGAGAACACCATCATGGCGACTAGAATTCCGAACCTTGCGGAATCCATCGTTCCTGCTGTGGTTGGCGAAACAAACTTATTACGGGTCAATTGTTGCATAATTAATCCGACAATACTCATACTCATTCCAGCTATGATAATACTGATTAGACGAGGAACTCGACTAATGACCAACGTTTGAATCTGGTCTTCTGTTAAATGGAAGATTTCCATTGGAGAAATGTCTTTGACCCCAATGAAGATCGAAATAAATGAAAAAACAACAAGTGTAATAAGCAAATATCTCTTTTTCATAGTTCTTCCTTACTCTTCCTGAAGTGTAGTGTTAGTGAGTCTCAATCAATAACGATATTCATTATCAATAAAACAACAAATTTAATTATACTATTATACTCAGTATTGTCAATTGTAAACCCTTAGAGTATTGAATATTTGTAGAGCAATCACACTTTTTTATCTGATTTAGTAATAAAAATCTGCATGATTAGACACATTAACTTAAAAGCTCCCTCAATTTGATGAGTGAATGGAGTAGCTCTTCATTCTATAATCGAGGTTGCACTATAATAGTAATGGAGTGTTCGTAAACATGCTGAAGCCAACCCAATACCTAAAGAAACGCCCCCTAATAGTAGTTACTTGTATCATTCTGCTACTATGTATCTCTTGTAGTAAGACTACTAAGAAACAAGACACCACCCCTTCTGCAAATGCCGCAGGAACGTTTACCGATCAAGTCCTATACACTGATTATTCAGGAAAAACTTGGATACCGTTACAGCATGCCGCTCAATCACTCGGTCTTCGTATCAAGGATTCTGGGAACGCTGTACAAATGGGTTATACCGATCCCATGTATCAGGCCACCCTTGGACAAAAAAAGGCCTCCTCATTAGGGACAAGCATCCAATTGAAAGAAGTACCTATCCGTTGGAAAGGACATTTATATGTTACACCCGAGTCCCTCTCGCAATTGCTTCATACGGATGTTAAATGGAACCAAAGATATCACCAGATAGAAATTTCACCTCTTCATGATGTGGCCTCACCGAGTAAAATCCAACAGAAATCCTTAACGATTGCTAGCACATCAGGGGATATGAGTGAACTTATTGCATATGCCAAAACATTCTTGGGAGTCCCCTATGAATTTGGAGCGGAACCGTATGAACAATCCAAGACCTTTGATTGCTCCTCATTCACTCGACATGTATTCAAAAAATTCAATAAAGACTTGCCTAGACTGGCTAGAGACCAAGGAAAAGAAGGAACTTCAATCACACGGGACAACCTAAGCCCTGGGGATTTAATATTTTTCACCGTTCCTAACCGCTTCAAAAATAACAACATTCCAGGTCATGTGGGAATTTATATGGGAGAAGGGAAGTTTATTCATACATGGGGAGAACCAGGGGTACAGATCAGTGAATTGGATTCCGGCCACTGGAAAGAAGTGATTCTTTTTATGCGGCGTGTCACATAATGGTCCTAATATTTATGGCTGATGACCATTCAAGACTCATGAATTAGGCCATTGATGGAGATAGTATGAATAGTAAATATGAGGAGGCTAGAACCCATGGATAGTACACATGAATTCGTAAAGAAGTTACATGATACGCAGGCTAAAGAGGAACGTAATAAGGAACATCAAGGCAAAGGAACCCCAAGTGACAAATTATCCAACAAGAAGCACAGTACCAATAAATAGATAAACCATGACGGTATCGTTTCTTAATTATGGAGACGATGCCGTTGTTTAGTTTATGGTTCATAACATCCCTATAAGCTCTTTAGTTCGACTTGAATTTGTCATTTTATCGTTTTGATTGTTTATATATTCAATCTTTTCCTTTTGGAATTTCTTCATGTATACGTTTATTATTCGATCAAGTTGTACCGACTTTACCAAGATTCGCTGATCTCTAACACCATATATACTTGCTAGAGTATTTAATTCACTTCGCTTACTCTCTATCAATTTGTATATTGTGATTGGATTCAATAGTTTCCCCTCCTTTTTTCAACTAAATATTAATATAAGTTACCAAATTGTTACTTTTTCGTTTATAGATTTTTTTAATTATTGTACCACCCATACTATGCTGTTCTCCCTTCTATAACCGCATAAAAAGAGCCGTCGAAAGAATTCCGAACGGCTTTTTGGATATTTAATTATGTAACAGTAAGAAGTATTATAATCCGTGTCCAGCACCATGATCTAATACTTCAAACGTATGAGAGCCACTAGGTTGTACAGTATGAGTTCCTCCAAATTGTCCAATCGAAATAACGCCACTTAAACTAATTACTAGAATTAACGAAGCCACCAAAGTTTTCATAATTACATCCTCCTTTTATAATTCTGTTATACTCTTCTAGCTCTTCTTTAGAGGCTAACCTCCTGTAATTGTCAAACAATGACATAGAAGCTATTATTCCTCCTTTTTTATTTATATTAGCATAAATTGTAAAACTTTGTAAAGAACTTCTTATCCCTTCTCTGTATCTTTTATTACCAAATTGATATAGTGCAATTTGATAACAAAGATTTGCACATCGTATCCTATTAGATACATCAGTATAACCATTGCTTAAGTCTGAGAAAGGATCCTTCTCATACTCTTGAATAGCGTCGTTAAACTGCTCCAGAATATCGTCTACAGAGAAGCCATGTTGGTTCGCCGATTCCATAATGGTTAGAAGACCAGGCAGAACCTCTTGCGAATGATCCTGCAACAGTTGTGTATATTCCGGAAGAATACTAACATTACCCATAAGAATCTTTAACGTGTACGTGTTGGCTATCGCCCACACACGGAATTTCTCCACTAATAGTTGTCCTTGTTGATCTGATACTTCTACCCAACTTAAGTCCGCATATGCAGCCACATACTTCATGGCTTCCTCGTAGCGTCCTAGATGTTCTAACGCTGATCCCTTCATCAAATAACCGTAACCGTAATAACCCACCAACGGCTTTTCTGTATTTAACCTCTCATAGGGCCTCTTTCCTAAACGTCTACTTTTCTCACTCTGTAAAACGATGTTAGAGAGAACGATTAGTTCATCCGCATAATACTCGATTTTCTCCCATTTATTCATAGAGTAATAAATATTCAATATTTTATACAAAGCATCTAACTGGTAATTCTCGGGTAGTCTCTTACGATAAGCAATAAACTGAAGTGTGACCTCCATATTAAGCTCTGCATCAAGCCCAAGAGAAGCTCTAAATATGCGATATTGGCTAATCGCTAGCCTCTCAGAATGTTGATACTTCTCATGCTCCGAGACACATTTATAGAATATAATAGATTCTTGGGTCTTCCCACTAGTGTACAACTGCTCAGCGATAGAGAAAATTAACGTTACATAGGTAAGGTTCTCCATTAACCTAGATAATACATTAGCAATCGTGTCCTCTTTGCCAAGCTCCGCACAGCGAATTAGAAAAGAGCTAATCCTTCTACCATTCGGTTTCTCATTGACGAAACATTCTCCAACATACAAGTCATACAGAGCTCCCTCGGCATAACCAAGAGCCTTCGTAATTAGATCTATCTGCCGCACGGAGATGGGCTTCGGTGGATTATTGTTAAGAATTGCACTGATCACACCCTTATTAATCCCTGAAGCTAGTCCAAAACTACTGAATGTATGTCCAAAACTTGCTATATGATTTATAATTTCTGCTCGAATCGTGGTTGCAGGACTCATTCCATCACCCCTATAACAGAAAATTGATCTCAATAAATTGAGCCTAATTTAGTATTTTATTCTATATAATTACAATTATACGAATAAATTGATATACGGTCAATTAATACTCTACAAACAAAATATTATCGTATCAGTGTAGTCTATCATCTAAGATAGCCCTCTTTTTAAGTGTACAAAAAAACCACCAGAGGATCTTTCCTTGATGGTTGATGCTATCTTCTCAAGACTCTTTCATGACGATTTCTTCAGTCTTCACTTCGTCCACTATAACGTCAGGATCAGATTCATACAATTCCGACGATTCTTTGAACCATTGGAAGATGTTCATGACAAGTACTTTAAGTATCGCATAGCCGGGAACCGCTAATATGATTCCAACCAATCCAAAAATTTTACCAGAAACTAAGATCACAAAAATAATGGTAATCGGATGAATTTTCAATGTCTTCCCCATAATCTGCGGAGAGATAAACTTTCCTTCAATAAGCTGAACGATAGTCCACACAATAATCATCTTAACTAGCATAAATGGTGAAGTTACTAGTGCAACAATAATCGCAGGTGCAATAGCAATCGTAGGTCCCAAGTAAGGAACCATGCTAGTACAAGCTGCAATGATTGCAAGAACGACAGAATAATCAAGCCCAATTATAAGGTATCCAATATAGAGAAGTATTCCGATACAGAAGCTTACAATAATCTGTCCACGGATATATGAACTGATCTGATGGCTCATTTCGGTCATCACTTTATGGGTGCGCGAACGATATTTCACGGGAAGAAAGTGTAATATGAAATCAGGTAATTTCTTACCATCTTTCAGTAAATATACTAGAATAAACGGTGCAATAATAAAAGCAAGTACAAATTCTGTTACTGCTCCTACTACGTTACCAATTCCCTTAAATGTACTATTAAAGAATGTGGCTACTTTAGCTGAAATATCTTTAGTAAAATCTAGGATGTTAAAGCCGACATTTTGCTGTATTTGTGAGAATAAATCACTCCCAAACCAACTCTCGAATAAATCTTGTGCCTCTTTACTATACGAGGGAAAGTTCTCGATCAAGCCCATAATTTGCTCACGCACGATCGGAACAATCTCAACAACTAGAATCGTGACCAGACCCATGATAAGGACATAGACACATAGTATGGAATAACCTCTCTTCACCTTATAACGTTCCAATAAATCTACAATAGGATTCAGTAAATAATAGGCTACCGTAGCTATAATAATAGGCACGGATACCGTAGCTAATATAATTTTGAGTGGTTTAAATACAAATGAAACTTTGGTAAATACCAGAATAATTAAACCTATCATCAATAGCACAAATAAGAACGTAATGTGTTTCTGTTGAAGTAGCAACCTTGATCGCTTCTTCATCCCGTTAGGTGATTGATTCATCGACATTATCATATCCTTCTCAAGTTTATAGAATCAATTATAACTTATATGTTCCAATAGATTCCACTCCTTGGGTGTCACCAACGCTTTGGATAATTACCACTATACATTCGAAAGACAACGCTATGCGTATGACATCGTACAGAATATTAACGATTTCACCTACACCGGAGATCCGCTGAATAATGAAGTTATCACAACACCATTTACACAAGGAGAAATCTGACCAGCTAAGCGATTGTTTCTTATCTTCTTTCTTTGTAGATTACATATAAATTGAATTTTGAGGTAATCCTATAGATCACAGAAAGATAATGCTATAAGAATGAAGGTGATCCATGGATGGGCATTTCAATAGGAAAAATCAGTATTGTACAGACCATTATGATTCTGATGTTAAGTAACGGACTGATGACACACGTCATCATCAATCCTATGCTCCTCGATGCTTCAGGTAGAGATTCTTGGATTTCCATCGTGGTGTCCTTTATTATTTTCATACCTTGGTTCGTCTTACTAGTAGTGTTTATGAGAAAGTCAGGACAACAGAAACTGTTCCCATGGCTTATTTCGCGAACCAATCCAATCATCGCCTGGATACTCATCATTCCGATCTGTATACAACTTTATTTAATTGGTGGAACAACCGTATTTCATACAACAACATGGACTTTTACCAACTATCTACCCTCTACGCCAAAGCTGGTATTAGTAGTGGTCTTAGTTATTGTGTGCTTGTACTGTGCTAAGTTAGGCATTACCTCCATTGCAATAGTTTCTGGGATACTCCTTCCTTTTGTCGTTCTACTTGGTATTTTTGTGAGTATAGCGAATACGCCTCAGAAAGATTACGCACGATTGACACCCATGTTAGAACATGGATGGGGACCTGTATTTAACGGCTTAGTGTATATTGGGGGAGGTGTTACGGAGTTACTGCTTATTGTAGTCCTACAACACCATTTAAAATCCAAGATTCGCATGTGGCAACTCCTTTTAATTGGAACTATCTTAACTTTTATTTCATTAGGACCGATTATTGGAGCCATCACTGAATTCGGTCCAATAGAGGCATCTAAACAGTATCAATCCCCCTATGAACAATGGCGTCTTGTGAGACTCGGAGAATATATTGAACATATCGACTTTTTATCTGTGTTTCAATGGTTAGCCGGGGCAACGATTCGAATAAGTCTTGTACAGTATCTACTTGCGGATTTACTACCCTTTAAGAATCAAGTTATGAGGACTCGATTTCTTCTGCTCATTGCGACAAGTTACATTCTTTTGTCTTTGTTACCTATTAGTCAAAATGATTTCTATCTATGGGCGTACGAACTATATGTTCCTGCGACCTTATGTATAAGCGTGTTACTCACTTTATTTTTTCTGTATATTTCTATATTCACTAAACCGACAAAGGAGGGTTCCACTTGAACAATCATTCGGTCGAAGAAACGGAAGTACACTGGACTCCTCAAACACTAAAAGACATGTTCAAGCAATCAGACGATATACACATTTTCGTTCATCAATACGATGAGTCTCCATCTTCAACAGTGGTCCTAATATATAGTGATGGAACGATAGACTCTAGCCTAATAAGCCGTACCGTATTGCCTGAACTTCACGCATTGTATCGAGAGAATGAAGAATTCGTTCTTCATAATGGGTTAATGTTTGGATCTTTACAACTTGAACCTCTTCAGAATAAGGCTTCTGAAGAGACCCTCTATGAGGTCATATTTGAGGGTTCTCTTGTGCTTTTTTTTCCACAACTCAATACATTCTTAACCGTGAACATCAGTCAGATTCCCGGTAGAACGCCCGAAGAATCAAGCACGGAAATTTCTATTAAAGGTCCTAAGGATGGTTTTGTAGAGAGTATTGTTGTTAATGTTGCGCTCATTCGCAAACGAATTCGCAGTAAATCACTTTGTTATGATAAATTAATTCTAGGCAAAAGAACCAAAACGAAGGTAGGTTTACTCTATTTTCAAGATATCATTTCTCCTAAGATTCTGGCGGAAATTAAGCGAAGATTAGATAAGATTGATGTGGATGGCATCGCGGGTGTCGGTCATCTAGAGGAGATCCTAACCGATTCAAAGTACTCTCTTTTTCCATTACTTGATTTCACGGGTCGTCCGGACTTCGCGGTTAATTGTTTACTGAATGGAAGATTTGTCATCATTATTGATGGGAGTCCGATGGTACTGATTGGACCGGGAACATTCACTTTACTCTTGAAATCACCCGAGGATCTACATTTTAGTTATTATTATGTTTCATTTGTTCGACTCATTCGTGCGTTAAGTTTCTTATTATCTATTATACTTCCAGGACTATGGGTAGCATTAACTGCATATCACCCGGATCAGATTCCCTACTCTTTAATGGCGACTATTTCTAGTTCAAGGTTTGGACTTCCATTCTCATCACCAGTGGAAATGTTCTTACTTATCATTCTCCTTGAGATCTTTCGTGAAGCTGGGGTCCGATTACCGAGTTCAATTGGACAGACCTTAACGGTCATTGGTGGGCTAATCATAGGAGATGCTTCTATTCGTGCAGGTCTAGTATCTCCCTCTGTCGTCGTTGTTGGAGCGGTTACCGCTGTATGTGGGGTGACATTGGTTAATCAGACCCTAAGTTCAGTTGTTAGTATTGTGAGACTTGGATTATTTATGATGTCTTCTTTTCTGGGGATGTATGGTCTGGTCATGGGAGTGATCCTTCTCGTTATTTATATGTCAAGGTTGCAAACATTCGGAATCCCTTACCTATCCCCCCTTTCACCTCCTATTTTTAAAGATATAGCCAAGACTCTAATACGTTTGCCTTGGATCAAAATAATCCACAGACCACAAGATTTAAAAACCATAGACTCTGATCATCAAGGGGAAGATCCAACATGATATCACTAAGAAGGCTCTTCGGCATTGTTATTTCCCTGGCACTATTATCAGGTTGCTGGGATTCTAAAGAAATTCAGAACATAGCTTATGTCACTGCTCTGGGTTTTGACTATGTTGACGGAAAGTATAAAGCTTATGCACAGGTTCTCAATTTCTCCAATATTGCGAAGAACGATGCGCTGGAAATAGGGAAAGTTGTGCCTGCGTGGATTGGACAAGGGGAAGGTAAGACGGTTACTGAATCCATGAGTTCGCTCTATGCCACCTCGCAAGAAAGAGTGTTATGGGGCCACGTCAGAACCATTATCTATAGCGAAAATTTGTTGAAGCAAACTAAAATTCAAAATATCTATTCTGCAGTCAATCGCTATCGAGAAATAAGATATAACATTCTAATGTATGGTACGAAAGAGCCTATAACCAAAATATTTGCACAGAAATCCTTGCTAAATTACTCTCCGATCGAGTCCATTTTGAGCACACCGGAACAAGTTTACTCTCAGTTATCTTTTATTAAACCCGTCTATGGGTATGAAGTTATTGCGGATTCAAACGAAGGTGGTGGGTCTTGTATGCTGCCATCCCTTGCAATTGACAATGAAACGTGGCTAGAAGATGAGAAGAAGAAATCGATGCTCAAAATAAATGGGGCATATATGTTAAATAATCACAAATTAGCAGGATGGCTATCAGTTGAAGATCTGAAGGGTTCTCGCTGGCTGGACCGAGATCTAGAACGAACACTCACAAATGTTCCAGATACAGGTGATCCCGTGGCAACTGTGGTATTAATCAATCCCCACAATGCCATAACTCCGATAATCGAAGACGGAAAAGTACACTATGACGTTAAAATTACTGTACGAGCATATCTGGATGAATTGATTGAATCTATATCTGAGCCCAATTTAGAAAAGGAAACAGCTAAAGTTCTCGTCTCACAAATCAGAAATACCTTTACTAAGGGTCTGACTATTAAAAGTGACGTGTTAAATTTGGAGGACTCCCTTTATCGATCCAATCCTCATAGATGGCATGAACTACATCAAGGGAAGAAAGATGCATTCCTGTTAACAAAAGATTCTTTGCATGATGTCGAAGTTAAAGTCCATTTCATCCACAGTGGCAAATATAAATCAAAGATTTAACATTCACTCTTTCTTAATGCAGCCAGAAAAGGTGCTTATAGCTGAAGAATTCCTACTAGTGAATTCCCTAAATGTGGCACCTATCGCGAATAGTGATGTCACTTCCCCACCATGGAATCCTGCTCTAACGTAACTGATGTGAAGAGCAGCTTCCCAAGGAAAGCGAAAGGATGAACGCTGTCCTCGAAGGACTGCGTTATTTGTGTTACATTAAGTAATGTTTGCTCGATTTTTCTGATCATTTAAATTGAAAAATGAGGGGATATTTTTCTCGTTAATTCCGTAGGTAAGCCTATTCACTTATGAAAACCCCGGTTCACGGTACGTTTATCGTCTCTTTTCTTGCATAAGTAATTCGATGATTTTCGTCAAAATCCTTATGATAACAGGAAGTTATATCAAATAGCTTACGCTGATTTGATAAGTGCTAAGATACACTAATAATTAATCAGTATTGTTTTGATTATATAACATTAATAATAAAATGGCTCGCGCCTACAATATAAACAAAATGACAACAGTTCTTAATTAACGCATCCGTGACAGGCAAGGGGATAGTTAGATTATTTATCTAAGCATCGAGTGATTGAAGAGACTTACATCGGTCTTGTCCATAACCTCAAGATGATAAATGCTACTGTCCTTTATAGTATAAATAAACGCCAAGCCATGAATCATTACCGGCTTGGCGTTTATTTTCGTTGAAATGTTGCCGTCCTGATCGGTTGTTACACCATTAATCAGTTAGTTCATTTCCGGTATAGATTCTCGGAGGCTCTTAGGAAGATTTTTGACAACCATATCGTAAGAGTGGTCAATCAATACAAAGACATCCGACTCTGGCAAGGAACCATCCATTGTAATCGTATTCCAGTGTTTTTTGTTCATGTGGTACCCTGGTCGAATGTTCTCATGTTGCTCTCTCAAATTTTCCGCAATCACCGGGTCACATTTTAGGTTTAAGTAAGAATAATCCCCTTTGTTCTCAAAAATAAGCGCGAACATTTTACCTGCAATTTTGATCACCAATGGATCGGGTCCGAAGGGATAATTCTTAGTCGCTCCTTTCTTCTTTAAACAGTATTCAATTATACTATTCTTCAATTCAATACCTCGCCTTCTCCGATAACAACAAATTCCTTATGGCTTGTATATCATTATTATAACTGAATGTAGTCCAACCATTCCTGCCGCCGATGATGCTGGCAGCCTGTTCTCATTGCACTATCGTGTCCCGTCGTATTATGAGGTTAGCCAGTTTTTACTGGTTAACCTCATAATATTAAGTGGGTCTAATAACGGTAGCCGGGGTTGATCGATCGTATCCCTGGGATAACATCCCGTCGCTAAAACTGTTCGCCCCTTACTTGTAGAAACCATGTTTTGGCTGGTTGAGACCTAGATCTCGCATCACGTGCGATGCTGTGGAACTGCAATAGATGTCATAGGGGTTACCGGCAACCATACAATCAGAGAGGATGAGAATCATATGAATCCAGTTATTGGTCTGGATATCTCAAAAGGTAAAAGCGAAGAAATCTAGTCTACGTAAGGTGAAAACAGACGCAGTGGATGCCTACCAGCTCTGTGAACTGTATTACAAAGAAGAGTTCGAGGTTCACAAACAGAGCGGCATTCAACTCTTGAATCTTCGTCTTCTAACAAGGCAATTTGAGTCCATCACGGATATGTATGTTCAAGCAAAGTTGCAATTCCAAGCCGTCTTAGATCAAGTCTTTCCGGATTATAGAGGTATCTTTGGAGACCTCTATTCTAAAATTCCACTGCTTTCGCTAAAGAAATTTTCTACATCCGAGATTACTATAAAGGCCGGAGAAGCCAAACTTTTATGAACCCTCCTTAATAGGAAATATTTAACTAAGTAGTTCTTTAGACTTATTCCACAATCCAACATAAAATCCCTTTATCCTACAATACTTCTACATCATTATACACCTCACCACCTACACAAAGCTGTCAGCAAGCGTATGGTCTCGTGAAAAAATCTCCCGATTGGAGGTGAAGGAGTTATTTATTTTCATAACGTACTAAGCCGTAGTTCATAAAAATACTGCACAATTGGATGCTTTAACTTCATCTTCTCGGTCATGTTTAAAATTCGCTTTTTACCAACTCGTCTGTCCACCAAAGCTAGAATATTCAATAAAATATCATTGCTCTCTAAGCTTTCTTCTATCGAAATAGATAAAAACTTAGTAGCTACAACGATAAAATTGGATTTACTTAATGATGTCTGTGCTGACACAAGCTCCTTAGCATATTCTGATATTTTTCTACTTCTTGCAATAACTTTTAGACGATCCTCCGGAACTGTCCCCTTGGTATCTATTCTGACCGCTTCAATTTCTTCATTTGTGATAGGAATTTGGATATCTGAATCATTCTTAATTTCCATCTCCGTTTGATACCATCTGATTAAGGTAGTTATATCACTCATATTGAGTACGTTCTTTTTATCTACCGCAATATAACAAATTCCTGCTTTATCAGGTAAATAACGGTAGCTAGTTGCACGGTATTCGACCCTTCCATATAACGCTGGACAGAGAAAACTCTCTAGTTGTTGCTTCAATTTGCTCCAGGACATGTTTCCTCCTATGTTCTATATTAATAATATTGATTGATGTAGTCTTTCTTTTATCCATAATACATTAACCAACACATCAATCATACTAAATACAAACAACCTTTCGTTTCTTAATTTTCTTCTGAATAGATTAATTCACGTAGTAGATCATGATCGTTTATAAAAGAAAGGCCCGCTTTCTCAGCAGACCTTGTTGAAACATTTACCTTTCAATGTCCCTCGCGATATATTACTACCACGCACTCCACATGATTTAAGTGGTTGACTCACGCTATATAGCACCATCGATACTTACCTGGATAAGCCCAATCCATTCCCCTCTTTCCGACGATCTCTGGCAAGATCTGCTTTAAAAAATTGATCAAAGATTCGTTCCTGTTCTTCCTTGGATATGGAGATTCCGTTATCATAGAACAGAACCTGCATGACCTCTCTAACTGCAAAATAGCTGTAGATTAGACCTATGACTATAGGAATGCCGAACATTTGCGCTATTGCGGCACACGGTGGGGTTTCGGGCGATATAGTGGTGCGTACCACTCACCACTTCGCTCCCTCTGAGCGGAACGCCCCAGTTGGGTTCGATCTCCGCTAAGTCCCCAATAAATGAAAAAGCGCAGTCTATACTCTCTATTGACCACACAAACAAAACAACACAACCAATATCAGGTCGCGTTGTTTTGTTTACAAGGGTTATGCACTTACAGACGAACTGGATCCGAACTGGACTCGTTTGGCTTTTACTAAAGCGAAGAGCATTATCATAGCAATAAAAGCAAAAATCGCACACCATAGATAGACGTTACGGTACCCGAACGCATCTGATAGTAAACCAAATAGCAGGAAACCGAGCAAGGAGCCAATTTTGCCTGTATTGGAATAGAGAGTCATTGCGGTACCGGGCATATCCGGTATGAAGTCCTGGAAGTAGGTAATAGCAATGCCACTTGTAATAGAAATGTATGCCGCGCTAAGTACCTGAATCGGAAATATATGCCATATATCTGTGGCGAAGAAGATGGTGCCGAAGTATGCAAAAGCGAGCAATGATCCTAGACGAATCAGGTGGTCGCTCTTGACCCGCAACGCCAAAATGCCAAACCCAAGCATAAAAGGAACTTCGAACACAGGCGGAATACTGAAAATGATACCAACATCCTTCTCTTCACCGTTCAATACTTTCGTTACGAATTGGGCCATGTTCAGCGAGCTGATCGTGTTCGCTGTTGAAATCAGTGTAAAGGCGATCAAATTAACAAATATAAACGGTTGGAAGATGACTTGCCGCAGAGGGATCGATGCTTGTGGTGGTTTTGGCTGTGCTATTTCTTCCTTAGATGTCTTTTTAAGAGAGAGCAGAACGATACCTACAACGATGATATAGCAGGCTGCTGCTACCAGGAACATCCCTTTGAAACCGAAATATAGCAGAACATAAGCCGCGATGGCAGGACCTACGGTCCAAGATAGGGCAAAAAGAACACGCAGTATGTTCATATAAAACGGAATCTCTTTGGCAGGTACCTTAGCCTTCACTAATATCTCCCGTCCGTAAGCAAAAATTTGTGAAAAGGTGGAGGTAGATATACCTAAAAATGTGGCAGAGATCGCGAGAAGCACATAATAGTTACGGGAATATGCATACCCGATATATCCGATCGCTCCAGCGAGAGCACAAATAACAAGAATCATCTTACGGTCAGATACACGGTCAGACAACTTTCCGATATAGGTGCTAAAGCCGACGCCGAAGAGCGTGGAGACCATCATAAACACACCAAACTCCGTATTGCTCATGCCGATTTCATCAATCCCGAACATGGAGCTGAACGGTAGTACAAATGAGAAAGCGATCCCAAGAAAAACATTTACCAGCAAAATGACCGAAAAACCATCAATGCCCATTACGGATTGTGTTCGTTTTCTAACTGCAGCTAAAAAGTTACTCATCCTATTCCCACTCTTTCCCTCTATGTATCTCGTATATTTCAATTAGTATATTTTATAGTATTAAATAGTTAATCGTAAAGAAGTTTTTTCCCAAGTTGAGTTATTATTTACAATTCGCGGGATATTTGAAAGATCTGACCTCTTCGCTACCAGTAGAGCGATAAGGTTTTGTAGGTTGAGGAGATAATGGAGAGGACAACTCTTTTGAAATCATCAATGTACGAATGCTTTCGAAGTTTTATGGTACTGCAATATCCGTCACTAGCTTTTGCGATCTGTGCAGGTTGCTCCGCTGTTTTACGTTTCTTTACTTTTACTCGGCATTGCAATTGCTCTCGTTGCATAATTCTCTGAACCCGTTTGTGATTAATTTGCTGCTCTAAACGGAGTAGTGCTGTAATTTTCCGATATCCATATCTGAATTTATATTGATTGCATAGCTCAAGTATTCTCTTCACGATATTGTACTCATTCATGTCTTTGTTTCTAGCTTTCCAACGGTAGTATGTTGAACGTGGAACTCCTAGCCATGCACAAGCCTGTGTAATGCTCATTCACCTCGAAAGGACTCTATACAAGCTACTACGAGTTCTGCTTCCACCTCCTTTCCAACTCCTTGTACTTTTTTATCACGTCCAACTGCTGCTTAAGATAACGATTTTCTAGTTTCGGCTTCACTTATTCCGAAGTAATTTCAGTACCTTTACCGTTTAGTGCTGTCGGCATTCTGATGGGTACACCTGTGAAGCCGTTTTGCTTGCCGTTGTTCATGAACCTGCAGGACGGCGTGAAGACCATTTTCAGCTGGAGTGAGCCTGCTGAACGGCAGAATTCCCATGTCGTGCAGATGATTGAGCAAGGCTTCGCGGCAGCTAAGGTATTTGGAAAAGCATTGCTCTTGCTGGATCGCTATTTTCTCGCAATTCCTACACTGGTGCGCCGCCTGAAAGCGTTAAATGCATCCGAAGATGTCCTCATGCATATCGTGACGAAAGCCAAGCTTAACGCTGTAGCCTATGAAAAGCCTTCTTCAACGACTCAAGGAAGAGGCAGACCATATAAAAAAGGAGAAAACATCAAGTTAAAATCCCTGTTCCAAGAACGGAAGGGAGAGTTTCAGACCGCCCAAGTCCTATTGTATGGCAAGGAGGAGACGGTTAAGTTCCTCTGCCTCGATTTGTTATGGGGACAAGGGCTGTATCAGGAATTGCGCTTTGTGCTGATCGTGATTAACGGTCGGTTCTCCATCTTGGTGAGCACGGATCTCACGTTGAAAGCGACAGATATCATCAGCCTATATGGACACCGTTCCAAGATTGAAGGTACCTTCCGAACGATGAAGCAGGTCATAGGTGGTTTCAGTTATCATTTCTGGAGCAAGTCCATGCCGAAGCTGAATCGCTACCTAAAGAAAGATGCCTCTCAGCCCATTGAGCAAGTAAATGATGAGTTGGACAAGGAAAACATCCGCTTAACGGTCAAAGCCATTGAAGGGTACGTTATGTGCAGTTGTATCGCAATGGGTCTGCTGCAATTGATCTTTCACTAAGATCACGTGGTCTGAACAACATATCGCCGCTTGCAAACTCATCCTCCTGCTCACTCGAAGGAAGAGGCCGAAGTAATAATCGAGTGGATGATGCAAGGTGGTTACAGAGGAAGTCAGTCGTTCACGTGTTGCTGTTGCCATCGGCATATAAATCCCCCTCTCAAAATGAGTGCAAAAAAGCCGCCAAAGCTTTAGCTGCGAGATCGGTTTACTATTCTGATTTAATATCAAGAAATCCAAGCGGACAAGGTGGCAAATAAATAGCTTCGTTAATTAGTCAAGTGTTGTAATCGTCGAGTGGGTATTCAGATATTGTTGAGAAGTAGCAAACTAATGTTTGCGAGAAATGATCTACATAAAAGGAAAAATATTCTGGAAATAGTTCAGATCAGCCGTTATTTCGTGCAGCCAATGGGCGGCAACGCGATTATCCTTGAAAAAGCTACGTTGCATCAATATTTTGATAGCCTGAATATCGGCCTCGCAATCGTGCGAAGCCAATAAGCAAATACAGTCGTTGTGGTCCATGAGCTGCGCTTATTCTGGATGTATTGATCGTTGATAATATAAGTCCGAGTGGAAGTAGGGCTCTTCAGACCGAACTTTTCCCACTTCGCCGGATCATTCGAACCTCCGAGCCTTACAAGCATATTCGCCGACTCACTATTTATTTTAGCCGGAATTTGCTCGTATGCTTGGGTGATTTGCGCATGAAATTCGTCGATCGGATTGCGGCTAGCAAGGCTCTCCAAGTGGATGCCTTCGCGAATGTAAGAAACGTATGCCAGATGGTCAGCCCAGAACTCGTCGATATAAAAAAGCCGTACCCGCTGCTCCGAAGGGCTCATCGGCTTCTCGCCTTTCAAAATTCCGAGCCGCTCCTCGTATAGAATACGCCTCTGATCCTCCACCATATCCGAATAACAGTTCAGTTCCTGGCGGATATCGAAGTTTTGGCCCATAATAACACGCTGAATTTGCGCGATTTTGCTGCGGAGCACCGAATCTTCGAGAGCCTCATCCTGCCTAAGATTGCGAATCGCTTTATTGATGCCGAACCGAAGCATCAACTCGTCCTCCAAGCTTACGAAAAATACAGAAGCTCCCGGGTCGCCTTGGCGACCAGAACGCCCGCGCAGTTGGTCGTCGATCCGCACGCTTTCGTTCACATGCGTACCAATCACGTACAACCCGCCCAGCTTGGCGACAACTTCTGCTTGCGTGGGGTTGCCACCGCCGAGCCGAATGTCGACGCCGCGTCCCGCCATATTCGTAGACACCGTCACGGCGCCGATTTCTCCCGCTTTGGCGATGATCTCGGCTTCTTTTGCGTCGTTTTTCGCATTTAGAACATGGCAAGGTACGTCAGCAACCGCTAGCGCCTCCGCCAGTATGTTAGACTCTCCGACGCTTGACGTACCAATGAGAATCGGACGTCCCGTCGCATGGACGGATGAGATCTCTTGTACAAGCGCCTTAAGTTTGGCTTCTTTATGGGTATAAATCCGGTGCGGATGGTCAATCCGTATGTTTGTCCGGTTCGGTGGAATTTGCACGACCTGCAGCACATAAATATCTTCGAAATCCATTGCGGAAGTCTGCGCGGTAGCCGTCATTCCGCAAATCTTCGGATACAGGCTAATGAAGTGTTGAAGGGTGATAGTCCCGAGAATTTTCCCACCGGCTTTCGACTGCAGCCCTTCTTTGGCCGCAAGCGCAGCCTGCAGCCCGTCCGGCAAATGCCTGTTCTCCGCCACACGGCCGGTATATTCGTCGACCAGCTCGATATTACCGTCCCGGACGATGTAATCGACGTCTTTTTTCAATAACAATTCCGCATGCAGCGCGCAATTTAAAGACATTAACAAATGACTATGATGGCTTTCGTACAAATTGCCGCATCCCAGGAGCGATTCCGCTTTCGCAGAGCCCACTTCATTCAAGTAAACGTTCCGCTGGAACTCGTCGAAGTCGTAATGCTCTACTTGCTGTAGCTGCCGAGCCACTTCTGCGAAACGAATCCCGTCGTTGCCATCGTTGCCGAAAGAGCCCGATTCACCGGCAATGACTAGCGGCACCCGCGCTTCGTCGAGAAGCAGTGAATCCGCTTCGTCGACGATGACGAAGTGGAAAGGACGATGCACGGTATCGGCTTCGTTTAGTGCGATCGTGTCGCGCAAATAATCAAATCCCGCCTCTTTAACCGTAACATAGGTTATATCCTTGGCGTACGCTTCCCGTTTCTCGAACAGGCTCATGCCCGCTTGAACCGAGTTTACCGTTAACCCGAGGAAACGATAGATCGGGCCCATCCACTCCGCATCTCGATTTGCCAAATAATCGTTAAAAGTCAGCACATGAACGCCTTCGCCGGTCAGCGCATTTAGATAAGCAGGCATAACAGCAGAGAGCGTTTTTCCTTCACCGGTATGCTGCTCGATCAAAAATCTCTCGTGCAGAGCGATGGCAGCCATGATCTGGACATCGTAAGGCTGTAATCCGAGCTTTCTCTTCGCTGCCTCGCAGACTAACGCATAGGCATCGACAAGCAGCTCATCCAAAGGCGTACCCGACTTTGCTTCCTTTTTCAGCCGGAGAGATTCCGCTTGCAGCCGCTGATCGTCCCAAGCTTCCAAATTCCGTTTCCTGATGAGCTCCGCTTTGTCTCGATAGCCTTTCAGCTTATGCCGGGTATCGCGGTCTTTGAATTCTCGCATCAACTTGACGACTAAATTCATCGGAATTTGATCCCTCCTCGGTAGAAATACGCGATTCTATAGTAGCTAAAGTATAATTAAACTTTATAACAATGGCAATATTTAGAATAAAAATAAACTCCCTTTGCTTCATTAACAGCACCAGTTGCCGTTAACACTTGCGCTCTTAGCCGCTGACAACCTTCACTGTAACGCCATACGACATGCCGAACATCGGATAATCCACGTAAGGAATGGCTTGAATCGTAAGATCGTATTCGCCAAGTTGACCTAACAACACCGTATCTGGCAGCTCATATGGCTTTTTCGGCGGCAACCATTCCGTATATCCATCCGTAACGAGAAAGTCAACAATTCAAATCAGCTAATCAACCGTTCAACACAAAATCAACACTTTTAGTGATTAACCTCGAGCAAAAAAGCAGTTAAATCTCCAAGGTCTCGGACACGGGCTTATTCAATTGTTGTTGGGTAAACTGTCTAATAATCTAAGGCACGGAGACTAGTTAAGTTGTGATGGCTTGCAAACAACATACGACAACCTGCAAACAACAGAGTTCCGCTCCCCTTTACCCTTTGGGTTGCATCACTTTACTTCACTTGGCCTTTCCGTGGCGGTCCGTTCGGGCTTGACTTAGCCACAGGTGGATGACTCCTCTCGGCTCTGTTGGACGTGTTGGCAGCCGAATCTGATGAAGAAAATATCATGCTAGATGCCTCCACCGTACGTGTTCATCAACACGGCGCGGGGGCAAAAGGGGGCAGCAATTCCAGGCCGTCGGACGATTCCGCGGAGGCTTAACCAGCAAGATCCAGGCCGTTGTGGACGATCTTGGCAATCCCTCGCGCCTTGAAGTCACTGTGGGCAACATTAAAGTTGGAAGAGAAACAAGCTCGATCCGTCATTCCAAGTAAGAAGAATCGGACGACTCAACGGACAACCGACTGGTGGTTGTTTAAAGAACAGCATCTAGTTGAATGCCTCTTTAATAAGTTCAAACACAATCATCGACTGGCAATTGTTTCGACACATTCAATTGGATGGGCGGCAACATCAACGAGCGACGTATACTTCTCATTCAGCAGATAATACTTCTTGCCGTCGCGCTGCATCCATGCTTCTTTTGTCTTTGTCGGAAGATCTTGGGGCTGGAGCTTCTCGGCGTCGTACACTGACATAGCCAACTGCCCAAGACCCGGAAACGAAGCGTATCGACGAATCCATAAGTAGGTACGGCCGTTCTCCTCCGTCACGAAGCTGATCATCGTATTCACATCCGCACTCCGGAACACGCCGTCCGCCGAATACTCGTAGATCTGGGCCGGATTATCGGGCGACTGCTCCGAAGTGATGGACATGACGACACCTTCGTTAATATAATTGTTTATTATACTGGTGGCGCCATAGATTACCGAATACTGCAGCACAGAATTTGGCATATAGCCAGATACTTTTTTGTAAATTTACTCATCCTTTAACCGCCGTTGATACAAAACAACAGATACGATACTTAATACAACCGTCCATGCCAAAATAATGAGGAGAGGTTTTAATAAATCCACCGTCGTAAAACCTATTTTTGGTATGGCTAGCAAATGCACAAGTTGACTGCTTGGTGCGTAATCCAGCACTTTGAGAATCGGATAATCATCCACTAGAAATGCCCCCCATGGCGCCCCCATGAATATTAAAGACACAGGAAGTATGAATAATGAAGCATCAAGCACCGTCTTGGAGAATAAAGCGCATATCGTCCCGACTGCTATATATAGAATAATCGTAAGAAAGATTGCTGTCACAAACGCCCATATACTAGCTGGCTCATAGCCAATTAAATACGTTGCAATAGCCAGAGAAACAGCAGACATTACAAAGACTAAAGTACTTTTACCGATCAAAACATCTAAGGCCGTGGCCGGAGTCAGCATTAATGATCGTAAAGTGTTACGCTCCTTTTCTTCCGCAATCAAGCATGCTTGTACTAAACACGTTAATAACACAAACGAAGAATTAAGAACAAGACCGAAAGCGAAAGCTCCATTTAAAGAAGGGCCTGCACTTCGAAAAAGAAGTGCCAGTATAATTGGAAAAATCAAACTAATGGAGATCCCATAATTGCGTGAAAACTCTTTGTAATCCTTCACAAATATCGCTCGAGCACGTTTTAATGAGATACTCATAATAACTCACTTCCTGTCATCTTAATAAAGATATCACCCAGACTTGGCTCTTTCGTTTCTAAGCGATCGATCAACCCTCGTTTCATCCAATCCGTTATTTGATCAGCCGTTCCCTCATCGATCGGCAGCTCGTGTGTTTCCCCATTTATTAAGTCAACAGAAATTATGTTTTCTCGATGCTGTTTTTTAAGTTCCTTTGGTGCGCCGATGGTTTGGATTTGTCCTTGATACAAAATCGCTACACGATTACATATCAATTCTGCCTCAGCCATATCATGCGTAGTTAAAAAAATCGTTGTCCCATTCTCATTTAAGTAGCGTAAGCCTTTATAAATATGTGCTGAGTTTACTGGATCTAAAGCCGAAGTAGGTTCATCTAAAAATAATAATTCCGGCTCATGGATAATCGCGCATGCCAACAAGACACGCTGACGCATCCCTTTCGATAAGAGTTTGACTTTCTTTTTGCGCTCTCCTCTTAAGTTTACAAACTGCAACACCTTATCGATCGAAGATCTAGGAAGATCATATAATTGGCGATACAGCTCTAGATTTTCCTCAATCGATAATCTCTCATATAGACCACTGTTATCCGTCAAAATGCCAAAGCGCATCTTCTGTGCAGACTGATGCATCATCTCCGCTGGCTGGTTAAATACACTTGCCTGTCCACTTGTCGGATTTAATTGCGCCGTTAAAATCTTGATTAATGTTGTTTTTCCTGAACCACTCGGACCCAAAAAACCAAAGATTTCCCCTTTCGGAATTGAAAAAGACACATCTGCTAATGCGTCCTTATTTCCAAATCTCTTTCGAATACGTTCTACTTGGATAACTTCCATATACACCACTTCCTTAGAGTTGATGACTTAAATATATACAGATTGCATGCCTCCAGCCTTCAAAACCCGCCGAAATGTAGCTGTTATCGCCTGAATGGTACCATTGAATGCTTGATTGGTTCGACATTACCCCGGAAATTAAATGTTAAGAAGTGCTTTTAATTCATGCAATTTTGAACGAGATAACGGAACCACGGCATCTTTACCTATATTTAATCGTAAGCTATAGCTATTCTTCGTCCATGTAATAATCTCTCTTACTTTTTGCAGGTTAACGATGTAGGATCGATGACACCTGAAAAACCCGAAATTTAACAATCTCTGCTCGAGCTCGGTTAGCGTCAAAGCACAGTCATAATTTTCCCCACCCACATGAACAAGGTTCGAACCCTCTATACTTTCTATAAAATCGATTTCAGGCGGATTAAATAAAATCACTTTGTCATTTCTTTTTGTAGAGATCTTCTGCAAGGTTATATTGGCCTCATCTTGTTTCTGTACTTCCTGCTTATCCTCTTCTGAGTCCCGAATATCCAATTGATGAAATCCGAATTCGTTCAATCGATAAATTGCATCACAGGAAATAATGGCATCCTCTAAATTCGAAGTTAAAATTAATACTTGCTTTTCTTTCGAAAGGTCATCTAGTATCCGTTTAAATTGACGACGATCTTGCTCTTCTAAGTAAAAATAGGGTTCCTCCAGTACAAGTGTAGGCTGATGCGCAAAAAAGACGCGTAGCAATGTCACATACGTCCTTTTTGAAGAGCTTAGGTCCTTGATCCTTACCTTCCGTTCTTCTTTTAAAGCAAAATAATCTAGTAACAGAGCGACACGCTCATTCCTCTCCGTTACTTTGATTAGAAAAATGATTAGCTCTTCCACCGTTAAACGTATATACTCGTTTTGCCCAGCTTGAAATAAATAATATTCGGAATGATTCACTAATTGATTCATTAAAAGCTGCTTTCGCTTCAAGTCCGTTATAATGCCAATCGATTGGTTCGATGTCATATTTAATTCGATCTTCGGTAGAAATAATTTCCCCTCATAATACATTGGTTGAAATTGCATACCGTCCTCCTGGTCAGTGCCGCTATAGGATATATATAACAATTATAATGTTGGGATACTTTTTTGTCAGTTTCTATCGAAAAATATAACGGCATGTCTTCTCTAAGCCATATCAGCATATAAGAAGTCGTTTTATCATATACTTTAACATCCGATCCATCTGTCAGGCTATAGCTAAGAATAGGAAAAGTGCTGGTCGTTACCGAGTGACAGTAGGTTGGTTTATTCTATCTGGTAGAATGGCATCATTCAAAGTCATCCGGACATCCTGTTCGGCTTTGGACATTTTGTAGTTCATGGGATAGTACAGATTCATCAGCAATCCGCCGTCATAAGACGTCGTCTCAAGATTAACGATACCGTTTGTTTTTCGAATAGCCTCCTCGAATGGCTTCGTGAGATCATGTTTAACCTGATCAGCTTGATAGGACGATGCTCTCAGCGACACCATTAGCAGCTGAACCGCCAAAAGAAACGGATTGATTAGAACCTGTCGATGATAAAACGTATATCTCTCAAGAATGTATCCACCTTTGTGCATTTTTTTATGACACAATTTTTACTACACTAAAATATAAAAGACCGGTAAATCAGGCTTTTCAGCTTTAGTAAATGTAGACAATTTTGTGTCATTAGACAGGATTTCGCAAAAATAAGCCCCTTCCTCTGTTCCTTAAACCAACAATTATTTTGAACGATCAATTTGTCGGAACTCATTAAGCATCTGGTTTAAGACTTTCCCTGTTTTCAAGCGGATCACGACTTGCTCATGTTGACGTTGGGTGTTGGCCTCAATCCAAGACCACTCGCCATCTAATGCTGCCAACCTGCCTAAAAAATCGTCTTTATGAAGATGGACATATACAAGAAAAGAGTCTTTCTCTAACGAATCTTCAAATAACATAACGACCTCGAAAAATCTCCGCCGCGCATACTCTTGTTCGAAGCTATTCTCATCATATAAGAACTCATTTAATTTATAACGCAGACTATCCTTCGTAAAATACTTCTTAGCATAGTCAGGATTAGATTTATTCTCTCCGAAAGTGAAAAACTCCCATTCAGGAATAAGAGTACTATACTGAGCGCTGTCAAGAACTGCAACCTGTCAACCGTAAAGCTGCGTTCCAAAATATTTTTATATTCAACATTTGATACATTGTTGATAAATTTGTAATCGCGTAAGCATAGTACTCTACTCGTGACTCTCGTTTGTCCTCGTCATACTCCAACGCGATAGTAAATTCCGGATTGTAGATATTGTAGTAGGTATCTTCATCATGTTTCCATTCACTTTTGTTCTCAAGTCGCTTCATGATCTGCTCGAAAGGGGAGCGCGTCAAATACCGTTGACTCTGATTCTTTTACCTATTCGCTATTATAGATTTTCGACAAGATAATTCATAATACCTCCTAATGATCAATCACAAAGATTGCTTAGTTAAAAAACCGCCGCATACTGGCGGCTTTAGAATTCCACAAGATGTCTAGGCTCAACCTCAAAATTAGTGCTTGAATATTTAGTTCAACCCTTTTCGGTTACATTCAACTAATATTCCAGCCTTATAACGGTCACGATTTCGCGTGAAATAATGCCGACGTTGGTAGGCTTTAATTCGATTATGTCGACCTTCAACCGTCGCATTCGTCCAACGACAATGATGGTAATTAATGATCTCTTCTTGCCAATTGCTCATTGTGATTAATGCACTTTTTACAGCTTCATGATCAATTGATTTGCCTTGTTCACACCAGCGCTTGAAACCACGCAAAGCAACCTTATAGTCGGGTGAATAGTCATACCACTTCGTGAAAGATTCTTTCCATTCCCGCACTTTTCGCTATGTGGAGAGCAGTTTAATAATCCGTTAAGCATGCTCCTGCTTTCTTTGGAAAGCCATTCTTCTCGCGGGTTTAATAGTCAGTGATTTGCTTTGAAGTTGGCTTTCACTCTCGGCGCTAACTTACGTTGTATTTTTTTACGAACTTCCTGTAACGCTTGCTTCAATAATGTAGCCATGTACATGAAAACGATCCGCGATTCGAATAGCTTGTGGAAAGCATTCTTTGATCCATGTATGGTAGGATTTTGCTAAATCCATCACCACAGCTTTAGGGTTCAAATGAAGAAAACTGGAATGTTGCTTCGAATACACTCATAGATCTTCTAGTCTACGTCCAAAAAGCAGGTCGAGCATCATTTCTCCTCGTAGATCATGAATGCCTGTATTGTATTTATGACCTTTCTTGATAGCGAAATCGTCAACACCTAAAACCAAATTACCGTTCGCTTTAGCCTGTTTCCAGGCGCGATCATTAAATCGCTCGTTTTCCGCTGGGATCGCATCTTTATGGAATCGTTGCACCGTACTTTCAGGGGTACTTTTCATAAGTGCGCTATGTGCCGCAGTTGACAAGATTCTATGATGAAATTGATGGGCCATCTGGTTTACGGATTCATTACCGGTTTTACTTATCTGAAAATGGAAAAACAATAAGTTGAAACGAAGCCTGCAGTCAATGACAGCAGGCTTCACTCGTTAATATGAATCTTTCTCCCTTATAGGCATTATGCATGGTCAAAAGAATCCTCGCTGTGACAAGCCATAACCACCGGCATTATTATGACTAGTTAAGTCCACCTTAATTTAAATATTGAATTGAAACTGAGATTAGCGATAGACATCGCTTGTAAAAATAATCATAGTGTCTATTATCCTCAATATTTATTTTTGTTGTTTCATGGTGTCGAATTCTAAAGCTATTCCCAATTTGCGTAAGTTCAAGAAATTCCTTTTCAAAGAGTTCTTTATAATGTTTTTTTGACCGCTCATATCATCAATGATCCTACCTATAGATTTCTTCTTATCCAAAGTAGGAGAGTAATATATTTTGAGCTTTTCAACAGCATTTTTAAGATTACCTTCATCGTAATAGTTAGCTGCTTCTTGAAGCAAATCTTTGAGACCAGCCTCCTGAATCGGCACTAATAGTAGTAGCTTTTATTTGGCTATTGAATGTATTTTCAATTTTACCATTATTCAACTTCAAGGCAATATCATTCAGTTTTAATATTGCATTAACTTGTGCCTCGAAATCAGTATTCTGGTTATATTTCTCAAAAAACTCTGTTGCATCGATTACACAATAGGGCGAACTAGAACACACAAAATCTTGCAGGTTATCAGTTTCCATATTCTGTCTCTGTTTATTATAACATTTTGGTGTGTAAAATTGCCGAATATCATTAAAAACCTCATCACATGTCGTAACATTATAATTCCAACCAGTTTCATTGTTTTTTTGAAAAACATCATTGTGTTTTTCTAGAAGTTGATAAATTTGAATTACATTCTTTTCTGTTTCATGATCAAATAATTGAGTAACAGCGTGTATAATCCATCGCAACGTAAACCCGTAGTAGTCTTTTGAAATTTCATCCGCATCTTGTTCAATCGTCATTATTGAAGCGAGAGCATCTCCTCTTAACCAAGGACGACGCATATTATCCAGAGCCGTTTGCTTCGGTGCAGAATACATTAAGTTACGAGCTTTTTGATTACTCCAAATTGCTAGTTCACGAATAATATTATCTATCAATTCGATATAATCATGCTCATCAGCAGCACAGAACGTTAAGGAGGAATTCAGATGAAAATTAGTTGTTGATTGGAGTGATGACAAACGGCAAGAGTTCTGCACTCAAAAATGGCCCAGCTCTATAAAAGCTGGGCTTGGTATACGGATAAACTTTGCTTGATGACAGATTTGAATTTACTTGGATATTCATTCACCTTGAACGGATAAATTATGGCACAAGATGCAAGGCCATCTCCCCGGAAGAGACTAAGCACACCATGCAGGGAAGCCTCGCCCATATCATCATATCGCTGATCCCCGGTCTGCTTGGCATACTCCCGGTAGACTTTTCCTGATAAGCCACTCCAATAATGTGGGAACGTATCGCCCAGCATTCTTCTTTTGCCGAACCAGTAACCATCCCAATGACGGATTGCCACTTCATTAAGATGGTAGTCCGGCTGTCTGCCGTTGAACAATTCCAATATTCCCAAATGCTCACGGAAGGCGGTCAGATACTTTTCTTCCAGAGTAAGGCGATACATCTGAATCATTAGATTGGCAGCAGGAGCTACAATACTTTGCTCATAGTTCACTTCGCTGGGCGGGTGGGAGGTTCCATACTCAAAGATAGCCGCTGCATGCTGACTGAAATGAGTGAACAGAGAATCTGCTTCATCTGTCATCCCGTTCTCTCTCAAGAGACCTACCATGTCAGCCATAAGGAACTCAATCGGATAGAACCTGTAACCGCCGTCTCTGTAAAAGCCGTGCATGATTTTCGACATATTAAGCAGGTATTTAGAATGCTTATACAGATGGAATAGTTCCATATACAATATAGCCAGCCACGAATAGTTATATAGCCGCTGGATATCATTGTTACGAGCCACATCGTTATATACTGTCCCGGTTTCCTCGTCAAACAGCTCACGCTCAATATATGCGACATATTTCAGCAGGCTTGTCTCCAGCTCATCCGAAGCCTGGATTTGCAGATACCTGGCAATGAGCACCCCCATACCGAACCGTTCTCTTCCCCCGTTGTGATCATGGTAGTGGGAATAATATAAGCTCTCTTCTTCATTGTTATAGATGAGCTAAGCCCGTCCAGCCTACTGTCTTCACGGCTGCATTGCTGGCGCTCTGCAATAAAGTGGCATCTGGCCTTAACCAGCTACATTAACGGAGGAAGTACCAGAATGCTACAAAAGGTGCTGATTCCATTGATCTTATTGCATAGTTATACTCACCGGGCGTCTCGTAGACCGCTTCTACGATAATTAAGTCTCCTATGCTGGTATAATGTACATTCTGCTCATGACAGGGAATTTGAACTTCCGCCAGATCTGAGAAGCCCATTGTGTCCGTTGAAGTTAATATGATTGCATTGGTGAACCCCAATAGGTTGCATTCCTTATTTGTGAAGCAAAAGCGGTTGCATTGGAATACTAATATTTACATTAACCCAACGGGTTGTTCTCCTCTGCACATGCTGCCTTGAGAAAAGCCATCCTTACTTCCCCAACGTCAATCTTGTAGCTACAGCGAAGGGAGAAAATGAACCCGTCGGCGTACGTTGTTGCGATACAGTTAAACAGCGAATAGATCGGCAGCGGATTCGGCTGTTTCACGACGGTATCGTCGTAGCTTTCCCGCAAATTCCCCTTGGCGCTATTGCCCAAATAATTAAACATGAACAAATCGAGATGCTCATACTGTTCCCCAAACTGTACGAACCTCTTGGTTCTGGACCAGTCGTAACGACAAGCAGGATCGGTGAGCAGATGCATAAAATTAAGGTTTTTATCCTTCAAAAGATCCAGCCGGGCTCTGACGGAACGCATTGTTTTATCCGGATTCCACCCCGCATCGATGAAGAGAGGCACGAAATCAATAAATTCGCCGACCGTATTGTAGTATGACGCTTCTTCATATCTTCGTCCGTCGTATAAGAACAGCAAGGGAAAATGATCCGTCTCCAAATAAGCCTGCAGGCCCTTGGTATAAACGGAAAGCGCAAGCCCCAAGGAAGGTTCTTTGGCCGGAATAGAAACGTTGAACAAGAAGGCTTCATCACTCGTTCGATGCTCAAGCCGGCGTAAAATATCCTGCTTGCTCCGGTGAAATGCCTCCAGTTCAAAGGCCGAAATCAATTCTTGCTCGGCGATGCCTTGCGGGCCGCTTTGAATTTGCTTGACATACTCAAGAAAAGGCTTCACTTCGTCAGAAGGCGGAACTTGATTTAGCAGAAGACTTCTGTAGCAAGAGACCATCTGCCGCTCGATGACTTCGGTTGTCACCCGGTCGCAAAGAGCATGATGCAAAAGTCCGATCACATAATGCTCACGCAGATTTCGTTTTAACAGAATCATTTGATACAACATGCCCTCCCCGTCGTACCGGGTGTTGTGAATGAAATCCTGCAGCATGTCCATAAACGGACCGCAAGAATTGTAGCCTGATACGTCGATCAGATAAAGCTTCGGCGGACTGGAGGCAGGAAAGGCGTATTCTTTCCAGCGAAAGCATGGCTCTCCTTGGACGGAAACGCTTCTCAACAAACCTTGGCGCTGCACGAGTTGAGCGTAGGACTGGTCCAATAGCGTATAATCCACGTACTCGTCCAGCTTGAAGAAAACGACGCTAGGAGGCGTTTGGAACTTGATTTGCATCTGTTGTATCGCCCCAAACGGATATTCCTGCGTCACTTCCCCCGTTTTGATCCACCGATCCATTTGACAGTAATCATCTTTAATCCACACGCGAATGGCTGTTGCCTCATCCAGTTCTATTTCGTTTAATCCGAGACGCCGGCAGAAAACATCTTCATCAATCGTTTCG
Source organism: Paenibacillus sp. IHBB 10380 (assembly GCF_000949425.1). NCBI lineage: Bacteria > Bacillati > Bacillota > Bacilli > Caryophanales > Paenibacillaceae > Paenibacillus > Paenibacillus sp. IHBB 10380. The sequence goes on from NZ_CP010976.1 coordinate 2,565,196, forward strand.
TTCGGATCCACTTCAATTCTTCGATGCAGAGGCACGATATAGTGTGGCAATAGATTTTTAGCGACCTTCCTGTTCATCGTTTGTACGAGGCTTTCGACGCGATTTTTTTCCACATCGTCGCTGTATAGAACGTTAATATTTTTCGTTTCTCCGAACACATCTCTAACTTGATACGAGACCAGTTCATACTCGCCCTCCGTTCCGCGGTGCAGCCAGGAAACGAGAACTTCTTTCGCTTCAATGAGGCCTTCCTGCTCCTTCGCCGATTGAAGGTAAGCGGCGAGCGCTCGGATCGATTTATAGTGATAAATATCCGTTAAGGTAACACGGCATCCTGCCTGTTCCATTTCCGACATCAACACCAGCGCTTTGAGAGAATGCCCGCCGAGGTCAAAGAAGCTGTCCAGGACCCCGATGCGCTCTAAACCGAGCACCTCTGACCAGATGTCCGCCAGCTTCGCCTCCATGTCGTTTCGCGGCGCGACGTATTCCACGCCCGTGTGTACCGCCCCTTCCGGTGCTGGCAGCGCCTTGCGGTCCACCTTCCCGTTTGGCGTTAGCGGCAATTGCTCCACACGTACGAAGTAAGACGGAATCATATACTCCGGCAAGCTTTCTCCCATGTGCTTGCGCCATGCCGACACCGACAGTTCCTCTTCCGTCACCACGTACGCGCACAAGTACGCTTGGCCTTCTTCCTTCCGGGCTATGACGACCGCGTCTTTCACTGCTTCATGCTTCATGAGCTGCTGGCGCACCTCGTCTGGTTCAATTCGGAAGCCACGGACCTTCACCTGCTCGTCAATCCGGCCCAAGTACTCCAGATTCCCGTCCGGCAGCCATCTGACCAAGTCCCCCGTTCGGTACATCCGCTCTCCTGCCACAAACGGGTTCTCCACAAACTTCTCCTCCGTCAGATCCGGTCGGTTCAAGTACCCTCGTGCCAACCCATCTCCGGCTATGCACAGCTCTCCCGCGATTCCAATAGGCTGCAACCGGTTCGCTCCACTCAGCACATACACTTGTGTATTCGGCAGCGCCTTTCCGATAGGGACGTGGACTCCCTCCTTCCTTCCCAGGGCATATTGCGTTGCATAGATGGTCGCTTCCGTCGGGCCGTACATATTTTCCACGCTGACGTCCGGCCATAATTCGTTCAGCTTGTTCGCCAAATCGCTAGGGAGCGCTTCTCCTGCTACAAATACGTACTCCAGCTTCCTAACCTTCTCTTGTTCTACACCGTCGTTCATCACCAATTGCAACATCGCTGGAACGAAGTTGATGTGCGTGATTGGATGGCGATCGATCACCTCTTCCAGTTTGGCCCAGTCCTTTTCCGCGCCTTGCTTGGCTATTACCAGTTGGCCGTTCCCTAGTATCCACCCGAACAACTCCGTGATCGATACATCAAACGTATAGGCAGTCTTTAATAGATAAGCTCCGATTGCTTGTAATGGATACCGTTGCTGCATCGCTGACAACATGTTGGTTAGACTCGCATGCTCCACCAATACCCCTTTCGGTTTCCCGGTGGACCCCGACGTATAAATCACGTACGCCAAACTAGCGGCCGTATGCTCGCGCACGATATTCCCGCGCTCTTCCTCTGCATATACGCCCGCCTCATCCAACGCCACGATGCTTCCGTCAAACACCACTCGGTCCGTCAGCCGCTTCTGCGTCAGCAGCACCTTCGTCCCGCTATCCTCCAGCATGTACGCAATCCGCTCTGACGGATAGTCCGGGTCAATCGGCAAATACGCTCCCCCTGCCTTCAGAATGCCCAAGATCCCGGCCATCATCTCCAGCGAACGTTCCACCATGATACCCACGATCGTTTCGGTCCCTACCCCATTCTTGCGCAGCATTCGCGCCACTTGGTTCGACCTGGCATTCAGCTCTTCGTACGTCCACTCCTGTCCTTCGTACACCACTGCTACTTGCCCAGGAGTTTTCTCCACCTGTTCCTCGAACAGTTCACTAATTGTCTTCTCCCTCGGGTATGGTGCCTCCGTCTTGTTAAACGACACCAATACCTGCTCCCGTTCCTCTTCTGTTACGATATCAAGCTCTTGAATCCGCAGCTCCGGATGCTTCACTACCTGCTGGATAATTCTCTCCACATGCTGCCCAATTCTCCGGATAAACTCCTGATCGTGCGCCTTTGCATTGTAATTCATTTTAAACGTCAGCTGTTTCCCCGGAATGACCGTGATGTTAAAGTCATAGTTCGTCTGCTCGAACGCTTCGACTCCCTCTATCTCAAAGCCTAACCCTTCCCCGTCCCCGTCCGTTTGATTCTTCAGCTCTTCACCTATAGGGAAATTTTGAAACACCATGATGTGATCCAGCAATCCTTGCTTCACCTGGCTCTTCGCCTGCACATCCGCTAACGATACGTAATCGTATTTCTCCGAGGCTAACGCTCTGTGCTGCATCCCTTGCACCAGGTCTGCAAATCGCTCCTCCGGCTCTGCGTACACTCGAATGGGAATCGTGTTCACGAATAACCCCACCATCTTCTCCACGCCTTCAATTTCCGCAGGTCTTCCCGAGACTACCGAACCGAACACCACGTCGCTCGCTTGGTTGTACCTTTGCAGCAAAATCCCCCAGATCGCCTGAATCATCGTATTGATCGTCACTTGGTACGTTTGGGCGATCCTGTTCAATTGACCGCTCTCCTTCTCCCCTACGGTGACGATCACTTCCTCTTGCCGATACTCCCCGTTTCCTTCGCCTTTCCGCTGCGCCGGTACGCTTGCCTGTTGCTCGTACCCTCTCAAATAGTTCTCCCAGTACTCCAGCGCCTCTTCTTGATCCTGCTCCCCCAGCCATTGGATGTAATCGCTGTACGGATACGCTTTTTCCAGCTCCACGCGATGACCGCTTTTCAATTGAACGTAATACTTGAACAAATCTCCCAGAACGATCCCCGTGCACCAGCCATCCATGATGATGTGATGGTAACTCCAGATCACTCTGTACGTTTCCTTTCCCGTCTGAATCACCGACAGCCTCATCAGCAGATCCTTGCTAAGATCGAATCCCTTTTCCCTATCTTTTTTCTGGAACTCTTTAATATATTGCCTTCTCTCATCCTCTTCAAGATCGGCTATGTTTTCATAATGAATCTGGGCTATTTTTTCTTTTGCTGTAATTCGTAAGGGTTTGCTAACTTCCTCAAATACAAATACTGATCTTAGGATATTATATTTTTGGATTACCAAATTAAAAGCTTGCTCGAATAATTCGATTTGAAAAATAGTATTGTTAATGTTAAATCCTACTTGAACCAAATATCCCCTAAAATTATGATCTACTATCGAGTGAAATAAAATTCCCTCCTGCATAGCAGAAAGGAACCCTATGTCTTCGATATGCTTAAGACCCAACATATGCTTCACCTCCGTTTTTAATTTTTTCCAAAGAGTTGAACTGCAATTTCAAAGTCCTTCCATTTCAACTCTTTCGCACTAAAATCGCTAGGAGTTCTCTCAGCATCCTCTTTTTGTACGCAATGCTCGATAATCCGGCACAGGTGGTCTCGGTAGCTCTTCAGCAATCCCTTGATCGTCTCTTCCCGGATACTGGATGCTCATCTGCAGCTTGCCTCCCACAATGGCGCCGCTCACGTCCAGCTTGTATGTTCGTTCCGAATCTCGATGAAATGCGCTTCCCATCGGCATCCCGGAGCCTTCAAATACACCGCTTCCCATCTCTGCGTACGTTCATAAGTACCAATCCGGGATTATCGCGCAGCACAAGATTGATTTGCGGTACGGATAGGGTTTCGCCCCCGACAAGCAGGGTTTGCAAGTCGCCAAACAGCCTTCTGTCCCGTTGCGACAATTGATTAAAGAGAGGTGTGGTAAGAAACATCGTTGTAATTCCGTAATACCGGATCGCTTCCTTCAATTTTTCCGCGTTCAAAATGACCTCGTTGTTCACGAGATAAAGCCGCCCGCCATTAGCGCTCCCCAAATTTCAAACGTGGAGGCGTCAAAAACGACTGCCTGTTTGCAAGATTCGCGTCGTTTCATTTAACGCAACATAGTTGCAATTTTTCACCAACCGAACCACGTTTCGCTGCTCGACCATAACGCCTTTCGGCATGCCGGTCGATCCCGACGTCAGATGATATAGGCCAAATCATACGGACCCGATCCGGGCTCTAGATTCGATCCGTCCCGTCGTAAACATGGCGGTCGTCCAGGGTCACCGTTTTCCCGCCAAAGGTCAGAGGCCCCAGTAAATGGTTTTTGGTTAGCAACATTTTCGCGCCTGAATCCTCAAGCATATATCGGATGCGTGTCTCAGGGTACCCGGGATCGATCGGCATGTAAGCACCCCCCGCTTTCAAGATGCCAAGGATGCCCACGATCATGTCCGGGGAACGCTCCGCCATAATGCCGACCGGTTGATCCGGCTGCACGCCTTCCGCCCGAAGGGTCCGCGACAGCCGGTTGGCACGCTCATTCAGCTCGCCATACGTCAACTGCGTTCCTCGAAAACGACTGCAATTTGGTCCTACGTACGTTCCACCTGCTCCTCGAACAGTTGGTAGATTGACTTCTCCCGCAGGTCTATACCCATGTTGCCGAACCAATTCGGCAAATGCGTCTTCCCCTCCATCGTGATTACTTCCAGTATAAAAGATCCGCCGTTTGGATGTCTTGCAGAGCGGGCAAAAACGATTTTTCGTTATCCACGTACAGCTCGGTATCAAGATAGTACAGCTTTTTATCATCCAGACACTGCTTGATGTAATCTTCGTGCACGATACTTTTGTCCTTGACATTGGCTGCAAACGCTTGAAGCTTGGGCAGCGCGGTTTGGCGATAGTCCAGCCACGAATGATGAAACCCAGCCGGTTCTTCCAGACAGTAGATGTCTTGATAGAGCCCTTCGGCAATTCCCTTCTTCCTTAGATAATCCCCCGAGAATGGCATGCTTCTGAAAAATCGTCCGGTCATCGCAAAGACGCGAAAGCTCCAATGAGGAGCGCCGTGATTGGAACGGCAGAATAGATTCAGAAAAAAGACGGAATAGTGCATTTTGACGGTAATGACTTGACGTTTTTTCACCTCCGAGACAATCCGGTCCGCCATCCGGCTATCGATGATCTCGTCGAAATCGGCCAGAATGATCACATCGTCATCCTCGACCCGCTCCCGCAAGATGTCAGAACACCGGCTTCTCTGATACGCTTCGTTATGAAATGCGCTGTTGTAGCTCAGCAAGCGCCAATACCAGCGGTCAAAGTTCGCCGCTTGGCAAGTCTCCGGGTTAAAATACAATTGGTGCCGCTCCGGCTTGCGAAACACGTTGTCGGCATGAAGCGAATGGTAAATCACCTTCGGACCGAGATAAGCCGGATCGAAGTTCCGGGGCTTGTCCGCATAGCTGAATGTCTTGTTGGCCTCGATCACGTGAAGCTCGTCGATCCAGCGGGCATCTTCTTTCAGTTTGATCTCCGCCACCCGGTTTTCGTTGAAAAACGGGCAAAATTGATAAATTTTCATAACCGGAAGCTCCCTTCTCCTGTCGTTGTGAGCGAGTTAACCTCGATACATTGGCGCAAATGTCTTGCAAACCGGTGCACCAGCCCGGCCACCGTTTGTTCTTCGTAGTGCAGCGTGCTGTAATAGCAGGCTAAGCTCAGCTTGTCCCGCTTCAAGCAAGCCGTCATGTTTAACCAATAAGCGGAAGGGTTGTCCGGCGCATTGGTATTTCCGTACGGAAGGGTCAACGGCTCGTAGAAGTCGTCGGCTCGCCAAGCCGTTTCCTCCGATTGATAATGGAACAGCATTCGGCTTTCATCGATAAGCGGCTCCGCCTCCAGATGAAGCTCCGGTACGATATGCCGCAAAGCAAAATAGTCCATACCTTCATTAGGAATATCTTGCAGCGTCCGCTTGACATGCTCCAGTAGCGTCTCAGTATCGCCAGCAAGTTCCTGCTTCCCGATGCGGATTCGTACGGGATACGCCCCGGCAAAAAATCCGACCGTGCGGTCAATCGCGATGCCCGGCAAAAAGGACTCGCGCTGGTAGGACATCAGATGCAGCAGCAGGTCCGGCTGCTTTTTTAGGTCGAAACAAGCCTGGGACAATGCCGTTAACAGAACGCCGAGCGGGGTGGTTTGCCGCTGCGCCGCCAATGCTTTCAACAAGCCGACCTGCGCGGTGCCTTCCAACAAATCATAGGTGATCGTCGCCATATGACGGTGAACGGGCCATTCCTGCGTTTCCCAATCGACCTGCAAGGACTTGCCGCCTCCGACAACGCCTCTCCAATAGGCTGCCGACTCGGCCGGAATGCCTCCGGGTGCGTATTGTGTCAGCGCCAGGCACCAATCGCGGTAGCTGCTTCCCGCTTCCCTATCGAGCTCTCCATCAGCCCCCATGAAGAGAAGCTGTCGGAAATCTTCCAAAAAGATGTTCATCGACATCCCGTCAAAAATCAGATGATGGAACAAAAGCAGCAGCACCTGCCGGCTTCCGCCGCCATAATAGTCAAACAATACGGCTTTCCACAAAGGACCTTCCCCGATATCGAATTCATGCTGAAGCTTCGAGCAGTACTCCGAGATAAAGGTGTCATGGGACGCCGTGGCCTCCCGCAGATCCACATACGTTAAAGCCCGGTCCATATCGATGTCCCGTTCATACTGGTACCATTCTCCGTGATCGAGCCGGGCAAAGGTCAGCTTCAACGCCGCATGCCGATCGACCAGAAGCTGCAGCACGCGGTTCATCTCTTGCTTCGTGATCCGCTGCTTGAGCAAAGCCAGATAAGGCACGTTGAACATGTTGCGTTTCTTCAAGTCGCGGTTGAAAAAACGTCTCTGCACCGCCGACAGCGGAAATCCGTCCTTCGGGTACGTGTGCTGTCCCAAGGCCTTTTCCGTATCCGGGCGGGCCGCCAAACCCGAGGCCGAAGCCGAAGCCGAAAGCGCTCCGTTCAAGGAGCGGGCCAAACGTTCGATCGTTTGCTCCCGAAAGATTTGGTTGACCGTCACCGGATAACCGTTCTTTTGCAGCAGACTGACGATGCGCAGCGCATGCAGCGAATGGCCTCCCAACGCGTGAAAATCTTCATCCTTGCGGATGTGATCTAGCTTCAGCACGGCGCGCCAGATCTGCTCCATCAGCTGCTCCAGCCCGGTTGCGGCACCGGGTTCGGACGCTTGGCCGGTACGCCACGCTTCCGGCAGAGGCAATCTTGCCCGGTCAATTTTCCCATTAACCGTTAACGGAAACGACTCCAGCCGAACGTACCGGAAAGGAAGCATATACGAAGGCAGACCGTCGGTCATAAAGGCTTGAAGCCGTTCTTCCCGAATGTCCTGTTCATCCATCTCCGATGTATAATAAGCAATCAGCCGCAGCTCCCCATGGAGCTCGCGGGCGATGACGAGACTTTGCTTGACGGCGGGACAGCAGCCAAGACGGTGCTCGATCTCTCCCGGTTCGATCCGGAAGCCGCGAAGCTTCAGTTGGCCGTCGCTCCGTCCCATGTATTCGATGTTACCGTCCGGAAGCCATCTCCCGAAATCTCCTGTCCGGTACAGTAGCAAATTTCTTCTTTTTTCGCGATCTTCGGCAGAAGCGTACGGATTCGGAACAAACGCCTTCCGCGTCAGCTCCTCCTGCTTCCAATAGCCGCGCGCGACGCCGTCTCCTCCCACGTAGATTTCTCCGACGGCTCCGACAGGCTGGACACGTCCCCTTTTGTCCAGAATATAGCAGGTCGTATTGCTGATCGGCTTACCGATGGGGATGTTGCGTTCAAAGGTCCGCTCGATCGGATAGCTCGTCGAAAAGGTGGTGTTCTCCGTCGGACCGTAGGCGTTGAGGATTGTAATCGCCGAATACCTCAGCCGCAGACGATTGATCGGCTTCGGCGATAACGCTTCGCCGCCTACAAGCAGCCAACGAAGTCCGGCGAACATCGTTTCGTTCGCCTGAATCCATTGATTGCATAATGCGGCGCTGAGCCATAACGCGTTGATGCCCCATGCTTTTATCCTCTGCTCCAGCAGGCGGACGTTCATCAGATCGTCTTTGGAAACGACGTACAGGCGGCCCCCATTCAGCAGCGTGCCCCAAATTTCAAACGTGGAAGCGTCAAATACCGGCGAACCGGTATAAAGCAGCTTGATATCTGGGGAAAACGGGAAATAGTTCGTATGCTTCACCAGACTGACGATGCTGCGGTGTTCGACCATAACCCCCTTTGGTTTGCCCGTCGAACCGGACGTATACATCAGATAAGCAAGATCGCAAGCGGCCGCGGGACGAGTCCCTTTTTCTTCCTGACCCACAAAGGTAATGGTGTCGAAATCATCGGCGCAGATCAGCTTTAAGCTCACACCCCTCCACGCTTCCGCAAGGCTATCCGCTTCGCTGCGCGAGGTGATGATCGTGTCCAGTCCGGCGTCCCGGATCATGTCGTGTATGCGTTCCGCTGGGAAATCGGGATCGATCGGCACGTAGGCGCAGCCCGCCTTCAAGATGCCTAGAATGGAAACGATAAATTCGAGCGAGCGCGGCAGACAGACGCCGATGAGCTTCCCGCGAAACGGCGCATCCTCCGTGAGCAAGCTCGCCACATGACGTGACAATTGGTCAAGCCGTTCGTAAGTCACGACCCAGTCGTATGCGATCACCGCCAGTTGAGAAGGCCGGAGCCGGACCTGTTCCCGGAACAGCTCGGGAACCGAGCTCTCCCTTGGGTACTCCGTGAACGTACGGTTCCAATCGTAGACAATTCGGTCGTAATCGTCTGTAGTCATTAAAGTAATGTCTCCGACAGCGCTATCCGGATGCTCCACCGCATAATGCAAAGCATGACGCAGATGCTCTGTCAACCGGCGAACCGTTTCTTGCTCCAGCCGGTCGGCATCGTAAATCAGCTTGATGACGATCCGGTCTCCGTCGCTCGCGATGGTAGTCGTCAGCAGGTAATTCGTTTTCTCTCGTTCCTCTATTGCCGACATGTTCAGTCCGCTTGCCGGCTGGCGATAGTCGTTCAAATAATTTTCGAAAGCAACGATGCTGTGGAACAACGTATGGCCTTGCACGGAGCTCCAGTCCTTCAATTCGTTCAGGCTGACGTGGCAGTAATCGTTCAGCTTTTGAATCGTGTGATGAAGCTCCTTCACATAGCTGGCGACGGACTGCTCCGTATTCCAATGCATCACCAAAGGAAGCGTATTAATCAGCAAGCCGGTGATACGGTCCGCTTTGGCAAGATCGGACCCACGGCCGGACACGACCATGCCGAATACGGTTATATCCGCATCATGAAGCACTTGCAGTACTTTTCCCCAAGCGAACTGCACCAAGGTATTGAGCGATATTTTCGTTTGCTGCACAAACGCTGTCATTCGCCCGGTAAAGCTTGAGTCCAATTCCAACATCTCGGTCTGCTGCCTGCGGATCGGTTGGTGCGCATCGAAGCGCATGTCGCTTTTCTCCATCGGCAGCGGGGTCGGTTCGGTAATGTCAGCCAAATAAGCCTTCCAAAAGGTTTCGGCTTCCGTCCGGTCCTTCGCCATCAGCCACCGCATATAATGTTCCAAAGGGAGCGATGGATTGCGGTAAGGCGTTATGCCCCGCAAGCTGCATTCATAAAGATCATGAACCCGATTAAGCAGCAGCGGAAGACTCCATCCGTCCAGCAAAATATGGTGGTAGCTCCAAACTACCATCCATTCCTCCGGACCGCTGCGAATCAACGCAAGGCGGTACGCGGGCCGTCGCAGATCGAAGCGGCGCTCGCGGTCCAGCGTCATCCACTGCTCGAAGTACTCTTGCTGTCGATCCGCAGGTTGTGAGGCGATATTCTCTACCGTCCAATCCGGTTCCACTGTTTGGACGACACACTGTACCGGCTCGTCCAGCGCTTCCCAGATGAAGCCTGTCCGTAAACAATCGTTTTCGGCAATGACACGCTGCCACGCTTCCCGATAACGGGTAACATCGAGCCTGCCTTCGTATTTCCAGCTTGTCTGCACGAAATATTGGTCGGAGGACGGATGATCCAAATAATGAAAAAAAAGTCCTTTCTGCAGCGGACTAAGCGGCATGATTTTATCCAAACCGTATTGCGCATGGTACGTATTTACGATCTGGTCCAGTGAAAGCTGATCAAGCAAAACCAGTGGAAAATCGCTCGGCGTAAACTCTTCGCTCTCTTTCTCCTCACAGTGTTCAATAATGGAAAGCAGATAAGAGATGAAGGATTCGGTCAACCCGGTAATCGTCGCTTCCTCGTAATGACGTCTGCTGTATTTCATAAACAAATGCAGCTGGCCATAAACGATGGAGCAGTTAAGCTCCAACAGACTTGTTCCGTGGTTCCGCGGCGAACTATAATCCTGTGCGGCATCGCGCGTGAAGCTTAACCATTCGTTCGCTTCCCCGGCTTCGGCCTGATCGAACTGGCCCAAATAATTGAACAGCGCCTGCGGATCGGAAGCGGTCAAGGTCGTTCGAACCGCCTCGTCCGGATGGCAGTACCGCAGCGCCCCGTACGAGATGCCCCGGTCAGGGATGCGGCGCAGCTGCTCCTTGACGGATTTGATCGTTTCTCCCAAAGAAGCGTCAGCCGACAACCGGATGCATACGGGAAACATCGATGTGAACCAGCCGATCGTTCGGGTCAAGTTCATGTCGGATACGGAGTGCTCCCGTCCATGACCCTCCAGCCGGAAGGCGACCGTCCCCTGTCCGGTCCAGGCGGACAGCATCAGCGACCAGGCGGTAAGCAGCAGATCGTTGATCTGCGTATGGTAAGCGTGAGCGCACCGGTGCAGCAGCCGCTGCGTATCGCTTGGCGGCAGCGTTGCAATTAGTTCCGCGGATTCGGCGATGCTTCTGTTATCCGCGTAACGGTCTACGGGTAACTGGAATGCGGCGGAACCGGCCAGCACGTCGGTCCAATCGCTGATATCGTCACGTAGGTCCTCTTTTTGCGCATAGTCCGTGATCGCAGCCTGCCATTTTTTAGACGGGCTTGGAACCGGAGGCAGCTCAGCGCCGTGATACAACTGATACAGCTCTTGAAGCAAAATCCTCCAGGAAACCCCATCGATGACCAGATGATGAACGGTAAGGAACAGACGAATTTTATCGTCAGGGTGGCCTTTGATCAACCCGGCACGAAGCATCGTTCCCGTCTCGTAGTTCAGTTGACCATGCCACTTCACGCAGACGGCGGCAATTTCCGAATCGGGGCGCTCTGTCTCCCGAATGGTGTGGGAAGCGAGCCGCACGACAGCGTCCGTTCGGTAGCGCTGCACATACGTATGCCCCCGCTTTACGAATTGTGCCGCCAGCTCCAGATGCAACCGGACCAGCCAGTTGATGGCATCCTCCAGCCTCGCAGGGTCGCAATGGTTGAGCAGCAGCATATGCGACTGATTGAAATAGTTCGGCTCTTCGAACTGCTGCTCGAAAAACCAGTGTTGAATCGGCGTCAGCCCGAATTCGCCCGCCAAATCGAGAGCCTGCTCCTTTTGCTTCCCACCGACCACCCAAGCGGCCACGGCCGCCAAATCCTTCACGGTCGCATGCTCCGCCACTTGTCTGGGCGTCACGACAATTCCGTGATCCCTGGCCATGGATACCATCTGAATGGCGAGGATGGAATCCCCCCCAACGGCATAGAAATGATCGTTGACCCCGATATTTTTCCGTTTAAGCAGGTGCCGCCAAATGTGAAGCAGCCGCGTTTCCATTTCGTCTTCGCCCGTTTCCGACGCCTTTTCGGAAGAGTGTTCCCACACCGTATTCGGATGAGGAAGCGCCGACCGGTCCACTTTGCCATTTGTATTCAAAGGAAACGATTCCAGTCGGCAAAAGTAAGACGGAACCATGTAGGACGGTAACACCGAGGACAGGTACTGCGCCAATTCAGCCTCTTCCAGCTCTTGGGAAGAGGTATAGTAAGCCGCCAGCTTCTGATAATGCCCGTCGTGCCAAGCCCGGACCATGCATTGACGAATGCCCGGATACTGACGAAGCTGATGCTCGATTTCCCCAAGCTCGATGCGGTAGCCTCTAATCTTGACCTGATCGTCACTGCGGCCGATAAATAATAGTTCCCCGCCCGGCGTCCATTTGACGATATCCCCGGTTTTATATAACCGCTCGATTTGCGGAGTATGCCCGTCGCCCATCACAAGCTCTTTGTGAACGAACCGTTCCTTGGTTAGCTCTTCGCGGTTCAGGTAGCCTCTGGCCAGCCCGACGCCGCCCACCCACAGCTCGCCGGGAACGCCGAACGGAACCGGCTGGCCGAACGGATTCAGAACAAAGAGCCGTTTGTTATAAACAGGCCGCCCGATCGTCACTTTTTCACCCGGTCGGCAGATCCCCACGGAACAAATAATGGTCACTTCCGTCGGACCGTAGGCGTTCAGGAATACCCGCTCTTTTCCCCAATCCTCCACAATATCCGGCGTACAAGCCTCCCCAGCTGACACGATCGTCTGCAAATCGGGCAAGTCACGCTTTTTCATCGTTTTTAATACGGATGGAGGCAGCATAGCAATATGAATACTTTTTTGTTCGAGTACTTCCGAAATATCGGCATATGGAGGCAATTCCTCTTCCGACAAAACAACGAGCGTCCCACCGACCGTTAATGTTCCGACCCATTCGTAAACCGATGCGTCAAAGCTGATGGAAGCGAACTGTAGCACTCGCGTATCCGAAGTCAGCCCAAACCTGTCGATAAGATAAGGAATCAAAGCAACTAGTCCGGCGTGTTCGATAAGCGCGCCCTTCGGGTTTCCGGTGGAGCCGGACGTATAGATGACGTATGCCAGATCGTCGGGCTTGACCTCAACGTTCAAATTGTCAACGGAATCGCAGGGCTGCGCAAGCCAGTCGTCGATACAAATAACCGCCGCCTCCTTCATACCGGCTTGAGAAATCACCGACTTCAGCTTAACGACCAATTGGCTCGTTGTCATGATGATTTTTGCTTGAGCGTCTTGCAAAATAAACCGAATGCGTTCCTCCGGATATTGGGGATCGATCGGAAGGTAAGCCCCTCCCGTCTTTATCACTCCCAGCATGGCCGGGAGCACATCCGCGCTTCGCTCCATCATGATAGGAATCAGCGTCCCTCGCGGTAGATCGCCTTGCTCGTTCCTCAGATATGCATCCACAATGACGCGGGCGATTCGGTTAGCCCGGCGGTTTAAATCGGAGTAGGTCAGCTTCTGCTGACGAAACTCCAAGGCGACCGCCTCCGGCGTCTTGGCCGCCTGTTCCTCTACCAATTGATGAACGGTTTTATACACAGGATACGTCCTGTCCGTATCGTTCCATCGGATGAACTGATTCCCTTCCTTCCAGGTCAGGAAAGGGTGGAAAAGCACGGGCTTCTCCGGGTCATTCAATGTGTTGGTCAGTAGTACCCCGAAATGTCCTGCAAGCCTGGAGATCTGCGTTTTGCTGAAGCGACTGCTATCGTATTGAACCGCACATTCGAGTTTGTTGAGTCTGTATCGATATAAGAGTGCGATCGTCGGGTGATCCATTTCGTGCAAAGAAACAGACGCCTTCATGCTGTCAAGCGGGTTCATTTCCTGTGTCTCTACAATGCCGAAATCGAGAAATTTCCCGGGTTCCAGCGCCGCGGAACCTCCTTCGGCTTGCTTCGTCAACGTTTCGCTCCATACACCGCCGCTTCTTTTATCTAATTGCATCTCGACCTTATGAACCAAATCAACAAGGCGGTCTTCTTTTCGTATGTCTATGAGAAGTGGATAGCACTGGCTGCAGTCGTCTCCGGCTTCATCGCGCATGATGGAATATAAAACGGGCACCTCGTATTGATCAGCGTAATGGGATAGTAAAACGGACCATATTGCCGTTAAACAAGAAGACATACAAAGATGATGCCTGCGGACAAATTCCGCCAGTGTCCGTACTTGTCTATCCTCTAAACGGATCTTCTGAAAATCGTGATCACTCACAGGTCCGTCTTTCGCCTTATTATTTGAAAATACCTGCATTCTCTTTTCAGGTGTCATCGCTATATCAGCCCCTCTTGTTTGTTTTTATTCTACATGCCCCCTTATGAAAAGCGGCTACGAGTTTCCTTGGTCGAGAAACTGCATTTTTACACCTCAAGTCGCTATTGCTTCAGCATCTTGCCTTGATCTTATGCACTTTCGAAATTCAGGATGATATCTTCGTAAATAACGTCTCTCTCCAAAATGCCCCCCCCTAAATGGAAACCGCCAGTTTTTTCATTAAAACTTTGCGGACATATGTCGGAACTTCCCGCTGATTGTCATTCACGATGAAAAAATGGTCTCCTTCGAATCCCTTGAACTCCGTCCGGCCATGCGTGTATCGATTCCACGAATGGATTCTATCAGACATCGTGTTGTCATGGAATCCGTACAGAACAGACATATCGCATGCAAGTTTGCGGTCGGCAACGTTGCGTTTCGATTCCAAATAGGTCTCCACCACTTGAGTATCGGCACGCAGAATGGGCAAAAAGGTATTGCGTATGACTTCATGTTGCATCGCTTCTATCGGAGTTCCGCCCAATTCGCATATTTCGTGCATGAACTCGCGATCCGACATCCGATGATATACTTTTTTCCTCGGGAGATGAAGGGGATCGAATCCCGATAGAAAGGTATGGACAAGCGAATAGGGAGAGTCGGTCCCTATTCGCATTCCAATTCGATAAGCCAGCAAACTTCCCATGCTGTGACCGAACAAGGCCACACGGTCATTCTCTTGTATGTGATTTCGGACAATATCTTGAAACAGGTTTTCTTCCAGTTCCTCCAAAGAATATAAGAGCGGTTCCTCCATTCTGGATCCTCTGCCAGGCAGTTCTATGGGGATGAGTTGAATGGGGCTTAGCCACTTGGTCCATTGGCGATAAATCGAAAAGGACGAACCTCCCGCATAAGGAAAGCACAGCAATTTTAGAGTATTTTCCACCTGTTATAATCTCCTTTTATTCTTCGACTTCCTTAGCTTTTGCCGCTATCACTGCAGCATTCACGCTGCTCTCCATTTCGGTCAATACGTCGTCCACTGATTTCGTGCCCATGATGAGCTCGATTAAGGATGGGTTTGCCGATTGAATGGCTACCCATTCGTACTTGCTTGGTTTATCTAATACGGGAGCATCCATTTCATACAGCGCTTTTAATTTTTTTTCTTGGAGCTGTGCAATGCCCTTTCCGAAATAAGTGTTTTCGACAATATTCAACTATAAATTTCAGTTGACTCTAGTTGCCATGTTATGGGGAGAAATGCACAAGGGTACATTTTAGGTTAAATTATACATTATTTTGTAGTTTTTTGGAATAATCGTACAATGTTATTCATAGCGGTTAAACACCCTTATTATGGACACTGCACCTCTTATTCGATATCAATCGTAGAATTGCTTTAAATTGCTTCATTTTTCATTTGTGCCGACGCTTAAACCTTAATCTGCTTCGGCTTAACAGTGCCTTGCTTTACCGCTTCCATATAATCATACGGGGAAAAATCGTAGATACTGCCGTGGATACGCACGCGATTATAATCTTGGATAAACTGGCTTACGATTTCATAAGCTTGTGGATAAGACTCAAACTCATGACGCTGAAAGCATTCGGTTTCGATGATCGAATGATAGGATTCAATATGGAACTAGACCAGTTCGAAGACACCTGGGGAGCGAAATATCCGCTGCTGGTAAAGTCCTGGCGGCAGAACTGGGAGGAGATGTCCACTTTTTCATTGCGACTCTTTTGTACCAACCTTTTTTGGTCGCCAAGGAACATGAGTAAAATTGTTTATTAACCTGGATACCTCTCCTCACTACTCCTGCACATCTGCACTTAGAAAACACTTTATTATCTGTCTAGTGGTTCATTTTCTTTTTACAAATAGACCACTCTTACCGGTAGCACTGCTTTCTGCAAATGATATCTGGTAGTTGTATTTTGTATGCTACCAAGTATTCCTTCGAGCATTCTTTAGCTCAATAATGTCCATAATCTCTCCCTGGTCACGGGCAGACAACATTCTAAACTTAATGATTAAGTAATTCTCCGACTATCTCATCTATGCAGTCTTCATTTCCTTCATCTCCAAATAAGAGCCATGTTGATTTAACGTTTAACGTTAAACACTTTGATTATAGTGAGAACAGTCTCACCGAAGGATTGTACTTGTTCTGTTCAAGCTCACTCAAAGTTCCCTGAGACACACCAACATGGTTTGAAAATTCAATTTGGTTCATCTGATTGTTCTTTCTAATTTCTCTAATTCGCTCCCCTAATACTGGCTACACCCCCTTCTCAATAAAAAAGTCCCGATGACCTAACAAAGCATCATCGGGACAATTCTAGGAGTTCCATACTTTTTTTACTGGTTCCACACTTTTTTATCATCAGACAGAAAGGCAGTGTTTCGTGTTTCAACTGAATGTGTATCAAAGAGGTTAGAAAAGTTAAAACGAGGTGAAATCTAATGTACTACTCAGTCATTCAAAATAACAAATATATAGTCATCCTTGCAGATGGTGTCGCGGAAAAAGAGATTATTGAGCTGCCAACTGAAGAACTGGCCGATCAAGTAGCTTATCATTTACAACTTGCATGGAATGAAGGGGAACTATGGGGTCAGGAGTCGCTTAGAAGAGAACTTGATCCTGAGGGTAACAGGAAGAGGATATATGACTCGATCATGAAAATGAGATCGTTCAATAACAGGAGAGAACTAAGGAATTATTACGGATTAATAAACTAATGGAAGAGAAACAAAAGCAAATTATGGAGCAAGTCTTATCTTGGAAGTCACGGGGAATGGAATAGAATTTCTCAAACCATTCGTTCTACTCAGTCACCCCCTACGAAATTTAAATTGTATAACTCCATTACCTACTTAAAGTCATTTTTCAGCTTTCTTTTTCGATCAAAGATGACTAAACAAAATCCAATGGCAAATTACAAGAATCATTATTACAACAGGGAGATTAAAAACAGATGGCTGACCCCTAACGAATACAACCTATTGCTTCATTAATTGTCGTAATAATAAATTAGAAGAATACGCTATGTGTCTCCTCTTGATGACAACTGGTATACGAAATTCCGAATTACGCGCTTTGCGATATCGTCATATTGATTTCGAACATTCCACCATACATATCGAAGAAGGCCAGAAAACAAATATCGGCACGGTTTTTATGCCCGATGTTTTGAAGTTGACTCTAAAGAACTACACTTCTAAATCAGCCTTTCAACAACGATTACGAAGTTGCAATGACTATCTGTTTACTCTAAATTGCAAAAACCAACTTAACATTGATGCTCTAAAGAAACGAATAGTTGAACTGACACGAGAATCCGGAATTCAAAGAAAAGTAACACCTCATACGTTTAGGTACACTACGGCAAAATTAATGCAAATTAGCGGATCTTAGCAGCATTCAAAGACAACTTAGACATGAACATGCCTATACAACAATGCGATATTTGGGGTGTTCCGAAAGGGAAATTCAACTCATGGAGGAAAATACAGGATCATTCAATCCTGAAATGGACTAAAGAGAGGAATGAAGTCCATCGATACTTTATTTGGGGAAGTATCGTCATTAGACTCAATGTGAGTCATTCAGGCGTTCTGTAGGAAACAGTACGCAAAATTGAGATACAAACGCTTGATTTAGACCTAGAATTAACTCAATTCGTATTCAAACGAAAATAATAATAACCAGTCGCCGATACAATATCGACGACTGGCTGCTTAAACTTGAAAGGTGTTTTGATCCTTGTCTCACAAACGGGGGTCAGTCCCCATATCATAACCTCATTTTTATATTAGTTAATTATGCGTATTTACCATTTGGTAATAAGACATTGTACTTATCGAGCATTTTAGATTTATACAACGGAGAGATTGTCGCTTACAATATTTCAGATAAGCAAGATACATCATTTGTGTTAGATACACTAAATCAGCTTCCAGATCAGCAAGGTATGGTGTTACATAGCGATCAGGGCAGTGTGTACACGTCTCAAGCTTATCAAGAAGCTGTAAAAGGAAAAGGCATTACCATGAGCATGTCCTGCAAGGGAACGCCTGCTGATAATGCCCCTATCGAATCATTTCATTCCACGCTAAAGTCTGAAACGTTCTATCTCGAAGGGCTAGCAAATCTATAAAACGTACTGATTTTTTCTTCATGGTTACCATTCAACACATTGCCTATGCTGGTGTCGTAAATAAATTCAACTTCTTTCATTTTAACTATTAACTCTTTAGGATAGTTCATAAAAGAAAAGCCTGCTTTCTCAGCAGACCTTGTTGAAACATTTACCTTTCAATGTCCCTCGCGATATAGCACTACCACGCACTCCACATGTACCGTATGCGGGAATATAGGCTATTTGGTTCCCGTCTGCCCCGGCCCTCCAATGCCAGGTGGTTTCTCGAATGGCGCTCAGGTGAGCATCCAGACATCCCTGTTATTAAGCCCATTCTCTGTACCTTCTAGCCATCCGAAATACAGACTGGACAAGCCATACTGGCACTCTATGGTTCATTATTTGTCTCTTTGTTGTTCAAATTATGTATTTGTAATTCACAAAAAATTCCACAACAATCCTCTGCTTCTTATGACGGTGATTACTACATATGCCATCGCTGGGTTACTCTATAATCTACTATTCACTCCACTTTTATGGAATCTAGATGCCGCAATGATCGTATTACCCTTCTTCGGATTAGGTCATCTATTTAAACAGTATCAACATAAACTTACCGCATACTTAAATTATAAGTTTCTCGCCCTCTTTTTCAATCTAAATCTACTGACAGGCATGTTGAATGCAAAGATTGATATTTTCTCTGGGGCCTACGGAAACTAGGTAAGCCCATTAGAATGGGGCAGCGACATAAACCGATGCATGAAAATCCCTCCAAATCCTTAATGCTTAAACATGAAACAACACATCATCCCGGATTATTTATATAACCCGGGATTTGATGTGTTGTGTAGCGTGAATGTTCTGATCGATTCGATATCCTTTAACCACTCTTTTCTTTAATAGTGTATCTGTCCGCACATAAGAATACTGCTTGGGCTTAAGCTCTTGCAGAACTATTCGTACCCCCTCCAACATTTGCCTTGGCGCATCTTCATCAGCACCTGCCGTATCGCCACTATCATGTAGTAGTACGATAGAGCCGGGTTTGATCTTACGTAACAGTCGGTCTATTAACTTCTGGGAATTCTCTTGACGCTTCCAATCCCAACCCATCACGGACCAAAGCACAATGTAGTATGATTTGCGAAGCAAAAATAAATCACCCAGATTCAATACTCCCCACGGCGGACGATAACTAGAAGGCCGCTCCCCGATAATCCCCTCAATAATATCAGCCGTGCGATTGATATGCTGACGCTTTATTTTCCACGGAAATATAATTAAGTTACATTTATGAATGTAGTTGTGAATTCCTACTTGATGCCCCTCATCATGTATTCTTCGTATCAAATGCGGATACTGTTCAGCTTTACTACCAAGTACAAAGAACGTCGCCAACACATCATATTGCTTCAGCAAATCCAGTAGTTCAGGTGTATAGCGTGGATCAGGGCCGTCATCGAAAGTAAAGGCGACCTCAGCCTGTTGTGCTTGTCTTCCTCTCTTATATACACCTAGACCAAAGACTCGTGACATTATTACTGGAATCATCATGTACACAAAAGAACCGATTAAAAACAGGCCAGGTAGCCATTGATTCATGATTGCACTTCTTTCCGAAAACGATGTATCAACGATTGTCTAGACATCATCAACATCATTGGAACCAGCTTTGAAGAGCTCTGCTTCACCCGTTGTCTACCTACGGGATGTAGCACCCGTAGTAGAAATCTCAGGTAGAATGTCATCCATACTCTAATCCACTTTGATTGAATCGGATGTTGTTCAAAACCTAATCCGTGAATGATCCCTCTGTGAAGTAGCGTGATGCCTGTTAAAGCTTTTACATTCCTAAGTTCAGGATTATGTTCCATCGCATAACTGATCTGTTCAAGTGATTTGCGCAGCATCCGTGCCGTCATTAATGCTGTACGATCCGCGCCATTCGTGCGCGACAGCTCCAACATCTTCCGATTATCTAAATGCAGTTCTCCCACACAATCTCCTGCATGTATATAGTATCCATCATCACAAGCTATGCTCTTCCCCAGATGCTTTCTAACGACTAGCTTACATATGCCATACTGTGTCACAGATACGCTACGTATCTTTGTGATTTGATCAAATAAACCTTCCCATGCCATCCATGCCGACTGCATCCCTGTTCTTGAAGCTGTACTAACAATATTCAAAATAGTCATTCAGCACTCTCCCTGTGACAAACCATATTTGCTGTTCTCTCTCTGATTTATATTGTATAGAATAAGTCTCTCTTTTCTCTTACTCAGACCTTACGAATTTCTTAAGCCCATATTTAACTCCATCTCGACAAAATAAATGTACTTAAGTTAATTTAGTTACAAGTTAATAATAAGAGAGGACACCGCTCCATGAACTACACGCAATTCATTCCCTCTGCGTGAACTCAAAAAAGCCAAGACTAAAATAGCCTTGTACCAAGCCAGCATGTCATTGATTGGAGATCATATGTTCCGGGACGTGAAGCTCGATGATATTTGCCGGCAAGCGAAAGTGTCACGTGTGACATTCTTTAATTTTTTCCGTAAAAAGGAAGATTTGCCTGTGTATATGATGCGTTTCTTGTTAACCACTTGGAGCATCGAAATAGAAGAACGATCCCTACGCGGGTTTGAAGGCGTGCGCTATGTATTAAGTCAAGTTGCTGAAATACCATTCTTAACATTGGCATGCGAGTAAATCGTCTTTGGGCTGTTCACACATGGTTGCCTGTATTCATGGCGATGCCACGTATGATCAAGGAACTGTATATGAACCGTGAGTTGGGATTTTTGGACGGGAGTTTTCATTTATCCGGGGGGCTGTTAGTTCAATATTGGAGATCCTTTGAGGAGCTAGAGCGATATGCACGACAGGGAGAGCATCATCTTAAAGCTTGGCGTGATTTTAACCGAAGCATTGGAACGGATGGCACAGTGGGTATTTTCCATGAGACCTATCTGGTTCCGAAGGGTCAATATGAGGCGTTATACAACAACATGCATGTCCCAGCAATAGAAAAAGAAAGAGACGGCAGGCCACAGACTCGGTCTTGACCGAGAACCTGCTGTACCATCGCCGCCTAATCCTCAATAATGATAACGTATTTGTTTCATGACCTAAACGATATCTGTCCGATCTACATTTCGAAAGGAAATGTAATCAACCAGGAGACCGATAATTCCGAGGGAAATCGAAACACTTAGAAACGAGCTAAGTGAGAAATCCTTATTGGACGAGCTAATTAAAGACATAATTAGAATCGAAGACACAATCGTTGCAGATACTAATTTCTTACGCATTCCATTTTTTCAACTGTCGTGTAATCTGTTCGACAGGGACAAACAAACCTCATCAGAATTTAAACCGAGCGTGTCCCGTAGCAGAGTAATCGTGATACCCCTCCAATTGAAGAAGTGCTTCTTTCATCTCCAAGCCGCCGCTGTAACCGGTCAATGTGCCGTTCTTTCCAATAACGCGGTGGCAAGGAATGACAATCGGAATGGGATTAGCCCCGTTGGCAGTTCCCACTGCGCGGACAGCACGGGGATTATCTATCATTGTAGCAATATCTAAATAGCTGCGGATTTGCCCGTATGGGATCCTCATCAACGCTTGCCAGACGGAAACCTGAAAGATTGTACCCTGCAAATCAAGGGGAAGTTCAAATGACATGCTTCTTCGCTCACAATAAGCCTGCAACTGTTCCAGGTAAGGAGAAAGCCGTTCCTTATCTTCAATTAGAACCGCATTAGGAAATTTCTTACCTACCCATTGCTTCATGTTCATATGTGTATCATCCTGCAATGAAATTAAGCATAAGCCTCGATCGGACGCTGCGACATGAAGCAGCCGATCATTGAGTCCCGAGTGAACCAATGTTGTCCAGAAAATCTCGGTTACGGTTGATTTATACATAGGCTACCATTTGGTGTATAGCGGATTAGGTCCGGCATGCGATGGGAAGAGCGGCAGCACTTCCTCTGCCAACTCTTGAATCACTTCGGCAGGAGGTCTGCTGGCAAATTGAATGCCGAGCGCAGCATGATTGACGCCAACTGCTTGCCATTCTTCCAATAGCTGAATCAGTCCTTTACGACCCGTACGCAAAATGTATCCTCCGCGGAGCGGTGTTCTCGGATAATCGGCATCTTCCACAAGATCAATCCATTCGTTGGTCATGTGCGGCTTGAATATCCCGCCTGGTATTTTTTCACGCCAGGCACTTATTTTTTCCGAGAGCCTCCGGGGACCAGACGCATCTGCTGTCGCTTCTGGATAAGTGAGCCAACCGTCGCTATGTTCCGCGATCCAGTCGAGGGATTGTCGGCTTGATCCTGTCACAACGAGCGGAATATCGCCGGTTGCAGGCTTGGGAAGCATTTCCACCCCCTCAACTTGTCCAAGGGACGATAGAATCGATGGCTTCCGAAGTCGAATGAGGTTACGGAAAAACTCAACCGTCTCCCGAAACCGAACATCACGTTGGTCGGCATCGATTCCGTAAGCCGGAAATTCTATGGCTCGGTCGCCTGAGGCAATCCCAAGTACAAGACGACCGCCAGACAGCACATCAATGGATGACGCCAATTTGGCCAAATCGAGGGGATGGCGTAATGTGAAGATTGCACTGCCCGTTGCTAAAGATACATGCTTTGTCCTCGCAGCAAGATATGCCAAATAGGTAAAAGGATCGAAGACCTGTCCAGCATCCCCAAAGCTAGGATCAAACAGCGGCACATCCCGCACCCAAACCGCAGCGAAGTTCCGTTGATCGATCATTTCCACGATATCGGCTTGGCCCTTTAAGTTGTCCATGTGACCTGCATAGAACTTAAGCGGCAGGAAAATACCAATCGTGAGTTTATTGGGGGCGAACATACGGCTGAAGCCGGGATGCTCGGTGAACATTCCCTGTGTCGAAGATGTCTGCTGTCGCTTACGAAGTAATTCATTATCATTTGATTTTATTTCCAATTCATTCGCCTCCTAAACAATAGGTGATCCAATCATCTCTTGGAGCGCCATGAAACCAGTTCGTGACCGCTACAGATGCAGCCGCGCTGGATGCGCCGCCGAAGCCTACCGATAAAAGGATCCCAAAAAACAAAAAAATACCATATTAACGTAACAAGAAAAGTGATAAATGTGCTGATTCCAACGATTAAGGCACTATAGGACTAAAGGCTCCAAAAGAGGAACGCACGTCTTGAACAGTCATCAGTAATGTCAAAAAGGATAACTTTAAAATAATCCAGCCGTAATAAGGTCTCTTTCTCATTCCTACCTTTCCTTTACTATATGGGAGTAAATTATAGTCGCATATTCGACTGGAAGTGATATAATTGTAATCGTTAACTGACCCCAATGATAGTGACAACTCTAAACATTATTATAGGGTCAGATTAGATTATGGGGAGGGCTAGCATGATCGATATGACACTATTACTGGAGGAAAAGTCCGGAGAACCGTTATATTTTCAGCTATATCAACACATCAAAAAAGATATTATAAGAGGCAAGCTGGTTGCTAAGACACGATTGCCTTCCATCCGTGCGCTTTCATCCCATCTCCATATTAGCCGCAATACGGTAGAATTGGCCTATCACCAATTGATAGCCGAAGGCTATGTTCAAAGTAGGCCGAGAAGCGGCTTATATGTAATTGAATTGGAACTGGAGAAGTTGCCTGCGCCGTATTCAAGAAGAAGAAAGCCGTTTGAAGCAAGCAAGCAGGACAGTGCTGCGGTTCAATATGATTTTCGATATGGCGATGTGGATGTCGCACACTTTCCGTTAGCCACCTGGCGCAAACTATCCAATCAATGCTTGCAACCGGAACAAGTGGAGCTATTCTCTTATGGCGATCCTCAGGGGGAACCTGGACTCCGTGTAGAAATTGCTAAATATCTGTACGATTCGAGGGGAGTAAATTGCTCGCCTGATCAAATTATTATTGGGGCGGGCATTCAGTATTTGCTTAGCTTGTTATCCGGGTTGATGAGAACTGCTAACAACAGCATTGCGATGGAAGAACCAGGCTACGATGGGGTTCGGACGATTTTCCAACATAATGGATTCAACACCCATCCCATTCCGCTGGATAAGGATGGGCTTAACATTCACAAGTTATATGAGAGTAAATCCAGGATCGTCTATATTACCCCATCTCACCAGTTTCCATATGGGATGGTCATGCCGTTCTCCAAGAGAATGCAATTGCTGAAATGGGCGGCAGACCAAGATGGCATCATTATCGAGGATGATTACGATAGCGAGTTCAGATATGTCGGCAAACCAATCCCTTCCCTTCAGGGCTTGGATACGAATCACAGTACTGTCTATCTGGGAACCTTCTCCAAATGCCTTCTTCCCTCTCTGCGCATCGCTTATATGGTGCTGCCTCCTGCCTTACTGGAGCTTCATAATAAACAAGGCTACCAATTGTATGATCAAACAGTATCCTGGTTTCATCAGAAGACACTGGAGCTATTCATGAGCAACGGGCATTGGGAAGCCCACATTCGTAAAATGCGGAATGTATATCATAGAAAGCAATCCACGCTGATTGAGGCGATTCGGGAGTTGATGGGTGAACAGGCTACGGTGATCGGACAGGATGCTGGGCTACACATTTTATTACGTGTACATAACGGGATGGATGAGTCGGAGCTAATTAAAGCTGCAGAGCAGGAAGGAGTCAAGGTTTACGCAGTATCCCCCTTTTGGGCGCAACGCACCAAGGCTGAGGCGTCGATGGTTCAAATCGGTTTTGGCGGGTTGAGCAATGAAGATATCGTTATGGGGGTCCATTTACTGCACCGCGCTTGGTTATATCCCGTCAATACCAGCCCTTAATCTCGTTGAGTACTCTTTCGGATTTAAGTAATATTGCTGTCCTTGCTACTGAATACTTAATCTCGGCTGACAAAATCTTAAAATTGCTGTTGTGGTTGCACAAGACCGTAATGGCAATATGATTGCTCGTAAAGCAGGAACAGGGCGTGTAAAAGCCGAAGAAATCGACGCTGTGATAGGTGAGTATATTCACCCATCTGCTTTGTTACGCACAGATACAGCAACCAACTACAAGAAATTTTCCAAAATCAAGAGATTGCAACACGAAACTGTAAATGAACAAAAAAAAACGTATGAAGAAAGAGATTTACCACATCCAACACGTTAATAACTCTCATAACCGTTTGAAAGACTGGATGGAACGTTTTCAAGGCGTGGCAACTAAATATTTGGACAACTGTCCCTACTGGTTTCATTGGTTATAACTTGGTAAAAACGTAGCATTTGAAAATCGAGTTTAACAAATGCTTATTTCAGCGTGCCAAAAATCTAATCATATAACAGTTGAAATGCTTCGGATTGCATAAAAACAAGTCTTTAAGAAAGTCAATGCCTTGTTCTAAACTATCAATCCCATATCTTAGGGCGGTCAATTCCCATTGTTCTCATATAGTCTAACAACTGACCTGTGTGAACAGCCTCGTGATAAGGAATGCGTAATAACATATCCCCAAGCGTTCTAATGAAACCACCTGCTTCATAGAGGTCTATCTCTATAATTGCAAAGTCGGATAAACAAAATCTACTACACGTGATTCCAAAATTACACTTAGTTCAATACCCTTCACTCGTTATTTCAACATGCTACCCCTTACTGATAGTATCCAGCCTTTCTGTCGTTAAAAATTTAATAGTTGACGTCGAGGAATTGTCCAAAACCATTGTAGGAGAGGAATAATTCAAAAGCTCTCTCTTTTCAGTTAATTTAGGCATGTCTTGTTCTAATTTAACATGTGTAAAAATTTCCCCGATAATATTTTTATCTATTTCTTTCATGCTGTTAAACGACATCACATCTGCAATTTTTTGCAATTGTTTTTGTGATGAATTCATTTTAAATAGTATCATCGGAAGAAGTATTTTATGTATCATTTTCATCTTTGAGCCTAGCTGCAATCCAGACGGTGCCACCAAAACAGAGCACGCAATTTTCTCTGGCATAAAAGTTGCTATTCTCAGTATTATACCCCCGCCATAAGATGGACCAATAAAAGCACTTTTCTCAACTTTAAAGTGTTCCATTAAATCAGAAATCCTTAAAGCAAAACTTTCATCCTTAGCAGAAATTTTTGTGGTTTGCGCTGATTTCATATAACGTAATTGCATTCTTGAGCCCCCAATACCTTAAGGGAATGAAGTGTAGGGTGTCCAAAAAGCATCAATGTAACTGAAGCTTTTTCCACTTACGAATCTTAGAACGAAAATTCTTGAAAGGTGCAACTGAATTGATGTGAATCCATCTGACCATCGCCCATCCCGGATTATTACCTGTCCAATGTCGAACACCTTGCGTAAAAAGTTCTTCTTCGCTCAATGAATCAATCCAATTCTGCCATTGCTGTTCTGTTTCTTTAAATAAAGATCTCAATTCGCCTAAAGAGTAGGGAGCATATGTATGATAAAACGATTGATACAGTCCGCCAAGTTGATTCCATTTATAGTTCGGAGCAGGCATAGTAACGGTTTCACCTACTTTTTCATTCCTGTCCCATTCCATAACAAGATTCATCCAGCCAAGTTGATAGGCAATGATTTCTGCAGGCGTGCGATCCACCTCTTGAATACGGATGTCTTTTTGACAATCATCAATTCCATCAAATTCAATATCTAGAGACAGATAGCCAACATGGATGGCGCTTTTCAATGCATCTTTAGATTCATAGTCATAACTAGGCACAATAACTCCCCTTTTTATTTCTAGAATATCATAATAATATGACGAAAACTTACTTTTAGGGCATCCTTTTATCTACGAAAAAGTGCCTTTTATAAATAGCTTACACTTCGTTTTTAATTATTGAATGCATCTTTACGTCCTGGTGCTCACTTTTGGTATATAACTGTTTGCGTAATATCCCTTCAAAGGCCATATCGACACTTCCTTGAATTATTAACCAATGCTTTAATTAATACAATTCTTTAACTAAATAAATTAGAAGATCATCATCAACCATCACTGGTTGACCAGGTTGTACTTGGTTATTCTTATATGTCATTCCTCTTCCGTCCATCACATATCCACGCTTAGTATACATTCTTTGAGCGTTACCATAATCTTGGTATAACCCAACACCCAAACCTATATATCTAGATGTTTTTGAAGCAATCATCTCTAGCTCATCAAATACTCTACTAGCTATCTTCTTTCTTCTATATTCAGGGAATACATTCAAATCATTAATCTCTGGTATATTATCATTGCGGAAGTATGGATATTGTGAATTGTAAAGTATATGACAGCATCCTGCTAACGCATCCTCGTAAAACACCATTAAAGTTATT
Source organism: Paenibacillus sp. IHBB 10380 (assembly GCF_000949425.1). Classification (NCBI taxonomy): domain Bacteria; kingdom Bacillati; phylum Bacillota; class Bacilli; order Caryophanales; family Paenibacillaceae; genus Paenibacillus; species Paenibacillus sp. IHBB 10380. The sequence goes on from NZ_CP010976.1 coordinate 2,592,773, forward strand.
CGTTTACCTTCAAGGTTTTCTTCTAGGCATTTATGATAATAATCACTTTGACAATACCATCTATATCGTTGTGAGAATTCATGATCTAATATATCAGCTTCCGCTATATTTGATAGCTGCTTTAATGTTATTATGTTCTTCATCTTTTACCTCTTTCTGTCGATTTTATCTAACCTTGTGTATCCACGAAGCCGAGACCTTAAGGCAACTTGGTGCCAGCCGCGACGCGGTAGGTTTGCAGGCTTGTATGCCTTAAACCGTTTCATCGAAATACCTCTGACAGACCAAGGGAGCGTCAGCAACCGTAGCGTGAATACGGTGTTATCAGATGATAAACTAGAAGCATATTTGCTAATAATCTTATGTTTCTCAGATATTTGTTCTTCTTTATAGTGCATGGGTACATCACTAAATGTCATATGGTGTGCTCCTTGAACTTTAACGAAAGATTTATAGCCTGACAAAAGAGTATAGAGTCTTTCAAATTGATAGACAGGAGTTACTTCATCAATTTCGTTCTTAAACCTTGTATATATCTCATTTTTTTGCCTTTGTTCTAATTCAATATTATAAACCCAAGATTCAATTGTATCTATATTTTACCTTTTAATCAAAATACGTACAAGTGTTCTATATTATACTTATATTGTGTTTTTAAGGTTAGTTATGATCAGTTGCAATCAGTTGTAATAGATATGCATCCCTTTTATATAACGTTGTCGTATTCGTGACCATTCCTGTGTCGTGTCTTCATCATAGTTGACATAAAACAGACGTTTTGTTCTTCTTTGTCTTCGTTTCGGCCATCTGGAGAAAGAATAGCCCACCTAGTGCTCGGTTATCATTGATTTGACGCCGTTCATATTCCATCGTTAAATAACGACTGAATACAATCGTTCAATCGTTGTGTGGCTATCAGTTGGTCAAATGAACGGCCCTGGAATATTGCACAAACAGCGGTCAAGCTCTGATTAAAACAAAAAGATCCGTCTCCGAAGAGACCGACCTTTTGGCACTATATATATAGGATATAATTCATAAAGTAAGGAACAACACCATGCAAAATGAATTAAAAAAATGCTTAGTGAGTGGTTCTTACACACCTTACTTCTGCTACCCTTCCAGCTTCGGTTCTACCATCATTTTTTTGGACAGGTATATTGCAACAAAAATAGCCGTAATTCCGCCAACTAGTTTTCCGACAATCATTGGAAAAATCATGTCTTTGGCTACCCCAGCCGTAAAACCAAGGTGATCCCCGAACACAAATGCGGCAGATACGGCAAAGGCCACGTTGATGACTTTACCACGAGCATCCATGTCTTTCATCATACCGAACATCGGGATGACGTTGGCCAGCGTGGCCACTAAGCCTGCTGCCGCGATCTCATTCATGCCTAGCATTTTACCCAGCTTCATCAATGGCTTATTGAACACTTTCGTAATGACAAATACCATCGCGAAGGCGCCTGCCAACACAATCGAAATATCCCCGACGATCTTGATTCCTTCATCAATCGGAGCAAGGCCAGGAATGATCGTGATGTCTGTAAGCTGTTGCACAATGCTAGCCGCGAGTCCCAGCGTCGCCACGATGACAATGAACTTTCCGAAGATGGTGAAGCCCTTGATCATTCCTTGCGGGAACCTCCATAAGCCGAGCACGATCAGAGCCGCAAACAGAATGATCGGTACCAGATTGGACAAAATCATGGAGATAGAATAACCAGCAACCAATCCCCCCGTCAAGCAACCAATCGGAATCGTCACAATGCCGGCAAGCACACCGGTCGCCATATATTTATGATCTTCTTTTTTGATAATGCCGAGCGCAACCGGAATGATAAATACGATAGTCGGACCCAGCATTGCACCTAGAATAACTCCAGCAAACATGCCTGCATCCGGATTATTTGCCAATTCAAGTGCTAGTGAAAATCCACCCATGTCGTTGGCTAACAACGTCGTCGCAAACATAGCCGGGTCTGCTCCTAACGCGGTATACAAGGGTACTACAATAGGACTTAACAGCTTGGCCAATACGGGTGATAACGAAATAATCCCTACCATCGCCAGTGTTAACGACCCCATGGCCATAATCCCTTCATCAAATTGATGACCTAATCCAAATTTGTACCCAATGCATTTGTCGACGGCACCCAAAACCATGAAAATAACCATGATGTAGATGATAATCTCATTGATTTCCATATGCGATGCTCCTCCATTCTCATTTGAAATGGTTTTTTATTTCTTCAGCTGGGGATGGTATCACGGAATAATGAACAATCCGTTTTTCATCCATAGAGGATAGAATGACCTTCATCCCTTGCTCCACATCGCTGACACTTCCTGTAAACACGGCGAGGAACTTACCGCCAATCGCCATGCCGAGGTTCATTCTTTTGACATGGATATCGCTCTGCTTCAAGGCGTTGTTCAACGCAAAAATACCGGAAGATACCGTAGACGTTTCCATAATTCCGATCGCGTCTACAGGCTGGGGGGAATAGCGCTTTTTTAAGCCCTCTACGATCTCAGGATGAACCCCATGCAGCACAAAATCGCTGATTCTGAAATCGTTAGCTTCCACCTTTGCGAAGTCCATCGCTTCTTGGACATCTGCAGTATCGCCGCTGATGATAATCAGAAACTTACCCGGACAAATGGGCTTGAGATGATGTACATGCACAGAAGATGTTTTCAGCATGCGGTCGGCGGTCTCATAACCTTTGCTAATGCTGCGCAGTTCGACGACACCGATGGCGCTACTCATGAGGCAACTCGAGGGAGTCGACGATACCTACGATGACGGCGTCAACGGGCGCGTCTGCACTCGCTATGGATATTCTGGCAGCGCTTCCCTTCGTCACGAGAACGGTGTCACCAATGCCTGCTCCCGCATTGTCCGCGGCAACAAAGTATTCGTGCTGAACCTGTTTGTCATACGAGAACGGTTTCACTACCAGGAAGGTAAGACCGTTTAGCTTCTTATCTTTACGGGTAGCCCACAAGCTACCCACAACTTCTCCTACGATCATAGACTCACCTCCCTATCTTCTGTGTATGTTCATCTGCTGCATTCTTAAATAATCCTGCGCAAGCGGGGTAATAATGCTATTTCGATCGACCACAATCTCTCTGATGTTGCGGAGGTGGTATTTTTTCAGCTCGGCTTCGGTAATAACTTTCCTAGACAGAACTTCCAGCCCAGAGGGCGTAGCCTCAAGTTCCGTATGAACATCTGCCACCTCTGCATTTTCCAGACAAGCAGACAGCAGCTCCATGGTTGGGACAAACCGAATGCCGAAGCTGCAGAGTTTATCCGCCTGTCCTTCATACAGCTTGTATAGCAGGACAGGCGCTGTCGGCTTATATTTCCTGTAAGCTAGTCCTTCTTCCAAAGCGACAACCTTTTTCCCTTTTAAAAGCATGGTCAAAAGAAATCGTTCACGGTTGCCCGCGCTTATGCCGTTGGCGAGGTTGGACAGCAGCTGAATGCAAATCTTGGGAATGATAACCAGCTCGCAGTCTCTGATGCTCTCATCATAATACTGCACGTCATAATGCTCGTTCAGCATATTCTCCAGCTCAGATGCGGGCTCAGCAGACAGAAGAACCGCTTTCTGTTTGACGGTCGGCATCGTTTGTGCTGCCTGACGCTGCTGCACTCGCTTATAGACTTCCTCCGTTACCGTCTGAATGAGCGCTTCCCTATCCAGAGCTTCTATATTCATTATTTCACACTCCTAGATCTAGATGCTCTTTTTCAAAATTTTCCCTTTGGTGCCTTTCGCAAAGCCGCATGCATTGGCTTCGTCATAATCGATATGCATGTACGTTTCATAGTTAGAACTGACCCGTACCAGCACGTCGTCAAAGATGAGCGGACGCTGACCAAGTACCTTAACTTGTACGATTTCTGCGTTTTTCAAACCATATTTTTCAGCATCTTCCGTCTTTACGTGGATATGGCGCTGGGCCGCGATCAACCCTTTATCCAGTCGAATCATATTGGTGCCAGAAGCGATTACGATACCCGGAGTTCCTTCCAATTTGCCGCTTTCTCTCACCGGTACTGGCACTCCCAGTACGACGGCATCCGAGTGCGAAATTTCCACCTGCGATTCCTTGCGTTCCGGTCCGAGTATTACAACATTATGCAATGCTCCTTTGGGCCCGATCAGCGTGACGCGCTCCTTGCAGGCGTATTGTCCAGGCTGGGAAAGATCGCGCGCTTTCGTCAATTGATAACCTGTTCCAAACAGGGCGTCAATCGCTTCCCGGTTCAAGTGAACATGCTTGCCCGACGCTTCGATGTCAATATACGTCTCTTCCTGCACGCGTTTTAACACTTCATTCACGATGTTCTCTAGCAGTTGATTATTCAATATCCTCACCTCATGAGTTGTAGTGTCCTACACGAATTCGAAACATGATGATCCAGAATAACGAAGAGAGTCGGTTGAGCGTCCGGATGATATCTTCACGCTCTGCGCTCCCATGTTCCTTTTTAAAGGCCTGGTATGCAAATAGCTCCGTTTCTCTCGTCCATGTGCGTAACGCATTTATGACAACAACCGCTTCGCCCATATCATAGCTGGGTTGAAAATGTTCCAATCCAAAATACTTCTTGGGAAAATGGGATTGTTCACGCAATTCCTTAGGTGTCATCCCAAGCAATTGAAAATCGTCTATGCTTTCATTCAGCACTTCACACCGCACGATTTTTCTAATAAACAGCAGTATCTCTTCCAAATCATCGACCAGCTTGGTCATGTTCAGCTTAGAGCAGCTAATCTGCGCCTCCAAAATTTTCGTTTCCAGCGAATCCAGCTTGCCACGAAATATAATCCGGGGATGATCTTTAAACACGAGCATGTTGCCATATAAATGGGTCATGTGCTCTGGCTTGGTCTCCAAAAAACCGCCGTACATGGTGCGAAAACGTTTTTTTCCTTCTATTGGTTCCTGCTCACTGTCCACATTTTTGGTGATTTGAAGCTTAACTTCCTTTTGGGGTGTCGGAGCATCGGGTGCTCCCACATAACGAAGCTCAATCTTATTCTCGATCAAGAAGCTCTTGGCCGACGGAGTCAGAATTACTCCTTTAGGAACTTCGTATACCTCGATATCTTTCAGCTTCTGATTTCTGAACTGTTTGCGCAATTCATTTTCGGTTATAACAGCCATGTTTTCACATCCTTTTACTCTCGGGAATGATCCGAGCCGCTATCGCGACAGGCAGTGAGATGGATGCAGCACACGCTGCATCCATCTTGGTCGTTATACCTGCCTTGAATCTGTTATTATTCCGCTAGCTTCGTCTTAGGAAGAATTGCATCCACTTCCGAATGCGGTCTTGGGATGACATGCACAGATAGCAATTCACCTACACGCTCTGCCGCTGCCGCACCTGCGTCCGTTGCCGCTTTAACAGCGCCAACGTCGCCGCGAACCATAACCGTTACGAGACCGGCACCAATTTGCTCCTTACCGATCAACGTTACGTTTGCCGCTTTCACCATTGCGTCCGCCGCTTCGATTGCTCCTACCAAACCTTTTGTTTCAATCATTCCCAATGCGTTTGCGTTTGCCATTGTAAAATTCCTCCTAGATATATGTTAGTTTTTTTGGGGTAACCATTCCTTACATTCCTTACAATTCTGACAAAATTCTTTTGACAATCATGTTGATCAATTGCTCTTTATCGGCAAGGTTGATGACTGCCTCTTCGATTTGTGGCGCTTGCTCCGCCAAATCTTCCAGTTCCTTCACACCATAAGCCACTCTTCTGATATTCATCAGATTGAGAGGGCTGATGTTATCGGATGTCGATCCGCCACCTACCGCACCGCAACCGAGCGTGAGTGCGGGAGCGAGAGCCGTAGTCGCGCCGATGCCACCCAATGTACCAGGCGTATTCACCAACAGGCGGGATACCGGCTTCTTCAGGGCAAACTGACGCACGATCTCTTCATTGTCAGAGTGAATGACCATCGTATGCCCTGCGCCTTCACCATTCAAAATCTCGATGCACCGTTCGCACGCCGCTTCCCAGCTATCTTCTGTATAGAAAGCCAAGATAGGGGCCAACTTCTCGCGGGAATAAGGAACGTTGTGGCCGACGCGGGTCTCTTCGGCCAGCAGTACGCGCGTGCCCGCTGGAATTTGGAGATTAGCCAGCTTGGCAATGTGCTCCACGCTTTTTCCCACGATTTGAGGATTCATACTGCCGTTTGCCCGCATGATGAACTTGCCCAGCTGTGCAGCTTCTTCTGTGGGCAGGAAATATCCGCCTTGCTTTTTGAATTCGGCCACAACCGCATCCTTGCTGCACGTTTCTACAACAACGGATTGTTCAGAAGCGCAGATGGTGCCATTGTCGAATGTTTTAGATTCCAAGATGTGTTTGACTGCCAATGGAATGTTGGCGCTCTTCTCAATGAAGGCCGGACCGTTTCCGGGTCCTACACCAATGGCCGGTGTGCCGGATGAATAGGCGGCTTTAACCATTGGCGTTCCGCCGGTGGCCAGAATCAAATCCATATCTTTATGCTTCATTAATTGGTCGGTTCCCTGAATGGTCGGAACTGTCATGGAAGCAATAGCTCCGTCCGGGCATCCTGCCTGTTTTGCTGCTTCATTGATGATATTCACCGTCTCCAAGATGCTATTTAACGCATTCGGATGCGGGGAGAATACGATGCTATTCCCTGCCTTGAGCGAAATCAATGCTTTATAGATAACTGTCGATGTCGGGTTCGTGGACGGAATCAATCCAGCAACCACACCGACCGGAACAGCCACTTCCATGATCTTGTTCGCTTTGTCTTCCTTCAGGACGCCTACGGTTTTCATATCCTTGATCGACTCATACACATGCTTGGAAGCAAATGCATTCTTGACGATTTTATCTTGCCAGCGGCCAAAGCCCGTTTCTTCATAGGCCATCTTCGCCAGCTTTTCGCGGTGTTCGTAGCCCGCATCTGCGATCGCTTTGACAATCGCATCGATTTGTTCCTGCGACATAACAGCCAATTTGGCTTGTGCCTCTTTGGCGTTCTTGATCAGGTTGCGGACTTCTTGAATGGATCTTAGGTCTTTATCCAATGTTTCCATCAATACTCCTTCTCTCCACTACGTTTTTTACAAACGAGATTTTGTCGTTTTCGTGGTTCGACTCGTTTCTTTTACAACAGGTTTCCTACTTTTCATGACAGGTGAAGCCCCCGTTGATCCTGCCTGTTCTTTTGCCGGCTCCTTCGGCAAATCGATGACGATGATTGGGCTTGGACGTTTGTTCATTGCTTGCACAGACAATTCGGATTTGTCAGCCGCAGACTCAGTCACACTGATTCGTCCGAAATCCAGCTTATCTGCGTCGGGTTCCGTGCTTACTGCATCAGCTTTCTCTTCCACGGCATCGGCTACCACATCTGCTTCCTCTGCATCCGTACTTGGTGTGTCAAGTTCAGCAGTGTCTGTACTATCCTGAGCCGCATTCTCGTCGTATGTGTCCTTCACTGCCGATTGTTCTTCTGCTTGTTCGATGTCCGTCATCATAACGATGGCGGCCGTCTCCTCATGTAATCTGGCAATTACGTGACGGGTCAGGAGCACATTCAATTGTGTCGCCTTGTCCGCTCCCGCTTCCACGGCGGCCTGTACCGCTCCAACGTCACCTGTGATTTTGACCGTAACTAACCCGCCATTGATGATTTCCAGGCCGATACATGTGACGCTTGCTGCCTTCAAGGCAGCATCCGCCGCGGCAATTGCCCCCAGATACCCTCTTACTTCAACAAGGCCTAACGCAATATTTTTCATAGCCATCTACCTTAGTAACTCGTCGGGTTGTCTGCGACGAATTGCACCGCATCGGCAAATGCGTCACATGCTGCCTGACAAGCAGACTGGCTGCCCGTTAGCAGGGCGCCGGCAAAGTTAGTTTCAGAAGGCGGGCCAAAGAATGTGGAAATAGTGACATCGGCGGCCTTCAGCGCCGCATCCAGCGCATACATCGCTTCAAGCGGCGGGGCAATGAGATAGGCCAGCGCTTCTCCTTCTCTGATGCCCGCAGTCTGAGACAAATAACTACCTGTGCGAGAGACACAATGGGCAAAATAGGTAATGCTATTATCCTCATTGGCACTTACAAAATGCGCTCCGCTCTCGATATAATCAACGGCCGCATTCACTCCGCTGCGCACTTCCGCGGGGCTTGGCCCAGCCAAAATTCCGATAACTTCACCCGCCAGCTTCGTGGAAGCATTGCCTGAACCGGCATACATGCTTCTTGCGTACACAACATCCACTTCTACCATTTTGGTCGCTTCGTCCAGCGCCGTATAGGTGACATCGTCACAGTCGGCGGTAATGATCCCCAAACTTTTATGGTGTGGTTTCAGATTCAGCTTTTCCGCCATATCCGGACTTACGTTGGAGATGAGCTTTATGCCCAATACTTTTGCATGAATCGGTTCGTTTCTCATACGGACCTCCTTCAAGTTTCCTATAGTTTCAAATCAATCCCCGAAGCTTGTCGTTCAATCATCGTCTTAATCAGCTCAGCGATGTGTGCTCCTGCTTCAACCGCAGGTGTTCCGCCGGAGTGAATATTGGAGATGACCGTCCGTCTCGCTTCCGGCATGCCAACGGTCGGTTTGTAGGCGATATAGGCGCTCATCGATTCTGCTGTTACAAGACCCGGCCGTTCTCCTACTAGGAGACAGACCACGTCTGCTTCAGTGGCTTCTCCGACCATATCCATGGATGGAACGCGGCAATGCTTGACGAACAAAATATTCCCCACCTCGATGCCATACATCTTTAGTCCTTGCTCAATGGCCGGCACGATGTCGCGCAGGTTGGCTTCAATAGCCGCGGAGCTTAATCCGTCTCCGACCATCATCTGTACCTTGGCTTGCTTAGTGGTATGCTTCTTCATATATTCGATTGTATCAGTCGAAAACTGACGGCCCAGATCAGGACGTGTAATGTATTCATCCTTGTCCCGGCACATGGTTTCTACCGCCACCAAGTTCATTTCTTTCACGAACTCCTCGGACACGTAGGAGAACACGGCATCCTGCGCAGCGGCATGGTCAGCACGGAAACGCAGCGAAGTAAATGTTTTATAACGCGGTCCTGCACGCCAAACCCCAAGACGAGCCGGCGTCTTTGCCTTCATTTTCATGTAACCTTCGCGATCCGCGGGGTCGGGAACCAGCAACAGCTTGCGAAGATCAACCTCCGTAATGTCATCCAGATATTCGCCGCTGTCCGTTTCCTCTTCCGCAGGCTGAGTCGTCTGCGCAAGTTCGGCAAGAACCGGCTCGGCAACCGCCGTCTGCTGTACAGGCGCCTCCGTGCGGGCAGGCTCGGCTGCTTCCACCGGTTTGTTTCCTACCATCTCCATGAGAATGGATTCAATCATCGATTTCAGATCTTTCTCTTCCATAAGAGCTTCCTCCCTTCTTTACTTAAGAAACACAGATGCGTCCCCGGCTTTTTTGGTCAGCTTGCCATTTTCTATGAAACCCATCTTCTCCATCCATAGTTCAAACTCCCGAATCGGACGTAGACCGAGCAATTCACGCAGCGTTGCGGTCTCGTGATAACCGGTTGTTTGATAGTTCAGCATGACATCGTCGCCATGCGGAATACCCATGAAGAAGTTGTTGCCTGCTGCGGACAGTAGGACCGCCAAATTTTCCAGATCGTTCTGATCCGCCTTCATATGATTGGTGTAGCAAGCGTCGCAGCCCATGGAAATTCCTGATAATTTACCCATGAAATGATCTTCTAATCCGGCGCGAATAACCTGCTTCGCATCATACAGATACTCAGGACCGATGAAACCGACCACGGTATTCACGAGGAACGGGTTATATTTCTTGGCAAATCCGTAGCAACGTGCTTCCATCGTTACTTGGTCGATCCCGTGATGAGCTTCCGATGACAATTCCGATCCTTGGCCCGTCTCGAAATACATGACATTCGGACCTGCTACCTGTCCGTGATTCAGCACGAGCTGCTGCGCTTCCGCGATCGTGGCAGCATCGAATCCGAAGGCTGCATTGCCCTTCTGCGAGCCTGCGATCGATTGGAAGATCAGGCCTGTCGGCGCGCCTCGCTTGACGGCTTCCATCTGAGTAGTGACATGGGCCAGAACGCATGTTTGCGTAGGAATCTCCCACTTTTGTCTGAACTCTTCGAAGCGGTTCAAGATACGTGTGACGCTTTCCACAGAGTCATCCACTGGGTTGAGCCCCAGTACCGCATCCCCGATACCGAAGGTCAAGCCTTCCATCAGGGAAGCCATGATTCCATCGGGATCATCGGTCGGGTGATTCGGCTGCAGACGGGCCGATAAGGTGCCCGACCGGCCAATCGTCGTGTTGGCGTGGGCCGTAATTCTAATCTTCTTCGCCCCGTACATCAAATCGAGGTTGGACATAAGCTTAGCTACTGCGGCAACCATTTCTGCGGTAAGTCCGCGCGACACACGCTTGATGTCGGATTCGGTCGTGTTTTCATCCAGAATCCACTCGCGCAGCTCTTCTACGGTCCAATTTTTAATCTCGCTATAGATAAGTTCATTAACCTGATCCTGAATAATGCGGGTAACCTCGTCCTCTTCATAAGGAACCGCAGGATTGTCGCGTAAGTCCGACATTTTAATCTGAGACAGAACCACTTTGGCCGCTACGCGCTCTTCTGACGAATCAGCTGCCAGACCGGCAAGCTTGTCCCCCGATTTTTCTTCATTTGCTTTTGCCATGACTTCCATCAGCGTTTTAAATTGGTAGGCTCGACCAAACAATTTGGTTTTTAAAATCACAAAAGCTCCTCCTTCCAAGTACAACTCTATTAGTTAAACACGAGAGTTTTAATGACGACGGGCAATACCTTGCCTCCCGCAATCGGCTTGCCGATGTCAATATAGTCTCCGTTGTCAACTTGCACACTATCGATGCAGACGACATCCTTCTTGTAGCCAAGCAGAGCATATAGCGTCTGTCCGAGCACCTTAGCTATATCATGATGAACAATCACGATGAGCGGATACTCTTTTTCCAGCATCTCTGCCATTCCTTTGTGTAATCCATGGGCATACTTCTGCACCTCCAGGAAGCTTGGACTCTTCTTCCCTTCCAGCGCAATCGCCACTTTCTGCAAATCATTATTCAGCTTGAACCAGTTCAATTTGTCGGAAATGGCTTTTGCCAGCACCTCATCGCTTCCCGATTCATCCGCCCATGCGAGCTTCAGAATTGGAATATTCTTAATCGGAAAACTCTCTTCCGTATAGGTGATAGTACTCCCGCTGATCTCTGTCGTATGGGAACCAGCCCCCACGACGGTTGCTCGGATGGTTTCGGCCGCTCTTGCCACCGTCATTTGCTGTGTCAATGAGGAGGTAGCAATCGCTCTTCCCAACAAAATCCCGATGTCTCCAAACTTGAATACATCGTCCGCCGCTTCTTGGTAAATGTAGTCGGCCACCCCTCCAGAGAAGGAAATGCACGGAATGGTTCGATCCAGCTTCAACCCTTTGTTCGTGACGATGATGTCGAAGAAATCGCCTGGCGGCCGGAGGCCGACGCTTTCTTCGAGCAGCTTGACCATTTCCTGAATGATCGGCTCAAGTTCGGTCGGCGTTACCCGCTGCCCGAGTGCCAACTGAATTCCTCTTCGCGCTATAAGCTGTTTGATTTTGGGCGCGATATAGGTAATCTCTCGTGTCACCTGGTCTACCTTGATCAGACGACCTCCAATGTCCAGACATCCCGTATCCAGCAGCTCGCCGCTGGAGAACAGCGCCAAATTGCTGGTGCCGCCCCCAATGTCGATGTTGACAATGGAAGTGGAATGTTCCTTGGAGTACGTATGGGCTCCGGCGCCTTTGGCAGCAATGATGCTTTCCAGGTCCGGCCCGGCCGTGGCGACCACAAAGTCCCCGGCAAATCCGCTTAACGATAGCAACACTTCATTGGCGTTTTCTTTTCTAGCCGTCTCGCCAGTAATAATGACGGCGCCTGTTTGAATCTCTTCTTTGCGAATGCCGGCTTTTCGGTACTGCTCTTGTACGAATGTCTGGATTTCTCCAACATCAATCCGGTTATCCTCAAGCACAGGTGTGAAGCAAATATCGCTTCGATAGACCACTTCTTTGTCCGTAATGACCAGACGGGGTACAGAAAAGGCAGATCCTAGATTCTGGATATACAACTTGGACAGCACGAGCTGGGTCGTGGATGTTCCCATATCAATACCTACACTTAACAGTTCTTCGTTCATTTCTCTCACCTCTATGAATACATAAATTTCTTATATGCAAACAAAAAGGCCTAAAGTTATAATAAACTCCTGATTCGCAGGAATTTATAACCTTAAGCCTCATTGCTTGCAAGACTACACCATTGTAGTCCGAATATTTATTTTTTGAAGGTAAACGTAACCGTTGTACCCTTTGGATTGGACGTAATCGCAAGCTTCCCTTTCAACTTGTCCTTCACATAGCTGCGGACAATGGATAACCCCAAGCTTTTGCGCGAACATTCTTTGACGGGAAATCCCATTCCGTCATCCGTCACTTCTACAGTGACCAATCCGCCTTCAAGAAGCGCATGTACCGTAATATTACCATCTGAGCAGTCACCGAAGGCATGCTCATAACCATTTTGTAAGAGTTCGTTAACAATCAGCGCAATCGCAACAGTGCGATCGCTATCGAGACAAATGCTTTGTGCTGCTTTCATTTCTATATTAATATTTTTACAATCGACAAAACATCGTTGAATATTAGAAGCAATCAATCGAATGACATCCAGCAAATCCACATGTGCTTCGATCTCCGTCGACAGCAACTCATGGGTGGCCGCGATGGCCAGCACCCGACTCACACTTTCGTTCAAACATTTTTTGGCTTCCGGGCTTTCACTTTGCCGCCCCTGGATACGAAGCAGTGACGCCACCGTCTGCAAATTGTTTTTCACCCTGTGGTGGATTTCGCGAATAGCCACCGACTTGGAGACAATCTCCGCTTCCTTGTCCTTGATTTCCGTCACATCATGCAAGATGACGCCTACGCGAAAATCCCGTTCTGTAATAAACAACCGTTTCACCTGATAATAGTAGCCGGCTACCTTCACATCTGTCGTCAATGAACAGGAAGGGGACGAAGAGTACTCCTTTATCACGCCGGAGAAGGTCGTCTGATCCAGCGACAGGTTGTCATAGTGCAGCCCCTGGATATCCTCCAAATAACCTAGCTGCCGGTAGTACACGTCTGCCTTCTTGTTCTTCAGCTTTACGAGTCCATACTTGTCGAAAATAAGGACGGCATCCTCCAACTGATTGATGATGGTATCATTGAACCGCAGCATAGCGGTCAACGTAGAAGATATTTCGCCGTCTTCATATTGTGTGCCGGTCACATCGAAATGGGCTTGAATATTGTCGCTCACATCTTTTTCATAGATGATAACCGCAATGACACCCTCTTGATTTTTGATCGGATACACGGTTTGCCTGACCAGATGGTTTTCTTGCGTATTGGCGACGAGTCCCTGTGACATGATTCCCGTCTCCAACGTTCTTAGCACGCCGGGTTCGTTCTCGCGCAGCGCCCTCTCCCCCGAGACTGACCGCCGATAAAGCGACTTGCCCGAGCTCGGACGATAGTGGTACACCACAATCGCCTCATTGGCCACACTGGATAGAACATCGATGAACACATCATCCTGCCCGTTAGACATTTCAAATGACTCGGCAATTTCGGTAAGTCGCACGATATCCGCATCAGCCAACCCCGTATGCAGGTTGCACAAACGCGCAATCCGTTCTTTGAAATCAATCATAGGACATGACGATTGTTGTTGCGATTTCCATCATCGGACATCGTCGATCCATGCTAAGTTTGCGCAGGGTTTGATAGGCCTCCTCTTCGGTACAGCCGTTCTCCTTCATCAAAATCCCTTTCGCTTTCTCAACCGCTTTTCGCTCTTCCATCTTTTGAGATAGCTTCGATAAATCTTGTTCCAACTTGCGTATTTCCTTGCCTTTGGCAATCGTCACTTCCATCATAGGTATCAACGATTTTTCGTCGAGCGGTTTCACCAGATAACCAATCGCACCGATAGAGGATGCTTTTTCAATTGTCTGTTTGTCACTGAAGGCGGTTAAGAGAATAACTCCGCCGGCCAGTTGCTCTGAAATGATTCGTTTGCCCGCCTTTAGCCCATCCAAAATAGGCATTTGAATATCCATAATAACCAGGTCGGGCAGATGCTTCTTACATAACTCGATGGCCTCAAAACCATCAGAAGCTTCCCCTACTACTTTGTAGTCCGCTTCTTCAAGCATCTCACGAATATCCATTCTTGTAATAGGTTCGTCGTCGACTACTACAATTTTTCCATTCATGTGTCATGCACCTCATTGTCTGCCGATATTTGCTTGTATCTTGTGAAAACTCAACCAAATGGCGTGTTCGTCTATCCTTCCAAATATCCCTGTAGCTCTGCCAGTCCCACATTTTCCATGGAGGAAACCTCAAAAATGCGTTCTACGCCAGCTGCTTGCAGATATTCTCTCGCTTGCGCGATGTCCTCATCCACTTGGGCCAGCTCAACCTTGGTTATTATTCCGATAACCGGTTTGGCGAACATCGTCGCAAAAGCCGGCGGAAAATAACTCTCTTCCTTTGTGCAATCTTGCACAAGCCCGATGACATCTGCTTCAACGCTAGTGACCATCAGCATCTTGTATAAATAACGGTTCTCGATGCATTCGCCAGGTGTATCAATGGCTTGATCAAAAGTCTCGATGGCTTGCGTCTTCTTGTAGGCAATCTCCTGACCGTGCAGCCTTTGGCACAGCGTAGTCTTGCCCGAGCCAGTGCTTCCGGCAAATATTATTTTTTTCATAGCATCTTCCCCTATGTTCTCGTAATCTTCGCAGCTGAAAATCCGAGAATGTTCTGCAAGCCAAGCAGCACTTCACTAATGGCGGCTTCCACGGATGATACATCCCCCGTAACAACGAGGGAGCCGCTGAAGCGATCGACAAAGCCGATCTGTACGCCGGCCGCCTTAGTCGCGATATCTGCCCCAATAATGGAGGCTTCGCTTGGCGTTATGGTCATAATGCCAATGGCATCTTTTGCATCGGATCCCAGTCCCAGCTTCTTGTAAATATCCTGGTTGGGGTTCGCAATAATATGAGCTAGCGTTACCTGTTTCCCAGGTACATACTCTTGAATGACGCGTTGTTTTTCGTTTTGTTGGTCCATACCATCATCCCATCTCTTTGAAAGAAACACGTAAAATAGCTAAAAAAAATATATAAAGGCCCCTTAAAATTTCACGTGGAATTTTTAAGAAGCCTCTTCGCTTTAACTATTAATTAACACGTCGTTGTGTTGTTTTCATTATATTTATAGATGCAAGCGTTGTCAATACGGTTAGCCTAATTGAAACATTTTGTTCAATATTTCGATGACATCCGCTTCTGTCGGAACACGCGGATTGGTAGCCGTACAACCATCATGCAGAGCACCCTCGGCAATTGCCTCTCTCATCTCTTCTAAAGTGTTCTGATCTACACCACAGTCCCGAAGCGTTTGCGGCATGTGTAATTGTTTCTGAAGCTGCTTGATTACCTGTACTAGACTTCGCACGCCGCTGCGCGCATTGGAAGTCGGTAGCCCCAGGTTCTTGGCAATTTCGGCATATCTTGCAGCCGTCGCATTACTTGCCTCTTTACCGTATCCCGGCTTGTAGTCCGCATTGAATTCTATCACATGTGGCAATAGCAGCGAGTTCATGCGCCCGTGGGCAATCTTGAATTTGGCTCCAGCCACATGCGCAATGCCATGGTTAAGTCCGAGCGAAGTGATGTTGAACGCCATTCCTGCCATGCACGAAGCACTATGCATTTTTTCACGCGCTTCAAGGTCGCCCCCATCCTTGTAGGCTCTTGGCAAATAAGCGAACACCAATTTGATCGCCTTCTCCGCCAAGGCGTCGGAGATATCGTTCGCTTTGGTCGACACATACGCTTCAAGCGCGTGGGTTAACACGTCCATTCCCGTATCGGCGGTAATGAAATCCGGGACGCTCTTGACCAGTTCAGGGTCTAGAATCGCTTCCTCCGGAAGCATGTCATCGGATACAAGCGGGTATTTGATGTTTTTCTTCTTGTCGCTGATGACGGAAAAAGACGTCACTTCCGAGCCGGTTCCGCTGGTTGTCGGAATCGCCACGAACGGAATATCGCGCTGATCCAAGATTTTTTTAGCGAAAATTTTCATCGCCTTGGCCGCATCGATCGCGGAGCCTCCGCCAATAGCAATGATCAGGTCGGCCCGAAACGTCCCAAGCGCCTCCACCCCCTCTGTCACGACTTCTACTGGAGGATCGGGTACAATGTTACTGAAAATGTACTGTTCATTGCTTTCATGCAGCCTTTCGAATAACAGGTTGATCATCCCCGATTTCACCATGAACGGATCCGTGACGATGAAGATCCGCTTGTTCCGCCATTCTGCTAAGCGATTCAGCGCTCCTTGTCCCATATAAATGTCGGTTTTAAAAGAAATTTTGTCCATGTGGGCACCTCCAAGAAATAGTTGGCAACAAAAAAAGAGACCTTTAAAAGAACGAATTCCTTTAAAAGCCTCTTTGCTCGTTATATGTACACGCCATTGTGTAACTAGTAATCATACAGTTGTCTACCACCACTGTACACCTTAATCCTGATAATCGTCAACCGCATTTTGTATAAAAAAGATACACATCGTTGTGTATCATATTCTTCGACATTGAAGAACCTACCCGTTACCTAATGTACATCCTTGTACTTGTTTGGCACCATCGCCAGGCCCTCCCGACATCAGCGTCGGTACCACCTTTATCCATACAAAAAAAGCCTAGAAGGCGAAAATCGTCACACTAGACTTGTAAACCAGCCACTTTCGCCTCGAAATGGTTGGTTTTTCAAAGTTTCCAGGAAAATGACCTGACTTAAGACTGAACATCCAGTCTATCACAGTGGCGGGACCGCGTTGGATTTGCACCAAACTTCCATTACCTGAAACTTTTGTATTGTGGTATGACGTGAATGGGTACCATTCGAAATCATTATAGCATATAGAAATGGGATGGCAATATATAAATTTTGTAACGTTCGTGTCCCCCCTTAAATTAGCTAGTGTACGCCAGCAGTTATGCTAGTTTCGAAGATAACAAAATAGACCGATTTCGAAGGAGATCTATCTATATAGGGCATACGCGAGAAGCTCAGTTATGGCTTATTATGAAGGGCAACAGTTTATGCTACAAGAAAGGAGCTACCCTCATCTTCGCCATTGGCAGCAATAACTTTGTCAGCCACTTCCTTGATCGTCTATCCTTTTCGGATGAATAATCTCTGTTTCACCACTTGGTACAGCAGCCATATAAATAGTGATAGACTTACAATCAATAAATATGTATTAAAATTGAAGTATTGATTATTTATATGAATTGACAGTCCCGTTGTAATTGAATTAATGTATTGCCAATCTATATAACCAAATTTCTCTTCGTATACTTGAGCCAAAAAAATTCGGTATTTCTGATAGCTAGTTAATTGATAGTATACCCCTACAATGTAATGACTCACGATCACTAAAAATATGATAACTATTGTTTTAAAAAGTATCTTCTTGTCCTTAAACATATAGACCCACTGAAATACCAGTATTACAAATAAAATGATCAATGGAACAAACAATAAAATTGCAGGATTTCCATTACCAGAACTACTTCCAGGCGTTGTCGTCATTGAGTTCCCAAAAGTAAATAGCAGTAAGATCACTGCTAGATTAATAAATAAACTTAATTTTGTTTTCATATCTCCTCCTCGATTTAATTAAAGAACATAATGCAGTTGTCTTAGCTAACCTTTTTATTCACGAATCCCCACCATCTTAGATAGCTTATCTTAGTGGATGCGGTTGTCTGCTGATTCATCTTCTCCGAAATTCCCCGGCAGACCAGGAGCTTTAGATGCGTGAATATAGTGTTGTCTACTGTCGATTAGTATTGTTACTATATTAAGAACTATAGGGAAGTTTTTCAATATTTACCAAACTATTAAAATTATTATTAATGGGAGTATGTTTAAAGCACTTACTACTATGTAAATCCAATCTCATTGAGAAAAGAAAGTCTTATAGTTTAAAATTTCGAAGTGGCTTTCCATATTTCACTAAAACATGCCACAATAGTTTTAATTCCTGAAGTACTTCCTTATAGCATCCACGATCACTCCAAGAAATTGGATCGCGTTTCAAGTCCATTGCAGCAGATCCAATCATGCTCACATCGATAAAATCATTTCTTGCAATGCGTTTGGCCAAGGAAGGCATCGATGGACCTCTAAAATCCGCAGGAACCTCGTCTACCCAAAGCGCAAAGCCCATGTGCCAATAGAGATCTATTGAATACTTTAGACATATTTTCTCTAAGGTCCTGCCTATATGAGTGTCCTTGAATGAAGGATCTGCAACAAGCACTTTGACGTCTTCTTTAAGAGAAATATCACCATGAACCTGAGCTTCAATATAGTGGTTAAGATTGCGGTTTGGATCTTTGTTTGTAGGATCCGAGAATGGTCTCTCTAGATTAACCAGGACATGATCGATTAATTTTCGTAGCGTCATATTTTTTTCACCGATAGCGAAATTTCTAAAGAATGCCTCCTTCATGAGGGCCGCCAAAATGATATTGAACTCCTCATAAGTACCCTTTTCCTTCGGATCTTGATGCGAATCCAAATAAGTGTATGTGCTACGATATGAGACCTCCGGGGATAGAATGAAATAGCATGATCCAAAGCGTGGAGCTGGTCCATCTGGATGTAACATCAAATCTAGTGCGCCATACTTGGGTCGTTGGCTATTGGTTGAGTCCTTTAGGTGATATGCTCCTCCAAAAATCTTCTTCTCCCAAAGGTCTCGTTCACCGCCAGGGTAAGCCGATACGCTGCCATTAGATAATAATGTCTCAAACTGACTTTTATAAATTCCCTGCTCAAGCAGTGCTTCAGCAACGCTTTTCATATTCGTCGGATCTGGTCTATCTGGATGAAAATGTAGGGCAATCTTTGCGTGCGCCTTTAACTTAACGACGGCGTCTTCAAATGTTTTATACGCGATATTAGAAATTTGAAGGATTTCCTTAATTACTCGCTCATCTTCATTTTTTTGGCTTCTTGCGTACTTTGTAAGATGCTCTAAAGCCAATAATTGTGACCTTGATAATTTCATGGGCAGATGGGTCTCTCCTTTTGTACCGAAATTCGAATTTGCACCCTCTTTTGTTTTTACCTTAGAAATGATAGTTGAAGACAAAAGGGAATTTATAAAAAAACATTATCCTAATCGGAAACGATAGTTGAATTTCTTGAAATTATTTTTTCAATCTATCTTCTATTCTGGTTCATCCATCCTAAGGCGTAATCGATCATTTTTTTCTGTGGTATTAAGTAACTCACGACCTCTCCCACCAGTCCCTCTTTAACCAAATTAGTTTTGGATTTGAAATCATAAAAAATCTTGTCAAAATCATCAGATTCATTATTAATATCATCATATGTAGCCCATTGTTCTTTTCCATCCAGCATTTTTACTTCCCATGCTTTAGGTTTAATGAAAGTGTTCTGTTCTCCTGTCTGTACTCAGCCAGATGTAATGAACTATTAGTATTAGTTGGAGCTCCAAGTAATAGAATAAATCCCTCTAATTCATAGATCTTTCCCAAGGGAGAATCCTCACTTAATGCATAATCTAGTCTATGATTTTCAGTTATTCTTATAGCATCTTTACCCCACGCAGCAAATGAAGCATGCGGGTGTGAACTTCTAAACACACCATTTTGTTTTCTGAATGTTTCAGGAATGAATCCCATATACGAAGTTGGTGTTACATCAGGGTAATATATAGGCATATTCTCTCTTATTATTTTTATTTCTTCTCCGGTCAGGCCATCATTATATTCTGTCGGTTCACAAAGATGTTCAGATTGAGTCGGCATAACGATATTTCCAGTAATCCCAACTGCCTCTTCCAATGCTAATATTACAGTAACAGGCCCCCCTACAACTTTTCCTAGAGATTTCAAAGAGGAATGGACGATCAAAGTCATTCCTTCTTTTACACCCAGTCGTTGTAAATCCTCAACAATTGTCTTTCTCGTTTGTAAAGTACTGGATATCCCCATTTTTATCACCTGATACAATTTATTTGTTAAATGTAATGCGAGGATTTCTGATAATGTTGCGGATTCCTGACGTCCGAACGGCTTAAAGACCGTAGGTGTCCGGGTGGCTCTGCCCCTAGCCGATTGGATGTGTCGCCTGAATTCACTTCTTAGAGATTCCTCTTGGTGACTGAGGAGCGTCAGCGACAATGTAGGAATGTAATGTTAGATGATGGACATGCCTTCTCTAAAATGCAGAATATTCACTTAATTCTCTTATGTAAAAATATTAATCTTTCTATTTCATCAAATCCGTTTTTCTTGTAAAATTCCTCAGCTGGAATCTTCCTATTAGTCAAAAGTGTTATATTCTCGATCCCTGCGCGTATTAAATCACCTTCTAAGTAGTTAATCAGCTTTGTTCCGATTCCACTTCGTTGTTCATCAACTTGGACACACATTTCATTAACAAAGAATTCATCGCCTTCCCACCATCTCTTGCGAAACCCAAAAATAAAACCTCTTATTTCACTCCCTTCTTCAGCAATGAAACCTCTAAACCCAGGTGTCTGTATGTAGTCAACCAAGTATTGTTTAGCACCTTCTATCGACCAATTATCATTCCATGGTTCTTGATTAAACACATTAACTAAGAGAGTAGTACATTTCATAAGATCATTACTCTCGAAAGGCCTTATAATCATTAATTTCAACTCTTCCATTTGTTTTTTGGTATTAATATTATTTGTACGTCTTTCATCTAACGTTTTATGTATTCACGAACCCGAGATTACTTTCAACTCGATCTTAATTTACTTCAATTTGTTTACTTAGAACTCAATATAAAATGGCTGCATTTCAGGTCTCAAACAATAAGCTATTCGATCTCTAAAGTTCTTCCAAGTTACTTTGTTTAATGCCTCTTCTATTGAATAATATCCGAGTTCTAATGCTTCTTCCGTTACTGTTAATTCTCCTCCAATTGGTCTTGCCAGAAACAAAGTATTACATATGCTTCCGTTTACATTCTGAAATACTCCACAGAATTTAATTATTTCAATATCAATTCCCGATTCCTCTTTAGTTTCTCTAATAGCCGCTTGTGAAAGAGATTCGCCTAGTTCTACCTGTCCTCCAGGCATTTCCCAGCCCCTTCTAGGGCCCTTTATCAGCAGTATTTCATTTCTACTATTTACAACAACCGCAGCTGCGGAAAGAATATGTTTAGGCGGGATCAATCTCAAAACCTCCATCTAACGTATTTATATTCCTGACGCCTTACCAACTTAAAGCCCGTTAGGGCTGGCCGCAATGCGGTTGTCGGTGCAGGTGTGTCTTCTGAATACACTTCCTTAAAATTCCTCTTGCAGACCAAAGGGCGTATGCCCCGCTGCAGGAACATTGTGTTAGCTGAAGTTCCTGGCTTCTTCGAGTTTACTGAATACATCCCACTCCATAAAGAGTCTTCTTAGTCCCAATGCAGTTGTATTAATAAATCCTTCTAGCTTATACATTGTTAAGATACTTGAGTCACTTAAAGGTTCATTTTCAAGGTTCTTTATGAATCGAATCTTCTCTTCTCTATATTGGTAAACCTCTTGTTCCAATAATCCGCCTAACTCAAATGCCTTACCTGCTTCAAGCTTACTAAGTAACTCTCTAGTCTCTGGCTTATTACGTAATATCAAAAATTCAAATTTAGTTACATCTTGCGTATAAATACTCCTACCATTTGGATGTAATTCATACTCTGGATAAATATCAAATGTCCACTCTCTATCCGCATAAACATGGGCGATGTACCCACACAGATATTGCATAAATCTCGAATTACTAAATGCCAAATGCTTGTTGTATTCAAAGAAACTCTTAAGATCTTCGTCTGTTGCGAACTTGCCTTCCTCAAGCATTAAATGTGTTTTTGCCTTTTCTATTCTCTCATTAGTCCTTACATGAATTGAATCGGGAGCAAGGCTCCCTAGTAAGAACTCTGAGGAAGGATTAGATAGCAATCGGGTTGCAACTGAAAAATGAACCATTGGCCAAGGCATCAATGTCACTCCGTTCTTTATTATCTTTCAGGAATTTCAGCTAACGTACCCGCATTCCTGACTTCCTAGCGGCTTAAGTGACCAAAGGAAACGACTTAGCCGGTTGAATATGTCGCCTAAATACACTTCTCCAATATCCCTCTTGGCGACCAAGGAGCGTCAGCGACGATGTAGGAATGTAATGTTAACTGATGTTCATGACTTCGAAGCATTACTCTCAAATTACGTATTTAGAATTTTGCTATATATTCTTGTGAATTCTCCGTTCGTTTTGGGAGACAACTCATAGAATATCCATCCAAACTTCTCGTAAAATCCTTTATGATCGGTATAAATATAAGTCCTTGTATTCTAATCTCTTTGCTTCCTCAATTACATGGTTCTGTAGTAATGTTCCAATTTCCTTGTTCCGCATTTTTTCTATAACAAACAAACTTGCCATTAGGGAAATCAATGTGTCGCCTGAATCCTCTTCCTCGAAACGCCTCTCGCGACCAAGGGGCGAATGCCCCGCCGTAGGAATGTGATTTTGCTGTCATCATGAAGAATCTTTCAACTATGTATTTTTGTATTCTAAAACATCTCTTAATAATGGAGTTATAAAGAAACAATCTTCTAACTCTTCATCCACTAATGCCCAATAAAAAATAGTATTTTGATGTATTGTAAAGTCTTTTATAAGATAGTGTTTTATTTTATTCCATACTTCATCTGATGCATTCCCCTTTGAAAGAGAGTCATCATATGAAGAAACAATTAAAGCCATTAGTCCAAACTTTTCATCTTTATTGAGTAATTGTATTTCGTAATATGTAATGAATTCTAGTAGTTTTGATGAATCAGCACTCTCATGTTCCCAATCTTGTGAATATGCACCTAAAACAGGTAAATTTAATTCTTTAGTAAGTCTCTTTATTGCTTTCTTTGTTAGATACTTGGGGCTTGTATCTTCCATTTTACAGATTTCCCCTCTCCTTTAAGTATCTTAATATTAAACGATAACTACTTTCTTGATCTCAGCAATTTCAGATAACGTTGCGCATTCCTGACGTCCAATCGGCTTAACGCACGGAGTGCCTGGTCGTCAGGCTTAGCCGATTGAATGTGTCGCCTGATTCCACTTCTCCAAAAATCCTCTTGGCGACCAAGGAGCCTTAGCGACGCAGCAGGAATGTTCTGTCAGATGATGCCAGTACCTTCTTCGAATCGCCTTCAAAGTGATCTTAAATTTGTTGTTTAGACTTTAGATAATCTTGGATTTGTTCCTTATGGTATTGGTCATGAGATATAAAAAATTCTGTTAAATAAGACTTTTTAGTGAATCCCCGATCTCCCGAATAAACAACCAAAAATTTATTATCTTCCAACTCACTTACCTTAGAAACCATTATCTGACGATTTCTTACTGCTTCTGCAATAATTTCTTTCTTGGTTTTTCCCTTTCCATAGCTAATAGATTGTTCATTAAATCCTAAATAATCAGGATGTTCCATTAATTCAGGAAATTTACTCTGGGACAGTGTTGGGAATGTGACGTTATTAAAATAATCATCCCATTTCATGATATGTACAACAATATCATGAATCCTCCATTTCCCTTCACTTATAGGAGAAAACCATACTTCATCCTTTAAGTATTCTAAAGATCCTACGAATGTTAGAAACTCATTCAAATCAGAAATTAATTGTTGTTTCATGTTCTTCCCCCTGGAGAATTAGTCAGGGAAATTATATCACAACACTAGGAATGTATGTTCCATTCCATATACTTGTTCTTATACATTTACTTGCACTGGTTTCATCTAACGTATGTGCATTCACGAAATGCCCCAGCCTTAGATAGCTCTTATCTTAGACCGGATCGTGTGTTGTCTGAACCATCTTCCTCGATTATACATCTGACAACCAAGTGGCGTAAGCCCAGCAGTGTGAATACGTTGTTATGTGACGTTATCGCTTCCTCGAATAGGCTGCCAAACATTCTTTCCTATTTCCTTCTCCAAACACCACCCGAGCAAGGGGTAACCCACATTTCTCATAAAATTCATTATGTTTGTCTTGAAATATTACTGTTATTATGGATATTCCCTGTTTTTCAGCTTCTTGCATCAAGATCTTAACCAATTCCTTTCCTATTTCTTTTCCTTGATAATGCGAATGAATAATTACATCTTCTAAATATCCATGTTCAATACCAGGTCCCGTTATGTAACCGAAAGCAATTAATTTCCCATCTTCATTCCTTAAACTTCCCCAGAACAAACATCTTTCAAATTGTAAGGGATAGTCACCATTTCTTCTATCCTAGCCGATTGACTCTCGTAAATTTGGTACTTCGTGTTCCAAAATTTTATTATTGATCTCAATGTCAAGTATGGGCTTCATTGAATTCCTGCTTTCATATAAGGTTTTCGGTAATTCCACATAACGTTTGGCATTACCGACGTCCAGACGGCATAAGGACCGTAGGTCCGGGTGACTCTGCTACTTAGCCGGTTGGATGTGTTACCTGAATCGACTTCAACGAAACTTCCTCTTGGTGACCCAAGCGAGCGTAGCGACCGCTGTGGTAATGCAATGTTATGTGATGTCATTGCCATCTTGAATTACCTTCAAATTATCTTGTACATGTTTTATTACATCTCTTGAAGTTTTCATCTCGAATCTCTTATAAGAATATTCATTTGTGATATCCAATACTTCTTTCAGATTGTATCCGTAGTTCCATTTAATCAACATCTTTATTAAATTATTGAAAGACTGCTTGTAATTCCACTGCTCTATTCCTGTTCTTGACCTAATAAATCTCCTAATAATTCTGTAATCCCTTATATAAACATTAGGATTTAAAATATAAATAATATCTGCCTTTATAAAACTTTCGTTCGTCCAATTGTATTGAACTCCCTCAATAATCCATGATTCTGATCTAACTATTCTATTGAATTCTGCATCTCTTATAGCCTCAGGAAATCTTAAATTTTCTATACTTCTGTCCCAAATCATATTATCAAGTTCATAATTGGTTATCCCTAACATTTTAGAAATTTCCTTACCTAGATATGATTTTCCACTCCCACAGGAACCAATAATACGTATCTTAATTTTCTTCATCTCCTTGAGATGGCTTTCATTATCTTTTTATATTGCAATGATTTCAGATAACGTTTGGCATTCTTGACGTTCAAGCGGCTTAAGGACCGTAGGCCTGGGTCGTCAGACTTAGCCGATTAGATGTGTCGCCTGACTTCACTTCTTAGAATATCCCCTTGGCGACCAAGGCGCATCAGTGACGCAGAAAGAATGCATTGTTATATGATGTCATAGCCTTCTCCGAAAATACTCCATTTTTTAATATCTCCTTCAATCTAGCTACAGATCGTCCTTTACAATTATAATTGATTCTCCTAAATGTTTCTAATAATCTACATCCTCCTTACGAGGGGGTATATTTCCTTACCAGATATTATCATATCTCCTCTTAAAAATATGAGTTCTTTAAGATCTTCAAAGATCATAATTTCTTTACCATAATATTGAGCTGATTCCTCAATTGTCATCACAGCCCTACAATAGGGACTTGAAATAAATGTATCTATCTCTTCAGCCTTCAATAGTTCAGTTATTCTGTGGGAATTAAGCTTTCCCTCATCTGTTAATCCTCGCGTTCTTTCATTGCCTTCTGTTTTAGGTGATTCACCATGCCTAACCAAGTATATATATATGTATTCATTATTACCTCCCCGAAAAGCTTACACATAATTTCTTATTGCTGTGATTTTATATAACGTATTTATGTTCTTGACGCCTTACTAACTTAAAGCCCGTTAGGGCTGGCCGAGATGCGGTTAGTCGGTACAGGTGTGTCTGCTGAATTCACTTCCTTGAAATCCCTCCTGCAGACCAAGAGGCGTGAGCCTCGCAGCAGGAACATGGTGTTATCGGATGCCCTGCCTTCTTCGAATTTACTTATAAAAATTATAGCTACAATACCTAGGTTTATTTGTTTCAAGCCTTCTATTCTGTCTCCTCTATTAATTACTTCTTCTAATAGCTTTTTAGCAATTCCTTTGCCTTAGTATTCCGGGGATACATAAACTTCCCAAATCATTCCTTTATGGTTAATTTTAATTCCTTGTTCTCTTCTAAATGTTGAGTGATAAAAAAGTTGGGAGCCAGTAAAGAAAGTCTGGAACCGCTAAAGTCAGTCCCGATGATGTTTATGATATCAACGGCACTTTTTCTATATATAGGGGGTCGCTATGTCAACTATTGGAGATAGAATTAAAAAGGTTAGAAAAAGTCATGTTTTGAGTCAGGTCGAGTTCTCAAATATGATTGGTGTGTCCCAAGGAATCAGGATGGTCTTGCAGCATTAACTGAAGGTTCTGGAGGTAGTTTGGCAAATGAACTTGCAAAACGCTTTGTTGGAAATAACATTGATTTAGGTATTGAGGAGATAACTATTTCAAGAAACTCATTTCTCGAACCTTATGAATTGAATTGGGACTTTTCTAAGGTACAGTTAAACGAAGTGGATTTCCACCGCTGGATAGTTGCATTGACCACAAAGCCAGTGGATTCTAAGGTTAAGAAAGATAGTGAATGGAAACTGGAGCTTCTTGTTGAAGGGAAGGAACCAGTGACTAAGAGGAAAAAGTCTTATAACGTTTCTGAGGGTCAGATGGTATTTAATTTCTAATCTCGGGTACAAAATGATTATATAAGTCATGTTGAAAAGAGAAAGCACCGGGAATAGTGAGCTAGGTGATTTGTATGAGGGTGTTTTTGCGCGGTTAAAGAAGACGGATCTCCTGATCGAGCAATGTCGTGGGGATTACTACGTCAATCTATGGCGGTATCAAAAATACCTTTGAACAAACGTTACTAACGGATAGAAAAAGTGTAAAGCTGACATTGGATTTTGAAACATCATCTTCTCAAGAGAAAGTCTATACCTTGCTGAAATATGAACTTTCTGAAGATGATCGTAACATACAGCGTCCATTCCTCCTTTCAGAGATAGAGGTCCACTGTCTTTTTATTGAATCTTTCATCGTACGTTTTTCTCATTTCGCCCATAAAAAAATCCCCTCCATAGTAGATAGATTAATCGGCTTGCTTTTTTCTGTCTACTATAGGGGATCATATCAATAGGTGCGCTATACTCTTTTTTTGATAAGGCGACTCTGTCTGTATATTTTATTGTCTATATGAAGTGAACTGGAAGAAATTTTTATTTGCTACCCAATTGTAATATTTGGAATTGGTGTAATCACTACTAGGGTCCTTAACGCCAAGCTGGAAGACACCATTGCTTGTTCTGTATCCATTGCCTGTCTGCCAATGCCATGTCACGCTTGGGTCAAGCCAGGGGAAGATTCCCAATGTATCCCACATCACCAGCGGAGGTCTTGAACTGACGATACGATCCTGAAATTTATCCATAGCTCCGGAGTCATCAGCGTTGATATTTGTTGCCGTCCAGCCGCTCATGTGCATATTCAGCAACTGAGGCGTCAAATACGACATATTTCCTGCTGAAGTACCAAAAATACCTGTGCCCAGAAAATTATACATTCCATTAATCATTTCACTTTGTGAATTATTAAAGTAAGTTTGCATATCATGAACCGGCAATCCCAAACTATGTAGATATTGGACTGCCATCGACAGTGAAGTAGGGCCACAGGCGCTCTTGGGATGATTAACTCCGGTTTGATACTGATTCATGGAAGGGACGGCCAAATAGTAGGCAGCCGGGTAGGCCATTAAAGAAACAGCATCCGATGCCAGATTCTCTTGCCACAATTGGGGAGAGTTGGGGTCCCCGTTCAGATTCAAATCTTTAAGCACATTTGATAAAGTCAGTGTTGAATCATCCGATATGTTCTTTTGCTGCTGTACTTTTTCATTAAATGTATTTACGCCCAATTCAATTTGAGCTATGAGTTCATTGGCATTGGCTGCTGTGGCTTGATTCTCACCTCCAAAATAATAAAACTTCTTGCCTGCTTCCGGTGACTCCAAGGATTCTTTGGCGGGTGCACTGCTATACTCCAATATGGGGGTTATATCATATCTTGCTCCGGAAATATAATATCCAACACTCAGTCCGTCATCCAGAAGATGGAAGTAGTAACCCATAATATTGTCATGAATATCATACAAGTCTGCACGATGAACAACCTGTACATGATCCCATAGACCATAGAATTCGTGCTCAGGAGTTAAGGATTTGATATCGCTTTCAATAACTTGTATGACAGTATCAACAGGGATGATTTCACTGTTGGCACTTGCCGGGGGTGGGATCAACACAGCAGAACCAAATAAAACGAATACGAGAAACATGAATATCGCCTTTTTAACAAACATTCTATCATCTCCTTAATTTTGGTTAAATGATCTTATTAGTCTAGTTTCCTCCTTTAATTACATATTATATAATAAAGTTGAGAACAGGGCGGTGACCATTTTAACTAATTATGGGATTTTAATAAGAAAAAGCAAGGAATCATCTGAATGAGGATGATTCCTTGCTTTTTCTAAATAATATGAGTGAAGCTACTTTCTCCCGGCATTACGTCTCTCAACTTCATATTTATAAAGATCATGAATTTTCTTGTTTTCAATATCTTGACCTACATAAAAATACAGGGTGGGATCACTCACTGGGTATGCATGAGAATTGTAAGTGCGGTGAATAAAATCAAACTCCATCTTGTTCAGCTTGAAATCGATTTGATATTTATCTTCTAAATAGACTTCAAATTGCTTTTTTAAAGCCATGGACTTCCACGGAAGCCCAAAGAATATAAAGTATATTCCCATAAGGAGTATCAAAAAAATTAAAAAAAAGAGCGATTTTTTGCTGAGAATGGTATGTTTCATTATTCATAACCCTCCTTGTGATTTAGTTGTAAACCTTTACTTTTTAGAATTATACATTCTATATATATATGACAAATGATTTCTAATTAGGCAAAATCGGTTGAAGTAGCCGGTAATTTCTATTCCTTCATGTCATTTTGAACACTTGTTGTCTTACATTGTTCATCTCCAAATCGAATAAGCAGTCTTTTTTCCCGCTTATAGTATTTCAGTCCAGCGGATGTAGGGAACAGGAGAACCTGAAACAGTGTAAGAGATGAGGACGATCAAAAATTATCCGTATAATTTTCTTATATAATGCAGTTCAGATAATCTTCAACTTATTTTGTAACTCCAAATCATTAAATTCCATAGAGTAATTCTAATAACAATCATCCGTCCTCTAGACAAATGTGTTGTTATACGCATTTCAACGCCCATAGCTTAGAAGATTCCAAAAAAAGTGGCTCTTAAATCACCAAAACTTCCACCATGGTTTCTTTTTCATCTGATATTCAAAGAAACCATTCATATTGAAAATTAATCGCCCAGTACCATCATCAACTGCAACTACACTATGTCCTATACAGCTAATTAACTTTCTTATTGAATCAATTCCTCCAAATGGATACGCAAAGGGGTTAAATTCTAATCTATATGTTGAATTACTTATTTTTCTTATTCCAATTAGCTCATATTCACCATCTTTTATTGCCTCGAACATAGAATATATATCCCAATCTTCTTGCTTATTATCATTGATAGAAACAACTTTTATATAGACATTTCCTAGATTTTTTCTGGTCTCCTCGTATTCCTGTTCATTGGGCCACCAAAACTCATCCAACTCTGTATCAGAGAATAATTTAATCCATTTTCCATCAGTATCCTGTACTTCGTTATTTTTGTCTTCCTTAATTACTTCAAAAATAAGTTTTAATCTATTTAACTTCTCCTCATTTTTTACTTTAAACTCAACATAACAATATTCCATTTTACCACCTCAAAGTAAATATTCATGAAAATAACGTCATTTGAAGAGGGATACATTTAATTCCGAACAAGAACGTGCTATTTATTTGCAATCTATTTGAGATCATTAAATTTAGTACATTGTTTGCCTTGAAAGTACCCTATCTTGTTAAATCTATTCTTAGGTCATTGCGTATAACGTTTCGGCATTACCGACGTCCAAGCTGCTTAAGGACCGTAGGTCTGGGTGGCTCTGCCACTTAGCCGGTTGGATGTGTCACCTGAATTAACTTCTTCGAAACTTCCTTCTGGTGACCAAGGGAGCGTAGCGACCGCTGTGGTAATGCAATGTTAGGGGATGTATTCGTCTCCCTCGAATTATCCTTCTTAAAATCCCTGAATCTATAGGTTCTTATATACGAATTCTCAGTACTTGATGTATCCATTCTTCTCGTAAAAATTCTTAGCAATACCATTGTTAGACCAATAATCTAATGACCTATTGGTATTACTTTCTCCATATGTTTTCATTGATTTCATTAGAGGCATTGAACTTAAATGATATGAAAAATGAAATCCAATAGTGTATAAGACCAGCTAACGAGGTTAATGAAATTGTTGCTATTCTAATATTGATGCTCCAGATATCTTTGAAAACAAAATACAAAGCCAAAAATGTTAAACAATATAATGTGATACCGACTACAAATCTATAAACAGTCTTGTTTATCAGCAGTTTATTGATCAGAAGTGTCAATAAAGAGAAGAATAATATAAAAAATGAAGGAAGAAATATTAGAACCATCACAACATCAGAAAACAACGGGAATTCATTATCAACATAATTAGGCCAAAAATTAATTACACCTATTAACGGAAATATAAGAGATATTACAATCCATATTCTGTATAAAGTCGTCAAATTATTAATCACCCTCAAAAATATTTAGGTTACATTGTGGCATGAATATTCTGTACTTCTTGATTGAGTTAATTTTTAAGTTCGTGATCTTTAGTTTGTTTTATTTGCATACCACTGCCCCTGTCAGCCGGCTATGATTGTTTATATATAATGTTTCTTACGAATATTTCACCTAACGTTTCCGTATCTATGACGCGACCCAGCCTTAAATAGCTCTTATCTTAGGCTGGGTCGTTTGTTGTCTGAGCTTCCTCCATGATTATACATCTGACAACCGAAGGGCGTAAGCCCTGATGCCGTGTTGTCAGATGTCAATGCCTTCTATGTAAATTCTATCAAATACTCTTAGAGATTTTTTGTCAGTATTACTTCAAGAGGTTGAGTCTCCAATAGTAAACATCCAGCATCACGATATCCAATCTTCCTATAAAAATGTTGTGCTTCTTCATTAGATTGCGTTGACGTCATTATTAGTTTAAATCCTCTTTGACGCATAATTTCTTCCCAATACAGTACAATTTTCTTACCGATTCCTTGTCCTCTATATTCTTCATCAATCCATATCATGTTCATAAAAGGAATGTTATCCCAAAAATATCCATATCTCATCCAACCAATTTCTTTCTCTGAATCTTTAAGCATAAAGATCTCCTTTTCTTTAATCTTCGTTCTTACAAGTGTCTCAGGAATATGTCTATCTCTTTCAACAATGTACTTATAATCTTTTTCTGTTGCAAATTCTATCTTCATTGCAAATCCCCCAATATACTCTACTTCGTAGATTTTTCGTCGTATATACTCCGCACTGATTTCTGATAACGTTTGTGCATTCACGACGTTCAAGCGGCTTAAGGACCGTAGGTCTAGGTGGCTCTACCACTTAGCTGGTTGAATGTGTCCGGTGATTCTGCTCCATCGAAATGCCTCTTCCGGACCAAAGGCCGGGCTAGCCCGGCCTGCAGCGTTGAATGCGATGTTAACTGATGCTTCTGCCTTCCCCGAACTCCCCGTCAAAATCTTTAATCGACATATAAAACATTTCTAAATCAACTTTATCTGGTAGACCAGATACTTGACCATCTCCAACTTCTATTACACACCACTTATCATGTTCAGTCTTAGCAATATCCATTGTAAAAAAGGTACTATTGATCCCTCTTGCTAGATCAATAAACTCATCAAGATTTGGTTGATCTTCAGTATCATAGATTGCTTCATCCCAGTATTCAAAGTTATGCAAAAGCTTATTGTGTAAGAAAAATATTCGATATTCCTTAGCTAATGGCATTCCACTAATCGGATGAACAGCAATCTTCTTTAGTGGGATAAACTCTCGAAATACTAATCCACCACTTAAGTCTTCCCCTTGTCTATTTATGAAATTTTCAATTATTCTTTTTGCATTAGTTTTATTTGAGACATCAGGGATATAACATGCATCTTCCCACTCATGCTTACGGGATTTCACATAATCTTTAATAATTATTGCCTTATCTTCAAAATCATTTAGAATATTTAGGATTTCGCTTTCTCGAACATTATTAATATCCAGCCAAAAACTCCTCGGGGTGTGATTTTTAATGATCTTATATGAATTTGGAAAGTAATGACAAGCAACATATTCCTCGGGAGAATTAATTAACTTTATATTCTTTTCAAGTAGCCCCTTGTATAACAACTCATAATATGGAGGCTTCATCATCCATCCTCTATATAGTGCAACTTCTAAACTACCTATTGATTCGACAAGTCTTATAGCTTTTCTGACATTGCCAGAAAACAAATCTTCTAAGGATATAAGTGCGACGGAAAAACCCAGTTTCTTAGCAGTAAGATACTCATTTTCATAATCAATATCAACAGCTTTTTCATTAAGTGGATCATTACAAAAAAGAATGATCATTGGTTGGTTTCACTCCTTATTTAATATCTTGCAGAAGTTTCAACTAACGTTTCCATGTTCACGACGTCTCATCACCCTAAGGACCTTTAGGTCCTGCCGCGATGCGGTTGGATGGTGCGGATGTGTCGCCTGATACACCTCTTTGAAATTCCCCTGGCGACCGAGGGGCGAATGCTCCGATGCGTGAACATATTGTTATACGCTGTTACTCGACTTCCTTGAAATACTTACTAACCTCTCTGAAATCCACCTTCTGAGTGGATAATTTGTCCATTTATCCACTCAGCTTCGTCACTTACCAGAAAAGTAATTAATCGTGCTGCATCGTGAGGCAGTCCAATTCTACCCATTGGGGATTTAGTCAAAATGTAATCTTTTACGCCATCATCCATCCATCCCGTATCAGTTGGTCCTGGATTCACCGCATTTACTGTAATTCCTTTCGAGGCTACTTCAGCCGATAAGGTTATAGTGAATGTATCAATGGCACCTTTAGTAGTAGCATACGCTATATTACCAGCCATCGGTCCTAGCGATTGACCAGAAGTTAAATTAATAATTCTCCCACCTCTTGAATTGCTAAACCGACTTGCAAACTCTGCACTTAATAACATTGTTCCACGAATATTTACCTGGTAATGTTTATCAAGTACTTCAGCAGTTAATGTATCGTATCCTACATCAACGGAATAGGTCGCATTGTTGATTAAAATTGATGGCGTTCCTAATTTTTCTTCCACTGCATCTAATAACTTAGCAGGTGCTAATGTATCAGATATATCTAATTCCAGTTTCTCACAACGCACACCATATTCTATGATTTTATCTTGTAACAATTGAGGTTCATTTGAATGAATTCCCCAAGGCATTTCTTTATCATAGGTAGTCCAATATGTAAAGAATACATCAACTCCTTTACTCGCCAGTGCTGTACATATTGCTGCCCCAATGCCGTTAAGGCGAGAAGCACCAGTAACTATGGCTATTCTTCTATTTAAAGATAAATCTCTCTCCTGCATGATTTATTTCTCCTTTTTATGGGTTCGAGTAATTGCGTATAACGTTGCATATTTCTGACGTCCAAACAGCTTAAGGACCGTAGGTCCCGGTGGCTCTGCCACTTAGCCGGTTGGATGTGTCGCCTGATTCCACTACTCAGAAAATTCCTCTTAGCGACCAAGGAGCGTCAGCGACGATGCTGAAAAAAATTGTTATACGCTACCCCTTCCCCTCCGATTCCACATCCACATGTCTTGTGTATTTTATGTATTTAATATGTCTTTATCTTTATGTATTTTGGTACTATCAAATTCGTTTCCGTATAGGAAAGTCACCCCTTCTACTATTCATTTTTCCCCTTCTTTTCAACTCATCTTCGTAAATGCAACCATATCCATTAAAATGATTTATTCTTTTTTCTTCCTGTCATTAATCATTTGTCTAATTTATCTTTCACTTTCATTTATAATTTATTGGTCTTATTAGTTTGACTATGATAAATTTTAATGTTAATTTTTGAATTTTATAAGAAACATCTTTAGTTCTAATAGTATAATCAAGTCTATTTATTGATGAAATAAACACAAATGTAATAAACAACCCAGAAAAATAATGGGATGCCCATAATAAGGTAACGTGTCTCATCAGGAAGAATAAAAAAACAGATAACTGCAATCAATACGAATGGTATAAGTAATCCAAAATACAATTTTTTATGAATTGGAGTAAACATTTCATTCCTCCTTCTAAAATCTTTTTGTCTAAACATTTATCTTATAACTAAATTCAAGAACAAATGTCCATAAAATTCAAATATCAACAATGAATATTAACATATTCATTAGTTTAATAATTCTCAAAGTGGTTGCGTATAACGTTGCGCATTACCGACGTCCAAACAGCTTAACGACCGTAGGTCCCGGTGGCTGCTCTGCCACTTAGCTGGTTGGATATGTCACCTGACTCACTTCAACGAAACTTCCGCTTGGTGAGCAAGGGAGCGTAGCGACCGCTGTGGTAATGCAATGTTATCAGATGTCATTGCCTTCTTCGAAATACCTGAAAAACTCCTTCTATCTTTATCCCCAGAATATTCCTAGATCATCGTTATCAACGGTTTTCAATTGTTTTTCAAAGTCTTTCTCCGGTGTAATGTCTTCAACAAAATGCCATTTATTCTTACTGTCTCTCCAATATACTTTCCATTTGTTTTGTTCTAATCGGAATTGAGCAACGGGCAATTGTACCCATTGATCACTCTTAAATGCAATTCTTTCTTCAATTAGAGTGACGCTATCACCTCTGAACTTAAAATTTAGTTTCACTTGGTTTCTTATGTGTTTTGGCACGTTCTCTTCAATGTAATCAGACATTATCTTATCAATTCTCTTTTTAGTGAATTCATCCAGCATATGTACACCTCGATGGTTTTATGGTTTTAACATTCTGCAATGATTTCCGATAACGTTTGGTATTCATGAACCCGAGAGACTTAAGGAGCTTCAGCTCCGGGTCCATATACTTCGCCTTGCAGGGTTGTCTGCCTAATCGGCCTCCTTGAAATATTTCACACAGACTAAGGACGTCAGTCCGAAACATGAATACCGTGTTATAGGATGTCAGCGGCTTCAATGAGTAACTCACAAATTTATTCATACTTTATTCTGTTTGTCTCCATTCCCGTTCAAGGACTGAGTAAATTGATTCATTACACCATTTATTATTACAATATCTAACCTCTCTGAGTATGCCGTCCTTTATCATTCCAGCTCTAATCATCAATTTTTCGGACAATTCATTTTCAGTGTTTGCGTATGCAACAACTCGATGTGCATTGAGATCGCTGAATGCATATCCTATCATAAGTTCAGCTGCCTCTGTTGCATAACCTTTTTTCCAAAAATTCGAATGTAATGCCCAACCGATCTCCCATTCTCTAATTTCAGACCAATTTAATTTAATACTTATACGACCAATAGGTTTCCTATCATCCTTCAAGCATATTGCGAGTTTGTACTTTTCACGTGGATTGTTATTTGAATCTGAAAGCACTGTTTGAAAATCATTTTGTATTTCAATTGTATCTGGTGCACTACTTTCATACTTATGTGTTATTGGATTTTGCTCCAATTCATTGTAAAAAGAGAAATCTCCTTCTATAAAATTTCTCAATAAAATTCGTTTCCCTATGATATTCATTCCTTATCTCTCCTCGGTTATAAATGATCTGATTACTTCTGATTTTTGATCTTTTGTGTTTTTGCACTGATTTCCTATAACGTTTGGCATTCCTGACCACTTAGCGGGTTGGATTTGTCGCCTGAAATCACTTCTCCGAAAACCCTCTTGGCGATCGAGGAGCGAATGCGACGATGTAGGAATCATTTGTTAGCTGATGCCATTACCTTCTTCGAGTGAGCTTCCCCATAATCTTATGGTACTTATTAATCTTTTCTCTTCAAATCTTAGTTTATAAATGTCTGGCATCGATGTGGACTCCCAAAAATCAAATCCATATTGTTTATCAAAGTGATTCATCATTAACGTCATAATATCTCCATGAGTTCCAATTACGATCTTCTTACCTTCGTATGTTTCTAATATGTCTTCCATAACTTTCACAGATCTTTTCTGTGCTTTTAAGTTAGATTCCCCTTGTGGAAATGCATAATGAATGTCTTCATATACTTGGCACTTAGCTTCTTTGAAAGATATTGACGAGAATTCACCAATGTTTCTTTCTCTTAAATCTTCTTCAATTTTGATATCTTTCAAATACTCAATTGCCATTGGACGAATGGTTTCTATTGATCTTTCATAAGGACTTGATATGAAATAATCAATTTCTTCTGTTTTTAATATGTCCTTGATGGCTAATGCATCAGCCATTCCTTTTTCTGATAAGCTTCTACTTCTTTCCGTACCTTCAACATAAATAGACTCAGCATGCCTTACAAAGTAAATAAAGGTTGTCACCTCTATATCACCGCTTTCTTATTTCATTACTGCAATGGTTTCAGCTAACGTTCGCGCGGCTTAAGGTGCGTAGCACCGGGTCGTCAGACTTAGCCGGTTGAATGTTCGCCTGAATCCGCTTCTCAGATATCGCTCTTGCGACCAAGGAGCGTCAGCGACGCCGTAGAAATACAATGTTATATGCTGTCAGGTTCTTCTTTGAAATACTATTCTCACTTCTTCCTGCCATGCTTACTAATAAATCATGATTCCTTCAATTTCTCGGATCCTTAAAATTTCCTTTCGATCTATTGTCTTAATATATCCTTGATTTTCATGTGCTATGGATACTAACCATTCTTCTTTATTTTTGAAGAAGCACAAATCTTCTAATAATTTAGGCTGCATCCATTGATATAATCGGTCTGCTTTACTTATTAATAACTTCTTTTGTTCTTGCTTACAATCAAAATAATAAACATCTGCGAAAATCGTGTTCCTGGCCATTCATCTTGTTTTTTGATCTCTTTTAACTAATATGAACTCATCACATATGTTAAATGCCAATGATATTAATTGCTTGTACGTATTCCCTATTGGTTCTTCTAGTATTTTTATCATTGGTTCTCCTTTGAAATGGCGTTTTTATGATCTTACATCTCTAGCCTGATTGCATATAACGTTCCCGCATTACCGACGTCCAAACGACTTAAGGACCATAGGTCCGGGTGGCTCTGCCACTTAGCCGGTTGAATGTATCACCTGATTTAACTTCTTCGAAACTTCCTACTGGTGACCAAGGGAGCGTAGCGACCGCTGTGGTATTGCAATGTTATCCGATGTTGGTGGCTTCTCTGTATCAACCCATCCAAGTCTCTTTATGCTTCTTATTTACTTTGGATTATTAGTCTTTGTATTATTTTTTGCACTTTATAATTCCTGCGTTCTATTTATTACTCTTTGGAAATCCGTAAGCTAATAAAAGAAATCCTAAGAAAAAAAAGAACCAAACAAAAAAATTATCAAAAAATCCTGAATAATAAGATGTTCTATCGGTACCTGTTCCTTGAGATGCATAGCCTGCTGCAACTATTGAAGCCGATAATTCCTCCATGATTCTTTCAGTAGTATATAATACCCCGCTGACTATCATAAATATGGTCCCTAAAATCTTATACAGGTTGTTTCCCAAGAAAAAAACTCCCTCCGCTTGTTAATCATGTTTTAGTATTTCAATATGTCTTTACACCAATTTCGGATAACGTTCCCGTGTTCACGACGTCCATTCACCTTAAGCTGCCACGAAGCTATTTCGCAAATATCAGCAGTAGCATTAACAGTACCCATGTAAAAATGCCTTAGAAATGTAAAAGACATACCCGTTTTCTTTAATAATTAGATGATATAGTTAATGAATAATATATTTTTATAACATTGAAAGGGATCTTTCAAACATGACAAAAAAAGTAAAACGGCAGTTGAATGATGGTCCTAAAATTCGAAGAGAACAAGAACTTGTTTCAAAAATGATTCGTATATATTGTAAGAAAAAACATCATCAAAAAGTGTTCTGCGAGGAATGTCAGGACTTAAATGATTATGCTAGAAATAGACTATCCCTCTGTCAATTCGGTGAAAAGAAAACGGCTTGTGCAAAGTGCCCTATCCATTGTTACAAACGGGATTATCGTCAAAAAATTAAGGGTATTATGCGTTTCTCAGGTCCATGGATGCTACTATATCATCCAATTGAGTCCATTAGGCATATCCCATTACCAGATAAGTTAAGAAAATAACCATTTTTAAAAAAGTGGATTCCCTTTCCTACATATGGTTCATCCTCAAATCTAGGAATAACATGTTGGTGTAAATGAAAAATATGCTGATCTGCTAACTGACTCATAATTCCAGTCAAATTATAACCATTCAGTTTATTATTTGATACTGTTTCCCTATGGCTTCTTAGGTTTTAGTAAGTTTTGCGAATATTTCGTATAACGTTCTGGTATTCACGAACCCTCACTGGCTTAAGGCAGCGTAGCTGCATTATTATATGACGCGGTCCTTCTTCGAATATACCCTCGTCGTTTAATAGTCTTTAATTATCAGGTGTATATTCAATTATATCTGATAGTTTACACTCAAATGTATCGCACAGTTTAAATAATGTTTCTAATTTTGTCGTCTCAATATTTATTTCTTTATACAGTTTGTTAATCTAATTTCTACTCAGTCCTGATCTGGTCATTAACTCTGTTACATCATCTATTCGGTGCTCAGCCATTAGAACTCTAATTATACTCACAATCAGACCTTGAACAATTTTCTTCTGAATGTCAGCAGTATCTAAAACTAATTCGAGAATCGCTTCCCGATAACCTTCAACACCCTATTTCTCTATGAAGACGCCCAAATTTCATTACAACCAGTTTTGAAAAGTATAATATACTGACCCTGTCGTATAACGTTTTCGCATCAGCGAAAAGCTGTGGGTACGCATACTTCTTGATAATCCCGCATAGCCCTTCTTCATGCTCTTTCCATCCGTGCCCCTTGCGCTAGATGCATTGTTATGTAAAGTCGCGTCTTTGTAGCTCAGAGGCGGATAGGACGTCCCGCTCCTTAAACTATAAGTTTCTTAAATAGTCTGTAGTCCCTGTTAATTCTGACCATCTAGCTGAAAGAAATTTCGCATAGTTCAAAGGACTGATTCCATAAGTTCCTAGAGAATGACCATCGTTTATCTCTACCAACTTCATATTTCCTTCTTGATCAATTCCAAAATCCATACCATATGCAACTGGCGCATCAATAAAATCCCTAACAGCACTTTTTATAATACTTAAATCTAATTTTGAATCCCAAGCACCTTTATAATACCTGATATCAAGTATTTGTCCGTATCGTATAAAACAACGCCATTCTGTTGTAAAATCAACAATTTCTGAACACCAAATATTCGTATCCTCATTTTCTTCACTTAATCCTATAAAATCTTTATATTCTTTAACAATTTTTCCAACAAACTTTTTTGTTATGTCTTTGGGTTTTATAAAAACATTCCAATTCTGTTTATTTTCAAAAAGTTCTTGAATAGTTGTAGTCCATATTTTTCTTCCAAAATAATTAGATAAGGAAGTTGGATAATCTATTTCTCCTTGACTTCTTTCTAGTCCCAATATTTCAAGACGCTTTCTCACGTTACCAATTCCGCCAACTACTAAATCTTCTGGATTATTTTCTTTAATTTCTTTTATGTCATAAAACTTAATTGTCTCCCACCCTAATGAAGTGAAACCTTCATTAGCAATAAATGCATTTACATTGTAGAAGTCTCCATTCTTATCTGCCTGTATATATGCTTTCATCAATTATACCTCTCCTTTTCTCCATAAAACTAATTTAATCAATCTTACAAGACCCTACCCTAAAACCCGACACAGGACGTGTCGGTCTGCGTGCGATGCGATTTTATATAACGTTTTTGTATTCACGACGTCCTAACGACTTAAGGCTTCGTCAGAAGACGGCTGCCGCTCGCAGCAGTTAGGCGGTGGGTTGTGTCTGCCTGATTCACTCCCCTGCAATGCCTCGGGCAGACCAAGGAACGAAATCGACGCAGCGCAGATACGTTGTTATCCGATGTCTCTGCCTTCTTGGTATACAAACAAGTCCATATTACCAGACAGAGAGTCTAGTTCTCATGTCGTTTTCATCTGTAATATACTCTAGATTTATGTATCCTTGGTTATATGCATTCAAGTATAGTTCTTCTAGTTTCTCTTTACTCTTGCAATAGACTGTAATATACGAACTATCAACAACTAAAAGTACAAGTTGACAATCACTGCCCATAAATTCTTCATATGTCCTTACATCTATTGTATTCTTCCCTTTTGGATAAGCCTTTAGATCTTGAAAAATTAAATAATATTCACTATCTTCTATAATACTTTTAAGAGTTTCTCCATCCATACAATTAATTTGTTCTGGAAAAAGGGAACTGTCTAGTTTATTGTTATTTATTAAATATGACTCTTCACCGCCAACACGCCAATTGTACTGATTTGTATCAAAAGGCATTAGTATGTCACCAAGAAATCTTCCGTTTTCATTTGGAATCTCAAATATAATTCCTCTCTTCATTTACGATCTACCTTTCTAACTTCTATAATTAAATACTGCAGAGATTTCGGATAACGTTATTGTATTCACGAAACCGAGAGGCTTAAGGCGACGGAGCCGCCGGGTGGCTATGCCACTTAGCCTCGCAGGGTTGTCTGCTGATCCGCTTCTCCGAAAAACCTCCTGCAGACCAAGGGACCGTCAGGTCTCGCAGCGTGAATACGTTCTGTGCCATCCCTGAAAATGCCATCAAAGAATAAGTCTATAAAGTCTTTTCAAAAATGTATAGGTCATCTTCTTCTCTAACTTTGGTGAATCCGCACTTTGTATAGAAGTGATGATTCTTGACACTCCAGCCAGGAGTATCAAGCCACCATTTATTGCTATCCGGAAAAATCCTTTCAATTTCTTTCATTACTTTCATACCGATTCCATGATTCTGAAAGTTCGGATCAATAAAAATTCTTCCTAGATTATGTACTTGACTGCTTTCTATAAATATCAAAGCCCCCCCTATTATTTCTCCATTAAAGAGTACCTTGAAATATTTACAATTTTGCATCATCTCTTCTTGCCAACTTATGGAATCATATCCTAGTGGAACACCCATTTCGTTATTATTGAAAT
The DNA here is from genome assembly GCF_000949425.1 of Paenibacillus sp. IHBB 10380. Classification (NCBI taxonomy): domain Bacteria; kingdom Bacillati; phylum Bacillota; class Bacilli; order Caryophanales; family Paenibacillaceae; genus Paenibacillus; species Paenibacillus sp. IHBB 10380. Next base: position 2,634,452 of record NZ_CP010976.1, read on the forward strand.
GTTTTGATTCTTCATCAAAGCTGGCCTTTTGTATTTCAGCAAGTTTTTGAGCATCATTTGTTATTGCTCGTTCTAGTTTCAACATTAGATACACCTCCATTAATGTGAATAATATTAAATTATCTTTTTTTATTATTGATTATTATATCTTGCACAGGCTTCGTCTAACGTTACGTATTTCCGACGTCTAACCGGCTTAAAGACCCTAGGTGTGGGTGGCTTCGCCACTTAGCCGGTTGGATGTGTCGTCTGATTCCACTTCTCCGAAAACCAGAATAGAGTAAATAAATGATAATAATCCAACCATAATACACGTCCCAAAAATAATCTGTAATTTTAATTGGGAGCAACTTATTACCAGCATACAAAAAAATATCATTAAAACGATTAAACCTAGTATTGACTTAATTGCAGATTTAATCGCAAATACTCTATTATTTTTCATCTTCTCCTGCAAAGTCACGAACAACTTTCCTTTGAATTAAATCTTTGCGAATGTTTCAGATAACGTTGTGCATTCCTGACGTTCAAACAGCTTAAGGACCGTAGTCCGGGTCTTCAGACTTAGCTGGTTGAATGTATCGCCTGAATAATCCCCTTTGGAAATCCTTCTTAGCAATCAAGGGCGAATGCCCGCAGTAGGAATGCCGTGTTATCTGATAGATTGGCCCCACTTCTTCGAATAGAGACAAGACGTCGACCCACACTATTTCTTTAATCTTATTTGTAATTTATCTTTAATCTCTTGCCTGTATTCGCCTTGCATCTCATCAATTCGTGCTGCTAAAGTTGGTATCATCCATCGTTCAAGGAATCCGTCATTCATATCAGTCAGCTTAATATACTCAGTTAAATATTCCTTGTTAAAAAACTCTCGAAATTCTCTGTGAATTAACCAACTTGGAGCATTAGGCGGTAGCGAATCTGATTGAATCATCATTGAAGTTCTAGTTACATCAGCTTCTCGGTTACCTACTAATAGATTCAACCAATCAATTATTATTGGACCATTAGGTGAAATAATAATATTATCTGGATGAAAATCATAATGACATATCATATTTCCATCAGGTAATGAATTCAACATATCTATAATAATTTGCTTCTCATGATTTGATATCTCTTGTTAATCATTAACTTTATTAGTTATTTCTGGTTTAAGATTTGGAAGCATCTTATTCTCAACATTGTGAATCTCATATTGCAGATTTGCCATCAGCTTTGCGTTATAAGATATGCTCCGTTCTGTTGGTTCGATATGCCACAACATCGTGGGGCCATCAATTTTCTCATAAACGATACCAATCTTGCCTTCATATTCTACTGGTCCAGAATAATTAGGTGATCTCAACTTTAAGTTATTTATTATTTCTGCATTTTTCGCTTCATTCATCGCAGAACTTTGATCATAAAATATCTTTATTACTTCAGTCTTTCCCCATCGATAAACTCCTGCAGTGTTGCCAATACCAATTAATTCACCAATTTTCATAGTTTGTTCCTCTCTTCAAGCAACTGGACGTTGCGGATGGGCTACTCATAAGTGTGTTTGGGAATCTTTCAGATAACGTTCTGTATTCACGAACCCGAGAGCCCTAAGTGAGTGCAGCGAACGGGTCGAAGACTTGGGCTCGCAGAGGTTGATCACCTGATTCCGCTTCCTGGCTTCTTACCTTCTGGCGATTCAAGGGCCGAATGGCCCGATGCTGAATATGTTGTTAGCTGATGTTTCCTACTTCATTGAGTTTACTCAAGATCCAAATTATAGATTTCATTGTTTAAAAGCCATGATATAGGATAATCTAAGTCAAGTTCTTCAAAAAACAAGTTAGTAAGATTAATAGATGAATTTATACCCCATTTAATAAAATCATAACTTAAACACTTATCCGGAAAAAATGGATCTGCTGAATTAGCAAATGGGTTTAAACTAAATTTATTTTTTAGTTTCTTCTGTAATGCCTGCTCGGTTATTTTTTCTGGAAATTCAGAATCAGTTGTAACCCATTCTGGTTCATAGTGAGTAATTGCATTTCTAACTTGAATCAATAAATAGATATCTTGATAAGGGCTAACTCCCTTTTTAAATAAGTTTTTATCAGCTAATGTAAGAGCAATTTGATATTTATCCAAAATACTATATTTAGCTGTTCTTGGTATTCCCAGTTCCCACATAGAGTTAATTAATTCTCTCTTCTTTGGTTTTAAGCTCTTAGCATTTTTATAATTTTCATCTTTTATGTTTGAGAAAAGTTCATTAATTGTAGCTTCTAAAAAACCTACTGTACATAATAATGCACCAGTGATATAAGATTCATATTGAATTCGAGCTACTATATAATTATCGTTATCTTTATTCTTCTCTACTTGTAAAGCATTCCTTGCAAAAAGTACTGCAGCTTGAATATGGTTAAAAGAAAAATTCGTTTTTAGAGTAATTTCATAATTATCAATCATTGTTTTCTCCTTGTTAAAAAATATTCTTTAATGATATTTAGGCAATTTCAGCTAACGTTCGTGCATTCCTGACGTTCAAGCGGCTTATGTAACCAAAAGGAACGAGTCGTCAGACTTAGCCGGTTGAATGTGTCGCCTGAATCCACTTCTCCGATATCCCTCTTGGCGACCAAGGAGCGTCAGCGACGACGTAGGAATGTAATGTTATCTGAAGGATTGGCCTACTCTGAGAAACTCACAAATATTACGATTCTAATATGCTTTTTATAAAGTCAGTTTTTGCCACTGTATAAGCTTCTCTGTTTTCTTCCGCTAACTGTCTTTTTAGTTCGCGTATTGCTCAGCCAAATTAGACTGTTCACGAAGTTTATCTCTGAATTTAATTTGTTTTTCCCAATGTTCTTCATCCTCTAACATCAAATGAAGGTGACAATCTCTTCTATCATTCTTAACTTTGACAAAGAATCTTCTCCACTCATGTCCATCCAACTCAGGCGGAACATAATTCCAATTATCAGTTTTCAAACTTTCAATGATCTCTTCTAAATCATTGAAGGTCTTTATTTTTTCCATTATATCAATAATTAGTTTGGCTGGGAGATTGGAATCGACGTACTACCAACATGTTCTATCTCACTTACTCCGAAAGGAGAAAGATTTTCTCTTAAACTATTAACTTCTTGTGTCCCCTTCTCTAACAAGCAGGATCAGGAATCTTAATCTCAACTGGTTCTGTGGCCCAAACCGGCCAGTTATTTTTATGATTTCCTCCCATTTAAAACCCTCCTAAATATAAATGCCAATCTTTCAGATAACGTTGTTGTATTCACGAACCCTCACTGCCTTAAACGACCGAAGGGAGTGACCGCGACGCGGTTAGGCAGTGCAGGGTTGTCCGGCTGACTTTGCTTCCCTGTTACTGAATCATCTTCTTCAAAACTACTTCTTACAACTTCGGCCGGACCAAGGAGCGATAGCGACGCAGCGCGAATACGGTGTTATAAGATGTCGGGGGCTTCCTGAATTCACTTTCAAAATATGCTCTTCTATATGTTCTAATTTTAATTATTCATTGCACTATATATCTGTTAAAAACTAATGCTTTTCAGTTTAGAATTCTTCTAAGAAAAGAAAATTAAGATGCCTCCAAATAATAAAATACAAATAAATACTACAATAAATGCAACTATAAAGTTTAACCATGCTGGACGTTCGCCAATCAGCTCTTTATTCAATTGAGTAATTTTGATTTCAATATTTTCTAGTCTTTCATTGATCTTTTTTAATTCATTTTCAATCTCCATTGAAAATCCTCCAAATAATATCAAGTATAGTCTTTCCCCGATTTCTTATAACGTTCCTGTATTCATGAACCCCGTCAGGGGTTGTCTGCTGAAATTCCTCTTCGAAATCCATTCCGCAGACCCAGGCTCCGATAGGAGCCTCAGCTTGAATATTATGTTATACGACGGAGTTATTTCTTGAGTTTACTCACACTATTGATCTTCTCCTGGTAAATATTCAATTAGATCAGATAACTTACAATAATTGAATGTATCACATAATTCAAATAAGGTTCCCAATTTTGTCGTTCTTATTTTACCTATTTAAGGCATAGAACTTGCGATGTAACATCAGAGTGATTTCGATAGAGGGCCTCTTATACTTTGCTTGCAAAGGATTCGTCATCTAGTTTTATGGCTTCTGTTATGCCATTAATCCGTCTTTGCTTATCAACTGTATTTATGTATTTCTCAACATCGATTTTTACAGTTTTATTAAAAACTTCATTTGTCTTCCCATTTAACTTTTCAACAATTATTATATCAATAGTTTCACTTTCGTATTCTGAATCAATCTTATGATTTGCTAAATATAATTCAATTTCATAAAAGCCATCTTTTAATTTTGGAGTTATTTTATAATTTTTATATTGAAAGAATTCACTATTATTAATGCTATTTATCATTTCTGATTTAAATGGGGAATAGTACAGCTTGTTATTATAGATTCTGATGCTTTTTTGCATGTTGAGAAATCCATAAGGAAGATTGTATTTGTTAATATATTTATAATAATATCCCTCAGCTTTAATAAACGTACTGATCATGGATGAGAATGTGTTTTCAGAAAAATCAATACCAGTAATACTTCTGATTTCATTATAAAGTACAACCGGATAATACTTAATTAATGTAACAATTTCATTACGCTTATTCTTACTTCTATGCTTTGAACTTCCACCAAATTTCGACGGATTGCCCAGAGGGCATTCGTCATATGCTTCTTGACTATACTCAGCTAAATTAGTAACGCTATACTTGCAATGCTTTGCATGTATAGGCATTTTATTCTTATTCTCATCTAAGGTTTTATCAACATAAAGATTAACAATAATAATAGGGTTCTTACAAGCAGGACAAACTGCATAATACTTCATTTCTTTATTTACTTCGACATAAAAAGGATTCGTCTTTCTAGTATTGTATTCATAATTTTTTACAGTGAGTTCTATTGGTCTGTCGTCCTGCTGATTTATTTGAAATAAGTCCATTATTTGGGCTCCTCTCAAAAAACATAGTATATTTAAGTTTGTCATGTATTACTTCGAAAATTCCGTGTACGTTAATGTATTCATTCCCCCTAGGGTGGCTCCTGACATGCCTCAACAAAATCCATCATGCAGACCCAGGCTCCGTTAGGAGCCGCAACTTGAATATTATGTTATATGACGGAGTCGCTTCTTTAATCTGCCCTCACTATTGATTTTCTCCAGATGTATATTCAATTAAATCAGATAATTTGCAGTTGAATGTATCACAAAGCTTGAATAAGGTTTCAAGCTTTGTTGTTTCTATATTCGTTTCCCTATACAGCTTATTGATTGAATTCCGACTCAATCCCGATTTCAACATCAATTCAGTTATATCATCTATTCGATGTTCTGCCATGAGTTCTCTTATATTGCACTTGATTACAGTCATATCTTCGCCTCCATGATACTATCTTATCTCTCATATCGAGAATCATCAACGAAAAGCGAACAATTAACTCTACAAAGTCAAATATCCACTTTACAATCAACCTTTAAAGGTTATATAATAACTCCATAGGGTTAATAGAGGGAGGAATAACATATGGTTAATACACTGGAATCATTGGCGGATCCACTTATTCGTATACGCTTAGAGTTACTCTACAGCGAACTTTTAGAAAAGCACACGGAATATAGTCAGCTTTCTTCAGAGACAGACCAATATTTCAAATCGCTCCGCGAAGCTCTGCCAGATCAACTTCAACATACGGTGTTTCTGTATGAGGATGCTCAAATTTCTCTTCAGACCATCTTAGAAAGAAGTATTTACATACAAGGTTTCAAAGACGCTCTTCAACTTTTCAGTGAATTGCATTACTCAAGCATTTAGAGGGTCATATGATCCTCTTTTTTTGTTACTTAGCGATTCAGTACAGAAGAACGTTGAAATCGTATAAATCAAATACATAGCTTATCAAAAAACATAACCGCCCTTAAATTACCGAAGGGCGGTTAATGTTTTCGCGCTTTTAATTCTTACAACCATTTTTATTGCAAGTAACACTGGAGCTAGTGTTTACCCAATGATCAGAATGTTCATTGGTGTTAGTCCCACAACCAGTTGTCCCACCTTTACTTCCATTGTGCACGATATTTGTTGGAATATGTTTAATCGCCATGAAAACTCACCTCCATAGTATGTGACAATTTGATTTCAAATATATTCTAACACCCAGCACAAAATAGAACAAGCGTTCTTTTGGGGGTTATTCATTTTTTGACTCTGTCGTATAACGTTGCGTATTTCTGACGTCCAAACGACTTAAGGATCGAAGGTCCGGGTGGCTATGCCACTAGTCTGTTGAATGTGTCGCCTGATTCTACTTTTCCGAAAATCCCTCTTGGCGACCAAGGAGCGTCAGCGCGATGCTGAAATACATTGTTACCTTCTGACTCCTCCGAGTTGACTTTCAAATTCCTTATATCATTTAATATTATTTGATTTCTTTCATATCTTTCATGTTCTTCATGCCTTAGATGTCCTTGATGTCACTTGGCTTTGATTTATTTCTTCTTTATGTATTTCTATTTCTTCTTCAAAATGCCTCTATGCTTCTTTTAAATCTGTTTTCCTTATGTCTTTGACTTCTGTTCAATAGCTTTACCTTTTTTTCATTATACTTCTTGAATTTCACTATCACTGATTCTGTAATGCCCTACATGTTCTTATCCCAGATATTTCAGGTAACGTTGTGCATTTACGACGAGACGTGACCCGACCTTAGATAGCGCTGATCTTAGGTCGGGTCATGTGTTGTCTGACTATACTTCTATGAAGATACTTCGGACTATCAAGGGGCGAATGCCAGTAGCATAGATGCATTGTTATCCCAGATGGGTCAATTCTCTATAAAGTCATTAAGTAGCATTATATTATCTCATAATTGATTCATACATTTAATTAATACAACAGCTGTTTCTATGATGTTTTTTCCTCGAGTTCTTCATTTAGATATCTTTTTTTTATAAATCCATCGACCATTGTATCAGATAGTTTATCCATACATACTATTACTGTATCACTTAACTCGAGGACCAATTCATCATCTACGCTCAAACTATTTTCTCCATGCGCTATATCATTTCTATACTTCAATAATTTATTTAATCGATATTCAAATTCACTTTTAGGGAATCTATCTAAATTAAATCGTTCAAGTATACTATTGATTGTGTTAAATTTTACATTGGATTTTGTTGGGATTTTCCCAGAAATAATTATATTAGTTGTAAAGTAATTCTTTAATTCCAGTGTAAATTGAATTTGTTTATTTCCATTTACTCTCCCGTCTTTTAAACCCTGCTTAATATCTAAGTCATGTGTGAGAATACTTGGATGTATTTGATTAATATTTAAATTTAATTCATTCAGCTTTTTTGTATACAATTCAAAACTCTTTACAACAAAACCTTCCCAGAGTGCATAAAGCGCAGGAATTAAATATTTCTTTAAAACTTGCCTATGTTCCCCAGTCATTCTATACAAGTGGGGAATTGTCTTAATCATAGATATTTCATCAATTCTCCATTGTTCTTCTAACGTCAATTCTTGTAAAAGTTCAGATTCTAAAATATCCATGTCTAATACTCCGAAAATAAATCTTTTGCTCTATCCATTCGCTTAATAACTCGGCTCTTACTACTTGCCGCTGATCCAGTATAACTCCTGAAAATTGAGTCTTCCTTTAAAGATTCTATTTTGCTCATTAGATCTACACTATCAACACTTTCATAATGTTCAATATTCATCGCAATACCTATAAATATTGCATCAACTAAACTTGTTGATAATTGATTATTACTAAATCTAAATATTCCAGAACCTAAAGGATGTAGCACATCAATTGTTTTATATACTAGTTTTTCAAAATCATTATCGAATCCTTCTGTTACAGCCTCTTCCATAAATTTTGTCATAAATTTGGACATGTTTTTAGTACTAACATTATTCCAGTCATAATTAAATAATGAAGTTATTCTAAGAACAAGTTCTTGTAAATAACCCTCTGATTCTTTTTGTCCACTTGCGTTTATAAGTTCAACAAATTTTGGATATTTAGATACCCGATCCAAATAATCGTTGAACTCGCTTGAAATCCCTCTAAATATACAGTTTCTAATTTCTTGTTCTGTTAATGAAGCACCACCTGTATTTAATCTATTAAATAATTCATATCTCATATCTAATTTACTATCCCATTTTAATATTTCAACCCTACAGTATGTTCTTTTAATATTCCTTTGGAATTTTAGTGGTAATTCTTTATATGTAAATCCTTCAAAATTCTTAATTAAACTACCTTCATCTAATATCCAATTATTTTTATCTATATCTTTTTTTAGTTCACCAAAAAAAGATAGTATTGTAGATATTCTTTGGAGGCCATCAACTAACTCCCATCTTCCTTCAGTATCCTCAGCAACAAATATTGGAGGGGTTGGAATACCTAATAATATTGATTCGACAAACCTAGTCTTTTGAAAATCAGACCAACGAAAAAGCCTCTGAAACTCAGGACTTATAATGATTTCACCTCTTTCATACATACTCATAATTTCTCCATATGACATGTCAAGTCTATCAGTTGTTAGATTGTTTCTAGCGTCTGTTATTTCATCTTCTAATGATAATTGCTTTAACTCTAATTCTCTTACTTTCATATTCCTTCTCCTATCTTTGATTTAATACGATGTATTAATTATAACTCATTAAAAATTGCTCGGTACTCTTTTTGTTCATTATTTCTTCCTGAATTTCACTATCATTGATTCTCTGATGCCCTTCATATGTCACTATCCCAGATATTTCTTCTAACGTTTCCGCATTTCTGACGTTCAAGCGGCTTAAGTGACCATAGGGAACGGATTGTCAGATTTATCCGGTTGAATGTGTCGCCTGATTCTACTTTTCCGAAAATCCCTCTTGGCGACCAAGGAGCGTCAACGACGATGCAGAAATGTAATGTTATAAGATGTCCCCGCCTGCTTCGATAATCTATACAAGAGTCCTTGCAATAAATCCATATTCCTTTGTTTTCAGGTTAATTATCCTTGTTCTTAAATCGTTCTTAGCAATGAAAATTGGCTCTCCAACTCTATCAATACAATAAGCTATTGGTATTGAAATACCGCAGTTTCTATATGAGCCATCTGCATGACTTGTACCCAGTATCATCGTATTATATTTAACTGCGATTCTCTTGGCCTCAGAAATCCACTCATCAAATTGTTCTTCACTGAACATTCCTACACCTATCGGATGTGCAATATAAGTTAAACTTGTATCATATTCTTCTAATCCAAGTAATCCTTGCAATAATTCTACACATAACAAATAGCCGATCTTAGATCCATTAACCTCAACTGCAGAAGGAGTATATAAACGAACATTCATGGGTGACTTTGCACGTTCTAAAATGATCTCGCCATACTGATTAATTATTAATGCTCTATCCTTGTTGTTATCTCTATAGCCTGTAATTATCATTTTCTTATATTTATTTGCTAACGCACATGCTCTAACTACATTATCTTTATCTGTGATGTAACCCTCAGGAAATAACACTGTATCAAAATTATAATCTAAAGCTAGTTCAGTTTGGAGTTGTTCAAGATTTCCTTCATGGTTTGGCTGAGAGATAAGGATCTTCATAAATTGTTCCCTCTTTCCAATAAATTTTTGCGGGGATTTCTTATAACGTTTGGCATTCCTGACGTTCAAGCAGCTTATCTGACCAAAGGGAACGGGTCGTCAGGCTTAGTTGATTGAGTGTATCGCCTGAATAACCCCATGAAAATCCTTCTTGGCGATCAAGGGCAATGCCCGCAGTAGGAATGTGGTGTTAAGCGAAGTTCTTGGCTTCATGAAATACATAACAATAATGTTTCACGATATTCTTTTACATTTTATTATTACAATTTCTTTTGAGTTTTTCTGTTAATAATCCTTCTAGTCAAATAAAATGAAAGTCCTATTGATATCAAAAGTGTTAGCAGGCTCTTTAAATAGACATCTGAAATCATTGATGAAATTACCGCGCTAACAAACACTTGAATAATAATTAATAAAACAATAAAAACCGCTACAGGATAGAGAATTTTCTTGATGTTCAACATACTAATTTTTCCTCCTCAAAAAATCCCTCAAATTGATTAGATTTAAAATAATTCTTTAATAATTAAGCATTAATAAATAATGTCCTTAGAGATGATCCATTGTACTTTCAAGAATTTCGCTTAACGTTTCCGCATTCACGACGTTCAAGCGGCTTAAGGCACGTAGTGCCGGGTGGCTCTGCCACTTAGCCGGTTGAATGTGTCCGATGAACCTGCCTCCCCGAAATGCCTCTTCCGGCCAAGGGCCGAGTTGGTCCCGACCTTCTTTGAATTACTTATAAATAGCATTAGCTCATTAACTTCCATTATTACAAAGTATACAACCATGACATGACAAGTAAATATCATGTTTCTCGCATTTGGGGTATCCTATTGGTATTGTTGACCTATCATCATCTTCTTCGATTTCCGACCATTCTAAGTAAATATTTAAGTCAATACTTTCTTTATCAAAGGCATTTATCATTAACCGAAATTGATTTAAACATTCAATTATTCGTTCTTTATGTGGTTCATAGCTTAATCGTTCCCATCCTAAGCCATCCATTGCTCCAGAAATAGTTCTCATCATAAATTTTCTTTCTCTATCAAAAGTATCTAATGTCCATGGCATATCATCTATTTGGAAACCAACTGTTCCTATGCCTACTACAGATTGATCCCGTTGTGCTAACCATATTATTATTTCTTTTTCTCGATTTGTATTAGCTAAAATTGATCCACTCATAGCTAGGACTTCAATAAAAACCGAAGTTAACCCATTAGACATGTGTAATGCTTCAACTAAATGATCTGAATCATTTGGCATTGAAATCTGGTTTCCCATATTTTTGTTCCTTTCATTTTTGTATAATCGGTAATTTCCTCTAACGTTGTCGTGTTCACAACGCCTCACCACCTTAAGGCACGTAGGGATGGCCGCGATGCGGTTAGGTCGTAAAGGTGTGTCCCGGCGATCACTTCCTCGAATCTACTTCCGGGACTGAGGGGGCTTGTCCCCCGAGCCAGTCGGGTATTCTCAGTTCATACCCGACTGGCTCGGGGATGGACTTTTTCTTTATACTGGAGAAAACACTGGGCTGAAAAACGCATGCATTGTTGGGACCTAGATTCCGTCGCATAAAGTGTTATATGCCCTCGCCTTTTGTTCATACCCCGATTCAGCTGGTTGGGTCTCTGAACCCGTATCACGGTGCCAACCTGTGGAGATCAAAATATAAAACTCACTCTCATGGGTTAGTTTATTTGAGTGCGTCTATCTTTTTCCTATTAAAATATTATTATTGATGGGATTGACTTTGATTAGCTGGTTTATGTGATGCCATTGCCATCTTGAATTACCTTCAAATTATCTTGTATATGATTTATTACATCTCTTGAAGTTTTCATTTCCAATCTCTTATAAGTATACTCATTTGTGATGTCCAATACCTCTTTCTGATTGTATCCGTGGTTCCATTTAATCAACATCTTTATTAAATTCTTGAAAGACTGCTTGTAATTCCACTGCTCTATGCCTATTCTTGACTTAATAAATCTCCTAATAATTCTGTAATCCCTTATATATACATTAGGATTTAAAATATATATGAAATCTGCCTTTATAAAACTTTCGTTTGTCCATTTGTATTGAACTCCCTCAATAATCCATGACTCAGAGTTAACTATTCTATTAAATTCTACATCTCTTATAGCCTCAGGAAATCTTAGATTTTCTATAGTTCTGTCCCAAATCATATTATCAAGTTCATAATATGGTATCCCAAACATCTTAGAAATTTCCTTACCTAAATATGACTTTCCACTTCCACAGGAACCAATAATACGTATCTTAATATTCTTCATCTCCCTGAGATGGGTTTCATTATCTTTTTTATCTTGCAATGATTTCACATAACGTTCGCACACTCCTGACGTTCAAGCGGCTTAAGTGACCACAGGGAACGAGTCGTCAAACTTAGCCGGTTGGATGTGTCGCCTAATTCCACTTCTCTGAATTCCGTCTTTGGCGACCAAGGGCGAATGCCCGATGCAGGAATGTAATGTTAGAAGATGTCGTCGACTTCCTGAGTTACTTTCAAATATGTCTCTTCTCTTCTAGTCTTTCTATTAATTCATTTACCTGTTTTCTTGTTTTTACAATAATTACTTGTTGATGTTCTTTTATCTGATCAAGTTTCTTTATTGTGTTCATTCGACTTCTTCTTCTATAATTCCAAACCCATTTAATAAATTCCCAATCTAATTTTTCTGGACATTCTTCATTCATATCAGGTCTAGTTTTCTTATGATACATAATTCGCCGTTTAATAATTCGATAAATACACAGAAATCTTGGCATGTCCAAAAAAATGATTAAATCCGCTTTCTTAATCCTGATATCCATAGTCCTTGAATAGTTACCATCAATTATCCAATGATCTTCGTTAGTAAATTGTTCAACGATCTTATCCCACTCTTCATTTGTTTTAGGAACCCAATTGGGATTCCAAAAATAAGTATCCAAATGTATGACTGGAATATCTAGTATGTTACTAAGCCTTTGAGATAAGGTAGATTTGCCCGATCCACCTGACCCAATAACCAATATTCGCTTCATATTTTTTCCTTTCATTATGTTCTACGACGATTTCACCTAACGTTGTCGTATTCGCGACGTCCATTCCCCCTAGATAGCTCTTATCTTAGGGGAATGGATGTGTCTGCCCGATGAATCCTCTTTGAAATGCTCCTGGCAGACCAAGGGCAGAATGACCCGCAGCACGAATATTGTGTTATGTAAAGTTATTGGCCCTCTATAAATTTCTTACAAATCCTGTTTAGTTCTAACGTTTTGTCGCCTTAACCATGCTTTTAACGTATTTCTATGAGTCTCTTTTTCTTTGCCTTTGAAATCAAATCTTATTATTCGTTGAGACCAGCGTTTCTTATTGGTTTCAACGAATAATAAGATTTATTTATTTTAGTGGATTTTATTTCATTAACATCGAGAGGTAAACCATCAATTAACAAATTATTTTCTCCGATAATTATTATACGTTTCTTCCTTATTTCTTTAATCATAAATATTCCAACTGCAATGATTATTACTATAACGAAATACACTTCTTTCGTCCTAAATCATTAATCAATATTGAAAGAATCATCATCAAACTAAAAAATGACGAGTATTTGGCACCCAAATACGGTAGGCTAATTTGATATTCATTGTCACTTATATTTTCTTCCATATTCTTCCTCCCTCAATAATTTCACATAACGTTGTTGGATTCACGAACCCAAGGGTTGTCTACCAGCTCTCGCTTCCTCGCTTTAGCGTCTGGTAGACTCAGGAGCGTTAGGACGCTGCGTGAATCCGGTGTTATGCGAGGGAACTTGACTTCTGCTTAAACGATCAAAGTTCATTTAGAATTTTAATCACTTGATTTAACGTTTCGTCCCATAGTTTTTCCCCTAGTTCTTTAGATGCCTTTGTCGGATCTCCAATAACACCAGTCTTGGAGTAACCTGTAAAATCCAATAAAGGATCATTCCAATCCGGTTCGCTACTCATTGGATTAGAGATCAATTCAGGTTTTATACTGTCTGGTCTTTTATATAATCCAATCGAAGTAGTAAAGCTATCCGCATGTCCGCCGGGAAATTCAGGATCCTCAAACTTACACCACACGTTATAAAAGGGATGTCCCGGATTAAAAATCTGAATAGAACTATTAGAAGTTTCGTTCATTTCAGTAATCAGGTGATCCATATTGTGACCCCCGCAGCCTCTCCAAATCACAAATTTTTTAAATCCCTGTTCGATCATAGAATTTAAAATGGACTTAATCACTCCTTCAAAAATGTTTTGTGGTAGATTTATGTATCCTGCTCCATAATTCTTATGTTCCGGCGTGGGCCCGAAGGGTAAGGTAGGAAGCACCAATGCTTTAAAATTAGATAGACGATATGCCTCTTGCGCTGCTTCAACCATTAATGTTTCAGCAAACCATGTATCAAAATCAACAGTTGTATGCGGTCCTTGCTGTTCTGTGCATCCCGTTGGTATGATAATCGTATATTCTTGTTCTGCCTTTTCTTTGATTTCCAGGTAGGTTAAATGACCATAACGAACTTCCATCATCTCTTTAATACACTCCTTTTAATTGATATACGTCTTAAGTTCTTTCTCATAACGTTTCCGTGTTCACGACCTCCCACCGACTTAAGGCTCCGTTAAGAGCCGGCCGCGGATGTAGTTAGTCGGTGCGGATGTGTCCGCTGAATCTTCTTCTCTGCCAATTACTTCTCGCGGACAGAGGGCCGTAAGGCCCGAAGCGTGAATATGATGTTATATGATGGATGTGTCCTCGTCGAATTACAGTAATCTTTCTTAATCCTTTACATTAAAAAACGTGTCATTAGTTATTTTAATTAATTTATCCGTAGCCTCCTTACTTGTTGGATCCTGAACTAGAACAAAAAATATTTCTCTCAACTCATCTATTCGTGATAAGACTTTGTCTTTCGATCTCTCTTCTCTCAAAGAAATATATAGATTGTTTAAAGTAATATCTAAATTATCGTTATTATCTTCAAAAGAAGTTAGCTCAGATAAAGAAGCTACATTGGATACACTTGCTAATATTGATCTATAGGTATAATCGTTTACTTTCATACTTAAGCTGCTGAGAACATTACTTAATTGATACTTGAATGTATTATCTATATTATCCTGTAAATTCTGTGTCGCTCTATTGGACTCATAAGATTTGTAACCAGTTATTAATAGAAGCAGAATTAGTAGTAGTGTCAAATACTTGCTTATACTTATCTTCATTTTTTGACTCCCTATTTGTTGTTTACACATCTTTCATATAAGGTTTGGCATTCCTGACGTTCAAACAGCTTAAGTGACCAGGAACGGGTCGTCAGACTTAGCTGGTTGAATGTATCGCCTGAATTCACTTCTCTGATATCCCTCCCGATCAGGGCGAATGCCCGCAGTAGGAATGCTGTGTTATATGATGTATCTGCCTTCTTGAACTGCTGTCATAATGTCTATATACTGTTATAATAAATGTTTTTTATGTATTTTTGATTCCCATAACGGATCTCTTTTGGATAATCTTCGCTGCTGATCTCCGACTTCAGTAAATCATCATAACTCTCTTTTGTTTTACTTTTAATCTCTGCCCTAGAGTGAATATTATATAGTATATTCCTTATCTGCTTATCATATTTAATTTCACAACGGACTCCTAATTTCACCATGTTATGCTGATCGGTAAAGTCGTTAAACAAATCTATTAATATAAAACTATCCTTATCATCTTTCTTAAAAAATACAAAAACATCTCCCTTTCCTGCTCTAAATGGTCCTTCGGCATATGATAAATATTGGTTATATAATTCCATCATATTAAAACTTATATTTAGTTGTCTCATTAATTCTTCTAAATTCAATACCTCGTCCGAATCATCTATCAAATCAAAAAACGGTAGATAAAAAGAAAACTCAATATATCTCTTCATTCTTAATTCCTTTCATTATTACATAAAGTCAATTATTGCAGATATGTCATATAACGTTTCCGCATTCCTGACGTTCAAGCGGCAAAGGGAACGGGTCGTTAGACTTAGCCGGTTGAATGTGTCGCCTGAATTTACTTCTTCGATATCCCTCTTGGCGACCAAGGAGCGCCAGCGACGATGTAGGAATGTAATGTTATAGGATGTCAGTTCCTTCTTTAAGTATCTTACAAACTCATGAATCCTTTATTTTATTTGTACCCATTCCCGTTCAAGCACTGAGTAGATTGATTCATTACACCATTTATTATTGCAATATCTAACCTCTCTGAGTATACCGTCCTTTATCATTCCAGCTCTTATCATTAATTTTTCCGATAAAACATTTTCAGTATTTGCGTATGCAACAACCCTATGTGCATTGAGTTCGCTGAATGCATATCCTATCATAAGTTTAGTAGCTTCGGTTTCATATCCTTTTCCCCAAAAATTAGGATGTAATGCCCAACCAATTTCCCATTCTCTAATTTCAGACCAATTCAACTTGATACTTAATCGACCAAATGGTTTCCTATCCTGCTTCAAGCAAATTGCGAGTTGGTACTTTTCACGTGGATTGTTCTTTGAATCTGAAAGCACTGTTTGAAAATCATTTTGTATTTCAATAGTATCTGGTGCACTACTTTCAAACTTGTGTGTTATTGGGTTTTCTTCCAATTCATTATAAAAAGAGAAATCACCTTCTATAAAATTTCTCAATATAATTCGTTCCCCTATGATATTCACTCCTTATCTCCTCGGTTATAATTTGGTCTGAGTACTTCTAACTTTTGACCTTTTGTATTTTTCGCTGATTTCCTATAACGTTCGCGCATTACCGACGTCCTGACGGCCTAAGGACCGAAGGTCCGGGTGGCTCTGCCACTTAGCCGGTTGGATGTGTCACCTGAATTAACTTCTACGAAACTTCTTCCTGGTGACCAAGGGAGCGTAGCGACCGCTGTGGTAATGCAATGTTAGGCGATGTATCTGCCTTCTTCGATTAGACTGTCATTACAATTACTCCTTCTTGATAATCTTCTATCTTATCAATGTTTAACCATAGAGTTTCTTCATCCCTTAATCTATGAAACCGTACGATTGTATCATCATCATGAAAAGTTAAAATTACATTGAATTTATAATGAGGAAAATCAAGTTTAAGTTTAGTTGCCCACATCTCCATTAACTTCTTAGCAAATCGTAGTCCTTCTAACGGGTACTTTCTAAAAGTCTTCGAAATATCAATCATATGTACATGACTTTCACTTGCTTCAAAACCAGTTTGATCCCCAAATTGTTTAATAATATGATCAAATTTGATCTCAGTATTTTTTTCTGAATTCTTTTTGAATTAGAATACACTCTTCTACTTCAACAAATTTAGGCCAAAAAACATCAATTAATTCAGATTGATCATGATACTTATTAACATATTTGTTTTCGATTGTTTCAAACATCTTCTTGTTTCTAATCTCCATTGAATCAGCCCCTGATGTCTTTTTATTCCTTGCAGATATTTCACCTAACGTTTCAGCATTCACGAACCCTCACTGGCTTCAGCGCGTAGCGCGGGTCGTCAGACTTAGCCGGTGCAGGGTTGTCCGCTTGAATCCGCTTCCTACGAAATTGCCTCTTGCGGCCCGAGGGCGTCAGTCCGATGCATGAATGCGGTGTTATAGGATGTCAGCGCCTTCTTCGAAATACTTACACTATTCAACTCCCTCGTCACCCATTAGTTAATGATTTTTCCTGCTTTATTTCACCTATCATGAAGTCAACGAAATCTGATAGCTGGTGGGGATCCAATTCGCTTTTATCTATATCACCGTTGTATTCTTTTAAACATTCATTTACTAGTCCCTGGTATTTTAGAGGTAATTCCTTTGCTCCCCACTCTCCACCCTCGCGCTTAGAAGATACAATTCCCTCTTTTATAAAGTACAGGACTCTGCAAAGATTTAAGGTAAGGTACATGGGTGTAAGGTACACTGGGGGATTGATTTTTATATCACGCGAAGCTCCTTCTACATCATTTAGAATTGAAGCAAGGTAAAATTGTTTATCGATTGGTTCACAAATTTCACTTAATGGCTTTCCATACAACGTTATCCCACGCTGATAGGCAACAACCATTTGTGAAGCTAAATCTTCATCTTCAAATCCTCCACAAAGATAATTCTCATCTGCACGATATTTATCCCGATGATAATCCGAATAATGAAATTCAAAGGGTGTGGGATAAACAAAAGGGGTCAGATAAGTTTCAAGTATGATGCTGAACTCTACTCCACGATCATTAGGCATTTCATCATGCAAAGATAGAGCGATATTTGCAATTCGATTATTATTTACTGGTGTCAGCTTTTCTCTTACTATAACTAAAAAGTCGATATCACTTCTTTTGGGATTAAAGCATCCCATCGCTAAAGACCCATGTAAATAAATACCTAACAAATTTTCCTTAAGTTCTTCTTTAAATGATGTAACGATTTTGTCTAAGTACACCTGAGTATTCAAATTTTTTAAACCACCTTTCCACTTCCCGTTAGTTTAAACTACTAAGAATGAATTGCCTTTGATTTTCCGTTTTACGCTGAATTCCTATAACGGTTGGGTAGTTTTTTTGGTACATAATATAAGAACCATAATAATTTCATTTTCGAACACGTGACTTTCTGGAATAAGTCGCTTAAACTATATGTGCTTTATCCCACTATTGTAAAGTTTTCCTCACCCTCACTAATAGGTAGTTCAGTTATAGTCATTTTCTTTACAGATGCCCGTTTCAATGACTGCATGCAATTGACCAAAAAATAAATTTGCGACTCTTCCCCTTGAAGTTCTGCTTCCACACTTCCATCTTTTAAATTTTTCACCCATCCCGTTAATTTCATTCTTTGAGAAATACAATATATTTCCAAGCGGAATCCTACTTTTTGTACCCTTCCAGAAAAAGTAACTTTTTTTCTGACTATAGTGCTTGATATAAATTTTGGAAACCTAATACGATTTGCATGCGAAATTACATATTCATCTCTTAATTTCTTGAAAACACTCATTCTATGTACTCCTTTTTATGACTGTTTTATTATTTCGGATTGTTGAACACAAGTAAATAGCACTCTTCAACTAAGCTACTCCGTTAGTTTAATTCAACAATGAATTTAAATAGACTTTGATTTTTTTATATTTCTTGCGCTGATTTCCTATAACGTTTCCGTGTTTACGAACCCTCACCGACTTAAGGGGCAAAGGCCTCGACGCGGTTAGTCGGTGCAGGGTTGTCCGCCTGACACAGCTCCTCTTCCGAACTCCTCTGGCAGACCAAAGAACGGCATCAGCCGGACCGCTGCGTGAATACAATGTTATAGGATGTCGGTGCCTTCAATGAGAAGCTTTCAAATTCTTTCATTCGATTAGTACCACCAGTCATTAAAATGCTGTTCAAGGAATTTAACCTCATTCACGTAATGAGCTAAATGACCTTCTTCAACTAGCCTTATAAACGCAGTGTCACCAGTTGCAGCACGGTCGGATAGTGTAGTACACATAAAATTAATACGTGAAATTACCCACTGCTTAAGATCACTTGGCACTTGGATGCCGTAAGAATTGAAAAATATCTCAATACGTCTCCTTCGCGTAGCCGCATGACTCTCTTTATTGTAATCAACAACTACTCTATCATCTTCTCCTGGAGAAAACGTTGTAAGTGGAACACATGTATACAATGTGTAAACAATATCCCAAATACGCGGCCCTGGCCCCGCCATATCAAAATCAATAATGCCTACAGGATGTTGTTCTTTAAACACAACGTTATACAATGCAACATCGTTATGACAGATAACCTCATGTAATGACGGCTCTGGATACTCATTTATTGACTGTGTAGATGTTTTAAATCCTACAGTTGCATCGTGATAGCTTCTTAAGAGTTTAGCCAGCTCGGCTAAGACCTCGTCTGACCACATATATCTATCAATTTCAGGGTAATCGTTTCCTGAAACTACGCCTTCTAGGTAAGAAAGGATTTCTCTCCCCTTCTCATCTATGCCCATGTATCTAGGAGAGTAGGGGTAGCCAACTTTTTCAAGGTGTTTAAGCAATTTATGTACAAAAGGATTTGGCTTAGCATTACGTCGGACTGTCTCTCCTACCTTAACTACGTTATTAATATTTCCTCCAGAAAGGACTTCCTCGTGTTCCGTCAATTTCCTTCCTCCTCTTGAACCAACAATATATTTCGCACTGATTTCCTCTAACGTTTGTGCATTCCTGACGTTCGAGCGGCTTAAGTGACCAAAGGGAACGGGTCGATAGACTTAGCCGATTGAATGTATCGCCTGATTCCGCTTCTTCGAGATTCTTCTTAGCGATCAAGGGCGTATGCCCGCAGTAGGAATGCGATGTTATCGGATGTTCTGGCCCTCTTCTAAACTTCTTTCACTTAATCTTTAGACTCTAACCATTTACTGTTTCTTACCGACAGCAATCCATCTTCTATCTATATCTTCAAATACAAATTCCTTATTGTTATAATCTGTTGTTGATAGAGGTCTTATGATCTTAACCACTAGCTTCTTAAAATCTTTCTCCATCTCCTCTTGATTATCTGTTATAAAATAGGCATCATATCCGTATCCATGTATCTCTCGATTAGGTACTATATATTCTTTATTTGATCTTGTTAAAACTATCTCTATTTGATCCCTATAAAGACAAATATGTGGTTCAAATGATTCAAGATAACTTACTGCTCTAAAGCCAATATGTTCATAGAATTCTGCTGTCTTGCTCATATCTGAGCTTGGGAAAATCTGAAGCAAATTAGTAAACCCTCTAGTAACCATATATCTCATCATCTCTTCTTGTAAGGTTTCAATTCTAAATAGTCATCCAAGTTAAAGAATGACTTTATAATGGGGTTGTTATTACTTTGCCTGAATTTCCGATAATGTGTGTGTGTTCCCGACGCCTACCGCCAAGTCCTCTTTCGGACTTGGGCGGTGCAGGTGTTTCTGCCTGATTCTTCTCCTAAATGCCTCGGGCAGACTCAGGATCGGTTGCGATCCGCAGTGGGAAAACGGTGTTATATGATGGGCATGCCTTCTTCGAACAACATTCAAACTCTTCCTTCATTAAAATATGTTATTTCTATATCTCTTTTTACGATTTCACTTAAACCTTCCTTATAATATGGCATTAAGTCTTCCGCTTTTTTTAAATCTATCCAGTCAATTTCCATAATTTCTTCTGGTCTAACAACTTCTTCTTGTCCACCAATGATTTCAGCTCTGAAAGTAAAAAGTAAAGCATGTTCATTTACTCTCTGAATGAAAGCTTCATTAACAGCAACAATTCCATAAACTGCAACATCCAATCCCGTTTCTTCTTTTGCTTCTCTAATTGCGGCTATTTCTAAAGTTTCATTTGCTTCAACAGCACCACCAGGAAGAGTCCAACATCCATTATCTTTATTCTTTACCATTAGAATTTTTGATTTTGTACTGTCAGTTATTAATGAGTAAACAACATCTATTCTTTTCATCATTTACCTTCTTTTTAAGTTTTTTTGCATGCCTTTCATATAACGTTTGGGTATTCGCGACATCCTACCGCCTAACTGCCGCTTGCGGCAGTTAGGCGGTAGGATGTGTCCGGTGAATCTACTTCCTCGAAATGCCCTCCCGGACCAAGGGCGCTTGCGCCCGCCACGTTGAATACGATGTTAGGTGATGTCCGGTACCTTCTAAGAGTTACTTTTAAATTCAATTATTCTAAATTGTAATTTCTATTAAATTGCCTTCTGGATTAAGAATACTACTCTCAAAATATCCATCACCAGTAAGTCTTGGTTCACTGTAAATTACATATCCATCATGTCGTAATATTTCTGTTAATTCAATAACTTCTTCTTTACTCCCTACTGAAAATGCAAAATGAACAAATCCATACGTAGCTAATTTAGCTTCATTTTCATTTAATTCCGGTTTCCTCATCAGTTCGATTCTTGTATCACCTTCAAATTTTAAAAAATATGACTCGAATTGTTTAAACTTATTTTCATATTTTTCATTAACAATTCCTTTAAAGTATTTCATATAGAATATCTTCATTTGTTCAAGATCATTTGTCCAAAGGGCAATATGTTCGATTTTCATTTAACTACCTTCTTTTTTAGTTTTTATATTATTTTACTATGTCTTTGCACCGATTTCCCTAACGTTGCGCATTCCTGACGTCCAATCGGCTTAAGGCACGGAGTGCCGGGTCGTCAGACTTAGCCAATTGAATGTGTCGCCTGTTTCCACTTCTCAGATAGACCTCTTGGCGACCACGGAGCCCTAGCGACGCAGCAGGAATGTTCAATGTTAGATGATGCCAGTGCCTTCTTCGAATCGCCTTCAAAGTGATCTTAAATTTATTGTTTAAACTTTAAATAATCTTGGATTTGTTCCATATGGTATTTGTCATGAGATATAAAAAATTCTGTTAAATAAGACTTTATAGTGAATCCCCGATTTCCCGAATAAACAACCAAAAATTTATTATCTTCCAACTCACTTACCTTAGAAACCATTATCTGACGATTTCTTATTGCTTCTACAATAATTTCTTTCTTGGTTTTTCCCTTTCCATAGCTTATGGATTGTTCATTAAATCCTAAATAATCAGGATGTTCCATTAATTCAGGAAATTTACTCTGGGACAATGTTAGGAAATGTGACGTTATTAAAATAATCATCCCATTTCATGATATGTACAACAATATCATGAATCCTCCATTTCCCTTCACTTAGAGGAGAAAACCATACTTCATCCTTTAAGTATTCTAAAGATCCTACGAATGTTAGAAACTCATTCAAATCAGAAATCAATTGTTGTTTCATGTTCTTCCCCCTGGAGAATTAGTCAGGGAAATTATACCACAATAATAGGAATGTATGTTCCATTCCATATACTTGTTCTTCTACAATTACTTGTACTTGCACTGGTTTCATCTAACGTTCTGGTATTCACGAAACGCCCCAGCCTTAGATAGCTCTTATCTTGGCTAGGTCGTTGTTGACTGAGCTTGTTCCATGATCATACATTTGTCAACCAAAGGGCGATAGTCCTGCAGGGTGAGCACGGTGTTTATCGGATGTCAGCGCCTTACTTTTCGTCTCTAATTTTTTTATAGACTTCTTCTAATTATTACTATTTTTTTAATATTAATTATAATCGATAAAATACAATTGATAGCAGCAAGACCCATCCAAATATATACTGAATACGACATCCACACCCCTATCCTATAATAATTAAAATTTAATAGATAAGGCCAGATAAATACCAATGCCAAAAACATAATTCTTAAGATAAGTCCGATACTACTTCCAATTATTTTCCTGACTCTTGTCTTTTCATCTTTAATGTTTAGTTTTATCCCTCTAACTAGTTTAATTACCTTGAGACATAAGTTAACGACTGCTATTATTACTAAGAATGAAAATATCAAATCAATTAATACATAAACGTCATCATAATTAAATTTATTCATAGGATTGCCATTCATATTCTCATATATATTATTAGCAATTAGCGATGGTGCAGTTGAATTCATATTAGCCAGTACAAATATGGCCTGCTGCTTTTCTAAATTAATAATAACCTGCGAGGAATAATTAGGATTAGCTCCAATATGACTAACAACTCTATTTTTCGTATCAATACTCCATCCGAATGAATAGTATTGATTTTCATCTTCATATCCAGCTGTTTTTATGTCGACTTGATGAGATTGTTGTATAGCATTCATTAGATTATCTGGTATATCGCCTATCCCCATTTGGGCATTAATCCAGCGTTCTAAATCCTTTAAATTAGTTACCAAATATCCTGCTGCAATATTACCATAATATCTAGGGGCATCATATTCTAAGCCCTTACCAAATAATATACGATATCCTTTGGTAAGTTTATCAGATTCCTTTTCCTGACCTGTTGAAAAATAACTGTCAGTCATTCCTAAAGGAACCAGTATATTTTCAGTTATGTAATCCTGATAACTTTTACCTGTAACTTTTTCAATAATCATCGCTAAAATATCATAATTAACGGTTGCATAATTATGTTCTGTCCCAGGATATGTATCTAATGCAATGTCTGAAATATTATGTATGGTTTTTTCAAGCAAATCCTCCGTAGTACCTTCAGGAATTAACCGAATACTCCACGGCGGAATTCCACTTGTATGAGCTAACAACTGATTAATAGTAATATTACCCTTCTCACCCTTAAAGGTTGGCTCAAACGAAGGAAGATAATCTGAAATAGAATCTGAGTAAGATAAGTATCCCTCATCTTCTAATAAAATCATGGCCAAAGCCGTAAACGCCTTGGTAGTCGATCCCAATTCAAACAATGATTCTTCAGTAACCATCTTCTTGTTATTAACATCTGCATATCCGTAATTCTTATATTCTGTCTCGCCCTGCTTCGACAATACCACAGCTACTCCTGGAGTTGCTGATTTGGACATTATGGTTTCCACCATATCATCCGCATTATCATAATTTCCTGTCCTTAACAAAGTTCCAAGTTCATCCCAACAAACAACAGTAGTAATTATCACGATAAGCAGGATGACACATGCTATTGATGAACCTGTTTTACTTAGTATTTTCTTCATTGTAATTCTCCCTTTTGTAAGTCTTCTAAAATATTATACACCATCCATAATTACCTGCTTGGTGCCTTTATGGCCTAGAAAGCGAAGTTCTTGAAGCCATTTAATTCTTTAAGATTCTCTGAGTCTATGCCGTATAATTCAGCAGCTTTCATTAAAATATCACGATTAAAGAGAGATATAATTTCCTTATCCATATTATCCTCACTTGGTTCTGTAAGTTTTCAGATAATTTATTTTTTTGCGCTGATTTCCGATAACGTTTCCGCATTTCTGACGTTCAAGCGGCTTAAGGCACAAAGTGCCGGGTCGTCAGACTTAGCCGATTGGATGTGTCACCTGATTCCACTTCTCTGGCATACCTCTTGGCGACCAAGGAGCGTCAGCGACGAAGCAGGAATGTAATGTTATAAGATGTTGACGTCTTCTTGAGCATCTCACATAATCTTCTTCAAACAAAAAATAGCCCTAACTTTATTGCAGGGCTCTGATGTCATTTATATATGTCTCCTCTAGGTCCTATACGAACTACAAAAATGATTAATTCATTATTGAGAACCTCATAGATTATTCGATAATTCCCCACCCGTAATCTATAGATATTGCCTTCTTTACCTTTCATTCTCTTCGTATTCGGGTTATTAAATGGGTCATTACATAATTGCTCAAGGGCTATAAAGATTCTTCTTGCTATAGTTCGATCTATTTTCCCTAGGACCTTTTCTGCTTCACTTGAAAATGTGGTTTTATATTTCAAGTTCACGTTTTAGGTCCTCCAAGGATTTAGTCTGACCATTTTGAAACTCCAGTCGCCCCTGTTCTATTGCCTGAATATCTTCTAACGTCAAACAGTCATCGTCTTCATCAAACTGTTTCTCAAGTAACCATGATAAAAAACTCTTTGCGACAACCTTATTCTTGTCATTTAAGTTACCTAATATGTTTTCCAGTTCATCATTCGGGACACTCATCAACTGTCCCCCCCTTTTCTTTAATCAATCTTATTATACGCCAATATATAAGGATGCTCCAGACATTGCTTCTTTTATACTACATCGAAGTAGTAGCCTTCATAAATCCTCTCTCTCACGCCAATTTCTTATAACGTATTTGTATCTACGAATCCGAAAGGCTTAAAGGAGCGTCAGCGACCGGGTCCGACGGACTTAGCCTTGCAGGGTTGTGAGCTGAAACCACTCCTTCGCTTACTGCTTCTTGCGAACCAAGGGCGTAGCCCGCAGCGTAGATACGGTGTTATGTGTTGCTCCCTTCTTCAATGATTCGTCACCCAATATGTTTCAAAATTTCTTTGTCTATATTATTATTGAATCTTAAAAGCCATTTTCACCAAAGGTTTTGTAACAAAATGATAAATAATAACAGAAATAATTAGACCTACACCTAGACTACTGAAGTTATTACAAATAAGGAAAAAAACCACGAGCATCGCTACTAAATCTGTTAAATAATAAACTACTTTCTTCTTTCTATTCTTCACTATCTCCACCGTCTCTCAAAATTGTTCTTTTCAATATTCAAGTTTTATTACATGATCATTTTAATCTTTCTTTGCCTCGAGATTACTCCACCGATTATTCTACCAAACTAATCTGTTCCGACTTTTTTCAAGATAGCGATACCGATGACACTTGGAGCTAAAAAAGAAACTTATACTTCTCTTTATTATTTTAATAAAATAATTTTCTTTACATTCATGTCCTTGGGAGTTTCACATAACGTTCGCGCATTACCGACGTCCTGACGGCCTAAGGACCGAAGGTCCGGGTGGCTCTGCCACTTAGCCGGTTGGATGTGTCACCTGAATCAACTTCTACGAAAATCCTCTTGGTGACCAAGGGAGCGTAGCGACCGCTGTGGTAATGCAATGTTAGGCGATGTATCTGCCTTCTTCGATTAGACTGTCATTACAATTACTCCTTCTTGATAATCTTCTATCTTATCAATGTTTAACCATAGAGTTTCTTCATCCCTTAATCTATGAAACCGTACGATAGTATCATCATCATGAAAAGTTAAAATTACATTGAATCTATAATGAGGAAAATCAAGTTTAAGTTTAGTTGCCCACATCTCCATTAACTTCTTAGCAAATCGTAGTCCTTCTAACGGGAACTTTCTAAAAGTCTTCGAAATATCAATCATATGTACATGACTTTCACTTGCTTCAAAACCAGTTCGATCCCCAAATTGTTTAATAATATGATCAAATTTGATCTCAGTATTTTTTTCTGAATTCTTTTGAATTAGAATACACTCTTCTACTTCAACAAATTTAGGCCAAAAAACATCAATTAATTCAGATTGATCATGATACTTATTAACATATTTGTTTTCGATTGTTTCAAGCATCTTCTTGTTTCTAATCTCCATTGAATCAGCCCCTGATGTCTTTTTATTCCTTGCAGATATTTCACCTAACGTCTTTGTATTCACGAACCCTCACTGGCTTAAGCGCGCAAGCGCGGGTCCGACGGACTTAGCCAGTGCAGGGTTGTCCAGCTGCCGCCACTTCCCCGAAATTCCTCGGCCGGACCGAGGGCCGAATGGCCCGAAGCGTGAATACATTGTTATGCGCCGTTACTGTCTTCGAAGCATCACCTAAAAATCTTTGATCAAGATTCCAACTCTATTTTTTACTTTGGTATAAAAACTCAACTTCACCATCTTGCAAATATCGATATTCAAATAATTGCATTGTTCTTTCCCTAATTCTCTCCCGTATAACCGTTCCTAGGCTTACCGATCCTTGTGATCCAAGGTAACCATTATTAATAAATGTCTTCTCTACAAATTTTGTTTCCCTTAAGTGATACTGTAACCATTCTTTTTGCGATTCAATTAGTGCTTCTCTTGGTTCTCTATCCAACTTAGAAAGAAGCTTTTTATATATTTGATTCAACTCTTTATCCCAAATCTCTGTATATTTGCTTTCCAACGCCTCCCATCCCAATGTTGTAATAATCTCTTTGGAATTTTGAAATTCATTAAATTCCACTTCATAATCATGATCTATAGGATTTCGAAGCATTTCATCATAAAATTCTCCTTTCAAATCATAGTTCCCAATGCTCATGGATAACACTTCATTGTTAGAAGGATCTGATCGACCTTCAGTTATTTCTTTCGATTCTGTTCCATTACCTGTACTCACTGCATCAGGAGGCAGTTCAGAATTCATTATTGATTTAGTTTCGCTGTTCAAGGTAGTCGATTGACTAATATTTTGACAAGCTGAAAACACTATCGTTATAAAAAATAATAAGAGTATCTTACCTTTCATAAATTATCTCCTTAAATATTATCTTTAATATTTACCGGTAATGGCGTATAACGTTTGTGCATTCACGAAATGACCCAGCCTTAGATAGCTCTTATCTTAGGCTGGGTCATTTGTTGTCTGAGCTGCTTTCATGATTATACATCTGACAACCGAGGGCCGAATGGCCCGAAGCGTGAATATGGTGTTAGGTGATGTTAATGCCTTCTTGAATTACCCAAAAAATGCTCTTGGATATTCCAATTCGCCTTTAATATTCTTTAATTCATTTTCTTTCAATTCACATACCATAAATACTTCATCAGGTACTTCAAACTGTTTTAATTCTAAGCCAAATTGTCGGGCTGGTCTAAAACCAAATTTGGGGTAGTAGGACGGATGTCCGATTAGTAATACAAGATAATAACCAAGCTCTTTACATCTATTTAATCCTTCATGAATCAATTGTTTTCCTATACCTTGTTTTTGATAATCAGATCTGACAGCAATAGGTGCTAATACAATTACCTCATGCCGTTTCTCGTCTTCAATTATTTTGGCTTTGCTTAGTAATAAATGACCTATTATTTCTCCATTATCTTCAGCGATTATCGAAAGCTGTGGCACAAAATTTTGAGTTGCTCTTATCCGTTCCACTAATCTTGCTTCATCTTCTCGTTCTCCAAAAGCAATGAAATTAACATTGTGGACTTGAAAAAAATCACTTTCATTTTCAGTTCGAATGATTATAGACATCGGGCACCCCTATGTTTCTTTAAATTTGTTCTGCATTGCATTAATTTCACCTAACGTTCGCGCATTACCGACGTCCAAACTGCTTAAGGACCGTAGGTCCGGGTGGCTCTGCCACTTAGCTGGTTGGATGTGTCACCTGAATTATCTTCTACGACACTACCT
Source organism: Paenibacillus sp. IHBB 10380 (assembly GCF_000949425.1). Taxonomy (NCBI): domain Bacteria; kingdom Bacillati; phylum Bacillota; class Bacilli; order Caryophanales; family Paenibacillaceae; genus Paenibacillus; species Paenibacillus sp. IHBB 10380. Next base: position 2,663,042 of record NZ_CP010976.1, read on the forward strand.
CATGGTGACCAAGGGAACGTAGCGACCGCTGTGGTAATGCAATGTTATCAGATGTCTTGTGCCATCTCGATTTCCTTTCACATCTTATCAAGCCTAAGCACTTTATAATTTCTTAATATATAGTTAAATCCTGAGTATAAAGTCAAACCTACAGCTATTAGCATAAGAATATAATCTACCTCAATGCTAGTTAGCAACTCGAATGGGTAATTGTCTAATAAAATTGCTACAATGGCAACCACTTGCATAACCATTTTCACTTTACCAAACTTGTCCGCCGACAAGGCTATTCCTTGTCCAGATGCTATCATTCTTAGTCCTGTAATTACAAATTCTCTTCCGATTATAATAATCGCTATCCATGCAGGAATCACATTTGACTGGACCATCATAATTAATGCAACGGATATCAATAATTTGTCGGCCAATGGATCTAATAACTTCCCTAAATTAGTAATTTGATTATACTTCCTTGCAATATAACCGTCTAACTTGTCTGTTCCCGAAGCTACAAGAAATACCACAATTGCAATGTAAATTCCGTTTTGATTAATATAACTAAAGAATCTACTTTCGTCAGCCAGCCACTCAGGATACTTAGAATAGAACACCATAAATAAAGGTATTAAGAAAATTCTTGCAATTGTAATCTTATTCGCAAGATTCATGCTAACTGCCCCTTTCAGATTTTAATAACGAGCACAAGATTTCTGATAACGTTCTTATATTCGCGACGTCAATTCCCCTTAGATAGCTCTTATCTTAGGGGAATTGATGTATCTGCCTGAATTCTCTTCCTCGAAATCACCTCGGGCAGATCAAGGGCTGTATGGTTCGCAGCGCGAATATGGTGTTAGGCGATGTTCCCCACTTCTTCGACTATTCTATCGATTTGTTTTTAAAATTGATCTTAATCTTGTATTTAAGCTTTTCTCAAGAGAGGTAGTATTATTGAAAAAAATAATATTTTGATTTTGTACGTCGAAATGAGGGATTTCACCTTCTCTTGAAACTAATACAATTTGTTTTCCGAGTGCTCTTGCATAACCAAGCTCATAATATACATTAGGTCTATTACCTGTAAGATCTACTATCAATAATCTAGCCTTCTTAATACAATCAATTATTTTATCATTTATCACAAAATCATCGTGAATCTCATCGACTCGTTCACATCGAAATCCCTTCTTAAGGCTCTTTACTGATCTTTTAATAGTTGAATAGGTGTCTTCTAACAATGGATTGTTTTGAAAGGACATAGCAACAAATATGTATTTATCGTCCATTACGACAGGCTCCACTTCTTTTTGAAATGGTTTGAAGTAATCTACTTTATCAAATGGAATTTCCAAACTTACTGGTGTATTATCCAATAGTGCCGTAATTTTCTTTCTTTCCATTTGTATACAACCGACGTTGACTTTATTTGAGATTTCATTCAACTCTAATGTTGTTATGCTTTCTTTTAACAATCCCTTTAGAAAATTGTTCCCATTACAAATGCTACTTTCAATTGTAAGAAAGAAGTATGTATCGACCTCAGCCTGTCCAAGGTCCTTAGCCTCAACATTCCTTAGGCCTTCCATTAGTAACGGTCCAAGTGAATCTAATTCTCCCCTATCACATAACTCATCAAATTCATCGAATATTTGATCATTTATAGAAAAGAAATCATTAATATTCAGCTCACGATTTCCCCAATTTCCTTTTGCTTGAAAATAAATTATTGGCCTAATAATGTCATTATGTTCAAAACTACGTTGGTTCGCTCCTATATACTCCTCTCCAAAAAAAGCTTCTAAGGTAAATATTTGCCCCGTAGCCTCTTCAACATTCACTTCTACAAATTCTGTGTAACAATTTTTGAGAATTGTTCGAAATTCGGATCTGATTTTCTCAGCAATCATTCTAAAATTTTGTGGTTTCATAGGTCCTCCGATTTTTAATGTCATTTGGGAATTTCGCCTAACGTCTTTGTATTCACGAACCCTCACTGGCTTAAGGGGCGCCAGCCCCGGGTCCGACGGACTTAGCCAGTGCAGGATTGTCCGGCTGCTCACACTCCCCCGAAATCCCTCTGCCGGACCGAGGGGCGAATGCCCCGATGCGTGAATATATTGTTATGTGATGTCAGCATCTTCTTCGAACTACTTAAGTCGGTTCTTTGATTTCTTTGCCATGTTTTTAAACTCTTCATATTTCTCTCTTGATGCTTTAATTTTACTCTCTACTACGTTTGGGGCATCAGCTGCTAAGTTAGGTAATTTCTCATTTATATAACTGTATAACAATCTTTTCTCATTATCGGTTGGAATTATGGGGGCAACAGGTATGGGTAGTGGTTTATCTTCTGCTTCTACTTCTTCGAGTAAACTAGGCATTCCAAAAGCGAAGAAATTATGAAAAGCTCTTTTCCTATCTGCTTCCGTTTCTTCGTAATTACCATTGGAATCTAACCGAAATCGATCAAATCCAACCGTAAGCAATTGGTGTGGCTTCCTGTCTTTATTTTTGTAATACAAAATGACTACAAGTACATCCTGATTTGCTAATTGAGGTACAGACTTATATTTGTGATTCTTGGGTTGGGGGATCTTTATAATCTTATCTCCATTAGAAAATAATAAATATCTGCATCCTGTCATTTATACCACTCTTTCAATCTTTTATTTATGCTGATTTCACATAACGTTTGTGCATTCACGAAATGACCCAGCCTTAGATAGCTCTTATCTTAGGCTGGGTCATTTGTTGTCTGTGCTTCTTTCATGATTATACATCGTGACAACCAAAGGGTGATAGCCCTACAGCTTGAATGCTATGTTATACGCAGTTACTGGCTTCTTCGACATACTTACAAATCTTTTTACTGATCCCGCAGGTGCATCTTCGAATTTCATCGTATACATTTTTTTGCGCTGCATACTTCCCTGAAATTTCATCATATTCTTAATTAATTTCTCCAGCTTATTTCTTTCAAAAACCAATCCCAGTAATTGCGTATAACGTTTGGCATTCCTGACGTTCAAGCAGCTTAAGTGACTGTAGGGAACGGGTCGTTAGACTTAGCTGGTTAAATGTATCGCCTGATTAATCTCCTTGAAAATCCTTCTAAGCGATCAAGGGCGAATGCCCGCAGCAGGAATGCTGTGTTAGGCGATTTAATATTCACTTCTCTGATTCTGCTAAATCGATCTTCTGAATTTCTATATTATCTTTGTGCCGAATGTAGACAATTGCAATTGGCCAATTAGAAGGCTTACTTTTCCCTCCCTCCAATATCCTTAATTCTCGTGCTCCAAATACAAAATAGTTGTTATCTAATAATTCATTAATTAATTTAGTTAGTTCATATCCATATGTAACACGCTCACCTGATTCAAATTCGCCTAGTAAACCGCCAAGATCTTGAGCGTATTGTAAAAAACTAGATATTAATTCAACTTCTTCTTCATTCTTAGGTTCATCATGATCAAACTGATAACCAAGGGCACCATCTATAATAGCAATAAGTTCTTTACCACTATTAATCATAGGTAATACTGAAGGTATATTCTCTTTAATCCTTCTAATTCTTACAGGCTTATCTTCTTTAATGCCTTGTTGATTAAGTCTCTCTGTAACCCATTTTTCATGATTTTCTTTCATTTCTTTAAGTATACTTTCTGTAAATGTCTCGTGTTGATCATCAACCATCTTATGGTGTATCCTGCATAATAATATTAAATTATCGTTTGAATCGATCTTCTCAATAGGATGTTCAGGTTTATATCTTGGACCATTAACTTGTCCAGATATTATGTGACACTCTTCACCAACAACTGATGGATCATCATTAGTTGTAGCTTCAACAACCATTTCGTGCTTGCAAATAGAGCATCTGTTTCCAGATCTACCCCATAATATTTTCCTTGTTTTATTTGAAATTGGCATGAATAAGAATTCTCCTTTCGTGAGGGTCTACACAGATCTTTTGAATATTATTTCGCCTAACGTTTCCGTATTCGCGACGTCCATTCCCCTTAGATAGCTCTTATCTTAGGGGAATGGATGTATCTGCCTGACTTAACATCTTCGAAAAACTTCTGGCAGGTCAAGGGCCGTTTGGCCCGCAGCGAGAATATTGTGTTAGGTGATGTTCAGGGCATCATCGAAATTCTAACTTTTCTATATTCTTATGACTGACAATTCGTTTTTTTATTGGCAATTTAATACGCAAGTTAGCTGGAAATTGCTTATTGGCAGTACAAAAACCAAAAATAGCTATTAAAACAAATACTAATAACATAGAATAATATACATTTACAGAATTAAAGGCGAGAGGCAAATAACCTGTTGAAATATTAAGCGAAAACAAAAATGCTACCAATACGATTAATACAGAGCATACTTTTCTGACACCAAGTCTACCATCATAAAATTTTATATCACCGCAGAACCGACAGTTACCTCCAATAATCTTTCCTTCAAGAGAAATAAGACCCTTTCCATGAGTTATAAGAAATAGAAAACCATCTCCTGGATCAAGATAATCAAAGTTAATATGGACTTTTTCATCAATTAGTTCCAAGTTGAGATTATTGGCTGTATTTGGACATTTCTTTATTTGAGGTTGGTCTATAATTTGTGACTTCTTTGCAATAATTCTTAATGGTTCACGAAGTGTAATATCACTTGCTCTAATAACTTTATTTCCCGAATTCCAAATAGCGATATATGTATTTAAAGGGTATTTTAAGTTATCATCTTCAATATAAGTCAAGCTTTGATAAGATAGCCTGCATCTTGTTGCAAAATATAAACTTATCAAAAATCCGATAGTACCTCCCAGAATTACTCCTATAAGTCCATTATTAAAAAATTGGAGTATAGTAAAATAATTTATATCCATTTTGTTCATCCTTTCCTGAATTTCACCTAACGTAAATGTATTCGCGACGTCCCACCACCCTAAAAGAGCGATGCGGTTGGGTCCGGCTGATTCTACTTCCTTGCTACTGCCAATTGCATCCTAGAATCCTCATCTAACTCCAGTCCGGACCGAGGGCCAAATGGCCTGAAGCGTGAATATGCTGTTATGCGTAGTAACCTCTTCTTTGAATAACTATCAGATGTTTATCCAATATCTCTTAATTACGTTTCCGTTCTCTTCAATAAAATTATTGTCTGAAATCCCCCCATTACTAATAATGGTCCTTTCAGAAGCAATATTGGATTCATCACATACAACAAGTACTTTGTCTATCCCTAATTTTTTTGCTTCTTTAAGAGATAAACTCAACAGTTTTGTTGCATATCCTTTCCTTCTTTCTGAAGGACGAATTCCATAACCAATATGCCCTCCTCTGTTCATTAGAAATCCTGTCAATTCATGCCTTATATTCACAGCTCCTATTATCTTATTATCTTCAGAAACTAACCAAAAAGTTGAATCTGGTACCCATCCTTCTGGTAGATTTACTCCTCTTTCATTATCAAAAAGCCAATTCATCATTTCCTCAAAATCTTCAGGGCCCTTACTTATGACCCATGGAACCATATCTTCACCGCTTTCTTTCCATTCCTGATAAAAATCTATATATTCATTCTTCAAGTCTGCTATTGGCCTAGATAAAAAAATCTTCCGCATTGCAAATACCTCCCTAAAAATGATCTTGATATAATGCACTACAGGGTATTACGCATAACTCCTAATCTGCGCACTCACATATCCCTATCATACAGATGGATAGGCGAGTTCGCTTTAATCTTCTCAGTAGGGTGATAGGCGAAGTTATTCGTCCTCGTTCATTCCCGTCCCCATCCGATCCAGAGGACTCTGGATGCGGCGAATATCTTTGATGCTGACATGGGTATAGATTTCGGTTGTTTTCGAGCTTGCGTGTCCTAGTAGTTCTTGAATGTATCGAAGATCCGTGCCGTTCTCTAATAGATGAGTAGCAAAGGAGTGTCGCAGCGTGTGTACTGTAGCTGGCTTAGAGATTCCCGCTTTACGTATAACTCTCTCAAAAACATGTTGCAGAGACCGCTCAGTAAGATGATGATCAAGACCTTTTCCTCCTGGGAACAAGTACTTGACTATAGGTTGAGTCTCTATATAATTCTGTAGCATAGCATAAGCTGCACTGGAGAGAACAGTGAATCGGTCCTTCCCTCAGATAGAACCACAGGAAGTTTCTTTGGCCGCTTCGGCCTAATCCATTGCTTCAAATCGCTACGGTCCAGCACCGTAACAAGCCAGAACCGCAGAGCACTAACTGCTTGGTTCACATAAGATGATGATCGCGACTCTTCAGACAATTTCAATAGGTATGCACGAGTATGCTGAGATTCAGCGTCCCTTAACGGAATCGACAACATCCGCAAGTAACGTTCAGCATGACCGATATAGGCCTTTTGAGTTTTGATACTATACCCTTTCATTTTTAAAGTGTCCCTCAGCTTTTGTAAAGCAGCCTTCTCATCACCAGTTTGAAGTTGTAGGAGCTCAGGAAGTCGCTCAACCAATGGAGGGCTTTTCAACTCTACAGGCACGTCCTCTAATACATGACACAGTACCAGAATTGTTGATTTTCGCCCTGAAATCACCCAGCATTTTTCCATAGCATCCCATTTCCGACCAGGAACACTTTAATCGCCTCAATCCATTTTTCGATATAAGGGGTTTCTACAATCACATCACCATTCTCTGCACAATCCAATATGACATATTGACTTGATGAGTATACATTCGCTTTCATCATTCAAATCTCCTTTCAAATTATAGAATCTACAAGCTACAAATTTGGACAAAAAAAGACAAACCGCTCGTTTAGAGCAATCTGTCCTCCGGTGCTTCCGCAAGTGAATGATGACCTAACTTGATTAGTTCATCCTTTACATCGTATTCATTTCGATACATGCTTTTCATATGTTCATCTTCATTATCAAATAACTCCGAAACTGTATCTTCATCATATAGAGATTCAAAATCATTAAATTCTTTAGGAGACTTCATATCCTCAAAATAAAAGTCTCCAACGTTATATTTAACGCCTCTAAAACCGTAAATTCGTCCATAGAATACGAAGAGTAATGTTTATTAATGATTTTTTCCAAAGATCCTACAGTGTTCCACTTGATATTGTCATAGCCGTAGGTTGTGAATCCCTTGCTTTTTCCCATAAAAATACCCCTCTTAACTTAGAATACTCACTCCCTCAGGAAACATAAGGGGGTTTGAGTATTCTAGTTAGAGGGGCGTCAACAATCATGACTTTTCCTAGATCGTAGTCATTTACTTATGCTTTATTATCCGTGTTCTTAGATTTGAACAACTCCCCGATTGCACCGAGACTACCCAACATTTCAACCGCATTACTTGGAAGGAATACCTTGTTAGCTGGTCCTTTAGCGATCTCTCCCAAAGCTTCAAATGACCGATATGCCAGTACGTTCTCATCGAGACCCGCCTCGCGCAAGAGTTCAATCCGTCTCTTCTCTGCTTCAGCAACCGCTTCTATCGCTTTCGCCTCACCCAGTGCTTCAAGTTCTTGCGCTTGACCTAATCCCTCTGCTTGACGAATACGAGCTTCCTTATCCCCTTCAGCCTTCAGAATCTTACTCTGCTTATCTCCCTCTGCACGCAGAATCATATCCTGCTTCGCAGCCTCAGCTTCAAGAACGATGGCACGTTTACTTCGCTCAGCCTTCATTTGCTTATCCATCGCTTCTTGAATATCAACGGGAGGTTGAATGTCAATAACTTCTACCCGTTCAATCCGAACGCCCCACTTCTCAGTAGCTTCATCCAGTGCTAGACGAATATCTATGGATATTTTCTCACGACCAGAGAGGGTTTCATCAAGCTCCATCTTACCAATAATCTGACGCATCGTTGCCGTAGAAATATTACGAACACCATAAACATAATCAGATATGCCATAGGTAGCCTCTTCGGGTCCAACCACTTGATAGAAAATAATCGTATCAATCTGCACCTGTACGTTATCTTTAGTAATAACCGTCTGCGGAGGTACATTCGCTTGTTGAATCCGTAGATCATGAAAAATTCTTACATGGTCGATAATCGGAATTAGAATATTTAATCCTGGATTGAGTAGACGATGGAATTTACCCAGTCGTTCTACCACTCCAACTCTTTGCTGCGGTACAATTTTAACGGTTAGTGCTACAAATACTACAACGATAAATAGAATAATAAGTGCAATTATGAAACCCATTAAGAAACGCCTCCCCATTTTTGTACTTCTATGATTGTATTCCCTCGATGTGTAACAATAACCATCTGACCCTGAGGTAAATATTCATGTGATGATGCCGTCCAAGTTTCATTACCAATTCTTACAATACCGTACTTACCCTCTGGTATTTCTTCGATAACAACACCCTGTTTGCCAACCAATTCATCAATAACATCTTTGAACCCTTTAGAATTACGAATTTGCTGAGTCAATGGTTTGGTGAAAATGGTCAGGAGAATAGCAACAAAACATCCTGAGATTGTCTGAATTATTATTAAATCAGGAAATAGTAAAGCCACAACAACAGCTACAAAAGCTCCAATTCCAAGCCAAAGTAAATAAAACGTTAGAGTTAACATTTCGACAACGAAGAGGATAATACCAATAATTAGCCATATTGCCCAAAGTTCCATTTGAGTTCACCACCTTTTCCATAGTATTGGAACCGCTAACAAACTTGATAAGAGAAGTGTTCGACAAATATCTTTCAATACTCCAAAGATTCATCAATTATCTTGTATTTATTACATTATATTCAACTAAACTATACCATGGATCCTTATGGAAATGTAAGAATAGTTCAACACAATTAAATACTCTATCTATACATACTAACATGGGTCGATAAACATTCTTCGTCCTAACCTATAGCACGAAAAAAACCCTGACTATAAGGTCAGGGCTATATATAATAAATAATAAATTACAAATAGTAAGGTTGCACGCATACAGGCTTAGATACCTTGACACTGTGCCCTGTATAAGTCAACTTACCACTTTCTTGATCCACACGGAAAGTGGCCATGTTGTCTGTGTCACGGTTAGCAACAATCATGTAATCACCTTCTGGTGTTAATGAGAAGTGTCTAGGATGCGCGCCTTCTGTATGTACATGCTCCACTAATGTGAGCTTGGCAGCAGATTCATCAAATGCATAAACAACAATACTATCATGACCACGATTCGCACCATATACATATTTACCATCACTTGAAACCGTAATTTCTGCACATGTATTCTCTTCTTTAAACTCCGAAGGTAACGTTGGAACGGTTTCTATCTTGTTTAATTGACCCGTTTCAGCAGTGTAAGTGAAAGATGTAATCGTCGAATCGACCTCGTTAATAACGAATGCATATTGTCCATTAGGGTGAAAGGCTAGATGTCTTGGCCCAGCTCCGGGGTGTAGCTCGGTTTTACCTGCATCTACTAATTTACCTGCATCAATTCTATAGGCTTGAATGATATCCAACCCCAGATCCTGTACGAACAGAACTTTTCCGTCTGGACTAAAAAAAGAGGAGTGCGGGTGCGGTCGATCTTGGCGCTCCGGATCTGCTCCATGTCCTTCATGTTGCTTAACATCGAGCAGAGTTCCTACACGACCGTCTTTCTCAATGGAGAGGAGACCTACGGTTCCCCCATGGTAACTCGAAACGATAAGATAGGAATTGTTAACATCTCTCTGAATATGGCAGGTGCTTGACTGCAATGTAACATTTCGATTCACCAAGCTTAGTGCACCTGAAGTTGGATCGATGGCAAAAGTTGCTGCCTCTCCTATTTTGGCACCTTCAGCAGATTGAGTCTCTGAGATGGAATATAGGATGCGATGCTCAGGATCAACATTCAAGAATGTTGGATTTTTAAGCCCCGTAAATTCGTCTAATAGTGATAATTCACCCGTACCTTTGTTAAAAGAATATACGTACACTCCACTATGATCCGCTTCTGCATAAGATCCTACAAAAACGAACATCGATTGATTATTAACTGTCAATTGTATTTCCTCCTTCAGTTCATTGTATTACCTTCATATCACTTCATTATTGCTTAAGTATCCATATAGCATAGCATAAACTCGTATCTCCAGCATCTCTTCTAAATGAACACTCGTAACTCTCTCAAGCAGTAGAAATTTTAATCGACAGTTCGATTTTTGAAATATTTCACTTTATCTTCTTCGTTAATAGACCGGATTACTTTACACGGATTCCCTGCAGCAATCACATTGGCAGGAATATCCTTCGTAACAACACTTCCTGAACCAATTACGGTATTATCTCCAATGGTAACGCCTGGGTTGACAATGACCCCTCCGCCCAACCAGACGTTATTGCCTATCGTAATGGGAAAAGCATATTCTTCTCCGGTATTTCTTAGTTCATGATCTACAGGATGCCCGGCTGCAAATAGGCTTACATTCGGCGCAAACAGAACATTATCCCCAATCGTTACTTTCGCACAATCTAAAATAACGCAATTATAATTGGAGTAAAAATTTTCTCCTATGTAAATATTGTAGCCATAATCACAACGGAAAGGCGGTTCAATAAAAAATTCTTTACCTGTCTGTCCTAAAAGCTTCTTCATAATGCTTTGACGTTGTTCAACTTCACTCGGTCGTAGCGTATTGTAATCAAAGACCAAGTCTTTTGCATATTGTCGTTCTCCAAAAAGCTCTTCCCCAAACGCCTTATAGAGCTTACCACTTAACATTTTTTCTTTTTCAGTCATTTTCATGCTCCTTTAACTGTCTTGGTGATTTGCGTGACAGCCGGGTCATCCTAGCTGGCTACTTCAGTTTAACATTATCGAGGACTGAAATCATTTATACATCCGCTATCATCTTGTGTATTCTGATCATAAGTACACACAAAAAGACGACCTCTAATACCTTAGGGGTCGTCTATCTAACCGCCTCTACTTTCGAGCATTAACCTGTTTTCGCCAAGTTTCGATGTCTTTATTGAGATCCTTCATATTCCCTGTTGGTTTCAAATTGTCCGCCAGCTGGTAACGACTCTTCAATGACAATATCCGATACACACTTTCATCAATGCGTGATTCCGAAATAGTTCCGTCCTTCACACTATGCATGAGGGTGTCAAAGATCAGCTTCGCTCTGTCATAACTATGTGCGACAAGCAATATATCACTTCCTGCCTTGACGGTATCAATCGTTACATCATGTAGATCAAAGTTCTTCATAATTGCCCCCATGCTTAGATCATCAGTAATCACAACACCCTTGTAGTTGAGTTCTCCTCGTAGCTGCTGACCGATGATCGCATTAGATAACGAAGCTGGCTTATCAGGGTCAAGCTTTGGAAATAAAATATGAGCGACCATCACCGCTTCTACCTCTTCTTTTATAGCAGCTTCGAAGGGAATCCATTCCAGCTTCTTAAGCTGTTCCAATGTCTTGTTCACAACGGGCAGTTCGAGATGGGAATCAACCGCAGTATCACCGTGTCCGGGAAAATGTTTGACGACCGGAATGACACCCTCACTTCTTAATCCCTTCATCTCGGCAATGCCTAGCTTCGTAACCTGACTGGCAGAGTTACCAAATGAGCGATCTCCGATGACGGGATTGTTCGGATTACTATTCACATCCAGTACAGGCGCAAAGTCCACATTAAACCCTGTAAGAAGAAGTTCCCGAGCGAGAAGCTTACCCATCGTCTCCGCTAGAACTGCGTTATTCGTCTTGCCGACTCTGCCATTGGATGGTATAGATAGTAGTTCCTTCGGCATACGACTAACTCTACCGCCTTCCTGATCAACACTCATGAACAGAGGAACAGGATTGTCAGCATTAGCCTGCTTCAAGTCTTTAATGAATTTTACCGTACCATTCAAGTCCGAGATGTTCTTGGAAAACAGAATGATTCCGCCCACCTTCTCTTCAGCAATCATCTGTTTAGCTCTGGCATCGAGTTCGGTACCTTCAACTCCCGCAAGGATCATTTGACCAATCTTCTCTTCCATAGTCATCTTGTTCATTTTTAGAATAATCGGATCTTCCTCTTTCACTGGTTCTGAGGTGTCCCCGTCAGTATTGTTCTCTGAGTTCCCAAGAGTATCGGGAGATGTTGACCCCGCTTTTCCCGTGTTGGGTGTTGAAGACGGCGATTGAGCTTGGGTAGAACAACTTGTTATAAATAAAATACATATCATCAGCATAAGCAGCGAGCTAGTAACTGAGAACTTAGATCGCTTATTGTTCAACATGTCATCATACATCCTTTCTTTATGGAGACTTCTGTTATATTTGACCCTTCACTTTACCCATATTCATATCGAATTCGAAGTTAGGCATACGATATCATAGACAAGCGGTTTTTCAAAATAAAATACGAAAAAGGAGCCACAGGGCGTGCTCCTCCTCCTCATTTCATGAAATTAATCAACTCAACATTAAAACAAGGTTTTCAATGTTTCCGAAGTAAAAGGTACGATCTCAGCTGTGCGATCGTCTCTGATTTTGGCTGCCCATGCTGGATCACCCAAAAGCACTCGTCCAACAGCGATTAAATCAAATTCCTCATTTTTCAGCCTTTCAGCGAGTTTATCGAGGTTGGCGTCGCCCATTCCCTTATTCTCTGGCATCGCGCTTACAAACTCCGTCTCGAGACCGACCGATCCGACAGAAATGGCCGGTTTACCAGTTAACTTTTGGGTCCAGCCTGCAAGATTAAGATCCGAACCTTCAAATTCCGATAGCCAGAAGCGTCGAGTTGAGCAGTGGAATATATCAACACCAGCTTCCGACAACGGAGCTAAAAAACGTTCAAGTTGTACAGGTGTCTCTATTAACTTGGCGTCATAGTTCCCCATCTTCCATTGTGAGAAACGAAGTATTATGGGAAAATCAGGGCCGACAGCACGACGGCATGCTTCAATGACCTCCACGGCAAAACGGGTGCGTCCAATTGCATCCCCGCCGTAACGATCGGTACGACGGTTGGTTTTCTCCCAGAAAAACTGGTCGATCAAATAACCGTGGGCTCCGTGAAGTTCGATCCCGTCAAAGCCGATTCGTTTGGCATCCGCTGCAGCTTGCCCAAAAGCTTTAATCACTTCTTCAATCTCGCCTTCTGTCATCGGTTCAGTCACTTGTTCTCCGGAAATATTATACCCCGAAGGTCCAATCGGTTGCGCTTCGAGGTTCGGCAGATCCCCCTTGCGGCGTGCCATACCGACATGCCACAACTGCGGCATGATCTTCCCTCCTGCTTCGTGAACCGCATTCACAACCTGAGACCATCCGTTCAATGCCTCATCTCCATGAAAAAGAGGAATGCTCGCTCCACTTACTGCGGCAGGATGATTAATTCCAGTGCCTTCCGTAATGATGAGCCCTACCCCATTGGCTGCCCGGCGGCGATAATAATCAACCACGTTGTGACCTGGAATTCCATCTGGAGAAAAACCACGTGTCATTGGCGCCATGACGATGCGATTGGAAAGAGTAAGGTTTCCTGATGAGAATGATTTAAATAAAGCAGGTATAGTCATAATATATGAGCTCCTTTGGATTAGTTTTGTGAATATCCCCAATTCATTATTTACCAATTGTATATTTTATTTACTTTTAATTCAAATTCACTAAGGGGAATAGACATACAAATGCCCCTAATATTTTTAGGGGCATTTGTATGTCTATATTTTATTCAAATCGGTATGTCCAGAACCGTTCTGTACCGAATCTTTGTTTCATGGCGTCACTTTCCACCATCGTTGGATCAACAGGTAATTGCCACTGAGAACGATGTGATTGAATCGAGCCAATCTTATTCTTAAGGAACTTGCTGACATCATGAATAACATCAGGGGCCCCAAGTATATCTTCACATCCTTGAGAGAATGCAATACAATGGACAACCGGTCTTTGTTCCTTAGGTAACTTAGCAATCGTACGAATAACTGCTGCCCCTGTTGCATCATGATCTGGATGTACACTATATAAGGGATGAAATGTGATGACTAACGAGGGATTAACATCTTTAATAAGAGATCCTATGACCGCATCAATGTCCTCATGTCGTTCGAATTCAATGGTTTTGTCGTGGAACCCCATTAATCGTAAATCTTGAATACCAATATGTTGACAGGATTCCTCTAACTCCTTCTTACGAATGGCCGGAAGACTCACTCGATTAGCAAAAAGTGGATTCCCCATACTTCTAGCCATTTCCCCCAAAGTTAAACATGCATAAGTTACAGGCACACCCTCACTAATTGACTTAGCTAATGTTCCCGAAATACCAAATGATTCATCATCTGGATGTGGCAGTACAACAAGAATTTGTCTTTCCATATGTGTTATTTCCTTCTCTCCCTAGATCAGAATGGTTCTCTGCTTAATTGTAAAGATACTACCAATTTCCCTTCACTATCATGACCCGCTAGAATGAGTCTCTCCGTCTCCGTCTCTTCCCAATGCGTTAATCCTTGAGAATATACCCAACCCTGATCTATCTTAAGCCCCACACGATAAGGCCCAGTTCCCTCAATTGAGCCATGTGAATAGTTCACAAGACCATTACTAATGAATGTCGAAGCTGTAAATTTAGTTGTATCCAAATGTGAAGCATAGGCACCCGTAGTCATCTCAAGATGAATATATAACTCTTGTTCCTTAAGTTTATCTATGACAAGCTGAACACTCGCCTGATCTATAAGCTGCATTTTCTCTTCTACTCCTCACACTTCAGTCTTTAACTATAAAATATTGCGCATATTTCATTATAATCCAACCAAACAACATTCTCAAAATAAATAAAAAACCAACATCTTAATTCTATAGAAGAAATAAGATGTTGGCCTATTCGATTCCGTCATGATCTATAGAGAAAGAATCTTATTTATATACTTTAACGCGATCTTCCAATGGTGCGAATTGTTTCTCACCAGCTGGAGCAAGTGGTGTACCAAATGGCATTTCGGCTAGAAGCTTCCAAGATGCTGGAATATTCCATTCTTTCTTCACTTCATCATCAATGAGTGGGTTATAATGCTGCAAAGTCGCACCTAAACCTTCAATTCCAAGCCCCGTCCAAATAACAAATTGGAGCATACCTGCTGATTGAAGTGAAAACCCTGGGAAATTATCAGCGTAAGCTGCAAAGGTAGTTTGAAGACCTTCAATAACGGTTTGATCCTCGAAAAACAATACGGTACCATATCCATTGCGGAACATAGCCATTTTCTCAGCTGTAGGTGCGAATTGTTCTTCTGGTACGATCGCTTTAAGTGTGTTCTCTGTGATATTCCACAGTTTATCATGTTGTTCTCCAAGAAGAACAACCACTCTTGCGCTTTGTGAGTTAAAAGAAGAAGGTGTATGTTTTACAGCCTCATTGACGATTTCTTGGATTCTTTCATCGGACACACTAACATCTTTTCCAATTGGATAGATCGAACGTCTATCTTGAATTGCAGCAAAAAAATCTTTAGACATAAATTAAGTATCCTCCTTTAAGTAATGTACTTACTTTTATATTATACAACGACTTATTCCAAATTACAACATTAATAATTTTCTTAATAACACATGCTTCGTAAATACCCATATCATCCGAACAAATAGTCAAAAAAAGATCATAGCTTACAATACAATGGTCTGTGAAAACGTACAAAGAAAAAAGGACACGATGCTAAAAGTTAGCATAGTGTCCTCTTCACTTCATATTAATAAATAATGGCTTTATCCAATATACTATTTCGTATATTTATTAATCCAGGACAGACCGATCGTACCTTCGCCTGCAAGAATTCCCACTACAGGAATAAAAGTCATGATTTCTACTTTTAGAAGAGGGCTATGCAGGGCGATTTCTTTCTCGATTTCTTTCGCTTCAGATATATTATTAGCATGCATGATACAGATGCTTTTCATTTTCTCTAAATCAACTTTCATGTAGTCCATTAACTTCTGTTTTGCCTTTTTGAAGGTACGTATTTTTTCTTGAACAATGATCTTACCTTTATCAAATCGGATAATCAAATGTATTTTCAACAAATTACTAATCACTAATTGAGTCCCTGATACTCGACCACTGCGATGTAACTGTTGCAGACTTGCAGGAATTAGGAAGAATTCCATGTGATCAATTATATATTGAATTTCTTGTTTAATTTCAAGAGCAGAATGACCCTGCTGTTGCAATTCTACACCCTTTAATATCATTTCTCTAAGCGGAAATGCCCCAACGTTAGAATCAATGCCGATAACCTTAGTCTCAGCCATTTCGGCGGCTTGCATAGAGGTCTCATACGTCCCACTCAGCTTGGATGAACAATGAATTGCAATAATCTCATCATATTTGTCCTTTAATGACTCATATAACTCTACAAATTCTCCGATCGGAGGTTGAGAGCTACCCGCCTTCTCATGTAAGGCAAGTTTTTGGTATACTTCATCATTAGTTATATCTATAGTTTCCTTGTAGCATTCATCTCCGAAAACTAAGCGTAATGGGGCAATATAAATATGATGATCTCTCGCGAACTCAGGATCTATGGTGCAGGTACTGTCAGTTACCCAAGCAATTGATTTCATTGGATCACTTCTCACTTTCGTAATTGATATTATGTAACAAACATAACAAACAAGTAATAGATATTCAACTTTATGTATACGTTCTACAGGCTCTATCTTCTAATCATGAAGTCATATATAGTATAATATAGGCTGTAGGAGATGATCATGATGTTTCAACATGTAGATAAACAATATAATAACATTGACTTCAGCAACTCTGATTTACGCTTTGGAGAACTTCGAAACTGTACGTTCAATGAGTGTATTTTCCGCGGCACACCGCTAGAAGAAGTATTAACCTCAAGTTGTCTATTCATTAACTGTGATTTATCGAATGCCAATCTTAATTCATCTCACCACAGTGGTTCGGCATTCACCAATTGCCGATTTTATGGAAGTAACTTATTTGTGTCTAAATTCGTAAATTGCAAGATGATCGGCTCTGACTTCTCTGAA
Organism: Paenibacillus sp. IHBB 10380; assembly: GCF_000949425.1. Taxonomy (NCBI): domain Bacteria; kingdom Bacillati; phylum Bacillota; class Bacilli; order Caryophanales; family Paenibacillaceae; genus Paenibacillus; species Paenibacillus sp. IHBB 10380. Next base: position 2,680,073 of record NZ_CP010976.1, read on the forward strand.
GCTAGAATGGATGGAATAACGATTGAAGAGGGGGATTGGTCTTATACTAATCTTCGACATGTCAATTTAGGCAAACAAAATTTACGTAAAGTTCGTTTTAACGAAGCTGACATGTATCAAGCCAACTTAGAAAAGGCTGATCTGAGAGACGCAGATTTAACTCGAGTTCAATTAGGAAAGGCTAACATTCAAGGAGCTGATCTTCGAGGGGCTATTCTCGATGGAATTGACTTCAAATCACTGGATGTCAAAGGTGTCCGTATGGATATTATCCAAGCTGCGGCTCTAGCCCGATCTTACGGAGCAAGAATCGATTAATCCAAATTGAAAAAGGGACGGTGCATATCATGTGGATGTATTTCTTAGTCGTTATTGTTGCCTTAGTTGGTGCCTTTGCCACATTCAAGGTCGGTTTCTCACCAGAGAATCAGAAGCGTAATCCGGATTACGAACAACGAACGAGCAAAAACATAACCAAACTCACAGCGATTTACGTCGTAGCTATCGTCGGTTCCATTGCGTTCCTAATCACATTTATCTCATTTGTTTAGCACTCTTAAGTAACTAGTATAGTTCGTAAGGCTTTCGATTGTACATAACTTGATGAAGAAGTAGCAGTCAGACAAAAAACACAAAAAGAGTAGGCCAAGGATGATACCACCTTGCCTACTTTTTTTGTGTAAAAGCGTCCTTTAGATATCCAGTTGTTGATTAGTCAGAATAAGTGGACCATCTGCGGTAATCGCTAAAGTATGTTCGTACTGAGCAGACAATCCGCCATCCATCGTTCTTGCTGTCCAACCATCTTGATCAATCTTACTACGATAAGTCCCTGTATTAAGCATCGGTTCAATTGTAAGTACCATGCCTTCTTTCAGACGCGTACCTACGTTAGGGGGACCATAATGAGGCACTTGTGGTGCTTCGTGCATATCTTTCCCGATTCCGTGACCAATAAACTCACGCACTACAGAGAATCCTTCAGCTTCTGCATAGACTTGAATGGCATTTGAGATATCACCAATCCGATTCCCAATAACAGCTTTCTCAATGCCTAAGTAGAGAGATTTCTTAGTTACATCCAGCAGCTTCTGAGATTGCTCAGAGACGTTTCCTACAGGATACGACCATGCAGAGTCAGCCAACCAACCATTTAAATTGACAACCATATCCACAGTGATAATATCACCATCTTTTAGCTTCGTATGGCTTGGAAAGCCGTGGCAGATCACGTCGTTAACCGATGCGCAAGTCGCAAAAGGATACCCATTGTAGCCTTTTTGTTCTGGTGTAGCACCGTTCTTAATCATAAATTTCTCAGCAAATCGATCAATCTCTAATGTAGTAATACCAGGAGCAATCATCTTACTAATCTCACGATGACATGCTGCTAGTATTTCCCCTGCTTGTTTCATCTTTTGAATCTGTTCCTTGGTTTTAATTGTAATCATATTTTTATCCCTCATTTTTTTGTGGTCTATACATTATACCCAATGTTCGGCCACGCGTGAAATAAATTTAACAGAAGCCAGTACAAAAAGTCCCAACCCTTTAAAGGTTAAGACTTGCCAAAAACAATAGAACTCTATAATACCACGTTATTCAGCTCTCAGCGAATAATTTGCACGCTCTGTTTCCAAATAAGCCTTGTCATTCTTCACATAAGCTTGAACAAGTCCAGATACCTGGATTTCAAAAGTATTCTGAGGAAGAGGAACTTCCTGTTCCTCTTTAATGACGTGACCTGCCCCATGCAAAAGGATCGCACTGCCATCTGTATAACCATCAAGAGATTGTGTAGATTCTCTAAATCCGATCTCTTCTAATTGCACTCTTACTTGATCTAAATCTTCTTGCTCCCTCTTATCTATCCAGATGGATTCATTGATATGTGCATTTAACCAATCTGAGACTTCTAGTAATTGCATATGCAAGTTAATCCTCTCCTTATATAATTTCATAGTCTGTCCTTTAAATTAAAATGATACTTATTAAGAGTCTAACCAATAAGGTCAAAAAACAGACAAAGGATCTTGCTCCAATAGCGTAATGGCTTCATGCCCATTCTCTGCAGGATAACCATCATATTATGTCGTTCTAGAGTGCTGGTCTCCTCCATCATCTGAATAGGCGCTTTCACTATAACAAATGTTTTAGTCACTTCTAATAAAATGCGGTCTACACATGAACGAAAAAATCGTTCGAGGACGTTAGCAGTTGTAAATTATATTTTACAATTCCATGATCTTGAGGTATAGTCGCCACTATGCTAAGATAACAATATAAATAAGGGATCGGCAGCAACCGATCCCCCGTGCAACAACTTGAGTGGGATTTCCCTCCAAGACAATGCTTGACTCAGTAAATAACCCACAGGTGCTAGCCTATAAGTGGGTTATTTTCGTTTTTCGATGTAGGTTAGAAGCGACAGTACAAAAATACCGAACGCAATCACCTCACCCAACGAAATGTTCATGGCATCACCTCCTTTCGGAGAGAGCCACCCCACTCAAGGCGTGTTACACTTGAATATTATACCATACAAGCCATATTTACTCATTTAAAATTTATATTCCGTATTTCTTAATGACTTGATAAATTGCTTTCGTTCCAAAATGAATGGCATCCACAGGCACACGCTCATCGGCAGCATGGATCAATTCAGAAAATTTCATATCATCTGGCAGCGGCATAGGCAAGAAACCGTACGTTTGAATACCTAATCTTGCGAAATGTCTCGCATCCGTCCCTCCCGGCAGAAGCATAGGAACCGGCACAGCATGGGGGTCCGCTTCTCTGAGCACGTCCGACAACAGTCCGAACATCCCCATATCCGGGCTTACGGGACAAGCATCATGCCGGACCACCTCTAACGTTACACTACGATGTACGGAACGTTCGTGAAGCTCGTCTATGAGCTGTGCAGGTGTAAAGCCGGGTAGCAGTCGCCCATCCAGATCCACCGTAATTTCACTAGGATGTACATTAATTTTCTCACCGCCACGCACAATTGTAGCACTCACCGTATTGCGAAGCAGCGGTTGAAATAATTTGCCTTTATCGCCCATCAGTTTCAAGATCATATTGCTCAAGCGTGGTCGAAGCAGTCCTCTCAGCAAAAATCTCGGCAGCGTCGGCAATGCCGCCGCCATCGATTCAATCATATAGGTTGCCGCTGGGGTTGCATGAACCGGTAACTTGACCGCATTCAGCGCTTGAAGCAGATCGCCAAGCTGCGCCATACAACCTCCGTTATGCCCAAGTGAACCATGCCCACCTTCACCTCTCAATGTAGCTCTAAGCCAACAGATTTGTTTTTCGGCAACCATAATGGGGTAGAATTTCCGATCGCTTACCTGCAATGAGAATCCCCCGAACTCGCCAATGGCATATTGCACCCCTTCGAAGTGATGCGCATGATGATCTGTCAAATAGGAAGCTCCCCGATCCCCACCAGCCTCTTCATCACACACGATGGCCAAAATAATGTCACCCTGCAGCTCAGCTCTCTCCGCATGAGCGCGGAGAAAGGCTGCGAGCATCATCGCCACGCCCCCCTTCATATCAAGACTACCTCTTCCCCATACGCAACCGTCATGGATTTCACCCCCGAACGGGTCGCGGCTCCATGCTTGCTTCTCTATGCCAACAACATCGACATGACCATACATAAGAAGAGGGGGCGCGTCACCGCGCCCCTTCAAACGAGCGATCAGATTAGGCCTGTCCGCCACTTCAGCAACAATCGTCGTCTCGATGCCTGCCCGATGCAGTAGCTCCTGAATATATTGCACACAAGCCGCTTCGTTACCTGGCGGATTAGTTGTGTTGAATCGAATTAATTGCTGCAAGATTTTTTCGGGTGATTCATATATAAGACTTTCTTGGATCAGATTATCTTGAATTGCATCACTCACCGGTTCGTCCTCCCTCCGCATCACTGGCACATATTCCATAACCGTTAGGAATCCATCGCGCCTATAAGTGATCCCTTGCCGAACTTCTCCTGCAATCCATTATCCGCCAGTAAGCGCTCCAGCCGACTGAGCTGCTCATGCTCCGGGACTAGCTTCGTCTTCAGCACGGAAAGTAGCATAGCATAAGCCTGTTCCATATGCGTCCATGCCACTTGACCGCCAGATTTCTGAAGCTGATACAGCATCGTCTGAACGTTGCGGTAAGGCGTAACAACGCCTTGCGTATAAGCCTCCGAGTCCCAATTCCTATTACGGGTGCATGTAGCGATCGCAATGCATTGAATGATGAAATCAAGCGGATTGTCTTGTTTGGCAACCTTGCTTTCACTTAGCAACTGCTCCACATCCGGGCCATAGTCGAAAGCAAGCACCTTTATGCCCGCGGTATTACGCGCTAGCTTTTTCAACACCGCCTTCGGCCCCATCTCAACAGCTTCCGATACCCCGTTCTCCCGCAAATATCGGAGTACCGCAGTCCATTGTACGGGTGCTGTCAACTGTTCAGTCAAAACCTTTGCAATTTCATCGGAGCTTGCATACGGCTTTGCCGTCACACTGGATATGACGGGATACTGAAGTGGCGTAAACTTATGCTTGCTTAGTTCTTCCGCAAATTGCTCCGCTGCCGGGGCCATAAGCGGACTATGGAACGGGGCGCTCACTTGAAGCGGGATAACGACTCCTCCCCGCTCCGTCAACCGTTCAGCCGCCTTGCTTAATGCCCCCTTATGCCCGGAAATTACAATTTGATCCTCTGAATTAATGTTGGATACAACAACAATCTCAGCCCCGCCTTTATAAGTCGAGCTGACGGATGCACAGATGGCTGCAACCTCGCTTACGTCCAGCTCATTAACCGCGGCCATCGCTCCACCCCCAAAAGCCGCTGCTTCCCGCATCAGCTCGCCGCGACGGTGAACAATGCGAATTGCGCTTGCGAATGGGATACTACCTGAGCAGGTCAATGCAGTAATTTCTCCAAGACTGTGACCAGCCATATAATTCAGATCTGTGCCAATCACTTCCATATAGACCCTGAACATAGCCATCCCGACGGCTAATAAAGCGGGTTGTGCATATTCCGTTCTCGTAAGCTCATTCAAGCTTCCCTCGAACATCAGCTTCGTGAGGTCGACATTCATTGTGTCATTCGCCTCTTGGAACGTCTCTTTGGCGAGTGGATATTTTACGAATAAGTCCTTGCCCATACCGACATACTGTGAACCTTGACCTGGAAACAATAAAGCCCGTTTAACTATCATCCTTCACGCCCTTCTCCAAGATCGTTCATCATGATTCCGAGCGATTCTCCATATAGGGAGAGCAAACCATCAGCACCCGTCTTGTCCCATGCATCAGTGTCGTATATACACGAAATTGTCAGTCCATGCTCCGTTGTCTCAAGCTGAAGTGCGAGGCCGATCAGCGACATGTATGCTTTCGCTGATCCCAAGTCGGTTGCTGAGAACCACGGTATAATTCCGTTATCCGAAGCTCGGAATCCTGCAGCGGTCGCGAGCGAAGAGAAAGTATAATAAACGCTTCCCATTCGTTGCCGCTTCACTTCGGATATTATTTCGACGAATTCCATGTAATGGGACATGTTCAACGTCACAGGCACAATACGATCACCTTCGCCCCCTTTCACGAATACAGCGACGTCATCCGTCATCGCTATATCTGACAGCACATACAAATAGAGGGCTAGCAATATATCAACAAATTCTACATCAATCCGTTCCGCGATACGTGTCAGTTCCCGAGTTGTCGTCGCCTCCAGCTTCAGCTCATTAATGCCGGTTGTACGCCCCGAGCTTGCTTCAACATCGCTCGCTTTGGTCAAGAATTTCATACCTTTCATCATCATTAACTCGTCCATTTCGCCTTCTTCACCGACTGGGGCATCCAGTAGCGCCGCCATGCCACGAAGTGTTGCCTTCCCAAACAGATCAGCAACCGATACACGATCAGGATAACGTTCTTCTAATCTGTGGTGTAGGGCAACTAGCAGAATGGAGTTGCCTCCAACCTCGAAAAAGTTGTCATCAGCACCCAAGTCTTCCCTATGGAGTACTTCTTGCCAAAAGCATGCTACTTCACGTTCCATTTCTGATTCCAGCTGCCTGAACGATAGAGTAGATTTCCAGTTATCCGTTAGAACAACGTCATCGCTTAGCCGAGGCAATGCCTTCCGATCAATCTTGCCGTTCGCGTTCAGCGGCATACTAGCCAGCCAGACATATCGCTGAGGTATCATGTATTCCGGCAATCGGCTCGCCATGAAGCTACGTAGCTCCGTTGTCGGCAGCTCATACTCCGCGGCATAATACGCGCTTAGCCACTGGTCGCCCCTTTGATCCTCTTCCAGCAGTACTACAGATTCGGATACTTGTTCATGACGCGAGAGCATCAACTGGATTTCCTCCAACTCGACGCGATAACCACGTATCTTCACCTGAAAATCTCTCCGCCCTAGAAATTCGAGGCTTCCGTCCTCCAGGAAACGTGCAAGATCACCCGTCTTATACATCCGCTCCCCCGGAAAGAAAGGGTCCATAACGAATTGTTCTGCCGTAAGTTCCGGCTTGCCCCAATAACCTTGGGCGAGTCTCGTACCGGCGATACATAGTTCACCTGCAACGCCAGAAGGCTGAAGACGTCCGCTCTTATCCAGAATATACGTCCGCACACCCGCCAGAGGCTTGCCAATGCCAGGATGGTCATCCTCAATTCGCTGTACTGTCGACCATACCGTCGTTTCCGTCGGTCCATACACGTTATACACACGAAGCTGAGCATAAGGCTTCAGTCGATCCCATAGGGTAGGAATGAATGGTTCTCCACCGATCATCAGATCCGTCAGGTGGCGCATACAGGACCGCTCTTCTCTACCAGAAAGCAACATTTGTAATCGAAGCGGAGTCGAAACCATCATCTGAACGTCATGCTTGGCGATTAGCCGATCCAGCAGTTCCGGATCTCTGCGCTCGGCTTGCGTCGCCAACACAACCTTCATTCCATACAGCAACGGCATAATCAAATCATGGATCGACACATCAAAGGCAACGCTTGCTAGCGCTACAATAGCTTTGCCTGGAACACATTCTACCTGTTCCGCCATTCCCTCTATGAAACGTATAGCACTTTCATGCTCGATCACTACGCCCTTAGGCTTGCCTGTTGAGCCGGAAGTATAAATGATATAAGCCAGATCTTCAGGCGAACTCATCTCTTCCAGATGAGTTGAAGCCGATGTATCCACTGTCGTTCGCTGTTCATCCTCATCGTCTATACATATAATAGAACCCGTATAGGAGGACAATCGTGGCAGTAGATGACGCTGCGTCAGCATCACCGGTGCTCCTGTATCCTCCAGCATATAATCAATACGTGACGATGGGTATTCCAAATCAATGGGTACATAAGCGCCCCCCGCTTTCCAGACGCCGATAATACCGACCACAAGATCCATCGTCCTTTCCGACATTAAGCCAACTAGTACACCCGTGTGTACACCATTTCTCCGCAGCCTTGAGGCGAGTAAATTCGCTCGTTCATTTAGCTCACGGTACGTGAAGGACTCCTGCCCGCATATAAGAACCGTCTCATCAGCATGATGTCTGACCTGCGTCTCGAACCTGCCATGCAAAGTCCACCTTGATCTGTCCTTGGTCAAACCTATCCCTGAAGGGTCAGGGCTCATTAATACATTCGTTACCGACTCCGAAGAGTCTGTGTTCATTATCGAATTTGGTATCGACCCTGAAGAATCTGCACTTTGTGACGAAATCAGTAAATCATCTTGCAATGAGCCGTCTACAACGCCGCAATGCGATAAGAGAAGGGCCTTAACTTCACCCATATCCAGAAGTGCAACATCCTGCAGCTGCAAGTCTGCTTCTCGGAGTAGCAAACTCGCCATTTTCTGAACCTGAATCCCTAAACTTTTCACCATATTAGTGCTGTAGGCATCCTCATTATATTGGATGGTAAGCTCAATCATTGAGCCAGAATGCTCCACGATCCGGAATAAAAAGAGCAAACCGAAATCGTGAGCATATGATTTCCCATGTATATTTTCCAGCACAACCGCTGTGGCCTGTCTTAAGCGAAATTCGCTTGTTGAGTGAGAAATGGAATAGTCAGATTCAAGCGCATCACTCTCCTCGAAATGCTCACTATTATACATACCATGCAGATTCACTTCATTCATTTTGTTCTCCAATTGCTCCAGCAGAGATCCAAGTGAATCGTTTTCACTTACAGCTACACACAGCGGATTCCATTCCTGACCGTTATAGCTGCCCCCATCTACACTTGGAGTCCCAACAATTAACCTATCATCTTGCGTATATTTATAGAGTAGTATATGTACAGCAGTCAACAGTGTCATATACAATCGATGATTCGAACCGGCAGATTGCTGAAACAGATGACCGACAAGCTCATCGTCTAATCTCATTTGGTGCTCCAATATACGATAATGATCATTCCCACCTCTCCGATCAGAAGGGAATCCTCGTGCTTCATTCCACAAGCCTTGTATACTCCGAATCGTCTCCTCGGTAGGCTGAAAAACTATATCCATTCCCTTCGAACCTCCCTACTGTTTTTGCATGATTCTACTGTCAGCCGACATCCTCAGAAGTGTATCGTTGATCAGAGAGACAACCTCATGTTCTTGTTCGTGAATAAAGAAATGACTTCCCTCGAATTGTACAATGTCGCAGATCTCAGTCGTATGCAATTGCCATTCCGCAACATCACCGCATAAGCTTGTATCCCCAATGCCGTTCATGACGATCAGCTTCAGTGGAAGCGGCGCTTGCGGCGGCTTATGTTCATACGTACCCACCAGCTTGAAATCTGCCCGCAATATCGGCACAAATAAACTCCGAAGTTCTTTGTCCTGAAATAGTTCCAGTGGCGTTCCTCCTAGACTCTGCACTTCCGCTATGAATGCTTCATCGGGCAATTGAAATGTCGTTCGGTCGGCATCTACACAATGCGGTGCCGCCCTTCCAGACATGAAAGCAGCAAACGGAAGCGGAAGACCTTCTGCGTGGATAAGATGGATAAGCTCATAAGCAAGCAAACTTCCCATACTATGACCGAATATAGCATAAGGCTCACACGTATATTCGCGGACTTGACGAAGCAAGTCTTCGGCCGCTTCACGTACATCCTCGTAGAGCTTCTCGCTCATCCTGCTCCCTCTCCCGGCCATTTCAACAGGGATTAACGAAATGGAGGGATGTATTCCCTTAGACCATTTTTTGTAGACTTGAGCAGAACCTCCCGCATAGGGCAGACAGAGCAACGGAATACGATTCATTGTTGGCACCTTTCGTAGGTAGCTGTTCATTATAATTATGCTCCATCAGCGAGCATTCTCCAGAACACTCTCTCCTTGGACAAGAGCCCTTCGGCAAGTCCAATCTCTCTGCTGCGATCGAATTTATGAGTCACAAACGCTTGCTTTACCTCGTTCCATCCGTCACGGATAACCTCTATTTGTCCTGATAGAGCTTCACATAGCTTCTCATCCAGAAGCTTTTGCTCTTGCAAAGTGCGAATAAGCGCTACATTGGCTATATGCCGATTGCAAATAATATTGATACCAATTAGCGCATACGTAACATGAGAACTGTATTTCTCCGGCCCTGTATCAACGTTCCACATGCCTTCCATCGAGAAGTCTTTCAACTCTCGTGCTAATCTTTCAGCATTCTCCACAACCTCAGATAGTTTCAGTTCATATGGCTCTATGCTTGGGTGCAAATTATATATGTAATAAGCAGGACCCGTATAATTTTTGTTCACGTTATATTCGGAGTTATTAAATGCTTTCTTAAGCCGTTCTTCCGGCACCTCATACTCGTTATAGCCAGCAAGCGTGTCATCTATAACGTAGAAAGACGAACGCTCATCGTCATAGCCATTGAACAACGAATAATGATACCAATGGAATTTTCTCCACGCCAAGCTGTCAGGTAACCAGTAGTATAAATCGACATTCAGACTCAAATTTCGACCACCGCGCAGTACCTCTTTTATGTTGTCCGTAAAAGTTTCCTTATTGCTAAAGTGTCCTGGCTCTATCAACTGAATAACTCCGGTTAACGGGAACTTTGTCCAATCATCCAGATAATATAAGCTATCAATCGTCGGATAACGGAACTCAGGATCGGTGGCCGCTGTCCAAGGAAAATAGCTATAAATATTCAGATAAGCGGCATATCGGTAGCTTGGATGTGCGGATGCAGCAATCGAGAACGCTTGATTCAGCATACAGTTCATCCAAAACTCATTAAACGGCTTTCTCTCCAGCGCAAATTTCATTCGATTAAATCCTCCTTATATTCGGGGCGTGCTTTACAAGTTCAATATTTCCCGATGGGGCGACACATACGCCGTCCCATTGGGGAAAATTGTAACCTCTTAAGCTATCCCATCTTCCAGTATGAGCTCTCCAATCGTACGTTCTGTACCGCCGATAGCTGTAATCTCCCGAACCATTGCACAGTAATGATGCGCCATTCGCACAATGGTTTCTTCATGGAATAAAGCGGTCGCATACTCCAGGCTAAACACAATTTCCTCTCCGCTCTCCACTGCCTCCAGCGTCAGATCAAATTTGCTAACACCTTGCTCAAACGGCTGCGACTCGAAGGTCATCTCCCCCGCCTGAAGTGCTGAACGCTCCATGTTTTGCAAGATAAACATCGTGTCAAACAGCGGGTTTCGGCTCTGATCTTGCTCAAGGTCTAGTCGCTCCACTAGATCCTCGAATGGATACTCCTGATGTTCCAGCGCAAGCAGCACATCACCATGAAGCTCTTTAACGTAGCTACCGACCGTTCGTCCCGATTGTGGATGGCTGCGAATCGCCACCGTATTGATGAACATCCCGATCAAGCCTTCCACATCAACATGACCGCGTCCTGCCACTGGCGTACCTATCACAATGTCCTCTTGCCCACTGTACCTGCCGAGCAGCACCGCATACGCACTCAGCAACACGGTATACAGCGTCGTGCCTTGCTCTCTGGCTACGCAATGTGCTCTCTGTGCAAGCTCCGCGTCCAGCTTGAATGCATACCTTTGCCCCTCATAGCTCTGCATCACTGAGCGCGGCTTATCATTTGGCAGCTCCAGCACTGGCAGCTCGCCCGAGAATGTCTCCAGCCAGTACCGCTCATGTGCCTCATACATTTCCCCGCTCAGTCTCTCCTCCTGCCAAGCGCTGTAATCTCGATATTGAACTCGCAGCTCTGGTAGCTCCTGGCCGCTATATAATGCGGTCAACTCCTTCAGAAGCACGCTCACGGATATACCATCTGTCACGATATGATGCATATCCAAGAGGAGCAGGTGACGATCTTCATCCAGTGGAACAAGTCCTGCCCGTAGCAATGGGCCGCTTCCGAGATCAAAAGACCGTATGAACCTTGCCATTAATCGGGTGGTGATTACCTCATCCATCCCTGATTCAGACAGCAAACGTTTAGCCGTCATTCGCGCCCAAGCATTTCCTTCCAGCTTAAACACCGATGTAGAGTGTACATGTTGCTCGAATGCCACCGCAGGATGAACGCGTTGCCTGAACTCGCCATCCATATAGTGGAACGTCGTCCGCAAGCTTTCATGTCTAGCAATTAAAGCGGCGAACGCCCTCTCCAGTCTTATGGCTTCCAGCTTGCCTCGTATCTGTAGTGCAAACGGTACATGATACATCGTCGCTTCACCAGATATGAGCTGAAGCACATATTGCCTTCTCTGCGCGCGCGACATTGGGTAATACTCCTGATCCTCTTGACGTTGGATCGGCTGATAAGCATGTTTGTGCTCACCTTCGATTACAACGGCAAGTGATTCCAACGTCGGATTCAAGAACAGCGCTCTCAGCGGCACATGCACACCAAATTGCTCTTGTAGACGACTGACCAGCGCCGCCGCCTTGAGCGAATGCCCCCCAAGCTCGAAGAAGCTATCGGTCGCTCCAATATTGTCTGTTTGAAGTAGCTCCTGCCAGAGCACGGCCAATCTGTGCTCCGTCTCATTTCTAGGCGCCGTATATTGGCGCTCACTCCGCTCGGCTGGCTGCGGCTTCGGCAGTGCCTTGCGATCCACCTTACCTGTCGGTGTCAGCGGGATGGCTTCCAACGGCATGACATAAGCTGGAATCATATATGCCGGTAACCTGCCCCCTAAATAACCACGAAGCGTAGATGATGCGTTTGACGATTGTCCTGCGCTGCTCTTTTGTGCCATGCTTCTCCCACCATGTTCACTTTGAGAAACCACCGTGCCATGTTCATCACTTGAATCAGTGCCGTCATGTTCGCTCGTTGCTTGAACAGAGTAATATGACCCATCTGCTGCGCTCTCGCTTACTTCCGCATCCATGACGACATACGCACAAAGCGCATACTCGCCATCCACTTCTTTAAACGCCATAACGACCGCTTCCTTCACTCGCTCATGACTCAGCACCTGTTGTTCCACTTCGCCAATTTCAATTCGGTGTCCACGTATTTTCACCTGATGATCGCGGCGACCTGCATATACAAATTCGCCGTTCGCTAGTCTTCGCCCCAGATCGCCTGTCCGGTACATTCGTTCGCCCGAATGGAACGGATTCGGGATGAAAGCTCCCACGTTCCATTCGGGATGACTGAGATAGCCGCGTCCTACTCCTGAACCGCCGATGTATAGCTCTCCAACAACGCCTATCGGCTGCGGTTGCAGCTCTGCATTCAATACAACCATCCCTGCTCCCGCAATAGGCGTACCTATCGTAATCGCTTCCCCATGTGTCACTTCGCACACCGATGTCCACACCGTCGTCTCCGTTGGTCCATACAGATTGAAGATTCGTGCCTGCGTTACTGCGCGCAGTCGATTCAGGAGCTCCGTTGTCAACGGCTCCGCTCCAATCATGATTACGCTTAGAGATTTCAGAATGTCAGTCTGCCCTACCTGCGCCATCCACCACTTAAAGCGAGATGGTGTAATTTGGAGGACATCTACCTCGTACTTGGCCATAAGCATCTGCAGCAAATACGCGTCGTTGCGCTCCTCTTCATTCGCCAGCACGATCCGCATGCCCAGCGTCAGCGGCAGCAAACTCTCCACAATAAAGATGTCGAACGATACCGTCGCCATAGCTAGTATGCCTTGGCCTTCCGCCAAAGGAAGCCGCTCCCGGAATCCCTTCACGAAGCTCGCCAGTCCCCGATGCTCGATCATTGCGCCCTTGGGTCTTCCCGTTGAGCCTGATGTGTACAGGACATAGGCCAGATGGTCCGGAAGGCAAACAGATTCGAGATTATTACGGGCAGCAGCGTACAGATCAGGGTCATCCAAATACCATTCCTCCACTGCGCTTCGCACTCTTCCAGCGTACGCCCTTTCCGTCAGCAGCAGTTGCTCGCCACAATCCTCCAGCATCCAGCCTATACGCTCCGCTGGATAGGACGGATCAATCGCTACATACGCCCCGCCCGCCTTCAGAATGCCGAGAATGGCTACCAGCAGCAACGGCGAACGGTCAGCCATCAGCGCGACGATACGCTCAGCTCCAACGCCGCGGCTACGAAGCGTATGCGCGAGGCTGTTCGCCCGTTCATTCAGCTCACGATACGTCATTTGCTCCACACCGAACTGAATCGCTGCTGCATCAGGCGTTCGCGCCGCTTGGTTCTCAATCTCCACTAGTATGGATTTCCAGTCCGAAGACGTCGCAGACTGAGGCAGTTCCTGCTTAGTAGCGCAGCCGTCCCAATCTGTAGTACAGTCTTCCTTCTGGACATTAATAACTCTTCTATTCTCCATCACGATACTGCTCTCGAATACATCTAGCAGCTCCAAGCGTTCTGTTTCATTTAGTAACTCCAGCTCGCCGAGCGTTCGTTCTATGCCACCGTCAGCTGTCATCTCTCGAACAATTGCACAGTAGTGATGTGCCATACGCACAATGGTTTCTTCATGGAATAAAGCGGTCGCGTACTCCATGCTGAACACAATTTCCGCTCCGCTCTCCACTGCCTCCAGTGTCAGATCGAACTTACTAACACCTGGCTCAAACGGCTGCGACTCAAAGGTTAAATCCCCCGCTTGAAGTGCTGAACGCTCCATATTTTGCAAGATAAACATCGTATCGAACAGCGGGTTGTGGCTCTGATCTTGCTCAAGGTCAAGTCGCTCCACCAGATCCTCGAATGGATACTCCTGATGTTCCAGCGCAAGCAGTACGTCACCATGCAGCTCTTTAATGTAGCTACCGACCGTTCGTCCTGCTTGTGGTCGACTGCGAATCGCCACCGTATTAATGAACATCCCGATCAAGCCTTCCACATCGACATGACCTCGTCCCGCCACTGGCGTACCTATCACAATGTCCTCTTGCCCACTGTACTTGCCGAGCAGCATCACATACGCACTCAGTAACACGGTATAGAGTGTCGTGCCTTGCTCTCTGGCTAGACGATGCGCTCGCTTCGCAAGCTCCGCGTCCAGCTTGAACGCATACCTTTGTCCCTCATAGCTCTGCATCACTGGGCGTGGCTTATCATTAGGCAACTCCAATACCGGCAGCTCGCCCGAGAACGTCTCCAACCAGTAACACTCATGTGCCTCATACGCTCCCCCGCTCAGTCGCTCCTCCTGCCAAGCGCTGTAATCTCGATATTGCACTCGCAGTTCTGGCAGCTCATGGCCGCTATATAATGGCGTCAACTCCTTCAGAAGCACGCTCACAGATACACCATCCGTCACGATATGATGCATATCCAGTAGCAACAGATGACGTTCCTTATCCAGTTGAACAAGTCCTGCTCGTAACAGTGGACCGCTTCCGAGATCAAACGGCCTTACAAACTGGGCCATTAACACATCCATCAGCCCTACAGCCAATGCAGCTGCAAATTTCTGCTGATAATCCGCGGAAGTAACTGATCCCAGAACCCATTTGTCGGCTGTTACTCTTTCTAAGACACATTTCTCTAGTTGGAAAGTACCATATGAATCTATCCCATGCTCAAACTCTTCAACAGGATGAATCCGTTGCCTGAACTCCCCATCCATATAGTGGAACGTCGTCCGCAAGCTCTCATGTCTAGCAATTAAGGCGGCGAACGCTCCCTCCAATCTTAGGACGTCCAGCTTGCCTCGAATCTGTAGGGCAAACGGTACATGGTACATCGTCGCTTCACCAGATATGAGCTGAAGCATATATTGCCTTCTCTGCGCGCGTGACATCGGGTAATGTTCCCGATCCCCTTGACGCTCGATCGCCTGATGCTTCTGTACATTCTCTCCATCTATAATACTCGCGAGTGACTCCAGTGTTGGATTCAAGAACAGCGCTCTCAGCGGCACATGCACGCCAAATTGCTCCTGTAGACGACTGACTAATCCCGCTGCCTTGAGCGAGTGACCCCCAAGCTCGAAAAAGCTGTCGGTCGCTCCAATATTGTCTGTTTGCAATAGCTCTTGCCAGATCACGGCCAATCTGTGCTCCGTCTCGTTTCTTGGCGCCAAATATTGGCGCTTGTCCCGCTCGGCTTCTTGCGGTTTCGGTAGCGCCTTACGATCTACCTTACCTGTTGGTGTCAGTGGGATGAATTCTAGCGGCATAACGTAAACTGGAATCATATACGCGGGTAACCTGCCGCTAAGATGTTGTCGCAATTCCGACGCTATGCCAGACAGGGGCTGGTTGTTATAGTCACTTTCCGAATATGAAGCGATGACGACATACGCGCAGAGCGCATGCTCACCGTCTGCCTCTTTAAACGCCACAACGACAGCTTCCTTCACTCGCTCATAACTCAGCACCTGTTGTTCCACTTCGCCAATTTCAATTCGGTGTCCACGTATTTTCACCTGATGATCGCGGCGACCTGCATATACAAATTCGCCGTTCGCTAGTCTTCGCCCCAGATCGCCTGTCCGGTACATTCGTTCACCCTCACGGAACGGATTCGCGATGAATGCTCCCTCGTTCCATTCCGGATGACTTAGATAGCCGCGCCCTACGCCTGAACCGCCGATATACAGCTCTCCAACAACGCCTATCGGCTGCGGTTGCAACTCGGCATTCAATACAACCATCCCTGCTCCCGCAATGGGTGTACCAATCGTAATCGCTTCCCCATGCGTCACTTCGCACACCGATGTCCATACCGTCGTCTCCGTTGGTCCATACAG
The DNA here is from genome assembly GCF_000949425.1 of Paenibacillus sp. IHBB 10380. Taxonomy (NCBI): domain Bacteria; kingdom Bacillati; phylum Bacillota; class Bacilli; order Caryophanales; family Paenibacillaceae; genus Paenibacillus; species Paenibacillus sp. IHBB 10380. Next base: position 2,696,263 of record NZ_CP010976.1, read on the forward strand.
GTTGAAGATTCGCGCCTGCGTGACTCCACTCAGCCGATTCAGCAGCTCCATTGTTAACGGCTCCGCTCCAATCATAACTACGCTCAGAGCCTTCATGCTGTCGGTCTGCCCTACCTGCGCCATCCACCACTTAAACCGCGATGGTGTTATTTGGAGAACGTCTACCTTGTACTTGGCCATAAGCTCTTGCAACAAATACGCGTCGTTGCGCTCCTCTTCATTCGCCAGCACGATCCGCATACCCAGCGTCAGCGGCAACAGACTCTCCACAATAAAGATGTCGAACGAGATAGTCGCCATCGCTAGTATGCCTTGGCCTTCCGCCATTGGAAGTCGCTCCCGAAATCCCTTCACGAAGCTCGCCAGTCCCCGATGCTCAATCATGGCACCCTTAGGTCTTCCCGTTGAACCTGATGTGTACAGAACGTAGGCTAGATGGTCCGGAAGGTACATAGTTTCGAGATTACTACGGTCAGCAGCATACAGATCAGGATCATCCAAATACCATTCCTCCACTGCGCTTCGCACTCTTCCAGCGTACGCCCTTTCCGTCAGCAGCAGTTGCTCGCCACAATCCTCCAGCATCCAGCCTATACGCTCCGCAGGGTAGGACGGATCAATCGCGACGTACGCTCCGCCCGCCTTCAGTATGCCGAGAATGGCTACCAGCAGTAGTGGTGAACGGTCGGCCATCAGCGCAACAATCCGTTCGGGTCCAACGCCCCGACTACGAAGCGTATGCGCTAAGTTGTTCGCCCGTTCATTCAGCTCGCGATACGTCATTTGCTCCGCACCGCACTGAATCGCCGCTGCGTTAGGCGTTCGCTCCGCTTGTTTCTCAATCTCAGTTAATATACTTACCCATTGTGCATGTTCATCAGCAGGTAAGAAACCTTCCTTCCCTACTTCACTCTCGTATCGATTAAACACGGTTAACAACTGCGCCTTTTCTTCATCATCCATAATAACTAGATCGCCTAATCTTCGTATGGGGCCGTTGCTAACAGTCATCTCGCGTACAATTGCACGATAATGACGCGCTAACCGCTGTATCGTCTCTTCATGGAACAGGCTAGTTGCATATTCCAGAGTAAACACAATTTCATTTCCACTTTCTGCTGCCACCATGGTCAGATCGAACTTACTTACTCCTGGATCAAAGTGTAACTGCTCGAATGTCAATTCTCCCGCTTCAAGTACGGATTGATTCATATTTTGCAAAATGAACATAGTATCGAACAGCGGATTGCGGCTTTGATCTTTCTCATGCCCTAAACGCTCTACCAGTTCCTCAAACGGATACTCCTGATGCTCCAGCGCAAGTAATACGTCATGATGAAGCAGAGTTACGTAATCACCCAACGTCCGGCTTTCTTCCGGCCGAGTGCGAATGGCTACTGTATTAACGAACATTCCAATTAAGCCTTCCACATCAACATGGCTCCGACCCGCTACAGGCGTACCGATAGCGATGTCCTCTTGGCCGCTGTATTTGCCTAGCAATATTGCATATGCACCTAACAGCACAGTATAAAGCGTTGTGTTATACTCACGCGCCAATCGACGAGCGCCCTGTGCTAACTCTGTATTCAAAGTAAAAATAATGGCTTGTCCTTCATAGCTTTGAACCGACGGACGCACCTTGTCCGTTGGTAACTCCAGTACAGGTAACTCACCTTTGAACGTCTGTAACCAATGTTCCTCATGTCCTGCATAGGTTTCACCTTGCAGTCTCTGCTCTTGCCATACTGAATAATCCCTGTACTGTACAGGAAGCTCCAAGGGATTATTACCGCTGTAGAGCTCAGTCAGCTCCTTCACCAGCACGCTAACGGACACACCGTCTGACACAATATGATGCATGTCCAGCAGAAGTAAGTGACGCTCCTGCTCCAACGAAACCAGACCTACACGAAGCAAGGGGCCTGTTTCCAAGCTGAATGGTTTAATAAACTTCAACATTAGCCCATCGATAAATGCCTTAGATGTTATTTTTGTAGCGTCGGACAAAACTATAGATTTCTCATCTTCACTCAACTCGAAGTTTTCAAGCTCGAACATAGTATCAGAATGGATACACTGATTGAACTCATCACCCTCATAATGAAAAGTAGTCCTCAAAGTTTCATGTCTCATAATTACTGTACCAAATGCCTCTTCAAGCTTCGCAACATCCAGTCTTCCACGCATATGCAAAACAAATGACAAATTATATGCTGTATCCTCTGTTGAAAATAACCCCAACAGATATAGTCTTCTTTGCGCCCGAGACATCGGATAATGTGCCCGATCGGGTTGTCGCTGAATTCGTTCATATGTTGGTGTGAATTGACCTTCATTACGATTTACCTCTTCTGAAATCCATGCTGCCATCGATGCAACAGTAGGTGCCTGGAACAAGATACCAAGGGGCACCTCGATACCCATCTTCTCATGAATGCGGCCTGCCAGCACTGCAGCTTTAAGCGAATGACCGCCAAGCTCAAAAAAGTCGTCGTAAATACTAAAACCACCGAAGCCTAATACATCTTGCCAAACCTCAGCTACATTCGCTTCCAGTGTTGTACGTGGCAATACGACATCTCTTACTTCCTGCAACTGAAGGGAAGGCTCCGGCAGAGCCTTACGATCTACCTTACCATTTGGTGTGAGCGGTATGGCATCCATCGTTATCAAATAGGACGGGATCATGTAATCAGGCAACTTGCTCTTCAAGCTGTTTTTAATTTCAAACATTTCGATTTGACGATTCAAGACGATATAAGCGCATATACTTTTGTCACCCTCATTGTCTTCAGTAGCGATGACAAAAGCTTCATCTACGGCTTCATTCCGTAGCAAGTGTGTCTGTATTTCACCTAACTCAACACGAATGCCTCTAATCTTAATCTGGTGATCCAACCTGCCCAAATACATGGCATTGCCGTCCGGAAGCCATTTCGCCAGATCGCCAGTACGATACAGCAGCTTTCCGTCCAGCATTGGATGCTGGACAAATCGGCTTGCAGTCAACTCAGGTTTGTTATAGTAACCTAGCGCTAGTCCACTGCCCGCGATACACAGCTCTCCAGTTACCCCTATTGGCGCAAGTCTGTCCCCGAAACCTAATATATAAATTTCGACGCCATGCATTGGTCCTCCAATCGGCACCGTTTTTCCACATGGAGCGCCAGACTTATACACATACATATTGGAACAAATCGTTGCTTCTGTTGGTCCATAACCGTTCACAATACATATATTAGGGTTCAGACTTACGAATAACTCAAGTGTCTCATCCTTGATAGGTTCGACCCCAACGAGCATTTTGTTAAGCTGAAGTTTAGTTTCCGATTGCTCCAATGCGCGTGCAACATCTTTAAGCATCGTTGGAGGAATGTAGGCAAAGGTCACCCCCTCTGACACGATTACAGAAGCAAGTTGCCTCGGATCAATCAATTTGGGCTCAGGATAGAGGATGACGCTTGCACCAAACATTAGCGGCATAAATAGCTCGCATACGCTCACATCAAACGAAATGTTAGTCAGACTCAAGCAACGATCGCGTTCATCAAATCTCTCACGATAAAATCGTTTGAGCGAATGCCCGAAATTGAAAAAACTACGATGGGAAACAACCACTCCCTTTGGCTCGCCTGTGGAGCCGGAAGTATAGATAACATACATTGGATCTTCAACAGAACCCGCCAGCTCCAAATTGCTTCCATCACCCTCATATACATAATCCCCATCAAGTGCGATCAATTCTAATGAAGAACCTACTTCTAAAGCATCAATTCGATCTGTTAGAAGCAATTTCGTTTCACTGTCAGACAATAAATAATCAATTCGTTCTTGAGGGAAATTCGAATCAATTGGTAAATAAGCGCCGCCAGCTTTCATAATAGCGATCATACCTATCAGCATGGGTATGGATCTTTCTGCCATAACGCCTACAATGGTATGCGCACCTACGCCGCTCTGTTGAAGCCTCCGAGCCAATCGATTCGTTCGTTCATTTAGCTCCCTGTATGTGATCGACTGTCCACGGTGTTGAACCGCACAGCTCTCCGGCACCCACCTCGCCTGTTCCTCGAAGGATTCTTGAAATCTACGTGGTGTATCGAACTGAGTATCACGACTACCGAAATCAGATAAAAGCTGGGTATAATCTTGCGCAGATAACATTTCGCAATCCGCTAATGTAAGTCCTGGATTGCTTGTCACATGCTTTAATAAGGATATATAATGCCGCATGAATGTCTGCACGGTCTCAAGACGGAACAAATCGGTACAATACTCGACAACTAAACGTATACCCTCTTTTCCTTCAACTGCTTGAATCATTAAATCGTATTTAGCAGTTCCATGGGGGAAACGTTCATGTTTATATGTCAGACCTTCTCCGGAGAAGTCTGGCGTATTCAAATTTTGCATAATAAACATCGTATCGAACAGTGGATTTCGACTTGTATCACGTCTGTCGACTAGTTGAACTAGCTTTTCAAATGGGAAATCTGCGTTCTCATATGCTTTAACTGCTGTTGCTTTCACCTCAGCCAAAAACTGTAGGAACGTTTTGTCGGCCTGCGGATAGCCACGCAACACAAGTGTACCTACAAACATACCAACAACCGACTCCACCTCACGATTTACTCGTCCAGAAATAGGTGTGCCAACAGCAAAATCCTCTCCGCCCGTATACTTCGCAAGCAAGGTATAGTAAGCAGTAAGCAATACCATAAAGAGTGTACTTTCCGTCCCTTTTGCCAATTCACGAATGCTTGCTGCCAAACCAGCATCCACGTAAAGATCAAAAGTTTCTCCACGGCTACTCTTAATAGGGGGACGAGGAAAGTCCGTTGGCAGCTGTAGTACGGGCCATTCACCCTTGCATTGATTCATCCAGAACTGCCCCTGACGCTCCATTCGTTCCGATTGAGGCAGTTGTTGCTGCCAAGCAGCATAATCTCGGTATTGCAGTTTAAGTGGTTCCAGCAGCTCTCCACGGTAAAGCCTTACAAGCTCACCGAGTAATATGCCAGCCGACATGCCATCAGAAGCAATATGATGAAGATCCAAAAACAGTACATGTTGATCTGAACTAATCGTGAGTAATGTCGCATAAAGTAGCGGGGCCTGATTTAGATCAAAGGGAACAAATAAGTTCTGCAAAACCAACGGCAGCTCTTCTTCGGTCACCTGCAACCTAGTTAATGTAAAGGGCACCCGTTCATGAACGAACTGCCGAATTTCTCCCTCAACAACTGCAAACGATGTTCTCAACATCTCATGGCGTTGAATTAGAGTCTGAATGGAAGCTTCCAGCCTAGACGCATCGATATCGCCATCCATATGGAGCAGTTCCGGCAAATTGTAGCTTCTGTCGTCCGGTGTTGCTAACTGCTGAAGATACATCCGCTGCTGTGGAGATGATATGACATAATGCTCACCGGATGGAATCGGCAATATGATAATTGCTTCATCTTCTACTTCCTTTACAGATTTCAATCTACGTTCCGTTACTGCATCAGCAAACGTTCCCAGTACCGGGTTTGCGAGTATATCAACGACTTCAAGCCGAACATCCCAACGTTCACTAAGCCTATTCATAATTTTGAGAGCAATGATAGAATCTCCGCCTAGTTCATAGAAGTTTGCGTCGGTATGAAGCTCGCCATAGCCGAGTATCTCCCCCCATACATCCGCTACGCTTTGTCCGACTTCCATATTCCCGCATTCACCGAGCAGCGATACGATTCTGAATTGCTCTTCATTTCCTTGCCCTTGCTCCTGCTGCTGAAGCCTACTCCGCCAGCTAGCAAATGCTTCTTCCATTTCTATTCTCAGGTCCACTGGAACCTCATTGCGTGTCCACAAGTCCTGAATCATAGATAACGGGGAACTATTCGACTGGGCACTAGACTCTTCAACCCAGCAGGAATGACGGTCGAAAGGATATACGGGAATAGGAATACGTTGGCGATGTTCTCTACTATACATCCGTGCCCAATCCATCCTAGCTCCGGCAACATAACGCTCAGCTATTTGAATTAACATCCCGCGGTCCCTTCGTTTACCGCTCGCTTCGTGATCCAAAAGTTCCTGCACAACTACTTCATCACTAATGCCAGCATCCGTCGAGGCGGCGAACCCATAATACACCTCCAGTGCATTCATTTCCCCGATCCGCTCGATGTCCAGAGAATTAATAATCCGTCGAAGCTCAACCTGATCAGCAGCAACGATCGCCAGTCTATATTTGTAATGACCCCGTCCTGTGGCTGCGGTGAAACAAAGATCTTCTATGCTCCAGCTATCCGCATCACGGGCAGAAATCCATTCCCGATAGCCCTGAATCATGTGCTTCAATGCTCCCTTGCTATGTCCAGACAAGCAAAGGAGACTTACATCATCTTCTACCTCATATTTATTAATCTCATTATTTATTAGAGGCGCTTCCTCCAATACGACATGACAATTTGTACCACTCATACCAAATGCGCTAACGCCACATCGTCTCGCCCCGTTTTCATCACTCCATGGCATCAACTCATTATTCACATAGAGGGGCGAATCAATAAACGAAATTTTGCGATTCGGAAATCGAAAGTGTAACGTCGGCGGAAGTTGCTTATGATAGAGCGAGAGTATTCCTTTTAATAGACCAGCGATACCAGCCGCATGATCTAGGTGACCAATATTGCTTTTAATTGAACCAATTGCACAGAACTGCATCTTATCCGTAAATCGGCTAAATGCGCGTGTAATACCGTCAACCTCAATTGGATCTCCAAGCGTAGTCCCCGTACCATGCGCTTCCATATAAGTTACCGTTTCAGGATCAATCCCCGCAGCTTCCCAAGCCCTAACAATCACATCCTCCTGTGCCAACGCATTTGGAGCAGTAATGCCAACTGAGCTTCCGTCTTGATTGGTAGCGCTGCCTTTAATGACAGCATAGATGTGATCCCCGTCTTGAAGCGCTGTGGAAAGTGGTTTAAGCAACATAGCTACAACACCATCTCCGATACCTGTTCCGTCCGAGGAATCATCAAACGGTTTGGCCCGATTATCGCTTGATTCAATACCTAACCGAATACCGATATCAAGCGGTAACAGATTGATCTTCACGCTGCCAGCCAATGCCATATCACATTCTCCACTACGAATAGACTGACAAGCTAGATGAACCGCCACTAGCGAAGAAGAACATGCTGTATCTACACTAATCGCAGGACCACGCAGATTGAGTAAATATGAGATTCGACTTGCTATCATTGAGCTTAAATTTCCTGGAGCTGCTAGAGAGAGAGCTTCCGGGTTAACCGCCTCGATTACCCTTTTATAATCATGCAAAGCATCCGCATTGTGACCAATAAAAACACCCGTACGCGTACCTTGAAGCGCCTCTCCCCCATATCCACCGTCCTCAAGCGCGTTACATGCCGTCTGTAGAAACAACCTCTGGTTGGGACTCATCAAAGAAGCTTCTTTTGGAGACAATCGAAAGAATGAATAATCAAATGATGAAATATCGTCCAGATATGCTCCATCAAATATAGAAATATTGTTGTACATTGCTCCAAGCTTCTGTAAATACGGCTCAAGTTCACGCCGACGGGACTCCGGAAATTCACCTACACAATCGATACCACTTAGCAGCACATCCCAAAATTCGTTATGAGTTTGCGCCTGAGGCAGCTTTGCGGAAATACCTACAATTGCTATTTCTTTTAATGATGTTTCTATAATTTCATCATCGAATGAATCCGATTTGCGTATATCCGTTTTCTCCTCCAGCAGATCAAGTTGAAACATGCCTCACACTCCCTTCTACTCTATTTGAAGCTACCTGCTGCTTGCTTATTCTGTGGCAGTCGGCGAGAACGAAATAACAGAACAAAAATATGCGCTAGAAGTGCCAAACCACTAATAACGGTAAATGCAACCACCGTACCTGAAGACCACTCTTTAATAAAAAGCGATACAACATACAGGGAGGTCGTACTGATCATATGTGTAATTAATGATGACCATATCGACCCTGTCGAGACACGAATCACACCATAAATAACTGCTCCTAGTGCCGCAAAGAGACCTACGGTTATATTCATAAAGACAGCCCCAAAAAACACAGCTTGCAGCAATACCGACATTAGTGTGGAGAATCGCTCGCGGAACAAATGTAGCAACAAACCTCGGAAGAGCCATTCTTCTAATAAAGATCCTAGTAGGATGCTTCCAAATAAAATAACTAAAAAGTGCCCTCCATCAATAATGAAAGTTACTAGATTAGCTATTTCAGGGTAGTTGTCTTTGATCCAAGAGATCCCTGAGAATGATGCAATAAACAGACCCAGTGAAAGACCTGCTCCAGCGCTAACCACCAACGATTTCGGAGGGATAAAGCCCAGATCGGTAAAAGAAATACGTTGCAATCGTTGTAAAGGTATATAGAGTGCAAGAACAATGAGATTGGCGATAATAAAAATGCTCGCTGGATTGTTGTTAAACCAAGTTTTTAGATCGGGCTGTGTTATCCAGTTATATATCGCTGTATTCATAAGCATGACGATTCCTGCATAAATGATGAGATATAACAGAGATTTAGCGAATATCAATACTGTTCTCACAGATTAATCGCCCCTTGTTGTGTTGATGTATTACGAACCTCCCGCTTGGCTAAGAAGATTCCAATGACAATGATTATAAGAGATATGGCCATTCCAGTTGTTAATACAGCAAGATTGTCTGTCTTAGGACCCGAATGCCAAAGGATATACTGTATGCCTTGGCAAGCCACTTGAGCTGCTATTGGCGCCCAGATGGAATCGAACCAGACATAGATCAGAGCAAAAATAACAGCTCCTAGAAATCCGTAAATCGATAGCGGGATATCGCCGGTAAAAAATAATACGCCGTACAAAATACCTTGAAGTACAATGGAAATAAATAATGGAAGGACGCCTCTAAACGCATTAAGGAGTACCCCTCTGAATAACGTTTCCTTATATATATTTCCAAGAAGAAGGAACAGTAGAAACACATACCACTCGACCCGATAAAGATAATCGAAAAGAACATTGAATTGTACTAATTCGGATTGAATTCCAGGCCATTGTGCAAATGCAACTGTGAATAGCCCTGCTCCTAAGCCAACAACTAGGGAGAGCACAAGCGCTCTCCCCCCCATCTTCCGATACCGTGCAGCTTGAAATATATTCACTTTAAAAATATATTTCAGTGCGAGGTACATAAGCGGGAAACTCACAATATCATTAAAGACGATAAAGATTAATGTATTCTGCTGAAACCACGCATTATCCTGATAAATGAAATGATTGAATATATATAGTGCCGTGAAAAACCAAGCAAAATAAATGCCGATAATAACGCCAACTTTTGCTAACATTAGACCCCATTGTTTCAACTTATAACCCCCCACTCGTCGGAATAGATTTCCCTTGTACAGGGTCCCTAGTTTCTCCATTGCCATTTCTCCATACATATACAGTACCTGCTAGTAAACTGAGTAGGCTCACAATGGTTATGACATACAGCATACCTTCGCCTAGTTTATCTACCGCTTCATAGAATCCAACATACTTAGCAATAAAGATGAGACTCATCGCTGAAGTTTGTAAAATAATTGGAGCCCATATGGAGGACAGTCGAATGCACAATATCGCATATATAATCCCCGATCCAAGTCCGATAGCAGACAAACTTAGACTCGGTTGAAAATATGCATAGACTGCAGCTTGTACAATAATCGCAGTAATCATAGGCATAACGGATCGTAAATGATTGTAAATTAATCCTCTAAACAATATCTCCTCGTAAATCGGACCTAGCAGACCTACTCCAAGAATGACGAACAAAATGGAGTCACTTCTCATCATGTCATTCACAAGACCTGGAATGGAAGGGAAGTTGCGTGCTACAAGGTCTATTTCCATAAGCCCGATGCTAAATAGACAGCCTGCTAACCCCATTCCAAACATAAATAACGTATTTTTGAGTGAAATCCGTTTAAAACCACTCGTCTGAAACAAGGTTTGCACCTGCCCGGGCCATATGCTTCTCTTCAAGCGGAATAACAGCATGTAGAGCAACAAGATTGAACCAGAGAGCACTGCCATGAACATAGCAGGATTATAATCTAGAAATCTCGCAAAGCCAGCAGTAGCCTCCCACTGATAGGTCTCCCTTAGCAAAAATAGCACGGCATAGAAGATACCCAAATAGAGAGCAATATTCCCAATCATTAATAATATCTTTTTCACATAGGTGCTCCTTTGCATTTTCGACTTATTTTTCTAGTTGTCGTCAGTAGCAGAATTTGCTGTCTGTTGAAACTGATGAACAGCCATCCTCAGCAGTTTGACATACCCTTGTGCCCATTCCTTGACTTTCTCCTTCTTCAAACGGCGTGCATTAAATTCCAATAACCCATTTATGACACCCTTAGCTGCTGTTCCCTTGCTACTATCCATCGTCAGGACGATATCAAATACTTGGAGCAGTTCCTGCCCCGTAGTAATGCTGTTCTTCGATCCGTCCACATACAACGGCGCCACACTAAATCCGTCATGATTTTCGCGCTCTAACTTCACCTGCTGCAAATCATAGTTCACCTCAGCATCAGTCAACGACGAAACGACTACTCGTAGCATTTCGTTGAACTCCTTCACTGTGCTGAAATCAATCTCAATAGGAGCGATCCGTCCTTTAGATGTTGCGACAGGCAATAGGATATGATTCGAATCTGCTTGCTGCTTCCAGAACAGTAGATAAAGCGCCAGAGTTACCGATTCTACAGCAACGGATTGAGACTCCGCGAGCTTATTCAGCCCCTGTACCAAATCTGTGTCCAACGTCAATTGGAACGAACCCTTCCATTGCGCAGCATATGCTTCATTCGTACAATCATCCCGCAACGAAATACCACTCCAATGCCAGACGCGAAGCCTATCACCCCGTGAGTCGATAAATTCAGCAAGCAATGCGATCGTCGGATAGTTGAACAAATCCGTCACCTTCAGCACACCAGGGTATAGCTCGTCCAGACGTTGATGAACGCGGATGAGTAGCAACGATTCCCCACCGACATCGAAGAAATTATGATTCGCACCGATATCCGAGCGACCAAGTAACTCTCCCCATACAACGACGATCGCTCGCTGCGTTTCACCTGAAACTTCGACATAGCGCATCCCTGTATCCAACATCCCATCTGGTGCTGGCAATGCCTTCAGATCTACTTTGCCATTCGGAGACAACGGCATCTGCGGTAGCTCCACATAGACGGCTGGGATCATGTAGTCGGGCAACGTTGTTGCCAGATGTTCTCGTAATTGCATCGAGGTAACAGGCTCCGAAGATACGATATAGGCGCATAGGAATTCTGCTGATCCAGCAGTTCCTTCACGTTTAATCACAACGGCTTCTTTCACACTTGGATGATTGATGAGCGCATGTTCGATCTCGCCACACTCAATGCGATATCCTCTTATCTTCACTTGGTGATCCATTCGTCCCAAGTATTCGATATTTCCGTCCGGTAGCCATCTCGCCAAGTCTCCTGTCCGGTACATCACTTCACCAGCTACGAAAGGATTCTTCACGAACCTATCCGTTGTCAAATCAGGGCGTCTCCAGTAACCACGAGCCAAGCCAACACCTGAGATACACAGCTCTCCAGCAATTCCTACAGGTTGTAGCCGCAAAGCGTCGTTCACAACATATAAAGAGATATTATCGATTGGCTTCCCAATCGGTACACTTGTCAGAGATTCTTCTTCCATGCAATTGTAATATGACACATCAACCGTCGCCTCAGTCGGACCATACAGGTTGATGAGCGCCGCATGATATGGTTTGCCGATATTACTTCTGAATCGCTCCACCTGATCGACTGTGAGAGCCTCGCCGCTAGCGAAGATAGTACGCAAGCTCACAAGATCCTCACCAGCTTCAACAATGCCAAGACTGTCCATGAAGAGATGAAGCATCGACGGTACAAAATGCATAGTCGTCACCGCATGTTTCGCAATCGCATTTACGATTGCTCCAGGATCCTTCTCTCCGCCAGGCGCAAGCAGGCACAGTTTAGCTCCAACAAAACTCCACCAAAACAGTTCCCAGACCGACACATCGAATGTGATCGGCGTTTTCTGTAAAATAACATCGTCCATATCCAAGGAATAGTTATTCTGCATCCACATGATACGGTTGACGATAGAATGATGCTCAATCATGACACCCTTGGGTTGTCCCGTTGAACCCGATGTATACAGCACATAAGCCAGGTTACGCGAATGATGGATCTTCTCCAAAGCCGAACCATCCTGCTCCTGCTGTAACACATTCGCGACATCCAATATCTCGGAACCTAGTGCTAAATTACGAAATCCTGTGCCCCGTGTTAGTACGATCGTTGCTCCAGAATCGGAAAGCATATAATGGATGCGCTCCTCTGGTAATTGAGGCGCTATTGGCACATACGCCGCTCCCGCCTTCAATATCCCGAAGATCGCAATGACCATTTCGATGGAACGTTCCATCATGATCGCAACGGTATCCTCGCACTTTACCCCTCGTTTTCTCAGCGCCCTTGCCAGACGATTGGCACGCTCATTCAACTCGCCATACGACATTTCCCCCAATTCATCATCTACAACAGCCGTTGCATGGGGAATCCACTCTGCCTGTGCTTCCAGATAGCTCTCCACAGTCCTTTGACTTGGATAGGCTATAGCTGTCCCATTGAAAGCATTAATTTGACTCGCTTCTTCCTCTGCCGTCAGCAAGCTGATTTGACACAATGGAATATCTTCATCCCGCGTAACCGTCTCTACAATGCGGATATAGGAGCTTATAATCCTACGAATGCTATCCGGGTCGAACAGAGCCGTCGCATACTCTACGGCGATATCCATTCTGCCTTCTCGTTCCGCCAGCTCAAACGTCATATCCAGCTTGGATACGGCATGTTCCAGCGAACATGACTCCAATCGAAGCTTATCTGCCTCCATCGTTGGAGTCTCCATGTTCTGCAAAACAAACATCACATCGAAGATTGGATTCCGGCTTAGATCGCGCGGTACATCAAGAGCGGTCACGCAATGCTCAAACGGTAGCATGCCGTTGTGCATCGCTCCCAGCACTCTCTCTTTTATTGATTCCGCGAACTCGAGAAAGGTCAGATCACCCGATGGCTCGCTGCGTATGGCAACCGTATTAACAAACATCCCAACAAGCGTCTCAGTCACTGGATGAAATCTTCCGCCTATCGGCGTTCCAACGATGATATCCTCTTGCCCCGTCATTTTGTAGAGCAGAAGGTGGAAACAGGCCAGCAGAATGTGGTAGGACGTCATACCTGACGCCATTGCTAATGACTCTACCCCCTCCATCAGCGTAATGGGTAGTGAGTCGATAAGCTTGCTTCCCGCGAAGCTCTGCTCGACGGAGCGAGGCCTGTCCGTTGGCAAGTCCAGAAGCGGTAATGTTCCCGACAGTGTCTCCTGCCAATATTGCTCCTGCCGATACCGGTCATCGCTACTCATCCAAGCTTGCTGCCATACGGCAACATCTCTGTATTGGACATCAAGCGGAGGGAGTGTGCCTCTGCGGTACAACACAGAGAAATCCTTTGCCAACACAGACATGGAAATACCATCAGATACGATATGATGCATGTCGAGAAGGAGCATATGATCCTGTTCACCATTCGTCATCATCGAAGCGCGTAGAAGCGGAGCCCTCTGTAAGTCAAACGGCTCAATAAATCCTTTTGCTCCTTCCACACTATTCACATCTTCAACTCTTGTAATATTTGCTATCAACGTCACATGTTCATGAATGCGTTGAACAGGCACACCTTCGTTCCATTCGAAGCTCGTCCTTAGCGGTTCATGCCGGTCGATAAGACCTTGCAGCGCCTGTTGCATCCGCTCCACATCTAACTCACCTATCATCTTTAGCGCAAGTGGCAAATTGTAGGTCGTCCCAGATGGATTCACATGATGCAGCACGAACATTCGGTTCTGGGCAAGTGACAACGGATACGTAGCCTGCTGCTTCGTTCTCTGAATATTCACTACCGCTTTCCTCGGCGCCGCATCGATGAACGCCGCCATATCCTCCAATATTGGAGCCCCGAACACATCCTTCATCGAGAAGGCGACCTCCAGTTGCTGTTCCACCGCTCCGGATAACTGAGCAGCGCGAAGCGAATGTCCACCTAATACAAAGAAATGGTCGTCTACACTTACCCGATCAACGCCAAGGATATGCCTCCATAGCTCGGCTAGTCGCCGCTCTGTTTCATTGCGCGGCTCTCCCCCGCCGACAGAATCAGAATAAGTCGGTTGCGGAAGCCGGTTACGGTCAGTCTTACCGCTTGCACTCAGCGGTAGCGCACTCATGAAAACAAATAGCGATGGAACCATATATTCTGGGAGCGACCGCTTGAGTGTATTCTTCAGTTCACGCTCATCAAGTGTATAAGTTGTCACTACGTAAGCGCACAATGCTATCTCACCTACTCGATCCTTCACTGTTGTGACAACCGCATCAGAGACCGTCTCGAGTTGCAGTAACGCATGCTCTATCTCTCCGCATTCAATCCGAAGACCCCTGATTTTAACCTGATGGTCGAATCTGCCCAAATATTCGATATTACCATCTGGTAGCCAACGCGCACGATCTCCTGTCCGATACATTCGCTCGCCAGGGAAGAATGTATCGGGTACAAATTTCTCTGCCGTCAACTCACCACGATTGAGATAACCTCTAGCGAGACCTACCCCTGCAATACAAAGCTCTCCCGGAATGCCGATTGGCTGAAGACTCAGCTGCTCGTCAACAACATATAATCGTGTATTGTCTATCGGCGCGCCAATTGGCACTGACCCTTGTGAATAGTTGGCACAATCATAAGCGCTGACATCCACAGTTGCCTCGGTCGGTCCATACAAATTAATGAGACTAGTGTTCGCCTCTCCACGTGAAATCATTTGATAGAAACCTTCCACATGCGCAGGCTTCAATGCCTCTCCGCTTGTAAACACATAGCGCATATCACCGAGCGGCTTATCCCGTCCCGATTCCGTTGCATATTGAAGAAATACGCTGAGCATGGAAGGAACAAAGTGCATGACTGTCACGGACTGCTCGTCCACAACGCTCATCATGATCTGCGGCTCCTTCTCTCCATGTGGCTCCAACAAATAAACGGAAGCGCCGACAAAGCTCCACCAGAACAGCTCCCATACCGAAACATCGAACGTAATCGGTGTCTTTTGTAGAATAATATCCTGAGAATCTATAGGATATTGACATTGCATCCAATGCAATCGGTTTATGACCGATTCGTGCTCAATCATGACACCCTTCGGTTTGCCGGTAGATCCAGATGTATAAATGACGTAGGCCAAATTCCGCGAGTTGGATATTGGTTCCAGCACTTCCGACAGAAGTTCCACGTTCTCCTCTAAACCTTCGAGATCAACAATTTCTCCTTCGAACGACAACCGATCCATCCATCTGCGCTCTGCGCACAGAAGCGTGGCCCCACTATCTTCGAGAATATAGCGAATCCGATCCTCAGGAAATTCAGGGTCGATAGGCAAGTAAGCGGCTCCGGCCTTTAAAATACCCATAATGCCAATCATCATTGCAAAAGAACGTTGTGCAACAATCGGTATGATCGAATCTGCCTCGACTCCCTTATTACGGAGTTGCAGAGCGAGCCGATTTGCCCGCTCATTCAGTTCCCCGTAAGTAAGCGTCCCTTCCCGAGATCGGATCGCAATGGCATCAGGGGTCTTCGCTACCTGTGTCTCAAACATTCCATGAATAGTGCAGCCTTGAGGATAATCATTAATCGTATCATTCCATTCCCGAAGTAGGACTTGCTCCTCCATATCCGAGATCAAGCGAATAGAAGAAGAACTCTCCGCTGGATGATCTACCACTTGCTCCAGCAGAATCATCAATCGCTGAGCAAGACGCTCCATCGTATCTCTTCGGAACAGGCTTGTGTTAAATTCCAATTCTCCACGTAGACCGCTGCTGCCATTACCATAAATATCTAATTTAAAATCGAGCTTGGACGTAGCATTCCCGCTAATTGGAACGGGTTGTAATCCCCATGTACGGCCCTTCACCTCAGGGTTAGCATCGAACTGGTTATGCAAAATCAGCATCGTATCAAACAGTGCATTACGCGATGGTTCATACGACAATTGTGCCGCTTCGATCATTCGATCAAAGGAAGTTTCTTGATACTCGAATGCTGCAAGCAATTGTTCATGGGCATCCTTTGCAATCTGAATGAAGCTTTCGACTTCCTCCACTTCAAGACGAATAGGTAGGAATCCATTAAACATCCCGACCATATTCGTCGTATCAGGATGGGTCCTTCCAGCCGTTAGGGCGCCAATGACCAAATCCCTCTGGCCCGTATATTTCTGGAGCAATATCGCATAGGATGCAAATAGCACGCTGTTTAGGCTAACGCCAATGGTGTCCGACAAATCTTGTAGGCGATTAGATAGCTGAGCAGGGATGTCGAATACCACTGTCTCGCCACCGAAAGATTGCCGTTCTCCACGAGGGAAATCAAGTGGCATATCTAGAAGTGGTAGCGGTGCTGCAAGTTGAGACTGCCAATAACGATCACTCTCAAGCAGTCGCTCAGTCACATTCTGTTTTGTTCTCCATACGGCATAGTCCTTGTAATGAACAAGAGGTGGCTCTAGGTTCTCTCCATCTACTAGTTGTACAAGTTGCTCCATGATTAACCCGATAGATATGCCATCAGCGATAATGTGGTGCAGATTAAGGAATAGGTAAGCTTCACCCGATTCACAACTTACAAGACGAGCGTCGAGCATTGGCGCTTGCGCCAAGTCGAGTGGCTGTACGAATGTTCGGAACAACTCTTCTAACCCATTCTCTTCACATTTTGTTTCCTGTAGCTCGAAATGGACTCGTTCATGCACAATCTGACATGCCTCGCCGCCAGTCAAACGGAACGATGTTCGTAACGGTTCATGCAGGCTGATAAGCTCCCTAATGCCCCGCGCAAGCTCACTGCGCTGAACTTGCTTCGTTAAACGCAGTACAAGCGGAATATGATAAGTTATCCCAACATCCCCCATTGCTTCAATAAGGAATATTCGCTGTTGTGAAGGACTCAATGGATAAGATGATGACATAGGTACCTGTAAGATTGGATCAAATGCCTCTTTACTCGCTCCGTCGATCCATGCTGCTTGTTCTCTCACCGTCGGACGCTGGAAAATCTCCTTGATCGGCATTCGAACCTGGCATTGTTTATAAATTTCAGATACGAGCGTCGCCGCTTTCAGAGAATGCCCGCCATGTTCGAAGAAATGATCGCATACACCGACAGCTTCTACCTTCAACACCTGTTGCCAGATCCCCGCAACCTTCTCCTCCGTAAGGGTCGCCGGCGCGACATATGCAGCAGCCACTCCTTGTGCGGTATAATCCGGCTCAGGCAACGCATTTTTGTTCAATTTCCCATTCGCGGTGAGCGGAAGCTTCTCCAGTTGTACGAACGCAGCGGGAATCATAAACGTCGGAAGCTTCACAGCCAGCTCTACGCGCAGCCGTTCAATAGATATCGACTCTTCAGCTACGACATAGGCGCATAGTAGCGGATCACTATCACGGTATCTCAAGACTACAACGGCTTCTCTCATACCAGCGCACTCTAGCAGCTTACTCTCGATTTCTCCAAGCTCAATACGGAATCCGCGCAACTTCACCTGCGTATCCATTCGATCCATAAACTCTAAATTTCCATCTGGCAATCGTCTGACCAAATCTCCCGTCTTGTATAACAATTCCCCAGCCTTGAAGGGATGCGGAATAAATTTAGAGTCAGTCATCTCTTGCATATTTAAATAACCTGAAGCTACGCCATCACCTGCAATACATAGCTCGCCAGGAACAATTGCAGGAACCATATTTCCACTCACATCCAAGACATACGCTTCTGAATGTGCAATCGGCTTGCCAATTGGAATGATTACTCCGTCTTGTTCCAACTCTTCGACCTTATAACAGGTTGCAAAGACGGATGATTCTGTCGGTCCATATACATGTAATAGCACCCCAGGGCCTAGAGTACGTAGCGCTCTCTTAACATGCGGGGCAGATGCCCGCTCACCACCGAACAGAATGTGACGAAGCTTAGGTAACTCTTCCAGTCCATGATCGACCAATGTATTAAACAATGCCGTAGTCGTAAAAAACACACTGACATTATTGTTTCTGACCAACCTTATCAACTGATGGATATCTAGCAGATCGTCTTCATTTACAAGAACAAGCTTGGATCCGTTCAACAAAGCTCCATACAAGTCAAAGGTCGAACCATCAAAGGAATAATTGGATAACTGCAGCAAGACATCTTCATCTGTTAAACGGATATAGTCTGTATCCACAACAACTCGGGAAACGTTGCGATGAGTTGTCAAAATGCCCTTCGGAATACCCGTAGAGCCAGAGGTGTACATAATATAGGCAATATCCTGCGCCGTTGATTCAACAAACAGGTTATGGTTGTCTTCCTTCCTCCACTCCCCGCGTTTAGCATCCATATCAATGACATCGATACTCATATCGGATTCGCACAAAAGCTCACGGCACATACTGGTTGTCGAGGCACCCGCAATAAGTGTGGAAATACCAGCATCCTGAAGCATGAATCGAATACGATCTGCTGGATATTTGGGATCGATTGGTACATAAGCCGAACCTGTTTTCAAGACTGCGAGAATGGCAATCGGCATGTCACAAGATCGAGAAAGCACAAGCGCGACACGCGAATGTTGGGTTACCCCACGATTTGTCATCCATCTCGCTAGCGCATTCGCCGCCTCATTTAGCTCGGCATATGTCATGGACTCTTCTTCCAACACAACTGCGATATGTTCCGGCACAAGTGAAGCTTGCTGTTCAAATATCCGATGTAGTGGAATATCCCTAGGGTACGGCGTTTGTTGTGCTTGGCTATTACCCATAAGCATTGAACGTTCATCCGTATCCAGCAGGTTGAGTTCGATCAGAGGCGCATCGGGATACCGAACCGCTTCTCTCGCCAAGGCGATGTAGTGACGAGCAAACTGCTGCACCGTCTCTGAACTATACAAATCAAGCGCATATTCGATGGAAATATTAATGCCTTCTTCTGACGATACACATTCCCAACTCATATCAAACTTCGCTGTGTTCGTGTCCATAGGTGCTGGTTTAAATGTTACTTCCGTCGCTCTGAATTCCGGAAGCTCCATATTTTGCAACGTAAACACGGTATCGAACATTGGGTTGCGTCCATATTCCCGTTTAGCCTGAGCCAGTTCCACAATCTCTTCATAGGGAACCTCCTGATTACCTAGTGATGCCATCATATCGCCGCTCATTTTTTCCAAACATTGGAATAATGGTAGTGTGTGGTCCACCTGGAGTCTAAGCGGCACCATATTGACGAACAAGCCAACAATACCATCCATCTCCGAGCGCGTTCTTCCAGCTGCGACTGTTCCAATGACGACGTCATCAGCTCCCGTATACTTACTTAGCAATATGTAATAAATCGAAACTAATACGGCATATAGCGTACTCCCCGTTTGAGCAGCCAGTAGCTCCAGCTCTGTTGTGAGCTTCGCATCCAAAATAACTTTTTCTGTTGCTCCCCTATAACTAGGGTTTAGCGGTCGCAAATAATCCATTGGGATATTAACCGTTGGAACACCATTGTCGAATAACTTCCGCCAGTACATTTGCTGTTTAACCTTACGTTCGTCTTGTTTGGATGCTTCCTCCCATAAGACAATATCACCGTAGTCTAGCGTCATTGGAAGAAGTTCCTTACCTTCGTACAAGGCAACAAATTCTCCAATCAAAATACCCATCGCCGTACCATCAGTAATCAGATGATGCATGTCGAACAACATAAGATGGCCCTCATCCTCCAGAGTGATCAGTTCAATCCGGAACAATGGTGCCTTGTCTAGCAAATAAGATTGAAGAAATGACTTCATCCTGCTCTGTATTCCACTCTCTAACCATTCGCGACCATCCACATATGCAATTGGCAGTTCTACATCTGTTGCAATGCGCTGTACTACCCGATCATCTTCCATAACGAATGAAGTGCGTAATCCGGCATGCCGTCCAACAAGTAATCGCCAAGCCTGCTGGAATCTATCCAGATCCAACTTTCCGTCAATGGTAATCGATTGTGGCAGGTGATAGTTAAGTAAGCCCGGATTCATCTCTTCGAGAATATATAATCTCCTCTGTGCAGATGAAGCTGGATACCAGTCCCTCGACTCCACCTTCTCAATACGCCCTTGCGCGTTACTTCGAACGTTACCCTCTACCATATCGTCGATAAAAGTAGCCAGTGATCGGACAGTATGATGTTGGAAGAGCTCACCAAGCGAAATGTCTATAGCGAACGTCTCTTGCAGTTGGGCTGCTACGTAAGTCGCCCGCAGAGAATTACCTCCATTCTCCAGAAAATGACTCTCAATTCCGATCCGATCCCTCTTAAGTACCTTATGCCATATAGCTAATATTTTGTGCTCTGTATCCGTGCTAGGAGGAACAATTATTTCTTCAGTAGGCTCCAGTTCCAATGCTTGCTCCAGTAAGTCCAACTCTGCGAGAACAGAAGCAAACTCACCGCTTCGCATACTATCGGCAAGGATATATCGTTGAATTTTTCCGGAGGTTGTCTTTGGAATACGTCGTACCGGAACAATGAGCTTCACATGAAATCCAGTTCTTCGGTTTAAGAGCCTCTGAATTTGATCTCTTAGCGGCATGAATCCGCCCAGCTTGCCACGATACTGAATGAATACCACAATCTCATCCTGTTTTGATACATCATCTTGAACAGCGCAGATGGCCACTTTTCCGATTTCAGCACCGTTAACTTCACTTACGAGTGCCTCAAGATCATGTGGATATACGTTTTGTCCGTTCACGAAGATAATATCCTTTATACGACCAGTCACATATAAACGGCCATAGCGCATAAATCCAAGATCACCTGTATTAAGCCAACCGTCTGGGGATATCGTTACTTCGTTTACATCCGGTCGATTGAAATAACCTTTTGTCACATTGCTACCCTTGATATGTACAAGACCGACGTTGCCATCAGAGACTTCTTTCCCCTTCTCGTTGCAGACTCGCACATTACAATCCAGCACTGGAAATCCAAGCTCTACAATTTCGATATAATCTGGATCCTCAGATGATATGATTTGTATCTCGTCATCGATATTCATACTCTTCCTGTTCAAGTAGAGTGAATTTAACCTTTCCTCCACATGCGGGAACGTCACAGCCAAACTAGCCTCGGCTAATCCATATACGGGAAAAATGCAATTTTCACTAAGCCCATATGGCTTCATGTGCGCAATGAATTGCCGGATATGAGTTGCTGATATTGGCTCCGCCCCGTTGAAGATGAGGCGTACTGAAGATAAATCCCAATGCAGCGCAGCCTCAGCTTTAAAGTGCTGGAGAAAATGAACATAACCGAAGTTTGGCGATGACAAACAAGTAATACGATGTTTATTTGTCAATTCCATCCACTTCATCGGATGAAGCACGAACATCGACGTAGGCATTTGCCATTGATTCATTCCCCCTAGAATTGGGGTTAGATGAAACCCTATTAAGCCCATATCATGGGTTAAGGGTAGCCAGCTTAGAGATGAATCTGCTTCTGTTGATTGGGACCCAGCCATTATCGCCCGCATATTTGACAACAGATTACCATGCGTTAATACAACACCTTTAGGATCTCCTGTTGAGCCTGATGTGAACTGTATAACGGCTACATCTTCTTCTGTTGAATCATAAATGCTACCCAGTCGACTAAGCCCGACTCCAGCTTCCATCATTTCTTCTATATACATCATTCTGCTCTGGAGCTTCTCTACTGCCTTAGGCTCTTCATTCTTCGAACAATAAGCGAGAACAGATTCCCAAATGTCAGGCTCACACAGCAAATACGGTTCACCAAGCTGCTTACTTACTTGGAGTAGCTTTCTCCGCCCTTCATCCGTTCGTCCCGCCGTAAGCGGAACTGGGATCATTCCGCCTAATACACAGGCCCAGAACAGAACAATAAACCGTTCATTGTCTTCTGTCTGGAGTACGACATAACTTTTAACACCCATTCCTCTTTCTTGCAGTTGGCCTAACACCACTTGGGCAGTCTCGAGAAGCTGTCCGTACGACATGAATCGCTCTCTTCCCGCTTCACAAAACGTTATTCCAGCACCATTTCTTTGACTTGCAAGGAGTACTTGCGAGAGATTGTGGACTAAGCTCATTTAGCTCCCCTACTTTCGTCTCAGATATTAAACCGTAGTGGAGTGCAGCTCTTTATAAGAGTCCGTTACGATACGATTATTTTCATCCATAATGACTACATTAGGCTTATAATTCCTTGCTTCGCTCTCCTCCATCATCGCGTACGAGATAATAATCACCAGATCGCCAGGTTGTACCAACCGAGCAGCAGCTCCATTCAGACAAACAACACCAGATCCTCTAGGTCCAACAATGACATATGTCTCCAGTCTTGCTCCGTTATTGATGTTAACGATCTGTACCTTTTCGTTCTCGATGATATTAGAAGCATCTAGAATATCTTCATCGATCGTAATGCTTCCTACATAATTTAAATTTGCTTCCGTTACAACCGCACGATGGATTTTTGACTTATGGATTTCTCTGAACATAAATACACGCTCCCTATGGAAAATTGAGTAGTTTAAATACCCGAGTTTGACGACGCTTTCTTCCATTCATTGATACAGCGTAGGCTCTCGGGTTTTATTATAAATATGTAGACCCTTAATGAAGGAGGTACTATCTTGTTTCTTAATAAAGTCACCCGTCAGCGCCAAATCCAGCACATTGCGCAATGGTTACGGGATTTAAATAACACCTTCCTATAAGCTAATAATTCGCGCAAGTTGAAAAAGGTCAAAAGAGAAGTTTACGCCTCCTTTCGAAATCTCCGTTGTCTCACTAAAGGGAAAATGCGTACGATAAATCGCTTTCAAATTCAGACAACGGAAAACCGAGCTAGTAGAAATAATCTAAGATGAGTGGATGAGTAGATTAAATAGTGACTGCGAGTTGTATAAGTGAGTTGGTCGGATTGTATGTGTGCGTTGAGCGGGTTATATGTGTAAATTGAGTATGCGAGTGATTGAGTAAGTAGGAAATGTGAGTTGAATGACGTGTAGTCTTACTTGTTGGGGGAGACTGACGATGATGCATGTCCAGATACCACAGATGGATAATTCGTGAGTTTGTGTAATTAATCCAGTAAAAGAATTATTAAATTGTTGCGATCAATGGGTCTATTGAATTATCAAGGAACATATTATGACTTATACTTTAACATTTTTCTCCAAAAAATGATACAATTCAATGATTCGACCTCATACCTATAGTAGATGTTTAGCCCCATTAACGTAAGGGTGATTATTTTGTTAAATAGGGGGAAATTTAAGTTGATATACTGACCATAGGTCGATAATGGTTTTTAAGCAAAGTATGTAGAAACATTTAAAAACCGCAGGTGCAATACCTACGGTCAACAGCATAACTATATTTACTAAATCAAATCTATGATGCGGCATAATTTAGAGGAATGAACCTGATCTAGATGATCATATCGTTTGTTTCGTCATTTCGGATGAAGTTACAAATATATTAGAGATTAGATGATCGAACTCCAGATCACTTAAAGACTGTACTCTGTGATACGAAGAATCAAATTCAAGTGCCTCTGTCAACGGGTTAGGCGTGATCACGCAATGCATTCCTGCATTCTTCGCAGCGATTGCACCATTAGGAGAATCCTCAATTGCTACCGCTTCATTAGCCTGTACTCCTAAGCATGCAAGCGTCTGTATATATAGTTCGGGATCAGGTTTAACATTCCTTACATCATCGGCAGTACGAATGCAATCGAAATAATGATGAAGACCCAATTGATCTAAATGTTTATTAACCCATTCCTTAGAAGAACTTGACGCCAATCCGATACGGAGACCCGCAGCTTTAGCAGAATCTAGATAATGCTGGATCCCAGAACGAATCTGCTCGCTCTCCATTAGCTTAGAATGACAAATGTTTATAGAATCTCTAAATAACTGCCGATCGATAGGTAACTTTAACTCCGTTATTAAATACTCATAGGGATCAAAATTTGTTGAGCTAGTCCCAATGCATTCAGAGTACTGTTCAAGAGTTAAATCCACCCCATGTTCCTTATATGCCTCGCGAAAGGCAACATACCATGCTGTTTCTGTATCAATAATCGTACCATCAAAATCAAATATTAAGGCCTTAATCATAATTACGCCTCCATTCGTTAGGTAATTCCCACTTCCAATAAGATTCAGATTGTATCGAAATCTACTACTCTTTCCCTTGCACACGACGAGCGAAATCTACAAATTGAAACTTATCCAATCGGTGTCTAGATTCGGTATATTGAAAAAGTGTCGTATCTTCCAAATATACATAATTACGTACGACTACTACATGTAAGTAGTGATGCAGGTCAAGGAGCTGAGCATCCTCTTCTGTTGATTCTTCTACTGAAATGACCTTCTTAGCATAGCTTATTTTCACATCCAGCTCTTGTTCAAGATATTCATAAATCGATCCTGCAGCTATGGATGCATCCATGAAAGGGACAACGCTCGGAAGAAAACAATCCTTATCTAGAATGATCCGTTCTCCTTCAATTTCACGAACACGGATAACCTTCCAGATGGAATCTCCTTTTATCAGTTGAAGTTGCCTCGAAATTTCAGGCGGCGCTTCGATCAGCTCTGCTTGATGCACAAACGTTTGCGAGGGTCTTCCAATCCGCTCCGACATCTCTTTGAAACTGACTAAGCCAGTGATAGGGAAATCCATCCGCCCAATATCAAGCACGAAGGAGCCTTTACCCTTAATTTTGTGGATATAGCCATTCTCAGACAGCAGTTGGAGTGCTTTACGGACCGTTTCTCGTGAAGTATTGTACGCTTCCGTAAGCTCATTCTCTGAAGGTAACTTGGCACCTGGACTCAACTCATTATTTTGTATTTGGTCAGTAAAGTCTTTATAGATATGCAAAAATATATTCTTCTTCAATGTGATCACCACGCTTATTGTATCATGATTTCACCCATTTATAACAACGACATCATTCATCTTTCAGATTAACCTTAATAATTTCTTCTCGACGGTTCGAAGCACCGTGTAACAGTTCCTCGACTCGTTCCACTCGATCTTGACCATCTGGAATAATGATCGGTGTAACCAAGGAGTATCCCGCTCCTGAAATAGCATCCCGATCGAATTCAAGTAGCAACTGACCTGCGTGAACGTCTTCCCCAGTCTCCACATGACTTGTGAAGCCATTGCCCTTGAGTGATACCGTATTAATACCCACATGGATCAGCATTTGTACGCCCGTGGCATGTTCTAGCATAATGGCATGCTTCGTCTTGAATATAAGCGCTACCTTACCATCGAACGGAGCAAATACCTTTCCTTCACTCGGTTCAATAGCCACCCCTTGACCCATATGACGTTCAGCAAAGGCAGGGTCAGGAACCTGGTCAAGTGAAAGTATCTTCCCCACAATTGGAGCCACAATAGCCAATACGTCAGTAGGAATTTCATTCCTATTAGTAGTAAGTTGCTCTTTATCGTTAACAGTTTCTACTAGTTTTGCAGAACTCTTAACACTCTTCTTCACAGCTGATGTATGCTCTCTCTTGTTCAGAAGTTTGCCGTATAGCATTGTAGCTACAAAAGGAACCACAAGCACAACAGCCATACCTACAAAGAATATGCCCCATTGATTAGAGAAAATGGATAGAAATCCAGGAATGCCTCCCACACCAATCGAGTATGCAAGAACATGGTTCAACGTAAGTACTACCCCAGCAATCGCGGACCCTAGCATACCAAAGAAAAATGGATATTTATACCGAATATTAACTCCAAAAATGGCAGGTTCAGTTACACCGAGAAAGGCAGAAACCGAGGAAGTAAATGCCAACCCCTTACTCTTTTGTTCCTTAAATACAAACATCATAGCTAATGCAGCCGAACCTTGAGCTATGTTGGATAACGCCAGCATAGGCCATAGGAATGTTCCACCCTCACTACCAATCAACTGAACATCGACTGCTAAGAAAGTATGGTGCATACCCGTAATAACCAACATAGAATAGAAACCACCATAAATGAGTCCACCCAAAGCTGGAAAGGCATCAAAAATATATACTAGGCCTGAGGTAATTGCATTACCGATAGCAAACGTCATTGGACCGATCACTATAAAAGCTAAGAATCCCGTAATGAGTAATGTAATCGGAGCGACAAGTAGTAACTTAAAGGAGTCTGGTATTCGTTTGTTCAGGAATCCTTCTATTCTAGCTAATATATAAGCAGATACAAGTACCGGAAGCACTTGACCTTGATAACCTATTTTCTCAATATCGAAGCCAAATAGGTGCCATACCGGAACGTTACCTGCGCTTACCGCATCAGCATAACCATAAGCACTCAATAAATCTGGATGAACAAGAATGAGTCCTAACACGATCCCTAGCAGAGGACTGCCCCCAAATCGCATAACCGCCGACCACCCAATGAGAGCGGGCAGGAAGGCAAAAGCAGTACTTGCAATTGTATTAATAATCGAAGCGAAATCCTTCCACTGTGGATAGACCTGTACAAGGGACTCCCCTTCAAAGAAAATCCCCGCGCCTGTCAGAATATTATTAATTCCAAGTAACAAACCTGCCGTTATAATGGCAGGAAGAATCGGAATGAAGATATCTGCGAGGGCTTTTATAGCCTGTTGCAAAGGATTCTGCTTCTTACCTGCTGCCTTCTTTACATCATCCTTAGATGAACGTTCTCCACCCGTCAATGTAATCATTTCTTCATATACTTTATCAACCAGACCCGGTCCGATTACGACTTGAAATTGGCCTTGGGAAGAAAATTGCCCTTTAACAAGATCATTGCTCTCCAGTGCCTCCACATCCACTTTACTTTCATCATAAAGGGCAAATCTCAATCTTGTTACACAATGTGTAGCTGCCTCAATATTCTCTTTGCCACCGACAGCTCTAACAATCTGTTCTACACTTTTTTTATCGATTGTCGCCATATCTTCTCACCTCACGATATTATTTTTAATTACCTTATAATCCACATATAAGAAGCGTACGGTGATAAAGGGGTATCTTGTGCTAGTTCCGGTGTATGCATCGTATTACCAATCAAGAGTTCAGAGACTTTGGAATCCATACGTTCATTCCAGAATTCATCAGGGATAGAGAAGGACACATCTTGGTCGCTGAAATTGGACATTACGATGAGTGTCTCCTGTTCGTTGATTCTTGCATACGCATAGACTTGTGGATGACACTCATCCAATCTCTCGTACATACCCTCCGTGAATATTGGCAACTCTTTGCGCAGTGCAATAAGTTTCTTGTAGTGATTATATATTGAATCAATATCTTCTAGTTGGGATTGCACATTAATTTCTGGATACCGCTCATCTACCTTAATCCAAGGCGTTCCACTGGTAAAGCCTGCGTTAACCGTGGTGTCCCACTGCATGGGAGTCCGAGAATTATCCCGAGAACGCTCACGTATGATGTCCAGTGCCTCATCCGGTTTCTTCCCTTGCTCTTGCAAAATTCGATACATATTCTTGGATTCAATGTCACGTAGCTCATTGATATCATTCCATACAGGATTGGGCATACCGATCTCTTCACCCTGATATACGTATGGCGTTCCTTGTAATCCATGTAATGTCGTAGCTAGCAATTTGGCACTTTCAGATCGGAATATAGTATCGTTAGTGAATCTAGAAAGTGCTCTAGGCTGATCATGATTGTTGAAAAAAAGTGCATTCCATCCTCCACCTTTATTCATGCCGATCTGCCACTCGGATAGCAATCTCTTTAATTCTTCGAAATCGTAAGGCATCAATTCCCACTTCTGTCCATTCAAGTAATCGACCTTCAAATGATGGAAGTTAAAAGTCATAGAGAGTTCGTTCTCCTCAGGGTTGGAGTAGCGAACACAATGAGCAAGTGTTGTAGAAGACATCTCTCCTACCGTTACTAGATGATATGGACCAAATACTTGGTCATACATTTCCCGAATAAATTCATGTACTCTTGGACCGTCTGTATAGAAGCGGCGACCATCCCCTGGAGATACACTACCATCATCCTCAGGGAAACTTTGATCCTTAGAGATCAGATTAATGACATCCATCCGAAATCCCTTAACCCCTTTTTCAGCCCAGAACCTTAAAAGATCTACCACTTCTTTACGAACCTGTTCATTCTCCCAGTTCAAATCGGCTTGTGTTTTATCAAATAGGGTTAGGAAATACTGTCCAGTTAATTCATCATATTGC
Source organism: Paenibacillus sp. IHBB 10380 (assembly GCF_000949425.1). NCBI lineage: Bacteria > Bacillati > Bacillota > Bacilli > Caryophanales > Paenibacillaceae > Paenibacillus > Paenibacillus sp. IHBB 10380. Next base: position 2,724,785 of record NZ_CP010976.1, read on the forward strand.
CAAGCGGAACCTCCAAACTTAGACTGCCAGTTGTTCGGTACTCCACCATCTGCTGCAGGATCTTTCCAAATATAGTAATCACGATAAGGACTAACCTTTGATTGTCTTGCTTGCTTGAACCATGCATGCTCTGTAGAGGAATGATTTACGACAATATCCAACATTAATACCATACCGCGCTTATCAAGTTCATTCATAAGCTCATCGAAATCCTCCATCGTTCCAAATTCAGGATTAATGCGGCAGTAATCTGCTACGTCGTAACCGTTATCATTCTGCGGGGATATATACACCGGTTGAAGCCATACGATATTAATCCCTAGATCATGTAGATAGTCCAATTTCATCGTGAGACCTTTGATATCACCTGTGCCACTACCATTTGTATCTTTGAAACTCTTGGGATATACCTGATACACGGTGGACTTCTGCCACCAATCTTGTTCAACCATTTCCTTCAACGACATCTCCTCCAGTACTGTTACTTATTTATAATGTTCACGCTTTCAACGCAACCTGTATATACAAGTATATTCTATCATGTATATACAGGTTGTCAAACTCATTATTTTAGTAAATCCTTATTTTCTTCATTACCCCAAAAAAGCTCTTTCGACTTGGACTGAATCGTTTCAAACCAAAAAAAGAAGTACCGAGAACCTGTTGCATGCTCTCGGTACTTCTTTTCAATGTAATATAATGAACTTATAAGTGGTCTTTTTAGAATTGCTTTACCGTCACTCTTTTAATAAATAAAGAAATAATAAAGCCAACAATGGCTACAATTAAGGCAAATATAAATGCATTCTGAACACCCATAGTTAAGGCATTGACATCATTCGTTGGGTCTGAAATATCAGTAACCGTCTTCATATACTTGACAGTACCCGCAGACATAATACTTACAGCAACTGCTGTACCTATGGCCCCAGCCACTTGCTGTAAGGTATTCATAATCGCTGTACCATCAGGATACAGCTCGCGCGGTAGCTGGTTTAACCCATTCGTCTGTGCCGGCATAAAAATCATGGCAATACCAATCATCAGACATGAATGAAGTACAATGATTACCGCAATGGTCGAAGCCGTTGAAATACCCGAGAAGAACCAAAGTGTAACGATGATGATAGCAAGCCCTGGAATAACAAGCCATTTCGGACCATACTTATCAAATAATCGTCCCATGACTGGAGATAACAACCCGTTAATAAGACCTCCTGGGAGAAGCATCAATCCAGCTGTTAATGCGGACATTTCAAGACCTTTTTGTAAATACATAGGTAGAATCAACATCGAGGATAAAATAACCATCATACTAATAAATACCATCAGTAATCCAATAACAAACATAGGATATTTAAATACCCGCAAGTTCATCATAGGCTGTTTCATGGATAGTTGACGTAGGGCAAATAATACAAGAGCAACAATCCCAATAATTAAAGATATTATCACTCGTTGGGTCCCCCAACCTCCATCTTCACCAGCACTACTGAAGCCGAATACAATTCCCCCAAAACCAAGAGTAGAGAGTAGAATGGATAACACGTCAAATTTCGGCTTTGTTATGGTAGATACATTCTGCATAAACATAATACCGAAGATTAGTGCAATAACTAAGAACGGAAGTGACAACCAGAAGATCCAGTGCCAGCTCAAGTTCGCAAGGAGTAATCCGGATATTGTAGGACCTATGGCTGGGGCAAACATAATGACCAATCCAATAATCCCCATGGCAGCACCACGCTTTTCAACTGGAAAAATAAGTAATATCGTGTTGAACATCAACGGAAGTAACAAACCCGTTCCTATTGCCTGAATAACACGTGCTAATAGGAGAAATTCAAAGTTCGGAGCCACAGCGGCAACAAGCGTCCCTAATATAGAAAAACTAAGCGATGCGATAAATAATTGTCTTGTTGTAAACCACTGCAAAAGAAATCCGGTAATTGGAACTAGAATTCCTAGTGTTAGTAAATAACCTGTTGTTAACCATTGAACTGTAGAAGGTCCAATATCAAGAAGTCTCATCAGATCTGTGAGCGCCACATTTAGGGCTGTCTCACTGAACATTCCAATAAATCCGGCGATCAATAACGATATCATAATCGGTAAAACATTGAATTTTTTCTCCTCATTATGATGACTTTGAACATTTGTAGTATGCATTGTTGCTTCCAATTTCCCATCCTCCTGAATAATTCTCTATATATTATTTGTACCTACATATAAAGCTGGACACTGCTTCACTAAAAATGGAATAAATCTAACCGCTGTAAGCAGGGGTTCACTACTTTGTTTGGTGAGAGCTAGAATCAGTGCTCCTTCCAGTAAAGATACCAACACCATAGCGATTTCTAAAGCTTTAGTAGATTCCATTCCTTCGACTCTTAATTGATCAGAAATAATAGTCTGCCAATCCATAAAGACACCTTGGCAAGCCTCTCTTAATTTATTACTGATACATGACGTTTCTACCGCCACCCAAAAACTAAACGGCATAAAATTCGTGAATTGGCTCTCCTCAGCATATGTAGCCATTTCTTGAATGAAGCGCTGCATAGCTTCTGTTACATCTTTGGCATTGGCAAAGCTCGTCTTCAACTTTTTAATAACAATTTGATTACTACTCTCTATACATTCAAGGGCCAGTTCCTCTTTGCCATTAGGAAAATAATAATACAAAGAACCCTTAGGTGAATGACTTTCATTAATAATCTGATTTAAACCCGTAGCATGATACCCTTGTGTGAAAAATAGCTTCATCGCCGTCCGCAGTATCGTATCTCGCGAATTATGTCTATCCTTCAATTCCTCACCTCCTCTTTTTTATAACAATCAGTCTACATAATAAATCACAAATTTTATGTCATTGTCAACATAAATATATTTTCTGTGTCCTACATAAAGGGCATATTCCATCTCGACTTGTATAGATAACAAGTATACCTACCTTAAAGATTATGTAGAGTAAAAAACAAGCAGGAGGCTTATTATAAGCTCTGCTTGTTTTTCTGTTATCACTTAAACCTAACCTTGATTAAACGATAGTAAGTCCAGCACTTGCATAACCTGAAATAGTAGTTGCAACGTCCAGTCCTGCTGTAACAGTCACAGAGAAGACTAATAACAGACGTGTTTGTGGAGTGACTGCTATATTCAATCCAGTGGTTATGCCATTACTAATGGTCCCTAGTCCAAGTATTCCTGTAAATGGCGGCGCTAATGTTACCACGGCACCTGGTATTGCTGTAAAGGTATTATTAGGTGTAGTTGAACTAAATAATTGTGCAGTAATGGTTACTGTTGATCCTATCAAGGATAGTGCTACTGTAGTACTGAAATAAGCTGCTATTGAAGTAATAGCGCCAGCACGTGGAGCAGAGAATGCAAAGTTTAAAAGTGTTCCAGGAGCACCTGTAAGATTGATTGTACCACCCGTAATAGTTATACCCGTAGCGTCATTACCGAATCCTACAAGACTTGAAGTATTCAACAATCCACCTAGCACAGTAGTCAGTGTCGTAGGAAGCCCTGAAGCATATGGAATGATTGCTCCCACGCCGGTTACGCCAGTTGCTCCGGTTGCTCCGGTTGCTCCAGTTTCACCCGTTGCTCCGGTTGCTCCAGTTCCACCCGTTGCCCCTGTTGCCCCGGTTTCACCTGTTGCTCCAGTTTCACCTGTTGCTCCTGTTACGCCTGTTGCTCCAGTTTCACCTGTTGTTCCGGTTACGCCTGTTGCTCCGGTTTCACCTGTTACGCCTGTTGCTCCGGTTACGCCTGTTGCTCCAGTTTCACCTGTTGCTCCAGTTACGCCAGTTTCACCTGTTGCCCCAGTTTCACCTGTTGCTCCGGTTGCTCCGGTTACGCCTGTTGCTCCTGTTTCACCAGTTACTCCTGTTGCTCCTGTTACGCCTGTTGCTCCGGTTTCACCTGTTGCACCCGTTGCTCCTGTTACTCCGGTTTCACCTGTTGCTCCTGTTACTCCTGTTGCTCCTGTTGCTCCTGTTTCACCAGTTACTCCTGTTGCTCCAGTTGCTCCAGTTTCACCTGTTGCTCCGGTTACGCCTGTTGCTCCGGTTTCACCAGTTACGCCTGTTGCTCCAGTTTCACCTGTTACGCCTGTTGCTCCTGTTACGCCTGTTTCACCTGTTGCTCCGGTTGCACCCGTTGCTCCTGTTACTCCGGTTTCACCTGTTGCTCCTGTTACGCCTGTTGCTCCGGTTTCACCAGTTACTCCTGTTGCTCCGGTTTCGCCTGTTACGCCTGTTGCTCCAGTTTCACCCGTTACTCCGGTTGCTCCGGTTTCACCCGTTGCTCCGGTTGCTCCGGTTGCTCCAGTTTCACCTGTTGCTCCTGTTACGCCGGTTTCACCAGTTACTCCTGTTACCCCGGTTACACCAGTTACACCAGTTTCACCAGTTACACCAGTTTCACCCGTTGCTCCTGTTACGCCTGTTGCTCCAGTTTCACCAGTTTCACCAGTTACTCCAGTTTCACCCGTTGCTCCTGTTGCTCCAGTTTCACCTGTTGCTCCGGTTACGCCTGTTGCTCCAGTTTCACCAGTTGCTCCAGTTACGCCTGTTGCTCCTGTTACGCCTGTTGCTCCAGTTTCACCCGTTACTCCTGTTACGCCTGTTGCTCCGGTTTCGCCCGTTGCCCCTGTTACACCAGTTACTCCGGTTTCACCTGTTGCTCCGGTTGCTCCTGTTTCACCCGTTACTCCTGTTACGCCTGTTGCTCCGGTTTCGCCCGTTGCCCCTGTTACACCAGTTACTCCGGTTTCACCTGTTGCTCCGGTTGCTCCTGTTTCACCTGTTGCTCCGGTTACGCCTGTTGCTCCTGTTGCTCCAGTTTCACCTGTTGCTCCGGTTGCTCCTGTTGCTCCGGTTTCACCAGTTACGCCTGTTGCTCCAGTTTCACCTGTTGCTCCTGTTACGCCTGTTGCTCCGGTTTCGCCCGTTGCCCCTGTTACACCAGTTACTCCGGTTTCACCTGTTGCTCCGGTTGCTCCTGTTTCACCTGTTGCTCCGGTTACGCCTGTTGCTCCTGTTGCTCCAGTTTCACCTGTTGCTCCTGTTGCTCCTGTTGCTCCGGTTTCACCAGTTACGCCTGTTGCTCCGGTTTCACCTGTTGCTCCTGTTTCACCAGTTACGCCTGTTGCTCCCGTTTCACCTGTTGCTCCTGTTTCACCAGTTACACCTGTTACACCAGTTACGCCAGTTACGCCAGTTACGCCAGTTACGCCAGTTACGCCAGTTACGCCAGTCACGCCAGTCACGCCAGTTGCTCCTGTTACGCCGGTTTCACCAGTTACGCCGGTTGCTCCAGTTTCACCTGTTGCTCCGGTTTCACCTGTTGCCCCGGTTTCACCCGTTGTTCCAGTTACCCCGGTTGCTCCCGTTGCTCCAGTTACGCCTGTTGCTCCGGTTACGCCTGCTGCTCCGGTTTCACCAGTTACGCCTGTTGCTCCCGTTGCTCCTGTTACACCAGTTGCTCCTGTTGCTCCTGTTATACCTGTTGCTCCAGTTGCTCCGGTAACACCAGTTGCACCCGTTACGCCTGTTGCTCCAGTTACTCCTGTTGCCCCAGTTACTCCTGTTGTTCCAGTTACTCCAGTTGCTCCAGTTACACCAGTTGCTCCGGTTACGCCAGTTGCCCCAGTTACTCCAGTTGCTCCTGTTACTCCAGTTACTCCAGTCACGCCAGTTGCTCCTGTTACTCCTGTTGCTCCTGTTACTCCTGTTGCTCCAGTTACTCCTGTTGCTCCTGTTACTCCTGTTGCTCCAGTTACACCCGTTGCTCCAGTTACACCCGTTGCTCCTGTTGTTCCAGTTACTCCTGTTGCTCCAGTTACTCCTGTTGCCCCTGTTACTCCTGTTGATCCGGTTACGCCAGTTGACCCAGTTACACCAGTTGCTCCTGTAGCTCCTGTAATGCCTGCTTCCTCTCCTAACAATTCTGAAGATACAATACGATGAGCCGTCACTAGTTGACCTGCTGAATTTTTTCCCCAGACTGAAATTTGAGTCTCCTCTTCTGCTGCACCTCCTGTTGTAAAAACAAACTCAAATGCATTGAAATTAGCAAAATAATCCTTCGTAATGACTTGATTCGGATTTACAGTAATTAATTCAAGAATATATAAGGTTCTTGTCCCGTTTAGAGAGTAGCCTTGGATTAATACCGTTGAGGAATTAGCTGAATTTCGATTATCAATCCTTACCGTTACGCGTTGAGTAGGTCTAACACCGCCAACGGGACTATTTTCTATGGGTCCTGTGGATAAAATTGCCATATATCTGATTCTCCTTTTTTAAAATTATGAAATATAAAAATTCACACTTTTATGATTTTGAAATACTATTTTGATATTTATGAGCCACCCTTCAATCAGCTAAAATACTGAACGTTATAGATTGCACTCTCCATCTCTCCATAACTTCCTACTCTGCTCCTAACTCTTCCGACGCTACAACACGATGAGCATCTATCAGATGGCCAGCGGCATCTTTCCCCCAGACAGAAACTTCCGTCTCAACTGCGGCAAGGTTTCCAGTTGTAAAAACGAACTCATAAGCATCAAAATTAGCAAAGTAATTTTTTGTTACCACTTCATTAGGACTAACATTGAAAAGCTCACTTACATATAACGTTCTGATTCCATTTAAATAGTATCCTAGTATTAAAATATTGGAGATATTGATAGCATCGCGATTGACAATTTTAACTGTCACCTGCTGTGTAGGTCGAACACCGCCTACAGCATTATTATCAATGGGCCCTGTAGATAAGATCGCCATTCAATTCATTCCCCCTTCCATTAGTTTATCGAACGTAAAATCTTGACGACAAAACTATTATTTATTAAAAAATAATCACCTCTGTATACCAATATTCAAAAAAATAGTTAGAGGTGTGGACGTAGTAATAACAAAAGCTCAAAACATTAGCACATTTATATCATTACAATCATCAAGTGCTGTTAAAACTAAGGTTGAATACACTATTAAAATTTTATTAATAGATTAAAACTGAATCTTCGTATAATGAATATCCCTTTGTCACATACCGGATCTAGATTTGGTAAACCAAGGATTCAAAGCAATGAATCCCAATTAGAATATTAGAAAGGTTGGTAATCGCGGTCCATCAACACTAGAAAACTATCATTTCATGGAGAAAAATTCCCACTTTGATCGGCGAACGTTGGTCATAGTAGAGGAGCCGATGCCATGGCTATTTCGAAGATTATGGCAAGCTCGGTAACGAATCGATTGCGAAGTAGAGCGCGCAAAGTTATTTCAGGAAGCAGGCAAACAGACGCCCGTTTTCGTGAGATTCTTTAGTGTTATCCTAGGCGGTCATTCACCGATACGCTTCGTGATCCGCGAGGGTTCGCCACGAAATTGTATACGGAGGACGGAAACTGTGATTTGGTAGGAAATACTTGAAAATATTTTTTTGTCCATGATGCCACCAAATTTCCTGATATGGTGCATGCCTTTAAGCCCGATCCGATGACCAACGTACAAAGCATGGAACGTTTTTTCGATTTCGTAGCTAATTCTCCTAAAGGCTACGCATATGATCACATTTCTGTTTTCCCCCTCGCAACCTGACACAGAATGAAGCAGAGAAACTGCAGGAAAAAAACTTCAATCATGCAATACAAAATTTATATGAAGCGATTGAGCGCGGCGATTATCCTGAGTGAGTGCTTGCAGTGCAGTGGATAAGTGATGATGAGCATCTTGAGCTCGATTTCAACCCGCTTGACGATACAAAGCTCTGGGACATCGACTTATTCCCGAAGCTACCGGTGGGTATAATGATTTTGAACAAAAATCCGAAAAACTACTTTGCCGAGGTTGAACAGGCAGCATTCGGTACCGAAGTTTTTAGTTGATGTCCTCGATTTTCCGATGATAAAATACTGCAAGGCCGAACGTTATCCTATTCGGACACACAACGTTATCGGATCAGCACCAATTACCTGCAACTGCCTATTAATGCACCAAAGAAGCATGTGGCAACTAATCAGCGTGATGTTGTACCCGGTCAAAATCCCCCCGTTAATTATGTGCCTTCCTCCTTAGCGGACTCATGGAAGCTGATCGGTCAGGCACACCGCACGAGCGGATTTTGAGGATACATTGTTCCTAAATGAGTTTCTTTAAGAAGATAATAAAAGAAGCAGCTCTAATGAGCTGCTTCTTTTATTATCTTCTTATTTTAACAACAGCTAGAACCGCTATTAATCTTTAATCCAGTACCATATTCATCTTGCTCAATATCCACAATATCATTTTCTTGAGGTTCATTCAGCATCAACCAATAACTTGGACGGCAAAATCCACCTTCTTCTGATGCAAATCGAAGAAGTCGAAATGCCTGCCTCTTTCATCATTTGTCGAAATTCGACCTTCGGGTTTTACCAACTCTCAGTTACTCTAAATACCACATCAACTGTGTTTATACCCACCCCACCAATATTTGCCACAGCTAATGTCACGACCTGATTTTCAGGAAGAGTGAAATCCAAAAGTTCTGAAGAAGCTAGTATTCTGGAATCACCTGCTCCACCTCCTGTAACACCTTGAAACACCACTTGCCCCCCAGTAATTGTTGCGGAGGTATTGTTTACCAAAAGAGCCGTTTCGCTATCAGGAATGATCGTGGTAGCTGTCGGATAATTAACAAATGCTCCATTTAGCGTTCCGCCCACAAGTACTTGATAGCTTAGATCTACGGATGAAATAATGTTGATTTCTTCTAGATCCACTTGAACTGAATTCGTTCTAGCTGAACCAGTTGGGAAAACCACTTTTCTTGTAAATGAAATGACAGGAGTTAGAGTTGATGTAACATTTGTAATTCTCCTTCTTTCTGAAGTAACTCTAAAGGTAGGATCATATTTTCCTATAATACTATATTGTCTTCCTCCGACAAAAAGGCTATAGGCAGTAGCGGTTCCATTATTATCGATTTGTGCTCTTAAAGGAAGATTTGGATCAATAAAACTAGTTTGACCTGTTGGGGAGAATCGATGAACGGTAATAACCTCTTGCGCTGAAGTCGTAGGATCAGGGATGACCACTCTAAATTCGATCACTCCATACCCATACCAAGTAAACACGATTTGAAATATATTCCCTTTAGATAAATTAAGTGTTGCTCCGCTTGCTCCTGTTCCGTCTAATCGATCTACGTTCCATGAGCTTTGAGGAAATGTTGTATCGGTTCCTCCTCTGCGTATTGCCACAAACACATTTGCACTATTGACTCCAAAAAAGGCTCCGTTCTGACTGTCAAATAACCCCCAGCGTCCAACCTGATTGCCTGTGGGCAAAGTAGGTATACGGACACCTATTCCTGCTTCCCCTGCGAAGCCTGGTTCATATCTACCTCTTAATACACTTTCTAAAATGGCCGAATCTATTCCACTAGCGGTATTACTTAAATTATATTCAGTTGCATTATTTGTAACCGTCCCGCCCCCAGTAGTCGTAACAGCATCTCTTAAACTCGATAGACCGTATACAGAAGTTAACTCCACAATTGGGGTTTTTTGCGATACTCTTAGCTCATCAAATTGCGAACTGACATTCGGGCCAATATTCGAGATAATAATATCTGACACGATATTTCCTCCTTTGCAGAAAGTGGGAGAAAAAACATATATTCTTCTCCCTATAATGTTATTTTTTTACCATTCTTCTGTAAGGCTAAAGGTTGCAGTAACAGGATTAGTACCGCCACTTAAATTGGCTACCGCTAGAGAGACAAATTCAGTATCTGGCAATTGGAAATCCAATAATGAAGCAGAAGCTAAAATTCTAGCACTTCCGTTAACTCCAGCTGCTAAGCCTTGTAATAGTACTTGACCACCCGAAATTGTCGTTAGAGTACTATTAACTTGAAGAGCTGTCTCCGAGGATGGGATATTAGTCGTCGCAGTTGGAAAGGTTGCAAATGCTCCATTAATCGTTCCACCTAGTATAATTTGATAGTAAATATCATCTGAGGTTACAAGGTCGATACCTTCTAGTTTTACACTAACTGAATTCACTCTACCTGAACCTGCCGGAAAGACTGACTTTCTTTGGAAGGACAAAATTGGTGTCAGAGTTCCTGTTGCAGTTACTGTTCTTCTTTCAGATGTAACCCTGAAAACTGGACTATATTTGCCCAAAATGCTATATTGTCTTCCTCCAACAAATAAATTGAGTCCAGATGCCGTGCCACTATTAACGATTTCTGCACGAAGAGGAAGATTAGGATCAGCAAGACTGGTTTGCCCATTCGGTGAGAATCGATGAACGGTAATCACTTCTTGTGCTAAAGTCGCAGGATCAGGGATGACTACTCTAAATTCGATTACTCCATACCCATACCAAGTAAAAACGATTTGAAATATATTACCTTTAGATAAACTAAGCGTCGCCCCACTTGGCCCTGTTCCATCTAATTTATCTACATTCCAAGCTGTTTGAGGAATAATAGTGTCAACATTTGCTCTTCTGATAGCTACAAATATTCCATTCGCTACACTCTGGCCAAAGAATAAGCCATTTTGATCGTCAAAAACACCCCATCTCACCACTTGGGTTCCTGTTGGTGCAAGCGGTAAACGGATACCTATTCCTGCTTCTCCAGCAAAACCTGATTCATACCTTCCTCTCTCCGAGCTTTGCAGGATGGCAATATCTCCTCCAGCTGCTGTCGTAGTTAATTGAAACTCCGTATTATTACTTCCAACTGTAGCACCGCCCAATGTGGAAACAATGTCTCTTAGGTTAGATAAACCATATACCGAAGTTAATTCAATGATCGGTGTTTTTTCATTTGTTCTTAACTCGCTAAATTGAGAGCTAACATTGGGTCCTACTCCCACTATGGTTACAGTAGGATCAATAGTACCAGTTGCTCCTGTAACTCCAGTCGCTCCCGTAACCCCAGTTGCTCCTGTAACTCCAGTCGCCCCTGTAACCCCAGTTACACCAGTAACCCCAGTTGCTCCCGTAACCCCAGTTACTCCGGTAACTCCAGCTTCACCTGTAACCCCAGTCGCTCCAGTAACCCCAGTTGCTCCCGTAACCCCAGTTGCACCTGTAACCCCAGTTGCTCCTGTAACCCCAGTTACACCAGTAACCCCAGTTGCTCCCGTAACCCCAGTTACTCCGGTAACTCCAGTTTCACCTGTAACCCCAGTCGCTCCAGTAACCCCAGTTGCTCCCGTAACACCAGTTGCTCCCGTAACACCAGTTGCTCCCGTAACACCAGTTGCTCCCGTAACCCCAGTTGCTCCCGTAACCCCAGTTGCTCCAGTCTCCCCAGTCGCTCCGGTAACTCCAGTCGCTCCCGTAACACCAGTTGCTCCCGTTACTCCAGTTGCTCCTGTAACACCAGTCGCTCCCGTTACTCCAGTTGCTCCGGTAACCCCAGTTGCCCCTGTAACCCCAGTCGCTCCCGTTACTCCCGTTACTCCAGTTGCTCCCGTAACCCCAGTTGCACCTGTAACCCCAGTTGCACCTGTAACCCCAGTTACACCAGTAACCCCAGTTGCTCCCGTAACCCCAGTTACTCCGGTAACTCCAGTTTCACCTGTAACCCCAGTCGCTCCCGTAACCCCAGTTGCTCCCGTAACCCCAGTTACTCCTGTAACTCCAGTTTCACCTGTAACACCAGTCGCTCCAGTAACCCCAGTAACCCCAGTTGCTCCCGTTACTCCAGTTGCTCCTGTAACACCAGTCGCTCCCGTAACCCCAGTTGCTCCTGTAACCCCGGTCGCTCCCGCTACTCCAGTCGCACCGGTAACCCCAGTTACACCAGTAACCCCAGTTGCCCCTGTTTCTCCAGTTGCTCCGGTAACCCCAGTTGCCCCAGTAACCCCAGTTGCTCCGGTTTCTCCAGTTACCCCTGTAACACCAGTCGCACCTATAACCCCTGTTGCTCCAGCAATCCCAGTTGCTCCTGTTTCTCCAGTTGCTCCGGTAACCCCAGTCGCCCCTGTAACCCCAGTCGCTCCAGTTACTCCAGTTGCTCCCGTAACCCCAGTTGCTCCTGTAACACCAGTTGCTCCAGTCTCCCCAGTCGCTCCGGTAACTCCAGTCGCTCCCGTTACTCCAGTTGCTCCCGTTACTCCAGTTGCTCCTGTAACACCAGTCGCTCCTGTAACACCAGTCGCTCCCGTAACACCAGTCGCTCCCGTAACACCAGTCGCTCCCGTAACCCCAGTTGCTCCTGTAACCCCGGTCGCTCCCGTTACTCCAGTCGCCCCTGTAACCCCAGTAACCCCAGTTGCTCCTGTTTCTCCAGTTACCCCTGTAACCCCAGTCGCTCCCGTTACTCCAGTCGCACCGGTAACTCCAGTCGCTCCCGTTACTCCAGTTGCTCCGGTAACTCCAGTCGCTCCCGTTACTCCCGTCACTCCGATAACTCCAGTTGCTCCGGTAACTCCAGTTGCTCCGGTAACCCCAGTCGCACCGGTAACCCCAGTCGCACCGGTAACCCCAGTTGCTCCCGTTACTCCAGTCGCTCCGCTAACTCCAGTTGCTCCGATAACCCCAGTCGCACCTGTAACCCCAGTTGCTCCCGTAACTCCAGTTGCTCCCGTAACCCCAGTCGCTCCGGTAACCCCAGTTGCTCCCGTTACTCCAGTCGCACCGGTAACCCCAGTCGCTCCCGTAATCCCAGTTGCTCCGGTAACTCCAGTTGCTCCGGTAACCCCAGTCGCTCCCGTTACTCCAGTCGCTCCGGTAACTCCCGTTGCTCCGGTAACCCCAGTCACTCCCGTAACCCCAGTTGCTCCCGTTACTCCAGTCGCTCCCGTTATTCCCGTCACTCCGATAACTCCAGTTGCTCCCGTAACTCCAGTTGCTCCCGTAACTCCAGTTGCTCCCGTAACCCCAGTCACTCCCGTAACCCCAGTTGCTCCCGTCACTCCGATAACTCCAGTTGCTCCGGTAACCCCAGACGCACCTGTAACCCCAGTTGCTCCCGTAATCCCAGTTGCTCCGATAACTCCAGTTGCTCCCGTAACTCCAGTTGCTCCCGTAACTCCAGTTGCTCCGGTAACCCCAGTCGCACCCGTAACCCCAGTTGCTCCGGTAACCCCAGTTGCTCCGGTAACCCCAGTCGCTCCGGTAACCCCAGTTGCTCCCGTAACCCCAGTTGCTCCCGTAACTCCAGTTGCTCCCGTAACCCCAGTCGCTCCCGTAACCCCAGTCGCACCTGTAACCCCAGTTGCTCCGGTAACCCCAGTCGCTCCCGTTACTCCAGTTGCTCCCGTAACTCCAGTTGCTCCCGTAACCCCAGTCGCTCCCGTAACCCCAGTCGCACCTGTAACCCCAGTTGCTCCGGTAACCCCAGTCGCTCCCGTTACTCCAGTTGCTCCGGTAACCCCAGTTGCTCCGGTAACTCCAGTCGCTCCCGTTACTCCTGTTGCACCGGTAATCCCAGTTGCTCCCGTAACTCCAGTTGCTCCCGTAACTCCAGTTGCTCCCGTTACTCCCGTCACTCCGATAACTCCAGTTGCTCCGGTAACCCCAGTCGCACCTGTAACCCCAGTTGCTCCCGTTACTCCAGTTGCTCCGGTAACTCCAGTTGCTCCTGTAACTCCAGTCGCTCCCGTTACTCCAGTCGCCCCTGTAACCCCAGTTACACCAGTAACCCCAGTTACACCAGTAACCCCAGTAACCCCAGTAACCCCAGTCGCTCCGGTAACCCCAGTTGCTCCCGTAACCCCAGTTGCTCCCGTAACTCCAGTTGCTCCCGTAACCCCAGTCGCTCCCGTAACCCCAGTCGCACCTGTAACCCCAGTTGCTCCGGTAACCCCAGTCGCTCCCGTTACTCCAGTTGCTCCGGTAACCCCAGTTGCTCCGGTAATCCCAGTTGCTCCCGTAACTCCAGTTGCTCCCGTTACTCCGATAACTCCAGTTGCTCCGGTAACCCCAGTCGCACCTGTAACCCCAGTTGCTCCCGTTACTCCAGTTGCTCCGGTAACTCCAGTCGCTCCGATAACTCCAGTTGCTCCGGTAACTCCAGTTGCACCTTTAACCCCAGTTGCTCCCGTTACTCCCGTCACTCCGATAACTCCAGTTGCACCGGTAACCCCAGTCGCTCCGGTAACTCCAGTTGCTCCGATAACTCCAGTTGCTCCGGTAACCCCAGTTGCTCCCGTAACTCCAGTTGCTCCGGTAACTCCAGTCGCTCCCGTTACTCCGATAACTCCAGTTGCTCCGGTAACCCCAGTCGCTCCGGTAACCCCAGTCGCTCCCGTTACTCCGATAACTCCAGTTGCTCCGGTAACCCCAGTCGCTCCGGTAACCCCAGTCGCACCTGTAACCCCAGTTGCTCCCGTAACTCCAGTTGCTCCGGTAACTCCAGTCGCTCCGATAACTCCCGTTGCTCCGGTAACCCCAGTCACTCCCGTAACCCCAGTTGCTCCGGTAACTCCAGTCGCTCCCGTTACTCCAGTCACTCCGATAACTCCAGTTGCTCCGGTAACCCCAGTCGCTCCGGTAACCCCAGTCGCTCCGGTAACCCCAGTCGCACCGGTAACTCCAGTTGCTCCGGTAACTCCAGTTGCTCCGGTAACTCCAGTTGCTCCGGTAACTCCAGTTGCTCCGGTAACTCCAGTTGCACCTTTAACCCCAGTCGCTCCTGTTACTCCTGTAATACCTACTTCCTCTCCTAATAATTCTGAAGATACAATACGATGAGCCGTGACTAGCTGACCTGTTGAATCTTTCCCCCAGACTGAAATTTGAGTTTCATCTTCTACTGCACTTCCTGTTGTAAATACAAACTCAAATCCATTGAAATTAGCATAATAATCCTTTGTAATCACTTCATTAGGATTTACTACTATTAATTCAAGTACATATAAAGTTCTTGTCCCGTTTAGATAGTATCCTTGGATGAGTAACGTCGAAGGATTGACAGCATCTCGATTATCAATTTTTACCGTGACTCGTTGAGTAGGCCGAACACCACTGACAAGATTATTTTCTATAGGTCCTGTTGATAAAATTGCCATATTTTCCGATTCTCCTTTTATCTAAATTAACGAAGCCATACTGTTCCACGCTCCTATGAATTTGAATTATCTATTATTACTTAGTGAATTCCACACATTTCCTATGTCTGTTACAGCATCTTCATAATGATTCCAACACCAATGCTACCTCTCTTAAATGACATAACTGTGGGATAGAGTCATTACCTTTGTGTAGAACGCACACCGCTTAAAGGTGTATTGTGGATAGGGTGTACCCAATATCTACTTCAAACATTCTCCTCATCCTTCCAATTACTAGACGGGTAAATTTTCAAGAAACAAAAGAAATTAGTATTGAAATTTGAAAATTCACTCCTATTTATACCTATATTCAAGATCTATATAAACGCGTGGACATATCATATGTAATGTAAAAAAGATTACATTTAACACATAGATTAATAGATTTAACTTAGAGGATTGAATCAGGATAAATAGATTACATCCGTTATTTGAGGTTGAACGATACTCGTGTCATTGCTGGCAAACATATATCCTTACAAAAACACCTATAGAAAGCTCTGCAAAACAAATACAGATTTCGTAAAAAATAACCCAATACCCCGTAGGCATTGGACGTTCATATTTTGGCTATCAATGATTTATTCATACATAATCAGACACATATTCATAATCTTCGTCTTGCTTAGGTTGCAACTTAGGACGGTCTTGCTGATATATTAATTAGCGAATCGGTGTAAATCAGGAGCTTCTCGCCATTCATACCTCTGTATATAATGCAAAAAGTTTTCTTCTCCTCCTATCATTCTCCATATATAATAACTTGTTGGTTTTCTCCCTTTATAATTGGTATCATTATTTCCCTTCATCGGGGTACTTTTTAAATCTTCAAAATACTCTTCCATATCATTTCATTCCTGTTAACATCCTTAAGATCTTTCCAGGTTTTCTTATATTGGTGGAGTTGAACGTACCGAGGAAATCATAACGATTGTAAATATTCAAAAAATTACAGATGCACTTTATATCCCTTTAAATGACTTATTCGTTTGCTCAGCCGCAATGTTTTTTGGGGTATCACGAGCCGTAATCAGACTATATCCTTGTAAGACTCTTGTTCTACCAAATACTTTTTCGAAAAAGATGGCCTTATTATGTGTCACATTATTTATTTCTTCATGTTCCGATAACTGTGCCCTTCCCCATTCATATTAATTATAGTTAAAAAGTAAAAAAAGAAATGCGGCTTCTAGTAGTCATATGTTCTTGTCATCTTACAAGCTGGCAAATGCCAGCCCTCATATTTTACTGAACCTGAATAATCGAAACAGAACCATCAGTCGGATTGGCTGGTGCCGAACCATTATAAAGAAAGTCCAATGTAATAGCACCTGCAGTAGCGTCAGCTAAGAACGTACCAGATACGCTTACATCAGCTACTAAAGTACCAGTAGCTGCTTTACCTGAAAAATCACCCTTAAATACCGCATTTAATCTTGGTGTAACAGTAATGTTTCCACTTATAGAACTAGTTGCCCTGAAAGTATACGAAACCATATAAATGTGCCCTGTTGCTAGTGAAAAGGTTGTAGCTGTTGGATGTGAAATGTTAGAGCCATTAATAAATGAGGTTGCATACGAAATGTCTGTCCCATCTGTAATAGGTGATACACTAACAATAAAGAGTCCGTTTTGTGTTGTGGCAACTGCTCCAGTAGGGCCTGTTGCTCCCGTAACCCCTGTCGCACCTGTAACCCCTATTGCTCCTGTAACCCCAGTTGCTCCCGTAACCCCAGTTACTCCGGTAACCCCAGTTGCTCCGGTAACCCCAGTTGCTCCTGTAACCCCAGTCGCTCCCGTAACTCCAGTTGCTCCTGTAACCCCAGTCGCTCCCATTACTCCAGTTACACCAGTAACCCCAGTTGCTCCGGTAACTCCAGTTGCTCCCGTAACCCCAGTTACTCCGGTAACCCCAGTTGCTCCCGTTACTCCAGTCCCTCCGGTAACCCCAGTTGTTCCTATAACCCCAGTCGCTCCGGTAACCCCAGTTGCTCCTGTAACCCCAGTCGCTCCCGTTACTCCAGTCGCCCCTGTAACCCCAGTTACACCAGTAACCCCAGTTGCCCCTGTTTCTCCAGTTGCTCCGGTAACCCCAGTTGCTCCGGTAACACCAGTCGCTCCCGTTACTCCAGTCGCCCCTGTAACCCCAGTTACACCAGTAACCCCAGTTGCTCCAGTTGCTCCTGTAACCCCAGTCGCTCCCGTAACCCCAGTCGCTCCCGTAACCCCAGTCGCTCCCGTAACCCCAGTCGCTCCCGTAACCCCAGTCGCTCCCGTAACCCCAGTTGCTCCCGTTACTCCTGTAACTCCAGTTGCTCCGGTAACTCCAGTCGCTCCCGTTACTCCTGTTGCACCGGTAACCCCAGTCGCACCTGTAACCCCAGTTGCTCCCGTAACTCCAGTTGCTCCGGTAACTCCAGTCGCTCCGGTAACTCCAGTCGCTCCCGTAACTCCAGTTGCTCCGGTAACCCCAGTCACTCCCGTAACCCCAGTTGCTCCCGTAACTCCAGTTGCTCCGGTAACTCCAGTCGCTCCCGTTACTCCTGTTGCACCGGTAACCCCAGTCGCACCTGTAACCCCAGTTGCTCCCGTAACTCCAGTTGCTCCGGTAACTCCAGTCGCTCCGGTAACTCCAGTCGCTCCCGTAACCCCAGTTGCTCCCGTTACTCCTGTAACTCCAGTTGCTCCGGTAACCCCAGTCGCTCCCGTAACCCCAGTCGCTCCCGTAACCCCAGTCGCTCCCGTAACCCCAGTCGCTCCCGTAACCCCAGTCGCTCCCGTAACCCCAGTTGCTCCCGTTACTCCTGTAACTCCAGTTGCTCCGGTAACTCCAGTCGCTCCCGTTACTCCTGTTGCACCGGTAACCCCAGTCGCACCTGTAACCCCAGTTGCTCCCGTAACTCCAGTTGCTCCGGTAACTCCAGTCGCTCCGGTAACTCCAGTCGCTCCCGTAACTCCAGTTGCTCCGGTAACCCCAGTCACTCCCGTAACCCCAGTCACACCCGTAACTCCAGTTGCTCCCGTAACCCCAGTTTCACCCGTAAGCCCAGTTTCTCCGGTAACCCCAGTTGCTCCTGTTACTCCAGTCGCTCCCGTAACCCCAGTCACACCCGTAACTCCAGTTGCTCCCGTAACCCCAGTTGCTCCTGTATCCCCAGTCGCTCCCGTAACCCCAGTCACACCCGTAACTCCAGTTGCTCCCGTAACCCCAGTCGCTCCTGTGACACCAGTCGCACCCGTAACACCAGCTGCTCCTGTAACCCCTGTTGCCCCTGTGACCCCAGTTGCTCCTGTAACTCCAGTTTCACCTGTAACCCCAGTTGCTCCCATAACCCCAGTTGCTCCCGTAACTCCAGTTTCTCCCGTAACCCCAGTTTCTCCCGTAACTCCAGTCGCTCCCGTAACCCCAGTTGCTCCCGTAACCCCAGTTACTCCGGTAACCCCAGTTGCTCCTGTTACTCCAGTTGCTCCTGTGACCCCAGTTGCTCCCGTATCCCCAGTTGCTCCCATAACCCCAGTTGCTCCCGTAACTCCAGTTGCTCCCGTAACACCAGTTACACCCGTAACACCAGTCGCACCTGTAACACCAGTCGCTCCTGTAACCCCAGTCGCTCCCGTAACTCCAGTTGCTCCCGTATCTCCAGTTTCACCTGTAACCCCAGTTGCTCCGGTAACACCAGTTACACCCGTAACCCCAGTCGCACCTGTAACACCATTCGCTCCTGTAACCCCAGTCGCTCCCGTAACTCCAGTTTCACCTGTAACCCCAGTTGCTCCCGTATCCCCAGTCACACCCGTAACCCCAGTTGCTCCCGTAACTCCAGTTGCTCCCGTAACTCCAGTTGCTCCGGTAATCCCAATCGCTCCCATAACCCCAGTCGCTCCTGTAACACCAGTTGCTCCTGTAACTCCAATTTCACCTGTAACCCCAGTTGCTCCCATAACCCCAGTTGCTCCCGTAACTCCAGTTGCTCCCGTAACCCCAGTTTCTCCCGTAACTCCAGTCGCTCCCGTAACCCCAGTTGCTCCCGTAACTCCAGTTGCTCCCGTAACTCCAGTTGCTCCCGTAACTCCAGTTGCTCCCGTAACTCCAGTCGCTCCCGTAACTCCAGTCGCTCCCGTAACTCCAGTCGCTCCCGTAACTCCAGTCGCTCCTGTATCTCCAGTTGCTCCCATAACTCCAGTCACTCCCGTAACTCCAGTTGCTCCCGTATCCCCAGTTGCTCCGGTAACTCCGGTTTCACCCTCTACACCAGTTGCTCCGGTAATCCCTGTTGCTCCCGTAACTCCAGTTTCACCCGTGACCCCAGTCACACCCGTAACTCCAGTTGCTCCCGTATCCCCAGTTGCTCCGGTAACTCCAGTTGCTCCAGTATCCCCAGTTGCTCCCGTAACTCCAGTCGCTCCCGTAACCCCAGTTGCACCCGTAACCCCAGTTTCTCCGGTAACCCCAGTCGCTCCCGTTACTCCAGTTGCACCTTTAACCCCAGTCGCTCCCGTAACCCCAGTTGCACCCGTAACCCCAGTTTCTCCGGTAACCCCAGTCGCTCCCGTTACTCCAGTTGCACCTTTAACCCCAGTCGCTCCTGTTACTCCTGTAATACCTACTTCCTCTCCTAATAATTCTGAAGATACAATACGATGAGCCGTCACTAACTGACCTGTTGAATCTTTCCCCCAGACTGAAATTTGAGTTTCATCTTCTGCTGCACTTCCTGTTGTAAATACAAACTCAAATCCATTGAAATTAGCATAATAATCCTTTGTAATCACTTCATTAGGATTTACTACTATTAATTCAAGTACATATAAAGTTCTTGTCCCGTTTAGATAGTATCCTTGGATGAGTAACGTTGAAAAATTGGCTGAATCTCGATTATCAATTCTTACCGTGACTCGTTGAGTAGGCCGAACACCACTGACAAGATTATTTTCTATAGGTCCTGTTGATAAAATTGCCATATTTTCCGATTCTCCTTTTATCTAAATTAACGAAGCCAACAGCTCCACACTTCTATGAATTGAACTGTCCATTTCAGTCAGTAAATTCCACATATTCCTGATGCCATCTGTTACAACCTCTTCTATATCACAATTACTAAACGAAAAATTTTCAAAAGAACTAAGAAACGAATATCAAAATCCGAAAAATACACACCTTTACATACCAATATTCAAAATACATATAAACGTGTGGACATATCATATGTAATGTAAAATGAAATGCATCCGTTATTGCGTAAGTTGAATTAAACTTATGATCATTGCAAACAACTATATCCCCATACAAAAAAAACACCTCTACTACAGGTGCTCAATTAAACAACAAGCTGAGCAGCTGTCGTTTTGTTTGGAAATGGTTCTCTAGCCATGAAATAGAGACATGGTGAGTCCCAATCATAGATTCGAAGTCATCTGACGATTGTTCTCTTTTTGTTCATTTTCTACGCCCCCCTCATTCATAGCTATATCTTGTGGTGCAAATGTAGTTTGCTGCCGTGTGGTACCACTGACAATACCCGCTACTCCCACAAGAACACTCTTGAACCATCCTGTGGAACCAAGACCCATGGAAATAATTACTCCACTAGAAGATTGTTTTCGACCCTATCATTCAGATTAAACTGGAATCGGGCCGACACATACGTTTTACGACCTATGAACAAATCATTCACACCAAATAAATATTGACCATCATTAAGCTGTACCTTGTGTAATTCAAAATTTGCGTCGTCTTCCGATAATCAACGATCCGATAAGCTAACTACCCTTGCACCATTACCGTCTGGTAATCACTCGTGATTTCCTCAAACATGAATGGGACATCCATCGAGGATACCGGCACTACGACAACTTTTAAATAGATGATCTTCCGAGGATAAATTTATATAATTCCACATGGAACTATACGATTATTTGTTTCGCTAAGTGTAGCAAACTTGTTCATCTTGCTTTACTTTTCTTCCAGTATCAATAAACCCAATGCCTATGCGGCATTGGGTTTATTGATACTGGATTAATATTAGTTTCACAAAACTCCCTGCAGTAGTGGCCCTGTAATGATCATCCGGTTATTCCTATTAAAATAGTGTCTCTAGTTCATCCACCAATTCTCCAATATACTTAACAGCGCTGCGAATTGGAGTAGCATCTGACATATCCACACCCGCGAGCTTCATAAGGTCCAACGGGTTCATGCTTCCGCCAGCTTTAAGTACATCCAACCAGCGATCTACAGCAGGCTGCCCCTCTTCCTTAATAATCTGAGCTACAGCAGTAGAAGCCGTTAACCCTGCTGCATAGGTGTATGGATATAACCCCATATAATAATGAGGTTGGCGCATCCATGTCAGCTTAGCATCCTCATCTATTTCTACTTCGCTACCCCAGAAAGAGGACAGGATTTCACCCTTAAGTTCCGACAGAAGCTTCGCTGTAATCGGTTCATCATTCATCGCAAGACGGTACACTCTACGTTGCAATTCCCCTTCGAGCAAATGTGTTACAAAGTTATGATAGTAAGTATTAAGTAATTGTAATATGACCCATCGTCTCATACGTTTATCATTCGATTTGGCTAGCAAATGGTCAGCCACTAGTAGCTCGTTCATCGTAGATGGCGCTTCAATAAAATACATGGACGGACGAGCATTCGTTAACCTTTGATTTCGTGCCGCAAGCATGAGGTGTCCTGCATGCCCTACTTCATGAGCCAACGTGAAGACGCCTCGCATGTTATCTGCCCAAGTTACAAGGATATATGAATGCGAACCGTAAGCAGAAGAGCAGAATGCCCCTGTAGATTTCCCAGCGTTATCCGCATAATCTACCCATCTTTCATTAAAGGCAGAATGCACAATCTCTCCATATTCCGGTCCAAGAATCCCAAGTGCATCTTGGATTAGATCACAAGCTTCTGCGTATGAAATACTTGGGTTAAACTCAGGATCAAGAGGCGCTTTCAAATCGCAGAAGTGCATACGATCAAGACCCAATTCCCGTTTCTTCAGAGCGGCCAAGCGACGCATATGAGGTGACAACTCTTGCTGAATGGTGTCCAGAATTTGATCATACATTTGTGTGGTAACTTGCTGTGGCTTCAGCAACATGTCTGTCACAGAGTCATACCCACGTAACCGTGACATCACCACTTGCTTTTTGACCTCTGTCGCATAAGCCTCTGCAAAAGTATTACGATAGGACTGAAGCGATCGGCTAAAAGATGAGAATGAAGAACGTCTTAACTCCGTATCTGATGACTGCTCATAGTTATTCTCATAAAGTGGAAAAGACACCGGCCGAGACTTACCTTCACCATCCGTCGCATGATCAAACTTCATATCAGACAACTTAGCCCGCAGATATACTCGATAAGGGGAATCCATCACCTCACTTATAGAAGCAAGTACACTTTCTGTTTCAGAACTCAAACGGTGCGGCTTCGTTTCAAGTATTAACATGAGACTTCTACGATAGTCTGCAAGGCCAACCTCCTCTTCCAGATAACGCACAACCGTACCTTCTGGAAGTTCAAGAATTTCAGATTTGACAAAAGACAACGCCGAAGCGACATTTGATACCATATCCCCTGCTTTAGCAGAATTCACTAGATTGTCTGAATTCGTTCCATCTTCCGATTGACGTAAGCGAGAGAATGAAGCCGCCCGTGATACCCGTCCATGCAACTCCTCTTGTGCATTCAGACATGCTAATAGAATTTCAGCACCTTCGCCTAGTTTGCCTTTGAACTGTGTTACCTTGCTTACATCCGATCGAATTGCTTTCAGCTCCGTTTCCCAAGCTTCCACGCTAGGAAAAAGATCATCTAAATTCCACGTTGCTTCTTCACGAACCTCCGCACGAGTTAAAATTTTGTCCATCATCATTCTCCTCTCTACTCCCTAAATTATCCTATTCATCATATCGAAATAGTTGACCTATGGTCAATATCACATCTGACGTAAACAAAAAAACAACCAACTTGATTCAGAATGAAGTTAAAGAATAACCTCATTCATTCTGAATCCTGCTAATTGTTTTTGCTTTGCTTTCTAAAGCATAAATTTAACCGGTTTAGGCGGAATGTTCTTTTTGATAAAATATCTAAACGTTGTTGTTTCTTTCTCAGATATAAAGGAATTTTTCGGAATAATGAGCGTCCTATTCGTAGAAACGAAAATTAAAAACAAATTTTTTGTTTCCGTAACTCTGAGAATTTCAGACCATTTAATGCTTCCTGATCCAGATTCAGATTCATAGTCGATGCTATTCTCAGATATGAGATACTTTTGTTCCATTTGTGCTAATTTATCCGTTGAGTATGCTTTTCCAGATCTTCTTTCAACACTTTTTTTATTCAAAAACCATGACACAAAACTTATCACTGCTGCTATACCAGCAAGTATTAGTATATATTCCGTATCTCTTCTATCGCTTACAATAATCATAACTGCCAAATAAAATATGAATAATATAACGCCCATCAGGGCTCTTGATTTACTGCTATAAGCCAGATTGAACTCTTTAACATCCTTTGCTTCTAGCTTCGTTTTGACATTAATTTCGTTGTTCAACTTTATTTCTCCTTTTGCGTATTTTACCTTTTATCAGAAATAACAAGAAAGAAAGTGGCCACAGGCCCCAGAATTAAAGAGAGTAAAAACCAATTCAGACCACTGCGATTCTTCCCTTGTGCAAGCCCAGCGTTAACAAGCGCCAACGTACCCCAACCTGCATAATAGCCTCCATCCATGGTATCACCTTACTTTCATAATATTTCTCATACATCTCTAGAGATCATAACAATTTTAAATCTAAATGGGTACCTTTTATTACAACCACATGCTATTTTCTTTGTTATTCTATAATCTTTTAACCATATGATCATATACTTGTCCATTGATTATGATCTCTTTGTCTGCTTCATAACCTTTTCGTTGATACAAAGCATAGGCTCTCGGGTTATCTTTATATACGACCAAAGCAATTTTATGAAAAGATTTCTTCCTAGCCACATTCTCAACCTCTTGTATTAATTCCGATCCAATCCCTTGTCCTCCACAATCTGGGGACACAGAAAGGGTATCAATATAATATTCATCCTCATCGGATTCCTTATCCAACTTAAAGGTTGGATCGTTGTGAAGCTTACGTAAACGTTCTAATATCGGTTGATCAAGCATATCAACATCAGCCCCTGCATAAGCAATGACGATGCCAACCACTTTACCGTCTATTTCCTTCACCATAGCCTGCTTATAGCTTAACCGTCCATCCTCTTGTGTGAAATAATACTCCAGAACGTTTACCGCATCCGCCTCAGTTTCTTCGCCTGTCAGTTGGTGAGCAACGTCATGTAATGCGTCGTACAACAGTCTAGCTGCGTATTGTGCATCTTCTTTTATTGCGAATCTTATTGTCATGATAGCCTCCATATCTCCTTGTACATGTATTTCAATACCTTAAACGTACTGATCATCATTAATTCTGCGCAGCTTCCATCACTTTAGACAGGACTGTCTCCTGATCTAATGTTAGCCGCTCATCACGATGACGTTCTTTAAATTCTACAATCCCGTTAATAGCATCCTTACCTACTACGATGCGAATCGGAATCCCTAATAAATCTGAATCCTTAAACTTCACACCTGCTCGCTCATCACGATCATCAAGTAATACCTCAATCCCTGCGGCTATCATTTGCTTATATAATTGCTCTGCAATTGCAACTTGCGTGCTATCTTTAATAGAAACGGGTATGATGTGAACTTGAAATGGTGCCAATGGTTTCGGCCAAATAATACCATGCTCATCATTATTTTGCTCAATAACTGCGGCTAGTAAGCGAGAAATACCGATACCGTAACAACCCATGATCATCGGTTGCTCCTTACCTTGTACATCTAGATACTTTGCTCCTAGCTTTTCACTATACTTCGTTCCAAGCTTAAATACATGTCCTACCTCAATTCCACGATCGAATTGTAAAGGTGCTCCACAATGAAAACAAACATCCCCTTCTTGCGCCTCACGATATTCTCCTTGGCGATTAGCAGAGAAGTGTACACCCGGTACGACATGCTTCAAATGATAGTGTTCTTCATTCGCACCCACAATACCGCCGCCCACTATTTTGGCCTCTTCATGATCCATATAGATAGGAATCGTGAGTCCAATCGGTCCCACATAACCATGCGGAGCATCCGATACACTTAGAACCGTGACATCATCAGCTAGTTCTATTGTCGTTACTCCAAGATCGTTTAATAATTTAGTTTCATTCACATTATGGTCTCCCCGCATAACAACGGCTATGGGATCTCCATCGGCTACATAGATCAAGGTCTTCAAAATATCCTTCGCCTGCACCTTCAACAGCTTAACAAGATCTTCCACTGTCTTGGTATGAGGTGTATGTAGCTTTTCTACAGATTCAGAGTGTTCCCCTTGGGATTGCTCATCACTAGAAGGCGCTGAAATAGCCTTTTCTATATTAGCGGAATAATGACAGCTAGAACATGTAACTACTGTATCTTCACCTACATCAGATAGAACCATAAACTCATGCGTCTCGCCTTCTCCACCAATGGTACCCGCATCGGCCTCCACAGCTGTGAATCTCAGATCGCATCGACTAAATATTTGATGATAAGCTTTAAACATAGCCTTATATGTAATATCTAATCCTTCCCAATCCATATCAAAAGAATAGGCATCCTTCATTAGGAATTCTCTACCTCTAAGGAGTCCATATCTGGGTCTTCGCTCATCACGAAACTTAGTCTGAATCTGAAAAAGGGTGATCGGTAGCTTACGATATGACTTAATATCATTCGCAACCAAGGCCGTAATTACTTCTTCATGCGTAGGTCCAAGAGCGAATTCCCGTCCGTGTCTGTCCTTGAGCCGAATGAGTTCTGGTCCATAATCCGCATATCGCCCCGACTCATGCCACAACTCTGTAGGCTGCATAACAGGAAGGTGTAGCTCTTGCCCTCCTGCACGTTCCATTTCTTGCCGAACGATGTTCTCAATCTTTCGGAGCACTCTCCAGCCCATAGGTAAATATGAATATACTCCAGCAGCAAGTTGTCTGATTAACCCTGCTCTTAATAATAGTTGATGGCTAATTGCATCCGTCTCAGAAGGGGTATCTCTTAGTGTTGGCATAAATAATGTATTCTGTCTCATCCTTATCTCCTCCCAAACATAATAAAGAACACATTCAACCCTGTAAAGGGACGAAAGTATTCACACTGCATACTTGGACTTATGATCTTGATAAGCTTTTTAAATAATATAGTTCACAATACCTTACATCAATAAGTTGAATAAAGTCAATAACATCTGTTTTATTATTGTTGGGTACACTATAATAGACAGAATGACATTTTTGGAAGGTGAACCACTACATATGAAAAGAAAGAAAATATTACGATTTTTATTAACGCCTCCCAAAATATTAGTACTGGGGTTTATGTTAATTATACTAACGGGGGCCATATTGCTCTCCTCACCCCTAGCGACTTCAGAAGCTGAGCCGTTATCCTTTGTAAATGCACTATTCATGGCTACATCGGCTACGTGTGTAACAGGACTAGCTGTAATAGATCCGGGAATTCACTTATCCACCTTTGGAGAGCTGGTATTATTATTTCTTGTCCAGATTGGGGGAATAGGTTTCACAACTATGGCAACCCTTATTGCACTGTTGTTTAATAAACGCATCTCACTTAAAGA
This sequence comes from Paenibacillus sp. IHBB 10380, assembly GCF_000949425.1. NCBI lineage: Bacteria > Bacillati > Bacillota > Bacilli > Caryophanales > Paenibacillaceae > Paenibacillus > Paenibacillus sp. IHBB 10380. The sequence continues at coordinate 2,751,609 of NZ_CP010976.1, forward strand.
GCGCTTAATCCTTCAACAAGCGATGAACCATGGCAGTATGGAAGGTATTGTGAGGCTCATCCGAAAAGTGATTCTGTACTCATTATTAATTGAGCTTATCGGTACGATTCTCCTTGCTATCCGATTCTCCTTGGACATGCCTTTCTGGAAAGCCGCTTATTTCGGTATGTTCCACAGTATCTCTACGTTCAATAACGCGGGATTCAATATATTTGGTAACATTCATGAATTTTCGGATGGCTTTAATTCCTATGTAAACGATCCTTACATCAATCTGATTCTAATGGTCTTAATCTTCCTCGGAGGAATCGGCTTTATCGTTATTTCGGACTTACTAAGCTATCGCGAGACTAGAAAACTCTCACTCCATAGCAAAATTGTCCTATCCACCTCAGTCTGTCTTATTGTGTTGGGTACGATCGTTATCTATTTGAGCGAATATAGTAATCAGGATACTTTGAAAGCCCTGAGTGAACCAGGCAAATTAATGGCCTCTTTACTCCAATCTGTCACAACACGCTCCGGAGGAATTACAACACTGGATACTGCTTCTTTGAGACAATCAACGCAATTTTTCATGATCATCTTAATGTTCATCGGTGCTGCACCTGGTTCAACAGGAGGTGGGATCAAAGTAACAACCTTTGCCATTCTCATCGGAGCCGTGATCAGTATGGCGCGTGGCAAAGAAGATGTTGTCTTTTTCCGCAATCGAATCTCCAAGGAAGTCGTATATAAAGCCATCACACTAACATTATTATCCTTTCTACTCGTTATCGCCTTTACCATGCTACTATCTATAACCGAGGATCAACAATTTCTGAGTATATTATTCGAAGCAACCTCTGCATTTGGTACATGTGGTATTTCGATAGGGTTAACGCAACAACTCTCTCCTATCGGCAAAATTGCCATTACATTTCTCATGTTCCTAGGCCGGCTAGGACCTTTAACCTTAGCTTACGCACTGACTCCGAAGAAACAAAAGACACCTTTCCGTTATCCAGAAGGTAAAATAACGATAGGTTAGTGTAGTGGGTAAATTCCAGTGAGTCAGTTCATGGATGATAAGGCAACATAATAAGGCTTCGCCTTCTACTTAAATGGAAATATTCCACTGAAGTTAGACTGCGAAGCCTTTTTCTTGTTCAATTCTTGTGATTTGAAGCTACTTCCATTTATGAAACAGTCCATTTTTTCTACTGACTAATCCTTTTTCCATTGCATAACGAGTTAATTGGACCCGGTTCTCGAGGTGTAACTTTTGCAATATATTTTTCAAATGATTCTTCACGGTTTGATCCGAAATAGCAAGCTCTAGCGCAATCTCTTTATTCGTCATCCCTGAAGCGACCCAGTTCAGAATTTCTCGCTCTCGCGCGGTTAAAGGAATGTGATCTTCGCCTGCTACAGACACAGGGAATTCCTTCAATATTCTAAAAGCTAACTCACGACTGAGTGGAGCTTCATCGCTCATAATTGCCTGCAAATATTCTAGCCACGTTGACGGTGATAAATTTTTGAGCAAATACCCTTGCGCGCCTTGCTTCAAAGCTTCAAATAGATGTGTTACATCATCCGATACCGTAATCATGACAATTTTGACGTATGGGTATTGCAACTTAATGACTCGGGTAGCCTCAAGCCCCCCCATCCCTTGCATTTGGATATCCATAAGAATTAGATCCGGCATCAATGTCTCTGTACAAGCCACAGCTTCTTCTCCGCTAGAAACCACACCCACAATTTCAAACGAAGGTTCTTCAGCTAGGATATTGCCGATCGCCTCCCTTGCTTGAGGTGAATCATCCACAACTAGCACTCGATATATACTCATAAGGGTTGATCCTCCTTCCGAATTTCAATCGCTGTACCTTGATCCACAGGAGGCATTGTAACATCCCATCCCAGCTCCTGTGCTCTTTCTTTCATAATTCGCAGACCATATCGATCCTTACGTTTCGGTGCATCTTCTTGTATACCTGTACCATTATCCTTTATAGAGACAACCCAGGCAGCCTTTGTTCCCTCTCCTGTAATCGAAACAACCGATGCCTGAGCATGTTTGGTTGTGTTCATCAAGGCCTCACGAATACAAGCAAGTAGTTCTACTTTTTGTTTAGAACTCAGATCCGTATCTGGAATGTTCCACTGAATAAGTAGGTTCATTATGGAAGCTTCTTCAGCCGAATGCACAATTCTAGACTTCATAGAATCTTCGTATATATCTTCTGAGGATATGACAGGATAACGTAAATTTGCAATGGCTTGACGAGCATATCGATTAACTTCATGGACTGTTTTACGAATTTCTTGTAAATCCACTTGTTCCTCACCGGAAGTTTGTTTAGCTTCGGCTCTGTCAATTTGGACAGATAATAAAAACAAGGACTGTGCAATGCCATCGTGGAGTTCTCTTGCCAAATGGTCTTTCTCCTTCAGAGAAATCTTCTCAGCACGTTCCTGATTGAGTTCCTCCTGAATCTGTTCCAATGATTTAAAGAGTTGATTCAATAGCGTCATGCTAATTAGAAATACGATAACTGGCGTTAGATAATTTCCTAGATCCATTGAAATATATGGCATTAGAAAACGATGTCGTACATATTCCCATATCCCCACTACTAGTGTAGGTAGAATGAGAATCATCCATTTAATCTGTTTGTAGGACATGTTAACCTCCTTATGATATCCAAGAGCATTATATCGAAGTTAAATCTAAAATACAGCCCCTTCCTTAAGAAGTGACTGCATCTGTCTTTCATAACTTCAGTTCAACTTTCATCTCCGATATGGTTAAAGCTAGCCTTCTGCTTATAAGAATCAGTACCAATTTTAAACCTTATCTTTAGTCAATAGTACTTTCATACTCAAGATCACTTGGGTAATATCTAATGGTTTACTCAAATAGTCTGATGCCCCTGCACTCAAGCATTTGTCCCGATCTTCCTTCATAGCTTTTGCTGTAAGAGCAATAATCGGTAGCTCTGTCATTTCTAGCGTCTGGCGAATATTCGTCATCGTCTGATAACCATCCATCTCAGGCATCATAATGTCCATCAGCACAAGATCCACGGGTGTATCGGACTGTAAAATATCTAAGCATTCGTAACCATTTTTCGCCGTCATTATTTGCATATTAAACTTCTCAAGTGCGTTCGCTAACGCGTACACATTTCGAATGTCATCGTCTACCACCAATATTCTTTTCCCGTCAAACAATTCTGAATTCGATTGTAAAAGATCAGATTCTGGTGATTGGCTTTGATTCTCCCACAGTAATTTTCCATTGTAATCATTTCGATATTCCTGAGTAGATGCAGCCTCATCTAATAAGAACAATGGAGGGCGAATTCCCGAATCTGGGTCCGTAACGGGTAGGTATAGTGTGAATACACTTCCTGTACCAAGCTCACTTTCCACATGGATATATCCACCTAGCAATCTAGCGAGCTGTACTGATATCGATAACCCTAATCCTGTACCGCCATATTTACGAGCGGTCGCTCCATCTGCTTGTTTGAATGCTTCAAATATAAATCCTTGTTGCTCTGGAGATATTCCTATTCCTGTGTCTCGCACAGTGAACGCAATCACTTTAGACGCAATTGAAAACTCAGGTGTATTGATGGCTTCTACTTGATAAATCTTTAGAGATACTTCTCCTCGTTCAGTAAACTTAATCGCATTCGATAACAGATTTCGTAAGATCTGATGAAGACGAAGCTCATCCGTATACAGGGTATTAGGTGTATTTTCTCCTAATTCTATTTTTAAGTTAATCGATTTATTTTCAGCCATTTTGAAGAAAGTACAATGCATGATTTCCGGAAGTTCCGTTAAGTTTAGTGTACCTATATCCAATTCTATTTGCCCTGCTTCGACTTTCGACAAGTCTAGAATATCATTAATTAAATTTAAGAGGTCACTTCCTGAAGAATGGATGACAGCTGCATAATTCTGCTCTTCTGGTAAAAGAGTGTTATTGCGGTTCTCCGATAACATTTGAGATAAAATAAGCATACTGTTTAGAGGCGTTCTAAGCTCATGGGACATATTCGCTAGAAATTGAGATTTATAACCAGAACTAGTCTGCAATTGTATAGTATACTTTTCTAACTCTAACGCAGTCGTCTCTGCTTCATTTATCTGGCCTTCTAGTTTCTCATTTAACGCTTGCATTTCAGCAGCTTGCATAAGTAGCTCCTCAGATTGAACCTGAAGTTCCTCTGACTGAACTTGTAACTCCTCATTCAGAGCTGAAGATTCATTGTACAGCTCTTGAATTTCCATCTTGTTAATCACTGAGTGCATCGTAACACCAAGTGTGAGTAATAACTGTTTGAGAAGATCAAGCTGCTGAGGAGTACAACTCACAAGGGATCCTAATTCAATGACAGCTAATACCTTACCTTCAAATTCTACGGGAGCAACAATAATCTCATTAGGAATCGCATGTCCTAAACCTGAATGTATGACCATATAATCATTAGGGATCTGATTTAGTATCAACATGCGTTTTTCTTTAGCGGACTGACCCACAAGCCCCTCACCCCATAAGAAACTATCTTTACCTAATCCACTATTGTCTTCAAAAGAACCCGCATAAGATGCGACCTTCTCTAACTGTTTTTCTTTAGTCACATACAAAATACCAAAAAGAATATTTAATAGCCCAGCAATATTGTCCAGAAATATTTGACCTAATGAACTCAAATTAGAAGCACTTTGAATTATTGTGGACATTCGCGCAATCTGATCCTTCGTCCAATTCTTTCGATCCATCACTGCTAGAAGCTCATTCGTTGAATCAGCCAGTCTAGAAGTCTCATCTTGTCTCCTAACTTCAATACGTCTAGTTAAATTACCCCCAGCAGCAATTTCATTGATCGCTTCAATGACCAGTTTAATAGGATTCACGATGTTTCTTGAAATCATGAGCGCCGCAGCAATGGACACTATAGCGACTAGAATCCAAAGAGAATATATGGTAATCATTAAGTTCTTGTTATTCTCAGCTAACGTAGCCACTCGTTCATCAGTCAACGTCTTCTCAATTTCAAGAAAAGTTGCAAACTGATTACGTAAGAAATCCATCTTATTTTTGCCGGAGTCACTATTAAAGGAACGAAGTAACTCTTCCTCTTGATTGTTCTTCTTCAAAGATATTAGAAGGCTTCCTTCATTATTAATCCATTGCATAATATTCTGTTGTATATCTTGCAAGTTCTTCTGTTGAACAGGGTTATCTGATACCAATTGGTATAATTGATTATATTCGAGAGGCCATTTAGAAAGAGCCGTATCATACGGTTCAAGATAATTCGTCTCACCCGTGATAATGTAACCCCGTTGACCTGTTTCCATATCAAGCACGTTCTTCTCGATACTATGGGTTAGATCATGTACTTGTATATCATGGTCACTAATAAAATCTGTTTCTCGTTGCAGCGATTGAACCCGTTCCGATATAATCCCGAGAAATGCACCCAAACAAAATAGAATCAGGACGTAACCAAGAATAATTCGAGTGCTTATTTTATTGAACAAAACTTTCTTAAACAACCCTGCCAACTCCTATCACTAATCCTATTTATTAAGATGAATATTCACTTTCTCTTCATCCTTCTAATCATTTCACTGCTTTATAGCTAGTAACTAGATATGTATATGTATATGTATATGTATATGTATACCCATGTCCGTAACGATTTGATTATGCACGAATACAAATATACCACACATTATATAGATCTATTTATACAAAAGAAAAAGCTCTCACCATTTATAACAAAGGGTACTCCATCTTATATTTATTCTAAGTTTAGTCTAGAAACTGATAAGTGATAACCTACCTACTCTGGCCGCTTCAAAAATATTAGAATTATTCATATTCATGAATAATAACGGCTAACTATCAAATAATAATATCAACTTTCACTCAACAAGGAGGACAAATATCCATAATCATTCTAAAAGAAGCGTATCTTGTATACTCATGGTACTGTTATTGATCTCCGTCATCACATTAGGCATGATCTACGCTGATCCAGCGTATGCCAAATGGGGTAACCTTGCAGTCCATGAAGCTCATAAGAAATATGAGGCCTCGGTTGTTGATTATCTCCATTTGGGGCGAACAACGATATCTACGAACACAGCTACAGAAAAATTTAAACTCATACTTAAAAAAGAAGATAAAGAATTCGGCGTATTTGTAACGATTACCTTCAATCCTCTAAATGATAAATTTCAGTCCATTCAGTTTAGTGAAACTGAGCAATAAAGCATACCTCCACAGCTACCGATCAATCCCCACTAAAATACATGTTAAGATATAACCTAAACAAGACATTATTAACATAACACAAACCACATATGAAATTTCATATGTGGTTTGTGTTATGTTTTATATTTTTTTATAAAAGTTGATCCTCTACGCCATCCAGCCAATTCTCAATCTGCCCAATAACAGAAGCTAAACATCCATTCTCGAAAGGAGAGATTAGACCTGCAACCTTAACTAGTCCTGTAAAAGACTGACTTCCTCCAGATTGACACAATTTCAAATAATCTACCCATGCTAATTTCCAATCCTCGTTCATACGTTTCCAGAATTGCATTGCACAGATCTGAGCAAGCGTGTAATCAATATAATAGAATGGCGCTTCAAAAATGTGAGACTGCTTCTGCCAGAATCCACCACGTAATAGATAATCATTGTTCTCCTGATCACGGTAAGGCAAGTATTTCTTCTCAAGAGAACGCCATGCACTCTTACGTTCCGCTGGTGTTGCCTCTGGATTTCCATATACAAAGTGTTGGAATTCATCCACCGCAACACCATAAGGGATAAATAATAATGATTCTGCGAGATGGTTGAACCGATATTTCTCTGCATCCTCCTTGAAGAAGAGATCCATCCAAGGCCAAGTGAAGAATTCCATACTCATGGAGTGTATTTCTGCTGCTTCAAAAGTAGGCCAATTGTATTCCGGCACCTCATAATGTCTACTCTCATACACTTGGAAGGCATGACCTGCCTCATGGGTTAGAACGTCAATATCTCCTGAAGTTCCATTGAAATTGGAGAAAATGAACGGTGAACCATACTTACTTAAGAACGTACAGTAACCTCCACCTTGTTTCCCTTTCTTACTAACGAGATCCATCAATTCATTATCGACCATATACGTAAAAAACTCGTTCATTTCTGGTGACAATTCACTGTACATCTTCGAACCATTCTGAAGAATCCATTCAGGATCTCCTTTAGGTGTAGCATTTCCTGATTTGAAGCTAAAGGCATCATCGTAATAGTACATTTGCTCTACACCGATACGATTCTTCTGACGTTCCTTCAACTTAGCTGCTACAGGTACAATATGTTCCAACACTTGGTCTCTGAAATTAGCGACCATCTCTGCATTATAATCTGTTCGATTCATACGTGCATAACCTAGCTCAATATAATCATCAAAACCAAGCTTATGAGCCATTTTCGTCCGTACTTTGACCAAATCATCATAAATACGATCGAAGGTCTCTTCATTCTCAGCCATAAATCCAAATCTCGCTTCCGCAGCGCGACGTCTCATGTCTCGATCCGTCGACTGTTCGAACGGAATCAGTTGAGGTAATGTACGTTCCTCGCCTTCAAACATAATTTTGGCAGATGCAATAAGCTGCGTATATTCTGTTGTTAGCTTATTCTCAAGCTGTAGATCTTCTATGATCTCAGGTTTGAACGTCTTGAGTGAAAGTTCAGCTAACTGAAATAGTTGTATTCCCCATTTCTCCTCGAGGTCCACTCTGAACTTAGAGTTGACAAGCCCTCGGTAGAATTCCGTTATGTATTGCTGAATGACCGGTTCAGTCTCATCCATATGATCTTGTTCTGCCTTATAGAATGCATCATTGGTATCGACAGAATGACGTATGCCTACGATTTCTCCTTGTGTCTCAATTTCGCTACGAAGTTTATTAATAGATGTCATAATCTCATCCTGCTCTACGAAGCTACTGGCATTGTTAAATTCACTGAGCAATGATTTGAATTTCTGTTCCACTTCTTCTAAGTTAGGGCGTTCATAACGATATTCGCTAAATTTCATGAGTACATACATCCTCTCTTTAGAAACAATCTATCTCCTATTATAATGAATAGTGACTCCGAATTTCCATAACAATCAAGTATAATTAATCTTTCCTCAGTTTAAACCCATACCATGTCTAGTGAACGCTACGCACATTAATGATCCAAATGATTTTATGGCTAATATATCCATTTTAGCACATCCCCGATTATCATTCAGTAAAACAAAAAAAGCAATGCACAAACAGATGTGCATTGCTTTAATATTTATAACTCTAATCTCTTGTAAGCCTATGCGTGCGTTCTTCTTTTACTAAGAATGTGATTGCCGTTCTGTAGAAATTGTTTACGTGAATGTCTCAATGCTTCGATACGTTCAAGTGCCAAACGATCTGCTGCCACATAAGTTGGCACATTGTCCCGTTTAGAAATATCAAACACACGGGTAATACTATGGTAAATATCCCCTACCTTACTCATCGCGCGCTCAGCATTGTAACCATTGAATTCATCAGCAATGTTGATAACGCCTCCGGCATTGATGACATAATCAGGTGCGTAGAATATACCCCATTCATGAATGGCATCCCCATGACGAGCTTCTTTCAATTGATTATTTGCAGAACCTGCAATCACTTTTGCTTTTAACAAAGGAATAGATTCATCGTTAATCGTGGCTCCCAATGCGCATGGAGAATAAATATCACAATCCACACCTATAATCTCATTGGGATCCACCACTTTGGCAGGAAATAGCTCCAGCGCACGTTTAACAGCCTCTTTATGTATATCAGTAATAACTAGCTGTGCCCCTTCTTGATGTAAATGCTTGCAGAGATTCAACGCTACATTCCCTACCCCTTGGACAGCCACGACCTTACCTTCTAGTGAATCCGATCCAAAAGCTTCTTTAGCTGCGGCTTTCATACCTTGATATACCCCGAAAGCTGTTGCTGGGGAAGGATTACCTGAAGAACCAAATGTAGGAGAGATCCCCGCTACATAATCGGTTTCCTGATAGACGATATCCATATCTGCGACCGTTGTACCCACATCTTCTGCTGTAATATAACGACCATTCAACCCTTGGATATAACGTCCGAAGGCACGGAACATAGCTTCATTCTTATTTTTACGGGGATCTCCAATAATAACTGTTTTACCACCGCCGAAGTTCAGACCCGCGACAGAATTCTTATAGGTCATACCTTTGGCTAGTCTGAGCGCATCCTCAATAGCCGCCTCTTCTGTAGCATATGTCCACATTCTCGTACCACCAAGTGCAGGTCCAAGAGTAGTGTCATGAATAGCGATGATCGCTTTTAACCCCGACTGCTTGTCTTGACAAAAGACTACCTCTTCATAGTCATGTTGTTCCATAGCTTCAAATAGCTTCATTTCTCTGATCCTCCATCTGCTCATTCTGCTGATTAGCTTTACATTAATATGAGCTGTACTTAATCATAGGTTATCCAAGAACCAAATCTGTACAGCAGTAAAATATCCAGTCTCGCAATTAGAGAGACTGGATTGCTTGGAACCAACAGTAATATAGTCACATTTGATTTCCTTTAAAAGAAAGAACAATATACAAAAATTAATAAATATGTAAATTTAAAGAAAAAACAAAGATGGCATATAGATAAAAAGTAACCCATTTAACAATCCCTGTCAATTAGAAAAACCATAATAGATTATATTCGTTCAAAACAAAGTAACACCTAAGTATATAACATAATGCTTAACATGAAAATGACATCGAGAAGGTATGTAAAGGCCTTTTAGCTACATATGTCCTTATTAGGACTACCAATAGTGATACTTTCTAGACCTTGCCCGACATATATAATCATTGCTATATTGAAATGTCTTAGAAACACAAAAAAACCTTGATATTCAAGGTTTTTCCGTAAGTAATGCGCGTAGAGGGACTTGAACCCCCACGTCGTAAAACGCTAGATCCTAAGTCTAGTGCGTCTGCCAATTCCGCCATACGCGCGCAATATTGTGTAACAATAATCTAATATGTATTTTACAACGTGAAGAGGACGATTGCAACTATAATTTTATAGTCGCAATTCCGTTAATTTAGCCCTCTATACACACCCGTTCTAAGCTCTTTCATAATAAGCTTCTAGTCAAGGCATACCACCTCTATGAATCAGCATCCATCGAACGTATAGTTGCTACAATCGTATCTGTAAATATCCTGAGTTGATTATCTTCCACTATTCTAAAATAAAGGCTTCTCAAGAAACATTTGACATTTTTATGCAGAATGTCATCTTCGGGATGCTTCCCAAGTTTCCCTGCCTCACTAAAACTATAAATCCAACCGTTAATGTCCGTATCTTCAAGTACATTACGCTTGAAAATACTCACCGTAGCTGTTACCATTCTTTCATCTTCACCATTGATATATAAATAATCATTCACAGTAATTGTTTCATGTATAGCATGTAGAATTTCTATTAAGCAAGTTTGATCCATATAGGTCGATTGTGAGAGATCTTCGAGTGCATCTGCTGTATGAGCTATAGCATGTGCCCAACCCTTATTCTCAACATATCCTCTCCTATCTTTCTCAAGTATAATATAGTTCAACAATTTGTCCTTAATCATCTCAACTTCTTCTTGAGCTAGAAAAGAGTATTTTCTATCCATATCAAGAACGAGCGGAATCATCAGCATGGAAAAGGAACGCGTAAATACCGAATCCGTACCTACCTCTCCTATTTTCCAAAATAAATGGTGTTCATCAAGACTTATATTTAACAACTCTCGCATCTGCTGAGTATTAAATACATCCTGAGTTGCCCAATTTAAAATTGTAGAATAAATAAGATTGTCACGTAGTTCAGAATCAACATCGCCAATATGTTTCATCATATCTACAGCTAGATCAAATACATTCAGATTTACAGGAACCTTATATTGATTTGCTTTAATCTTACTTAATTCGTCTTTCAAAGTATAACAGCTGATCATATTTCTTTCTCCCCCATTTAACTATAGTGAATAATCTATCTAATACCTCTTGTCACTTTTCCATCCAATTCAATTAACTATATAATAAATCAGCCACTATTCTATCTCCCTTAGAGTACCGTTGGTCGTCATAATGCACTCAATTTCTGTTTAATCAGATTTACAAATTCCTGCTTCTCTTTCTCAGGTATCCATTCGGTTAAACGAGCTTACAATAGGTAGTATCCAATGTTCTATTTCGCAGGATTGCCACTCATTCCAGTCATCCAATCGATCTTCCATTCCCTTTCATCTATCATAATATTATCTGGATGGAAATCACCATGACATAACTTCTAGTCTTCCTTAAGACTTTGCAGATAATGAACAATGATTTGTTTCTCATCTCTACTGAGTAATGGAACACTCTTTCATAAACAATACACTTTCGAGCATAATAATCAACGATCTGAAGCGGTTGGGGAGTTGAAAAACCTAATTCATATACGCTTACACTTATACGAAATTATTCTTCCGCCAAATTTGCTAGTATCCTTATTATAAATAGCTTTAACACACAATTATTATGATAGGCTAACAATTCTACAGTTCTAGAATGATTTCATCAAGCTGAACTGTAATCCAGATGATTAGCGCAAATCCAGAGTATAGTGAAACTGTCCATGACCAATGTTTATCCTGATACAGATTCAACTTCTTAGCTACTACCCAATTCCATCGTTTCTTTAAATGCCAATCCACCCATCACAGCACCTATACCTAGAAAAAGATGAAGAGCCACTTACACGTTAGAGCTCTTAGATGGTTTATTTAGCATATTCAATTATACAACCTCCCATAAAAATATTCTAACAAACTATATTCGGGAGACCGAGAATTTATCCTGATAAATCAAAGAATACATTTGTACAAACGACAACATTATGTAAAACAACGCCAATCTCATTCAATCGGTAGCGCTGGGGTAATTCTCTTGTGCAATTAGAAAGAAGATAGAAAATATGAAGTATCTTTACTACAGACGGCCCGGACCGGCACTACAACGGCTCTAAAGACAACAAAACGTCTGATAGAGTCCGATAAGCTACGGACTGGTGAAATTGTTAACATTCGTGGACCATGAAGCCAGAAACGTTAGGCTGACGATCCGGACCAAAACTGACAATTCTAGTTATCGGGTTTCGCCTGATTCTATAGAGGTGAAGGTCTTAGGGGGGTTCAACAGATTTTGAAATGGCTGCTTGTTCCAGAAGAAGTGAGAGAGGAGTTCATTAAACACGAGTATCACGGCGACACTTTTGTAGTTATATTTATTTCAACACTATGTCGGTTCATTGGGCCTGAGCCTGACGTACCAAGTCCTTAATTTTCTCTTTAAACTGAGTCACATCCTCACCGCTAACAAGCGCCTTCGTTTTTTCATCCTGATTCACCGAAAACACCTGTTGATCTTGGATTTCGTATTTTCCTTGGTATTTTCCTTGGTATTCACCGGCCACATAATAAAGGGGTCCAACTCTTTCGTCCTTCCCAGCTTTCAGAAATAAAATGTAGCTGTTTCCCGATTGCATGATGGGGTTCTCTCGGTCCATCTGTAGCTCTCCCGTTTTCTCCCGTTCTTCCTCAATGCCGACTTGGGTCAGAATAATCTCTTTCCCTTCAGTGCCTTTCAACACATCCGTTACGGTGGCATTGTAGAAGGTGGCGTCATTCACCGGATCGGTACTATGAACGTCCTTGATGTTCACTTCCGCGATCAAAACAGAAACCGCTTCTAATTCTTCTAAGCTTTTATAGGAGTGTGCTAAACTTACCGACGATCCGCCAGTAACAGCCTTCGACACAGGATCGACTTTAGCACCAGTAACCTGTCCGGATGCCGGAGTAGACATTTCCTCTTGGTCGATCTGCGAAGGGGTAGCTGAACAGCCAGCAATCAATGCAGCGCCCCCTACTGCACCGATAATCACTTTCAAGGATTTCATTGTTCATCGCCTCGCCTTCTTTATTTAGTAAAGTGCATTAATTCCGTTAATATCATCCGTTTGTGGTCCACCAATGCTGCACACATCATACCGGTCATACGTAGCTCCCGACCTCACTTTTCATGCACTTCAATAAACTGACTGTTAATCTCTTTCTTAGGTCGGCCAAACGTCACACCTTCATTCGGGCTACCTCAATACCCTCCGCTTACCGCTACCGATTGCTTTTCCGTTCCTGTTCGGCCACATATGCTAAGAGACTCAAAAATTGATCTTCCATAATTATGTAAAACAACGCCAATCTCATTCGATCGGCATTATTCAGTTAAATTTATAGATTATTGGATTATTCTCTTTATGAAATGATCTGTGCCACAAATTGAACAATTTCCAGAATAATTGGCGTACCTGAATAAATAATATCTCCATTCACATTCACATTCAGATTCAAAGTATTTTCAGTTAGAATGTATAAGCTGCTCTCTTGTAAAATCCCATTAATAGTTACATTTGAATAACTATTCAGGCCAATGCCCATAAAACTATCGCTTAAATTTCCCTCATCGTCAAAGAATTGATTAGCTTGGATGACTATGGGTGACTTAATATCGGAAGTAGCAAAATAAAAATATCTTTGCGCACTAGGAATAATGGAGATTGCCGATATCGAACCCGGTGGCCCTGTAGGACCCGAAGGACCCGGAATACCTTGTGGACCTTGTATCCCTGCGAAACCTTGAATGCCTTGTGGGCCCTGAGCTCCTACAGAACCCGTAACCCCAGCGATTCCCTCAGGACCTATAGGTCCTTCATTTCCTTGAGAGCCAGTAGCTCCTGCAATCCCTTGTTGACCTTGCAATCCTGCTGGACCTTGATCTCCTCTCATACCCTGACGTCCCTGAGGTCCTTGAGGTCCTTGAGGTCCTTGAGGTCCTTGAGAATTTTGAATCCTTAACCTACATCTAGGTTTAACTACTTTACAGCAGATGAGCCCACCTTTTACCATTATTTGTGATTTTGGTTTTGGTTTTGGTTTTGGTTTTGGTTTTGGTTTTTTTGAGATTCTCCTAGTACATATCTTCACGCTACTATTTGGTCGATGCTTAGGACTATCTTTAGTTTTCACTTTATTTTTTTTTACTGTTTTTTTGTTATTGTTCTCACGACCTGCCAATTCGAACACCTCCTCATATCTTATTCATTCATAATATGTTGTTTAACTATGTGGAGGATTGGACATCATCAAAATCCATATGATCTAAATAAATAAATAATAGTAGATACGCCGTTTCAAATCGTTCTTTTTCACATTAACATTGTATAACCGAAAAATCTTATGTTTATTTATAAATGAGAGGGGGTGATCCCATGCCTGTTATTAAACCGGTCTATACGGCTACATCTAATACTCCGGTTGCGACTGGAGGAGTTATTACTACCAACGTGAACCCAACCGTATCTCGTTACTTCGCAACCATAACTGCTGGAATGATAACGACAAATACAACCATTCCTGCAGCAAGCTTTGCTGACGATAACGATGCCCCTATCGTTGCTCTGCCCGCATTAACTGTAGATGACTATTACAATGTCTACATTAATGGTGTACTCCAACAAGATGCGCTATCTACGCTAACAACAGCTAGTTTAGTATTAGATACAACTGATGTTTCCGTAAATGTGCCCATTTTGCTAGAGATAGCAAACTTCGGAAATGCAGCATCAACTATAACCACTCAACCTACGATTTCTACTCCAACTATCACTATTATTACTTAATGACTTAGTGAATAGTAACTATTACAATGTTGTATGCTATGCAATAGATTCGAATTAAGAGGTTACATCCCCAAACGGGAGAGCACTGAAATTCGTTTACTGTTTCTGGAAATACGTTAGAGCATGCTAACGGTTATTTTTCAGGTATTTTCCTTACATACAACATAATGACTCAAATTGCGTTCCTTCCTATCTATCCAGAGGACAACCATCTTTACTCTCAATTTGATGCGTCCATACTTTTCGAGGAGGAAATGCCCCTCATCATTCCTGCTGGGCATCCCTGGGCTAGCAGAAAATTGCTATATACGAGGGATTTACACCGCGAGACGATCTTAATTCCACAAAGTAAGTATATTTGCCAATATATCCAAAGTCAGCTCAAACTTAACCATGTCAAGGTACGTTATCTACAAATGAGTACTTTCAATATGATTAAACAGTCCATCAAGGTGGGTTTAGGTGTTTCATTCCTTCCTTATGAAGCAGTGAAAAATGAATTGGACAATGGCGAGCTAGTAACCATTCCAGTGTCTTCCCTACAAATCAGGCGTAAAAACGGCTTTGTCATTCGCAAGAATACACAGCTTAGCGCAGAAGAACAGGCATTCTGTCACAAAGTCGAATCTTATTTCTCTTCATCCGTTAAATAGCAACATACAAGAAGAAACGGTTACCATCCTTAAAGGGACAGTAACCGTTTCTCGTAGAATTATAAGCAAAATATAGTGGAAACTTAACCTTTCTTATATTTTAAACAAGGACATTCCTGATGGTAATGGAATGTCTTGTTCATAAAGCTTTCATTATATTAGGAATAAGAGCATGCCTCCAGCAAAGCCTTTGTATAATCTGAATTCGGATTTTTCAATAAGGCATCTGTATATCCTTCTTCCACAATGGACCCCTCCTTCATCACGGCTACACGGTCAGCGAACCCGCTGATCGTCTCCAGACGGTGCGTAATGTACAGAATTGACATCTTCTGTTCACGCTTCAGTGAGAGAAGCAAATCTAATATCTCTTGCTCCGTCTTTGGATCAAGTGCTGATGTAATCTCATCGGCAATAAGTAAAGTTGGTGAGAGAGTAAGTGCCCGTGCGATTGCTATGCGCTGTTTCTGCCCTCCAGAACACTCAGAGGCTCTGCGCTCCAGCAAATCCTTCGGTAGTAGAACCTTCTCCAGCATCTCTTCAACACGCGTAGAGACTGCAGAACGTGAATAATGCTTAAGAACAAGCGGCTCGGCAATAAGATCTTTTACTTTCCAATAAGGATTAAGCGATCGGTCGGGATTCTGAAATACCATTTGAATCCGTGCAGCCTGATGAGAAAGAAAGTCCCCTTCTCCTTGCCATATCACTTCTCCTTGCGTCGGTCTTTCCAAACCGACGATGATTTCTGCCAGAGTCGATTTTCCTGATCCACTCTCGCCAATCAAGGCGAATATTTCATTCTCAAGCAGTGTTAAAGTAACGTCCTTTACAGCTACAAGCTTCTTTCCCCTCTTCCCAAATTCCTTGGTCACATTCTGCACGTTCAACATCCTATTTCCTCCGCTATTCTTTCTTCTGATGGCCCATTTATACCGATATCTTTCTTACTCTGAGACCAGTCTTCATTAATAGAATAATCAATCACCTTTCCATGCTGGAGTACCATGATATTATTGGCAACATGCTTAGCAGCTAACATATCATGAGTAATTAGTAGCAATGTCATTCCATGCTCCCTGACTTTAGCCACGAGCAGCTCTAAGATTTCCCGCTTCACAATCGGATCTAGCGCCCCTGTTGGTTCGTCTGCAATCAGCACCTCAGGTTTGTTAATCAGTGCAAGTGCGATCAAAGCCCGACTTAACATCCCGCCACTGAGTTCGTGCGGATAGCAGTCTAGTACCCTCTCGTCAAGCTGTACCTCCTGCAATCCTTGAACAGCCCGCATTTTTTTATCATGAGCTGATTGTTTCTCAGGAATAGCCTCTATAAACTGCTTACCGATCGTTAGAAGCGGATTGAAGCTAGTTCTAGGATCCTGGAATATGTAAGCCGCATCCACCCACCGTTGCATGCGTTCCTTACCTACACTGTCATATATATGCTTCCCTCCAATATAGACATCTCCCTTTACCTCACCCTCCAGCAATAATCCGTAAATCGCTTTTGCTAGTGTTGTTTTGCCCGATCCCGACTCACCTATCAACACGGTAACACTTCCAGCAGCTACAGAGAATGACATGGGATGCACGATCGGACGATCCCCATACGTTACACTCAGTTGATCACATACAATAGCTGCACTTGCAGTCCATATTGGCTTCGGGTCTGTCTTTATCTTATTTCTTGCTGCCTTTACTACCTTCTTATGAGAATCACTGGTTTCTCCCAATAATGCCAAGCCGACAGTAACTAATAATATTCCCACTACTGGTGGAAGTACTGTCCACTGCCATACATTGGTCATCCAGGTTTCACCACTTCCGAACGCTTGCTGGAGCATTTTCCCCCATGAAGGAACATTCGGATCGCCGATACCGATAAATGAAAGACTTGCCTCCATGACAACAGCTTGTCTGAATGACATCACAAATTTTGTTCGCAGAAGGGGCCATATGAAAGGGAGCACATGTTTACGTAGAATATACAACGTATTCCCTTGAAACAGTTGCGCCGATTTCACAAATTCTCGTTCCTTCAAAGACAATACCGATGCACGAATTAAGCGCATATATGCCGGCCATGTTAGCAGACCCAGTGTAAAGATCAGTTGCCATATGCCCCCACCGGTGAAAGAGGCCACAATTAGAATAAGCAGTAGTGAAGGAAGCACTAACAACATATTGGCAAACGAGTTGAGGATCAGATCGAGCTTCTTCAGGTAACCCGACAGTAAACCCAGAAAGCCGCTTAAGAACGTACTTAGTAGTGATACGAACAATCCAACAAATAACGTTGTGCGTGCCCCATGAACAAATCCACTGAACACATCCTGTCCTAGCATGTTAGTACCTAACCAATGTTCTTTAGAAGGCGTCAAGAAACGCTCACCACTCAGGGCAAACGGTCCATATAAAGTTACCGATGGTCCGAATATGGCTACTGCTATAAACACAGTCAGAATGGTTCCTCCTACTGCTTTGCTCCATTTCATGACTGTCCCCCCTTATGTGCGCCACGTATGCGCGGATCAAGATGAGGATAAATGAGATCTGCTAACATATTCAAGCAAAGTATGCTCACTGTCATCATTAGGAATAGCCCATGGAGCAAAGGATAGTCCCTTGCGAGAATAGCCTCTTGCAGTAACTTGCCAATCCCAGGATATGAGAATACCGTCTCCACAATGACAGAACCAGACAACAGTCCACCTATTCGTATGAAGATAATAGTTACGAGCGGAAGTGCCGAATTACGAGCTACATGCCTAAGCAAGACAGCACGTTCTCCAATGCCCTTCGCAGCCGCGAATTCAATAAATGGCTCTTG
Source organism: Paenibacillus sp. IHBB 10380 (assembly GCF_000949425.1). Taxonomy (NCBI): domain Bacteria; kingdom Bacillati; phylum Bacillota; class Bacilli; order Caryophanales; family Paenibacillaceae; genus Paenibacillus; species Paenibacillus sp. IHBB 10380. The sequence goes on from NZ_CP010976.1 coordinate 2,769,941, forward strand.
AAACACTCGAATGGCTTCATTACGCATTAATAGGTATAGACCTGCAAGACTACCCACCGTTAGTGTAGCGATGGGTAGCAAAGCATGCTTGGCTACATCTAATATACGATCAAGTCCATTCTCTGACGAAAGGAACGCTGTCTCTGCCCCACTGAGGGGGAGTAAACCTCCATTTACAGAGAATACGATGAGTAGAATCATTCCGATCAAGAACTCTGGGACTGCGCTGAGTACCATCATAACGATAAAAATCAGGCGATCAATACGTCTAGGATGCTTCCACGCTGATAATAGTCCCAGAGCCAATCCAATAATAATGGAAAGAAGAGTGGATATACCCACAATAAGCAACGTCCAAGGCAATCGGATCGAAATAACGTCATAGACTGGAGATTTATAAGTAAACGACAATCCAAAATCAAACGTGAACAATCCCTTCAAATACTGTGTGAATTGTACCCATAACGTGTCGTTCAGATGATAATACTGGAGCAACGCCTGCTTTTGAACTTCAGAAACAAATACCGCTCCTTGTTTTCCACCACCGATGAGGAAATCGACGGGGCCACCTGGCAAAATCCGTGGGAGCCAAAAGTTGAGTAACACGACGAATATCAAAACACTAACATACGTAACTGCCTGTCTAATTATCCTCATCGATCAGCGCTGCCTTGTTATCCCATAGTGGAATTCCATCTGCTATACCACCCGCTGTATTGAACCACCCATTGAAGTCACTTGATTTAAACAAGTAATAGAATGGACGATGATAAAGAACGAGAGTAGGCAGTTCCTCTGCCAGGATGTTCTGCATTTCTCCAACCATTTCTTTCCGCTTATCTTCATCTAATTCTGACATCTGCTCGATTGCTAGCTGCTGGAACTCGGCATTATCAAACTGCTTCTCTCTTGCTGCCCAAGTATTGCTTGCCTCACCAAGGAACCATAACCGCAAATAATCAGGATCTCCACTTAATCCAATATGCCCGGTGATGGCCATATCATATTTATTCTCTCCCATAGCTGTAGTGAACGTTGCCGAATCTATTTGCTGAATATTCAGTACAATGCCTACCTTCTTAAGCATTTCCTGCATCACCTGTGCCTCCGGTGAATTGGAAGATACCATTACATTCAGCTTCAACCCATCGCGTTCTCCATTGGCATTCTTGGCATATCCAAGCTCATCAAGAATACGCTCTGCTTCCGTAATATTATATTCATATTGTTTCACAGAAGAGTTATACCATGGTGAATCAGGAGGAATGATACCAGCGTTTCCAACTATTGGATCGCCTCCGCTAATCTTCCGTGCCATTTCAGCGCGATCGAGCGCATAAGCCATTGCCTGACGCAGACGCTTATCCTTCAATTGAGGATGATCTAGATTAAACGTTAAACGTAACGCACTGCCGGTCGGTGCGCTCTTGATTACATCAAATCCCTCTTTCTGTAATTGTTGAACCTCAGAATAATTGGTCAACATAGCTGTGTCTATTTCTCCTTTTTGCAATGCAAGTATCTTATTCTCAGGGTTTAAGTACGCCACTTCCTTCACCAGTACTTTTCCTTTGAAATAATGATCATTTGCATTGAACAAATATTGTCCAGACTTCTCATCATACTGCTTCAGTGTGTAGGGACCTGTACCGACAAGAGCCGAAGGATCGCGGAAATCTAACGGACTTTCCACATTTGTCCACACGTGCTTAGGAATGATAGGCACGATACCTACCAAATCGCTCAAAAAGGGTGCATAACCATTATTCAATGTGAATTGAACTTTATGATCATCGATAGCCGTTACAGATTGGATCTGACTGATGTCACCTGTCCACATAAAGGGATGTATTTGATAATATTCAAAGCTGAATACGACATCATCCGCTGTGAGCGAATTACCGTCATGCCATAGGACATTCTCCTCCAATTCAAATGTATATTGAAGGCCATCTTCCGAAATACTCCATGATTTCGCTAGCCATGGAATAACTCCATTCTCATCCTTCCAAGTTAACGTATCGAATAGGAAGGAGTTACGTAGGAAGCCACCAGGTCCTGATGAACTAAAGGCAAAGGGGGAAGGATAGCCACTGTTACCCCAAGACATACGCAGCCGGGAAATGGGATCAGAAGTTGCCGATGTATCCTTGATTGTATCCGCTGTTGTAGTTACTTCGGTTGTAACTTGTTGAACCTCAGAGGTCTTGCCATTCGACGAACACCCCGTGACGATTGCTACTATACAGAACAAGATCAACAGGCTGAATTTATTACGATTTATCATGATGTCCACTCCTTGAATTTGTTATCTGTCTATTAAGATCACTATTGATATTGCTAATTCTTATAGTTTCCCTTCTGCAAGCCACGGAAAAAAACCATCTAGAAACCGCTCCGTTGCAGGCATGAAATAAGATCCATAATGATACTCGGGATCTAATGTCGTCATAATAAATGTACCCGCCGTACTCACTTTATCCACATACATAATGGCACCGCCATCTTCGACACTGATAATAATATCTGATCCTGCGGGAGGGAAGAACACACCATGATAATGCCAAGTGGCATCCTTAATTGTTAGATAACGAAAAAAGTCATGGTCGGGTCGTTCTGCAACTAGTCCACTTCGCGTACTAGATTCCAGCCACCACCAAAAATTGGTTGGTCTAATTTCCCAATTATGCCCGGGAAGCCATGGGTTCGGTTGAGCTCCTAAAGCAGTCACAATGCCCCCTCGGTTAATAAAGGCATCAATGATATGTTGTGATTCACTTACGAGAGACTTGTGAAGCTGTGACGGAATGAGTAGAACATCGATATCATCGAGAGACGTATATTGAAGTTCAGGCAAATAAATAATATGATGAATATAGCGATGATACTTAGGCTCATAAAGCGTACGAAACTGATGAGAATTCCCTCCGTATAGAACAGCAATCTTTCTCATATCGGTCTTTTCCCCTCTTGAATATTCCTATATTCCTCGCCAATCCAATTCTGTAACTGGCTGCCGATTCGACCCACTGTGTTGCTTGGGTTCCTATATGCAAATAGGTTATTTCCAGAATGGACAAGAATCGTCCCCTCAGTGCTGTGTCTATCAATATAGGTGATTGGTTCTCCTCCAGGTAATGTCAACAACACTTCGGCATGTGGCGGAAGAGGATGATGTCCTCTTGCAAAAAAACCTGAAACACCCTTCGTATAGGTCATATCTTCAGGCTTTACGCTGTCAAATATCGGATGAGGTTGTGCAATCGACACTTCATAATCACGATGACTATGAATCTGCTTAGGTACGAATATCGAAGCCCCTGGAAGCCAAGGAAGAAATAAATGTCCACTAAAGATTAGTACTTTCCCCTGATTCAGGAATTTCCATATCCGTTCACTCTCACGATACAGCAGCTCCTGATCGACATAGCTATCGATAACCAGACAAGCATATGACGACAAATCGAATTCCGGCAGATCGTAGAGATCCAGTACGAAGCAATCATCCTGTCGCTTAGCATCTTGAACCATCTGTTCACTGAAATAACACCCTGAATCTAAAATGACAACATTAGCTGTCCCACGTGCAGTCATTGTATCCTCCGTGTCGTGAAGAGCTCTCCAAGTGGGGTAACCAATGCTCGCTCGGCTAATGCCCGCTTAAGTTTACCAAATGTAGCGACATCTGCCTCTGTCATTGTCTCTTCCCGTCCCTTCTTCAAATAATCATAAAACGTCATAGGCAGGAAGTTCTCATTCAGAACGATCTCGACGGAGGCTCCTGTCTCCGAGGTAATCACAAACGCGTAGCCTTGAGGTCGGTATGGATCATACTGTCCTGCTGGATAGGCTGTATCTACCTGATATGCACCACGAGTAACCGCGCGTGTCACGAATTCGAATGCATCACGAAAACCTGGTCCCCCATGCCCAGAACATATCGAGATAGCTCCACGCTCAGGAATCTCGTCACCGAATAATTCTTTGAAGGCTGCCTGTAAGCTACGATAACCTACGGCGACAGCCATAAGCGCAATTCCTCCATGATACTTACAGATATCTGAAAATCCGATTTCTAAAATATCTTGTCTATCTCTTATATGTATTACTGACATTTCTACTTACACTCCCTTTGTTGTTATGGTCAGCTGTTGATGCTGTTAAGATCATATACTAGCTTATATGATAATGATTATCAATATCACACAAACTAGTATATGACAAAAATAACCTACCATCAAGCCTTTAGGCTGGATTATTAAAAATTTTGAATATTTCAAAAAAAATTCCTTCAACACGAAAAATCCGCCCTATTGAAGTTACCCCTTCAAGTGGACAGCTTAAATAAAGACTTTATGAGACGACTTGTTATTGTACTGGACTAAGGTCGTTTAATTTTGCATATAAAAATCCCCTCCAAGTAAACTGTAGTGCGCTTTTTTTACACACTGTCTACTTAAAGGGGATCCTATCCGATGAATATGAATTGAGGTTCTTTAATAACTATTAAATTTTAAATTGTGATAGTTTCTCTAGAAGCTCCTGTACCAACATACTGAGCGAATCTGCCGACGCAGATATTTCCTCCATAGAAGCAAGCTGTTCTTCGGAAGCAGCGGCAACGTCATGCGAATTAGAAGAGGATTCGTGAGCGATTTCTGCCAACTGCTCTACACTCCCCGTAATTTGTTCAGAACTTGCCAGCATTTGTTCCGCAGCCGCAGAAACTTCATGAACTTGGCTCTTGACATCCGCCATCTCTGTCATGATTGAGGTAAACAAGTAACCACTATCTGTTACGGTTTGTACACCACTGTTCACCTCGGTAGAGCCAATTGCCATTGTATGCGCTGCAAGTTCAGTGTCACTACGTATATCCCCAACTAATTTAGTCACTTGATCAGCAGCCGATTTTGTCTGTTCTGCCAATTTCCGTACTTCAGTAGCTACAACCGCAAATCCCTTTCCTTGTTCTCCAACTCGGGCAGCTTCAATCGCTGCATTTAATGCCAATAAATTGGTCTGTGTACTGATGTTAGTAATGAGTCCAATCATTCCACCAATCTCTTCGGATCTTTCACTCAATCGGTGAATGGCTTGTTCTGTAGCTCCCACAGCCTCTTGAACTTGATTCATTTGACCGACAGCTTCACTAATACGTAGATGACCTTTCTCTGTTTGCAAAGTTACATCATCCACAGAAGAAGAAACAGCAACCGATGATTCAGCAATTCTTTTTACTCCTATAGCCATCTCAGTCATGGCTTCGCCCGTTTCTTTGGCATAATGCTTTTGTGTTTCTGCTCCCTCTGCCACTTGCTGAATGGATTCAGCAATCGTCTCTGCAGCCTTACTAGATTCTTCAGAACTAGCCGTTAACTGTTGAGATGCAGCCCCTACAGTCATTGATAAATCATTGACTAAGTGAAACATTCCCCTCAACTTCTGTGTCATGATATTAAAATACCCAGACATCACACCAAATTCATCTTGATTGTTCACAATGAGCTCTTGCGTTAGATCGCCATCAGCCATTAAACGAAGTTTATCCGATAGTATTCGGATATTACGAACGACCATATAACGTATCATTAGCACCGTGAGAGTCCCAAGAATTAACATAGCCACAATAGCAATACTAATGGAGACGATTCTATTTTCTAAGTAAGATTTCAGGATCATACTTTTTTCTGCAACCGTTTGTATGTACCATACATCATCAGTTCCGGGTAAATAAAAACTTTCAAAAGATCTCATAACCTCAGCATCTTTACTGTTCAACGTATACCCGACTGTACTTGTTCCATTCATTACCTTCTTTAATAACTCTTCTTTATCTGGCTGATCCCCAAAAGATTTCAAAATAGATTCGGGATCACTCGGATTAGCCACATAAGTACCTTTAGAGGATATAAGAGAAACATATCCTCCCAGGGGCTTATATTTCTCAGCCTCTTTTTGCATATCCTCAAGTGAAAGATCAAGTCCCACCATCCCTATATAAGCGCCATCCTTGTCCAATATCGGTTGGACTAGAGACATCATCATAAGGTCTTTCCCACCAACCTGATAAATATAAGGTTCAAGAAATGCATTTTTTTTGGTTTTCTTAGGCACTGAATAATAATCTCCAGTTCCCTCATAATCTTTTTGCGCTTCAACAGTCACCTTTCCATTACTTCGAACAACATAAGGAATAAATCGTCCCGTTTTATCATCATAAGCTGTTTTTGAAATATGTTCTTTATCGTTATTATCGAATGCATTGGGTTCCCACAAGGTTGAAATACCTAGCACTTCTGGGCGCTTATCCAGCATACTCTTCATCATGGATACAACATCTTCACGTGACATTGTATTGTTTATTTTTGCTTCCTGGAGCACTTCCAACAATACCTGCAACGTCGCTTGAGCATTCACCAATTTATTTTGTAACGTCTCAGAATATTGTTTCCCAGCATTTTTTGCTTCTAATTCTCCCTTTTCAATACTCACTTGGTAAAGTTGCTGAAGATTTAAAGGAATCATAACTCCAAAAATCATTAGCATGAGTAATCCAAGGACAGAAACAAGCTTAGTAGATAAAGACAGATTATTAAAGTATTTCATTAAAATGTCGTCCCCTTTTTTTCTTTAGTATACGACATTTATCGACACAAAATGACTTTTTTTGTATAGATAAAAAGACTTTTTCAATGATTTGCATTACATACCACCCTACTCCTATAAAAAAATCCCTTTATGCTATCCTCACTCACGTGTGAAGAAACTGCATAAAGGGACGCTTTATCATATAAGAATATGTAACCATCTCTAGTCAATATATAAATGTTGTTCAGGACTCACTTTAGTTTTTAATTCTTTGATGTTGTCCTCTAATTTTATAATAATATTCTCTAATTGCCTTGGATCTACTTTGAATGAATCTGTAATATCTGGTTTAACTCCAACTTTCAGATCACGCATGACTATCTGCTGCTCTTGCCATTTATCCATTAAGTCTGCAATCGTGGCATAGAAGCGCTCATAATCTTTAATAACCTCATCTAAGAAGCTATTTACCTCATCTGGATCATACCCACGAAGCTTATTATTGAATTCCTTCTCATGGATCGAAAGCGCATCCAGATGAATTCCCAATTGATTAAATAATTTCTTCTGCTTGTCTAGGCGGCGTTGCATATGCTCATCCAATTAAATACCTCCAATAATCTGATGCCTTAAAATGTGTTAGATAATCTTCATATTAGTATCGTTCCCATACACGGGTGTATACATTTAAGCATACTTATTATAGCTGTATTCCAACTCATATTTCAATATTTCAATACTTTTTATGGATCTGGTCTAATGCATACGCATAAATTAAAAATAATCATAAAATGATAAAAATGTTTAAGCGGGTGATCATTTGTCTAAAAGAAACAACATAAATAAATTGAACATTGAAGACTTAGATTTATCAGCCTCAGATTTAGCCCTTATCGCATCTATCTTGACTATATTAGGTGATACCTTTGCATTACTTGCTGTTCTAAAGACAAAAGAAGAAGAAGCAGCGGCAAAGAAGAAAGCTTAATGAGCATTTCATCATCTGCCTGCTTTCTTTCACTATACTTAAGGGGGCCCCGCCCCAATAGACCTAATTGGTCTCGGAGCTGTACCTGTGTGTTCAACGGATTCTGTTCTTAATCTCCTATTAGTAGTTGTCACTTGCTGCTTTATTTAATATCCCGAGGCAACGATCAAGGTCAGTTTTAATTTGCTTCTTATATAAATCTGCCTTCTCTTTGCCACTATCTGTGAAATGATAGAGGACAATTTCTTGGAAATCGACTCGAGGATCATTACCCTTTAATTGCTTTGTACGATAAAATACTCCTTCTTGCACCAATTCATGTAAAGCACGATATATTTCACTTTGAGGTGGAGCATATCCAAAACTGCTGAATTCTGCTCGGAGCTCTTCTAGCATTTGATATCCATATCCTCTCTGCTGCTCTACCATTGTAATCAGATATACTTTGATAAAAGCACGTTGAGCTATCATAAACGCCATTTCCTTAGTCCTCCCTCTTCTATCTTTTAACCTTCTTCATTATTATATACTACTATTTTCCATATTGCACAATAGTATATATTCATGTGCATTGGTACTCTTGTAACATGTCAAATATAATGATCTAAATACATATAATAAAATCTTTAAGCAGGTATGCTCTAAAATTATTTATTTGAATTTTCTATTGTGAATTTTTCATATAATGAAATATTAGGTTAACGCTTGTTTTATAGCTTTCGTTGTCGATCGATAAGATCCTTTCTCTATGACAAAAAAATCCCCACTGAACTTCTAGCTTCAGAAGTTCAGTGAAGATTTCGCATCAGCTACATCGTAGCTAAGTCTTTTTACTTGAATTGGAGATACCTACAGTCCATTTACCGAACGGCAGTCTAGAAAGCAATAACACAAGTACGTAAGAGAACAACACACAAATGACAAAGGATATGATCATTCGAATAATAACGGGCCAGTGAATAAACAGGCCTATATCGAAATAGTAGCTATACTTGAGCATGAGCGCATGTACTAAATAAGCTCCGTAAGAATACTTTCCGATGGACAGTAATACGTTATTCCACCTTGACCCCTGATGAGCTTTCATCCTGCTTGCCAGATTGTAGAACACAAAAATTGAACTCAGTAGAAAAATGACCATCATCGGTCGCAGCAAAGATGCACTGTTGAAGCCCATCTTCATGCCATCGGGTGTTGTTTGGAAACTCTGGACAACGATATACACGTAATATCCGAACAAAATAATAAAGACACTCCCGTACAGCATACTTCCTTTATGAATCCATTTTTTCCATAGATCTGGATACAGGCCAGCATAGGCACCAAGCACAAAATACAAAGAAAAATACAAAAAATTACGATCTGCATATTGTGTAAACCACGCTGTGATCATCGGAATGGGATAGGCAGATAAAATCCCTCCAATCGTAAAAATATTGGCAGTGATCCATATAAAGAGAATTCCCCCGCAAATTATAATAAATGTGTGTATTTTAACGGTACAATGACTTTTCACCTTATAAATAACATAACGAAATACAGGAAATAACAAATAAAATTGAAAAATCATGACCACATACCACAAATGATAGCTATTTTTACCTGTGAATAACATCTGAAACCATTTTATACTTTGCGGAATTAGCCCTTGCTGCCAACCATAAGAAATGGAGAAGTAAACGAATGACCAGAGAATATAGGGTACAAGAATATCTGTAGCTCGTTTCTTTAAAAAAGATATGTAGTTAAACCTCTCCCTGTAATTATAAAAGAGGACCATACCTGTAATAAATATAAACACGGGCACTGCGAATTTAGATAACATGAGGATAAGGGTCATCAGTACCCCATCTTCCAACCTAATCCCATCTACAATAGAGTAATGCGCGATAGCATGTTGAAGTGCAACAGCTAGAAAGGCCAATCCTCGGAGTAGCTCAATCTCAATGATTCTTTCTTTTTTAGACATCATAATCTCCTGTAATATAAATATATCCTACCCTGTAGAAAACAAAAATTCAGCTTCTATACTGGCTGAATTTTTGTTCTTCTTTATATCCATAAGTGAAGTATATACCTATGAGTTCCCTCTTAAACAACTTAGCGTTTATTAGAGCAAGAATGAAAGCTAGTATTTCGAATTCGAGTTATATCGGCTCGAGTTAAGTGACTTATTCTCACGGAACACTTCATAAGCACCTGTTCCATATTAACCTGAATCAACGAGCACTAGTATTTTACCATGATTCACATAGGAATTCATATTCCTTAGCCTCGTCGGTAATGGTGACTTTACTTCCCCCTATTCCACTAGATACAAACGCCATAAAGTAATGGGTTATAACCCTTATTTATGTTGTTGTGGCTTTGCACGGCGAGTTGGAGTAGCTTCAAGTGGATCGTCTGGCCAAAAATGCTTAGGATAACGCCCCTTTAAATCTTTCTTCACATCAAAATATGTTTCTTTCCAAAAACTTGCAAGATCTGCTGTTACTTGCACGGGACGCTGTGCTGGTGACAACAAGTGAAGCGTTAACCTCTTTGTCCCGCCGGCAATCCGAGGTGTATCCGAAAGACCGAACATCTCTTGCAATCTAACAGATACAATAGGCATTTGAGGATCGCTATAATCTATAGGTATTCTAGATCCGCTTGGTACGATGAGATGTGTCGGTGCTTCTACATCAAGCTGTCGACGTTGCTCCCAAGTCAAACTTTGTTGTAGAACTTCAATTAAATGTAGCCGTTGCAGATCATTGCGATTCCTCATCCCATATATCGAAGGTAATAACCATTCATCTAACGTAGCTAACAGGGCTTCCTCAGTAACATTAGGCCAATCTGATGCAACTGTTATATGCATGAATTGAAGTCGTTCTCTATATTGATTAGCAGCTTTACTCCACGGTAATATGTTAAGCCCCTCCACCTTAACTCCTGTCAGTAAGACCTGTGAAATATCCTCAGGTGACGGCTTCAATAGTGGCTGTTCACGAATAACAATAGCTCCAAGTGTGAGTCTCCTTCTAGCTTTGACACCTTGGAGTTCCCGATCCCATATTAGTTGATCATTTTCCTTGATATGAGACTGATGATACCGATGTAGGAACTCTTCCGTCAGCAACGCTCCCATCATGATTCTACCATCGACACCCTTATCATCTACAACTGCCGCCACCATATAGGATGATCTACTTAGAGGTTGGCTTACCGATAATTCAACGCCACGTCCACTAGTAAGAAGAAATCTACCATTTCCTCTGTTCTGTCCAATTCTATCAGGGTAAGCGAAAGATAAAAGCAAACCATACCATTCTGTATACTCTTTTACTTCCCCTTGAATATGTAGAATAGACTGCAAATTGCGACTTTCTTGTAGTATGCGATGCATGGTTGTTATATCTACCGAGGAATCAGGAATATCCGCCATCGCTCCCCGCTCCCATTGAAAGATCGAATCCATTCTTAACGTTACATCACAGTCTTGTATCGCCTTATTCCCACGATAAGGATCTCTCTCTTGAAGCAAAGCAGCCAATCTGCAGGCTAACGGCCCACATCCCAGCTTCATCGACTCCAACATCATATGAGCTAGTCTAGGATGCATTCCCAGACGCACCATCTGGCGACCATATTCCGTAATATGACCATCTGGATTTAATGCGCCTAACCTTTGAAGAAGATCAACGCCCCGACTGAAATCCTGGGCTACCGGAACGTCAAGCCATTCTAAATGAGTTGGATCATGTACCCCCCATGTAGCTAGTTCTAGTACGAGTGGTGCAAGATCACTACCTATAATCTCGGGTGTAGTTGCATCCTTAAGGAAGTCATGTTCTTCTTGACTCCATAGCCTGTAACACCAACCTGCTTCTGTTCTTCCGGCTCTCCCCTTTCTTTGATCTGCAGCTGCCTTGGACACCTTTACCGTCGTTAAACGAGACATGCCACTACGAGGAGAAAAAGCTTCTGTTCTCATCAGGCCACTATCCACTACAACCCTCACACCTTCAATGGTTAGACTTGTTTCAGCAATAGAAGTAGCTAGAACAATTTTACGTCGTCCATCAGGTTCAGGTTGAATCGCAGCATCCTGTTCAGCTAATGACAATTGGCCGTATAATGCTCTAATGGCGGTGTTACTTGGAGCGGTGGTTGATTCAAGTAATCGTGCTACCCGCCTTATCTCACGAACGCCCGGTAGAAATACAAGCACATGACCAGGGTGGTTAGTTAAGCAACTTAGAATAACTGAAGTTACGGATTTCTCCAGCAACGAATTCGTTGTCTGAGGAATATAGAACGATTCTACGGAAAATTGGCGTCCGGGACAATGAACAATAGGTGCATCATGAAGTAGCGCAGCAACGGGCGCTGCCTCTATCGTAGCTGACATGATAAGAATTCTAAGATCTTCTCTCAGCATCTCCTGTGATTGCAGGGCAAGTGCTAGCCCTAAATCTCCATGAATATTTCGTTCATGAAATTCATCGAAAATAAGAAGACCTACATTCATAAGTGCTTGATCATGCTGCAACATCCGGGTCAAAATCCCTTCAGTAACAACTTCTATTCGTGTTGCCTTGGAAGTCTTACTATCCATTCTAACGCGGTAGCCAACCGTTTCTCCGACACTCTCTCCAAGCTGTCTCGCCATAAATTGTGCGGCAGAACGCGCCGCTAATCGCCGTGGTTCTAACATGATGATTTTCTTTCCCTCAAGCCAAGGCTCTTCTAGTAGAGCTAACGGTACTTGTGTCGTCTTTCCAGCACCCGGCTCTGCAATTAGCACTGCGGAAGATTGATTAGTCAATATTTTTTTTAATTGAGGTACTATTTGAGTAATGGGTAGTCTCTGCATATCATCTTCTCCATGTGATCTTCATCACTTATTATGTATTACTATCAATCTCATTATAGTAGGAAGAACAGTGTTGTCCAACTCAGCCTAGTTAAACAGCTTAAAAAGATCCTGTTCACAATGAACAGAACCTAAATCTTGAATATGAAAATTTACCGTTAACACAAAAGTGATTCAGCGCCATCGATAAACATCTCGGTACCTGTAATATGAGATGCTTCTGTTGAGGCAAGGAACACGACCAGATCTGCAACATGCTCTGGTTGTCCTGGAGCGTGCTTAAGTGGTTGACGTCCTTCAGGGAACTCCATGGGAATAACTATGTCTTTAAGCTGGTCTGTTTTCTCTGTACTCTGATCAATATTCGTGGCAATCGCCCCTGGGCAAATCACATTAACCCGAATTTTAAATTTAGCTAGCTCCAATGCTGCCATCTTAGCAAAAGCCACTTGCCCCGCTTTTGACGTACTATATGCCGACATGCCAAAACTTGAAAAGGTTCGATTTCCGTTAATTGAGCTAGTAATGATAACACTCCCCCCATTTTTCTTAAGGTGTGGAATCGTATATTTAACGGTTAAAAAGGTACCGTTCAAATTAACATTAATCGTCTGTTGCCAATCCTCAAGCTTCAAGTCTTCAATCGGTGAAAGGACACCGTTAATACCCGCATTAGCGAATACGATATCTATTCCCCCGAACAATTCTACCGTCTCAAGTACGGCCTTCTCTACCCGTTCTGCATTAGAGGTATCTACATCGAAGGCGCGTGCAGCCCCCTCACGAATGCTATTAACTTCAGCCTCCGTCTCCAAGGATCGTTCATCCTTTAGATCGAATAATGCCACATTGGCTCCTTGCTGAGCTAGCTTGATCGCTGTTGCTCTCCCAATGCCTGAACCCGCACCGGTTACAATAGCTGTTTTTCCTTCAAATCGCTGCTTGTTTATCTGTCCCTTGCTCATATATATCTCTCCTTTTTTTGTCTTGGATGTAAATATAGTTATACAGTTGGTTTAGAACTTCAGTCTGCACCATGTATCTCAAGATTACCCAAAAAGGAGGGATGCTTAATCACTTACTTAAATAAAAAAAGAATTTGTAAGTTAGTCTATGTATAGAAACAAGACAAATAGACCATACACAGTAAGTAGTCGGTCTATTGTTGTACCTCTTCTGATTCCTAGGATCTATCACCAATTAAGTTCTAAAAAGGCTGCATCATCCGTGAGTCCATAAGTATGCGGCGCATCAAATAGAATTTGGATTTGTTCATCAGGAAGCCGTTCACGTATAGCGTCTAGATCATGAAGTCCATCGGTATATAACTGAAGTCTCATGGGTATTCCATACTCTAAGCGGCTTTGATACACGTGTGGAGCACTACCTAATACACCTTGAGCTGTTGACCAGTGCTCATTCGTCTGCATGGTTCTTTGAAAATACTCGCTGATCTCTTGATCATCACGCCAAAATCTCAACCGACAATCCCCCTGCCAAGCCATCCATATTCTTCCTACTTGTGTGGAGGTAGGCAATTCTATACGTCCGCATATATACATCGTATGACTTCCCAGTCGTCGCTTATCTGTCAGTACCTCTTTTAGTAATGCTGGTAAATCATCTGGAATATCAACTAGATTTAACTCTTCAGTCGCCGTTCTGGTTAAATCCTGCATATAAGAAGTAAAACCTACAGATGTCCAATCTTCCGTTGTATCTAACCAATTCAACAGTGTATTCCCAACAAATCTCGAGGCAAAATCTCCTTGATAACTCATTCCTACACCATCACATAATACGAAATTACAAACATCACCTGTTATATGTACACCAACGAAATCCTGGCCTTTCTCACCATGAGAAGCCGTTTCTGAGGCACGTCCATAACCATAGCGGCATTTGAATATACCGTCATAGCAAGAGACCAACTGTTCTTCGGACTGTGAACTAACATAACGAAATGTATCCAGCCATTGTAAATTCATTGTCATCATATCCCCCTATGCTCTTACCGGTGTAGCTGCCGACATCTGAAAACCAATAGTTACTAACTCTGAGTGGCTGCCTGGCAACATCATCATTGCTCCTTGGCTGAGCTGATAATCTTGATTTAACTAACATTTCACGATAACTTTCTGGTAATCCAGAAGACATCCCACGTAATTTAACGGCATGTTCGTCTGGATTCGGCTGAAAAGACATGGTCATTACTCTCTCTATAACATGATCGATACAAGGATAAGCTTATTCTATATACCATTGCTTTATCTGAAATATCAGAAAGTACAATAGTGACTTATACTTTCTGATATTTCAAGAAAACCGGGAGTAGTGATCGCACCCGGTTTTCTTAACTATAGTTCATTCATAATAAGAAGATAATCATTTCGATTAACGATTTTGGTCAACCGTACGGAATTTCGTTGAAATTGCGGTCAATTCTTGGTTAATGCTATTTAAAGTTTGAATAAACAATTGCATTTCTTTGCTAGCTTCTTGGAATTGTTGGAAGAAACGTTGTTTCGTCATCCCTTCCCATTGTCCTTCCATACCTTGAATCGCCTGCGTCAAAGTAGCTACGATTTGCTGACTTTGCTCTCCACTTAGCTTAAACTGATTCGCTACTTGATCTACTTGTTCTGGGGAGATAAGTATACGTCCTGTCATTCTATAATTCCTCCTCGTAGTTGCATTCAAAGGGTATCCCAACTTACTATACATGAGTCTTCAATAATTTCCAAAAGACCATTGTCCTGATTCTAAATACCCTACTCTTCTGCAGATGAAATGTGCTCCAATAATATTTGAAAATCTTTCTCTTCATCATTTAAATAACCTACATATTTCACCACTTCAATGTCTTCGTGGTTGAATAGAAAAGAGTAGTCGGGGTCTATATAACCTTCAGGAAACACCACACCTATATAGTCATAGATCTTGTTAGTATCTATATGTACTTGTTTACGACCATAAACCACTAGGTTCTTATAGGCTCCCTTCAATAAAACCACAGACCCCAGTGGAAGCAATCCCTTGTATTGTTCCTCGTTATTCATAATATGTCCATCCCTCTCGTTTGACACTATGTAAGTGATTAGTTTAGAAGAGACAATTGAGGCTTCTTCTGATTAGAGATTTCTTCTAATCAGAATATATTTGTGTAGATTGCTTGATATCAGCATATAGATAAGAGAGAAGAAGCACAATAGAATGATAACTACTATTAATGGTAGAATTATATTGTAACCAATGAATGACTACATTCCCTCCTACAATTCCTAATCCATCCAATACATACTCTCGTTATAATCTCTTTAGTGATATCATGATAGGTAAAACTACAAATCTATTACGAGATTAGGCAACAGTAATCGCTCCTTTAAGAGAACAACATGAACATACTAAAAAAGCCTAATCGTTCTTTAACTCTAGTCACGCTTCTACTCACTCCGGACGAGACCGTATCTACAGTACCTGCTACGGCTTCCGCAGCTTCGGTTCCTGTATCACTCATTCCATCAACTGCTGTTTCCTCTCCACTAATAACGCCTTCAATAGCATTATCAACGCCAGCTACAGCATGCGTCTTTAGAGATTTACCATTAATTTTGATCTCCGTTACAGCTGATACTGTAACTCCTACACCAAGGCCTACAGCTGCTCCGACAGCAGTTCCGACGATGGGAACCGCAGAGCCAATCGCAGCTCCGATCGCAGCACTGCCAGCCATTGTCCCGAGACCAATTCCACCATTAACAACTACGAAAGCTGTATCTTGAGTTGCGCCACCTACTCCCTTAAAAGAGACGGCTTCTCTTGCTGCAATCTTAGGGTCTATGAATTTCCATACTTGGGGATTCTGAGCTGCATTATTTAACGTGTACCGAGTACCTCGTGTAAAACCGCTTTTAAGCATGGTTCCGATCATCAGACTTCCATATCCTAATGAGTTCCCACCCGTAGCAGATGGCCCTTCCCACCCCAATCCGACTTCTATATCCTCTTTCATATTCTCACCAACGATGGCTGCTACAGCTGAACTGGGATTTGAGATGACAGTAGACTCTTTCCCCAAACCAGACAACAGTTGTAAATTCTTCTTACTCATTTCAAACATCGCCACAGGAGAATGATTAGAGATCGCTGAACTATGGAAGGTAGAGAACGGTTGTTCATCCACAATTTGAAATTGATCTCCCTTATTCTGTAATGTAGTCGCCATCTCCATGAGTGCAGAAACCATTTCTACACTCTGTAAATTAGCTAATCTCCAAGTGTTCATCACGATCTCCATTGTCTCTGCATCATTAAGAAGAGAATCCACTGCCTGATTGAGCACCGCTCTAATCTGATTGATCTGCTCCCCACTTTGCTGCAGTTGACGACTTAATGCCCGGAGTGCATCCGGTTCAACAGAAATTCGCATGGCACATCACCTTTCGTCAGATTATGTAGACTGCTTCAGCCAACCAAGCAGCATTTCTTGAAATTGATTCTTACTCGTTGGACTCGCAATAATCCAATCCTGATCCCCAGACATACTTTTACGAATTAACCAGTTCATCGAATCATTGACAAGAAATGCAGCACTTTGCGTTTCCCACTTCTGACCATCCCATATAGACAAGTGCATTTCACCTTCAAGTGAACGAAATTGTAAGCACTTAGCCAAGGTAATTGCCCCTTCTACATCATCTGTAGCCTCAGCAAGCTGATTACTTAACGTTTCAAGATCAAAACTCAAAGAATTCTCATACAACTCATTAAATTTATGCTGCGAAAAGAACAACGCTGGCACTTCCGTAGGAAATCCTTCTTTAAAGCCTAGTTCCTCAACCAGTTTGTTGCAGACCTCATCCACAGTCCCTAATTCATCTAATCTATAACATGAAGAATTTGGTTCACACTTACATACTTGAACAACACGTTCATTGGTCACATGCAGATAACCTTCAAAGATCTCACCATGATGACTATATTTCAACCAGCATGCACACTCCGACAGACCCGCAATAGCTACTCTAGAGAACACTGCAGGCGGCATAGAAAGCTGCATCTCATTCTCTTCCTGAATCAATAAACCTTTATCTAATAAGTTGGCTTTAGCCAATTCCCATTCTACAGCGATTTCTTCCGCTAAATACCCCCGAAAAGGATCTTCTACTCCTAATAAACGATCAGAACCTAAAATTCCTGCCAAGAAAAAGAATTCCTTAGCTTCTAGGGTAATCGTATCATGCTCATAATCATGAATCGTCAACATTATGAGCTACCTCCCCTCAAACGACAACATGCCATCGGTCACAAATTTCTTTTACCCAACGTTCTTTGTTCCATTGATTATAGGGAATTGCGCCTTTCACCCTAATAAATTTTCTTTTTATATAGTAACCTTGACCCACAGGAAAGACTTTCATTCCCCCTGTGCTTTGAGTTGCTTCCGTAAAAGGTATTCTAAAAAACGATAAGTCATTAGGGTCTAAAGTCCCGAACAAAAACCCACTCTGGCTTGATTTCACATCACAAGGCTCAAGATCATCTACCAAAAGACCTACAGGTACATTATATAATAAATGATATTGCAAAGCTCTCTAGAACGCTCATCCTCATCTACCCTTTGAGATGGGTAAAGCAGCCTGAAATTATAAAGGAGGCATATGACCTTTAACAAGGCCTTATGTTCTGATACCTTCTCAGCATATTTCTTTTTGTTACCTATTATAGATAAAAAAGGCAATATATAGGACATCAGCATCATGACGGTCGTAATCATTTGAAACATAATGAAATTACTATTACCCATCTTGCCTGAGTCATATAAATGTAGAATCCTACTGTCACCATAATCATCACTATTGGCAAAATAATAGATATCATAGAGAAGGAGGGTTTAGTGGCCCGAATTGAACAACCTTCGAACAGTCCAATTTCAGTCACACTTTGTGAGTCATTTATAGTAAACCACAGACCTTCAGCAATTTACCTTCTAATATGTATTGTAAATATCGTAATCAATGCAAAATTTCTGCTATATTAATGTAACATTCATGCAAAATGCCGTCAATTTCCCACATTCATTGAGGAAAACAAGGTTAGCCTTGTCTTCCAACATCATTGAAACCTTTGTTTATGTAATTCATAAAAATACCCTTGACAAGATATCTTATGACGTCACGGGTTAGACATAAATCTTAATAAATATGAATACTTCACCTATTTATAATCTATTTTTAAGGAAATTTTAATAATGGTTGTTTATTATTATGTGTAATAAATAATACGATTAGGGGTGTTTTCTATGACCATGTTAATTACTTTTCAGAACAAATTGGTACCTGTATACTTTAGTACAGACAGTAAACAACCTGTACAAAAAACGATGAAGCTACTTAGTAATATATTAGAAGTTAAAATTCAAAATGGAAAAAGAGCATTAAAAAAATGCTTAGATTCACTTATAAGTATTGAAATTGAAGGATCAGAAGCTATCCTTCATAGTAAAAGCGAGAATGATACACTAGCATTGTCCCTCTATTAAGAGGGATTTTTTTTGAATAGAGTCTAGCATTTATACATAGAAGAAACCTAACCACGATCAATGGACATTCCCACGTCTCTCCTTATAAAAAACGAAGTTATGAGGATCGATTTACCATTTACCAATTTACCCTATATACCTCATTACCGAGTTTAATTTCTTCCAATCAAAACTAAGTTCTTATTAGTAATCCATGTAGTATCTTGCATTATTCAGTAGTGCGTGATACACTTTATTCATCCAATAGTGATCAATGTTCAGTACTGAATATAGTTAAATCCGAATAACAATCTGTAATGGGGAGGAATCCGCTTTGAGTGTAAGCGTACAGTTTAAAAAAGGCGTTCTTGAGTTCTGTGTACTCATACTTATCAAGCGTAAAGATCAGTATGGATATGAGTTAGCTCAATCCGTGTCCAAACATATTGAAGTTGCTGAAGGTGCACTCTACCCCCTTCTTCGAAGATTGGTGAACGACGAATACTGTACAACGTATTTACAGGAATCTACAGAAGGACCACCACGTAAATATTACCGAATAACACCACAAGGAGAATCTTATATGACGGGTATGGTCGCAGAATGGAACTCCTTTGTACAAAATGTGGCTAATTTAATTGAGGAAGGAAACGAATATGAATAAACATCAGTTTTTATCTACATTACATCATCATCTTGCATCGCTTGCACCAGAAGAAAGAAATGAGCTCATGGCGGATTATGAATCTCACTTCATCCATGGACTGCAGAATGGAAAGACCGAAGCTCAAATTGCAATCGAGCTGGGTGATCCAATTGAACTATCCAAAGAAATGGTAGATGATCGTGCAACTATAGTTATACATACGGCAAAACCATCATCAATAATACGCAGCCTGTTCGTTTATGTTGGACTCTTTTTTGCAAACATTGTCGTAGTACCTTTCTTTATCGCACTCTGGGCGGGTTGGATTGGCATATGTGCAGGAGCACTCGGTTTACTACTATCCCCTCTATTGATAAGCGTGGAGTATGTTATCAATCATGTCTTCTTCGTTTCTAAACTATTCGCCTCTATAGCCATGATGGGGATTGGTATCTGGCTCTTTATCGCAGCTAAGTTCATTAAGGCAGGATTACTTTCAATCACTAAATCGTATGGACACTGGAATACAACCATCGCAAAAGGAGGGAACGCGGAATGAGTACTACGAAATGGCGAGGTCTTGGATTTATTGGTTTGATACTGGTTATAATCGGGTTTGCCGGGATGGCATTTAATCGTTTTGAATTTGGAGATGATCTAACTGTATACAATAAGAAATGGACCTTTGAACCTAATACGCTCCATACATTGAATATTAACAGTGATTATTCTGCAGATGTGAACTTCATAGAAAGTACAGATGGCACAGACTCCATTGCGTTGGACGGACCTTTAGAGAACCAAACCATTACCTTCATGGAGCAAGCAACCCTAAATAACGGCACCTTTGATATGAACCTCACAGATGGGGACACCATTAGATTCTTTAATATCTCCTTCCAACCTAAAAAACTTAAAATCACAGTATCTGTAACTGATCCGAATCAACTACAAAAAGTTGCTCTTCAATTCAATTCAAACAATGCAAATATTAAAAATTTAACAGCTAAAAACACTTCTATAATCACTCATTCAGGAAATTTATCCCTTGAGTCTATTACATCAGAACAATTACTACTAGATGTTAAATCGGGTAATATAACAGGGCATATGATTAATGGTAACACTACCGCAGCATCAAATTCTGGAAATATTAGATTAGATGACTTAAGTGGTAATAGTACAATAAGTGCTAGTTCAGGTAACATTCGAATCATTCAAAAAGGGGCTGCTTCCCTTAATCTTTCGGCAAGTTCAGGTAATGTCACGCTAACCCCAGATGTAGACTTCAAAGGTACCTATGATCTCCAAGCTAGTTCTGGTAGTGTACAATCCCCTGAATCTTTAAGACAGTCCGATGATCTTATTAAGATCAGGACTCATTCTGGTAATATTACCGTGAAGTAAAATCAAATGAGAATATCCTAAAACCCATCCCCTAAAAGATGGGTTATTCTTCATGAATAACTTTTTTCCTTTGTACCCGATTGGTTTGTTATGTCGAATGACAGCTTAAGCCAATACAGTAAAATGGTATTGACCGTAACTCTCGTTATCGGACACTGTAACAAACGTGTTGACAGATAAAACTTATGTTACTATAATAATGTAAGTAAGTAGATTAAAGTACAGAACAGGAGATAAACATACTATGTCTAACGTTTTATTTATCAAAGCTAATAACCGTCCTCTTGAAATGTCCGTAAGTGTTAAGCTATACCATTCATTCTTGGAGAGCTACAAACAATCGCATCCGAATGATCAAATTGAGGAACTTGATTTGTTTGCAGAGAACCTTCCTTATTACGATAATACGGCTATCATGGGTATGTATAAAGCAGCCAATGGTATGGAATTAGCACCAGAAGAACAACAAGCCGCTGACAATGTAACTAAATATTTGAATCAATTTCTTGCAGCTGACAAAGTTGTGTTTGCATTCCCATTGTGGAATATGACAGTACCGGCTGTTCTTCATACCTACATTGATTACCTTAATCAAGCAGGCAAAACATTTAGATATACAGCTGAAGGTCCTGTTGGATTAGTTACAGACACCAAAGTAGCGATTCTAAATGCAAGAGGTGGCCTGTATTCCGAAGGTCCTGCAGCAGCAGCTGAAATGTCAGTTAACTTTATTACGTATAACATGAACTTATTCGGTGTTAAAGACTTAACTTCTGTTATTGTCGAAGGACATAATCAATTCCCAGATCAAGCAGCAAACATTATTGAGACTGGACTTAAACAAGCATCGGAAGCCGCGGTAAGCTTCTAATTCAATCCTTAAATATTGTAAACAACAACCTCTCTTATGGATACATTAATCCATGAAGAGAGGTTGTTTATATACAGAATGTATTCTACAAAGTCAATCCTCCATTTGTTTCATTAGATAATCTCAACTAGCTCATTTAACTCATGAATCGTTTTCCACGGTTTCACATTTAGCTCATCATCCCATACATGGTTACGACGCAGCCAAATACCACGAATTCCAACTTGATCAGGTCCCCAAATATCGTTACGTGGATGATCTCCTATGAATACGGCCTGATCTGCTGTAACTCCCAATTGATCTAGTGCCATTTGATAAATTTGTGGAGCTGGCTTTTGTATCCCCGTATTCTCAGATATGACAACAGTGTGGAAATGCTCAATCAGTTGTAGCTTATTTATCTTCCCTTGCTGAATATGTTGTCTCCCATTCGTGATGATCCCCATTGCATAACCACGATGATTACAGTGCTTAAGGGCTTCTTCTACATAGGCCATTCGGCAGGCATGAGTCATATAATGTATGTTGTAAAATTGTTCAATATCAACAGCTGTAACTGTATTCTTCCACG
Source organism: Paenibacillus sp. IHBB 10380 (assembly GCF_000949425.1). Taxonomy (NCBI): domain Bacteria; kingdom Bacillati; phylum Bacillota; class Bacilli; order Caryophanales; family Paenibacillaceae; genus Paenibacillus; species Paenibacillus sp. IHBB 10380. The sequence continues at coordinate 2,792,396 of NZ_CP010976.1, forward strand.
GAAGAACATCTACTAACTCTTGAAAAAATTGTTGTTTATTACGATATCCATCAGCATCTCTAATTTTCATATCAACCACAATCTCAGCCTGCGCGGATTCAATAAGATGACTCAGATGTTCTGATACGAACTGCTCAGAAAATTTGCGAAATGTTGTATCTCTATCCATTAATGTATTATCTAGATCGAAAATGACTGCTTTTAAATCCATCTTTGCACCCCTTTTATACTAAACCTGTATTCACTTTGCCAAAAGTTTATTCTAGTATATCAGACGAATCTATATATTGATGATCAACTTTCTCTATTCGACGTCTCAGTTCTGGCATTTCCATAATAATTGGAGTAGGATTATATTGTTTGATGCATAAGCAACTAAGGAGGTTCCATCATGCAAGATGTTATCATTATTGGGGCAGGTCCCTGCGGTCTATCAGCAGCTATAGAATGCAACCGCCGTGGACTTTCGACACATATTATCGAGAAGCACCACATTGTCCGTTCCATTTACTTGTATCCTACATATATGCAGTTCTTTAGTACCGCTGAGCTGCTAGAGATCGGGGATATTCCATTTGCTACACCTAACGATAAGCCATTTAGGCATGAAGCACTTTCCTACTACCGTAAAGTCGCTTCACATTATCAATTAAACATTACTTCGTACGAAGAAGCTTTCTCCATTGAACGACATGACAATGGGCTATTCACCGTTCATACGAGAGATCGAAGTGGACAGGAGCTATGTCATGAAGCTCGTCAAGTGGTTATAGCAACTGGTTATTTCGACCACCCTAACTATATCGGCATTCCTGGAGAAGATCTTCCTAAAGTGACTCACTACTTCCGTGAGGCTCACCCATATACCGGAACGAAAGTGACCGTCATTGGGGGAAGTAACTCGGCCGTTGATGCGGCTATGGAACTTATCCGTGTGGGCGCTGAGGTCACGATGGTTTACCGTGGAGAGACAATCTCGGACAATATTAAACCTTGGGTTCGTCCAATCTTTGAAGGCTTGATTCAAAAAGGAAACATCCATCTTCATTTGAACGCTAAAGTTACTGAAATTAGAATGGATTCCGTTGTAGTAACAACTAACGATGGGCAAGAATCCATCATTGACAACGATTTTGTCTTAGCACTTACAGGCTTCCACCCTGATAGACAACTACTTGCTTCCTCAGGCGTACTACTTGACGGTGATATGGAGAAACCTATATTCAATCCAGAGACCATGGAAAGCTCTGTCCCAGGGCTTTATGTAGCTGGTGTTATTGCATCAGGAAGCAATGCGAATGAAGTGTTCATCGAGTCGGGTCGTTGGCATGGCCGTTTGATTGCAGAACATATACGACCTTTATCGAGCTAAAGGAGATGACCACATCCATGGATATCACTTCACTGATCTTGTTAGCGATAGCTGCGTTAGGGGTCATTAGTAACAATACAGCCATCACCATCGCAATGATTGTATTGCTGCTACTCAGAGTTACCCACTTCACGCAAGCTTTTCCATGGTTAGAGAAGTACGGACTAACGATCGGTATTATTATCCTGACCATTGGAGTCATGTCTCCACTTGCAAGTGGTAAACTGAGCCTACCTACGATCGCTAGCTCATTCTTGAGCTGGCAATCTCTACTCGCAATAGCTATAGGAATGCTTGTTGCCTACCTTGGCGGGCGTGGTGCGACGCTCATGACTAGCAATCCTACGATAGTTGCAGGCCTTCTAATTGGCACTGTGCTAGGGGTTGCTTTATTCCGAGGCGTTCCTGTAGGACCTTTGATCGCTGCGGGTATCCTGTCCCTCCTTATCGGCAAATCTTAAGTTTCACTGAACGTAAGCAGAGAGACGTCGTTAACTTATAACATAACAAAGAACCGGAGAAATGGTTAAACTGTACCCTATAGAGTAGACACTTTAATAAGTCTATCTATAGGGGTACAGTATAATTCTTCTTTCGGTTCTTTGTTGAATGCTGCACAGATGCCCTCGATACTAAGAATAACTTAGGTATCTAAATTCTGAACATTATATAGCCTTGCATAACTTCCACCAAGCTCGATTAAATGTTGATGATTACCACTTTCGGTGATACTCCCATTCTCCAATACGACAATAACATCCGCATGAGTAATTGTTGATAATCGATGTGCCACGATTAATGTAGTCCGATTAGAGGAAAGGTCCTGCAACGATTGTTGAATCAGATGTTCAGACTCTAAATCTAAAGCTGACGTAGCCTCATCCAGAATAAGAATATCAGGATTCTTCAGAAAGACGCGAGCTATAGCTAAACGCTGCTTTTGCCCCCCAGATAATTTAACCCCTCGTTCTCCAATCTCGGTATCATAGCCATTCGGAAGGTTCATAATGAACTCGTGCGCATTGGCAGCGATAGCCGCAGCTATAACTTCTTTATTATCCGCATGTGGATTGCCAAGCAAAATATTATCCTGTACAGATCCACTAAACAAGAAATTGTCCTGCAGAACCATACCTATGCTTCTGCGTAAGCTATCTTGTGTGAGGTCACGAACATCGAAACCATTAACTTGAAGGCTACCCTCTTGAATATCGTAAAACCTTGGGATTAAGCTAATAAGAGAAGATTTACCTCCCCCACTCATACCCACGAACGCCACCGTTTCTCCTGCCATAATCTCTAGATTGATATCATTTAGAATCCAATCCTCTTGATCGTTATATTTAAAGTATACATGGTCAAATCTAATATGTTTCGCAGGACCCTCTAATGTCTTAGCGTTAGGAGAATCTACAATATCATAGGATTCATTCATCAGCTCCATCACTCGATCGAGTGATGCTGACGCTTGTGTCAACGTTGTCGAAGAATTAATTAGACGTCTTAATGGGGCATATAACCGATCTAAATATCCAAAGAAAGCTACGAAAGTCCCCAGCGTAAGATCCCCCTGTATGACTCGATATCCTCCATACCCAATAACCAGAATCGGTGCTATATCCGTTAATGTATTAATCACTGCAAAAGTCATTGCATTCCAGCGCGTTTGTGCCATCGCTTTATTGAGAAAATTCCCGTTAATACCTTCAAATTGTTGCTGATCGTATTTCTCAAGTGTGAAGCTACGAATGACAGAAATACCTTGGATTCTTTCATGTAAGTAGGATTGGATTCCTGCAAGTGCTTGTGATCGATCTTTACTTAATTGCTTTAGTCTCTTGTAAAGGATTTTTACCGCAATGGCATACAAGGGGAGAATCGCAATAGAGACTAACGCTAACATCGGATTAAGATAGATCATTACCCCTAACACAATTAAAAGGGTAAACATATCAAGCCATATATTCATCATTCCAACTTCAACGATATTTTTAGTCTGCTCAACATCATTTATAAACCGTGAAATGGCTTCTCCGACCTTCGTATTCTGGTAATATCTGAGTGATAATTTTTGCAGATGGGCATATAATTTATTCCGTAAATCGAACAATATTCGACTTGTAATCAACTGAGCGAAGTACTGCCTGAAATACTCAACAGGACCTCTTACAATGATAAACAGGATCAACGTCCCACCCAGAATGAGCACTAATTGTGACATTTGCTCCTGAACACTAAGTGTTGAACTTGTTAACAAATCATCGACTACATACTTCATAATCATAGGCAATGTAAGTGGGATGGTAAATTTAATCATTCCTATAATCAGGGTCAATAAAATCCATTTTCTGTATGGCTTAATAAATTTATAATAGGCCTTCCATTGATTCAAGCTTACACTTCCTCTTTTATGATCTAATAACTTCAATCTTAATCTTTACAAAGTTGACTTTTTCCTCCTACAATGGTTTTATATTGCTAAGTCAGATTCAGGAGGAAGTACATGTCCAGACAATTTATAATGGAGGCAGCTATGCTCGCCATTTATGGTGAATTGCTACAACCACCAAGTCACGTTGAATATATCATTCCATATACAAGCATCATGGAGTTATATGAACTACAGAATAGCTCCGAACAGATTATGAGTAATAACGAGGATGACCAACACGTTAAGAAGCAAATGAGGGAATTAACAATTTATTTAGAACAACCACTTAATCAAAAAAAAATTAAGCGTGCGCTTATCATACCTTGGGCTAAAAGTGCTGCCATCCCACTCGGAGAATTAACGACAATCACCATTATCAATGCTCATGATAATGAAGCCTACGGCGAGTCTTTCGACCCTGTAGAAACTGAACTCTTATTGATCTCACAGCGCGAGTCACTACCTCTTCTTACAGATCAATTCGAACTAATCGAACGAATTATTGAAGGTGGTGTACAAGTACAGGTATACGATATTGAAGATTTTCAATTTGCAATGGAAGAAAATATATTTACCCAAACGCAATCAAAAACTCCTTTCCTCACGGAATAGGAGTTTTTGATATAAGAAACCCCAGAGCTTATAGACCTGAGGTTATTTCTTCAATTTCCTCATAAATATATTCAATATCATCGAGTGGCTCCACATAATTCACAATTAAATCATACCCATTTAAATACCAGAGATCTTGATCTTCTATATAAAAATGAATTTGTTCAATATGTTGATATATGCCCTCATCACGAGGCTGTTCAACGGAAATCCCTAACGAAAATCCCGGATGGAGCCCTCCTCCAGAACTATATCTTGGAAAGAAACGAACCGCGTCTCCTTCTTTCAAATTCAGTTCCTTAACATACCAACGTGCAGCCTCACTGCTCATGCGAATATTCATTCGTGTCAACTCCTTTATGCATTGTCAGAGCTTGCTTTGATCTCTATCATACCTGAAGCTAAGCAAAAAATACAGAATTCTACGGATTATACCTATATCTTATCATATCAAAATCATAGATCCGTTCAAAAATAAAAATTGACAGCTTAGCAAGCACGATGTTAGAATTCATAGCATACAAGAATCCAATTGGATTAAATTTCCTAAGAAAGGGTGAGTAAAGTGTTCAATCCTACATTTCAGATGGTTGATTTCGTCGCAACACATCAAGTTCATGAACTACAACAATTGAATACTGGAGTAACCCTGCTGGTGGAAACTTTCTAACAAGAAAGCAATTACGCATCTTGGAACCATTTACAAGTAAACCCTACCATGTCTCTACGGTTGCTCTTCAATAACCGTACGCATGATAACTTTAGCATTTAAAAGGCATATCGTCCGTTCACGGATGGTGTGTCTTTTTTCTGTTTACAATGGATTCAAGGATTCACCAGACAGGTTCTAATTGAAAGGAAGTGAGTGTTTTGTTTTCTGTTCTTACTAAATTGGGATGGTTCTTTCGCCAAGAGAGAAAGCGCTACATGATCGGCTTGTTCGTGCTGATTGTGTGCGGAATTGGTGAGCTACTCCCACCTCGTTTACTTGGAAATGCGATTGATGATATTGTGACGGGCTCGATTACAGGTCCCTCACTAATCGGCTATATCCTATCCATTATTGTTATTCTAATCGTTATCTATATCCTCACTTACATATGGATGCATAGACTATTCGGTGGTGCCAACCTTGTAGAACGTATTCTCCGCTCGCGATATATGAATCATTTACTCGGAATGACTCCTCCGTTCTTTGAACGGAATCGTACGGGTGACTTGATGGCAAGAGCAACAAATGACCTTCGTTCCGTATCGGCTACTGCTGGTTTCGGTATGCTGGTTATGACAGATTCAACAGTATTTTTACTCGTCATTTTGTTTGCAATGGGCTTTCTGGTCAGTTGGCAGCTCACATTAGCTGCCATCATTCCCCTTCCATTCATCGCTATAGCGATGAAGATTTACGGGAAAATCATTCACGAACGTTACTCTTTAGCACAGGATGCCTTTGGTGATATGAATGACCAAGTACTGGAATCGGTAGCAGGTGTTCGTGTTATTCGTGCATATGTTCAAGAAAGATCCGACCAGGAACGTTTTCAGAAGATAACAGATGATGTTTATCGCAAAAATATGCATGTCGCCAAGCTCGATGCTTTATTCGAACCTACCATTCGTCTTTGTGTGGGACTCAGTTATGTGATTGGTCTTGCTTATGGGATTTATCTCGTATTCAAGAATGAAATTACGCTTGGAGACCTTGTCTCGTTCAATATGTACCTTGGGATGATGATCTGGCCTATGTTCGCCATTGGAGAACTCATTAATATTATGCAACGCGGGAGTGCATCACTTGATCGTGTCGACGAAATTTTATCGGTTGTTCCCGATGTTAACGATGTCGCTCACCCTATTCATGTAGATAATCCTGAGACGATCGAGCTACGGGATGTTACCTTTCGTTATCCAGCTTCAACAGTTGATAATCTAAAACATATTCAGTTCACGATGCAAAAAGGACAGACGCTCGGTGTAGTCGGTCGTACCGGAAGTGGTAAAACTACTTTGCTTAAACAGTTGCTTCATGAATACCCAACAGGAAGCGGACAACTGCTCATATCTGGAATTTCCATTAATAATATAGCTAAAGATCAACTCTATAGTTGGATCGGATATGTTCCACAAGAGCAAATTCTATTCTCTAAGTCTGTGAGACAGAATATTCAATTCGGTCTGAAAGATGCAAGCGACGACCTAATCATGGAGGCTATTGCTACAGCAGCTTTTGAGAACGACTTGATAACCCTATCCGATGGTCTAGATACGCTTGTTGGGGAAAAAGGTGTTGCCCTCTCGGGAGGTCAAAAGCAGCGTGTTGCGTTAGCCAGAGCTTTCATTGGTAATCCTGAGATTCTTATTCTAGATGATGCGCTATCCGCGGTTGATGCTAGAACAGAAGCACGAATTATTGAGAATATTAGGCTCAAACGTGCTGGCAAAACAACCTTAATTTCTACCCACCGTTTATCAGCTGTAGAGCACGCTGACTGGATCGTCGTGATGGAACAAGGAAGTATTATTGAAGAAGGAACACATCAAGATTTACTGGCTCATGGTGGCTGGTATCTGGAACAATTCGAACGTCAACAAGTGGAGAATAAACTTACGACTTAAGGTGGTGTCTTAGATTGAATATAGGTAAACGCTTGTTCCAATATGCTCTGACTGCTAAAGCGATGTTTATTGCTGCTATTATTACATTGTGTATCGGCGTAGCGGCAGAGCTAGCGGGACCTTTTATAGCCAAGGCCATGATTGATGATCATATGCTTGGCATTGAACAACCCTTTTTTGAGACAAATTCTTCTGATTCTTTTGGAGCTGTCCCCTATGAAGGTCATTATTATAAGCGAGGTGATCGATTCGCTGAGGATGAGCCTAAAGGGAATGAAATTCGTGTTCTCCAGCAGGGACGTAGCTTCTACTTCATTAATCAGCCCATTGATGTAGCCGTTGGCAAAAGAAGCTACGCAGAGGGGCAATTAACGATTACGAATGGTACAATTCAGAATTCTTACCCTGCTAAGGCTTTAACAGCGGAGCAGCTGTTTACCTTCTATAAGCCCGAAATTCCAGGCATTATGAAGCTGGTCGGATTATACCTTCTTCTATTAGTGGTTACAATTTTCACTGAATTTGGTAAAACCTATTGGCTACAAGCATCTGCAAACAAAGTAATTCAGAAACTTCGTACGGATGTATACGCTCATATTCAGCGTCTACCCGTACACTTCTTCGATAATTTACCCGCGGGTAAAGTGGTATCTCGTATTACCAATGATACAGAAGCCGTCAAGGACTTGTTCGTAGCAGTCCTTGCTAACTTTAGCTCTGGTATTATCTATATTGCCGGTGTCTATGTCGCCCTATTCATGCTCGATGTCCGATTGGGGCTTGTATGTCTCTTTGTTATTCCGATCCTGTTCGTTTGGATCTATTTGTACCGAAAATTTGCAACGAAGTTCAACACCATTATCCGTTCGCGGTTAAGTGAAATCAATGCAATCATTAATGAATCTATTCAAGGAATGTCAATTATTCGTATCTTTAGACGTCAGAAACAGACCAATGAAGAATTCGAAGCACTCAATCAAGATTATATGAAGCACCAGAATAAGATGCTTAATCTTAACGCCTGGACAACACATAACTTAGTTAATGTACTGCGTAGCTTGTCATTTGCAGTATTACTAGCCTATTTCGGATTCGGTTCATTGAATGGTGCTAATGCAGTGTCTCTCGGTGTACTTTATGCCTTCGTAGATGTATTAGGTCGTCTATTTCAACCCATCACTGGCATGGTAAACCAACTAGCTGCACTCGACTCCTCAATGGTCTCTGCTGGAAGAGTCTTTGAATTAATGGATGAAGAAGGAGAAGCTGTTACGGATGGCCAAATGCCTCGTTATAAAGGAAATGTTGAATTCAAAGATGTATTTTTTGCTTACAAGAAAGACTATGTTCTCAAAAATATATCTTTTGAAGCGAAACAAGGACAGACGATCGCACTCGTAGGTCATACCGGTTCGGGTAAAAGTTCAATCATCAACCTTCTCTTCCGCTTTTATGATCCACAACAGGGAACCATTACGATTGATGGTCAAGAAGTAAAGAGTATACCGAAGCAGTGGCTTCGCCAACATATGGGAATTGTGCTTCAGGACCCCTATCTCTTCACAGGTACTGTCGCCTCTAATGTTAGCCTAGGAGATGAGAGAATCACACGAGAGCAGATTGAGAAGGCACTTCGTGATGTTGGGGCTGATAGAATTCTCGCCCATCTTCCACAAGGGTTCGATGAGCCTGTCGTAGAGAAAGGAAGTACACTCTCTGCCGGACAACGTCAACTCATCTCATTTGCCCGTGCTCTTGCATTCGATCCAGCTATTCTAATCTTAGATGAAGCAACAGCTAATATTGATACAGAAACAGAGAGCTTAATACAATCAGCACTCGAAGTTCTGAAGAAAGGTCGGACGACGTTCATTATCGCCCATCGCCTCTCTACCATCCGGAGTGCAGATCAAATCCTAGTATTGCACCGTGGCGAAATTGTTGAGAGAGGTAGCCATGATGAATTATTGAAGATTGGTGGCCGATACCATCAGCTATATCAGCTACAGCAAGGTAATACTATCGCTTCACCAATGGCATCTTTACAAGGTCAGCCCATAGCAAATGGAGCGTTATAACAAATAAGATCCATCTGGAGTTCCTCCCTTCTCTCATGTGTTTAGTTGTAATCCTAAGCATATGAGATTTAGGGAGGAACTTCTTTTTTGCGTGTTCTAAAAAATCAAACGCAATCATGCTCTAAATCATAAAATCGATAAGTGATAATAAATTATTATAAAAATTATTGTAAACGCTTCCTATTAATGATAATATGTTATCAAGATGATAAATTATCATTAAATCTCGACAATAATATGTAGTTCAGAGAATTTGGAGGTACTTCATGGAATCAAATAACGTTCATCTTTTTCTGGAGAAATATTTCCCAATGGCTTCTTTCATAGCCTCAATTGTTGGACCCAAATGTGAAGTTGTTGTACATGATATTAGTAATCCAGAACGATCGATTGTTCATATTGAAAACGGTCACATTAGTGGTAGAAAAGTGGGAGACGGTTCGACGGACCTTGTATTGAAACTCCTTAAAGGTGGGGCTTATCACGAGCAACAGTTTATCACGAACTATAAAGGGAAAGGATCACTCGGTCAAATCTTTCGCTCTTCTACTTACTTCATTAAGGATGAAAGCGGTGTATTGGTCGGTATGATGTGTTTGAATATCGACGTCACCCATTTGGATACCGCTGCTCAGTGGATTCAGGATTTGTTAGAAGGTGGTGGAGCTTTTCCTTCCGACCCGAAAGTCCCGGTTGTGACTGCTGCTGAGAAACCTGTATCTGAATACTTACAAGGAAATATGGATGACTTATTAGCACACATGATTGAGACGGTAATGTCCAGAACAACCGTTTCGCCTAATCGATTATCTGCCCAAGAGAAAATGGAATTGATTAAAGAATTCAATGACGAAGGGGTTTTCCTACTCAAGGGCGGTGTCGTACAAGTGGCGAAAGCTTGTAATATGTCTGAACCCACCGTTTATCGTTACTTACAGAAAGTTAAGGATTAGATGGGAGGGAATGATATGAGTACAAATTTTGATGAAGTAATCAACCGATTCGGGACAAACTGTGCCAAATGGGATGGGTTAGTCACAGAATATGGTCAGGAGGTTATCCCGTTGTCTGTAGCGGATATGGACTTCCGTGCTCCCCAAGCCCTCGTTGATGAGACGATTCGAATAGCACAGCACGGTATATTCGGCTATACGGAGTTATACCCCCCTTATTATGAGGCCGTTCAGGGATGGATGAAGCGCGCCTATGCGTGGGATATCCCTCAAGAGTGGATTGTATTCAGTCCGCGAATTGTGCAAGCCTTTTCAATTATTCTACAAAAGTTTACGGAGATCGGTGATCGCGTGCTCATTCACACTCCAGCTTATCAACCGATTGCGAAGGCTGTCTCAGAGAATGACCGCAAGCTAGTTGAGAGTCCGTTGATCTATCGGAATGGTCGTTATGAAATCGACTTTGAAGACATGGAACTCCACATGAAACAAGGGATAAAAGTACTCCTGTTATGTTCACCGCATAATCCAACTGGACGCGTATGGAACATCTCAGAATTAGCCCGATTAGCAGACTTGTGTAACCTGTATGATGTCCTTCTCGTATCAGATGACGTTCATGCGGATTTTATTCGGCCTGGCCATGAGCATACCGTGATTACTAAATTATCTGAGCAAGTTGCACAACGAAGCATTATTTGTACTTCTCCAAGTAAAACATTCAATCTGGCAAGCTTGGAAATTGCCAACATTATTATTCCTAATGAGGATCTACGAGCGAAGTTCAAGAAAGGTCTGGTTGAAGCTGGAATTCACAACCCAACATTCTTCGCAGTGCCGATATGTGAAACTGCATACACGGTTTGTGATGGATGGTTGGAAGAAGTGAAATCGTATATTGAAGGCAATATTCACTTTGTGAAGCAATTCTTTGCCGAGCATTTTCCTGAGTTTCATATTGTGGAATCGGAAGGCACCTATTTACTTTGGATTGACTGTACGTCCTTCGATAAAAATGATGAGAAACTGAAACGCTGGTTACTGGATGACTCTAAAGTTAGTGTTAGTTTCGGTACAACTTTCGGTCAGCAAGGTGAAGGCTTTATTCGTCTAAACGTCGCCACATCGCGGGTGACTCTTGAAGAAGCTCTACAGCGTATGGCCACTGCCTACCCAAGCATTTAATAAATAACAACATTGCACTCATACAATACTATTCCGAGGTGAACATGATGGGAATTAAGCAAACCAGACAACCAAAGGAAGTACAACAAAAGATCATAAAGCCACCTACCCTACTATTAGCATTAGTACCCGTTTTTACGATGATTGTATTACTGAGCTTAGGTTATGTACTATTCGAACTTCCTCCTGAGCCGTTGATTATTCTCTCTGCCATTGTGGCGGGGATCGTTGCTATTAAGTTGGGTCATTCGTATGATGACATACTCAGATCGATATCAGAAAAGATAGCTAAGACGATGCCCGCTATCCTCATCTTGATAACGGTTGGGTTCATGATTGGTACTTGGATGGTTGGCGGTACTATTCCAATGATGATTTATTATGGGTTGCACATTATTAATCCTCAATTTCTCATCATTACTGCGTTCTTAGTTACTGCCATTGTGTCGATCTGTACAGGTACGTCATGGGGATCTGCCGGAACGATCGGTGTTGCGTTCATGGGTGTTGCAGCAGGTATGGATGCTAATCTAGCTGCTGTCGCCGGTGCAGTTGTTGCAGGTGCTTATTTCGGAGATAAACTTTCTCCGTTGTCAGACACAACCAATATCGCCTCTCTAGCAACTGGAGTTAATTTATATGAACATATAGGTCACTTGCTATACACGACCATCCCTTCCTTTATTGTTGCTGCGATAGTATATATTATCACAGGATTGAATACAGGTGGCGCGGGCGTTAACATTCCGGAAAAAGTCGGTACGATTATGAGTACGTTAGATACGATTTTCAGTTGGAACTTGTTACTTATTCTTCCTGTTCTTATCGTCTTGTTTGGTTCTCTTACCAAGAAACCCACGATTCCTGTTATGCTTATTTCATCTATTGTGGCCATGGCCAATGCCATGATATTTCAAGGATTTACGATTCAAGATGTCATGGTTTCCGCAGTAGGTGGGTTTAATTTATCTATGGTGAATGTGGCTGGTTTCGATCTTGCAACTGTCATTCCGGATATACCTCGTTTGCTAAACCGCGGGGGTATGAATTCGATGATGGGAACATTACTTATTTGTTTCAGTGCGATTACATTCGCTGGAGTCATTTCCGTAACGAAATCACTAGATCTTATTATTAACAAGTTGATGAGATTAGTTCATTCTACAGGTTCCTTGATCGTAACAACGATTATCGTGGGTCTATCGATGATTGGTATTACAAGTAACGGTCAGATTTCAATTCTTATGCCTGGAGAAATGCTGCGCGAGACTTATATTCGCAAAGGTCTACATCCTAAGAACCTATCAAGAACCATCGAGGACTCTGCAACGATTATCGAACCTATCTTACCGTGGACAGCTGCCGGTGCCTATATGGCAGGGACACTCGGTGTGGCGACATTAGATTACTTACCTTGGGCAGTACTTTGTTGGACAGGTATCATATTCGCAGCACTTTGGGGCTTCACCGGTTTCGGTATAGCGAAGCTTTCGCCAGAACAGCAACAAGAAATGTTGAAAGAGTTCGATACTGAACAGAACGTTTCATAATAAATAATAACGCTATTTAAAACTAGAGATAAGAAAAGTGGAGGAGATATACGATGTCTAATATTAAAGAAATTGTACAAACAACTGGAGCACCTCAAGCAATTGGACCTTATTCACAAGCAGTCAAAGTAGGTCATCTACTCTTTACTTCGGGGCAGCTCGGGATGGATCCAGAGACGGGATTGTTCCCTGTAACCGTGGAGGAGCAGACAAAACAATCTTTGAATAATGTAAAAGCAATTATAGAGGCAGCAGGCGGCAACATGAACCAAATCGTGAAATCGACGGTCTTTCTAAAAGATATGAACGACTTTCAAGTGGTGAACGAAATATATAGTGGGTATTTTGTAGAACCTTATCCCGCTCGTAGTGCAGTACAAGTAGCACGGTTACCGAAAGATGCTCTAGTAGAAATAGAAGTGATCGTAGATTTGTAATATTCACTAAGAGATACTAATGAACAAGAAGAAACGGCTTCGCCGTCCTTAAAGGGACGGTAACCGTCTCGTAGAAATATAAGCAAAGTATAGTGAAAACTTATACTTTCTTATATTTTTATAAATATTAAAGAGCCTCATTCCTAATCATGGAATGAGGCTCTTTATTTAGTATAGACACTAGAGATTGTTAGGATATTTATTTCGTTGTGAAATCTTTTTCCAGTTCTAACTTAACGTACAGCTCTCGAGAATAACCTTGAAGTTTTTTTTCAAGTGCCTGTGCTTGATCCTTGAAACTTGTCAATTCACGTATCATTCTAGAACGCCCTGCTGGACTGAAAGTCTCCTGAATTCGTTCCTTGAAATAATCATGAACAATATAATTCCGCTGCTTCCATACTTTTTTAAGTTGAATTGTCTCTTCCTCTGAGAAGGGGAAGTAATGTTGAATTTCCTGTACCAATTGGCCCAGAGAACTATTTAATTTACTTTGATATAATTCTGTGAAATCTTCTTCTGATGGTATCTTCCCTTGCGATAGCTTCATAAGCATTAGTAAATTGGCGAGTTGTTGCTCTAAAGCTTGCGAATAATATACAGCAAGTCCAAAATAGGCAAATACATCCTTGGAATGATCACTATCGAGCAGCTTATCTTTTCCCATGCGTTCCGCTCCATTCACTATTTAAGACCTACACCTAAGGTGTAAGCTAATCTGCTTTATTACTCCTTCTTATGTTAAAGGAATAAGCGGAATCAATCAACATGGATCTAATGATTGAGTAATTATACCTATTCACAACATAAAAATATAAATATATATCCACATATACAAGGATGTAAAGCATCTTGAGACCTATTCTAGATCGGTCACTTATTTACATTCGATTCGGAGTACCAATACCTAATATATGCAACGTTCTTTGTAGAGAATCTCCTGTTAATTGCGTCAATGTCAGTCTTGCTGTTCTAAGATCTTGATTCTGGTCAAGAATTCTTTCCTTATTATAATAATGATTAAATGCTTGGGCCACATCCAGAGCATATCTGGCGAGTACAGACGGTTCATTATTGTGAATTCCACGTTTCAGTGCTTGTGGGTAGCGAGTAAGCACTTTGAGAAGTTCCCATCCAGACTCTCCGAGTGGATTTATTATCTGATCTGAAGGAGTGCTACTGAGAAGCTCTTGCTCATCTTCATTCAGTTTACTTTTAAGAATTAAACTCTGTGTTCTTGTGTAAGTATATTGCAGATATGGACCCGTCTCCCCTTCAAAATTCAGTGCATCTTCCAATGAGAAATCTACCTCATTCACCCGGTTATTCTTAAGGTCGCCGAATACAATTGCTCCAATCCCTACAGCTTCTGCTACATCATGCTTATTAGGCAAATCTGGATTTTTATCATCGATGACTTGTAGTGCTCTAGCTATAGCTTCATCCAGTACTTCCTCAAGCTGAACAATCTTTCCACGACGCGTAGACATTTTCTTACCCTCGAACTTCATTAATCCGAAGTGAACATGTGTGCAATGTTTTACCCATTCCGCTCCCATTTTCTCTAATACTGCAAATACCTGACTAAAGTGAAGTTTTTGTTCTCCACCCACGACATATAGTAATTGATCCCCCTTCATCACATCATGCCGATAGAACGCAGTCGCTAAATCACGGGTCGGATAAATGGTCGATCCATCGGACTTCATAATTAGACAGGGAGGCATTCCCTTCTCTTCCAATCTTACGACTAGCGCACCTTCACTTTGCTCCAATAGCCGCTGGTCTTGTAAATCTTGAACCACAGCCGCCATCTTGTCATTGTAGAAGCTCTCTCCAAGTACATGATCGAAGGTCACATCAAGCCTCTTATACATCCGATTAAACTCTTCCATACTGACTTCTACAAAGTATTTCCACAACCGAACTGCTTCCTCGTCTCCTGATTCCAATCTACGGAACCAATCTCTCGCCTCTGGCTCAAGGGTTGCATCATGTTCAACTTGATCATGAAAAGTAACATACAAACGTAACGATTCCTTGATTGGGTTTTCTTTCAATGCTTCATCATTTCCCCAACGCTTATAAGCCGTGATCTGTTTACCAAATTGAGTTCCCCAGTCCCCTAGATGATTAACACTTACTACCTCATACCCTGCCATCTCATACATATTATAGAGTGCAGCCCCAATCATCGTGGACCGAAGATGCCCTATTCCGAATGGCTTGGCAATGTTAGGCGAGGACATATCAATAATCACTCTTTTTCCTTGCCCTACATTCAGTTGACCATAATCAGGCTGCTGAATTTCTTGCATAAGAATATTCGAATAATAACCACGGTCATAACGCAAATTGACATAAGGCCCTACTGCCGAAGCCTCTACTCCATGTAATTGAATTTGATCCGCTAACTGCTCCGCAATTTGATGGGGTGCTTGTTTCTGAATTTTGGCCAGCGCGTAACAAGGAAATGCCACATCCCCCATCAGTGCTGAGGGTGGTGTTTCTAACAGGGCTCCAATTTGTTCAACACTTAAAGATACATGGGGCTGAATGGCTTCTATAGCTATTTGTAGTAACATAATACGTTCTCCTCCTCTACTGTATACAACAAAAAAGCTCCCGTCTCTATAAAAGAGACGAGAACTACAATTCCCGCGGTACCACTCTAAGTGAACAGATAGAATTAGGCTATCTGTTCCGCTTGTTGACCACTTAACGGCTGTCAGCCGGACTACTCTACTAAGAGAATGAAATCGTAACTCTCGCTTGGAATAGTCGTCTCATCAGGTGCGCTTCATGTAGGATGATCATGCCGGCTCACACCTTTTCCGGCTCGCTGAAATGCTCATTACCTTCACTACTCTCCCGTTCATCGACGTTTGATTTCAATAAGTATACCTGCACACCACACCGGATGCAATACTTTACATGAAAAGAAGTATGTAGAAATTAAGCGACCTTTTGTTTACATGCTTCGGCACATCTACGGCAGGCGAATCAGGATATCTTCAGTTTACTATTCCTCTTTTTTCCAACGCATTCAAACCGTTCATTAGATCCGACTTAGAGAAATGTTCACCTATAAACACAGCTACATCAGGAACCTTGCCTTGAGGTGTAATCTTCAAGAAATCTGATTCTCTGAACGCATATTGAAATAAGAATCGGCTCGAAGTATCACTGAAGGATATAATCCCTTTCGCACGATACACTTCACGAGGTAGCCGAGAGACCCATTCTTCAAATTGTTGGCTATCTATAGCGTGTTCGAAATAGTGCGTGTACACCATAACATGATCATGCGAATGATGCATATGCTTGTGTTCATGTTCTTCTGATTCTACCTTTATCAACAAGGATGGATCGAATGTAGCCTCCTTGTATAATAGATCTATATCTATATCACAACGAACAGTCGGGAAAATGGGTGCAAACTCATTCCATCCCGATATAATATTTCTTAATTGTAGTTGCTCTTCTTCGTTCACACGATCAATTTTGTTAAGAATCAGATAGGATGCACATCGAATCTGCTCTTGCATGAGTCGATAGGTCTGTCCTTTCTGCTCCTTATACAATTCCAACAAGTGAACCGCATCAACAACCGTAATGACGCTTTTTAGATCAATTTTGATATAGAGAGCCGCTTCTGTAACCCCATCTAGAATTTCCATTGGATTGGCGATGCCCGTAGCTTCCACTACGATCACATCCGGAGACTCGGTATGGATCAGATTTGCAATTTCTAAACTTAAGTCGCCTCTTATAGAACAACAGATACAGCCACTAAGCATCTCTGTCATGGGCACTGTTTCCTCTATTAGAACGCCTTCTAGATTTACATCACCAATCTCATTCATGATCACAGCAGGACGCAATCCTTGTTCCTGCCAATGAGATACCATCTGCTGAAGTAATGTCGTTTTACCACTTCCCAAAAATCCTGACAAAATATATATAGGTGTTGCCTGCTTCTGTAAGGGGTTATTCATGATTTCTCCTCCATATAAAACCTTCTGTGTTTAGCCGATTTTACTATAGGTAGCCTCTTGGAGCAAGCGTTGACTGCGATCAACCTTCACACTTTCTTGCACTAATATAAATGATGACTTATGCTAAAGTATACACAACAACCATCATTTGAACATCTAAGGAGTATGATGAACAATGAATTCAGTAGATCAGCATCGTAGTGAAGCACCCAGTTCTGTATCTTGTATGATCGTTACGGTGTCAGACACCCGAAATGAAGAGACTGACGTAAGTGGACAACTGATGAAGAGTTTACTAGAAACTGCTGGTTATACCGTTATTAACTATGTTATCGTCAAAGACGAATATGAGGGTATCAGAGAGCTTATTTTTGAAGCATCCAATAACAATACCATTGAAGCTGTATTGCTGACCGGTGGAACAGGTATTTCGCCAAGGGATACAACTTATGAGGCCGTGGCTTCCTTATTAGATCGAACACTTCCAGGCTTCGGTGAAATCTTCCGGTTCTTAAGCTTCACAGAAGACATCGGTTCCGCAGCTATTCTAAGTCGTGCAATTGCAGGCACCGTAGGAAATACAGCCGTGTTCTCCATGCCAGGCTCCAAGGGTGCTGTCAAATTAGCGCTGGAGCGAATTATCATCCCAGAACTGAAACACGTTATACGAGAAATTCACAAACCTAGATAATATGAAGTAAGATGAACAAAAAAAGACGATGCTCTATATAGAATGAACTAAAGACGAACCCCCATATTCTTGGTTTTTCAGAATTCTGTAGAGCATGAGGGTGTAAACTTTAGTTCATTTTATTTCATTAGATATCGGCTTCATATAACAAATAAAGAACTTCTGTTCACTTTAATTCACTGTACCTTGTCCACTCTGTTTAGCAACGTGTTAAATACCTGTCTCACTTCTTTATCATATCTTCCCTTTTGCTTGCCCGCAGAGGTGTAGACTAAGCTTGTACCTTCTAAACTATAAATTTCAGTACGCGTAGCGGGAGTCTCTACTACACTATTATTCCCGTATAAATGTTCAATTCTTGCCATCCGTTCTTGTTCATCCGTAAATACATACATTGTAATATAATTCTCCGGATCACCGTTTATCAAATACGAATAATTAATATTACCTCTTGTATCTACCGTATATGCCTCATTAGTTAACAGAAGATGTTGATCCGCAAAAGACCTTTTCATCTCTGTCAGGAATTGTCCGTTTAGCCCCTTCCCTTGAGATTTAGCACGTATATTTCCCTCTTTATTAGATTCCATATTATATAATTTGACTTCTTTTTTGATGACTTCTTTAGAACATCCCGCCATACTGATACTTATCGTGCACAAACAGATGATCATGCCCACCTGCCAATGTTTCATGTGCTTTCATCCCTTTCCTAATCCCTGTTATTCATTAGGAGTATGTTAGGTTTAGAATGCCATGAAATTGGATCAGCTATTCATGCTACTCGTTCTAATTTATTGTTCGTATTGACCCTATAACCATGCCCACATTCGCTAGAGTGCGAAGTGGGCATGGTTATATTATCTATTACGTTGATGTTCTAGCCTGCTTGTGTTGTACCTGGTCTTTGATTGATACTTGGCTTGCGCTTCGGCTTCGGAAGATTACCAAATATAATCCATGAGTACGGAATAAATCGTGCCGTTAATGAGACTACAATCCACGAACCTATGAGAGCAGTAACAATTCCACCAAGATACCATAGATGGATGAGCCAAGCCGTACCTGTCACTGGTGGGAATTTACGATACATTAACAGGAAGAACGGATGAATGAGATAGATCCCGAAAGAAAGCGCTCCGAGTCTTTCCATCGGCCGAACCAATAAAGATGATCCTTTATAATATATAATGTGCGCTACTTGAAGCGACACTAGAGCGAACGTATACGTGTGAACATTCCATAATAGCTCATACAAGATAGAGTTATATTGGACGCCATTCAAGCGAGTCTGATACCAAATATATACGTGTGATATACCTGCTACCAGCCAAACAAGCCATAGAACAAGCCATATCACTATACGAGTAGGATTAGCATTCTCGCGGTTCATCATAATCCAAGCTTTCAATTTCGGATAATAGATTCCGATGAATGCTCCAAGAAAGAAATAGGAAGCATAAGATAGTGACCAACTTCCTTTATTCTGAACAGGTGTTGTCAAATAGTATTTATTAATGAGTACGAACGCCCACTGTATAGTAAACCCAATCGGAATAGCCCATTTGGATATCGCCGGTCTGCTCTTGAACAGCCAGAGTACAAGTGGGAAGAGAAAATAAAACTGTATACTAATAAATACAAAATATAAATGCGTATATGCTTTCCCCGTAATAAGCTTCATTCCAAAAGTAGTAATCGTATCTACAAACGAACGATCAGGATAATATAAATATTGTAATATAGCAAAATAAAATACAGAGAACAAAAAATAAGGAATAATAATATATAACAGTCTCTTCTTAAAAAAGCCTGTAATGAGGCTTTTGGTCAGTGGACGGGAATAATAGTTGTAGAAAAGTACAAAGCTACTTAGAAATATAAATGTCGGTGTACCTAGTTTCATAAAAATATTAAAAAAGTTATAGATAAAGAAATACCCTGAACCCGTCATCGCGGATACCGCATCAGACGTAGAGTGAACACATAAAACACCCATAATCGCCATGGCCCTTACCAGTTGCAGCTCCGGAATTTTTTCTTTTTGCTGTTTGTTTACAACTTGCGTCTGATTATTCACAACATAGTGCCCCTTCCTAAGTTCACATTCATCAGAAAAAATAGAATGGAATTCAATACTATCACAACATACTGAAGATTCTCTGAATATATAAATATGCTTATCAACAACGAAATACTCACTACTCTATGTAATTTGAATCTATTCTGAATCTATTATCTAAAATATTCTTTCTATAAAATCGACCAACAAATCAAATCATAGTATCATTAAATTATATTGTCAATGAACTTATAGATAGCTTTTTTCTCAATTCTCGTAATGAATGTTGACCTGAAAAGAGAATGTCCATTGGCTTTTCCGCCGCGGACATCCCCTTTATGTGTGCTTTGTAACCGTAGAAAGTTTGCAGGAATACAAGAACAAGCAGTCTAGCCCTGCTTCCCTTCGATCGCGCAGAGCAATACGCTTGCGGCAAGTCCTAATCGGCGATCAAGTGTCTGGCCCGGGTCCAGTGAGAAATCGATATTAACTTTTGTGACGAACGGGTTGAAATTTTGCTTAAAAGTACTGACTGTGTTCCCACTAATCTGAACGTTGTACTGCTGAGGAATAAGGTCCGATAAGAAACGACGTAACAAGGCAAGAATTTTGTTATCTTCCTTGATCCGTCCAATTTCGGCTTCACTCGCGTTCAAAATGAGCCATTCATCCTTGAGAATTGATTTAAGTCCCTTTCTGCGCAGGCTGCCGATATGTTCTCCGGTTCTCGCATCCTTAACGTCATAGATAGCAGAGAAATCAATGATACTGCGGGCCGTGATCGTAAGTATCTCCTCAGACATACTCTCATCGCTGTACAGCCGAATGTCCTCCTTCAATTTGAAGGCTTTCATTTGGGAGAACATAACCAGTTCCTGATTGGAATTATAAATATGGATCTTGGCACCGACGATCGAAAGTACCTTTTTTCTAACTAAATATTGAGTATAGCCAAATTTGTCTTGCACTTTGTTGAAAACCCTCCTAGTAGGATAATATTAACTATATCTTACGACAAGAGAGACATCCTGTATACTCGTTTAGTAACATTTGATATCACCCACTCGTTCTACCATGATCGCCTGAGGTATCCATCTTCTTTTGAGAATATAATAAGGATAAGGTGTCCTCCATAACCGACCTCTTGGTTGACCATGTTGTAAAACTCGATGGTTCTTTTCATTCTCAACCACAATGTTAGTGTTTTTCAAGCGCTAGCGTTGAGCCGATTTTATTTTCAGATAATAAAAAGAGCTTCCTAGTACAGTCAATACTGAAATAAGTAAAACTGCAACAAACGTGGGTATAACAACCTTCGACGGCAATAGAGTGACCAATAACATCCCTAAGCCTCCAACTACGAAAATACGTCCAAAAACAAGTTGGATTTTACGCCTTACGTCTTCTCTAATCGTCATATTAATCTGCCCACCAACATGACCATTCTGCTTGAATCGTGGCATGTAATTTCCTACCACAATAAAAGTTACCCCTGTGACTAAAGGTCCAATTAAGTCCAAATTCATAGGATGACCCAATCCATCAGCAATCAGCATGCCATGAACAAAGACGAGAATGACTAAACTAATCGTCACAATTACATCCATTGAGCTTTGAATCCTCAGGTGATTATTGTTATTCGTAGCTATAAACGGCAGTAACTGCATTAGAACAAACATGAATGCCATGACCGCTGGAATAAACAAAACAATAAACCATCTGGATATCTCGTTATTGTTCATCACCATTTGCTCAGGTAACTTTTGAAAGCTCCATATACTTAGCACAATTGCAACAACCAGAACTAGCACCGATAAAATATTTTTCTTCCATGTCATATTTACTCATCTCCTTAGTTTTTATTAAATTGTAAAATCCACTTCAATAAATCTTGAAAAACTGTCATGTTCAAAGAGTAATGAATAAACTGTCCCTTTCTTTCATCCCAAATGAGGTTAGCTTGCTTAAGCAGATTCAGATGATGTGAAATAGCTGGTTTGGTCATTTGAAACTGTTCAGCGATCTCACCGGCCGTCATATCTTGCTCCTGCAGCATGTCTAGAATTTTACGTCTTGTTGGATCAGATAACGCTTTAAAGGCATCGTTAAGTGACATTCGCTTCCTCCTTTCTTCTTTACTTTAAATCATGTTTTAATATTTAAATAATTGTTTAATAACTTAATAATTAAATTAAAACATTTACCACCTCATAAGTCAATATATTCCATAAAAAAAGGCACCCAGCCATAACAAACTGGCGGATAGCCATAGTCTATAATTCACTAATAGCAATATTCATACTTTTTTTACTATTTTCCCTTTACTAAGCTTTGATCTTTCATCAAATTGAATCGCTACTGTTTCACCGTGGATCGTAATTACCATTGTGTGGTTGTCCTCAAGCCCCAAAAACTCCAGATCTCATTTTCATTAAGACTGCATGAATTTTGAATTCCACGATGATATCACAAAAAATAGGAAGCCTTATGGCTTCCCCTTAAACTTTTGAAAATTTCAACTAATCGAGTTTAACCAGTGTTCGACCTACAGCCCCACCCTGTAAAATAGTCTCCAATACAGAAGAAAGATCATCAAGTTGAACCTCTGTAATTCCTTGCTGAAGTGCAGTGACTGGTTTCCAGTCGGAAGCTAAATTATTCCATATTATCTGTCTACGATCCATTGGACAATTAACAGAATCTATACCTAACAATTGTACACCTCGCAAAATAAATGGATAGACCGTATTATCAAATGAAGCTCCACCTGTAAGTCCTGATAAGGCCACACCTCCGCCATACTGTATACTTTTTAATATTCCAGTAAGTTGCGCCCCTCCGACAGGATCAATCACCCCAGCCCAGCGTTCTTTAGCGAGAACTCCCTTAACAGGAGCTTCAATATCTCCCCTAGTCACAACTGCAGTTGCTCCCAGCTGCTTCAGGAAATCTGTATATTTATCCGCTTTACCTGTGCTTGCTACTACTTCAAATCCGAGCTGAGCCAGAATGGAGACTGCAATACTGCCGACACCTCCTGTAGCTCCAGTTACTAACACGGGGCCATTCTCTACTCTAAGTCCGTTAAGTAAAAGACTATCTACAGACAAAGCTGCTGTAAATCCGGCTGTCCCAATGCTCATCGCTTCTCGCGAAGTCAACCCCTCAGGGAGTGCAACGAGCCATTCACTATTCAGCCTTGCATACCCACTGAATCCTCCATAGTGAGATACACCAAGACCGTACCCTGTACACAAAATGGAATCCCCGATCTTGAATTTGGGGTTACTTGACTCCACAATCGTTCCAGCTAAATCAATACCCGGTATGAATGGATATGTTTTTACGATTCTTCCATTTGCTGAATTTGCCAGCCCATCCTTATAATTTACTCCCGAATACTCGACCTTAACAGTAACGTCTCCCTCAGGCAGTTGATCTATAGCTAATGTCTCCACCCCACTACGGAATCCCCGCTCATCTTTATGGATCATATATGCTTGAAATTTGTCCATTCTAACCTTCCTTTCTTCAGCTTAATTTTCATGCGAAATTATAGATCTATCTAGATAGATTGAAAAAAGAAGATCATGTCCATCTAAGGAAAGTGATCTTCTTTATATACTACTCCTAATTCTACAAATAAGGATTATCGTGCTTAGCCTTCAATACATGCCAGCGACGATTGACCTCACTTTGAAAACTTTCATATGCGGATTCATTCTCAGGCTTGAGAAGATGTTTTGTTTTGCCCATCCATTTCAACCATTCCCGCAGCTCCACCTGTTTATTCTTGTCTTCTGGGTTATAGGTGATTTGCGTACAACCATGTTCCACCTCATATAGTGGGAAGAAGCAAGAATCTACAGCGGCGTTCACGATCTGTGTACCTTCATTATCATTGGATAACCAATTCAGTGGACAAGCAATTAATATTTTACCATATACTAATCCTTCATGCTGTGCATACCATTGTGCCTTAGCAGCCTTCTTCACTAAATCTTGTGGAAATGCTTCTGAACCCGTAAATACGTAAGGGATATTAGTCGCTGCCATAATCTGAGCTGTATCTTTATGATGCGTTGTTTTCCCTTGCTGAGACGATCCCAGATTCGATGTGGAAGTTCGATTGCCCATCGGTGTGGAGTAAGATTGCTGTGCACCCGTATTCATATAACCTTCATTATCGTATTCAATAATAATCATTTTATGGTTGCGTAGTGCTGCACCGATAGCCGGCCCCATACCAATGTCCATTCCGCCATCGCCAGTGACCATGACAAATGTGAAGTCATCCTGTAGACCCAAATGCTCTAATTCACCGCGACGTTTGCGCTCCCAGAACATCTCCACGACACCCGACAACGTTGCCGCACCATTCTGAAATAAATTATGAATATACGTTGCCTTGTGAGCAGAGTATGGATATCCCGTAGTAACGACCATTGCACAGCCTGTATGATACAACGCGATAATATCGCCTTCAATTCCTTTAAAGAATGTCTCAAGTCCTGAAAAAATACCACAGCCAGGACAAGCTCCATGACCAGGAGCGAGACGTTTGGGTTTCTTCGTCAGTGAACGAAGAGGAGGAATCCGAACACTTAACTTCCCTGTAGTCTCATCCTTCTTCACCGTAATAAGACCTGTCTTTAAATCCTCGAACTTCATCGGTTTCAATACTCTCTTAGGTGCTTTGTCAGGTTCTCCCACCGTGTGACCATAATAATCAAAAGGAATCTCCACCTCGCCCTTAGCAACAGCCTCTAATGCTAGTTCGAATAAGTGGTGACCATCCTCAGCATAGAACTCCTTACCTCCCAGTCCAAAGATCCGGCTAATGACCTGAGTTGTGGTATTGCCATATGTGAATAAGGCCGCCTTAATTTCATTCACCATATTGCCACCATGGGCACCATAAGAATCGGCACGATCCCCCACGGTTATGGCCTTTACATGCTTAAGTGCTTCCGCTATTTCCTTCTGTGGAAATGGCCGAATCATATTCGGTGCTATTGAACCCGCCTTGATACCCTGACTGCGAAGCTGGTCTACGACATCTTTAATAATCTCTGAGGCAGAGTTCATTAGAAATACTGCGACTTCGGCATCTTCCATTTGGTACATATCCAGCATTTCATAATGTCGACCCGTCAATTGCTCATATTCGCGGGAAATAACCTCGAATACCTCACCCGCACAATACATGGCTTGAGATTGTTGATAACGGTTATTAATATAGTCAGGTTCATTCATATAAGGACCGACTGTAATCGGATTCTCTCTATCTAATGTATCTGGGAATCCTTCAGGAGGCTTCTCCCCTACGAACTTCAGAACATCCGCTCGATGAGCGAATGCTTGCACTCGGCGCTTCTGATGAGATGTGAAATAACCATCCGAAGCGACCATGACGGGTAAGCGTACATCTGGATGTTCAGCAAGTTTGAGTGCGATTAGATTCATATCATATACAGCTTGTGGATCACGACACATTAAGATGGGCCAACCTGTATTCAAGGCAAAATATAAATCAGAATGATCCCCATGTATGTTAAGAGGTCCAGAGATGGAACGACAGACAAGATTTAATACCATGGGAAAACGCGTCCCGGACTGCACTGGCATCTGTTCTAACATATACATGTAACCATTAGCACTTGTTGCATTAAACACACGTCCACCAGCTGTAGAGGCACCATAACAAATGCCTGCCGAGCTATGCTCTCCATCTGAGGGGATCAGCTTAATGTCATGCTCACCGTTAGCCTTCATCAAATCCAGATATTGCGCTACCTCTGTTGATGGGGAGATTGGGAAATACCCCATCACATGATAATTAATCTGATGAGCTGCATAAGCGGCCATTTCGTTACCAGATTCATACACTACCAATTGCTCCACCTTCGAGCTCTCTATTTCTTTATCATAATTTATAGCCATCAAAATGTTCCTCCCTTCAATATTACTCTGTTACTAAGTCGAAATGATGCTTTACCCCTTGCTCATCAGCAGCGCCATCCACTTCAATAATGCCTGAAAGGGCAGTGGTTGGGCAAGCTTCTATACATTTCAAGCAACCTTTACAATACTGAAAATCAATACCTTGTAGAAACATTTGTGGCCGTCCCTTCTTATCCGGCTTCTCTTCCCACACAAAGCAAAAATCAGGACAAACCGTGTCACACTGAGCGCAGTGAATACATTCATCCACAGCAAAAGAAGGCATCATTCCTGAACGTGAAATACTCAGGTTCTTCAAGAAGCTGTTCCCGGGATTGGTAATCACTCCCCCTATAGGCTGGGTCCCGTAACCTAATACGGGTAAGTCAGAACGTACGAACTCAGGCATAGACTGTCCCTCTTGTAATGCAAATTGTTGAATAACGACTTCTTGATAACCACGTTCAAATGTATTTAGAGCCGAAGCCACACTTTGTGGATATTTCTTCTCAAGCGATTTGCGAATGACTTCTTTCATCGTCTCAGGATCTAAGAAAGGACAAAACCGAAACATCGCACCAAGCATCGCCATGTTAACTCGATTCTTCTCGGTTAAAGCAATCCCTGTGGCATCAATTACAGCAACTGTACCACCTAGCATCTTCATATCATTTTTTAATTGTTCGGGTGACTTTTGTGAGTTAATTAGAACGATGCTATCTTCATATATTCCGCTAGTTACATTGACGGTCTTAGCCAATGCCTCATGAAAGATACTTACGACATGGGGCCGTTCAACAGGAGAAGTATCCCGAATAGACGTAGTCAAGTCGCAAAAACGAATATGCGCCTTTACCGGAGAACCCTTTTTCTCTGATCCATAAGATGAGAAACTAACCCCATTCAACCCTGCTCCCTCAACACCAGCTTCAGCTAGCATTTTGCCAGCAAGGTTTGCTCCTAGACCTCCAATTGACTCCAACCGGATTTCAAAGAAACCTAGCTCATTTTTTTTGGGTAAATGTACCACCGACACGACCCCTTTCAACATAATTTCTACAATCTTTATTCTTACATTTAACGCAATATCTCAAATTTTAGATATGAAAAATATCATACTCAAACAAACACAATAACTTATATCACCTTCATGTTCTTATCCCTATATAACTTGGCATAGCATGACAAGCTATTGTCGAATGCCGGCACCTCCTGCGCTTTCCCGAGAAATAATTTCATCATAGGAAATGACCCTCGCTAATGTTATGCCAAAGAACAAGGGCTGTCCTAAAAATAGTTCATTCTTCTGTGGAGACACTCTACCGCCATCGTAATGCACCTGTGAAAAAAGGGCCAACCAGAAGTTCTGGTTGACCTTATAATACGAATTACTCATCCTACTTACGGGATTCATAAGGTGCATCCCAATCTACATTTATGTAATATTCTTATGTGGCTCTTGCATACCATTATTATTCAACCTGAGCTTTTTTATTAGCAATCGCAACCTTAATCTGCTCGAATAACTCTTCTTGTGTCATCCCCGTAATCTTGTCCATTGCTGGGATATTGAATTCTCCTACACTAAATATGGCCTTGTCTCCCTTAGTATTTACATCTTCTCCAGTGGTGATTTGATTGTAATTTAATGTGGCTGTGCCGCTATCATCTAACTCAATATGATTGGGAAGGACTGCTGAACCATACATGTCTATGTCTTCCACAAACCTAAGGAATAAAACATATTTTTTATTAAAGTCAGGCTTCACGTGATTGGGCAGTCCTACCTTGGCCTCATAATCATAACCTTCAATAGTCTGTTTCATAATCTGGTAATTAGCAATAGAGACCCGTATACTTCCTTCAACATCTCCTAATAGCGAATCTTCTACTTTGAACGAATAAACCTCACCCATATGTTGGCTACCCAAATCCATATCTTTAATAAACTTCTCGTAATGTCCAGTTACAATATAGTCTGCTCGTTCAACTGAACCTTTCACATTACCGCTCGTTGCATAATCTGAATATGAATTAACATTGTAGGTTTTCGGCTCATATTTATTGTTGTTCAATAAAAACACCCCAGCAAAAATGATTCCAATGAACAGAATTGTGATAGAAACAAATGTAGTCTTTCTTTTATTAATTACGTTCAAACACAATCACCTCTTAACCATTATTTATTAATACGGATAACGAGCGTTTACTCCCATTAATATCGTCCTGTTTAGGAGAAAAAATAGAAAGCTTCGTAAAAGAAATTTATTGTTTGTGATCCGTCCCGAAAAAGTATACTGAAATTTACACTTTTATACAAAAAAGCATGTTACTCGCCCTAAAGGTAAGTAACACGCTTCTCATATCTCTTAAATTTCTTCTTCTTGCATATATTGTGCCATCATATTCTTCTTGAGATCCCAGGCCTCTTGGCTAATGTTGACTCGATATATTTCCGGGTTCAACTTACGTAAATATTCAGGCCAGAACATATTCATTTGCTCTACATGATAGCTACGTATATCTTCAAGTGTAGGTAATGTATACACCTGAAGTCCGTCAACAAAGATCGGTTCTAACATGGGAATAGCCTCATAGTTGCGAATGCTCTTTTGTACATAAGGATGTTGCGGATTAAATAATTTAATCTTTCTTCCATCGCTAGGCTGTTCCTCACTTGGGAAACAAATATAATCAGCCATTGCTTTGTTATTGACCTTATCTATAATCCGATATACTTCCTTCTTACCTGGTGTGGATACCTTCTCTGGATTAGCAGAAATTTTGAGCGTTGGTATCATTTCGCCATCAATCTCCCGCTCCACAAGCTTATATACTCCGCCTAAAGAAGGTTGATCTGAAGCGGTAATAAGCTGTGTTCCAACCCCCCAGATATCAATCCTTGCTCCCTGAGCCTTCAAATTTAGAATTGTATTCTCATCTAAATCATTAGAAGCCACGATCTTGACATCTGGGAATCCAGCTTCGTCTAACATTTTACGGGCCTTAATGGAGAGATAAGCCAAATCCCCACTATCCAAACGAATAGCGCTCATTTTTTTACCCATAGACTCCAGCATTTTAGCTGTGTGGATCGCATTTGGAACACCGCTCTTCAGCGTATCAAATGTATCTACGAGCAAAGTAACTTGATCGGGAAGCACTTTAGCATAAGCATCAAAAGCTTCCTGCTCCGTTTTGAAACTCTGCACCCATGAATGAGCATGTGTACCTTTGGTCGGGATACCGAACTTCTGTCCCGCTAACATATTTGATGTAGCATCGAAACCAGCAATGTAGGCAGCACGAGCTCCCCATACGGCAGCATCTGCCTCTTGAGCTCGTCTTGTCCCGAATTCTAATAACGTGTCTTGGCCTGCAACTTGTTTGATTCTTGAAGCCTTCGTCGCAATTAAAGTCTGGAAATTCATGAAGTTCAGAAGAGCCGTCTCAACTAATTGGGTCTCCATCATGGTACCTTCTACACGAATAAGTGGCTCACTAGGGAACACTAGCGCCCCTTCCTTCATCGAGTGAATCGTTCCACGGAAATGGAACTGTCTCAATTCTTCAAGGAATGTGGAATCATAATTCTCTTCCTGTTCAGATAAATATCTGATATCCTCCTCTGAGAATCTAAGGTTCGCAATGTAGTGAACAATTCGTTCAAGACCCGCAAATACTGCATACCCATTACCGAATGGTAACTTACGAAAATAAGCCTCGAATACAGCTTTGCGTTGGTGTGTTCCTCCGTACCAATGTGCATACATCATATTAATTTGGTATTTATCGGTGTGTAATGCCAGACCCATTGTTTGCATGACTGATTTCTCCCCTTGTCTTTGAGCCAAGGCAGCGTTGTTTAGAAGATGAACCGAAGAACATCAACTTTTACTATTTATGATATGTGCTCCAAGACTACCTTTGAAATGCTGTAATGCCCATTCATGTCCATTCTGATTGAAACTAGCTACAGCGTCCTCATACACCGTCACATGATACCCCTTGTTATAAGCATCCACTGCGGTATGCAAGATGCAAATATCTGTACACACACCCATCAAATGAACATCCTTAATCCCTCGTTCTTGAAGCTTTATATCAAGATCTGTTCCACAGAAAGCACTATACCTCGTCTTATCCATCCAATAAATTCGATCTTGGTGACGCTTGTATACATTCTCTAACTCTCCATAAAGCTCTCTTCCCCGTGTTCCTCTGATGTTGTGGGGCGGGAAAAGAACCGTCTCCGGATGATAAGGATCATTCTCCTCATGTAAGTCAACAGCCATCACCACGAAATCCCCTTGATCTACATAATTCTGAGTTATGGATGCTATTGTATGCTGAATAGCTATACCAGGCTCTCCTACGGGAAGATTACCCTCTACGAAATCATAGGTATAATCAATTACGATCAGTGCATTCATTATGCTCACTCCTCACAATATAGATCGACGACGGGTTGTAATTTACGTATAGATTGATAATAATGGCACATTATCAGTAAACGTATACAGCTGTGCAGAACGCTGTGAATATTGATTCGAGCTGAGCTTCTTGCCAGACTCATCTTTCACTTCTTGCAGAATGCCCTCCCGGCTACGGGTTGAAGTTATTTTCCTAATAAAGTTAGGCTCCTTAAATTCAGGGACCACAGTCTGAATGACCTGATATAACTCACTTAGTGTGAAATGTGCAGGCAAAAATTGCTTAGCAATAGTAGTCTGTAACATCTTCTGCTGGATTTTAACATATGCATCACGAATAATTTCACGATGATCAAACGCCAGTTCCAATTGCTCAAGCGCTTCTTCAATACCAAACAATCCTACTTCATTAGCATCATCTGCCGCTTGTCTGTGTTCAAGCATCCACTCTTCCACAAGAGCAAAGAAAGCGTTGCTGATAATCCAACCTCGTGGATCTCTACCAGGTTGACTATACACACCTAAATATTCTAGATGTCCACCATCCACCCCAGTCTCCTCTTTAAGCTCACGCTTTGCTGCATCATATATGGATTCGCTTTCCTTACAAAAACCTCCAGGAAGTGCCCACATGCCTGCGCATGGCCAAGCTTTGCGCCGAATTAACATTACTTTCAGTTCACGAATAGGTAGTGTCTTTGTAACCGTCTTGCGTTCTCGCTTCGTCAGTGTGAACATCACGATATCCGCAGGCACTCCGTCTGGAGTTCGATAATTTTTAGCACTATACTTTTCCTGTTGGGCTTCTTTATTATCCATTCTCATCACCACATAATATTCTATTTGATATTATCATTATGATATATTAATGAAATTTGTCAAGTGATATGCTTAATTATTTCTCAATGACTAAGACTATCAACGACTGACGACTCGAAAGGTTCCAGTCGATATACAACCTAATATACCCTCACTATCGTGAATACGAGCTTCAAGCGTTAAACTACGACCCGCTTCATGAAGGACAATTGCTGTAACGATTAACCGTCCCTCTTTCATCGGAGCTAAGAAATGAACATTAAGATTCGTTGTTACAACATTATCTATATTCTTAGCAGCTGTTGCGACCATTCCCATAGTCTGATCCATTAATGAAGTTAATACTCCACCATGAACAATACCCATAGAGTTCAGATGATGTTCCTTGGCATCTAATGCAATCTTAACTTCCGTACCATCACCAGAAATAAATTCACATCCGAGAAATCCCCAGAATGTATCTTTCCCTTTTGCAAGCATGCTTTCTAGTCCATCCATGATGTTAACCTCCGTAATTATCTGTATAAGTTGCTTCTGATCATGATTTACAACATCTCTAATTGAACAAAAAGGCGCGGATATAGTATCCGCAACCTAGTTTGTCTATTATCCGCAATGGGTTGGAGGTGAGTCTGTACCCACTTCCACATTTACTTTCTCAGACACCGTATCTCGAATGACAGAAATGACTAATTGAAGTAAGTAGTTAATATCCGTCTGAGACTGTTGAAATTCCACTACAATTGGAATACCGTCAATTTCATCCTGATATTCGGCAATTTCTCCTTCAATCTTGGCCACCATTTCTTTATTTTCAAAAGATTCAAAAGCAACAATTTCCTTTTGCTTCTTCTTCATTACTACGATCAAGTCTTGAACACGTTGATGGTTGCGAATTTTTTCCTCAGCTTGTTGGAACTGCCTAACTTCCTCACTTCCAGATATAAGATCAGCTAATTCTTTGGCTTTAGCCATAATATCTTCTTGAATGACCAAATCCCGTGAATCATATGACATCATGCCATATTTATTTATATGACCTTGTTCTTGTGACAAAATTATCACTCCCATTCATCAATTGACTGTTACGGATTCCATAATTTCACCTTTAATGTACCATGTCATCGCATCACTTATTTTCACATGGACGATAGAGCCAACTAGATCACTGCTTCCTTCAAAATGAACCAGCTTGTTGCTACGCGTTCTTCCTGCTAGGACAGAATCATTATTCTTACTCTCTCCTTCTACAAGAACCTCTACCACTTGTCCACACATTTTCTCATTGTTCATACGACTATTGTCTTTGATCGCTTGGTTTAGACGCTGCAGACGTTCCTTCTTCACTTCCATCGGCACATTATCTTCCATAATAGCAGCTGGCGTACCTTCCCGTGGGGAATAAATGAAGGTAAAGGCAGAATCATAACCAACTTCGTGAACTAACGTCATTGTATCTTCAAACTGTTCGTCACTTTCACCAGGAAAACCTACGATAATATCAGTTGTCAATCCGACATTAGGAATGGCTTCTTTTATTTTGCCAACAAGCTCTAAATAGCTCGCACGCGTATATTTACGACTCATTTTCTTCAATATTTCTGTACTTCCTGATTGCACGGGTAAGTGAATATGTTCAACTAAATTGCCACCTTTGGCAAGTACTTGGACTAGTTGATCATCAAAATCCCTCGGATGTGAAGTCGTAAAGCGAACTCTAGGGATATCAATCCCTCGAATATCATCCATCAGATCCCCAAAACTATAAGTAATATCACTGAAGTCCTTACCATACGCATTTACATTTTGCCCCAGCAGTGTCACTTCTTTAAATCCTTGGCGAGCCAAGTCTCTTACTTCAGCAATGACATCTTCCGGGCGGCGACTGCGTTCTTTACCACGCGTGAATGGAACGATACAGTAGGTGCAGAATTTATCGCATCCGTACATAATGTTCACCCAAGCTCGCATGCCCTCACGTTTTTTCGGTAAATTCTCAATAATGTCCCCTTCTTTGGACCACACATCAACCACTAATTCCTTACTAAACATCGCCTCTTTAATAAGATGTGGTAATCTATGAATATTGTGAGTACCAAAAATCATATCGACAAAGCCGTGTTTTTGTAAAATACGATTAACTACATTTTCCTCTTGCGCCATACATCCACATACACCGAGTAACAAGCTTGGCTTCTCTGTCTTAAGGTGCATCATATGACCGAGTTCACCAAATACTTTATCCTCAGCATTCTCACGAATTGCACAAGTGTTCATCAGAATGATATCAGCAACTTTACGATCTTCCGTGCTGCGATACCCCATCTCCTCTAACAAGCCCTTCATGGTCTCTGTATCGTGTTCATTCATTTGGCAACCAAAGGTATAGATTATATAATGCTTGCCCTCTCCAAGCCCTCTCAGCTCATCTGGGACGGCATTGCCATATATCACTTGCACATTTTCTTTACCACGTTGCTTTTCTTGTCTATGGTTAGGCTCCGATATAATGTTGATTTCCCGGCCTTTAATTCGAATTTTCTTACCAAACTCATCCTCAGATAACACTTTAGCATCTGAGAAATCAAAATATTTAGAGTAATCCTTACTTTGTTTCGTCATACTGTTAGTCACTCCTTCAATTCCGTAGAGGAAATTCAACTCCCCTTTAAAAGGCATTACGATAAATTATACCATGAACTGGACGGCATTTCTAGCGTATCTCTTTCCTTATGTAACATCAAAAAAAGCAGGAGAATGATTTCCCCCGCTTTCAATAAACGACTATATTCAACAGATCAAACCTATTTATTCAACAATTTCTGCTGTATCCCCGTTCTTGGCACCAGAAGCGTTCGCTTCATCCGTATCAATGTGCATATCCAGTGCAAACGAATCGGATACACGTGCTACGACATTCTCTAACACGAGTCCACGACTTCCGCCCAGGCGAACTTTCAATAATTGCTTATCTTTGATACCCCACGCATCTGCGTCTGAAGTATGGAAATGAATATGGCGAGCTGCTACAATTACACCCTGGTCAAGTGTTACTTCACCAGCTGGTCCTTTAATTGTAACTCCTGGAGTTCCTTCAATATTTCCAGATTCCCGAACAGGAGCCTTCACTCCAATTGCGAAAGAATCAGTACTAGAAATTTCTAATTGAGATGCTGGACGCGCCGGTCCCAATATTCTAACCTTATCAAATTGACCCTTAGTTCCAATAACAGCTACAGTTTCATTCGCTGCAAATTGCCCTGGTTGGGATAATGGCTTGAACTCTGTTAATTGGTAGCCTTGTCCAAACAAAGCCTCTACGTGCTCTTGTGTAAGGTGTATATGTCTAGCAGACACACCTACAGGTACTGTTTTACTCATCGTAATACACTCCTTATTTTCTCTGTAATTAATATTATGCCGACATCAATATCCATTATACATCCTTTTATCTCAAAATAAAAAGGCGCTCCCTCACTAGAGAGCCCCCCATTTTCATATAATTTGCGTTCTGTTACAGGATTGTCAAATATATAGATTGAACTAAAGTTTTTGCCTTCAAGTTCTATAGATTCTAAGGAATATCAGGAATAGTATTCCTATTTTAGTTGATTCTATAAAGTCTATCGAAGATCAGGATTTCTTGATCCTATCAGTCTATTCGGTAAATGATGCTCTAAAAAAGTTAAAGCGTTCCCCGATAACCAACCTGTAACCTGCGCCTCACTATAGTGTTTTAGCAACAGTTCAACAAAATCAGGATATTGACCCGGATGTTCAAGCCCACTAATCCAAGTCTCAATTCCATCAAAATCAGAACCGAACATGAGATGTTTCTCTGCACCAAGGCCACACATATGCTCAATATGATAAAGAAGATCCTCAGATGTAACCAAGTCATCCGTAGTTTTAACAAACCAAGGAACAAACGTCAATCCGATCCGACCATCCAGTGCAACGATGGCTTTAATCTGTTCGTCTCTTAAATTACGGGGATGTTCACATATAGCATGAGCATTGGAATGAGATGCAATAAAGGGTCTCCGTGTTAAATCCACCAGTTCCCAGAATCCAGCCGTCGATAAGTGGGATACATCAAGCAACATCCCAATCTCATGACATAATTCTACTAACTGTCTCCCTTTTGCAGTAAAGCCCCCGTTTCTTTGTTCTAGTATTCCATCTGCGGCCCAGTTCGCATAATTCCAAGTCACCCCTAGAAAGCGTACGCCTAATTCAAAAGCAGTCTTTACATAAAATAAGTTACCTTCTAGTCCATCTGCTCCTTCAATCGAGAGCATCCCCCACTTACTTTTGGAGTCTCGAACCCGTTCTACTTCATCTTTCCATTTGAGCCACTGCAGACCCTCTCCCGTGGGTAACACACGGTTACGAAAAACATCAATACTATTTAGTATATATTCAAATCGCGCCTGTCCCCAGTGCTGAGACAAATAGATAGCAAAACATTGTAGACCAATACCACCCTGCTGCATCCGTTCGTAAGTGATGTCTAACCTAGCATCATCCAAAAAGGATATCTTAACATTCTCAGTCATTTTATTCAGAACATCACAATGTAAATCAACCCAGCGTGGTGGCATACCCTCGCTCCCTTCTGGCCAATCCTGTAGGCTTCACACAAAAAAACCTGTCTACTTCTAAATGAAAGAATGAATTCAACCTTAGAGGCGAATCCTTCCTTCAATTCAAGTAAACAGGTCTAACTCCCCCATTTCATCTGGGTTCAACGATTAATTTAATCGCAGTGCGGTCTTCCCCATCAATCACAATATCCGTAAAAGCTGGAATGCAAATCAAGTCGACTCCACTAGGTGCTACGAATCCCCGGGCAATAGCTACTGCTTTTACTGCTTGATTCAGTGCACCTGCTCCAATCGCTTGCAATTCAGCACCACCTCGTTCACGGAGAACTCCAGCAAGTGCGCCCGCAACCGAGTTGGGATTAGATTTAGCTGAAACTTTTAATACATCCATAGTAAGATCCTCCCCTGGGAATGATGATGGCTCGCTTCCACATACTTAGATGTTATTCAGGAGAGGGGAAAAAATGCCTTCTTTTTTGTAATCCTATTCCATAATCCATTCATCTTCGCGCAAACGGATCTTCTCTATTTTCGTAGCCTTGCCTGTTGACTCGTCAATTTGCACGAATACTCCATGGAAATGCCATTTCCCTGTATCTACAACAAAGCGCACAGGGAGTTGTGTTTCAAATTTGCGTAGGACAGCTTCACGTTCCATACCCAGTATTCCTTCTTTAGGTCCTACCATGCCTGCATCAGTTAAATATGCGGTACCTTGTGGCAGAATCGTATCATCATTACTTTGTACGTGAGTGTGGGTACCTACTACTAGGGATACTCGTCCGTCTAAATGCCAGCCCATAGCAATTTTCTCTGATGTAGCTTCTGCATGGAAATCAACTAAGATACATTTATGATTTCTCCGCAGTTCTTCGACAATTTCATCACTTTTACGAAATGGACAATCAATAGCTGGTAAAAAGGTACGACCTTGCAGATTAACGATCGCCAGTTCTTTGCCGTTTGCTTTAATGACAGTATGTCCAAGCCCAGGCGTGCCCGGAGGGAAATTTGCAGGACGAATTAATCTCGGCTCATCATCAATAAACTCGAATATATCTTTATTATCCCACGTATGATTCCCCATAGTGATCCCGTGAACTCCCCAGTTATAAAAATCATTGGCGATCGATTCTGTTATCCCTCTACCCGCAGCAGAGTTCTCACCATTAGCTATAATAATATGTGGGTTATACTTAGATTTTAATACAGGCAGTAAAGATTTGAGCGCCTTTCTGCCTACCTCACCTACAATGTCACCAATAAATAAAACGTTGATAGCAAATCTCCTCCTTGTTCGTCTAAACAATATGAAAAGTGGCCCCAATGTGGCCACTTTTCATATTTACCATTATTTCGCGTATTCAACCGCGCGTGTTTCCCGAATGACTGTAACTTTAATGTGTCCCGGATAATCAAGTTCATTCTCGATCATCTTCGTGATGTCACGTGCCAAGCGGAAGGATTCAGCATCATCAATTTTCTCAGGGTGTACCATTACGCGGACTTCGCGTCCAGCTTGAATGGCGAAGGATTTCTCTACACCTTCGAATGATTCAGCGATTTCTTCCAGCTTCTCTAGACGTTTGATATACGTCTCAAGCGTTTCTCTACGTGCTCCCGGTCTTGCTGCTGATAATGCATCTGCTGCACCAACAAGCATAGCAATGACAGAAGTAGCTTCAACGTCTCCATGATGGGAGGCGATACTATTAAGGACTACTGGATGCTCTTTGTACTTCTTCGCCAGTTCCACGCCAATTTCAACGTGTGACCCTTCCACTTCGTGATCTAGCGCTTTCCCGATATCATGCAATAATCCGGCACGTTTCGCCAACACGATATCTTGTCCGAGTTCCCCAGCCATCAATCCTGCTAAGTATGCAACTTCCATTGAATGCTTCAGAACGTTCTGGCCATAGCTTGTGCGGAATTTCAATCGTCCCATAATTTTGATCAAATCAGGATGCAGACCATGAACACCTACCTCAAAAGTAGCTTGCTCACCATACTCACGAATCCGTTCATCGACTTCCTTACGAGATTTCTCCACCATTTCTTCAATACGTGCAGGGTGAATCCGTCCATCTGCTACTAGTTTCTCTAGAGCAGTACGAGCAATTTCACGACGAATTGGGTCAAATCCTGACAAAATTACAGCTTCCGGCGTATCATCGATTATAAGGTCAATTCCGGTAAGGGTCTCAAGCGCACGGATATTACGGCCTTCGCGTCCAATAATCCGTCCCTTCATTTCCTCATTCGGAAGCGTTACGACAGAAACAGTTGTTTCTGCGACATGATCGGCGGCACAACGCTGAATTGCAAGCGTAATAATTTCACGTGATTTCTTATCCGCTTCTTCTTTCGCTTGTTGCTCAATGTCTTTAATCATTTGTGCTGTCTCATGGCGAACTTCTTGTTCCACATTGCTCAAAATAATGCTTTTTGCATCTTCCGTCGTCAAGTTGGATATTCTTTCTAGTTCAGTCACTTGAGTTTTGTAAATTGTATCGATTTGTTGCTGTGTTTCTTCAATTCGTTTCTCTTTGTTCGCCACTTGCTCTTCTTTACGTTCTACCGATTCTAATTTTTTATCCAACGATTCTTCTTTTTGCAATAGTCTACGTTCTTGCCGTTGCGTTTCATTGCGGCGCTCACGAGTCTCTTTTTCAGCTTCAGTACGGATTCTATGGACTTCGTCCTTAGCTTCCAGAACTGTTTCTTTCTTCAATGCTTCAGCGTCCTTCTTCGCGCTCTCCACGATTTGTACGGCAGCTTCTTCGGCACTGGAGATTTTAGCTTCTGCAATAGATTTGCGAATAAAATAACCGACGAACCCAAAGATTGCGGCTACAACGAGAACGATCAATATCCAGATCCAGGTTGGTATCAACCCGTCCACCTCCTCGTTGGTTCCTCCAAGGCATTCCTTGGGATTTCTGTAGTTGCCCATCTTTTTCTTCTACACATACATCATACCACTAAATCGGTCACCCGATCTTCATTTGTACACTTTCGCAGATGTACAAAACCCACCTTTACTAGCTCTAAATACATTCATATAAATTAAGAAAAATACAATCTTTCATAAAAGAGAACCTCTTTTGGAAGGAAAAAGGTCCCTTAATGATTTCGACTCATTTTCATTTTAGTATTTGTTAAAAGATATTGTCAAGAGAATGCGTTCTATCACTTCTAATCTTCTTACCTTAATCAAACATTACATCGTCCTCATCGCTATCCTGTAAATCATCTTCTTGAAGCATTTGATGGAGAACACGTCTAACTTGTTCACCTGAAAATCCACGGCGCATCAGGTAAGAACCCGCTTTGCGCTTCTTCTCTTGCGCCTCACCTTTTGTCTGATTCCACTTTTTTCTTCCGATGGTCAGTGCACTTTCATATTCTTGATCGGCGCTTACACTATCAAGCGCTTCTGAGATCAAAGATTTATCTATCCCCTTTTGCCTCAATTCTTGTCGTACCCATGCTTTTCCCTTACGCTGGCTCATGATACGCTGCTCAGCCCACTGCTCAGCATACATAGCGTCATTCAGTAGCCCCTCCTGCGTTAGACGTACTAGCACTTCTTCGATCACGCGTTGCGCTGCACCCTTTTCCTGCAATCGAATACTTATTTCTTTACGAGTTCTTGGTTTGCGTTCCAAATACTTCAATCCTTGAACATAAGCCTGTTGTTTCTCATCGGCAAGAACAATTTCTTCTAACTCATGCTTCCAAAAAGAATTTCCCTTGATCATACGATATTTGATCATCACATCTTCATGGATAGACAACACATGTTCACCAAAAGAGATTAAATATCGATATCTCTGCTTAGGCTCACGCTCGACCCCTGTAATAATTAATTCTATATGATCTGGGAAAAGAGATACCCCTCCCATTTCTTGTTCCTGCTCCATATCATCATACACTTCTCTCACGCTTACAATCCCTCTCTTCATCATAGAGATAACCCATTACAAAAGAAGCAACGGCCTCTCCGTCCTTAAAGTCTTATATCTTGAATAAAAGGCGCCCTATAGGATCATCTCCCGGGCGCCTTTCTATAAATTAATCAGATCAGATCCGTTACATTCTAGAATTTATTCAATTTCCAATAGTTCTTGTTCTTCTAAATCTTCTGCCTCTTGGTCCTCTGTTGTAGGAACCACAACAGCATTCGTAAGATTGCTAGCTTCCCGAATCTTGTTCTCGATGACATCAGATATCTCTGGATGATCCTTCAAGAACTGCTTTGCATTCTCACGACCTTGGCCTAAACGCTCACCTTCATAGGAATACCAAGCGCCACTCTTGTTAACGATATCTAAATCCGTACCGATATCCACAATGCTACCCTCTTTGGAAATACCTAGACCATACATCATGTCAACATCTGCCTGTTTGAAAGGCGGAGCTACCTTATTCTTCACGATTTTGATCTTCGTACGGTTACCTACGATGTCATTTCCATTCTTAATACTCTCCACACGACGCACATCTAAACGAATCGTGGAATAGAATTTCAAAGCACGTCCACCCGGAGTCGTTTCAGGATTACCAAACATAACCCCTATTTTCTCACGGAGTTGGTTAATAAAGATAGCAGTGGTCTTAGACTTACTAACAGCCCCTGACAGTTTACGTAGAGCTTGAGACATCAAACGAGCTTGTAGACCCACATGGGAATCACCCATCTCGCCTTCAATCTCAGCTTTCGGTACCAATGCTGCAACAGAGTCAACAACAATGATATCTACGGCTCCACTACGTACCAGAGCCTCTGCAATTTCCAATGCTTGCTCACCCGTATCCGGTTGGGATAGAAGCAATTCATCGATATTAACCCCTAGGTTACTAGCATATTTAGGGTCTAACGCATGTTCCGCATCGATGAAAGCAGCTTGCCCGCCCGCTTTCTGAACCTCAGCGATAGCATGAAGAGCTACAGTTGTCTTACCGGAAGATTCAGGTCCGTACACTTCAATAATCCGTCCCCTTGGAAATCCCCCAACACCCAACGCAATATCCAAAGCTAGCGATCCACTGGAAGTAACTTCCACTTGCATATGGGTAGATTCACCTAACTTCATAATTGAACCCTTACCGAATTGTTTTTCTATTTGACGAAGCGCTACATCTAGCGCTGCACGACGATCTGACAATATACTCACATCCTTCTTCAATGTTTATACTTATAATGATACCTTGTTTTAGAACGTTTGCCAAGCATTTTTTCGAACATACATTCGTTTTTTTTGTAGAACCATACCCCTCTCTCATGTTGCCACAAGTTCGCGATATAGAAAAAGAACCGCAGCATCATTGCTACGGTTCTTCCGTTAAAGCCATTATACTCCTATTCACATGAATCATTCAACTCAGTCTATTACAACTTCTCACTTAGCATGATTGTTCTCCATAGACGATAGAGTAAGCTTTTAACCGTGCGATGACGAATTGAATCTCGATTACCCGTTAAGTTAAGCTCATGAACCTCCGTTTTCTTACCTCGTTCGGCAATAGCAACATATACTAATCCCACTGGCTTTCGCTCCGAATAGGCAGGACCGGCAACCCCCGTAATCGAAAGACCAAAATCTGTATCCCCGATCATTCTTACCTGTTCAGCCAATACTTCAGCTACTTCTGCACTAACTGCACCCGGAGCATCCTCGCCTTCAAGTAGATCATGAGGAACATTCAACAGCTTTTCCTTCAACTGATTCGAGTAACATACAATACCACCAAGAAACATAGTCGCGCTCCCTGGGACGGATGTAATGCGTTCCATCAGTAGCCCCCCTGTACAACTCTCTGCAGCACTGAGTGTGAGCCCACGGTCAGCCATAAGGTCTACAATCGCTTTCTCAATCGGTATATCTTCATTCGCATATAAGTGATCTGGAAGCAGTGCTTGAATTTGTACTTCTAAAGCATTTAGTTTCATCATCGCTTCTTTTTCACTTCGTGCTTTAGTAGAAATTCTAACGGTTACCTCCCCTTCTTTGGCGTAGGGAGCAATGGTTGGGTCACTCTGGTTGTTAATGAGATCTAGAAGGCGCTCCTCTAAAGCAGATTCACCAATTCCAGCAAATTTCAGCATGGTAGAATAAATAGGCATCTCATTCGTTAAAGCATGCTGCAAGAGCCACGGTTTGGCTTCATCTTGAAACATAGGTCTCATCTCTTTAGGAGGCCCCGGAAGTACGACGTAATATTTCCCTTCATGTGAAATAGCATTACCTACAGCCAGTCCCGTTGAATTAGCTAGCGGAGAACTTCCCTCAATAGCGAGTGCTTGCCTACGATTATTCTCGGTCATATGAATACCGCGTTGTACGAAGAACTTGTCCACATGCTCCATTGCAAGTCGATCTATATGTAATGTACGATTCAGTACGGTAGCCAATGCATCTTTCGTCAAATCATCTTGAGTCGGTCCAATCCCACCGGTCAATAGAATGATATCTGCACGCTGACGCGCTAATTCAATAGACTCCTGGAGTCTCGACATGTTGTCGCCAACTACGGTCTGAAAGTATACATCAATACCCATTGTTGCTAGTTCTTGTGATAGAAATTGCGCATTGGTATTCACAATTTGCCCAAGTAAAAGCTCCGTTCCTACTGCAATAATCTCTGCCTTCATAATATTATGACCTCCATGAAAAGAGTATTTCGTTCTATGACCATTGTTTTGAAAGAAAAGACAATAGGAATTTATCCTATTGTCTTCAAACTGCGTTTAACTATTGGAGAGGTGAAGCAATGACTTATTCTTGATAAAATAATCAACTCCAGAATACAGAGTTATCAAGGCAGCAGCCCATGTGACAATGACGTCCAACGGTACATGGATCCATTCAAATGGAAAGTTATTAATCAGCATCATTACGATAGCTACAATCTGCACAACTGTCTTTACTTTGCCCCAATTACTAGCAGCAACAACTTTACCTTCCAAGAGAGCAATTTGACGAAGTCCGGTAACTGCAAATTCACGGCTAATGATTATAACTGCAATCCAGCTATCGCACTTCCCCATCTCCACTAAAGAGATCAGAACGGCTGCCACAAGTAATTTATCTGCAAGTGGATCAAGCAGTTTCCCTAAATTTGTCACCATATTATGCTTGCGTGCTAGAAAACCATCAATCCCATCCGTGCTCGCTGCAAGGATGAAGATAATCGCTGCAATAAGCTGATTGTAAGGTAATTCATATGAATCCCATGTCAAAGGAGAGGGATAGAAATCAAAATCAACTAACAGAAACACCATCATAATGGGAATCAGACAAATTCTTGCTATCGTGATACGATTAGGTAAATTCACAGAATAACCTCCTCGGATATGTACTCCGAATTCACCGAAAATTTCGATCTAAGTGTTGTAGTTATGACTCTCTCTGTCATGTATGCATGCATCCCCCAATGATTAACAACCCATTATCCCTAAGTAATACTCACAATTATAATATATCCGTTTGTAACCTGTCAAAAAGAAAGACCTATGCCATTCTTGAGCTTAGCCCCTTCTTCAAGAAAGAGAAACTAAATTACTTCACGTTAGTAAATTGTAGATCTAATGAAAGATCCGCTTTACGTAATAATTGAATGATACCTTGTAGATCATCTTTACTTTTACCCGTTACGCGAATTTGATCACCTTGGATTTGACTTTTGACTTTCAGTTTAGAATCACGAATTAAAATGTTAATTTTCTTCGCGTTGTCATGATCTATTCCTTGCTTTAGTGTCAATCTTTGACGTACGGTTCCAAGGGAGGCAGGCTCTATTTTACTGTAATCTACATTCCTTAACGATAAACCACGCTTAATCATTTTGGTCTGTAGAATATCAATGACAGCATTTAGCT
Organism: Paenibacillus sp. IHBB 10380; assembly: GCF_000949425.1. Lineage (NCBI taxonomy): Bacteria > Bacillati > Bacillota > Bacilli > Caryophanales > Paenibacillaceae > Paenibacillus > Paenibacillus sp. IHBB 10380. The sequence continues at coordinate 2,836,068 of NZ_CP010976.1, forward strand.
TATACTCATCATCTGAAACAATGACCAGTGTGTCTTTATCTAACTTCAGACTACTCTTACTGCCCTTGAAATCAAATCTCGTTTCAATTTCTTTTTCCGCTTGCGTTATAGCATTAATCATTTCCTGTAAATCAAATTTGGATACAATATCGAATGAATTTTCAGAACTCATTGTTCCACGCCCTTTCTAAACATCTACGTAGTCATAATATATGATTCTTACATTGAAGTCTAATCAGCAAAAAAGGTACTCCTGTGAGAAACTGCCTCATCTATAGGAATACCTTTTCTGAGTAAGTGATTTATTTACTATATGACGGTGCTCTAAACATGTTCAGAATTCCCAAGAAAATATGAGCGAGTCCAAACCCTAGAATACCGTAGCCCCAAGCATTGGGAGTTAGATAATAACCAAGGAGACTCACAATAATACCTAAGCCCGTTACAATCCAGCTTACTGTCATGGCAATAGACCTCACTTCATCGGAAAATAAAAGATTCTAGTCTTGTAAAGCTGATCTTATCATTTCCGTCAAAAGTGGAGCTTATTCGCCAGTAACTGAATTATTTTCTTCGGGTTCACCCATTTTCAACAAAATCCGTGATGTAGCCTTACCATCTGTTACTAACTGTCCTCCAACCGTAATATTCGTCGCTTTGGAGTATCCAGACTTAATATATAGGCCTTGACTATCCAAATCGAAAGACAAATTGTCTCCGTCTTTAGTATTGTTAAAAAATAGCTTTTCTCCCTGAGAATTTCCTCCTCGGTAGATTTCCATCCAACTTTGACCTGTTGCTTTAATTTCCACCTGAACCTTACTTCCCACTGGAGCAGCTACTTTAAAGATTGTATTTTTCCCGCTTTTGCCATCTTCGGTAACTGTCAAACTCTGCGGAACCTGCTCTGGATTCGGTTCTTCTATGGGTTCTTCATCAGGCACTACTGTGCCTTCTTCATCTGGTGTTGTCCCAGCCTCTCCACCATTGCCTGTCGGTGGTGTGACTTCAGGAGCCTTAGGTTGAGTTGAAGGATCTTGCTGTGAATCTGTTATCTTTTGTCCCGAATCGACGACCTTGTTAGCATCAGGCTTATCATCTCGTGTTGATAAATACACATAAATGACCACGACAATCAGTATCGGAAAAGTCCACATTAATACGGTAGATAACCATTTAACATTACGCTCCGAAGGAGCTTTATTACTCGAACGCTTTTGAATCACTGGCTCCATTGTAGATTCAGGCTCAGAGGATGACACATCTTGTTTATGCCCTTCTAACAGCTCATCTGGATTCAATCCCACCGTTTCCGCGTAAGTCTTAATAAAAGCCCGCACATAAAAAGTTCCCGGAAGAACTTTATAATCACCTGCCTCGATGGCTTCTAAATATCGCTTACGAATTTTTGTCATTTCCTGAACATCGTCCAGACTCATTCCTTTTTCCAATCTAGCTTCTCTTAACTGCTGACCCAGTTCCGACATACCATCACCTCCTGTCTAATTTATAAATCGTCGGTATAAGTGCTGGTGAATGTATCATAAATAATTTCCTCACTAGGATTATTCCGAAGTTCTATAATGATCGTGAAATCGTCGTACGAATACTCCGACTCCTTAACAAAAATATCGGGATGTTCAATCACCTTCGTACAAGGCATATTCATAATATCTTGCAACAAATTATAGTGTTTCTCACTAGACCGAATTGTACTAACAATTCCATCAATAATAAAAACATTGTTCGGGTTCATTTCATCCTCAGAGAGTTGACTTCGGATAGTCTGACGTAACAATGTCGAAGAGACGAACGTCCAACGCTTCATGGCACATACACTTCCAGCAATAATGGATTCCGTTTTACCGACGCGCGGCATCCCTCTTAATCCAATAACCTGATTTCCCTCTTTCTTAAAAACTTCACCCAAAAAGTCCACTAATAAACCAAGTTCATCCCGAGTAAAACGAAATGTCTTTCGATCATCTGAATCTCTATCAATGTAACGACCGTGACGAACAGCTAAAATATCGACAAGTTTAGGCGGTCTTAATGCAGAAACGGTTATACTATCCACTTTTTTGAGCATAGCACCCATAAGGTGAATTTTCTCCTCGTCGTCCGTTTCAATGAGCATCCCACGGGTTTCACCTTCCACGCCATTAATTGTCAGTATATTAACTTCCAGCATCCCGAGTAAAGAAGCAATATCTCCCAGTAATCCCGGACGGTTTTTATGTATCTTATATTCCATATACCATTGTTGGATTCCCAATTAAACACCCCATCTTAACACAGATTATACTTAACACTTATTCGACAAAATAGACCTCTGACCCTTTCCGGGAGAGGCTCGTCTCTTGATCGGTTTTGAATAACGGGTCACGTTAATGATATATAAAAAAAATATGAAAGGCAAGGTCAAGTCTTTAAATTTGTAGAAAAGCCCCCGTGAGGGGGCTTTTCTCATGTACTATACGTTTTTTTTGGCTAATTTCACCATTAGACGGGCGATTGTACGCCGTTCTTCTTTGTCTCCCACCGACCATAATTCTTTCAGGGCACGGTTAGAGGGGTTTTGCGGATCGACTTTTTCATCTAGGAAATCGCCAATTTCGTAAGCTAATTTAGATATAGTGTCTTCACTCATACCCATTTTCTCAGCTTGCGTCACACGTTCACCCAAGAACTTTTTCCATGTGTCAAAATTTCTGAGTACTGTTGACATCATAAAACCTCCTTTGCTTGTAGCATGAGATATTTAAAATCAACAGTTGTAATATGACCTAATCCGCTCTTCCTTATTCGGAATAAAATTCGGAAGTTTTACTTAGGTAATCCATCCTCCATTAGGACTAATAATTTGACCATTAATATAACCAGATTCAGGGAGTGCCAGAAAGTAGACAAGTGAAGAAATTTCATCTGGTCTAGCCAGTCTACCCGCAGGAATCTCCTCCTCCAGCATTCGAATTTCTTCCTGCTCCAGATGATCCATCATGGATGTATCCACTGCTCCAGGCGCCACCCCATTGACCGTAATGCCTGAAGGTGCTAATTCCTTAGCTAAAGCTTTAGTGAAAGCATTCACGCCACCCTTACTTGCTGAATATAATACTTCGCAAGAAGCACCCGAAATTCCCCAGATGGAAGATATATTAATAATCCTCCCGTACCTCTGAGCAACCATATATGGCATAAACTGTTGAGTACATAAGAACATGCTTTTAAGATTAGTGGACATCACATCATCCCAAATCTCTTCTGTAACATCAGAGAGAAGACCATAATGTGAAATACCCGCATTATTCACTAAAATATCCGGCATTAATCCATGACTCTCGAGTTTGTCACGTACTCTCGAAATTTGATCCTTATCCTTCAAATCTGCTGTGACTGTCAACACCTTTGCCCCATGAGACATACATCGTCTAGCCACATCATTAGCCGCTTCATGGGAATTCATATAGTGTATGACTACATTCATACCCACCATGGCGAAACGTTCAGCAATAGCAGCTCCAATGCCTCTGCTGGCACCTGTTACTAGAACAGTCGTCTCGCCAATCGGCTTATTTCCGCCTGTAACTAGTTTACTCAAGGATTCACCACGAGCGACACTGCCATCTGCTCCCAATCAATATGCTCATGTAGACGTTGATTCACATCCTCCAATGTAATCGATTCATACACCTCAATCACACTAAAGAAATCACTACCTCGGAATTGATACTTCGTAAACTCATGCGCCATATTCTCAGGAGAATTGAGCATACGTAAATAACCGCCTATTTTCTTTTTGCGAGTCCGTTCGAAATCTGTTTCTGTAAAACCAGTTTTGATAATAAGCTCCACTTCTTCACTGATTCTTTGAAGCAACAAATCAGGGTCTTGCGTGTCCCCACCTATGGCAGAAAAGGCATACTGCGGCGAGCTATTATATTCATGACCGAAGCTGTCAGAAATAAGATCTTCATCATACAGCTTTTGATATAACTTCGTACTAGAGCCAAATAACAAATCCAACATAATTTTACTTGTGAGATCACGTCTCAACAATTCTTCACCTGTGAAACCAACATTTTTCTCCTTGAATCCGAATAAGCACTTAGGCATAGAGACCGCCAGCTTACTCACACGACGTTTCTCTGCCACCTCTACCTGTTCTTGATCAAAGATCCGTTCAATATTACCTTGAGCATCATAGGACTTCTTCGCTTGGTTACTGCGGACAAGTTCAAATACCTTTTTCGGATCAACTCCTCCTACGACAAACAACAGCATATTGCTGGGATGATAAAAAGCGTTGTAGCAACTATATAGCGTCTCCTTAGAGATGGTAGCAATGGATTCAACTGTTCCTGCAATATCGATATGAACAGGATGTGTCTTAAACATGGCTTCAATTAAGCCGAAATAGACACGCCAATCCGCGTTATCTTTATACATATCAATTTCCTGACCAATAATCCCCTTTTCCTTCTCCACATTCTGATCTGTGAAATAAGGGTGCTGAACAAAGTTAATCAACGTTTCTAAATTATCTACGATATTCTCTGTAGCTGAGAACAGATACACCGTTTGATCAAAACTTGTAAACGCATTAGCCGAAGCTCCTTGTGAAGCAAACGTAGCAAAAATGTCTCCCTCTGGTTCCTCGAACATCTTGTGTTCTAGAAAATGAGCAATGCCATCAGGCACAACCGCTTCTTCTTCCCCTTCTACACGAAAATGATTGTCTACCGATCCATATTTCGTGGCGAACGTAGCATAGGTTTTGTGAAATCCTGGCTTTGGCAGAACATATACGTGAAGACCATTATCCATCACTTCAGAATAAATCGTTTCTTGCAGATTATCATAATGTACACTTTGCACCGGCTATTCCTCCTTTTGCCCTCTCAAGAAGTAGATGGTATCCAACTTAAAGGTAGATGCTGCTGCTTGCACATCCTCCACCGTGATATTCTCAACCTGCTGAAGGAGTTCTTCTCCCGAGCGCTCTTTTCCTGATAATTGGCGATTAAAATCAAATCCGATCATTTCAAAAGCAGAGTCTTCCATTTCACGAAGTAAATTGCGGATCATTGCTTTCGTCTGTGACATTTCAAGCTCACTAATCTGACCTGATTTCATTTCCGCGATCTGATTCTGAATAATCTCAACTGCCTTCTTATAATTCTGAACCTCAATACCGGATTGAATCGTTCCAATACCTTTATGACCGTCATACCTTGACGAAGCATAATAAGCTAAACTCTCCTTCTCACGGACATTAAGGAAGAGCTTGGAATGCGGATATCCACCTAGTATACCGTTATACATAAGTGCAGCAGCATAGTTATCATCGCCATATGTGATCGTTGTGCGAAGCCCCATATTCAGCTTACCTTGACTAACATCTAATTTCTCTTCAATTGTCCGTACCTCTCCTACATCACGAGAAGATGGCTTCGTTTCATATGAGATTGACTTAGTAGAACCCAATTGAAAATGCTGCTCTACCAGTTGTTTAACTTCTTCAAGTGTTGTATCTCCTACAACATAAAGGTCAATATTAGCTTCCTCAAGCCATTTGCGATATGCTTTATAAAGTACCTCTGAGTTAATATTATCTAAATCTTTACGCTGCCCTAATGGATGAAGACGATAGGGTTCATTCTGACACATCTCTTCCAAACATCGTTCTGCAGCATATCGAATTTTATCATTAACAATGGATTCTAACTTCTTACGCACATTTTCACGCTCTGCTTGCACATAAGAATCTTTGAAATGGCCATCTTCTAGTACAGGTTTTGTCACAACTTCTCCCAAAAAAGCAAAAGACGAGCTCAAGAGACTCTCCTCACTTTGTACGAAAGAATCATTGATCGTGTCCATACGAAATTGGACGATTTGATAATCACCTCTCTTGTACACATCAAACCCAAAACCAGCACCATATAACTGTTCTAACCGTTCACGAAACTGTGTTGTTTCTGGATATGACTCCGTACCTCTACGCAACACAAATGGCGTTAATGCTGTAGTTGTCACCGTATCTTCTGAAAGTGGAGTTCCTAAATACAGAGACATTGCGAATGTTTTGAAGCGCTTTGTAGGTAGCACATGAATCCGCACCCGTCCCGTATTATCATGTTCAAATCCCATTTTATTCAAGGTCCGAATCTCCTTTATATTGTGGCTTTGTGAAACCATTTACGGTCATTATTAATATCCATTCTATACCAGACGAAAGTCAAGAAGCAACCGAAGACAAGTCTTCGATTGCCGTTTTGTAGTTACATACAGAAAATATGCTCTCCTATCGTTTTCACTTGCGGTCGTGTCCATATCCACTTCGAAGTTGCTGTTTTGGGATTGAAATAATATAAACAACCGCCAGATGGGTCCCAACCGTTCAATGCCTGTTGCACGGCTTGACGTGCTTGGTCATTCGGCTCTAACCAGATCTGACCATCAGCTACAGCCGTAAACGCTCCAGGTTGAAATATAACCCCTGAGACCGTATTCGGAAAACTTGATGATTTAACCCGGTTCATAATGACAGCAGCAACCGCAACTTGTCCTTCGAAGGGTTCACCACGTGCTTCTCCATATACTGCGTTAGCTAGTATCTTCAAAGTGTTCTCAGACAACCCCATCGTATTTGAGGAGGTTCTATCTGGATTATCTTTGGTAGCTTCCGGTTTCTTGGATGTCTCTCCTTGAATAGGTTGTGTTGGTTTCCAATCTTTCGTTGCATTGTATAGTTTTAGCTTAGTCTTACCGCCTACTACACCATCTATTTTCATGCCGAACTCTGACTGAAACCATTTCACAGATTTCAATGTACCACTTCCGAAATTACTATCTATCTTCCCCGTATAGAACCCTAAATACTTAAGTCTACCTTGCAGCTCGTATACATCCTGACCTGATGCTCCATATTTAACTATGTTTGAACTAAATACGGGTTCTGAAGGCGTTGACTGGATATTGTGATCATTCATGCCTATCGTCTCAGTCCCACTATTCATCAATCCGAATACAACTGCGGACAAAAGAAGTAGCACACTGAAAATAATCCAACCTTTTTGTTTTGTCATAAGTTAGCTCTACCTTTCTCTTGTGGGTTTTACAGGATCGCTAAGGTTATTATGACAAGAGCTGTGACTTCCTATTCATTGAATACATACAACGATAAAGAGCCTTCCGCTAACATACGCGAAAGACTCTTATCCTCATCATGAACTTATTTTGTTCTGCTGTTGATACTGCTCTATTGATAAAAGAACCTCGCGGGGCTTACTCCCTTCGTACGGTCCGATAATTCCACGTGACTCCATAGAATCAATTAAACGTGCGGCTCGAGTATAACCCACCCTCATTCTTCTCTGCAATAAAGATACCGATGCTTGCTTGGCTTCAAGTATGATTTGCACTGCTTGATCATATAGTTCATCAAGCATTTCATCTACATTCGCTGACGCTTCCTCTACTTCAGGTACTAGAAATTCGTCATATTTAGCCTGTCCTTGATCACGTACATAATCGACAATATTCTCTACCTCTTGATCATTTATGAATGCCCCTTGCACTCGAATCGGTTTAGAAGAACCCATCGGTAGGAAGAGCATATCTCCTCTACCCAGCAACTTCTCAGCTCCACCCATATCTAGAATGGTTCTAGAATCGATTTGAGAAGATACTCCAAAAGCAATTCTTGAAGGGATATTGGCCTTAATGACACCGGTAATAACATCAACAGAAGGTCTCTGTGTAGCGATGATTAAGTGAATACCTGCTGCACGTGCCATCTGTGCAAGCCGCGTAATTGCATCCTCAACATCGTTGGCAGCTACCATCATCAAGTCAGCTAACTCATCCACAATGACTACAATATAAGGTAATATAGCTGGCAAATTATCTTTCATTAATTTATTATAACCTTCAATATTACGTGTCCCCGATTTAGAGAACTGCTCATAGCGCTTTTCCATCTCAACCACAATTTTTTTCAGTGCTAATGAAGCTCGCTTAGGATCAGTCACAACGGGAGCCAGCAAATGAGGAATCCCATTATATACATTTAACTCAACCATCTTAGGATCTACCATGAGGAACTTCACTTCGTCAGGCTTCGCCTTATAAAGGATACTTGCGATAATCCCATTAATACAGACAGATTTGCCTGACCCTGTGGCACCCGCTACAAGAAGATGGGGCATCTTAGCAAGGTTGCCTATAATCGTTTGGCCCGATATATCTCTACCGAAAGCGACAGAAAGCTTAGACTCAGCATCCTGAAATATCGAAGTCTCCATCACTTCACGCATCGTTACAATAGACACTTCATTGTTGGGCACTTCAATCCCAATGGCTGATTTCCCTGGAATAGGTGCTTCCATTCGAATATCCTTCGCCGCAAGCGCCAAAGCGATATCATCAGTCAGGCTAACAATTCTGCTCACCTTCACCCCAATATCAGGCTGTATTTCATAACGAGTTACTGCAGGACCTCGAACAACCTCTAACACCTTCGCACGAACTCCGAAGCTCTCCAGTGTAGCTTCAAGTTTACGGGCTGTTTGCATGTAATCCTGCTGATCACCCGAATTACCATTACCTTGCTGTTTCGCAAGTAATCGGAACGGAGGCAATATGTACGGCTTTGGAGGTGGGGCTTGTACAATCGGTTCCTCAGGCATGATATCAACATCGCTCGTTAAGACTTCCGAAGTAGAAACATCATCCAATTTGTTCATATCCCCTTGATCCTGATCCCTAGTATGACCCACAGCAGCTACGTCTGGATTATTCATAATCACATTCTTTAAATCTTCAACTTCCTGTCCAGTAAAGACATCCTCTAGATCATCTTCCTCTATCATACCTTCAGACTTCACCTGTTCGAAGAAATTTCGGATGATCGGTGTAGCTACAATCTCTGGCGACTTCGTCTCTGCCGCTCTAATCCAAGGATGCTTATGTTCCTCTGCTTCAAGGTCATCTTCATCGATCAAGGATTGGTCTTGAATAACAGGCGATCCTTCTTGACCCTCCGTATCCGCTCTTGTAGATTTCTTTTTACTACCAAACAGCTGAAAAAATAAAGGCGTCGAGCGCTTAGTCTTAGGAAGGCTAAAGTCCTCATCTTCCTCATCTTCGTCTTCAGGCAAGAGCCGACTCTTATGCACGGTTGCAGACTTAGCATTAGATTTGGTCTGATTCACAGACTGACGATGTGTTACGAACTGCTTTGTTAAACTTGATCCTGTCTTCCAGACTTTTGTACGGACAATTCGTATCAAATCTATGTAAGACAAGTTTGTAATCAACATAAAACTAATAACAAACATAACGATCATCATTAATTTAGCACCGATAGTACCAAACAACCAGAAAAGTACAGTATACTGCACCGTACCCACGTATCCGCCACCGATATCTTTATCCATCATAGAACGTTCTGTTTCAACCGAAGGCGATAAGAGCGCTTCATGTAAATCCATTTGCCCTTGTTTAAAAATGCTACCCGAATTTAGTTCGATCGGTTGTAGCTTTTTCTCTAATCCAGATAGGCTACTCATCAATGTTAGAGCAAGTACAAGTAATACTAAGCCACTTTTACGTGAATTCCATCGTGTAGGCCACTTCCTATTGATCATGACCATAAGACCAAAGTAAATTCCTATAAGTGGAAATACAAAGTAAAACCTTCCTAGAAAAAGGGCGAATATTTTGGATAGAGACCATCCGACTGTAGCTTCACCTGATAGTGCAATAACGGATAATGTGATGAGAATAATCCCATATATTTCATATTTAAGTACGCTGCTAAGTAAAGCTTTTTTCTTTTTTCTTCTTTTTGCCAAAAAATTCACCCCCGGAACATTATTATACCATATAAATCCGTGGGTACCTATGTTCTGTTTTTCAGTCAAAAGCCTCATTTTTCAAGTAAGGAAGATAACTAATTATTTGCCCCGGAGCATAAGCTGGATTCAAGTAATCTGCTAAAGAACAGTTAAGGAGTCTAACAATTTGAGCTGTATTGTTTTGCCTTGGCATGACTTGCATGAGAATACCATTTATTTGGATGTCAGCTGTTAGTTCGGGCTCCTTCAAGCTTCCTTCCCATATTGTCTCCATAGGAATAACCGTATAAAGTGTCATCACTGCACCCTTCCTTGTAGTAATGTTCTTTTTTGTTCATCGATCATAAGGTTTAGCTTGGCCAATGCCTTACCAATACCCCCAACCTCATCCATCAATCCATACTCAACGGCATCTAATCCCCCAACCGCAGTCCCAATATCTCGATTAAGTTCACCTGTCTGGAACATCAGATTCTTGAATTTCTCCTCAGATATTCGGGAATGAGAGGTTACAAAGCGGACAATCCGCTCTTGCATCTTCTCCATATATTCAAACGTCTGAGGCACACCAATGACTAAACCGTTCAGACGAATTGGATGAATCGTCATGGTTGCACTTTCAGCAATGATAGAATAGGTTGAGGCGACTGCAATCGGCACGCCTATACTATGCCCACCACCAATGACTACTGTAACCGTAGGCTTCGTAAGAGAAGCGATCATCTCTGCAATGGCAAGACCAGCCTCCACATCTCCACCTACTGTATTTAAGACAATAAGTAGTGCATCAATACTTTTGTTCTGTTCTGCCGCTACAAGCTGAGGAATGATATGTTCATACTTGGTCGTTTTATTTTGTGGCGGTAATACGATATGCCCCTCAATTTGACCAATAATCGTCATACAAAAAATATTCGATTCACTGCTCGGTACGGCTGTTTGTCCTAACTGCTCAATCGTATTTACAACTTGGGCTTCTTCATTCAAGGGCAAATTTTCTGGAATTTCATTCTCCTCAGATGTTTTTGCATTAAATTCATGATTCGTATCGCCGGAATGGCTTGTCATTTTATTTCTCCTTTTTCTCAACTATAGGGTTAATAGTTAGTATGGGAAAAAAGAGACTAGATTTATACAAGATAACAACATAAAAAAGCCCCTATTCCGCAGGAAACCGTCCAATATTGCCTGCGAAATAGGGGCGACTGTGTGCTTGCACTTATCTAGTCGTTTATTCTATTGTTGATTTTATACTTCCATGATGATGGGAAGAATCATCGGTCTACGACGAGTTTGTTCGTACAAGAACCGTCCCAATGCATCCTTCACCCCTGTTTTGAGGGAAGCCCATTCATTCACTTTCTCACTCATAAGCTTCTGAAGCGTACTGGAGACAATCCGATTCGCTTCGTCAAGCAATCCTTCAGATTCACGAACGTAAACGAATCCTCTAGAAATGATATCAGGTCCTGACATGATGCTACCATCTTGTTTACTCAATGTAACGACTACAACAAGTATACCGTCTTGAGAAAGTAATTTCCGGTCACGCAACACGATGTTACCTACATCACCAACACCTAACCCATCGATCAATACATTACCTGCAGTGACTTTACCAGCTTTACGAGCTGAACCGTTAACAATCTCAACGATTTCACCAAGTTCTGTAATAAATATATTAGCAGGATCAATACCTACTTCTTGAGCTAACAAAGAGTGACGACGTTGCATCCGGAATTCACCATGAATTGGGATAAAGAATTTCGGCTTCATCAAGTTTAGCATCAATTTTAATTCTTCTTGACTACCATGACCTGATACGTGAACCCCCGAATTAGAGCCACTATAGATAACATTAGCACCCAACTTGAATAGTTCATCAATCGTACGTCCTACATATTTCTCATTACCTGGAACAGGTGTAGCAGCAATAATAACAGTATCTCCAGGTAAAATATCTACTTTACGATGTGTAGAGCGAGCCATACGTGTTAGCGCAGACATTGGCTCTCCTTGACTTCCTGTACACAATATAACTACACGATCTGCAGCCATCTTATTTACTTCTTCAGGTTCAATCAGCATTCCATCTGGTATATTTAAATAACCAAGATCTGATGCGATCGATACTACATTAACCATACTACGACCAATTACAGTCACTTTACGGCCTGTAGCTTCCGCTGCATTCACAACTTGCTGAATACGATGTACATTTGAAGCAAATGTCGCTATAACAACACGTTGGGATGACTTACGGAAGATATCTTCAAGGACTACTCCCACATTTCGTTCCGAAGGAGTGAAGCCTGGTTTCTCAGCATTTGTACTATCTGATAGTAGAGCTAATACTCCTTCTTCTCCAATTGCAGCCATACGTTGTAAGTTCGCAAATTGACCATTAACTGGTGAATGATCGAACTTAAAGTCTCCAGTATGAACTACATTTCCCTCAGGAGTAGCGATGCAAATCCCTACAGAGTCAGGAATACTATGATTTGTTCTGAAGAAAGTAGCTTTCATCGTTGTACCGATTTCAACTACGGAATCTTCATCAATTAGAATACGTTTTGTTTCACCAAGAAGATTGGCTTCTTTTAATTTGTTCTCAACTAAACCAAGTGTTAGTTTCGTTCCATAAATCGGAACGTTCAGGTGTTTCAACACGTAAGGTAGTCCACCGATATGATCTTCGTGTCCGTGCGTAAGCAAAATACCTCTCACCTTGTCACGATTTTCTGTCAAATAGGAAATATCAGGAATAACAATATCAATTCCGAGCATATCCTCTTCCGGGAACTTCAATCCGGAATCCACTACAATGATGTCATTTCCATATTGAATGACATACATGTTTTTCCCGATTTCACCGACGCCGCCCAAAGCAAAAATCGCCAATTTATCGTTATTTATTTTTTTAGACAATTGAATCTTACCCTCCTGTATGGTTTTGGACGTCGCACCATCATTTATATTTTATTTCAAAAAAATACCGCACCCAGTCACTTGACATCATTATACATGATTAAAAAGCGAAAAAACAAGTCATCATCTATGTAAGCATTAGTTTTCCCGATTGAGGAAGCCTTTATCTATGAAGAAGACGCCTCAAAAGAGACGCCCCTTTACTACGATAAATGAAAATTTAAAGACTCTAATTATAACGAATCAACCAATTTTTTGATGAATTTCGCCTCTTCCTCATTAGGAGAAATCAGTGGAAGTCGTACATCCCCTACTCGGTATCCTAGCAGCTCAAGAGCATATTTAACGGCTGATGGGTTAGGTAGTGGGGTTGGGGATTCAAATAGTCCTTTAAACACAGGAAACAGTTGTTGATGAAGACGTGCAGCCTCTTTACTATCGCCTTCAAGGTATGATAATATCATCTTCTTCATAGGAACCCCTACGATATGACTCGCTACACTAATAATTCCATAAGCTCCTACAGCTAACGTTGGCAGAGCCGCTGAGTCATCTCCAGAGTAAACTCTGAATTGTTCGTTAGCCCCTGCAGCTATTTGAGTCACTTGATCTACGGATGCACATTCTTTGGTAGCCACGATATTAGGGATCTCCGCCAAACGGAGAGTTGTGTCTACCGATAGACTAGATACTGTACGACTTGGTACATTATAAAGTATTACGGGTAGCTTTGTACTGTTCGCAATAGCTTCGAAGTGACGAAACATACCTTCTTGACTAGGTTTGTTATAGTAAGGTACTACCAACAGAATACCATCGACACCGAGTTTCTCAGCTTCTTGAGTCAAATGGATGGAGTGTGCTGTATTATTAGAGCCTGTACCTGCAATGATCTTGCACCGTTTATTCGCCTTCTCTACAGCAAAACGAAATAGCTCCGATTTCTCATCATCACTTAACGTCGGCGACTCACCTGTCGTTCCAGCAATGACCAAAGAATCTGATTGTTGTTCTTCAATCAAATAATCAATCAATTTCGAAGTTTCATTCCAATTAATATGACCTTGTTCATCAAAAGGGGTTACCATTGCTGTAATCAATCTTCCAAAGTCCAATTCTTTTCCTCCTAAAAACAACGTAAACTACTACTATTTATCATCAAAATAAGGTATCACCGATGCAATTGAAATTTAGTATGTAGTGCGCGCATCGATTGCACCATATCTTCTTTTTTGACAAGAACCCAAATTGTTGTATTGGAATCTGCTGATTGTAATATTTGAATATTATGTTCACTCAGAGCTTCCACTATTCTAGCCATTATACCCGGTACTCCATTAATTCCACCACCAATAACGGAAACTTTGGCACACCCGGACAAACTTCTCGGCTTAAATCCCATCTCTTGTAGTACCGTCAGTGCTCGCTCTGAATCATGATCAAACACCGTATATACCGCACCTGTCAGTGTCACATTAATAAAATCAACACTAATCGAATTTTCGGCCATCGACTTGAACACTTTCAGTTGAAGATTACTCATTTCTTCTTCACAGTCTACCGTTATTTGAGTCACGTTACTGACATAAGCTATGCCCGTAACAAAACGATCTAATATACCTGACTGTACATCTTGGAATCCTTCTGGATGTGTAACCAACGTTCCTTCATTCTCTGAGAATGTTGAGCGTATACGCACAGGGATCTGAGCCTGCATCGCAATTTCTACAGCACGTGGATGAATAACTTTGGCACCTTGGTGGGCCATATTACATATTTCAGCATAACTCACGTAAGTTAATGGCTTAGCATCTTCAACGATCCTAGGATCTGCTGTCAATACACCATTTACATCCGTATAAATGTCAACCATTTCAGCATGTAATACTGCACCTAACGCTGTGGCTGAGGTATCACTTCCACCTCTTCCAAGCGTAGTGAAATCACCAGACACACTCTGACCTTGAAATCCTGTCACAATAACCACTTTATGAGTCTTAAACTCCTCAATGATCCGACTAGGACGGACATCTAGTATCCGAGCACTACCGAAATGATCATCTGTCACGAAACCAGCTTGAGCCCCAGTGAGAACAGTTGATGAGATGCCTTCATGTTGTAGCAGACTACATAATGTAGCTGCGGATATAATTTCACCGCAGCAGAGCAGTAAATCTTTTTCGCGTTCAGGTAATGAATCCCCATTCTGTACAGCCCAATCAAGCAAGGAATCTGTAGCATAAGGATCCCCTTTTCTCCCCATAGCAGACACGACAACAACTAGGTTATAATCAAGAGCCAGTTCTCGCTTAATGTGTGTTAATACATGCTCTCTAGCCTTGGATGAGGAGAGTGAAGTACCCCCGAATTTCTGAACTAAGATGCGCATTTCCATGTCCTCCATATACCCTATGCGCGACTGGAATGCTTAGAAACTATGATCTCAGCTATTTGTACAGCGTTCCATGCCGCACCTTTCAGGAGATTATCAGATACAATCCACATATTAAGACCTAAGTTATGTCCTAAATCACGGCGTAAACGTCCAACGAATACATCTGGCTTACCCGTAGCTTCAGTAGCTAGAGGATAAGATTGTGTTGATGGATCATCCACCAATGTAATACCCGGTGAATTTGCAAGAAGTTCCTTGACTGCATTAAGGTCATAATCTTGTTTCAGTTCCACGTAGACCGATTCAGAGTGGCCATATACGACAGGAATACGAACACAGGTCGCTGTTACTTCGATAGAAGTATCACCCATAATCTTCTTCGTTTCGTTAACCATCTTCATCTCTTCTAACGTGTAACCATTCTCTTGAAATTTATCAATTTGCGGAATCGCATTAAAGGCGATTTGATGTTTCACAGGCAGTGACCCTACAGGTAGAATATCTGGTTGAACATCCTCGCCTTCAAGCACACTTTTACTTTGACGAAGCAATTCCTGAATGGCTTGATTCCCTGCACCTGATACAGCTTGGTAAGTAGAAACGATAATACGAGAAATGCCATAAGCATCTTGTAACGGTTTCAATGCAGCTACCATTTGTATCGTGGAACAGTTCGGATTCGCAATAATCCCTACATGCTCATCGATTTTCTCCGGATTGACTTCTGGTACTACAAGCGGTGTACTCGGGTCCATGCGGTAAGCGTTCGTGTTATCGATACACACCGCACCATGCCTTACAGCATGAGGGGCCAATGCTTTAGTTACATCACCACCTGCACTAAACAACGCAATGTCAATGCCATCAAAACTATCAGGGGTTGCTTCTTCTACTGTTATGTCTTGGCCTTTAAAGTTAATGACAGTGCCCGCAGATCGTGCAGATGACAGTAGCTTCAGCTTAGCAACTGGAAAATCACGTTTTTCCAGAAGGCCTAAAATCTGTTCTCCTACTGCTCCTGTCGCTCCTACAACCGCCACATTAAACTTTTGATTGCTCATTATGCCGTATCTCCCCTTATCAATTAAGACATTTTCTTGTAATCCATATAAGTTATAAGTTCTTACGCTGAATGAAACCGTTCAATAATCATGGGTTGCAGTTGAGCTCCTTGCAATGCGGAATAGCAAGCTTCAGGAATAAGATCCATCTTAGCAACGAGAGAATTTGGCTTTTGTACAGGATTATCCTGGCCAAATGGCACAAAATAAATATTCTTTGTCACTAATAATTTAGCAATATTCGCTGCATTCAAGCCAAGCCCATCATTCGTAGATATAGCCAGCACCAAAGGGCGACCATTTCGCATTTGAGCTTTAGCTGCCATTAACACCGGAGTGTCCGTCATTGCATTAGCTAGCTTACTTGTCGTATTGCCTGTGCACGGCCCAATGACCAGCACATCTAACAATTTAGACGGCCCTAATGGCTCCGCCTCAACAATTGTAGAAATAATATCATTACCTGTTATATCTTTCAACTGTTTCAACCAATTTTGTGAAGTACCAAAACGTGTATCAGTGGTTGTTACTGTATTGGATACAATTGAAACAACGTTGGCACCCAACTCTACAAAACGCTTAATTTGCGGCATTACTTCTTCAAGTGTACAGTGAGAACCTGTTATTGCATAACCGACCGTCTTGCCCTTCCAATTCATTCCCCATCCCCCCGAATCTTCTTTCCGTCCAAAATCAACTGCACCAATGTATTGGCAATGATAATACCAGCTGTTTTGGGAGCTACGATACCGGGCAGACCAGGAGCAAGGAGCGCCTTAATTCCTCGCTTCTCTGCATAACGAAAATCACATCCGCCAGGGGCTGAAGCAAGGTCAATTATGACTGCGCTTTGGGGCATTTTTGACAGGGTCTGTGCTGTGACTATCATAGTCGGTATCGTATTAAAAAGCAAGCCGATATTGCCCACTTCATACTCCAAATCCCTTGTCAGGAAAGGCTCCCAGCCCATCTCAGAAGCCCTAGCAAAGTGCTCCTCAGAACGTACTCCCATCCTCACTTTCGCTCCCAAACCTTGTAAACTTCTAGCCATCGTAAATCCCGTTCGACCCATTCCCAGAACGATGCAGTTCGACCCATGTATCGTAAAGTCAGTGTTCTGAATTGCCATCATTAGTGCACCCTCTGCCGTAGGGATAGAGTTGTAAATAGCTACATCATCACGCTCAAGCAGCTCTACAAGCTTAATCCCATACTGAATGCATACTTTCCTTAGATAAGATTTAGCCATACCTGTGTAAACCGTGCATTTTGGCGACAGTGCTGCAAAATGTTCATCCGTAAGCTCAATAGAATCAGAAGAGAATAACGTATTAACTTTCCCCTCATCATCACACCCTATCACGGGTAATACGAGACAGTTTGCCGTCTCTAATAACTTAGGGGAGAGCTTATTTCTTGAAATATTTACCAACTTATCCTTCAAATCTTCGAATCCGACAATACTTACCGAGGCGTTCAACTCCGAACACTTCCGAATAACTTCGATCTGCCGCGCATCCCCACCTAGGAACACCATTCTGACTCCTGTCAGCATAATGTCGCTCCTTTCACAATACGTGTTCTATACCCGCATAATATGCTACAGGCGAATGAGGGGTGAACAAAAAAAGCTTGCAGCCTGCCTTATTGAAGGCAGAACTACAAGCTCAATGTATTTCACATTAAATTATGATTTTCCAGTATGGCCAAATCCGCCCGCTCCCCGTACGGTTTCTGAGAGTTTATCAACCACTTCCCAAGCCACCTCA
The DNA here is from genome assembly GCF_000949425.1 of Paenibacillus sp. IHBB 10380. NCBI lineage: Bacteria > Bacillati > Bacillota > Bacilli > Caryophanales > Paenibacillaceae > Paenibacillus > Paenibacillus sp. IHBB 10380. Next base: position 2,854,084 of record NZ_CP010976.1, read on the forward strand.
GGTACGATTTGAAATACCATCTGAGCGATTCGCTCATTTCTTACAATGGTAAAGGGGAGATCTCCAAGGTTAATGAGAAGAACTTTAACTTCACCTCGGTAATCGGCATCAATTGTTCCTGGAGTATTTAAGCAAGTTATACCATGTTTAAGTGCTAACCCACTCCGAGGACGAATTTGCGCTTCTAGGCCTTGAGGCATAGCAATAGAAAATCCTGTAGGAATCAATTTTCGTTCACCGGGATTTAGTACCCATTCATCTTCTACTGCTGCATATAAATCAAATCCTGAGGCAAGCTGAGACATTTTCTCAGGTAGCTTGATATCCTCATGACCGGGAAACTTATGAATTTGAACGTAATGTAACAAGGTCGTCCCTCCCTATTCCTGTAATGATTTTATCTGAATTCCCTACCATAGCTATAGACATTGGCTCAGCAAACATAAGATTGAGCACCGAATCAACATCTGCCATCGATACTTGCTCAATATTATGAATCATTTCATCGATTGTAAAGTGCTTTCCAAGCATTAGCTCATTCTTGCCGAGGCGATTCATGCGACTGCCTGTTCCTTCTAAGCTCAGTATAAGACTACCCTTTAACTGCTCTTTACCTTTGCGTAGCTCATTTTCACTAATACCATGAGTAGCTACATCAAATAATACTTCTTTGGTTAAATCCATAACCTCTTTAGTCTGCTTAGGAGCTGTACCTGCATAAATAGTAAACAGACCATTGTCTGCATGAGCGCTATGATAAGAGTACACTGCGTATGCTAATCCCCGCTTTTCACGAATTTCTTGGAACAATCGTGAGCTCATTCCGCCACCTAGCGTATTATTTAACAGCACCATAGCATACAACCGCTTATCATCATTCGAACATCCAGGAAAAGAGATACAGATGTGATTCTGCTCTGTCTTCTTTTTATGAAACAAAAGATTGCTATGAAAACTAGGAACGGTAACTACACTTTCTGTACTGTGGTTCTGGAATTCACCAAAGTGACGCTCAAGTAGTTCTACTAAATGCTCATCAATATTACCAGCTACACTAATAACGGTATTCTCTATCGTATAATGTTTAGCCATATAGGATCTTAGGTGGTCAGCGTTCATTGATTCTAGACGTTCCCTAGTTCCTAGGATTGGATACGCTAGTGGATGATCTCCGTACACTGCTTTAGCCATCAAATCATGAACTAGATCATCCGGATCATCCTCATACATTGAAATTTCTTCTAGAATGACGTTCTTCTCTTTGGAGAGCTCTTCATCATCCAGCTTCGAACGAAAAAACATGTCTGATAGCACATCTACTGCGATGGGAAGATGCTCATCCAGCACTTTAGCATAGTAGCAAGTATACTCTTTGGACGTAAAGGCATTCACATTTCCACCAATAGCATCAAATTGTTCTGCAATATCTTTGGCGTCGAAACGCTCCGTTCCTTTAAATAACATATGCTCAATGAAATGAGAGATCCCGTTGTTGTCATGATTCTCATTTCGCGAACCTGTTCTGACCCATATACCAAAAGACACAGATCTACAAGTCGGGATTTTCTCCATAACTACTCTAAGGCCATTAGTTAGTTTTATTCGTTCCACTCGAAAGGCCTCCTATCATTATCCGCAAGCTATTTTTACCTGCTTCATAACTATTTCCTCATCTAGATTCTATCTTTATAAACGTAATCCTTATCCTATCAAAAAAATGCTCCTCACTCAACTGCATGTCCAACTACCCGCTCTGCAGATAACGTCTGACTTACTGTTCCAAGTACTAGACCTTTCCTCTTAATCCCTTGGATCATTCCCTTTAGTGCTCTAGAGGAGGATGAGGTTGGATGCATCAGGATAAGATTTCCTGGTTCTACCTTGCTTGAAATCTTGTCTACAATCGACTCAGGAGAAGGCTTCTGCCAATCTACAGTATCTAAAGTCCATAGTACAGTGTACATTCCAAGCTCACGAGCAATCTTCACGGTGTTATTGTTGAAATCTCCTGACGGAGGAGCGAACCATAGATTATCAACACCTAACTGATCCTTAAGCAGTTGCTGAGTTTTGCTTATCTCTGCTATAGCACGTTCCTTACTTAGCTGGCTCATATTAGGGTGAGAATAAGCATGATTCGAAAGTTCATGCCCTCTTTGTTGAATAACTTTAGCAAGATCGATGTTTTTTTTCAGCCAACTACCATCAAAAAAGAACGTAGCTTTAACCTTTTCCTGATCCAAAATATCAAGCATCGGTAAAATAAATTCATTTCCCCACGCCACGTTTATCATTAGCGAGGCCATAGGCTTATTTGGGTTACCACGATAGATAGGTTCTGCTCCTAAATCCGCAATGGACACCTTCGGAGTAAGCATACGATACATATATGTAAGAGGCGTAGATCGACCTTTATTCTCAGCCAAATGATACGTTGCTTCCACATCAACTTCCATTCCATTATAGCCTGGAATCACTTTCCACACTCGATCTAACTTAGCATCAATGGGTTCAATTCTGCTCTGGGTAGCCTTTGCTTTAATGTGTTGATATAACGGATCTATGTCCGGAGTATCCTCCACTTGTTCAAATGTATCCGTTGAGATGAAAGTGAGGCGTCCTTCCTCAATAAATTGCCGAATACTGCCTACTTGACCTAATCCAATAACAATAGTAAAACAAGCAAGTATGATCGCGATTCTTCTCGTATACATGGAATTTTCATCTCCCTTGTCACCTTTGTCCAATCATATGAACAAGCTACAGGGAATATGAATAAAGTATTCTACAAGGAGAGACGGCTTAGCCGGATACAATTATATTTTAAAAAAAGAGCCAGAAGGTTACCTCTCTGCCTCTTTCCTATATTTGATTACTTCCAGAAATTATGATCTGCTATATGATTAAACGGTTAATGTAGCTTTGCGGGACAAATTAATACGTCCTTGTTGATCAATCTCCGTTACCTTCACCGTGATAGAATCACCAATTGCGATCACATCTTCACACTTAGCTACACGTTCTGTCGATAGTTGAGAAATATGCACAAGGCCTTCTTTATTCGGAAGTATTTCTACAAATGCTCCGAATTTCTCAATTCGTTTCACTGTACCCACATAAATTTCGCCAACTTCAACCTGACGAACAATACCTTCAATTATACCTCTAGCCTTTTGATTCATCTCTTCATTCGTAGATGCGATGAAGACACGACCATCTTGTTCGATGTCAATCTTCACACCGGTCTCTTCAATAATTTTATTGATAATTTTGCCACCTGCACCAATAACATCACGAATACGATCTGGATTGATCTGCAGCGTCATAATTTTAGGAGCATATTGAGAAAGGTTCGATCTAGGTTGTTGAATAGCTTCCATCATTTTACCTAAGATGAACATGCGGCCTTCTTTAGCTTGGTTCAATGCTTCATTAAGAATGGCACGATCAATACCATCGATTTTGATATCCATTTGAATAGCTGTCACACCTGCTGCTGTTCCTGCTACTTTAAAGTCCATATCGCCAAGGTGATCTTCCATTCCTTGAATGTCAGATAGAATCGATACATGATCTCCATCTTTGATCAATCCCATAGCTATACCAGCTACTGGTGCTTTAATCGGAACACCCGCATCCATCATGGCAAGAATACCTGCGCAAATACTAGCTTGGGAAGTGGAACCATTCGACTCCAACACTTCAGATACTAGACGAATTGCATAAGGGAAATCTTCTTCAGAAGGTAGAACTTTAGACATTGCACGTTCACCCAAAGCACCGTGTCCAATTTCACGACGACCAGGAGCGCGAAGCGGACGTGCCTCACCTACGCTGAACGGAGGAAAGTTATAGTGGTGCATAAAGCGTTTGGATTCCTGTGGATCAATACCATCAAGAATTTGTACATCTCCAAGTGCTCCCAATGTACATACACTAAGGGCTTGTGTCTGACCGCGTGTAAACAATCCTGTGCCATGCGTACGCGGTAAAATATTCGTATCACATTCAATCTTTCGAATCTCATCCAAATTCCGTCCATCCGGACGAACTTTATCATGTGTAATTAAACGTCTTACTTCTTCCTTAACTATGTCATGCAGCACTTCCTTGACATCTTTCATGAGTTCCGGAGTCTCTATGTACTTCTGTTCAAATAAAGTTACCGTAGCTTCATTAATCGCGTCAATGGCATCCTGACGTGCATGTTTTTCAGATATTTTAACAGCATCTTTAAGCTGAGCTGCTGCAAATTCACGAACTTCATGATTAGCAGTATCATTCACTGCATGAAGTTTAACTGCCATTTTTTCTTTTCCAGCCTTTGCAACTAATTCTTCAATCGTCGCTACAATTTTCTTGATTTCATCATGACCAAACATGATTGCCTCAAGCATAATTTCCTCTGGCACTTCGTTGGCTTCTGCTTCCACCATCATAATCGCGTCTTTCGTACCTGCAACGACCAAATAAAGATCACTAGCTGCTTGATCTGCTGTGTTCGGATTGATGATGAATTGTCCATCTTTACGTCCAACAGCAACTCCACCAATAGGACCACTAAAAGGAACATCAGAAATACTGAGAGCTGCAGAAGTACCGATCATAGCCGCAATATCAGGTGCACAGTCTTGATCCACACTCATAACAAGGTTAAGAACTTGTACATCATTACGGAATCCTTCAGGGAATAACGGGCGAATAGGACGGTCAGTTAGTCGGCTTGAAAGAATAGCTTTCTCACTTGGACGGCCTTCGCGTTTAATGAATCCCCCTGGTATTTTTCCAACTGCATACAGTCTTTCTTCATAATTAACCGTTAGCGGAAAAAAATCTAAATCTTTAGGTTCATTAGAAGCTGTTACTGTACACAGAACTACGGTCTCACCATAGTGAACCATTACTGCTGCATTCGCTTGTTTAGCAAAACGGCCTGTTTCCAAAATAAGAGTTCTTCCACCTAATTGCATTTCAACTCGATTCTCCATGAAATCCCTCCTTTATTAAATTATAAGTAAGCTAAGGCCCATAGCCTGTCTTCTTATAATTATTTGAAACGGATACCCGCTCCTTACAGAGTGTGTAAAGCCGCTTCTACTTATCCATCAGTATTTCCATATCCTATAAAATTCATATGCATCTACATAAAAAGCAACCCGGTTGCCCCGCTGTCACTCCTAAAAGGACATACGGTGATCAACCAGGCTGCATTTAGTAAATCTATTGGATTATTAACGGCGCAATCCGAGTTTTTCGATAAGTGCGCTATAACGTCTAACATCCTTGTTCTTCAAGTACTTCAATAGTCTACGGCGTTGTCCAACCATCTTCAACAATCCACGACGGGAATGATGATCCTTCTTGTGAGTACGAAAGTGATTTGTCAAATTCGTAATGTTCTCAGTAAGGATAGCAACTTGCACTTCTGGTGATCCAGTATCGGATTCATGAGTTTTATGCTCGTCGATTAATTGGTGCTTACGTTCTTGAGTTAATGCCATTGCTATTCACCTCCTTCATATAATCGCCATTAGCCTCGTTAACGTCGGTGAAGTTCGTATAACCAAGCTAAGGTCGTATGTCATAGTCTTAATGACGTTAATCAGTATAGCATATCCATCTGTAAAAAGTAAATGTCATTCATCAAACTTACTCCAGCGTCATAAGTAACTGCTCTGCTTGCCTAGCGTCTGCTTGAATCTGGATAATTAATTCTTGTATAGAAGGAAAGCGCCGTTCTTCACGGATATAATAAACGAGCTCAACGGTTAGATGTTCGTTATAGATGTTCTCATCGAAGTGAAGTAAATGAACTTCAAAACTAGGTGCAATTTTATGTTCATGAAAAGTGGGTTTGACTCCCAAATTCATAACTCCCGGAATCCAGTTCCCCTTATACAAGGCACGAATTGCATATACGCCTTTAGCTGGAATGACGTAACCGGCATCCAAAGATAAGTTAGCTGTAGGGAAACCAATCGTTCTCCCCCGCTTCTCACCATCAATCACCGTACCACTAATGCGATAGTAACGACCAAACCAATGATTAGCCCGTTCAATGTCCCCTGTCTGGAGCGATTTCCGGATGGCGGAACTACTTACCTTCTCACCATCTAACAGAAACGGAGAAACACATGCAACTTCTATGTCCCCTTGTCCCATCTCACGAAGCATCTCCACATCCCCTTCACCCTTATATCCGAAGCGGAAGTCAAATCCGACAACTGCGATCTTGATGTTCAAAGGAAGCAAAACACCTCTATAGAAATCCAATGGACTAACACGAGAGAACTCTTCATCAAACTGAGCAACATATAACGTATCGATACCCATACTAGCAAGGAGTTCTTGTTTATCCTGAAGCGGTGTTAAGTACCCCTCATAATCACCTTTACCCATAACATCTTTAGGATGCGGATTAAAGGTTAGAACCGCAGAGGGAATACCCTTCTCTTGTGCCAAAGAAATAGCGGTAGAGATCACAGAGGTATGTCCTCGGTGTAGTCCATCAAATTGGCCAATAGCAACCACTTGAGAAAGTGGACGCTCACGAACCATTTCGGATGAGAGGGGATAGGATAATATGACAGTTTTCACAACTTTCTCACCTGCAATTCCATTAGATAACATCACCTGATGTTGTGTCATGAGATCATTAAATAATTATTTATTCTCGCAAAAAGACTTTCACAGCAGCAATAGCTCCCGTCTCTTCCTGCCTTTGAAAAATACCAAGAAATCTTCCAACACTATCGTATAAACGAAGGGGTTCCGGGTGAACTACTTCTGGAATGACGGACTTGTATGAAAGCCGTTGCCCCTGAAGAGCTGCAGATGTTTTATCCTCAGATACCGTATGCGCAGGTAAATGGGAGATCGCCTGATCCACAGGAATTAAATGTGAATGGATTGATCCATCTTCCATATACCGTTCGATATCCTCGAAACTTAGACATTTCTCGGCAAGAATACCTGCAGAGCTCGTACGCTCTAACTTCACCATAACCGAAGGTAGGCCAAGCATTCGTCCAATATCAACACACAGCGTCCGAATATACGTTCCTTTAGAACATAATACACGAAAAGATAGTTCAGGATAAGGTCCTTCTAACCTAATATCCGTCATTTCGATCTCGTATATCGTGACCTCACGACTTTTCCGTTCGACAGTTTTACCTTCACGAGCTAGCTCATAAAGACGTTTACCATCAACCTTCACAGCGGAGTACATCGGAGGAATCTGAGATATAACACCACGGAAAGAGTGGAGTACCTCCTCCACCTGTTCTTTGGTAATAGAAACTTCATCGACTTGCTCTATAATTTGTCCTGTTAAATCTTCGGTATCCGTGGCCATGCCGAGCCGTAATGTCGCCTGATATTCTTTAGGAAGTTCTTGCATGTACTCCACGACCCGAGTTGCTTTACCTAGGCAAAGAGGCAGTACACCCGTTACCTGTGGATCAAGCGTACCGGTATGACCTATACGCTTCATGCAAAGAATTCCACGAACTTTGGCTACGACATCATGCGATGTGAAGCCAGCCGGTTTGTATACCGCTAGAATGCCTTCAAGTTCACTCATAATAAATTTCTCACCCGCTCAATCACTTGTGGAATTATGGTGTCTAAGGTACCTTCCATCCGACATCCAGCAGCCCTTGCATGTCCTCCACCACCAAATGTTTGCGCTAATTCAGCAACATCCACTTTTCCAGCAGATCGCAAGCTGACTTTCACTGCATGGTCATCAATAACTTTAAAGAAAATACCGACTTCTACACCTCGAATATTACGAGGGTAATTAACGATACCTTCAAGATCCTCATTGACAGCACCACACTCCAACATATCTTCAGGCGTTAGGTGTACCCAACTAACCTGACCGTCTGTTGACATTTGAAGCGTATTTAATGCTTTGACCAAGACGCGCATTTGAGGAAGCGTGATCTCCTCCAATAAGTTTTCAGCAAGTTCAGGACCTTTAACTCCATAAGTTAATAATTCTGATGCTATGCCCATGATCTTTGGAGAAGTATTCGAGTACCGAAATCCACCACTATCCGTTAGAATCCCTGTATAAATGGCTGTAGCTAGCTCTTGAGTCCACTCTATATCGAATAGCTTAAGTAAATCATATAATATTTCAGCAGTCGCTGCTGCGTCTGCTTTAATTAAATTAACCTGTCCATAGCCATTGTTCGTAGGATGATGATCTATATTCAGAATAAGAGCATCTTCAGCAAACAACTTGTTCGTTAAACCTACGCGCTTAAAGTCAGCACAATCTACACATATAACATGCTGAAAGGTGCGTAAGGGAGGATGGATCTCCATGTTCTCGATTTGATCCGCCATATTCAGAAACAGCATGCGTTGCGGAATAGGACCTTCGTTAATCATAGTAAATTTCTTCCCTAGACATGAGAGAAGCCAGCCCACGACTACCGTGGAACTGACTGCATCTCCGTCTGGCTGTACATGCGACACTACAAGATAATCATCGTGCTTCAGCAAATATTCCTTAGTATGCTTAAGCGCTTGTTCATAGGTCTGCATCGCCGTCTCCTTTAAAACTGTCATTAATGTTATTCACTCTTGTCGAGATCACCTAGTAGCTTCTCAATGTGACTGCCATAAGCAATCGACTCGTCAATTTTGAAGAAAAGTTCAGGTGTATGCCGAAAGCGAATTCGTTTCCCTAGTTCTGAGCGAAGAAACCCGTTAGCTTTATCTAATGCTTTTAACGTGTTATTCTTCTGTTCCACATCACCAAGTACACTTAAATAAATCTTTGCCTGTGAAAGATCGTTAGTGATTTCGACACCAGTGATGGTGACGAAACCAATACGTGGATCTTTCAGCTCACTTTGAACGAGTTGGCTCAGTTCTTTTTTGATCTGTTCTCCAACACGTCCTGTTCTAATTTTAGCCATGTAAATTCACCTCTCTACTTGCGTTCCACCGTTTCCATGATGAACGCTTCTATAACGTCGCCTTCTTTGACGTCATTATAGCTTTCCAAAGTAATCCCACATTCATAACCTTGGGCAACTTCTTTCGCATCATCTTTATATCTCTTAAGGGAATCGATTTTGCCTTCGTGAATAACAATGCTGTTACGTATCAAGCGAATTTCAGCATTACGAGCAATTTTGCCTGAAGTTACCATACAACCTGCAATTGTACCCACCTTGCTGATACTGAACGTACTGCGAACTTCTGCGTGTCCAATAATATTTTCTTTGTAGATTGGATCAAGCATACCCTTCATCGCTTGTTCAATTTCTTCAATAACATTATAGATAACGCGATGTAAGCGAATATCCACTTTTTCTTGATCTGCTGTTATGCTAGCTTGGTTGTCTGGACGAACGTTATATCCGATGACGATAGCATTAGATGCAGCTGCCAGAATGATATCGGATTCGGTAATTGCACCCGCACCACTATGAAGGATTTTGACGCGTACGCCTTCCACTTCAATTTTCACTAGAGAGCTCTTAAGTGCTTCTACAGTACCTTGAACGTCACCTTTGATAATGACATTAAGTCCCTTAATTTCGCCATCTTTAATGTGTTGGAACAAATCATCCAGCGTTACGCGGACATTGCTACCCATCTCAGATTGACGTTGAGTAATAGAACGTTTATCCGCAATGGAGCGTGCTTTCCGTTCATCTTCGAACACCATGAATGGATCTCCAGCTTGTGGAACTTCAGTCAGACCTGTAATTTCAACAGGTGTCGATGGACCAGCTTCCTTTAAACGACGACCTTTATCATTGACCATCGCACGAATACGACCGAAGCAGTTACCAGCTACGAATGCGTCACCTACGCGAAGTGTACCATGCTGTACTAATACACGTGCTACCGGACCGCGACCTTTATCTAGCTCAGCTTCAATAACGGCACCACGAGCACGTTTGTCAGGATTCGCTTTATATTCGTTCATTTCTGCTACTAGCAGAATCATTTCAAGCAATTCTTCAAGGCCCATTCTTTGTTTCGCAGATACATTTACAAAGATCGTATCTCCGCCCCATTCTTCTGGAACCAAACCATGCTCTGTTAATTCTTGCTTCACCTTATCAGCATCAGCACCCGGTTTATCGATCTTATTAACAGCAACGATAATAGGCAATTCTGCCGCTTTAGCATGACTAATTGCTTCTACAGTTTGTGGCATAACGCCATCGTCTGCAGCAACTACGATAATGGCAATATCTGTAATTTGAGAACCACGAGCACGCATAGCTGTAAATGCTTCGTGACCCGGTGTATCTAAGAAAGTGATTTTTTTGTTGTTGATTTCTACTTGATAAGCACCGATATGCTGTGTGATACCACCAGCTTCACCGCTTGTTACATTCGTAGAACGAATAGCATCCAATAGTGTCGTTTTACCATGGTCAACGTGACCCATAATAGTCACTACAGGAGGACGGGATTTCAAATCAGCTTCTTCATCAATTTCTTCAACGGTTTCGAAGCGATCGTCTTCCACGGCAATTTTCACTTCAACTTCCACGCCAAATTCAGCAGCTAAAAGAAGAACTGTTTCAAGATCCAACTCTTGGTTGATCGTTGCCATTACACCCATCATGATTAACTTCTTGATGACTTCTGAAGCATCTTTATGCAGAAGCTTAGCAGATTCACCAACAGTCATCGCACCACGTACAATGATTTTTTTAGGTGTATTATCCACTTTTTCACGGCGTTCAGCTTGATATTGGTTTTTACCTCTACCATTGTTTCTGCCACCGCGATTGTTTCTGAAATTGCCACCCTTGTTATCATCATAACGTCTAGCGCCATTGTTACCTGAGTTTCCTGGTCTATTCTTATTTACGCCTGGCTTAGAGCTATCTGTCGTTTGGGCACCACCAGCACGGTTTTGCGTTTGAGGACGAGCAGTCGTACTGCTTGAACGTTGTCCTCCACCTTGCTGCGAGCTACCACGATTAGCGGATTGGCCCCCTTGTTGCCCTGTAGTTCTTTGACCTCCTTGAGTTGATGAAGGTCTTTGTGTTCCTGTACTGCTTTGCGGTCTTGATGTACCCGCATTGCTTTGTGGTCTTGATGAGCTAGTACTGCTCTGAGGCCTTGAAGCCCCTTGACTTGTTTGCGGCGTTGACGATACTGCACTTTTATTGTTACTCGGATTATTGTTCATACCTACCTGCTTTTCCTGTTGTTTTTTGGACTGCTCTTGGTCATTTACAGAATTTACTGCACTAGTAGATACCGTCTCCTGTTTAGGATCTGGAGTCTCAACCTTAGCAGTTCCCGCTGACCCATTATTACTAGATGACGTTGATGCGGTTACACGATTATCACCGCTGTCTCTTTTAGCTGCTGCATTTGACTTTATGTTCTTGAAGAACTGTTCCACTTTATGAACTGACTCGCTCTCCATCACACTCATATGATTGTTTACTGGAATATCAAGTCGTTTCAAAATGGTGATAATTTCTTTACTACTCATGTTGAGTGATTTAGCATACTCATATACACGAGTTTTATCCTTATTATCTTGTTTACTCAATATACTCCACCTCCGACATTGTCCCCATTGGTTTGGAGATCATTTCAGCGAACCCTTGATCCGTAATTGCCAGCACAACGCGATTTGGTTTTCCTATACTTGTGCCCAGACTTTCCCGGTCAAATCCGATCAACAGAGGGATTTTGTATGTTCCGCATTTATCACGGAACTTTTTTTGTGTATTTAACGAGGCGTCACCCGCCAAAATAACTAATTTGGCTTCTGAAGAACGAATTGTTTTGAGCACAATCTCATCACCGGTAACAATTTTCCCTGCACGCATGGCTAGACCAAGACGCGAAAGCGTCTTATTCATCATTGGAATTCTCCTTTTGGACCATAAACTGATCTTCTGCAGCTATGAAATCATCTGCTAGTTGCTCATAAATTTCAGGCTTAACATGATGTTTCAGAGCACGATCCAATGATTTATTCTTCTGTGCCAACTTGAAACAGGATACTTTACCACACAAGTACGCCCCACGTCCTGACTTCTTACCTGTCAGATCAATGAGCACCTCGTCTTCCGGTGTTTTCACAATGCGAATCAATTGTTTCTTCGGCATCATTTCTTGGCATGCCACGCATTTACGCAATGGAACTTTTCTTTGTTTCATCATGATACCTCCGTCCTGACTGGAGATTAATCGACAGAGAATGAGTCTTGTTGTGTTTCCTCAGTGTAAGTCTTGGGTCTACCAAATTCCTCTTCCGCCTGAGTTTCACTCTTAATGTCGATCTTCCATCCTGTCAACTTCGCGGCCAGTCGAGCATTCTGTCCCTTAATACCAATAGCTAGAGATAATTGATAGTCCGGCACAACAACACGAGCCATCTTCTCACTCTCAAACACATGGACTTCTAGCACTTTAGAAGGACTAAGAGCGTTAGCTACATACTCTTCCACTTGATCTGAATAGCGTACGATATCAATCTTCTCTCCACGAAGTTCGTTTACAATCGTCTGTACACGAACACCCTTAGGACCGACGCATGAACCCACGGGATCAACTTCATCGTTACGTGAAAAGACTGCAATTTTGGAACGGAATCCCGCTTCTCTTGCTACAGATCGAATTTCAACAACACCATCAAAAATTTCTGGAACTTCTAATTCAAACAAACGCTTGAGAAGACCTGGATGTGTACGAGACAGCATAATTTGCGGTCCTTTGGTCGTATTCTCAACTTTGGTGATATAAGCTTTGGTCCGTTCACCATGTTTGAATTTCTCATTCGGCATGAGTTCGTTTAGTGGTAATAAGGCTTCCACTTTACCTAAATCAACATAAACGTTCCGCTGATCCTGACGCTGCACCGTTCCAGTGACAATATCTTCCTCTTTGTCAACAAAAGCATTATAGATGAGTCCACGCTCCGCTTCGCGTATACGCTGGGTCACTACCTGCTTCGCAGTCTGAGCTGCAATACGTCCGAAATCACGAGGCGTTACTTCAATTTCGGCTATATCCTCCAGTTGGAAATGTGGGTTAATCTCCCTTGCTGCCGGCACTGAAATCTCTGTACGAGGATCAAGAACTTCTTCCACAATTAACTTGCGGGCATAAACTTTAATTACCCCCGTATTGCGGTTCATATCCACTCTTACGTTCTGTGCCGTATTAAAATTACGTTTGTAGCTGGAAATTAGTGCAGCCTCGATTGCTTCGAACAGCACGTCTTTACTAATTCCTTTTTCTCTTTCCAACTCATTCATTGCTTCAATAAAATCCATACTCATTGGAATGTAGTTCCCCCTTTCTTAACAGTACAAAAGATCAATCCGCTTGGGACATCCTTTAGCACCGTACATTTACGATGAAATACTAGACCTCTTTATATATATCTAATATTTTTAAAAAATAATGGCCAACCTAGCGCTGGCTACTTTTTCATACGGAACACTATACTGCGTTTTCTTTTGCTTCTTAGCGACCTCAATGAGAAGTACATCATCCTCAAACGAAAGAAGCCGGCCTTCAAATTCCTTGAGACCGCCCAGCGCTTCGTATACAGTGACAAACACATCTTTGCCTACAGCCTTTAGCACATCTGTGTTTTTCTTCAGTGGGCGCTCTGCACCTGGGGAAGATACTTCCAGAAAATAAGCATCTGGAACAGGGTCATTTCCATCCAGTTTCTCGCTCATATATTCGCTAACCAAGCCGCAGTCATCAATATCAATGCCACCTTCTTTATCAACAAAAATACGCAAGAAATAATTACTTCCCTCTTTTACATATTCCACATCAACAAGTTCAAACGCATGTTCATCCAAAAATGGCTGTATCATTTCTTCCACGATACTTTTTATCTTCGGTGTGCTCAAAGACTATAACCTCCAAGACTTTCATTATCCTATATACCAAAGAGTAAAGAGTGGGTTGCCCCACTCTTTAAACAACGGTTCTATCTCCATGATTACCAATAAAAATTATAACATAGTCTGCCAACACTGACAAGTATCTGTCCTTGACTACCCTTGATCTACAAGGGCTAAAAGCACTTCTCCGTAGCATCTTCACGGTGTTGAATAGTCAACTTCTTGAACTCGGACTTTTAGAATAGAGAAAGCTGATTGCTCTCTGGAAGACCTCGGAAGCATCCTAATTGTGTTAATACTTCGATTATCGCTTTACCTGTCTTGGATTTTTGTTGAAAATCCTCTACAGACAAATACTCTCCCTCTTGACGAGCGGCCACAATGTTACGAGCCGCATTGTCTCCAATTCCTTGAATCGCTGCAAATGGAGGAATTAATGAATCTCCATCCACTGTAAAGCTAGTTGCCTCAGAACGATAAAGGTCAACATTCTTGAATCTGAAGCCACGTGCTGTCATTTCAAGTGCCATTTCTAGAATAGCCAACATACCCTTTTCCTTCGTCGTAGCTTGAAAACCCTTTTGCTCAATTTCTTGAATCTGACGATAAATGGCATCATACCCCTGACAGAATATATCAGCATCGAAATCCTCTGCACGAACCGTAAAGTACGTTGAATAATATTCAATAGGATAATTCAATTTGAAGTAAGCGGTGCGAACAGCCGAGATAACATAAGCTGCAGCATGCGCCTTCGGGAACATGTATTGTATTTTGAGACAAGAATCAATGTACCACGTAGGTACTTTACATTTCTTCATCTCATCTATCCATTCTGGAGAAAGCCCCTTACCTTTACGAACACTCTCCGTTATGGTGAAGGCAAGTCCCGCATCCATTCCCGCCTTATAAATCAAAAAGAGCATAATATCATCACGACAGCCAATCACAGTCTTAATATTACAGGTTCCACTTTTAATTAATTCCTGTGCATTTCCGAGCCATACACCTGTTCCATGCGATAATCCGGATATCTGAAGTAAGTCAGCAAAAGTAGTTGGTAGTGCTTCTATCAACATCTGACGCACAAATTTAGTCCCCATCTCGGGTATCCCATAAGTGGCTACTGGGGTCCGTATTTGCTGCGGTGTAACTCCAAGTGCTTCTGTAGAACTGAATAAACTCATGACTTTAGCATCGTTCATAGGAATGCTTGTCGGGTCAACTCCCGTTAGATCTTGGAGCATACGCATCATTGTCGGGTCATCATGACCCAGAATATCTAGCTTTAATAAGTTAGCATCAAAGGCATGGTAATCAAAATGAGTTGTCTTCCACTCCGAACTCTGATCGTCTGCAGGGTATTGAACAGGCGTGATATCTTCAATTTCCATATAGTCAGGAAGAACGACAATGCCCCCTGGATGCTGTCCTGTACTCCGTTTAACACCTGTAAATCCAGCTGCAAGCCGACTCAATTCAGCTCCACGCCACTTTTTCTGATGTTCTTCTTCATACTTTTTGGTATAGCCAAATGCTGTCTTCTCAGCGATGGTACCAATCGTCCCTGCACGGAACACATTTTTTTCACTAAAGAGTACTTTAGTGTAGTTATGTGCTGTCGGTTGATAATCACCCGAGAAGTTAAGGTCGATATCGGGAACCTTATCTCCTTTAAATCCAAGGAAAGTTTCGAATGGAATGTCTTGACCCTCACCTTTCAGTAGTCCTCCACAATCTGGGCAGGTCTTATCAGGAAGGTCAAATCCACTCGGTACGCTACCATCTAGGAACCATTCGCTATGTCTACAATCTGCGTTTTTACATATATAATGCGCAGGCAATGGATTTACTTCAGAGATACCTAGAAAAGTAGCTACGACTGACGACCCTACAGACCCCCGGGAACCAACCAGATAACCATCTTGGTTAGATTTCTTAACTAAACGTTCAGATATAAGATAGTTGGCAGAAAAACCAAACTTGATAATAGGTGCCAATTCTTTCTCTAAGCGTGCAACCACCACATCAGGCAAATTCTCGCCATAGATGCTCTTGGCTGTATCATAACAGGTGTTACGGATCTCTTCGTCAGCACCTTCTATGATCGGCGTATATAACTGATCAGGGAATAGTTTTATCTCTTCGAATCGTTCTGCAAGCACAACTGTATTGGTAATAACAACTTCAGTGGCTTTATTCTTGCCGAGAAACTCAAACTCTTCAAGCATCTCATCCGTTGTGCGGAAATGAGCATCCGGCTTTTGAATATCTTTCAGTGGGCTGAATCCAGTAATGCCATTGATTGCAATATCACGGAACAACTTCTCACGAGGCTCTAAATAATGCACATTTCCCGTTGCGATCACTGGCTTATCTAATTTCTCTCCAATTTCACATATTCTTTTCACTGCCGTCTTCAGTTCAAGTGCACTATTGACAAGTCCCTTTTCCACCAAATGCATGTACATCGTCAAAGGTTGAATTTCTAACACATCGTAGAATAGTGCTACATCTTCTGCCTCTTCAACTGACTTATTCAATACTGCCTCAAAGAATTCGCCCTTCTCGCATCCAGAAATGATAAGCAATCCTTCGCGAATCTCCTCAAGCTTAGATCTAGGAATGCTTGGAACACGTTTGAAATATTCCGTATGCGACATGGAGATAAGCTTAAATAAATTTTTCTTCCCTATCATATTAAGCGCATATATGCAGCAATGAAAAGGTCTAGCATTAGATAGATCCTTACCCACATAGTCATTGAGACGATCTAACATCGTAATCCCTTTCATTTTCTCAGCATCTACAAGTAAACCGTTCAATATACCTGCTAACGCAATCGTATCATCTACAGCTCTATGATGACTTTCAAGCAGAACCTTGTATTTAGCCGCCAACGTGTTTAGACGGTGATTTTTCATCCCGGGGTATAACAAGCGTGCAAGTTCCAATGTATCCAGAGCAGGATTAGTCATTTCAGACATTCCATATTCCTTCAAAGATGTTTGTATAAATCCCACATCAAATCTAGCGTTATGAGCGACTAAAATGCCATCCTCAGCAAATTTCACAAATTCGTGTAATACAGGCTCCAGGTCAGGCGCATCTTTAACCATCTCATCCGTAATGTTTGTAAGCTGCTGTATATGATATGGAATCTTCTCATGAGGGTTAACAAAGGTGGCGTAACGATCAATCTCTTTACCATCTTTTATTTTGACAGCCGCTAATTCCGTAATATTGCTATTGGTGACCGATAAACCCGTGGTTTCAATATCAAATACGATAAAAGTAGCCGTCTTAAGATCAATAGATTGTGCTTGAAGAACAATAGGAACAGAGTCATTAATAACATTCGCTTCTACGCCATAAATCATTTTCATTCCGTTCTTTTTTGCAGCTTTTGCTGCATCTGGAAAGCCTTGAACTCCACCGTGATCCGTAATTGCAATCGCTGTATGTCCCCAATTGGCAGCTGTTTTGACATATTCACCAATAGGTGTGATTGCATCCATCGTACTCATAGTTGTGTGTAAATGAAATTCCACTCTCTTTACAGGTGCTTTATCTTTGCGAGTTGCTGGGGCTTGTACTTCATTCAGATCTGAAGGAATCATAACAAGCTCTGGTATCTGCATGAAACGATCTAGTTCCACACGTCCCCGAGCTTTTACCCACTTACCATTTTCAAGCAGATTCATGACCCGTAGATCTTCTTTGGTCTTAGCAAACATCTTCATTTGCATGGAGTCACCGAAATCCGTGATATTGAACATGAATAAGGTACTGCCGTTACGCAGCTCCTTCCGGTCAAGCCCAAATACAGTGCCTTGAATTGTTATCTTCTTCTCTTCATCTTGAATTTCCTGAATAGGAACTGGAGGCTCTTTGATGTCATAACCCACTTGAAGTCTAACGTCACCTGCATCTTCATCATAGCTCTGAGCTTCTGCTTCCATGCTACTGATCATATTCTGAACAACTTCACGCTCTTCCTCAAGTCGCTTCTGTTGGAATTCCTTCTGAGCTTCTTTGGCCGTATCTCCAATGAGAAGTTTAACTCGCAAAGGTAGCGCGAAATGCTGCACATAGTAACGTGTAATTGCCTGATCAATTTGCTTCTTCTTTGCTAATTCCAACGTGGTGGCATCCGTCATTTTCAGAAGTATTTGATCCCCTTCTAATTCGTGCACAGCTCTGACCATCCACCCATTGACCGAAGGAATTTCACGTTGTACCCACTCTATAAATAAGTCCCAATAAGTGTCCACGATATCAGCTGTAGGAACATTGTCGCTATACTTTATAATAAAAGTGATTTTGGCTATATGCTGCAGCTTTTCTTGAATTTTGAGACAGAACGCTCGATAAACCTCACCTGGAATGAGTGTATCTTTAATGATACTGATAACCCACTCATTACTGCTATGGCTAGTTTCCACTTGATCAATATATCCGTCCATAAAATGAGATTGAATAAGTGCGGGTGGAACTTGACCTTGTTTCATAAGAAGTTCGAATCTCTTTCTCTTCTCTTCCTCGTTACTCAATGTTACTCCCCCTTACTCCCATGCTGTAGAAAAAATGAAAAGCTCCTGTTCACAAAAATGTTCTCGATCTCTTGCCCACCGACTCATTTCTGCCCAGAAGCTCTCCATCATTTATCTTTATTCGTATCTTACACTTTAGTAGGCTCTGGCAAAAACCACCGTATGTTCTGCTGGTTTCCCACATACAAGACAGGTATGCTTTTGTTCAGCAGGCTCAAATGGAATATTACGACTTGTTGCTCCCGTTTCTTCCTTCACCTTGCTCTCACATTCTTCGGAACCACACCATCCTGCTAAAGAGAACCCACGACGTTCCTCCATGCTTGTCTTCATTTCTTCCAAAGTATCTACGGAATAAAAGTTATCTTGCATAAATTGTTTAGCACGGGTAAACATTTCTTGTTGTACTTGCTCTAACATGGCATTGATTTCTTCAACCAAGTTATCTTGCTGAACGATTTTTTTCTCCCCTGAGATACGGGATACTAATACACAGACACCATTCTCCATATCGCGAGGACCCAGCTCTAATCTCACGGGCACGCCGCGCATTTCATATTCATTGAATTTCCAGCCCGGTGTTACATCACTACGGTCATCTACACGAACACGAACTCCTGCTTTTTTCAGCTCTTTAAACAATTCGTCGGTGCGTCCTATAACAGCTTCACGAGTCTTTGCTGGTCCAATAGGAATCATGATAACTTGCGTTGGTGCCACTTTGGGAGGTAGAGCAAGACCACGATCATCTCCATGAACCATGATCATAGAACCGATCAAGCGAGTACTCGTTCCCCATGAAGTCGTGTGTACATATTCCTGCGTATTCTCACGACTTAAATATTGAATATCAAAAGCTACAGCGAACTTCGTTCCTAAATAATGAGAAGTCCCTGCTTGTACAGCCCGCCCATCCTTCATCATAGCTTCAATAGAGAATGTATCTACTGCACCAGCAAAACGCTCTGAAGCTGTCTTCTGTCCCGTAATAACTGGAATGGCAAGATACTCTTCTACAAAGTCACGGTAGACTTCAAGCATACGCATCGTTTCCTCGCGTGCTTCTTCCTCAGTCTCATGTGCCGTATGACCTTCCTGCCAAAGGAATTCACTTGTACGAAGAAACGGTAACGTTCTTTTCTCCCAACGAACCACGTTAGCCCATTGATTAATCAATACAGGCAGATCACGATAGGATTGAATCCATTTGGAATACATGTGACCAAACATCGTCTCCGAAGTTGGACGAATCGCCAAACGTTCTTCCAGCTTTTCACCTGCTGCTTCCGTAACCCAAGGTAGCTCTGGATTGAAACCTTCGATATGCTCTTTTTCTTTTTGAAAAAAGCTCTCTGGTATAAACAAAGGGAAATAGGCGTTTCTGTGACCTGTCTCTTTGAAACGTCGATCTAATTCTTGTTGGATGTGTTCCCAAATTTCATATCCATCCGGACGGAATACAATACATCCGCGTACTGGAGAATAATCCATTAACTCAGCCTTTTTAATAACATCAATATACCAGCGTGAGAAATCTTCACCTTGTGGTGTGATTTCCGTTACAAATTGTTTATCTTTTGACATAAAAATGGACTTCCTCCCAAGACTTGGCCCCACATCTCGCATATAGAACCTATCAATATTTCCGTTATCCGTTAATTAATCTTAATATATCGTTATATGTTACAGCTATCATGAGTAAGAATAACATCGCAAATCCGATGAAATGAACCATACCTTCACGATTAGGATCGATAGGTTTACCGCGGATCCATTCTACACCGAGAAAGGCAAGACGACTTCCGTCAAGTGCAGGAATCGGCAATAAGTTGAAAATACCTAAGTATAGACTTAATATCGCTGCCCAATAAGTAAGCTGCTCGATTCCCTGCTTAGCAATCTGACCAGTTACCTCAAAGGTACGTACAGGTCCTCCTAAATCATCCATGGAGAACTTAGCAATTAATTGACTGAAGCCTTGAAAAATCATTTCTGTTGTGGTTACCATCGCTTTACCTGAGTTAGTAAACGTTTCTCCAAACGAAGCTTTACGGGTAGGAAGCTCAGACGTAATACCCACCTTACCGCCTTCCTGTCCAGCCATCTCACGTGGAGTTAAGGTTACATTAAAGGTCTCATCATCACGAATAATAGTCCACTCCATAGGCTTACCTTTAGATTCGAACGTCATATCAACCATCTTCTTACGATCCGCACCAATCTTAACACCATTGATGGAGTCGACGATGTCTCCCTTTTGCAAACTAGCTTCTTCAGCAGGCATGCCTTTAGTCACATCAGCAATTTGTATATACTGAGGATTATCTAACGGTATTCCAGCCATCTGAATGTGCATTGCAAATAGAATAAACGCCAGCAAAAAATTCATTAGCGGCCCAGCAAAAATAGATAGAGCACGTTGTCCGATAGTCTTACTGCCAAATTGACGATTTTTCGGTGCAATTTGGGTTTCTTGCCCCTTAGTCACCATCATGGCTTGTGGATGCACCTGATATGATTGGCTATCTCCATCCACATTCAGTCGGAGTGTTAACGCAATATCCAAATCAATGGATTCTACTTCACCACGGATGACGTTCTTCCGATTATCTAGTTGGTCCAAATAAATTTTCTTAGCTTCACCATTAACGATTCGAATAGCAATGGTCTGCCCTGGGAGAATCTCAATAATCTCAGGATCCTCCCCAGCCATACGAGCATAGCCACCGAAAGGTAACAATCGCAACGTGAACTGCGTTTCATTACGTTTATAAGAAAACAGCTTTGGGCCGAAACCGATCGCAAATTCACGAACTAGTATTCCAGCACGTTTAGCGAAATAGTAATGTCCCCATTCATGAACCGTCACAATCAAGAAAAACATCAGTACCGTCAAAAATACTACCTGCACCATTTCCAATCGTCTCATCCCCTTTATTGTCTAAGATCGAAGTATGTCCATATAGATTATCATTATTCTCCGACCCAACACAAGAGAATCACTTCTGAAGCATTTTTATAAAAAGGAGGAGTCTTATGGTGTTCAAATTATAACTTCGAAGCTAACTCACGTGAACGAAGATCGCATTCCTCAATACCGTAAATATCCGGTTCAGAAAGATTGATATGCTGTTCAAGCACACCTTCAATAATCTGTTCTATTTGTAAAAACGAAATTTCTCGATTCAAAAAGCGTGCCACGGCTACTTCATTAGCAGCATTAAAAGCTGTTGTTGCGGTGCCTCCCATTCTACCACATTCGTAGGCTAATCTTAAACAAGGAAATCTTGCATAATCCATCTCCTTGAAATGAAGACTTCCTACTTGCGCTAGTGACAATCTCGCTGAAGGAGAAGGCCAACGTTCAGGATACGTTAACGCATATTGAATGGGAACGCGCATATCTGGATTTCCAAGCTGAGCAACAATCGAACTATCACAATATTCAACAAATGAATGAATGATGCTCTCGGGATGAAGAAGGACATTAATTTGATCATAAGATAGATCAAAAAGCCAATGTGCTTCAATGACTTCAAGTCCTTTGTTGACCATCGTAGCGGAGTCAATTGTAATTTTGGATCCCATAGACCAATTGGGATGTTTCAGTGCATCCTCTACGGTGACATGCTTCAATTCTTCGCGGCTCAAATCCCGAAAAGAACCTCCAGAAGCAGTTATTGTAATTCCTGCAACATCTTCTCTACGTTCTCCATTCATACATTGGAAAATAGCAGAATGCTCACTATCAACCGGAAGAAGTTTCACTCCTTTTTGATGAGCAAGCGATGTGACCAGATGACCTGCAGTCACTAACGTTTCTTTATTAGCGAGTCCAATATGCTTACCAGCTTCAATGGCCGCAAGAGTTGATCGCAAGCCCACACTTCCCATAACTGCTGTTACAACCGTATCTGCTTCCGTGCCGGCCGCAATTTCTATCAAGCCCTCACTACCATAAAATACTTCAGTTGTAGTTGGAATATGTGGCTTGATTTGGTCAGCTAAATCTTTCGTGGATACAGATACTTTACGTGGCTTATATTGACTGACTTGCTGCATTAACAATTCAGTATTATTTCCTGCCGCCAATCCCTCGACTTGAAACTGCTCTGGGTGCATCGACACCACGTCAAGGGTCTGAGTTCCAATGGAGCCTGTGGAACCCAGAATACTAATTTTTTTCATAATGCACCTTCTCTTGTGTTAGTAAGGTAACAACATCACGATATGTACAAATGGAAATACAATAATCCAACTATCGCAGCGATCTAGAATTCCACCATGACCTGGGAGTAACTTACCAGAATCTTTAATATCATATACTCTTTTATAAGCAGACTGAATTAGGTCACCTAATTGACCAACAACAGCACAGGTAAGCCCAATGAGTACAGCTCTTCCTACACTCAGAATATCCCCTGAAAAACCAGCAAAAATGATAGCAACGATAATAGCAACCATGACCCCACCTAGCGCACCCTCAATGGTTTTGTTAGGACTGATGGAAGGCCACAACTTATGACGCCCAAACATTTTGCCTAGAAAATATGCCCCTGAGTCACTTGCCCATATACAGGATAGAATAAGAAACGTCCAAAAAAGACCATGGTCGTCTGGTGAATTTCGAGACCCCGCAATATAGGAAAAACCGATTCCTACATAAAGGGCACCTATAAATAACAATGAAATATGTTTAATCCCGATTTTATTTCTACTGAACACAGTAATCAACATGAACAAAAACATTAACAACCATATTCCATGTTCTAGTGTTGGTGTATATGTGATATGTAAAAGTTCCCAAGGAAACATGAACATCAATACGCCTAAGTAACCTACGAGGGCCACTATACTAAAGGGGTGTATTTTAATCATTTTAACAAATTCATAATAGCCTATAAAAGACATAGCCAGAATAAGAAGATGAAATGGGTAGCCACCAAGTATACAAAATCCCAAGAATATAGTTCCAGCAATGATTCCGGTAATCAGTCGTTGTTTCAACGGTTTCCATCCTCCACTTGAGTTATGACAGGCCGCCGTATCGCCGAGTTCTACGCTGATATTCAGCAACCGCTTCGTGCATATGTTGTTTATTAAACTCAGGCCAGTATATATCAGTGAAACATAATTCACTGTAAGCGAGTTGCCAGAGCATGAAGTTACTGAGTCTCATCTCTCCACTTGTTCGAATCAGCAGATCAGGATCTGGTAATCCTTGTGAATGTAGATGATCATCAATCCACTTCGTTGTAATCTCTTCTGCCTTCATTCGCCCTGCTTCAATTTCGCGACCCATGTGTGACACACAATCAGTCAATTCCTTACGACTACCGTAGTTAAGAGCAAAATTCAACACAAGTCCATCATTCTTTGAAGTGAGCTTCATAGCTTTCTCCATAGCTAGCAACGTGTGTGTGGGCAATCCTTCTTTGTCACCCATCATACGGATCTGAACATTTTTTTGTATTAATTCATCTAACTCGATAGCTAGAAATTCTTCTGGAAGCCGCATCAAGAAATCAACTTCATCTTTAGGTCGTTTCCAATTCTCGGTCGAGAATGCATATAATGTCAAATATTTAATTCCAAGATCATCAGCTGCAATCGTAGCACGTTTAACAGCTTTCATACCATTTTGATGTCCAACAATACGAGGTAAACCGAGCCTTTTCGCCCAGCGCCCATTACCATCCATGATGATCGCGACATGCCGAGGAATATTGTCCGCGGATATGTCCATTGGCTTCAGAGCGTCTTTCTTTCTCCACCACGACCTTATTCGTTTGATCATTCCATTTCCTCCAAGCCACATTGTGCAGGTTGAAACAGCTATGCCAATCACTATGGACACCGTTTCTATTAGAAAGAGACAAACCCCACCATAAAGGAGGGGCTATACGTCTCTTATACTTCCATGATCTCTTTTTCTTTTGCTGAGAGAACTTTGTCTACTTCTCCGATAAACTTGTCCGTGAGTTTCTGAATGTCCTCTTGGTGTCTATGAGATTCATCTTCGGAAATATCGGTTTTTTCCATTTTTTTAATTTCATCATTTGCATCTCGACGAATATTACGAATGGCCACCTTTGCTTCCTCACCGAATTTTTTGGTTGACTTCACTAAATCCCCACGACGCTCTTCTGTAAGAACAGGGATAGATAAACGAATCATAGATCCATCATTTGAAGGCGTAAGTCCAAGATCCGATTTAGAGATAGCTCTTTCGATATCTGAGAGAGAAGATTTGTCCCACGGCTGAATCATTAGCGTACGTGAGTCTGGTGTAGTTATGTTAGCTAATTGATTGAGTGGTGTGGGTGCTCCGTAATATTCCACTTGAATTCGATCAAGTATTGCAGGTGTTGCTCGTCCTGCACGTAAAGACGAAAGATCACGTTTTAACGAGAGGATGGCTTTTTCCATTCGATCCTCAGTATGTTTTTTCACGGTTTGTGGCATCAGTCTACGCTCCTTTTACAGTAGTTCCGATTTTTTCCCCTAGAACGACACGTTTAACGTTTCCTTGTATCGTTAAGGCAAATACGATTAGCGGGATGTTATTGTCCATGCACAAGGATGTTGCAGTAGAATCCATCACACCTAAATTTTTATTCAGTACATCCAAGTAAGTCAATTGCTCGAACTTCTCTGCAGTACTATCTATGAAAGGATCAGCTGAATATACGCCATCCACTTTATTCTTAGCCATTAGAATAACTTCCGCTTCAATTTCTGCAGCTCGTAATGCAGCTGTTGTATCCGTCGAGAAGAACGGATTGCCTGTACCTGCAGCGAAAATAACGACGCGACCCTTTTCTAAATGGCGGATAGCTCTACGCCGGATATACGGTTCTGCAATTTGTTGCATAGCAATCGAAGTCTGAACGCGAGTAGGTACATCAATTTGCTCCAATGCATCCTGTAGCGCAAGCGAATTCATTACTGTTGCAAGCATTCCCATATAATCGGCTGTTGCACGATCGATACCTTTAGCGCTTCCAGCAATCCCACGCCAGATGTTACCACCACCACAAACGACGGCTACCTCAACGCCAAGTTCTACTACTTCTTTAATTTGTTCTGCAATAGAAACTATGGTATCGGCATCAATACCGTATCCATTTTGACCCGCGAGTGATTCACCACTGACTTTCAACACAACTCTTTTAAATACAGGCTGCTCCAATATTCTACCTCCACTTTAAGACAGCACCTCAATAGGGCGGTGCCAAGTTATAAAAATTTCATCTAACATTCAAGAAATATAAGAAAATATGGGACAATACTCTATACTTTCTTATATTTTAAAAAAGAAGGAACACACTGTGTTCCACTCTTCTTTATAACTTATATTGTCATATCCAGTACTTATTTATTAACTTGAGCCATAACTTCTTCTACGAAATTATCTTGTTTCTTTTCCAAACCTTCTCCAAGTTCAAAACGAGCAAAGCGACGAATTGTAATATTTTCACCAATTGTACTGATTTTTTCTTTCAACAAAGTGCTGATCGTTTTGTCAGGATCTTTAATGAAAGATTGCTCCATAAGACAGAACTCTTCGTAGTATTTACTGATACGTCCTTCAACCATTTTTTCAACAATTTTCTCAGGCTTACCTTCATTCAAAGCTTGGGCCTTCAAAATTTCTTTTTCTTTCTCAATTGCATCAGCTGGTACTTCTTCACGACGTACATAAAGAGGATTAGTTGCTGCAATATGCATAGCGATATCACGTGCAAATTCTTTGAACTGATCTGTTTTACCTACGAAGTCAGTTTCACAGTTAATTTCTACAAGTACACCGATCTTCCCGCCTGCGTGGATATAAGATTCCACAGTACCTTCAGTAGCTGTACGTCCCGCTTTGTTGGCAGCAGCTGCCAATCCTTTTTCGCGAAGCAATACGATTGCTTGGTCCAAATCACCATTAGCTTCTTCAAGTGCTTTTTTACAATCCAACATACCTGCACCTGTTTTTTCACGAATCTCTTTAACCGCACTAGCATTAACAGCCATTAAATATTCCCTCCAAAATAGTATTATTTAGTATCATATCTAGTTTCATAAGTAAACGCGGTACGCTTACTTTGAAAGTGTACACTAGGCCCTAGCCCTAGCCCTAGCCCTAGCCCTAGCAACTATTCTCTAATGTCTTTAAAAAAAGGGCAGTGAGAGGTTATCCACCTGCCAACCACCCTTTTCATTTAATTCATATATGAATTACTCAACCCAAGATTAAGCAGTTTCTTCTTCACCTTGATGTGCTTCAACGATAGCATCAGCCATTTTACCCGTTAAAAGTTTAACGGCACGAATAGCATCGTCATTACCAGGAATAACGTAATCAATTTCGTCTGGATCACAGTTAGTATCTACGATACCTACGATTGGAATACCCAATTTGCGAGCTTCTGCAACTGCAATACGTTCTTTACGAGGATCAATAATGAACAAGGCACTAGGAAGGCCCTTCATGTTCTTGATTCCGCCCAAGAATTTCTCAAGACGATCTTTTTCTTTGCGAAGAAGGATAACTTCTTTTTTAGGTAGGACGCCAAATGTGCCGTCTTCTTCCCATTTTTCAAGTTCCTTCAAACGGAAGATCCGTTTTTGAATTGTTTCAAAGTTTGTCAAAGTTCCGCCGAGCCAGCGTTGGTTAATGTAGAACATACCACAACGTTCAGCTTCTTCTTTCACAGAATCTTGAGCTTGCTTCTTCGTTCCTACGAAAAGAATAGTACCATTCTCTGCAGAAACGCTTTTAATGAAGTTGTAAGCCTCTTCTACCTTTTTAACCGTTTTTTGCAAATCAATGATGTAAATTCCGTTTCTTTCTGTGAAGATATAACGATCCATTTTTGGATTCCAGCGGCGGGTCTGATGACCGAAATGTACCCCTGCTTCCAAAAGTTGCTTCATGGATATTACTCCCATTGTAAAGCACCTCCGAATTGGTTTTTGTGTCCTCCGCCAACCGTCATTTTCCTTCAGGACTTTCTATGCAGAAAGAACCCCTGTAAGAATCACTTGGCGTGTGTTTTTAACACCGTCAATTAATATAACATAACTGGATGATCTATGCAATCTCTTTTCATAGAACATCATCTCTAACTATAATGATATCACAAAAACCGTCCACTATAATAAATCTTAGCGTGACGGTATCGTTGTGATCTTGGTAATAATCGACTTATGGGTATCCTCTTCTGAAAAAGTATAGGAACCTTCTCGTAACTTCGTATTGACTTTCTGTGAGGTAGCTTCCTTAATGAATTGCTCTGAGTTCGTGATAACGCCAGCTTTCTTCAAACCCTTTGCAATGTCAGTGAGATTGCTTCCCCCCTTAATCCTAAAAGGAATAACCTCCGAAGATTTAGGTTTAGCTGTCGGTGTTGTGCCCGCTGATTTGGCTGGGGCTGTTGGAGTCTTAACAGTTGGCTTCGTTGTCTTACTGGCCTCACTTGAGGTCTTAGCAGGTGCTATAGGCTCTCCTGGGTTCGTTGGTTCTACTGCAGGGTTACTTTGCTTTGGTTCTTCTGTAGCTCCCCCCTGTAGTTTACCACTCTTCTCCACCATCACCTCTGTCCACTCTGTTTCAGTTAATAGTTCCTCCGATGAATCCACTACTTTCAGATCCAGCACTTCCGCTTGTTCTACAATCTGCTCTTTCGTTAATGGAGTTGTAGATTTATCATTTGTAGCTAAACCCTCAGCTTTGCCCATAAGAGCTAACAAGAGTGCTCCAATCACAAGACCAGCACCAAGACCCGTCATAAAAAAACGATCTTTGATCACATCGCTGCCTCCTGTTTCGCAAGTTGAAGAATAAGTTGTATCTCTCCACGCTGAAGACCTACTGTCTTAGCTATAACATCGATAGACTTACCTTGATCATGCAATTCGAATAATTCCGGATAACGATGCTTGATGGTGTCAATCCGTTCTTCCGGCGTATCAAGCAGTTCTATAGGTTGCACTTCAGCAACTATATTCGCGCCTATTTGAAGATCATTAGATTGTTTATTCTCAGTTATAGTAATACGATTAGCATGTTCAATTAAATGCTGTTCAACATGAACTAGTTGTTGCTTCAGTTCAGTCAACTGCCCTTCAAGAACTGACTGCTTCACTGATGAATCTTTCTTCATTTGTGATACTAATTCAACCAATGCATTATTTTCCTCTTCAATATCGGCCATATACTGTTCTAATGTAGCCTCTACTTCCTTTACTACACGATCTGATGAAGACTTGTCCACAGGTACTGCTCTCTTCGGCAACATGAAAGCATACACTAAGGCTGCAGCCCCTAACAGGACGATAATTATCCACGGTTCCAAAAGATTCTAGTCTCCTTTTGTTCCTATCATTCAATCATAAAGACAGATCAATGCGATGCCCCTTATAAGGATGCTCCGCCAGATGTTGTTCTGTGACTTGTTCTTGTTGTTCTTGTTCTTGTGTTCGTGACAGTCCATCTTTCTGTGAAGAATGCTGCTTCCCTTCTTCACGAATCGATGAATGCGCTGTCTCATCTACTTCAGTACTGCGCTGGCTCATTTCCCGGCTTTCCTTTATACTCTGCGCAGCCAATTGAACCTGATCTTGTACGGGCCGCTGAAGAAACTCGTTTTGTATTTTCCCTGCTTCATGGGTTCTCGGCATTGCAATTTGCATTTCCACCGATTTCATACTCACGATATCCACCTCTTCCTATAAGACTTTAATATAGGCATTCATTGCAGTGAATCATTAGATGAAAGGAACCATGCTAATATCTCCTTCATGATAATAAAAAGAAACGCGTTCCGAAGTATCCTTCACATAACGTGTGTATCTTCCAATGACTATTTTGGAACCTCCGTAAATGGTTTTCTCAATATCTACTTTCGCTCTCCCCGTATCTTCTAACATTTTCTCAATATCTAGAATACGATCCTTAATTTCGGCGTTCTCACGAACATAGGAGCTTTGTGTTGCCTTAAGTTTAATTCTCATACTGAGTTTATCCGGTGTCAATTGACCTAAAGCAGCCAACTGGTCTAACATGTTTAGACCTTTTCCTGTTTTCTCCATGTTGTCAGTAAGAAGCTTTAACTGATTACGAAGCTCGACCAATTCATTCCTGAGTTCAGGCAAGACACCTACTTCAATAATAGTCACTGTAGACATCGTATTTCCAATCGTTCTTGCAACCGCTCTCTCACCAGCCTGAATGCAACCACCCACGATAAGCCCCTTTGTTCCTTTACAAATAACATTTTTACCTGCTCTAATATTGGAATGCATAATGCTTTGAGATACGAGCACATCTTCTCCAGCTATAACATTTCCATCCTGTATAAAGGAACTTTTAACGTTATGGCCTGCCTTCACGTATCCTTTGTGATACCCAATAATGCCACTTGAGATCTCAATAGACCCGTCGGCTTCGAGTTCAGCTCCTTCTACTCCACCGATTACACGAATGTCACCTGCTGCCTTGATCCGAAATCCACTCAAGACATTACCACGGATAACTACAGTTCCTACGAAGTCAATATTCCCTGTACTATAATCTACATCGCCATTAATTTCATATATTGGAAATACATTAATTTTATTTTTGTCTGTTGTTGTAATCATACCATCAATTGCCGCATACATTGCTGTTTGTTCCGCATTAACAAGGACGTTTTTGCCTACTTTGAAGTATACTTCTTTTCCCGGTTTAAAGGGGATCTCTTCATTGTGTACGGACATCCCATTTTTCCCTATCTCCGGTGGTCTACGCTGTGCAATCAACTGTCCTTTGCGCACGTTATTCAGACTAATGATTTCCTTATAATCTACATGTCCTTTTTCATTCTCTAACGGTCGGCGAGTCTTATCTTGTCCAATTTTAAAAGAAAACTCGATGAAACCATCTATTCCAGAAACAGCTGACACGCCAATAGCAATTGGAGTCTTACTATAATAGTATTCACCTGGATGATTAGCAATGCGATCGATCATTTGATATTCAATTCCATATTGAATTTTATGACTACGAATAAATTTTTCCAGCTCTTCTGGGGTGAATTTCAATTCATCATCTAGGCTAGAGAACTGGAGGTATGCCGTAGTTTTGTCATCAGAAAACGTAACATTCAGATATTTATCTAATGCTCCATGTTCTACCAAGCTTACTCCCCCTCTTTTCACGGTACCCACATACGGAACATTTTCACTAAGTAACCTGCTTTAATCCGTTTGCAACAATAGATCCTTATTCTTCTCCAATGTTCCTCTTAATCTCAAAATAGCCTTAGAGTGAAGCTGTGAGATTCGAGACGGAGAAAGTGACATGACCTCTGCAATTTCACTTAGTGATAGATCTTCATAATATAAAAGTGATACAACAATGCGTTCCTTTTCAGTCAACTTTTCAATGCCCTTTACTAGACATTCCTGCATATAGAACTCATTAATCTTATAATCTGGGTTTTTGGCCTTATCATCTATTAACATGCTCAAGCGAGTCTCGGATTCTTCTTCACGGATCGGGTCTTCTAAGGAACATAAAGTCATAACCGCAACTTCCTGTAGCATTTGCTGATATTCCTTTTCAGAGATTTCTA